>CAVSKH010000005.1:0-241560 GCA_963728505.1 uncultured Actinomycetota bacterium | reverse complement strand
CGGCAGTGGCTGCGCTCGAAGCAACCGCGGCAGACATTGCAGCGCGCCGCCGTCGATGCTTCAAAGCCTTCTGATGCGCACGGCGCTGCCGTTGAGCGTGAACATGACTCCCCCGTTTTGCTTTCACAGAGCGGGAGTATGCCTCACCGTCCCTCAACAGCCCACAGGACTTTCGGCCTTGAATGGCCCTGTTGAAGGGCAGGGAGCAAACAAACGTAACCGCGGATGGGGAGGAGCGTCCCGTGGAGTGGTGGGATTTGAGGTTCGGCGAGGCTGCGTGAAGTAGGCGGCCATCGGCGGGATCTTCGGTGTGAAACGACCAAGTGACGCACTGAAGGAGACCACCGATGGCCTTGTCCCAGTCTGCCCTGTCCGAGCTGCTCGATGCGTTCCGTGCCGGTGACGGCGTGGATCTGATCCGCGAGTCGGTTCGCATGGTGATGCAGGAACTCATCGAGGCCGAGGCGGCGCCGAACGGATCGGCGCCGGTCGCTACGAGCGCACCGAAGATCGTGTCACCGACCGCAACGGGTCGCGACCGCGGCTGGTCACCACCCAGGCCGGTGACGTGGGCTTGCGGATCCCCAAGCTGCGCAAGGGCTCGTTCTTCCCGGTCATCCTCGAGCCGCGGCGCCGCATCGACCAGGCGCTCTACGCGGTGGTGATGGAGGCCTACGTCCAGGGCATCTCCACCCGCTCGGTCGATGCGCTGGTCGAGGCGATGGGCGCCGATGCCGGCATCAGCAAGTCCGAGGTCTCGCGGATCTGCGCCGGGCTTGACGAGACCGTCGGCGCGTTCCGCACCCGCCCCCTGGACCATGTCCGGTTCCCCTACGTCTACCTCGATGCGACCTACCTGCACGTCCGCAACCCCACCTCCCAGCTCGTCTCGATGGCCGTGGTTGGCCACCGGCGATCACCGAGACGGCGGACGGGAGATCCTCGGCCTTGATGTCGGCGACTCCGAGGACGAGGTCTTCTGGCAGGGGTACATGACCTAGCTGAAGCAGCGCGGACTTGCCGGGGTCTGGTTGGTCATCTTCTATCAGTATTCCGGGCTGGTGGCGGCGCGGAGCCGCTCCTTCCGGGGCGTGGCGCACCAACGCTGCCGAGTCCACTTCGCCCGAAACCTGCTCGCCCACGTCCCCAAGACCCAGGCCGACTTGGTCGCTGCGGTGTTCCGAGCGATCTTCGCTCACCCCGAGCCCGCCGAGGTCGCGCGGCCTGGGACGAGGCCCGCGACCAGTTCGCGCCCGGTCCCCAAGATCGGCCCGCTGATGGACGGCGCGAAGGCCGAGGTCCTCGCGTTCACCGGGTTCCCGCGGGCGCACTGGCGAAGATCTGGTCGACCAACCCGCTCGAGCGGATGAACAAGGAGACCAAGCGCAGATCCCGCGGGGTCGGGATCTTCCCCAACGACGCCGCCGTCATCCGCTTGGTCGGCGCGGTCCTGCCGGACATGCACGACGAGTGGATCGCGGCGACCGCCGCTACCTCTCCGAAAGCTCCATGGCGATGCTTACGACCTCAGCGATAATGGATACATCGCCGCGATCGAAGCGGCGAGTAGGCACCGAAGGTCAACACGAAGCCCACCACCCCGCGGGACTCTGCCCGGATGGGGTCTGCTCCTTGACCGCTGTTGTCGAGGGGCTGCGGGGAGGAGTGCGTCTCGCGCTACGACTCTTGCTGCTAGGAATGACGACGGCGACGGCACGCCGTCCGCTGCGAGACGACGGAGTCGGAAGCCGGCCGCCGGTACTCGGCTACCGCTCCGGGCACGAAGCGGCGTCTTGGTCGCTGCCGGGTGGTCGCAGCAATGACAGAACCGCGACCTTCCCCTTCTTCCACCGGTGGGCTCCTCATCGGTTTGGGCTCTCACCTTGCCGCCCTTTTCGTTGCGAAGGTCGGGCAGTGGGATGCGAGCCGTGGCCGCGTCAAATAGGTGACGTGGACGCGGCACTGACGGACCAGGTCCTCAGTCGGAATTCCCACCGAGTCGAGGAGTTCGAGGGCCCGAGGCATCAAAGATGGCTGTTCGATGGTTGTGACCGTCCCAGGCTCGTGGCGCCTCCACCCGTTCTGCGACATACGAATCATCGCGTTGCGATAGGAGACGTCTGAGAGCCGACCCAGTTGCCGCGCCCGGAAGAGAAGGGCACCGACACTGACGCCCCAGTCCTCTTTCAGCCTGAACAGGGTTGTCCAGGTGCGACGCCCCATCGTGGTTGGGAGCAGGTCGTGCACTTGTTCGGCGGGCAGGAGAAGTTCGGACGCGAAACGGTGGGCCTGGTCTTCAACCGCCTTGCTGCCGGGCTCGGCTTCGCCGTGCATGACCAGGTGGCCGAGCTCGTGAGCGACATCGAACCGCTGGCGGTAGTAGTCGCGCTTGATGGGGTTGAGCACGACAGTTGGCCGGTTGGCGGCAGTGAATGAGTACGCGTCAATCGCCGCTGCTCCAGGCGGGCTGAAGACGATCAGGATGCCGTTGTGCTCTAGGAGTCGTACGAGATGTCCGACGGGACCCGTGCCGAGGTCCCATCCTTCGCGAACGAGGCGGGCTGCTTCTTCTGGCCCGGCCATGTCATTCGGCTCGACCGGGTAAGTCGGCACTTCTGGGGTTGGGAACTCGGCATGGACCTCGATCGCAGAGGCGATGTCGACAGCGATCTGCCCGTACGCAAGCGCCTGCTCACGAAGCAGTTGCGAGGTTGACCGAAGCGACCGGTAGTGAGGCGCAACGCTGATGGTGTTGAGGTCGCCTCCGCGGACAGCGAAGAACCAAGGGTCAACCTCAAGACCGATGGCGAGCTCGGCAATGTTGGCTGCGGTGGGCTGGTTCGTGCCGGACTCCCAGGCGGTGACGGCGCTGGGTGAGCGGCCGATGCGGTGTGCGACCTCGATCTTCCGCATTCCGGCCAGGTGTCGGGCGAGCGCCAGCCGTGTCCCGTCGAACAGCGGGGCGACTCGTGAGCCCGCGAGCGGGTGTTCATCGGCCCTCGGTGGCGCCCGACGCGTCGTCCATGACGCCGGTCGGGCTATTCGGGTTGGTCTTCTCGCCAGGGGCGCGCAGCCGGACCGGCGCGTCGGCAACGTTCGACGGGTCGTCGGGCTCGCTCGGCGGGTAGCGCCTGACGGCTCGGGCTACCTGGGGGTGACGTCAGGAGGTTCTCCTTCCACGCCCAAGCGCTCTCGCGCTCCTCCATGGACGGGAAGCCGATGTACAGCTCGCGGTCGTCAGTGTCGATGTCCTGGGTGTGCGTGACGACCAACGTGGTCAGGTCGAGTTCGACGGCACGCTCGAGCGCGGCGCGGAGTTTGGCGGCAGCGGGGTCGTCCATCAGGACGTCGAGCAGGGACATCTGGTCGTGGTCGGGGTCGACTTGCTTCGCGGTGCGCTGCTTCAAGGGACTGCGTCGACGCCAGTTGATGGCATCGATCCCGCCGAACTCGGCGGAAGCGAGAAGCCACCGGATGTCGCCGTTGGACCACCCGGGGCTGCCGAGGAGGTCGTCGCGGACAACGATGCCGGGCTCGATCTCCGGAAACGTCTCTTGCTCGTCGGCCGGAATGCTGGCGAACAGGACGTCGAGACCTGTCGTGGCGGGGCTGTGCTCTGGGGTTGCGTACTTGCCGCACGAGAAGACGCGGTCTAGGCGGTCGCAGAGCAGCACCCATCGCATGACGCCGACGAGGAGCGTGTTGTGCCCGGTTTCCTCGTCGTAGTCAAGACGGGTCCGCCTCGGCCGACTCGTATGCCCACCGGATGCCCCGGAGGATGTTGGTGCTGCCGAGGTCTTCCAAGATCCGTTCACGCTCGCTCATGGTGGGGAGTCTATACGTAATCAGTAGATCGTGCCGTGCAATGCAGTGTTGGCGTGTCGATCAGCACGGGGCAACACCGGATGGCGCGTCCTGGGCGCGGCTCCGAGCGCCCGCTCGAGCGGCCCATGCGACGCGTCATTTGCCGGACACACGCTCACGTGCACCTCGGATCAGGGGTCTCAGCGCCGATGACGGCACGTAGCGGGCGCTGCCGAGCGTCGAAGCGCAAGGGCTTGGAGGACCTGGTCGAATGCATCCTCGATACCGAGGAGATCGCGGTTGTAGACGAGGCTGCGGTCGAGTTGCTTGGCGAGTTCGCGAAGGGCGTCTGGCCAGGCGGCGCCCTTGGGTGCCACGCACACCTCGACGGGGCGCTCGACGACCACCTCCTTCTCGACCTCGACGGGCTGGACGACCACATCGACCGCGGTTAGTCCGGATGAGGCGGCTCGGCGCTGCTCCCAGGCTCTCTGACGGCAGGTATGCGAGCACCACTTCGGGATCCGGCCGGTGGCTGCGAGCTCGACGGCGTTTCGGCACCAGCCGCACTTCAGGGTCTGGCCGGCGACTCGAGCTCGGCTTCGGGACATCGCGACACCTCCTACCACTCATAGGCACGCCAGTGGGCCAGTGGTGGACAGTCCCGATACCCCGGTCGCGATTCGTCACGACGCTGCGAGGCCTCGCAGACCGCTCATCGCTTTGCATGAGGTGTGTGGTCTCGATTTTCGCGGTTCGGTGAGCGTGACGAGGGTCGGGTGGTCTCGACAAGCTCGACCGCCGAATCGAGGTCTCTGTCCACAAGTCGAGGTTGGACTTGCCTATGAAGGGCTGAGGCGGGGCGATGGTGATCGGGTGCGACCGCTTCGGGCCACAACACTTCGCCGGCGAAGGAGGCAGCGATGGAGCGACTGATGACGATCGACGAGGTCGCGGACTACCTGCGGGTGCCCGTGCTCACCGTCCGCTGGCTGCGACAGGACGGCCGGTTCGCGCCGGCCATCAAGGTCGGCCGCCGGCTGGTGTGGCAGGAGTCGACGATCATCGCCTGGGCCGAGAAGAACACCGGGAGCGGACGGCCTGAGATGTCCATCCAGCGCTACGTGACCCGCGCGGGCCGCGTGCGCTACCGGGCTCGGGTCAAGGCGCACGGCCGCGAGGTGGCCACCCGGGTCTTCGACCGCAAGGGCGACGCGGTCGCCTGGGAGCAGGACCAGCTCCGCGGCCTGCGGATCGGCGAGTGGATCGACCCGCGCCGTGGGCGGGTGCCGCTCGATCAGGTCGCCGTCGACTGGCTCGAGTCACGGGGCACGGTGAAGCGACGCAGCAAGGAGTCCGACGAGTCGAGCTGGCGGCTGCACGTGAAGCCGCGCCTTCGGCGACCGACCCGTCGCCTCGATCACCCGGGCAGCGATCGCGAACTGGCTGGGCGGCCTGGTCAGCGGCGGCGCGTCGGCCTCGAGCGTCAACCGGTACCTCGCCACGCTGCGCTCGCTGCTGGCCTTCGCGGTCGCGGACGGCCGGATCACCGCCAACCCCGCGGAGGGCCTCAAGCCGCCCAGCGGAGCCCACACGCGCCGGGAGGGGCAGTTCCTCACCCTGCCGGAGCTCCGGGCGCTGGCGGCGGCGTGTGCGGCTCCGTACGGCGACCTGGTGCTCTTCCTGGGGCTGTCTGGGCTGCGGTGGGGTGAAGCGGCGGGGCTCAAGGTCGGCGACCTCGTCGACTCCCCCGGCGTCGGCGTGCGGGTGCAGCGGGCGGTGCTCTCGAGCCGGAGCGACGGGACGGTCTACGTCGACAGCCTGAAGAACAAGCGCGCTCGCACCGTGCCGCTGGTCGCCGAGCTGATTCCCCTGGTAGAGGGCTGGGCCGACGGCAAGCCGCCTGACGCCTGGCTGTTCGCCGCTCCCGGTGGCGGAGCGCTCAACGAGGGCAACTGGAAGCGCACGGTGCGCTGGACCGAAGCGATCGAGTCCGTCGGTCGACCGCGGTTCCGAATCCACGACCTGCGCCACACCGCGGCTTCGCTGTGGCTCGCGGCCGGGGCAGACCCGAAGGTGGTGCAGCGGATCCTGGGGCACGCGTCTGCTGAAATGACGATGGATCTGTACGGGCACCTCATCGACCGGAACCTGTGGGAGGCGGCGGCGCGGGTGGGGGATGCGTTGTGAGGTGGTGTGGTTTCGAGACGCTCGCTGCGCTCGCTCCTCAACCAACGACAGGGGTTTCGAGACGCTCGCTGCGCTCGCTCCTCAACCACCGAGAATCGCTCGTTCAACCACCGACAGGTTGAGTGGTTTCGAGACGCTCGCAAGCTCGCTCCTCAACCACCGAAGTGAGCCAGAGCCGGTGACAGGAGTCGAACCCGCGACATCCTCATTACAAGTGAGGCGCTCTACCAACTGAGCTACACCGGCGCGCGCTCATGGTAGCCAGGACCGTCGCGCGCGACACCTCGTGGTCCTGTGGTTTCGCCCATGGCGACGTACCGCTTCGTGCCGCTCACGCTCCCGGCGGGGGTGGACGCCTGGACCCTGGCGGGGGGCACCGGGCTCACTTTCGTGTCTGCCCTACAAGAGCCGCCACCGGAGAAGCGCGCCAAACCACCCTCAGCGATCCCAGTGCCCGGCGAAGCCACTGTGTGACGGGCGAGCTTCGTCTCTGTTCACGGCCTTCCCGCGGTGGTAGAAAGCGGAAGGAGAGCGGCGATGCGTCACCGCACCTCGTACGAAAAGGGGCCGCGGTGGATGGCCGAGAGAGCGCCGACGTCGTCGTGATCGGCGCGGGGGTCCTGGGTTGCTCAGTGGCCCACGCCTTTGCCTCTGCCGGGCGCACCGTGGTGGTCGTCGACGCCCTGTCCGGCCCGGGCCAGGGCTCCACCGGCGCGTCCTCGGCGATCATCCGGTTCAACTACTCCACCCACGCCGGCGTGGCCACCGCGTGGGAGTCCCACTTCTGGTGGGCGGACTGGGAGGACTTCCTCGGCGGCCGTGACGACGACGGCGGGCTCGCGGCGTACACCCGCACCGGCGGCGTGTGCCTGGACGCCCCCGTGCACGACACCGACCGGGTGCTCGGGCTGTTCGACCAGGTGGGAGTCCCCTACGAGCGCTGGGACGCAGAGACCCTGCGCGCCCGGCTGCCTCTGCTCGACGCGGCACGTTTCTACCCGCCGGCGCCCCTGGACAGCGACGCCTTCTGGAGGGACCCCGACGGGGAGCTCGGGTGTTACTGGACGCCGGACACCGGCTTCATCGACGACCCCGGGTACGCCGCCCACAACCTGGCCACCGCAGCCCGTCGGCTCGGTGCCCGGTTCCGGTTCCGAGCCGTGGTCAGCGCCGTCCGGAGCAGCGGTGGGCGCGTGGTCGGCGTCGACCTCATCGACGGCGGGCGCATCGACGCCCCGGTCGTCGTCAACGTGGCGGGCCCCGCGTCGGGCCGGGTCAACGCGCTGGCCGGGGTGACCGAGGAGTTCGCCGTGCGGACCCGGCCGATGCGCGCCGAGGTGCACACGCTGCCGGCGCCGTCCGGGTACGACGGCCAGCCGGGCGGGGAGGCTCCAGGCCCCCTCGTCGCCGACCTCGACCTCGGCACCTACTTCCGCGGCGCACCGGGCGGGGAGCTGCTCGTGGGCGGGGTCGAGGCCGAGTGCGACCCGCGGCACTGGCTCGAGGACCCCGACGACTTCGACC
Organism: uncultured Actinomycetota bacterium; assembly: GCA_963728505.1. GTDB lineage: Bacteria > Actinomycetota > Actinomycetes > Propionibacteriales > Nocardioidaceae > Marmoricola_A. The sequence goes on along the minus strand of CAVSKH010000005.1, from coordinate 234,042 downwards.
GGCACGTCACCACCGAGCAGTACGAGACGCAGGTCTACCGTGCGGCCCGGCGGCTGCCCGACCTCACCGTGCCGAACACGCCCCACGGGCTGGCCGCGGCGTACGACGTCAGCGACGACTGGATCCCGATCTACGACCGCACCAGCCTGGACGGCTTCCACGTCGCGATCGGCACCAGCGGGAACCAGTTCAAGAACGCCCCGCTGGTGGGCACCTACCTCCGCGCGCTGGTCGAGGCTGCGGAGTCAGGAGACGACCACGACGCACACCCGGTGCGGCTGCGGCTGCCCCGCAGCGGGGTCGAGGTCGACCTCGGCACCTTCAGCCGGCTCCGGTCGGCGACCTCCCACAGCACCTTCTCGGTCATGGGATAGGAGACGCCCGGTGAAGGACAGCTACCGCGCCGTGGTCATCGGTGGAGGGGTGGTGGGCACCAGCGTGCTCTACCACCTGGCCAAGCTGGGCTGGGACGATGTGCTGCTGCTCGAGCGCTCCGAGCTCACCGCCGGCTCCACCTGGCACGCCGCGGGCGGCTTCCACGCTCTCAACGCCGACCCCGACGTGGCCGCCCTCCAGGCCTACACGATCGAGCTGTACACGGAGCTCGAGCAGGAGACCGGCCGCTCCTGCGGCCTGCACCTGGTGGGAGGACTGAGCCTGGCCGGCTCCGCGGAGCGCTGGGAGTGGCTGCAGGCGCAGTGGGCGGTCTACCAGACCCTGGGCATCGAGACGGTGCGCCTGGTCGGTCTCGACGAGATCGAGGCCATGTGCCCGGTCGTTGACGTCACCGGCCTGCACGGGGGGATGTTCGACACGATGGAGGGCCACCTCGACCCCTCGGGCGCAACCCACGCGTTCGCCGCAGCGGCGCGCGGCCGAGGTGCGGAGATCGCACAGCACAACCGCGTGCACGGCCTTCGCCGGCGTCCTCGCTCCGTCGGGGGCGGCTGGGAGGTGGACACGGACCGGGGGGTCGTCGCCTGCGAGCACGTGGTCAACGCCGCCGGTCTGTGGGCACGGCAGGTGGGGCGGATGGCCGGAGTCGACCTGCCGGTCGTCCCGATGGAGCACCACTACCTGGTCACCGAGCCGCTCCCGGAGCTGGCCGGGCTTCACCGAGAGCTGCCGATGGTGATGGACCTCGAGGGCTACACCTACGCCCGGCAGGAGGGCGACGGGATGCTGCTCGGCGTCTACGAGCTCGACCCACGCCACTGGCACACCGAGGGCGTGCCCTGGGACTTCGGGCTCGAGCTGATCCCGCCCGATCTCGACCGGATCGCCCCGGAGCTGGCGGTCGGTTTCGAGCGCTACCCGTGCCTGGAGAACGCCGGCATCCGGCGCTGGGTCAACGGGGCCTTCACCTTCACCCCGGACGGCAACCCGCTGGTCGGGCCGGTGCGCGGGCTCCCGGGCTACTGGACGGCGTGCGGGGTGATGGCCGGCTTCAGCCAGGGCGGCGGCGTCGGCCTGGCGCTGGCGGAGTGGATGGTGCACGGCGAGCCGAGCCGCGACGTGTTCGGCATGGACGTGGCCCGGTTCGGCCCGTGGGCCGCCGCCAGCGGCTACGTCAACGAGACGACAGCGCAGTTCTACTCGCGCCGCTTCGAGATCAGCTACCCCAACGAGGAGCTTCCGGCGGGACGGCCCCTGCACACCTCGGCGCTGCACGGCACGCTCACCGACGCCGGTGCCCGCTGGAGCGCCACCTGGGGACTCGAGACTCCGTTGTACTTCGTGGGCGAGGACGACGGCGGCGCGGAGTTCGAGGAGATTCCGACACTGCGCCGCAGCAACGCCTTCGACATCGTCGGGCGCGAGGTGCGGGCGACTCGGGAGTCCGTCGGCCTGCTCGACACCACCGCGTTCGCCCGCTACGAGGTGAGTGGACCCGGCGCGCGCGACTGGCTGGACCGGCTGCTCGCCTGCCAGCTGCCGGCTCCGGGCCGCGTGCGGCTGGCGCCGATGCTGTCGCCGTCGGGTCGGCTCCTGGGCGACCTCACCGTGACCTGTTGGGGCGAGGAGGAGTTCTGGCTGGTCGGCTCCTACTACCTGCGCGAGTGGCACCAGCGGTGGTTCACCCACTGTCTGGAGTGGGCCGACCGCGGCGGGGTGGCGGTGCGCGACCTGTCCGACGCCGTCGCCGGGGTCTCGCTGTCCGGGCCTCTCTCTCGCACGCTGTTGCAGCGGGTGACCGACGACGATGTGAGCGGCCCGGCCCTGCGCTGGCTGGCCGCGACCACCCTCGACGTCGGGGCGGTGCGGGCACGGGTGGCGCGGCTGTCGGTGACCGGCGAGCTGGGCTACGAGCTCAACGTGCCCGCCACGGCGCTGCCGCGGCTCTACGCCGTGCTGAGCGAGGCGGGTCGCGACCTCGGCGCCGTCGACATCGGCTACCGGGCGCTGGACTCGCTGCGCCTGGAGAAGTCGTTCGGGGTGTGGTCCAAGGAGTTCACCTGGGCCACCACCCCGGCGATGAACGCGCTCGGCGGCTTCGTCGCCCACGACAAGCAGGCCGTCTTCGTGGGCCGCGACGCGGCGCTGGCCGAGAGGAACGATCCGCCGGCCCTGCAGCTGGTCACTCTGCGGCTGTCCGTTGCCGACGGGCCACACGGAGCTGACGCCAGCCGGTTCGAGCCCGTCTGGGACGGCGAGCGTCGCGTCGGTCACGTGACCTCCGGCGGCTACGGCCACTGCGTGGGCGCCAGCCTCGCCCTGGCCTACGTCGACCGGTCCCACACCGAGGTCGGCACCCCCCTGGAGGTGACCGTCGTGGGCTCGCGCGTGTCCGCCGAGGTCATCGCCGACAGTCCGCACGACCCGCAGGGACTCCGGCCTCGAGCCTGACCCTCCCCGCGGCCGAAAGGAGAGGCCATGTTCACCAACCCCATGCCCCGCTACGAGATCCTCTCGCCGGGAGACCTGGACACCCTCGAGCACGGCTGGCGCAGGATCGTCTCCGAGCTCGGCATCCGTTTCGACCACCCCGAGGCGCTGGAGCGGTTCGCGGCGGCCGGGCAGCAGGTGGAGGAGGACGTCGTCCTGCTCGACCCTGATTTCCTTCTCGAGCAGGTGGCCCTGGCGCCCTCCGAGTTCACCCTGCGGGCACGCAACCCCGAGCACTCTGTCGTGCTCGGTGGAGACCACATGGTCTTCACCCCGGTGAGCGGCGCACCGTTCTTCCGACAGGGCGACAGCCGCCGCGAGGGCACCCTGGCGGACTTCGAGCTGATGGCCCGGCTCACCCAGAGCTTCGAGCAGCTCGACATCTGCACCATGCCGCTGATCGAGCCGAACGACCGGCCGCTGGACTCCCGTCACCTCGACATGCTCCAGGTCTCACTGACCACCTCGGACAAGGCCGTGTTCGGCTCGGCGCTCTCCGACGTCAACGCCGCGGACAGCATGGAGATGGTGCGGATCGCCTTCGGCGGAGGAGCGCTGGACCTGCCGGACGACGAGGGACGCCCGGCCTGCTCGCTGATGACGATCGTCAACGTCAACTCGCCGCTCAGCTACGACACGAGGATGCTCGAGGCGCTGCTCGCCTACGCCGAGGCGGGCCAGGGGGTGGTGGTCACGCCGTTCCTTCTCATGGGCGCGATGGCACCGGTCACCTCACCCGCCGCTCTCGCCCAACAGACGGCGGAGGTCCTCGCAGGCATCGCGCTGTTGCAGCTGGTGCGGCCCGGCACGCCGGCGGTGATGGGCTCGTTCCTGTCCACGATCGACATGCAGTCCGGCTCCCCCGCGTTCGGCGGGCCGGAGTCGGCGAAGGGGTTGTACGCCTCGGGCCAGATCGCCCGCCGCTACGGGCTGCCGTGGCGGGCCGGTGGAGGCAGCCTCACCTCCAGCCAGACCGTGGACGCGCAGGCAGCGCAGGAGTCCTTCAACACCCTCCAGGCCGCGTTCCTCGCGGGCGCCAACCTCGTCGTGCAGTCGGCCGGTTGGCTCGAGTCCGGTCTGGTGGCCTGCCCGGAGAAGCTGGTCGTCGACGTCGAGGCCCTACGGGTGCTGCGCGAGCAATTCACGCCGATGGTCGTCGACGAGGAGGCACTGGCCTTCGACGCCCACAAGGAGGTGCGCCACTCCGGCCACTTCCTCGGCGCCGAGCACACCATGACCCGCTTCCGCAGCTGCTTCTACCGGCCGCTGCTGTCATCGACCGAGAACTTTGAGCGCTGGGTCAGCAAGGGGTCGCGCAACACCTCCACCCGCGCTGCCGAGATCTGGCGAGCGACGGCCGAGGCCTATGCCGCGCCGCCGATGGACGAAGCGATCCGCGCCGAGCTCGCGGCCTTCGTCGACCGCCGCCGCACCGAATTGGGTGACTGACGCCGGCCCCCGCGCCCGGAGCCGGTGACAGGAGTACCAACTGAGCTACACCGGCGTGCACGGCCATCCATCCCAGCCCCACGACCGGCTCATGGTAGCCAGCACGGCGAAGGCGATCAGACCCCGTAGCCGCCGTCGACGTCGAGCTTCTGCCCGCTGATGAACCCTGCGCGGTCCGAGGCCAGGAAGCAGACCGCCTCGGCGACGTCGACCGCGCTCCCGAAACGACGCAGCGGGATGTTGCCGCGCGTCACCTCCAGCGCGCGCTCGTCGAGCTCGCCGCTGCTGATCAGCCGCTGCGCCATCCCGTCGGTGAGCATGCCGGGACCGACGCAGTTGGCGCGCACGCCGTAGCGGCCCTCCTCGGCAGCGATCGCTCGCACCATTGCCTCGACCGCTGCCTTGGGCGCCGAGGAGAGGACGTCGCGCACCGGGAAGCGGGACGTGGCCGCTGTCGTCACCGCCACCACGGAGCCGGAGGTCCGGCGCAGCGCCGGCAGCGCCGGTTGCACCACTGCGTGGAAGGCGGCGGCGTCGGCGGCGAGCTGACGGGCCATGTCCGCGGGGTCCACCCGCGACAGGTGGCGCATCGGCACGTGCGGCCCGGCGGCGTACACCAAGGTGTGCAGGCCACCCAGCGCCTCTTCGGCCTCGCCGACCATCCGGGCGCAGACGTCGGGGTCACCCACGTCGAGCTGCCAGGAGGGACTCACCTCGACCGGGCTGCTCCGGTACGTCGTCCCGACCCGGGCCCCGCGCCTCAGCAACAGGTTCACGACGGCGGCCCCGATGGCACCGCTGCCACCCACCACCAGTGCGCCGCCGGCCCTGCCCGACCAGTCGTCCGACGTCGTGGCGTCGGCTGCGAAGCTCATGGCTCTGAGACTAGATGAGCAAGTTCAGGGGGTCGTGCGGGCGAGCGGCGTCCAGGGCGTGCGGCCGGAGGTGCGCGGCCGCTGAGAGCCGCCGTGACGCGAATCACCTCGCGCAGGGGGTCGGTGCCAGGAGTTTGCGCCTCTGGGGCGTAGGGTCAGGACCGCCGTGAGACGCGGCACCGGCGGGTGACTCCACTCTGCTCGCCGCGACGAACGACACGACTGTGTAAGAAAAAGCGAGGAGTCGGAAATGGCAGAGACCTGGAGCGGCGAGTTCTACTGCGTGAAGTGCAAGGAGAAGCGCCAGGCCGATGGTGAGGTCAAGGTCAACGACAAGGGCACCCGGATGGCGAAGGCTGTCTGCCCGGTCTGCAGCACCAACCTCAACCGCATCCTCGGCAAGGCCTGAGCCGAGACCCAGACTCGCGCGGGGCGGGGACCAGCAATGGTCCCCGCCCCGCGCCGCTTTTCGTCCCCCTGTGGACGGCCGCCCCCAGGATCGCGGTGAGCGGGTCAGAGTCTGCCCATGCACCCGATCCTCCTGCCTGGAACACACCTCTTGCGACGGGACTCGCGCACGTTGCAGGTCGGCCTCGACCCCGCCGCGCGCGTGCTCCTTCCCGACACCCCCGCCAACCGCCGGGTCGTGATGGACCCGCCCCCGTCGGCGACCAGGGCAGCGCTGGGCCGGCACCTGCTCCCCGACGACACCGCGCTGCGGGCCGCGATGCCCACCGATCAGGGCGACCCTGACGACGTCTGGGTGCGCCACTCGTTGGCAGCCACGGCCCGGCGCGGCGTACCGGTGACGACCGAAGGGGTCCGCGTCCGCGTCCAGCCGTACGGCGGCCGGCTGAGCCAGCTGATCGCCGCCGAGCTGCGCAGCGTGCTGCACCGTGCCGCGCTTCCGGCCCCGCGCCGGCTCGCCCCGGGGCCGCCCCCTCGTGGCCGCGCCCCACGCGAGCTCCACGTGGTCGTCGGGGTGGGCGAGCCCTCACGCGCGCGGCTCGACCTGCACGTGGAGCACGGTGCCCCCCACCTGCTGCTGCGCTTCGTCGAGGGGCGCGCCCTGGTCGGACCCTTCGTCGTCCCCGGCACCACGGCCTGCCTGCGCTGCCTCGACCTGCACCGCACCGAGTCCGACCCGGCGTGGCCCCTGCTGGTGGAGCAGTACTCCAGACTCACCCGGCAGGACCGACCCGACGGCGTCCCCGAGCCCGTTGACGCCGCCCTGGCCTACGTCGCCATGGGGTGGGTGGCCCGTGAGGTCTCCGCCTATCTCGGCGGCGACGGGCCGGCCACGCACTCCCGCGTCCTGACCGTGTCTGCGGACCTGGCCGAGGTCGCGGTGCAGGAGTATCCGCCACGTACGGACTGCGGGTGCCAGGCTCGCTGAACTAGGTTCAGCAAGGCAGAATGTAGCCATGGCAGAACTACCGCGCAGGGCGGTGACGCGCACGGCGCGCCTCGCCTCCCTCCCCCTGGGCTACGCCGGTCGGCAGGCCATCGGGGTCGGCAAGCGCCTCGGGGGAGCACCAGCCGAGGTCGTGATGAGCGAGATGCAGGCACGCACCGCCGCTCAGCTGTTCAAGACCCTCGGTGAGCTCAAGGGCGGGGCGATGAAGTTCGGCCAGGCCCTCTCGATCTTCGAGGGCGCGCTCCCCGAGGAGCTCGCCGCGCCGTACCGCGAACAGCTGACCAAGCTCCAGGACGCGGCTCCGCCGATGAGCGCCGCGACCGTGCACCAGCAGATGACCAAGCAGTTCGGCGCCGGTTGGAAGCGCGACTTCGCAGAGTTCGACGACGTTCCTGCGGCGTCGGCGTCGATCGGCCAGGTCCATCGCGGCAGGTGGCGCGACGGCACGGAGGTCGCAGTCAAGGTGCAGTACCCCGGCGCGGAGGAGGCCTTGCTTGCTGATCTCAAGCAGATCACCCGGTTGGCCAAGACCTTCGGGGGACTGCTGCCGGGCATCGACGCCAAGCTGCTGGCCGAGGAGCTGCGCGACCGCGTCTCCGAGGAGCTGGACTACGCGTTGGAGGCCGAGGCCCAGAGCGCCTTCGCCGAGGAGTTCGCCGATGACGAGCGCTACGTCGTTCCGAAGGTGCTGGAGGCGGGCCGTCAGGCGATCGTCACCGAGTGGATGCCCGGGCAGGGCTCCCTGGCGAGCCTGATCGACCGCGGCAGCCAGGAGGAGCGCGACCACTTCGGCAACCTCTACGCGCGCTTCATGTTCGAGGCACCCGCGCGCACCGGGATGCTGCACGCCGACCCGCACCCGGGCAACTTCCGGTTGATCCGCGAGGACGCCGGCCCCGACCGGCTCGGCGTCCTCGACTACGGCGCGGTGGCCAGGCTCCCCGACGGCAAGATGCCGGCCTCGCTGGGACGCCTGGGCAGGATCTCCCTCCACGACGACTACGAGGAAGTGGTCGCCTACCTACGTGAGGACGGCTTCCTCAAGCAGAACATCCGGATGTCGCCGGAGCAGCTCAAGAACTACCTCGGCCCCTTCATGGAGCCCGCACGCACCGAGACCTTCCGTTTCTCACGGGACTTCATGCGCGCCCAGATGCAGCGGGTGCAGGACCCTCGCTCACCGGAGGTGCAGACCGCGCTGCGGCTCACGCTCCCGCCGGAGTACCTCCTGATCCATCGCACGCTGACCGGCGGGGTGGGGGTGCTGTGCCAGCTCGAGGCTGAGGTGCCCTTCCGGCGCATCCTCGAAGAGCTGATGCCGGGGTTCACCGAGGAGATCTGAGCCGTCCCGCCCCGGGGGGCTCACCAGTAGCTGCGGTCGAGCTTGCCTTCCATCGCGCGCAGGTTCTCCCGGGTGCACGCCTCGCACAGCCGGACCGCCTGTCCGTGCTCCATCGACAGCGACCACGTCACCGGCGGCGTCTCGCTCTCGTGGACGAGTCCGCAACCGTCGCAGCTCAGGTTCACCCTATGAGCCTACGCGCACCAGCCCGCAGCAGCGCACGCCGCGACACGACCAGGGCTCCCGAGTCCATGACTCGGGAGCCCTGGTGCTGGCCGCGCGAGGCGCGGCCGTCACAGCGAGCGGTCGGCAGCCAGCTGGGCGAGCTGCGCGGCGCGCGCTGCTCGCCGGGAGAGCCGGTCGGCCAGAACCGCACGCCGTCCGCGCCGCTGCAGGTCGGCGTCGACCAGACGCTCGGTCAGCTGTGCGCGTCTCAGGTCGGCGTATGCGTAGTCCATGACTCTTTCCTTCCTCGGTCAGTCTGTTGCTCGGTCCGACGAGGCCCGGTGATGTGATGCGGCGACCTCATGCCTTGACCTCGTCCTTGCGCGGGCGACCGCGTGGCCGCTTGCGGGCAACCACCTCGCCCGCGATGACGAGCTCGCCGCCCCACACACCCCACGGCTCACGCCGCTCGAGCGCCCCTGCGAGGCACTCGGCTCGCACCGGGCAGGGGGCGCACAGCGCCTTGGCCGCCTCGACGTCCTGGGGCGACTCGGCGAACCACAGCTCCGGGTCCTCGACTCGGCACGGCAGCGTGTCCTCGCGGTTCGGCTGTGGCCGCTCGAGGAGTGCGGTACTCATGTCGGTTCCTCTCACTGGTGTGGATCTGGTCTGGGGTCGTGCGACCAAACAAGAAGGCCGCGGATCCCGGGTCTCGGGTTCCGCGGCCTGGAGGCTGCCGATTCAGGTGGTGCTCAGATCGGTGGACTCCAGGCGAGGGGACCCGGGGTGGAGACGGTCGCGTCGGCTGCCGCGGGGGCGAAACCCATCGCGCCATCGGGACGCACTGCTCCCGTGGTGACGGGGAGCGCACGCCAGAACGTGAGGGCAGGGCTCGAGGCAGACGGGGCACAGTGACGCGTCCGGTACATGTTGCTGGTCTCCATCGGAGCACCTCCTCACGGTCCACTCGGGGCTGATCTGACTGCTTCAGACGTGCCGCAGGCACAAGCCAACGGCGTGGCCCAACGGTACTCGGCCGATTTCGCGGCATGCAACGGATTTATTCTCGGCTCGGAGAATTGAGGACGCTGGTCCTGCTCCGCACCACCCATCGGTGCCAGCTCAGCCGGGGTCTCCACCCTTCACCAGGGCCAAGACCTCGTCGGCGTACTGGTCGCGCTTGGCGGCCCCGATGCCGTTGATGGCCAGCAGCTCACGCTCGGTCGAGGGTTGGACCTCGGCGATGGCCTGCAGTGTGGCATCGGTGAAGACGACGTACGCCGGCACCGACTGATCGGCGGCTCTGCCGCGGCGCCACTCGCGCAGCCGCTCGAACAGCTCCTCGTCGTAGGGCACCTCGCAGTCCAGGCACCGCCCCAGCTTGCGGGCCTTGACGTCGAACAGCCGGGCACCGCACACCCGGCAGGTCGACGAGCTCGGCTTTTTCTTGTTCTTGCGACGAGAAGTCGGCGTGGCGGAGGGCGCTGCGGCTACGTCGTCGAAGAAGCGCGACAACGACCTGCTGCCTCGCCCTCCCGGGTTGCGCGCCAGCGCCCAGGACACGGTGAGCTGCTTGCGGGCACGCGTCACCGCGACGTAGCAGAGCCGTCGCTCCTCCTCGACCCCCGTCGGCGAGGACATCGCGTGCGTGATCGGCAAGGCTCCCTCGTGGGCGCCGCAGAGGAACACGTGGTCCCACTCCAGGCCCTTGGCCGCGTGCAGCGTCGCGATGGTCACGCCGTCGGCCGCCGGTGCGTCCTGCTCGGCGATGCGCCGATCGAGGTCGTCGACCAGATCGGCGAGCCCGGCCTGGGGCCGCTCCCCCACGAAGCCCCGGGTCAGCGCCACCAGAGACTGCAACGACTCCCAGCGGTCGCGCTGGTTGCCCTTCGCCGCCGGAGGCTCGGGGCTCCACCCCATGCCCGCCAGGACCGCTCCCACGTGCTCGACCAGAGCGTCTCCGGTCGCACCCGCACCCTCCTCGGCGCGGGCACTGCCCCGGATCAACGTCACCGCCTGGCGCACCTCGGGCCGTTGGAAGAAGCGCGCGGCACCGCGCACCACGTAGGGCACCGACTCACTGGCAAGAGCATCCTCGAGAGCCTCCGACTGCGCGTTGATCCGCACCAGCAGAGCGACGTCGCGGGGCGAGCTGCCCGACGACACCAGCTCGCGCACCTGATGGGCCACCATCGCGGCCTCGGCCACCTCGTCGGGGGTCTCCACGAACCCGACGGCGGGACCGGAGCCGTGCGTGGGCACGAGTCGGACCGCGCTGCTGCCGGGTCGGCCGGCGCCGATGACGGCGTTGGCCACCTCGATCACCTGGGGCGTGGAGCGGTAGTTGCGCATCAGGGACACCGAGGTGGTGCCGGGATGCCGCTTCGGGAAGTCGAGCAGGTAGCGCTCAGTGGCCCCGGCGAAGGAGTAGATGGTCTGCGAGGGGTCGCCGACCACGCAGACGTCGTGGCGACCTCCCAGCCAGAGGTCGAGCAGGGCGGCCTGGATCGGGCTGACGTCCTGGAACTCGTCGACCACGAAGTGGTGGTACTGCCGGCGGATCTCGGCTGCCACCCGCTCGTCCTCGCTGATCACGGCAGCCGCGCACAGCAGCACGTCCTCCATGTCCATCCGGCCCGCCTCGCGCTTGACCTCCTCGTAGGAGGCGAACACCCGCGCGACGTCGGCCGGGCTGACACCGGCCTCACGACCGCGTGTCTGCGCGACCCGCTCGTAGTCCTCGGGACGGACGTTGCTGACCTTGCTCCACTCGATCTCGCCGGCCAGGTCGCGCAGCGTCGCGGCGGAGGTGTCGAGCCGGTTGCGCCGAGCCGCGCTGCCGACCATGCCGAGCTTGGACTCGGTCAGCTCCGGCAACCCGCCGCCGTAGACCTTGGGCCAGAAGTAGCGCGCCTGGCGCAGGGCAGCGGAGTGGAAGGTGCGTGCCTGCACCCCGGAGGCGCCGAGGGCACGCAGCCGCGACCGCATCTCACCGGCCGCTCGCGTGGTGAAGGTGACCGCGAGGACGTGTCGCGGGTCGTAGACCCCGGAGGCCACGCCGTAGGCGATGCGGTGGGTGATGGCGCGGGTCTTGCCGGTGCCGGCTCCGGCGAGCACCCGCACGGGACCGCGCAGCGCCGAGGCCACCTCGCGCTGCTCCGGGTCCAGCGCCTCGAGCAGCGCATCAGGGGACGGGGGCACCGGTGTGGTGTGAGCAGAGCCATGCTGGCTCAGGGGCATGGACTCGGGCCTCACCGGGAACACCTGACACAAGGGTCGAGTTGGACCATTCGGCACGAGTTCACCAGCACGACCCAGACCCTACGTCCCGGAGGCGACAGTCCATGACCAGCGTCACGATGTACTCCACACCCTGGTGCGGCTACTGCGTGCGCCTGAAGGGTCAGCTGGACCGCGAGGGCGTGCAGTTCGAGGTCATCGACATCGAGGGCGACCCGGCTGCTGCCGAGCGCGTCATGGGGATCAACGGCGGCAACCGCACCGTTCCGACCCTGGTGTATCCCGATGGCAGCGCCCACACGAACCCGCCGCTGAAGACCGTGCTGGCCAAGCTCGACGAGCTGGCCGAGTCCGCCTGACTGCGGCCTGACCCGGCTCACCAGTCGCCGGGGACCTCGTCGCCGTACCAGGCACGCAGCAGCGAACCGCTGATCGAGAACTCTCCCGGAGTGACCAGCTCCCCTGACTCGGCGCCCTGCACGATCTCCTCGCGGGTGAACCAGCGAGCTCCCTCCAGCTCGTCGTCGTCGATCTGGATGTCGGTGGTGATCGCCCGGCCGAAGAACCCCACCATCAGGCTTGAGGGGAAGGGCCAGGGCTGGTTGCCGAAGTAGCGCACCTCTCCCACCTCGATGCCGGCCTCCTCCATGACCTCGCGGCGCACCGCCTGTTCCAGGCTCTCGCCGGGGTCGACGAAGCCGGCCAGCGTCGACCACCGGCCCTGCGGCCACGAGGGCTGCCGACCCAGGAGAGCGCGATCCGCGTCGTCGACGATCAGCATGATCACCGCAGGGTCGGTGCGCGGGAAGTGCTGGCGCTCGCAGTCCTCGCATCGAGCGACGTACCCGGAGTCGCCCAGCCACAGCGCGCCGCCGCAGCGCCCGCAGTACTGATGGGCGCGGTGCCACTCGAAGAGCGCCTGCGCCTGCACCAGGAGGCCCTGGTCCTGAGGCCCCAGGTGCATGCCGGCGGTGCGGAGCATCCCCCAGTCGTCGGGGGCCCGGAAGTCGTCGGGCAGGAACGCGAAGTGGACCACGTCGTCGTGGGCACCGAGCAGCACCCGCTCACCCTCCCCCGCGAGATCCTCGGCGGCCTGGGGCGACATCCAGTCGACCCGCGCGCCGCCATCGGTCTCCACGATCGGGAACCTGCCGCCGGTGAGCACCACGACCCGGGTCGCCGGATCCGACCAGCGCTGCTCCAGCCACGCCCCGTCGGTGCGGCGATGGCCGATCCGCTCGTGGCTGCGTCGGGAGAGCGCGATCTCGATCCCGTCACCGGCAGTCGGCAGGTCGGCCATGCCCTCAACGTAGTGCGCCCATGACTGCGCCGCACGAGCACGTGCCCAGCCGCTGTGCCGAGGCGAAGGGCCTCGGACACTCCTCTTAGGGTGGCCACATGAGCACCCACATCGGGGCCAAGCCCGGCCAGATCGCACCCCACGTCCTCATGCCCGGCGACCCGTTGCGCGCGAAGTGGATCGCCGAGACCTTCCTGGACGACGCCGAGTGCTACTCCGAGGTGCGCGGCATGCTCGGCTACACCGGCACCTGGCAGGGCAAGCCGGTCTCGGTGCAGGGCAGCGGCATGGGCATCCCGTCGATCTCGATCTACGTCGATGAGCTGTTCCGGGAGTACGAGGTGGAGGCGATCACCCGCGTCGGCTCCTGCGGGGCGCTGAGCGAGGACCTCGAGCTGCGCGACATGGTGATCGCCTCAGGGGCCTGCACCGACTCCGCGATCAACAAGATCACCTTCGGTGGCCTCGACTACGCCGCGGTCCCGGACTTCGAGCTCATGGTCGGCGCCTGGGAGGCAGCCAAGGCGCAACCGGTCACCACCAAGGTCGGTCTGGTGATGAGCAGCGACTCGTTCTACTCCTCCCGGCCCGAGCTGACCCAGCGCATGGTGGAGTACGGCGTGCTCGCGGTCGAGATGGAGGCCAACGCGCTCTACACGATCGCGGCCAAGTACGACTGTCGGGCCCTGGCGGTCTGCACCGTCTCCGACCACATCGTCACCGGCGAGTTCGCCAGCGCCGAGGAGCGCCAGGAGACCTTCTCCCACATGGTCGACGTCGCCCTGGCCGCGATGCTCGGCTGAGCCTGCCGCTGCCGAACGAGCCTGTCGAGATCACCCCATGAGGTCTCGACAAGCTCGACCAGCGGGTCAGCCGGCTCCCGAGATGGCGCTCTCGATCGCCGACTGGTCGGGGAGGTCGTCGATGACCTCCAGGGTCGAGTCGCGCACGTAGTAGAAACCGGCCCTGACCCGGTCCAGCGGCAGGTCATGGAGCTGGGCCCAGGCGAGGCGGTAGAGCGCCAGCTGCACCGGGTCGGCGTCGTGACGCCGGTTGGTCTTCCAGTCCACCAGCAGCCACCCGCCGTCGTCCTCGGGGAAGGCCGCGTCGATCCGGCCGCGCACCACCTGACCGGCGAGCACGATCCCGAACGGCGCCTCGACCACCACGCCCTTGCGGTGGGCGAGGGGACCTGCGCGGAAGGCCTGCACCAGCGACCGCAGCTCGGTGTCGTCCTCGATCGCGAGGTCGCCGCGCCCGTCGATCGCGTCGGGATCGACCAGGTAGTCCTGACGGTTCGCGTCGAACCACGACTCGACCCAGGCATGGAACCTGGTGCCGAACCGGGCCGCCGGCGCCGGAGGTCGCGGCATCGGGCGAGCGACGCGCTCGGCGAAGCCCTGCGGGTCCTGACGCATGGCGGCCACCGCCGTCGCCGACAGCGTGGCCGGCCGCTCGACGTCGATCCGGTCACCGACCCGGCGGCTCGCCTCGAGCAGCAGCCGCTCGGTCTCGGTGTCCCAGGTGGCGACGAGCTCGCGCTCCTCGTCGTCCAGCTGGTCGTCGCCGAGGTCCAGGTCCGGCGCCCTCATGGCGGCGGCCACCTCGCCGGCCAGCTCACGGCGACGATCTGCCTCCGCCGTGCGGTGGGAGGCGGGCCACGGCACACCCTGGGCGGCCTGCTCCAGGCGAGGGTTGGTCGCCTCCTTGTCAGGCATCGGCGGCGGCTGCGACGGCACTGCGGCGCGCCCCTCGCGAGCGAGCTGCTCGACGACCTCGCGGGCTTGGTCGTGGAAGTCCGAGGGCCCCAGGGGCTTCTTCTGCGTCGGTCCCCAGAGGTACGCCGAGAGCCACAGCCGGTGACGCGGGCGGGTGACGGCGACGTAGCCGAGTCGGCGCTCCTCGGTCGCCTCGTGGTCGCGGCCGGCCTGCTTGTACGCCGCGATCTCGGGCTTGCCCCACCCGGCGAGCGCCGGCAGGTCGAGAGCGTCACCACGCAGCGGTGTCGGGATGACTCCGCCGGTGGTGATCCACGACGGCCGGCCCTTGCCGCTGGGGAACTTGGTGCGCGACATCCCGACCACGAAGACCTCGTCCCACTCCAGACCCTTGGCGCGGTGGACGGTGAGCAGCTTCACGGTGTCCGCCGCGGTGGGTGTGGCGATCTCCATGCCGCCGGCTTCCTCGTCCTCGGCGTCGAGGTAGCTGAGCAGCGCCGACAGCGACACCTCGCCGTCGACGGCGCGGAACTCCGCCACGGCTCGCACGAAGAGGTCGACGTTGTCACGCCGCGCCATCACCGACGGGCTCACCGAGGAGGCCAGCTCCACGTCGAGCCCGCTGGCGTCGATGATCCGGCGGACCAGGTCCAGCAGCGGCTCACCCACCTGCCGACGCAGGTGGCGCAGCTCGCGCGCGAGCAGCCCGAAGCGGTGCAGCGCCTCCGGTGAGTACGGCGCCTCGCCGGGGTCGTCGAGCGCGTCGGACAGCGAGGGCACCTCGGTCGGGTCGGCGCCTGCGACCGCGGCGGTCAGGGCCTCCTCGATCGCCAGCGAGGCGGCGTCGCGCTGGGAACGGTCGCCACCGGTGATCTCGACGGCGCGTGCGCCCAGCAGCTTGAGGTCGCGCACCCCCACGGCCCACCTCGGACCGCTGAGCAGCGTGAGCAGCGCAGCGTTGGCCGTCAGGTCCTGCAGGAGCGTCAGGGTCGCCACGACGTCGGCCACCTCGGGCAGCTGGAGCAGCCCCTTGAGGCCGACGATCTCGACCGGGACGTCCGCCCGCGTCAGCGCCTCGAAGACGTCGGCCGCGTGGCTGTTGTCGCGCGTGAGCACGGCGACCTCCCGCCAGCTGCCGACCCGCTCGTGGGCCGCCGTCACCCGCTCCGCGAGCCAGCCCAGCTCCTCGTCATAGGTCTGCATGACCTCGACGACGACCTCGCCGTCGCCTGACTCCGGGGCGGGCTTGAGCTGGATGCTCGGTGTCGTGGCAGCCAGCGGCTCGGCCAGGCTGTTGGCCAGCTCGAGGATCGAGCGCTGCGAGCGCCGGTTGGTGGCCAGCGTGTAGTGCAGCGGCTCCTGGCCGGGAGCGGGCGGGAACGAGCGGTCGAAGTGGACGATGTTGGAGACCGAGGCGCCCCGCCACCCGTAGATCGCTTGGTTGGGGTCTCCGACCGCCATCACCGCGTGGCCGAGCCCGTGCTCCAGGTCGGGGCCGGAGAAGAGCGCGGACAGCATGAGCGCCTGGGCGACGGAGGTGTCCTGGTACTCGTCGAGCAGGACGACGGCGAAGCGCTCGCGCTCGGCGGCGCCGACCTCGGGCCTGGTCCGGGCCAGCGTGGTGCCGAGCGAGATCTGGTCGGAGAACTCCATCAGCCCCAGCGAGGCCTTGAGGTCGCGGTACTCCTCGACCAGGTGGAGCAGCTCCTCGCGCGCCTCGAAGACGGCCAGCGCCTTCTCCAAGTCGTCGCACCAGCCCTTGCTCCGCGCCTCGCAGCGAGCCTGCTCCAGGGTCTGCTCGATGTCCGGGCGGGTGCGGCGGTGCAGGTCACGCACATCGTCGGGGGTGGCGAGGTGCTCCTGCAGGGCCGAGTCGAGCGCGAGCATCGCCGCGATGACGGTCTGCGGATGGTCGGACAGCGAGCGCACCGACCGGCCGTGGCGGGCGACGACGCGCGCCCCGAGCTGGTGGCGGGCGGCCTCGGTGATGACCCGGGTGTCGGGCTCGTGGCCGATCCGCAGGCCGTGGTCCTGCAGCAGCGAAGCGGCATAGGCGTTGTACGTCGCGACGGTCGGCTCGAGTGGCTCGGTGTCCGCCTCGGAGCGCTCGGAGCCCTCGGCGTCGACGGGCCGGTCGAGGCCGGCGCGACGCAGCGAGTCGCGGATCCGGGTCTCCAGCTCGGCCGCGGCCTTCGTGGTGAAGGTCAGCCCGAGCACCTGCTCGGGACGCACCTGGCCGGTGGCGACCAGATGCACCACCCGAGCCGCCATCAGCGTGGTCTTGCCCGCGCCCGCGCCGGCGACGACGACCGCGGGCGAGAGCGGCGCGGTGACCGCGGCGAACTGCTCGTCGCTGACCGGGAAGTCGGTGCCCATCACCTGCTGGAGGTCAGCGGGACTCTCGATCCGCATCACGAGAGCACCGTGCCCCGGTTGAGGGCTGGGCACAGCGCGGTGAAGGAGCAGGTGCGGCAGCGGTTCTGCTCGGGCACGGCCGGGAACTCCTCGCGGCGCACGCGCCCCACCGCCTCGGCCAGCTGCCGATGGATCGGCGCCTCCGTCTCGGCCAGGGCGGGCTGCGGCTGCACCTTCGGTCCGAGGTCGCCGTCCTTGCGCAGCTGCACCAGCTCGGCGCCACCCGGCTCGACCGGACCGCTCGCCCCGGTCGTCTCCGAGACGAGCTCGTCGACTGCGCCCGAGGCAACCGCCAGCTGGTAGAGGCCGAGCTGGGCGTTGTCGGCCTGGTCGCCGGTGGGTGGGTACTTGGTGGTCTTGAAGTCCACCACGACCACCCGGCCCGCCTCGTCGAGCTCGAGCCGGTCGGCGTAGCCGTGCAGCCGGACCTGCTCGCCGTCGACCTCGACCATCGCCGTCAGCGGCTGCTCCACGGCCAGCACCACGCGCGCGCCGGGACGGCGTGCCCAGGTGAGGAACCGCGACAGCGCGTCCTGCACCGCCGCCCGCTCCCGGTCCGCGGACCAGGGTGTGCGGAAGGCGATCTGGGGCCACACCGCGTCGACGTGAGTCATCAGCTCATCGAGCGTGACGTCCGCCGGCAGCTCGCCGTTGCCCACCCGCTCCGCCAGGGCGTGGACCACCTGGCCGAACCCCTGGGACTGGTTGGCCCGGTCACGGCCACCCGCCTCGCGCTCGAGGAACCACCGAGCCGGGCAGTCCAGGATCCCCTGCAGCGAGCTGGCGCTCAACGTCACCGGTTGGTCCTCCGGCCGGATCGGCGTCCGGGCGAGCGTCGGGTCGTGCACGCCCCACCAGGTGGCGGGGTCTGCCCAGGGAGCCGGGGTGGACCCATCGAGCCGGGTCGCCGCCAGCTCGGCCAGCCGTCGTACGGCGGCCGCACGCAGGGCAGGCGACGTCTCGGGGTCGGCGGCGGTGCGGCGCAGGTCGGCCACCAGACCGGCCAGCGACAGCGGACGACGTGGCCGCCCGACCACCACCACCGGGTCGACGCCGAGCTCGCCGGTGAAGCGGGAGGGCTGGTCGCCGTCCTCGTTGCTCGAGGCGACCGCAGTGACCAGCAGCCGCTCGCGGGCTCGGGTGCACGCGACGTAGAACAGCCGGCGCTCCTCGGCGAGCAGCGCGCGGGTCTCGACCGGCGGCAGCACCTCCTCGGGCCCGACCTCGTCGGCGTGCAGCAGCGTGGCCCGTCGCCTCAGGTCGGGCCAGACCCCTTCCTGCACTCCGGCGACGACGACCAGGCGCCACTGCAACCCCTTGGATCGGTGGGCGGTCAGCAGGCGTACGGCGTCGCCGCGGACTCCCTGCTCGGCGAGGGTGTCGCCGGGCACCTGCTGATCGGCCAGCGACTCCAGGAAGCCCTCGGCCGTGGTGTGCCCCCGCTGCTCCTCCAGCCGCGCCGCCTCCTCGAACAGGGCGCACACGGCATCGAGGTCGCGGTGCGCCGAGGCGGCCCCGACACCCCCGGCCACCGCCGTGCTGCGCAGCCGCTCCGGCCACCCGGTGCCCGACCACAGCTCCCACAGCACCGCCTCGGCGGTCGCGCCCTGTGCGACCAGCCGACCCGCCCTCGCCAGCAGCTCGGCCACCCGCCGAGCGGCCGCGGCGGCAGGGCCGTCGATCCCGTCGAGCAGGTCGCCGTCGAGCACGGCCGAGCGCAGCAGCTCAGTGCTCGGCGGGAGCTGACCTCCCTGCTCCTCGGTCAGACGCTTGGCCCGTCGGTGCAGGGCGCGGGCCACCTGCCGGATCGCCGCGGCGTCCATCCCACCGACCGGGCCTCCGAGCAAGGACGCGGCGCGGTCGGCGTCGACCTGCTCCTCGGCCTCGGCCGGGTCGCTGCGCCCGACCACGACCGCCAGCGAGAGCGCGTCGAGCAGCGGTCGCACCGCCGCCTCGTCGGCCAAGGGGGTGTCGTCGGCGGCGACCTCGACCGGCACACCGGCCACGGTGAGCGCGCGGCGCAGCACCGGGATCGACGTCCGGCCACTGCGCACCAGCACCGCCATCTGCGACCAGGGCACGCCGTCCTCCAGGTGCGCACGGCGCAGCCGGTCGGCGACGTGCTCGACCTCGGCCCGCGCCGTGTCGAGGTGCAGCACCTCGAGCGCGCGTGGGGAGTCCGCGACGTCGGGTGATGCCGTCGGTCGGCGGAACTGTGCGAAGGTCTCGGCCGGCACGGCGCCGGCGCTGGGGATCGCACCGGCGACCCGGCGCGAGGCGGTCAGCAGCTCAGGCCCGAAGCGGCGGGTCCGGCGCAGTGCCACCACGTCCGCCGGCGCGCCGTCACGACGGCGGAAGGTGTCGGGGAAGTCGAGGATCCCGCGCACGTCGGCACCCCGGAAGCCGTAGATCGACTGGTCGGGGTCGCCGACGACGACGAGGTTGCGCCCGTCACCGGCCAGCGCCTGCAGCAGCGCGACCTGGCTGGGGTCGGTGTCCTGGTACTCGTCGACGAGGACCCAGCGGTAGCGACGGCGCAGCCGCTCGCGGTGGGCCGGGACGGACAGCAGGCCCGCGGCCCGCGAGATCAGGTCGGCGTAGTCCAGGGCGCTCTCGGCGTCCAGCACGTCGAGGTACTGCTCCATGAAGTGCCCTGCGGCGACCCACTCCTCCCGCCCGGAGTCGCGCCCCAGTCGCACCAGGCCCTCGCCGTCGACGCCGCGCTCCCGGGCCCGGGCGAGCAGCCCCTGCACAGCGCGGGCGAAGCCGGCGGTCGGCACGGCCTCGGCCAGGTGGTCGGGCCAGCGCACCGACTCCGGCGAGGGGCGCAGCAGCTCGCGGATCACCGCGTCCTGCGCCGGCGCGCTGAGCAGGCGCAGGGGCGCGGAGTAGGCCTCGGTGGGAGCCAGCTCCCGCAGCAGGGAGTAGGCGAAGGAGTGGAAGGTCGCGGCCATCGTGGCCCCGGTCGCCCGGGCCAGCCGCGCCACGACGCGGTCCCGCAGCTGCTCGGCGGCCTTGCGCCCGAAGGTCAGCGCCAGGATCTCGTCGGGGCGGACGCCACGGCGATCGACCAGGTCGACGATCGCCTCGACCATCGTGGTGGTCTTGCCCGTGCCCGGGCCGGCCAGGACCAGGAGCGGGCCGGCCTCGTGGCTGACGACGCGCTGCTGGTCCGGGTCGAGGACCGGCGCGGGGGGTGGCGCCGCCGCAGGGCGCAGCACGTGGGTCGAGTGGGTCATCGAGGCCATGGCATCACGAGCCGCCGACAGATCCGCGGTCGGTCCGGGCTCAGCCGGCGATCAGCGCGGCTCCAGCACCACGACCGGGATCTCCCGCTCGCCGGCGTAGCGCTGGTAGGTGTCGAAGTCGGCGTACAGGTCGACCAGGCGAGGCCAGAGCCGGGACTTCTCCTCCGGGCCGGCGGCGTGTGCCCGGACCTGCCTCACCTCGCGACCGACCTGCACCGAGACCTCGGGATGCGCCTGCAGGTTGCGGAACCACTGCGGGTGCTTGGGCAGCCCGCCCTGGGAGGCGACCACCACCAGGGAGTCGCCGTCGGCGAGGTAGAGCAGCGGGGTGGTGAAGCGCTTGCCCGACTTCCGCCCGACGTGGTCCAGGAGCAGCACCGGCACCGGGTTGCGGAAGCCGGCCCCGATCCGCCACGTCCCCCCGACACGTCCGCCGGTACGGCGATAGAGCCAGACCTGCGCGCGCGATCCGTACTTGATCAGCGTCGGCACCCACGCCGAGTCGTAGGCGGACGGGCGCTGCTCGGGCATCAGGCCCATCGGCGGTCCTCTCGGTGGGGCGGGTCGACTCCGACACTGTGCCAGGTGCGTCGGGGTCTCGACAGGCTCGACCGGCGAGGGTCTCGGCCGCGAGCCGCGCTAGCGTCGCGGTCATGACCACCGAGGACGAGACACCCCTGGCCGGCGTGCTGGTGGTCGACCTGACCCGGGCCCTGTCCGGGCCTCAGGCGGCGATGATGCTGGGCGACCTGGGTGCCCGGGTGATCAAGGTCGAGAGCCCGGTCGGGGACGACAGCCGGCACTGGGGTCCACCGTTCGTCGAGGCGGACGGCAAGCCGGAGTCGACGTACTTCATGAGTGCCAACCGCAACAAGGAGTCGGTGGTGCTCGACCTGAAGGACCCCGGCGACCTGTCCCTGCTGGAGCGGATGGTGGCCCGCGCCGACGTGCTCCTGGAGAACTTCCGCGTCGGTGTCCTCGACCGCCTCGGTCTCGGTGTCCCACGGTTGCACGAGCTCAACCCCGCACTGGTGATCGGCTCGATCACCGGCTTCGGCCACGACGGCCCCGAGGCGCGACGTGCGGGCTACGACCAGATCGCGCAGGGCGAGGGCGGGTTGATGAGCCTCACCGGCGAGACCCCCACCAAGACCGGCGTCCCGATCGCGGACCTGCTCGCCGGCATGAACCTCGCCTACGGCGTCGTCGCCGCGCTGCACGAACGACACCGCACCGGGCGCGGCCGGGTGGTGCGCACGTCGCTGCTCGCATCGGTCGTCGGGGTGCACACCTTCCAGGGCGCGATGTGGACCGTGGCCGGGCAACGCCCGGCCCCCAGCGGCGTGCACCATCCAGCCATCGCGCCGTACGGGATGTATCGCACGCAGGGCTCACCGGTGCAGATCGCGTGCGCCACCGACCGGTTGTGGCTCGCGCTGGCCGGGCTGCTCGGGATCGACCCTCGCGACGAGCGGTTCCTCACCAACCTCGACCGGGTGACCCACCGCGACGCGCTCACCGCAGCCATCGAGGACGCGCTGGCCGGCCACGGCGCCGAGCACTGGTTGGCCGAGCTGGCGGCCCTGGGGATCCCGGCGGGCAAGGTGCGCACCATCGACGACGTCTACAACTGGGAGCAGGTCAGGTCCCAGGGCCTGCTGCTCGACATCGAGGACCCGCTGCTCGGGAGCGTGCAGCTCCCCGGGTCGGCGCTGCGCTTCGACGACAACGCCTGGTCCGGTGGGCGCGTCGAGCACCTGCCACCGCCCCGCCTCGACCAGCACGGCGACGCGATCCGTCAGGAGTTCTCCGCCGACGACTGAGCCCGGCTCCGGGGTGAGCGGATCAGGCGGCCACACGCGTCCCGGTGCGACCGGCGACCCCGTCACCCAGCCGCCGTAGCGAAGGTGGCCACCCCGACGCCCCCCGTGGCCTCGACGAAGCCGCACACCGCCTCGACCTTCGGTTTCATCGACCCTGCGGCGAACCCCTCCCGGGCCCCCCTCGTGGCGGTGGGTGGCAGGGGTCCTCACGATCGCCGTTTGCAGAAATGCGCCGGCGATCTCCGGTTAGGTTGAGCGGATGACATCCGCGCCCGCCCCGTGCGTCGGCTCAGCATCCATCTGGGTTCTGGGTCGCGTCGCAGGCCCGGCGCGCGAGGTCACGGTCGTCCACTCCGACGCAGACGCGGTGCACCTCGACCTCGAAGGCATCACCCTGTCGATCCTGGGCGCGCGTGCGGTCCAGCTTCCCTTCGGAGTCATCACCGGGCTGGCCGAGCTCCCGCTGCTGGCTGAGGGGGACAAGGGGTCGGTCGAGAACGGCGTGGTCTCGACCGGTGATCTCCAGGTGCTGGTCACCAACATCGTCGACACGACCGTCCCCGTGCTCTCGGAGGAATCCACGTCGTGGGGTCACGAGCACCTCAGGCGCCTGGTCGAGCACCGGGTCAAGGACGCGCGGGCCGAGCTCTCGGAGACTGCCCTGGACGGCCTGGGACAAGCCGATCCGGCGGCCGCCCTGACGCTGCTCGGCACCGGACCTGGCCTGACGCCGCTCGGGGACGAGACGGTTGCCGGTTTCCTGGCCACTGCGGTGGCGATGCGACACCCGCAGCTGCCGGGGATCCGCAGCGAGGTGGCGCTCAACGCCGCCGCCCGGACGTCGCTGCTCGGCACCACCCTGCTGATGTGCGCCTCGCGCGGGGAGGCGATCCCCCAGTTCCGCAGCTTCATGAACGGCGTGGTGGCGCGCAACGCCGACGTGGTCTCGCAGTCGCTGGAGCTGATGCTCGATGCCGGTGGCCGCGACAGCGCCGGATTCCTGACCGGCGCGCTGGCGGCGTTCGGCTCGGTCGACAGCCGGTGAGCCGGCTCGGCTCACAGCTCAGCCGCTGAGCGGCGAGGTCCTCGGACCCGACTCCGGCGAAGCAGGTCCGCCCGGTCACGCATGCAACGTGACCGGGCGGACTACCTGTGGGTGCGGGTCTGGTGGAGACCGGTCTGCGGCCGCCTCGGTCAGAGGAGCGGCGAGAACGGCTCCGTGCCGGGCACGAGCGCGAGCCCGCTGATCCCGGAGTGCTGCTGGGCGAAGGCGAGCTCGTGGCTCAGGTCGCCCACGCCGTTGGAGCCGGCGAGGGGTGCGATGGCCACGGTCGACAGGGTGCCGAGCGCCTTGCCGTCCTGATCCAGGAACCCGCTGCCGGAGTCACCGGGGATGCCGGGGGTGACCGTGTACACGGTGTGCGACCAGCCGCCACCGGTGGTGCCCAGGCTGCTGCCCTGCTTGGGCGAGAGGACCTCGACGCCGCCGCGCAGGCTGCTGTTGCCGAAGGAGAAGACGTCCTCACCGGCCGTGGTTCCGTCGGTGTCGATCCCCGTCGGGCCGCCCCAGAAGGGAACCGAGGGGTTGACGTCGTCGGTGTAGGCCGGGTCCACCTTGACCAGGGCCAGGTCGTTGTAGTCGCAGGTGTTGGCGTCGGTGGTGCCCGCCTTGTCCATCGCGATCCACGAGGAGTAGACCAGCGTGCCGGTGCCGACGTTCTGGCCGGCGGTGACCAGGCTGCCGTTCTCGACGAAGTCCACCTTGGTGCCCAGCGGGAGCGAGCCCGCGTCGCACCCGTTGGTGTCCGTCGCTGCGCCGGTGCCTGCGCAGTGGGCGGCGTAGCCGACGTAGACGCTGCCGGCGCCGTCGGTGAACACGAAGTTGGCGGTGCACTGCGCGCCCTCGGTGTACATCTGCACGCCCGGATGGATCGCCGCGGAGTCGGCCGGCGCCCAGGCGGGGGCGGCAACGGTGGTCGACCTCTTGGCGGTGCCGGCGGGCTTGCCCTTGGCCTCGGCGGGCAGGGTGGCCGCAGTGACAGCGGCAGTGGCCAGGGCGATGCCGGTCAGCGTGCTGGTGAGGGGGGTGCGCAAGCGCATGGGTACGGACTCCTTGTGGGGACGGACGGCAGTCGTTCACCCACACAACGAGTCGGCGTGCGCCAGGTCACGCCGGGCTACCCATCAGTAGCGAAGGCTGGACCATTTCGGTCCACGGCGGTCAGGTTCAGCCGGGATCCGGGCTCAGTACGAGGGCTGGCTGGGATCGATCTGGTTCACCCAGGCCGACACCCCGCCGCCGACGTGCACCGCGTCGGAGAAGCCGGCTCCCTTGAGCACCGCCAGCACCTCTGCCGAGCGCACTCCCGACTTGCAGTGCAGGACGACCTGCTTGTCGGACGGCAGCTCACCGAAGGCGTTGCCGTTGAGGAACTCGCCCTTGGGGATCAGGACCGCGCCCGGGATCTTGTTGATCTCGTACTCGTTGGTCTCGCGCACGTCGACGAGCAGGAAGTCGCGGCTGCCCTGGTCGCGCTCCTTGAGCCACTGCTCGAGCATCCCCACGGTGATCGTGGACTCCGCGGCTGCGTCGGCGGCCTCGTCGGAGATCGCCCCGCAGAAGGACTCGTAGTCGATCAGCTCGGTCACGCTCGGGTTCTCCCCGCACAGCGCGCAGCCGGGGTCCTTGCGGATCTTCAGGGAGCGGTAGTCCATCTCGAGGGCGTCGAAGATCATCAGCCGGCCGGCGAGCGGGTCACCGATGCCGGTGAGCAGCTTGATCGCCTCGTTGACCTGGATCGAGCCGATGCTGGCGCACAGCACCCCCAGGACACCACCCTCCGCGCACGAGGGGACCATGCCCGGCGGCGGGGGCTCGGGGTAGAGGCAGCGGTAGCACGGCAGGTCGCGCCGACCGTTCTCGTCCTCGTACGTCGGCCAGAACACCGACGCCTGGCCGTCGAAGCGGTAGATCGACCCCCAGACGTACGGCTTGTCCAAGAAGTACGCCGCGTCGTTGACCATGTAGCGGGTGGCGAAGTTGTCGGTGCCGTCCACGATCAGGTCGTAGCCCTCGAAGACCTGGAGCACGTTGTCGGTGTCCAGCCGCTCCTGGTGCAGGACCACCTCGACCAGCGGGTTGACCTCGTTGATCGAGTCGCGGGCGGACTCCGCCTTCGACCGGCCGATGTCGCTCTGGCCGTGGATGATCTGGCGCTGCAGGTTCGACTCGTCGACCTCGTCGAACTCCGCGACACCGATCGTGCCGACACCTGCGGCGGCGAGGTACATCAGGGCCGGCGAACCCAGGCCACCGGCGCCGATCACCAGCACCTTGGCGTTCTTCAGCCGCTTCTGACCCGCCATGCCGACGTCGGGGATGATCAGGTGCCGGCTGTAGCGACGCACCTCGTCGACGCTCAGCTCCGCGGCAGGTTCGACCAACGCTGGCAGGGACACGGGCTCTCCTGATCCTTCGACATCACGACTGGTGGCGAGCCTCGCGGCCGCGAGGCCGGGGCGAGCGCTCTGGGCTGCAACGCGCGCATCGCGCCCGATGTTCCCGCTCGATTGTCCCGTGCCCGCAACCGCCGGCTCGCCCGGGGCCGGGTCAGCCCCGGGGCAGCCCCGGGTCAGGTCCGACGCAGCGGCTCGGCGTACACCACGACGTTGGAGAGGTAGATCTGCCCGTTCCAGTCCTCGCAGGTGATCAGCACCAGGCGGCCCGGGCCGGACTGGCTGAAGACGCGCTCGGCGTTCTTGGCCAAGGTCGCCTTGCGGTAGATCTCGACCTGGCTGACCCGGTAGTCGATGAGCCCCTTGCCGGTGCGCACCTGCACCTTCGCGCCCTTGCGGACCTTCTCGAGGTCGTCGAGCGCCCCTCCGCCGCTGCTCACCGTGTGCCCGGTGACCAGGGCCCCGCCGTGCACCGCTCCGGGGCGGGCACCGTCCCGCCACCAGCCGAGCACCTGCGGGTCGTTGGGCGGGGTGAGCACGCCGTGGACCACGTCGATCCCGATCACCGGCACGTCGATGCCCATGCTGGGGACCCGGACCAGGTCGGGCACACCGGCGTTGGGGTGCGGCCGGGGCGGACGGGCCGCGATGGTGCTGCCGGGCTCGAGGTTGTACGACGGGGTGACCCGCTCGGGGGTCTGCGACGTCTGGGGCTCCGAGCCTGAGGCGACCACCGCCCACGAGCCCGTGACAACTCCGCCGACCACCAGAAAGACGGCCGCCGTGCGCTGGATTGCGCGATCAGAGATGCTCATGCCCTAATCTTCTTTCGCCTGGCTTCGACGGTACCAGCGGCTCGCTGCTGCGATGTGGCTTCGAGACAGGCGCAGGAGCCGGCGACAGGACGCGAGACCCAGGAGGTGTCCGAGGTGAGTGACGACGCCCGTGGCGACCGTGCGCCCGAGCCTGCCGTGGAGTCCCGGGCGCGCGGACTTCGACTCCCCCGGGGCGAGCGGCGGGCCCAGCTGCTGGAGGCGGCGCTGGAGGTGTTCGTCGCGCAGGGCTACCACGCCGCCGCGATGGACGAGATCGCCGACCGGGCCGGGGTCAGCAAGCCGGTGCTCTACCAGCACTTCCCCGGCAAGCTCGACCTCTACCTCGCCCTGCTCGAGCTGGCCTGCGACAAGATCATCGAGGCGACCCGCCAGGCACTCGCCTCGACCAAGGACAACCAGGTGCGGGTCGAGGCGACGATGGCCGCCTTCTACGACTACGTCTCCAACGCCCAAGGCGCCTTCCGACTGGTCTTCGAGTCCGACCTGACCAACGAGCCCGCGGTCAGGGCACAGGTGGACCGAGTCACCGTGGAGTGCTCGGCCGAGATCGCCCGGGTGATCCACGCCGACACCGGACTTCCCGACGACGTCTCGGGTCTCCTGGCCGTGTCACTGGTGGGGATGGGACAGGTCAGCGCGCGCTACTGGCTGCACACCGGCAGCACCCTGGGCGAGAAGGACGCCGCCGCGACCGTGGCCAATCTCGCCTGGCGCGGCATCAGTGGGTTCCCGCTCACCGACAGCGAGTGAGGACGCCGCTTGGCGGCTGGGTAGTGTCGGACCGCACGTCGACCCATGGGTCGGGCCGGGTCCACCCCGAGCCGCCCGGGTCGACAGAACCAGAGGAGGAGCTCCATGGAGGTCAAGATCGGTGTGCAGTTCGGCGCCCGTGAGCTGACCATCGACGTCGACGAGGACAGCGACGCGGTCGAGAAGGCGGTCAGCAAGGCGCTCAACGCCGAGGACGGACTGCTGTCGCTGCAGGACTCCAAGGGTCGCCGGGTGCTGGTCCCGACCGCGCGGCTGGCCTACGTCGAGCTGGGCTCCCCCACCGGCGGCCAGGTCGGCTTCCACTCCTGACCAGCACGCGTGACGGGCACCGGGTCCGGGCTCAGGCGTCGAGGCCCAGGTTGCTCATCCGCTCGGTGTGGTTCTCGGTGAGCCGGTTGAAGAGACGCCCGATGGCTGCGAGGTCGAGACCCGGTCGGTCCACCCCCCCGGCCAGGAGCGCGGTCAGCTCGTCACGCTCGGCGGCCACCCGCTGCGCCTGGGTCAGCGCCTCGCCCATCAGCCGGCGCCCCCACAGGGCCAGCCGTCCCCCGACCCGGTGATCCTCCTCGATCGCGGCCCGCACCCGCTTGACGATGAACTCCGCGTTGCCGGAGTCGTGCAGGCTCTCGGTCACCACGGTGCGGGTGTCGCGATCCAGGAAGGCGCTGATCTCGCCGTAGAAGTCCGCGGCCAGGCCGTCCCCCACGTAGGCGGTGACCATGCCCTCGAGCCAGTCGGACGAGGCGGTGCGGCTGTGGAAGGCGTCGAAGGGGGTGCTGAAGGGCTGCATCGCCTCGATCGCGTCGGCCCCCATCAGCTCGAGGTAGTCGCGCAGCCGCTCGAAGTGGAAGAACTCCACCGCGGCCATCTTCGCCAGCGCCGCCTTGTCGGCCAGCCCGGGCGCCATCCGCGCGTCGGCGGCCAGACGCTCGAAGGCCGAGATCTCGCCGTACGCGATCGCTCCGAGCAGGTCGACGACCGCGGCGCGGTAGGCGGAGTCCTCGAACGCCAGGCGAGCGGCCGGCCCGAGCTGGGGACCCGGCTCCGGCGCTGACTCGGGCTCGGTCGTCATGGCCGCAGCCTACCGATAGGATGAGTTGTCACATCCACGACCAAGAGGGCGCGATCCTGACCACGTTCCGAGACCTCGGGGTACTCCCCGAGATCGCCGACTCCCTCGAGCGAGCCGGCATCACCAAGCCCTTCCCCATCCAGGAGATGACCCTCTCTGTGGCCCTCCTGGGCAACGACCTCATCGGGCAGGCCCGCACCGGCACCGGCAAGACGCTGGCCTTCGGGATCCCGCTGCTGCAACGCACCACCAGTCCCGGGCGCCCCGGCTACGACGAGCTGGCGCACCCGGGTCGACCGCAGGCACTGGTCGTGGCACCCACCCGCGAGCTGGCGGGCCAGGTCGCCGGCGATCTCGTGCTGGCCGCCAGCGATCTGGGCACCCGCATCCTGACCGTCTACGGCGGGGTGGCCTACGAGCCGCAGCTGGAGGCGCTGGAGTCCGGGGTCGACGTCGTCGTCGGCACGCCGGGGCGCCTGATCGACCTGATGCAGCGCAAGTCCCTGGTGCTCTCCGACGTCGACGTGCTGGTCCTCGACGAGGCCGACGAGATGCTCGACCTCGGCTTCCTGCCGGACGTGGAGAAGCTGCTGGCGGGCACGTCCGCGGCGCGCCAGACGATGCTGTTCTCCGCGACCATGCCCGGCGCCATCGTCTCCCTGGCCCGCACGCACATGCGTCAGCCGGTCAACATCAGGGCTGAGTCCGCTGCGGAGACCCAGATCGTCCCCGCCACGGCGCAGATGATCTACCAGGTCCACGACCTCGACAAGATCGAGATGCTGTCCCGGATCCTGCAGGCCGACGGCGCCGGGCGCACGATCGTCTTCACCCGCACCAAGCGCGCCTCCCAGCGCACCGCCGACGAGCTGGCCGAGCGCGGCTTCGCCAGCAGTCCGTTGCACGGGGACATGGCGCAGGCGGCGCGGGAGAAGGCGCTTGCGAAGTTCCGCGACGGGCGGGCGCGGGTCCTGGTGGCCACCGATGTCGCAGCGCGCGGCATCGACGTCCAGGACGTCACCCACGTCATCAACTACTCCTGCCCCGAGGACCAGAACACCTACGTCCACCGGATCGGTCGGACCGGGCGAGCCGGCGCGACGGGCATCGCGGTCACCTTCGTCGACTGGGCGGACGTGACCCGGTGGAAGGTGATCAACCGCGCTCTCGATCTGCCCTTCGAGGACCCGCCGGAGACCTACTCCACCTCCGACCACTTCTACGACCAGCTCGGCATCCCCCGGGAGGCCACCGGGTCCGTCGGTGAGCCCCAGCCCAGCAGCGGCGGGTCCCGGCGCTCCGGCGACTCCGCAGGTTCGCGGGGCGGGTCGCGAGGCGGGTCGAGCGGATCACGCTCCGGCGGTGGATCCGGGGCCCGCTCCGGCTCGAGCCGCAACCGCAACCGCCGTCGCACCCGCGGCGGCCAGCCGGTCGACGGCAGCTCCTCACGCGATGACTCGGGGGGCTCCAAGCCCGCGAACGCCTCGACCTCCTCGAAGCCGAACGGCGACGGCACGTCCTCCGCGAGCCGGCGCCGGCGCCGGCGCGGCGGAGGTGGCGGCCAGGGTGGCAACGACGGCGCGGGCAGCGGGGCGTCGGCCTCCGGCAACGGTCAGGAGTCCTGACCCCCGCGGCGACCCGGTGCGCCTGAGCTCGCCGGGCCCGGTCCGAGCCCCGCTCAGGCGGTGACGACGACCGGGGTGCCCACCGTGGCGAAGCGCCACATCGCCTTGGCGTCAGGCCTGGCCTGACGCACGCAGCCGTGGCTCTGCGGCGTGCCGAGCTCGTCGCGGGTCTGCATCGGCTCGCCGTCCATCTCCGGGATGTCGTGGAACCCGATCGCGGCGTTGTCGCCGGTGGTGAAGCGGACCATGAAGCGCATCGACGACCCGTCGATGCCGGTCGCGTCCAGGCTGCGGGAGAACACCTCGTAGCTGCCCGGACGCAGGTTGTCGGTCAGGCTGCCCGAGACCAGGTAGGTCCGCACCACCGGCTCCGGCTCCTGCGTTGCACCCTGCTCCTCCGAGGACGCCTCGTCGACCAACCACACCCGCTGCCGGCTCTGGTCCATGACCACGCGGCGCCCTTCGCCGGAGTCACTGGGGACCGCCAGGTCCTGCGTCGTCTCAGCCTCGGACGGGGAACCGATCGGGTCGCTCGAGGAGTCCGACGCTGCCGGGGCCGCTTCCGAGCTCGATCCCGGGTCGGGGCTCGGGTCGAGACCCGGGTCGAGCGCCGTCAGTGACAAGGCGCCCTGGCTGCTGGGAGGCGTGGGGGCCGCTGCGGCGCTGCCGCTGACCGGGATCACGCCGACGGCGCCCAACATGCTGATCAGACAGGTGAGCGCAGCACCCGAGAGCGCACTGATGCGGCCGTAGCGCGGCCTGACGCCGGTCGGCGTGTGACTGGGCTGGGTCACGATGCCGAGGCCGCCGTGTCCGCGCTCTTCCCGGCCCGTCCACTCAGACGCTCGGCGACCTCGCGGTAGGCCACGGCGCCGCGATGGGTCCGGGTGGTGCTGAGGATCGAGCGGCCGGCGGCCGGCGCCTCGGCGAAGCGGATCGACTTCGGGATCGGCGGCTCGATGACGTCGAGGTCGTAGGTCTCGGAGATCGTGTCCAGCACGGCGCGGGCGTGGTTGGTGCGCCCGTCGTACAACGTGGGAAGGACGCCCCAGACCTCCAGGTCGCGGTTGGTGAAGCGGCGCACGTCGTAGACCGTGTCGAGCAGCTGGCCCACGCCGCGGTGCGACAGGGTCTCGCACTGCAACGGCACCAGGACACCCTCGGCGGCGGTCAGCGCGGCGACGGTGAGCACGCCGAGCGAGGGTGGGCAGTCCAGCAGCACCCAGTCGTACTCGTCGAGGTCCTCCACGGCGGCTCGCAGGACGTACTCGCGGCCGGTGCGGGTGAGCAGGTCGGCCTCGGCGCGAGCCAGCTCGATCGTGGCCGGCAGCAGGTCGACCGCGTCCTGCGTGGTCACGATGACCTCGCGCGGGTCGAGGCCCTTGGTCAGCACGTGGTGGACCGACAGGTCGAGATCCTCCGGGTCGACGCCCAGGGAGAAGGTCAGGCAGGCCTGAGGGTCGAGATCCACCAGCAGCACGCGCTGGCCCAGCTCGGCCAGGGCCGCGCCCAGCGACGCCACGGTCGTCGTCTTCGCCACGCCACCCTTCTGGTTGGCGATGGCGAGAACGGTCCGAGTATCGCTGGTCATCATGCGTCATTGTGCCTCAGGTCGACTGCGTCGTCGCGCAGCGTCCGTGTCATGCTCCCGGCATGTCGCGGACTCGACCGATTGCTCTGATCACCGGCCCCACCAGCGGCATCGGCCGCTCCTTCGCCCTCGAGCTGGCTCGGCGCGGCTACGACCTCGTCCTGGTGGCACGCTCCGAGCAGCGCCTGGGCGAGATCGCCGACGCGGTCCGAGAGCTCGGAGCCGGGGCCGAGGTGCTGGCGGCGGACCTGGCTGAGCGCAGCTCGCTGGCGATGGTGGAGCAGCGCCTCGCCGACCAGGAGCGACCGGTGGAGCTGCTGGTCAACAACGCCGGCTTCGGCCTGCGGCACGGTCTGATCGAGAACGACATCGAGGACGAGCAGCGAATGCTCGACGTGCTGGTCACCGCCGTCCTGCGGTTGTCACACACCGCGACCAGCGCGATGGTCGAGCGCGGGCACGGCGGCGTCATCAACATCTCCAGCGTCGCCGGCTTCCTGCCCAGGGGCACCTACGGCGCGGCCAAGGCCTACGTGACCCGGCTCTCGCAGTGGGCCGACGCGACCTATCGCGACCGCGGGGTGCGCACGATGGCGGTGTGCCCGGGCTTCGTGCGCACCGACTTCCACCAGCGCATGGACGTGGGGCGTGACTCGGCGCCGTCCTGGCTCTGGCTGGACGCGGACGACCTGGTGCGTGCGGCGCTCTCGGACTTCGACAAGGGCAAGTCGTTGTCCGTGCCCGACCCGCGCTACAAGGCGATCGTGACCGTGGTGGGCCTCGTCCCCACCTCTGTGCTGAGCCGGCTGCAGGGCATGGGCCGCACGTAGGGCAGCCTTCGTGCACAAGACCGGTCTTGCGCGGTTTCGGGCCGTCTTGGAGTGCATGTCCGCGCACAAGACCGGTCTTGCGCGCTGACACGCACGCTGCCTACGAGGAGCCCTCAGCCGGGGCGGACCACCGCGGGCACCTGGCGCCCGGATGCGGAGGCCGCCTCGTCCGCGGCGGCCAGGAGACGCTCGTACTCCGCCGGCGCCGTGAGGCAGGCGCCGAGCGGGTGGTCGGCCTTGCCGAGCCCGTGGTGGTCGCTGGAGCCGGTGACCACCAGGTCGAGCTCGCGAGCGATGGCGCGCAGCTCTGCGCGCTGCGGCTCGCGGTGGTCGAGGTGGTCGACCTCGAGGCCGGTCAGCCCCACCGAACCCAACCGGGCCAGCTCGCGGGCGTCCAGGGTGGCGCGTCCGCCACGACCCCAGGGGTGAGCGATCACGCTGACGCCCCCCGCCGCGGTCACCGCACGGATCGCATCCTTCAGGGGTGCGGCCGGGCGAGCCACGTAGCCCTTGCCCCCAGCGTTCAGGTAGCCGCCGAAGGCCTCGTCCCGGGTTCCGACGACCTCCAGGTCGACCAGCACGTCGGCCACGTGCGGGCGCCCCACAGCCGTCGCACCCGAGGCCTTGGCGGCCACGAGCTCCTCGGTGATCGGGATGCCCAGCGAACGGAGTCTGCCAACCATCCGCGGGATGCGGTGGTCCCGTCCCCTCAGGACGGCCTCGAGCATCCGGCTGAGCGTGGGATGCGTGGGGTCGGGCAGGTAGGCGAGCAGGTGGACACTGCGGTCGCGGTGCCGGGTGCTGATCTCCATCCCACGAACCAGCTCGACGCCGGTCTCGGCGGCGGCCTGCGCGGCCTCCTCCCACCCGGCGGCGGTGTCGTGGTCGGTGATGCCGAGGACGTCGATCCCTGCCTGCTCGGCCTCGATGACCAGCCGCCGCGGGCTGCTGGTGCCGTCCGAGCAGCTGGAGTGGGTGTGCAGGTCGATCCTCACCACGCCGAGGCTAGCGAGCCCGGACAGCCCAGGCCCTGCCTCACCGCCCCTGGAAGGCAGGCGTGCGGCGCTCGCGGGCGGCGCGCACGCCCTCCTGGAGGTCCTCGGTGGCCAGCGTGACCGGCTGGGCCAGCGCCTCCCACTCGATGCAGGTCTCGAAGTCGGAGTGACCGCCGTCGCGCAGGGCCGCCTTGGTGAGCCGACTCGCGATCGGAGCGGACCCGGCGACCTGGGCAGCGGTGGCGAGGACCGAGTCCATGAACTCCTCGTCGGCGGTGACGCTGGAGACCAGACCCATCCGGAAGGCCTCGTCGGCGCCGACCATCCGCCCGGTGAGGAGCAGGTCGCGGGCGTGAGCCTCCCCGACCACGTGGGGCAGGGTGTACGTCGCCGCCATGCCCGCGTGCATGCCGAGCTTGACGAAGGGCACCGACATCCGCGCGGAGGCAGCGGCGTAGCGCAGGTCGCAGGCCAGGGCCAGGCAGAGGCCGGCTCCGACCGCGGGACCGTTGATCGCCGCGATCGTGGGCACCTCGAGGTCGCGCACCGACAGCCAGGCGCGGTAGAAGCCGAGCATCCGCTCGCGCAGCCGGTGCACCGGCGCGTCCGGCTCGCCGGCGATCCATCGTGGGTCACCACCCGAGCAGAAGGCGCTGCCCTCGCCGGTCACCACCACGCACCGCACCGAGTCGTCGGTACGCAGCTGCTGCACCGTGCGCACCCAGGCCGCGGTCATCGGGTCCGACATGGCGTTGCGCTGCGCGGGATTGGTCAGCGTGAGCAGCGCGACTCCTTCGCTCGGGCGCGAGAGGCGCAGGTGCTCCTCGCCGTCGCTGGAGCCTTCGGGGGAGGTTCGCTGCTCGCTCATGACCGTGCAGCGTAGGGCCAGCACCGTGCTGGAGATCACGTGCCCCGGCATCCGGGACGCTCTCGGCTCCGCTTCGGGTGCGCCGTAGTATCGAATGGAGCAATTCCTCCCGAAGTAGAACACGTTCTACAGTGGTGGACCAGAACGGTTCAACCGACCGACGACTTCGAGCCGAAGGACGCCATGAGCAAGCAGGTCAAGCAGCTTGACCACGTCACCATCCGGTTCGCCGGAGACTCCGGTGACGGCATGCAGCTGACCGGCGACCGGTTCACCCAGGAGACGGCGTCGCTGGGCAACGACCTGTCCACGCTGCCCAACTTCCCAGCCGAGATCCGCGCCCCGCAGGGCACCCTGCCCGGTGTCTCGTCGTTCCAGGTGCACTTCGCCGACCACGACATCCTGACCCCTGGCGACTCCCCCGACGTGCTGGTCGCGATGAACCCCGCCGCGCTGAAGGTCAATGTCAACGACCTGCCCAAGGGCGCCACGATCATCGTCGACACCGCCGACTTCACCAAGCGCAACCTGGCCAAGGCCGGCTACAGCGAGGACCCGCTGGCCGACGACTCGCTGGCCGACTACGCCGTCCACCCCGTGGACCTGACCGCGATGACCGTCGCCGCGGTCAAGGAGTTCGGGCTCTCGCGCAAGGACGCGGCGCGGGCCAAGAACATGTTCGCCCTCGGCCTGCTGTCGTGGATGTACGGCCGGCCCACCGAGTCGACCACCGACTACCTGCAGCGCCGTTTCGCCAAGGTTCCCGAGATCCGCGACGCCAACCTCGAGGCGTTCCGTGCGGGCTGGAACTTCGGGGAGACCACCGAGGCGTTCGCGGTGCGCTACGAGGTCAAGCCCGCCCCGATGCCGGCCGGCACCTACCGCAACATCACCGGCAACGCCGCGCTCTCCTACGGCCTGATCGCCGGAGCGGTGAAGTCCGGGCTGCGCCTGTTCCTCGGCTCCTACCCGATCACCCCGGCCAGCGACGTCCTGCACGAGCTGAGCAAGCACAAGCGGTTCGGGATCACCACCTTCCAGGCCGAGGACGAGATCGCCGGCATCGGCGCCGCGCTCGGCGCCTCGTTCGGCGGGTCGCTCGGCGTCACCACGACCTCGGGCCCCGGCGTGGCGCTGAAGGGCGAGACCATCGGCCTGGCCGTGATGACCGAGCTGCCGCTGATCGTGGTCGACGTCCAGCGCGGCGGTCCCTCGACCGGTCTGCCCACCAAGACCGAGCAGGCCGACCTGCTCCAGGCGATGTTCGGGCGCAACGGCGAGTCACCGGTGCCCGTGATCGCGCCGCAGTCGCCGGCCGACTGCTTCGGCGCCGCGGTCGAGGCGGCGCGGATCGCGATCACCTACCGGACCCCGGTCATGCTGCTCTCCGACGGCTACCTCGCCAACGGCTCCGAGCCCTGGCCGATCCCCGAGCTGGACGAGATCGCCGCGATCGACCCGGGCTTCGCCATCCGGCCCGAGCCCGACAGCGAGGGCAGCACCGAGGAGTTCCTGCCCTACGACCGGGACCCGCAGACCCTGGCCCGGCCGTGGGCGATCCCGGGCACGCCGGGCCTGGAGCACCGCATCGGCGGCCTGGAGAAGGCCGACCGCACCGGTGACATCTCCTACGACCCCGCCAACCACGACCTGATGGTCCGCACCCGGCAGGCCAAGGTCGACCGAATCGCGGAGACCTTCGCGCCGCTGGAGGTCGACGACCCCGACGGCGACGCACGCGTGCTCGTGCTCGGATGGGGCTCGACCTACGGCCCGATCGGCGCGGCGTGCCGGCTGGTGCGACAGACCGGGGACCACATCGCGCAGCTCCACCTGCGCCATCTCAACCCGATGCCGAACGACCTCGGCGAGATCCTGCGCCGCTACGACGCGGTGATGATCCCCGAGATGAACCTCGGGCAGCTCGCGATGCTGATCCGCGCCCGCTACCTCGTCGACGCCGTCGGCTACAACCAGGTGCGCGGCCTTCCGCTCAAGGCCGCCGAGCTCGCCGAGGCCATGACCAACCTGATCGACGGCCTCGAGGAGTCGTCGGTCTCCGACTCGCCACCGCTGGTCGACCCCGTCGAGGCCCAGGAGGCAACCCGATGAGCACCGAGCTCGGCATGCCCGGACTGACCGGCGTCCCCACGACCGACGAGCCGCAGAACCGCAAGGACTTCACCTCCGACCAGGAGGTGCGCTGGTGTCCCGGTTGTGGTGACTACGCCGTGCTCGCCGCTGTCCAGGGGTTCCTGCCCGAGCTGGGGCTGCGTCGGGAGAACATCGCCTTCATCTCGGGGATCGGCTGCTCCAGCCGGTTCCCCTACTACCTCGACACCTACGGGATGCACTCCATCCACGGACGTGCGCCGGCCATCGCGACCGGCCTGGCCACGGCTCGTGAGGACCTCTCGGTCTGGGTGGTCACCGGCGACGGGGACGCGCTCTCGATCGGCGGCAACCACCTGATCCACGCGCTGCGCCGCAACGTCAACATGACGATCCTGCTGTTCAACAACCGGATCTACGGCCTCACCAAGGGGCAGTACTCCCCGACGTCCGAGGTCGGCAAGGTCACCAAGTCCACCCCGCTGGGGTCCTTGGACCACCCGTTCAACCCGGTCTCGCTGGCCCTGGGCGCCGACGGGACCTTCGTCGCGCGCACCATCGACTCCGACCGCAAGCACCTGACCGAGGTGCTGCGCGCTGCTGCCGCCCACCGCGGCACGTCGCTGGTGGAGATCTACCAGAACTGCCCGATCTTCAACGACGGCGCCTTCGACGCCTTGAAGGGGGCCAAGTCGGCCGGGTCGGATGCAGCCAACGCGATCATCCCGCTGGTCCACGGCGAGCCGATCCGCTTCGGCACCCCCGACCAGGACGGCCGCGGCAGCCGCGGTGTCGTCCGTTCCCCCGGCGGCGGTGTCGAGGTCGTGGAGGTCGATGCCTCCACCGAGGCCGACCTGCTGGTCCACGACGCCCACGCCGCCGACCCCACCACGGCGTTCGCGCTGTCACGGATCACCGACGGCGGCTACCTGCACCAGGCGCCGATCGGCATCTTCCGCCAGATCGAGCGCACCACCTACGACGACGCCGCACGTCAGCAGGTCGACATGGAGACCCGCGGCGTCGATGACCGGTCGGCCGAGCTGCAGGACCTCATCGTCGGCGGCGACACCTGGACCGTGGTCTGAGCGAGCCCGCGATCGGCTGAGCGGTCACAGGCTCGACCACGCCACGGACTCGGTCGGGGTCTCCCTGGTCCGCGAGGCCGCGTGGCCGTCACTGGGACGCGGTATCACGCCGACCCGGGGAAGGCGCATCTCGAAGGTGGCACCTTCGCCGAGCTCCGAGGCCACCAGGGTCATGGATCCGCCGTGCGCCTCGGCGATGGTCCGCGCGATCGAGAGGCCCATGCCCGAGCCCGGCAGCTCCTTGGCCCGCGCGGACTCGCCCTGGTAGAAGGCCTCGAAGATCCGCTCGCGCTCCTCCTCGGGGACCCCCGGGCCTGCGTCCGTCACCCGGAGGTAGACCTCCGCCCCCCGGACGCCGTACTCCAGCGACACCGTCGAACCGGGAGGGCTGAACTTCACCGCGTTGGTCAACAGGTGGGTGATCACCCGCTCCACCTGCTCCTGCTCCCCCCAGAGGCTGACCGCGCGGTCCGGGCCCCTGACCTCCACCGTGACCCCGTGGCGGCTGCCGCGTGTCCCGAGGGTCTCCACGGCGCCCTCTACCAGGGACGCCAGGCCCAGCTCGACACACTCCGGCTCGAGCGTGCGGCTCTCCACCCGGGACTGCACCAGCAGGTCCTCGACGAGGTGCAGCAGGCGGTGGGAGTTGCGCTGCGCCGCCTCGAGCAGATCGCGGTGGCGCTCGATCCGGAGCTCGGGGGCGTCCAGGTCGGCCAGGGCCAGTGCGGTGTATCCGATCATGCTGGTCAGCGGCGTCCGCAGCTCATGGCTGACGTTGGCCACGAGGGCGGCGCGCAACGCCTCCAGCTGCTCGGCGCGCTCGCGAGCCTCCCGCTCCCGGTCCAGCGCCTCGCGCAGCGCGGTCTCCATGCCTCGGCGGTGCGTGACATCCTCGGCGACCGCGATCCAGCCGGTCTGCTCGGTGGCATCGAGGCCGTCGAACCGTGGCGTCAACCGCTGGGAGATCACGAGCGGCACCCCCTCACGGCTCCAGGCCTTCCAGTCGAGGCGGCCGGTGCGGCTCAGCGCCGCGCCGGCGGCGACGACCGTCGGGAACCCGGGCGGGCTGCCGAGGTCACGAGCACGCGCCGACATCTCGACCGGGTCGTGCCACAGTTCGGCGCCCGTGCCACCGATCGCCTCCTGCTCGGTGTAACCCAGGAGCGCCTCGGCTCCGGCGCTGAACATGTCGATCCTGCCCTCGAGGTCGAAGCCGATGATCGCTGTGCCCGTGGCGTCCTGCACCACGCTGCGGTACTCGCGAGCCGTCATCGCTGCCTGGCCGGCAGCTGCGCGGAGCTGGTGGATGGCGACCATCGTCGGCAGGACTGCCACCGCGTAGCAGACCAGCGTGACCTGCCCGATCAGCACCACGACCTCGGGGGAGGCGCCGTCACCCAGGGCGGACAAGGCAACGGGTCCGAAGCCCGCAGCGGTCAGGACCGAGGTCAGGGCCCCCGCGAGGAGCAGCTCCAGGCAGACCCAGCGCGGCGGAAGCAGGACGGCGCCGAGCATCAGCACCGGCAGCACGATCAGCACCAGCGGCAGGCCTTGGCCCGGGCCGTAGACCACCGCGACCAACCCCACGGTGGCAGCGACGAGGGTGGTCACGAGCCACCGATCCTTCGCGCGCAGCCGACGCGGGCGAGTGTCGACCGGCAGGTCGAAGACGAAGGGCACCATCACCAGAAGCGCCGCGGCGTGGGCGGCGGTGAGGCCAAGACCCATGAGCCAGGCATCCGCGCCCAGCGCCGCAAGCCCCAGCAAGGCGACGAGCACACCGGAGGACAGGGTCGCCACCAGAGCCGCGAGGCAGAAGCGGGTCAGGTCGCGCAGCGTGCGCAGGCTGCGTCCGTGAGGCCTGGAATCGACGATCCCCGCGAAGACCGCCGGCGTGACGACGTTGCCCAGCACCAGGGCCAGGTCGAACAAGGGCGGACGCCCCGACCCCACCGTCGTGAGTGCGGTTGCGGCTCCCACAGCCAGGAGCACGAGCCACCGACGTCGAGCCGAGACCAGCAGCACACCGGCGGTGGCCACCCCCGCTGCCGGCCACCACAGCGCCAACATCGAGCCGGATGGTCGAGACGCGACCGAGATCTGGCCGAGCGCGACCACCGCGAGGCCCGTGACCACGGCAATCACCACGGTCGCCCGCCACGAGGGGTCGACGGACCATCGAACCGGTGCGGCGCGGTGCGCCGCTTGCCGGGGCATGAGGTGCTTGGGCCTGGGCATGGTGATGGGTCCCGTCAGGAGGTGCGTGACCTCATCCTGTGTCCCAGCGGAAGGCTCGCGAGTCGACATCCCAGGCAAATAGCCCCTGAGGGGGGCATGTCGGGACTCTGGGCCCGAGTCGGGTGATACCCAGACATCGGGTGCACCGTCGAGTGGCTCGCCGTGGCCCCGGCCCGCTAGCGTCTGCCCGTGATGTCTCGGTGATGGCTCAGTGATGACGAGATGAGATCGCGACCCGACGGGCTGTTCCTCGGCATCGCGGCCTACGGCCTGTGGGGGATCTTCCCGTTGTACTGGCCGCTGCTGGAGCCGGCCGGCGCGGTCGAGCTGCTCGCCCACCGCATCGTCTGGACGGCGGTGGTGATGGCCGCCCTGGTGCTGGGGCTGAGGTTGCGTCACTCGCTGCGTGCGATCCTGCGTGACCGACGTACGAGCCTGCTGCTCCTGGGCGCCTCAGTCGTGATCAGCATCAACTGGGGCGTCTACATCTGGTCGGTCACCAACGAGCACGTGGTGGAGGCCAGCCTCGGCTACTTCATCAACCCCCTGGTCAGCGTGGCCCTGGGCGTGCTCGTCTTCGCCGAACGACTCCGCCCGCTGCAGTGGGTCGCGATCGGCATTGCAACGCTGGCGGTGGCCGGGCTGACGTGGGACTACGGCCGGCTCCCGGTCGTGGCCCTGGCCCTGGCCTTCTCGTTCGGCACCTACGGACTGCTCCGCAAGAAGGCCGGGGTCGGCGCAGTGGAGGGCCTCACGGTCGAGACCGCCCTGCTCCTGCCGCTCGCGGTGGCCTACCTGGTGTGGCTCCAGGTCACCGGCGCAGGACACCTGCTGGCTGATCCGCCCGGGCACCAGCTCTGGCTGGCCAGCGCGGGCGTGGCCACGGCGATCCCACTGTTGTGCTTCGGCGGGGCCGCGGTGCGCATCCCGCTGAGCACGCTGGGTCTGCTGCAGTACATCGCGCCGACCCTCCAGTTCATCCTCGGGATCACGGTCGGGGGCGAGCCGATGCCGGCGTCTCGCCTAGCCGGTTTCGTTGTCATCTGGGTCGCGCTCGCGCTGTTCACCTTTGACTCCTTGCGTGACTGGCGCGGGGCCCGCCTCCGCGCCGCCTCCGCCCAGCCACTCACCGCCGTGCCCACCGAGCAGGACCGCTGACTGCTCCCGCACGGTCGCGCTTGTCGCTTGTCCTGAGGAGGGAGACCCGCCCCGTCGGTGGTGTGAGGTGCTGCCGAGGCGCTAGCCGAGGAGCCTCGAAACCCGGTGACGTCAAGCAGCTTGCTCGACGTCACCCGTCGGTGGTTGAGGTGCTCCGAGGCGCTAGCCGAGGAGCCTCGAAACCCGGTGACGTCAAGCAGCTTGCTCGACGTCACCCGTCGGTGGTTGAGGTGCTCCGAGGCGCTAGCCGAGGAGCCTCGAAACCTGGTGAGGTCGGGCCGCGGCGCGACCCCGAGTTTCTTCAACAATAGTTGGAGATCCCCCGCTCTCAGGGCCAAGAATTGTCGGTGCCTGTCCGTAGGTTCAGTGCCATGACAACCCTCACCGCCCGCCGCTCCCGACGCGAGACCGCGCGCGTCGCGCAGGCCGCGGGGATCGCTGCCGCAGCCGCTGCTCGTGACGAGGTCGACGTGCTCGGGCTGGGCGACGAGGCGGTGCTCGCCAGCATCGCGGAGTCCCAGGTCCGCGCCGAGCGGGCTCAGGTCGACCAGCTCCGTGCCGTGGCGGTGTGGGCGGGCCGTCACCGGATCACCGACCCCGAGCAGTGGGCGATCTCCGGTGACGCGCTGGAGATGGTCGAGGACCTCGAGACCCACCCCGACAAGGCCAGCCGGCTGACCCACGAGGCCGGCGAGCTCGGCACCGAAGGCATCCTGCGGCTCTTGGGTGAGGGGGCGTTCATGGTCCGCGAGTTCGCGGTCACCGACCTCGCGGTCACTCTGGGGCTCTCGGAGCAGGGCGCCCGGGACTACGTCGGGCAGGTGGTGGAGCTGCGGGACCGGCTCCCGCGGTTGTGGGCCCAGGTGATGTCGGGGCGGTTGCCGGTGTGGAAGGCCCGCCGGATCGCCGAGCAGACCATCCCGCTCAAGGCCGCCACCGCGGGCTTCGTGGACGCCCAGCTCGAGCAGTTCGCCCACCAGCTCTCCATCACCCGGATCAACAAATGTGTCGAGGCGGCGATCATCCGCTGTCAGCCCGACCTCGCCGAACGCCGCGCCGAGGCGGCTGCTGAGGCCCGCGGGGTCTGGGTCGAGGACGACACCACCGACGGCACCACCCGGATCGAAGCCACCCTCGACTCACCCGATGCCCACGCCTTCGACCGGGCACTCGACGACACTGCCGCGTGTCCTGGGCGCACTCGGCGACGGATCGTCGCGGCAGGTCCGGCGGGCGCGTGCGGTCGGGGTGCTCGCCGACCCGCAGTACGCGATCGACCTGGCCACCGCTGCCACCACACAGACCGTGGACGGACCGGCGAAGGTCAAGCGCACCGCCGCGTCGCCGGTGTTCCACCTCCACCTGCACACCAGCTGCCGCTGTGCCACCCAGACCGCGTCCAGTGAGGCAGCGGGATCAGCGTTCGGGCCGGTCACCCGGGTCCAGGCCGAGGGCCTGCACTCCTGGCGACCCGGCCCGGTGCCCACCGCGGCGGTCGAGCGCTGGCTGGCCGGGCTGACCCCCGGCACCCGGATCGAGACCACCCGGGTGGTCGACCTGGCCGAGCAGATCGCGGTCGACGCCTACGAACACCCCGCCACACTGGCCCGCCAGGTCTCCGAACGCGACCACACCTGCGCCTTCCCCTGGTGCGGCCGGCAAGGTGCCTCCTACGACCTGGACCACATCGACCCCTACGTGCCACCCGACGACGGTGGGCCGCCCGGCCAGACGTCGACCGCGAACACCGCAAGGCTCTGCCGCTACCACCACCGCGTCAAAACCCACGGCCACTGGCGATACCGACGCACCGGCCCCACCGCAGTCACCTGGACCAGCCCCCAAGGCCGCACCTACACCGTCGACCACACCGGCACCCACACCACCGACTGACCCGGACACGCAGAGGTCTCCCCTTCGAGACGGTCGCTGCGCTCCCTCCTCAGGACAAGCCCTTCGAGACGGTCGCTGCGCTCCCTCCTCAGGACAAGCGACAAGCGACAGGCTCGACGGGCGGGCGCGAGGCCGGCACGGTCGCCGTGGCGCAGCGTCAAGGAGGCGTGGCGTCCCGTCGCGCAACGCAACCACCCGCAGAGCCACCGGACGACACGGCGACAGCGCGCCACGGTGAACGGGGCGGGCTTGTGCCCGCACACACAGTCTCCCTTCGAGACCGTCGCTGCGCTCCCTCCTCAGGACAAGCCCTTCGAGACCGTCGCTGCGCTCCCTCCTCAGGACAAGCCCTTCGAGACCGTCGCTGCGCTCCCTCCTCAGGACAAGCAACAAGCTCGACCGGCGGAGGGCTCGAGCGGCGTGGCGTCACCTCGCCAAACACCACCAGGCAGGCAAACCCGGACCCACACGGCGGCCGCGCGCCCCGGGGGGCGTACGACCTCGGCCCCCGGCCACCACCGACTCAGCCCCGACGCCGTTCGTAGGACCTTCGCCCCGGGCCGGGCGGGCCCTGTCGGACCAGGCATCCGGCACCTACCGTCGAAGGGACGGCACGTGCCACAAGTGCAGATGGCTGTACTCGCGCGACGCCAGCGGCCTTCGGAATCGAGCTCATCATGGCCACCGCCCCCACTGCCTTCCCTGCCGACACACCCCCCGCAGACCCGGACGGTGCGCTCCCCACGA
This sequence comes from uncultured Actinomycetota bacterium, assembly GCA_963728505.1. GTDB lineage: Bacteria > Actinomycetota > Actinomycetes > Propionibacteriales > Nocardioidaceae > Marmoricola_A. The sequence goes on along the minus strand of CAVSKH010000005.1, from coordinate 190,884 downwards.
GTCCGCGGTCGGAGGGCCACATCGGCTGGGTCGTGGCCGGCTCGCTGTGCTTCGGTCTGCTGGCAGCGCTTCTGCTCGCAGCGGCCCCGTTCATCCGCCCGGAGGAGGACGACGTCACCGGCGCAGTCCTGTGTGGATTCGCCCTGGGCTGGGCCATGCTGGCGCTGCTTTCGGTGCGCATGACCAATCAACCTCAGCGGTGGGCAGCAGCCGCAGCGCTGTTCATGGGACTCGGTGGACTCCTTCTGATCGGGTTCGGCGGCACGATCCGTGAGGTGCTCAACTGGGTGTGGCCACCCGCCCTCCTGGCGCTGGTGATCTGGATGACCGTCCAAGCCCATCGCCGCCTCCACCACCGGAGCCGGGTCTGGCTGTTGTACCCGGTGTTCGCAGTGTTGGTGCTCGCCGCGGTCGGCGGTGGCTACCAGACCGTGCGGGCAGCGGTGGACGCCGATGCGTACCCGATGCCGGGTCAGTCGATCGACGTCGGCGGTCGCCACCTCCACCTCCACTGCACCGGCTCCGGCAGCCCGACGGTCGTCCTGCAACCGGGAGGAGGCGACTTCTCCTCGGGCATGGCGTGGATCGCGCAGGGCGTCGCCGGCCAGACCCGGGTCTGCGTCTACGATCGCGCGGGTCGCGCTTGGAGCGAGCCCGCCCAGAGCCCTCAGGACGCCACCCAGATATCGAGCGACCTCCACACGTTGCTGCAACGCGGGAACGTGCCGGGACCCTACGTGCTGGCCGGCCACTCCTTCGGGGGCCTCTACGTCCTCACCTACGCCGACCTCTATCCCGACGAGGTCGCCGGGATGGTGCTGGTCGACTCCACCGACCGGGCCGCCGAGGCAGACCCCGGCAAGGCAACGGCGTACGACGGAGCCTCCCACGACGCCGTCACCGACCGTGTCTCAGCACTCGGCGCGCTGGCGGCACGACTCGGGTTGGTGCGCCTGCTCGGGAGCTTCGACTACGGCGACCTGCCCCCGCAGTCGCGTGACGAGGTTCGCGCCGGCACCGCCACCGCCGAGTACGCCAGCGGCTGGATCGACGAGTTCGTCCAGGCCAACGCCTCTGGCGCGGAAGCCGCCATGCTCACCGACTTCGGTGACAAGCCGCTGGTCGTCCTCACCGCCGGCGCCGAGACCGACGCCACCCACGACGCGGCGCAGGAAGAGCTGGCAGCCCTGTCGACCAACACCTCGCACCATGTCGTCGACGGCGCCAGCCACGCCGGCCTGATCTTCGACGAGCAGTACGCCGAGGTCACCACCGGTGCCATCCTCGACGTCGTCTCCTCCGTGCAGAGCGGAGACCCTGTGGCCCGGTGATCCAGCCGCAGCCCGCACGCGGGATCTCGGCATCCGCGCGGCTCATCCCCGAGCCACGCCCCCCTGCTCAGGCGGCGCGGGTGGCGACGAGGTCGGCGAACCCGGCCAGCGCCTCCTTGACGGGACCGTCGGGCACCACCTCGAGCAGCTCCACGCCGCTGCGGGCGAGGTCCAGCACGTAGGCCCGGGCCTCGAGCATCGCCTGGTGTGAGCGCATCAGACCCAGCGCCTCGTCGTGGTGGTCGTCATCGGTGATCGGCGCCGAGAGCAGCGCCCGGAGCCGAGCGTCCTTCGGCTCGGTCGATCGCATCGCCATCAGCGTCGGGAGGGTCGGCACACCCTCGCGCAGGTCGGTGCCCGGCGCCTTGCCCAGGGTCTCGGCGTCCGCGGCCAGGTCGAGGATGTCGTCGGCGAGCTGGAAGGCCACGCCGACCCGCTCGCCGTAGCCGGTGAGCGCGGCAACCACCTGGGGTGAGGCGCCCCCGAAGAGCGCGCCGTAGCGCGCAGAGGTTGCGATGAGAGAACCGGTCTTGCCCGCGACCACGCGCAGGTAGTGCTCGAGCGGGTCCTCGGTGGGTAGCCCGGAGCGGGTCTCCAGGATCTGCCCCTCGACCAGTCGACCGAAGGTCTCGGCCTGGATCCCGACCGCCTCCGCACCGAGTCGCGCCGTCAGCGCCGAGGACCTCGCGAAGAGCCAGTCTCCGGCGAGGATCGCCACGTGGTTGTCCCACACCGCGTTGGCCGAGCTCGCGCCCCGACGGATCGCGGCCTCGTCCATCACGTCGTCGTGGTACAGCGATGCCAGGTGTGTCAGCTCGACCACGCACGCGGCGGTGACGACGTCCTCGTTGACCCCGCCACCGGCGTGTGCGCAGATCAAGGTCAGCAACGGTCGGAACCGCTTGCCGCCGGCGTGCAACAGGTGCCGACAGGCCTCGGTCACGAAGTCCGCCTCCGAGCGCACCTCACGCTCGAGCCGCTCCTCCACGTCAGTCAGGTGGCGCACCAACGACTGCCGAAGCGCAGGGTCCAGGACCGGGAGCGCCAGCCCTGAGTCTTGGGAGGTCACCGCAGGAACGACCCCGCATTCGCTGCCAGGTCGAGCACGGGTCCCGGGAGGACTCCGAGCACGAGGGTGGTCGCGAACCCGACCGCGATCACCACGGTCGTGAGCACACTGGGCACCGCGACGCTCGGGCCGTCGCCGACGGGATCGCTGAAGTACATCAGCACGATCACCCGGATGTAGAAGAACGCCGCGACCGCGCTGAGCACCACCGCGACCACGACCAACGGCCACGCACCGCCCTGGGCCGCGGAGGTGAACAGCGCCCACTTGCCGGTGAAGCCACTGGTCAACGGGATGCCGGCCATGGCCAGCAGGAAGAACGCCATCACCCCTGCGACCAACGGCGCCTCCTTGCCCAGCCCGGCCCAGCGGCTCAGGTGGTTGGCCTCGCCGCCGGCGTCGCGCACCAGCGTGACGACACCGAAGGCACCCAAGGTCATGAACCCGTAGGTGACCAGGTAGAACAACATCGCCTGCAGCGAGCTGATGTCGTAGCCACCCTCCGTGGTGGTGTGCAGCCCGACCAGACCCACGAGCAGGAAGCCGGCGTGCGCCACCGAGGAGTAGGCCAGCATCCGCTTGATGTCCCACTGGGACAACGCGAACAGGCTGCCCACCGCCATCGTCAGGATCGCAACCACCCACAGCATCGGCACCCAGTCGACACTGGCGCCACCGAGACCGACGTAGAACAAGCGCAGCATCGCGCCGAACGCCGCCACCTTGGTGCACGCGGCCATGAAGCCGGTGATCGCGGTGGGGGCGCCCTGGTAGACGTCCGGGGTCCAGGAGTGGAAGGGAGCGGCGCTCACCTTGAACAGCATGCCGACCGCCAGCAGACCGATGCCGCCGAGCAGCAGTGCCTCGCCGTCGGTGCGGCTGGAGATCGCGGCGGAGATCGTGGCGAAGTCGGTGCCGCCGGCGAAGCCGTAGACCAGCGCCACGCCGTAGAGGAAGAACGCGGAGCTGAAGGCGCCGAGCAGGAAGTACTTCAAGGCCGCTTCCTGGCTCAGCAGCCGGCGACGTCGCGCCAGCCCGCACAGCAGGTACAGGGGCAGCGAGAGCACCTCGAGCGCAACGAACATCGTGATCAGGTCGTTGGAGGCGGGGAAGATCATCATCCCGGCGATGCTGAACAGCATCAGCGGGAAGACCTCGGTGTGCTCCAGCCGCTTGGCCAGGGCGTCACGCTCGGCGTCGGTGCCGGGCAGCGCGGCGGCCTGACCCGCGAACGCGGTGACGCCCCCGTCCAGGCTGCGCTCGGCAACCAGCAGCACGCTGAGCAGCGAGAGAACCAGGATCAGGCCCCACAGGAACACGGTGGGTCCGTCCACGGTGATCGCTCCCATCGCGCCCACCAGGCCGCGACCTCCTTCGACCTTCTCCAGCCCGGTCGCGACCACGATCGTCGCCGCGAACGCGCCGGCCAGTGCCACCAGCGTCATCGACAGCTGGGTGAGATGGCGCAGCGGACGCGGCACGAAGGCCTCGATGAGCACCCCGAGCACGGCGGCCCCGATGACGATGAACAGTGGTGAGAGCTCGGCGTACTCCAGTGCCGGCTTGGTGAACTCGTTCACTCGGACGCCTCCTCTGCAGTCGGCCCGACTGCGGGCTCCGGATCGGTGGCCCCGACCCGGCTCAGCGTGTCCTCCACCGTCGGCTCGATCACGTCGATCAGCGGCTTGGGGAAGAACCCGAGCACGACGATCAGCAGCACCAGTGGTGCCATCGCGCCGACCTCGCGCGGGCTCAGGTCCTTCATCGCGGCGGACTCCGCGCGCACCGGACCGGTCATGGTGCGCTGGTACATCAGCAGGATGTAGAGCGCGGCGATCACGATGCCGAAGACGGCGAAGGCGGCGTACCACCAGTTGTGCACGAAGGCGCCGGTCAGCACCAGGAACTCCGAGACGAACGGGGACAGGCCCGGCAGCGACAGCGACGACAGGCCGCCGACCATGAAGACCCCGGCGAGGACCGGTGCGACCTTCTGCACACCGCCGTAGTCGGCGATCAGGCGCGACCCGCGACGCCGGATCAGGAAGCCGGTCACCAGGAACAGCACCGCGGTGGAGAGACCGTGGTTGAACATGTACAGCGTCGAACCCACCTGGCCCTGGCTGTTCATCACGAAGATGCCGAGCACGATGAAGCCGAAGTGGGAGACCGAGGTGTAGGCGATCAGGCGCGGGATGCTGCGCTGGGCGATCGCGACCAGACCGCCGTACAGCAACGAGATCACGGCCAGCACCAGGACCACCGGCGTCGCCCAGGTCGACGCCTCCGGGAAGAGACCCAGGCAGAACCGCAGCATGCCGAAGGTGCCGATCTTGTCCAAGATGCTGACCAGCAGCACCGAGGTGCCCGGGGTGGCCTCGTCCGCAACGTCCGGCAGCCAGGTGTGCACCGGCACCATCGGCGCCTTGATCGCGAAGGCGATGAAGAAGCCGACGAACAGCCAGCGCCCCATCCCCGTGCCGACCTGGTCCATCAACGGAGCCAGGTCGGTGAGGAGGTAGGTCGGCTGGCCACCGTTGAGCCGCGAGGACTCGGCGTACAGCCCGATCACCGAGGCCAGCATGATCAGTCCGCCGAGTAGCGAGAAGATCAGGAACTTGACCGCTGCATAGGTTCGCCTGGCACCGCCGAACCCACCGATCATGAAGTAGATCGGGATCAGCGTGGCCTCGAAGAAGACGTAGAACAGCAGCACGTCGACCGCTGCGAAGGTGCCGATGGCGAGCCCCTCGAGCGCGAGCATCCAGGCGAAGAACGAGTTGCTCGACCACCGCGGCGGCGTCAGTCCTGAGCTCGTCGAGGGGTCGGCGTCCCACCACGAGGCGATCATCACCACCGGCACCAGGATCGCGGTGAGCAGGATCAGCACCAGACCCGTGCCGTCCACACCCAGGGCGTAGTAGGCACCGAAGGCCTGGATCCAGCTGTGGGTCTCCTCCATCTGGAAGCCGCTGGCGCCGGTGTCGAACCGGCCGGCGATCACGGCGGTCAGCCCGAGCGTGACCAGGGAGAAGCCCAGTGCCGTCTGGCGTGCCAGGGCCCCCTGCCGGGGCAGAGCCATCACGACGACCGCGCCCACGATCGGCAGCAGCAGCGCTGCGGTCAACCACGGGAAGTTCATCGGATCCCTCTCGTCAGGTCAGGCAGCAGGCGTCGGGTGGGACTCATGCGAGGGTCACCGCCAGCATGGCCGCGACCACGATCGCCGCCCCGATCAGCACCGACAGCGCGTAGGAGCGGACGTATCCCGTCTGGATCCGGCGGAAGGTGCCGGACATCCCCATCGCAGCCGACGCCGTGCCGTCGACCGTGCCGTCGACGAACTTGTCGTCGAACCCGGCCATGGACTCGACCATCGTGTTGCCCGGGCGCATCAGCACCGCCTCGTTGAAGGCATCGCCGTAGAGGTCGGCGCGCGCCGCGCGCGTGGCGAAGGAGACCCGCTGTGGAGCCTCGCGCGGGACCTCCCGGCTCATGAACATCGCCCAGGCCAGACCGATGCCCGCGATCACCACGACCAGGACCATCAGGGTGTAGACGATCGCAGGCAGCGGCAGCGCGTGCTCGGCCTCCGCGCCGACCACCGGCGCGAGGAAGTCCACGATCCAGTCGCCCAGCAGCAGCACACCGCCGAGCACGGAGAGCGCCGCCAGCACGATCAGGGGCACCGTCATCACCGTTGGTGACTCGTGTGGCTCGATGTCGGGGTCCCAGCGCTTGGGCGACAGGAAGGTCATGGCCATCAGCCGCGTCATGTAGAAACCGGTGACACCGGCGCCGACGAGGGCGGCAAGGCCGACCCACCAGCTCTGGGCGAACGCGGTCTCGATGATCTTGTCCTTCGACCAGAAACCGGAGAAGCCCGGGAAACCGATGATGGCGAGGTAGCCCATCGCGAAGGTGAGGAAGGTGATCGGCAGGACGTTGCCGCGCAGCCGGAGACCGCCGAGCCCGCCGTAGTGGCGCATGTCGACGTCGTCGTCCATCGCGTGCATCACCGAGCCGGCGCCCAGGAACATGTTGGCCTTGAAGAAGCCGTGCATCAGCAGGTGGAAGATCGCGAACGCGTAACCGGCGACACCGAGGCCCGCGGCCAGCATCATGTAGCCGATCTGGCTCATCGTGGACCCGGCCAGGACCTTCTTGATGTCGTCCTTGGCGCACCCGATGACCGCGCCCGCGAGCAGCGTCACCACCCCGACGATCACCACGGCGCTCTGCCCGACCTCGGTGCGCTCGTAGAGGAAGTTGGAGCGCACCACGAGGTAGACACCGGCAGTCACCATCGTGGCAGCGTGGATCAGCGCGGACACCGGGGTGGGGCCCTCCATGGCGTCGAGCAGCCAGGACTGGAGCGGCACCTGGGCCGACTTGCCGCAGGCCGCCAGCAGGAACAGCAGACCGAGCACGTTCAGTGTCGTCGCCGAGGCCTCGCCGGCCATCTCGGAGACCTCGGCGTAGGCGAAGCTCCCGAACGTGGCGAAGATCAGCATCGCGCCCAGCGCCAGGCCGATGTCACCGACGCGGTTCACCACGAAGGCCTTCTTGGCCGCGACCGCCGCGGAGTTCTTGTGCTGCCAGAAGCCGATCAGCAGGTACGACGCCAGGCCGACACCCTCCCACCCGAGGAACAGTCCGAGGTAGCCGTCGGCCAGGACCAGCGTGAGCATCGCCGCCACGAACAGGTTGAGGTAGGCGAAGAACCGGGCGCGCCGCTCGTCGTGGGCCATGTAGCCGATGGAGTAGACGTGGATCAGCCCACCGACCCCCGTGATCAGCAGCGCGAACAACGCCGAGAGCGGGTCGAACAGCAGCCCGAAGTCGGCCTGGAGGTCGCCGGCGGTGAACCAGGTCCACAGGTGGGTGCCGATCTGTCGCTGATCGTCCGCGCGACCGAGAAGCGAGAAGAACGCGATCAGGCTGATCAGGAACGACCCGGCCACCGTGGCGGTGCCCAGCAGGTGTGCCCACGCCGAGGTACGCCGGTTGCCGAGCAGCAGGATGATCGCGGCTCCCAGTGCGGGCAGCGCGATCACCAGCCACAACAGGTCGAAGATGCCGCCGGCGGACTCGGGGGCCACCACGGGCACCGAGTGCGCCTCGGTGCCGCTGTCGCTCAGGAAGATGCTCAGGTTGGTCATCTGGTCGGCCCCCTCAGTACTTCAGCAGGCTCGCGTCGTCGACCGAGGCCGAGCGACGGGTGCGGAAGATGGTCATGATGATGGCCAGGCCGACCACGACCTCGGCGGCGGCGACCACCATCACGAAGAAGGCCATCACCTGGCCGTCCAGGTTGCCGTTGACGCGCGAGAACGTGACCAGTGCCAAGTTGCTGGCGTTGAGCATCAGCTCCACAGACATGAAGACCACGATCGCGTTGCGCCGGGTGAGCACCCCGACGCACCCGATCGTGAAGAGGATCGCCGACAGCACCAGGAAGGGGGTCGGGCTCATCAGCCCTCACCCCGCTCGGGGTGCTCGGTCTGGCCGGCGGTCAGCTCGGAGACGTCGTCGGCCAGCTCGTCGCTGGAGGCGACGTCGCCCCGCGCTGCCAGGACGCGAGAGACCGACAGCTCCGAGGGGCTCCCGTCGGGCAGCAGGGCCGGGGTGTCCACGGCGTTGTGGCGGGCGAAGACACCGGGGCTGGGCAGCGGACCAGGGTGCTTGCCGTGAGCGGCGTAGTCGCGCATCCGCTGCCGCGCCATGTCGGTCTGGGTGGGCTTCGGCGTCAGCCGCTCGCGGTGAGCCAGCACCATGGCCCCCAGCGCCGCGGTGATCAGCAGCGCCGAGGTCAGCTCGAAGGCGAAGACGTAGCGGCTGAACAGCAGCTGCGCCAAGCCCGGCACGTTGCCCCCGTCGTTGGCCTCGTCGAGGCCGACGACGCTGCCGACCGAGACCTGCGCGATGCCGAGAACAAGCAGCGCGGCGAAGCCGAGGCCGACGACGCCGGCCATCAGGCGCTGGCCCTTGATGGTCTCGACCACCGAGTCCGAGGCATCGACGCCGACGAGCATCAGCACGAAGAGGAACAGCATCAAGATGGCGCCGGTGTAGACGATGATCTGGACCGCGAAGAGGAACGGCGCCCCCTGCACGAGGTACAGGATCGCCAGGCTGATCATCACGATCGCGAGCAGCATCGCGGCATGGACCGCCTTGCGGACGAACAGGATCCCCAGTGCTGCCAGCACGATCAGGGGCGCCAGCAGCCAGAACGCGATCACTGGTCTCCTCCCTGGCCGGCGGAGTCCTGGGAGGAGAAGTTGCCGCGGTAGTAGTCGACCTCGTCCTGCCCCAGGAGCATCGGGTGCGGTGGCAGCTCCATGGTGGGGAGCAGCGGGGCCAGCAGGTCCTGCTTCTCGTAGATCAGGTCGGACCGGTTGTCATCGGCAAGCTCGTACTCGTTGGTCATGGTCAGTGCCCGGGTGGGGCAGGCCTCGATGCACAGCCCGCACAGGATGCAGCGCAGGTAGTTGATCTGGTAGACGCGGCCGTATCGCTCGCCCGGCGAGTAGCGCGCCTCCTCGGTGTTGTCGGCACCCTCGACGTAGATCGCGTCCGCCGGGCACGCCCAGGCGCACAGCTCGCAGCCGATGCACTTCTCCAGGCCGTCGGGCCAGCGGTTGAGCTGGTGACGGCCGTGGAAGCGGGGAGCGGTCGGCTTCTTCTCCCTGGGGTACTGCTCGGTGACCGTCCGCCGGAACATCGTGCGGAAGGTGACTCCGAAACCCGCGACCGGGTCCCAGAACTGCTCCTTGAGAGTGGGCATCACTGCTCCTGAGTCGTCGGCTGACGGCTGCTGCTGGTGGACGCGACCTCGGCCGGGCCGGGCGGTGAGACCACCGTGCGGCCGGTGACGGAGTACGACGGGGCGTGCATCGGCGGCACCGGGTAGCCCCCGGCGAACGGTTCGGCCGTGGACTCGGGGTGGTCCGGCTCGTCGGTGTCCTCCCCGACGAGGAACAGGGTCCCGATGATCAGCACGACCGCTCCACCGATGACGCCGAAGATCCAGGTGCGATCCACGCTCCCGTCGATGTTGACCGCTCGGATCGTCGCCACCAGGACGATCCACGCCAGGGAGCCGGGGATCAGGTACTTCCACCCCAGGGACATGAACTGGTCGTAGCGCATCCGCGGCAGGGTCCCGCGCAGCCAGATGAAGAGGAAGATGAAGAACAGCACCTTGCCCATGAACCACAGCACCGGCCAGTAACCCTGGTTGGCGCCGTCCCACAGGCTGATCGGCAACGGCGCTCGCCAGCCACCGAGGAACAAAGTCGTCGCCAGCGCCGAGACCGTGGCCATGGCGACGTACTCGGCCAGGAAGAACAGCGCGAACTTCAGCGAGGAGTACTCGGTGTGGAAGCCGCCCACCAGCTCGCCCTCGGCCTCAGGCAGGTCGAAGGGAGCGCGGTTGGTCTCACCCACCATCGAGACCATGTAGATCAGGAACGAGGGGATCAGGATGAACGCGAACCAGACGTCCTCCTGGGCGGCGACGATCTCCGAGGTCGACATCGAGCCGGCGTAGAGGAAGACCGCGACCAGCGAGAGGCCCATGGCGACCTCGTAGGAGATCATCTGCGCCGAGCTGCGCAAGCCACCCAGCAGTGAGTACGTCGAGCCCGACGACCAGCCGCCGAGGACGATGCCGTAGATCTCCATGGACGCCACGGCCAGGATGAACAGCACCGCGACCGGCATGTCGGTGAGCTGCAGGGGGGTGATGACGTCGGTGAACGGGATCCGCACCTCCGGCCCGAACGGGATGACGGCGAACGCCACGAAGGCCGGGATCACCGCCATCACCGGCGCGAGGACGAAGACCAGCTTGTCGGCGGCCTTGGGGATCACGTCCTCCTTCAGCGCCAGCTTCACCCCGTCCGCCAAGCTCTGCAGCAGGCCGAAGGGGCCGTGCATGTTGGGGCCGATGCGGTGCTGCATCCGGGCCACGACCCGTCGCTCCCACCAGATGTTGAACAGGGTGAGCAGCACCAGGATCACGAAGATCAACAGCGCCTTGAGCAGGATCACCCAGACCGGGTCGTTGCCGAAACCCGGGATCGAGTCTGTGCCGGCCGCGAACGGTGACATCACAGCTGCTCCCCTCCGGCCACGACCTGTGACTGGTCGACCGCGGCCAGCGTGATCCGCGTCCCGCTGCGGGCCCCCAGGTCGCGGTGCAGGTTCACACCTCCGGTGCTGGTCGGCGCCCACACCAGGTCATCGGCGATGTCACCGACGGACGCGGTCAGGATCACCGATCCCTGAGGTGTCGCCAGCTCGACCGGCGCACCCTCGCCCCCCCCGAGGGACTCCAAGGTGGCGGCGCTGGCCACCGCGACCAGCTGCGGGCCGCTTGCGTGGTAGGCGGGGTCGCCGTCCTGCATCGGACCGTCGCCGATCATCGTCTTCCAGGTCGTGAGCCGCAGCCCCTCGCCCGGAGTCGGGTCCGCGGGCTCGCTGTGCGGCACCTCCGCCCGCGCACCGTCCCACGAGTCCAGCTCGGCGAGCTCAGCCGCAGCCTGCTCAGAGGTCCGGATCCCGAAGGGGCGGTTCATCTCCTCCGCGACACCGGCCAGGACCCGGACGTCGGGAACCGCGTTGCTCTCCGCCAGCGCCTTGGGGAACTGCCGCACCCGGCCCTCCCAGTTGACGAAGCTGCCGGACCGCTCGGCGGTGGCAGCCACCGGGAAGACCACGTCGGCCAGCTCGGTCACCGCGCTGGCGCGCAGCTCGAGGCTGACCACGAAGGCCGACCCCAGTGCCTGCCGAGCTGCGGAGGGGTCCTCCAGGTCGTCGACGTCGACGCCGGCGACCACGGCTCCGGAGAGGTCACCACTCGCCAGCGCGGCGAGGATGCCGGCCCCGTCACGCCCGGCGCGCACCGGGATGTCGTAACCCCAGACCGTCGCGACGTCCACGCGGGCCGCCGCGTCGTCCAGGGGTCGACCGCCCGGCAGCAGGGTGGGCAAACAGCCGGCGTCGAGGGCCCCACGATCGCCTGCGCGACGCGGCACCCACGCCAACCGCGCACCGGTCTGCTGCGCCAGGACCGCGGCGGCGCTCAGCGCCCCCGGGACCTCGGCGAGCCGTTCACCGACCAGGATCACGCCACCGCCGTCGAGCGCAAGATCGCCGTCGTGCGCCAGCTGCTCGATGACCGCGGGCTCCTCGCCTGGTGCCGCGGGCACCACGGTGGCGTCGAGCTTGCGCAGCCCCGTTGTCGTGTACGGCGACACCGCGTGGATCCGCAGGTCGTCGCGGGCCAGTGCCGCCTTGCGCAGCCGCAGGAAGACCGAGCCGGCCTCCTCCTCGGGCTCCAGCCCGAGCAGGAGCACCGCGGTGGCGGACTCGAGCTCGCGGTAGGTCACGCCACGGCCACGTCCGGCGACCAGGGCGGCGAGGAACTGCTCCTCCTCCGCGCTGTGCGCGCGGGCGCGGAAGTCGATGTCGTTGGTCGACAGGGCGGTCCGTGCGAACTTGGCGTAGGCGTAGGCGTCCTCGCGGGTGAGCCGGCCGCCGGTGAGCACCCCGACCCCTGCGGCCTCACGAGCCGCCGTCAGCCCACGAGCGGCGACCACGAAGGCCTCCGGCCACGAGGCCGGACGCATCTGCCCGGTCTCCTCGTCACGCACCATCGGGTGGGTGAGCCGGTCGGTGGCTGTGAGGTAGCCGAAGGCGAAGCGGTCCTTGTCGCTGATCCACTCCTCGTTGACCTCCGGGTCGTTGCCGGAGAGTCGACGCATCACCTTGCCGCGTCGGTGGTCGACGCGGATCGCTGCTCCGCAGGCGTCGTGCTCGCCCACGCCCGGCGTCGAGACCAGGTCGAACGGCCGCGCCCGGAACCGGTAGGACGCCGAGGTCAGCGCCCCGACCGGGCAGATCTGGATCGTGTTGCCGGAGAAGTTGGAGCGGAACGGCTCCTTCTCGTAGATCCCGACCTGCTGCAACGCCCCGCGCTCGATCAGCGCGATGAACGGGTCACCGGCGATCTGCTCGGAGAACCGGGTGCACCGCGCGCACAGCACGCACCGCTCGCGGTCGAGGAGGATCTGCGCGCTGATGTTGATCGGCTTGGGGAAGGTCCGCTTCATCTCCACGAACCGGGTCTCGCCACGCCCGTTGCTCATCGCCTGGTTCTGCAGCGGGCACTCGCCACCCTTGTCGCAGACCGGGCAGTCCAGCGGGTGGTTGATCAGCAGCTGCTCCATCACGCCCTGCTGCGCCTTGTCGGCGATCGGCGAGCTCAGCTGGGTCTTGACCACCATGCCCTCGGCGACCGGCATCGTGCAGGAAGCCTGCGGCTTCACCCGACCGGGCGGTCCCATCATCGTGCGCGGCTCGCCGCCGTCGGGTGCAGGCATCGCCACCTCGACCAGGCACTGCCGACAGGCTCCGACCGGAGCCAGCAGCGGATGGTCGCAGAACCGTGGGACCTGGATCCCGACCTGCTCGGCGGCACGGATGATCAGCGTTCCCTCGGGGACGCTGACCTCGATCCCGTCGATGCTCAGCGTCACGAGCTTGGACTGCTCGACCTCCTGGGTCGCGTGTGCTGCGACGTCGGTCTTCGGGCTCATCGGGCCGCTCCCACGGTCGCGAACAGGGTGGACGCCTCCGGGTCGAAGGGACAGCCGCCCTGCTCCAGGTGGGCGAGGTACTCCTCGCGGAAGAACTGGATCGAGGAGCTGATCGGGCTGACCGCACCGTCGGCGAGGGCACAGAACGCGCGACCCAGGATGTTGTCGCACTGGTCGAGCAGCTGGTCGACCTGCTCAGGACTGCCCTCACCCTTCTCCAGCTTGGCCAGCACCTGGACCAACCACCAGGTGCCCTCGCGGCAGGGCGTGCACTTGCCGCAGGACTCGTGCTTGTAGAACTCCGTCCACCGCAGCGTCGCGCGGACCACGCACGTGGTCTCGTCGAAGATCTGCAGCGCCTTGGTGCCCAGCATGGACCCGGCGGCTCCGACGCCCTCGTAGTCCAGCGGGACGTCCAGGTGCTCGGCGGTGAGGATCGGCGTCGAGGATCCTCCGGGGGTCCAGAACTTCAGCTCGTGGCCCTCGCGCACACCACCGGCCATGTCGAGCAGCTCGCGCAGCGTGATGCCCAGCGGGGCCTCGAACTGCCCCGGCGTGGTCACGTGACCCGACAACGAGTAGAGCGTCATGCCCTTGGACTTCTCGGTGCCCATCGAGGAGAACCAGTCGGCGCCGTTCTCCACGATGCAGGGCACGGACGCGATCGACTCGACGTTGTTGATCACGGTCGGTGAGGCGTAGAGGCCGGCCACGGCCGGGAACGGCGGACGCAGCCGGGGCTGGCCCCGGCGGCCCTCGAGGGAGTCCAGCAGGGCGGTCTCCTCGCCGCAGATGTAGGCGCCGGCCCCCGCGTGGACCACGATGTCCAGGTCGTAGCCGGAGCCGTGGATGTCCTTGCCCAGGTGGCCGGCCGCGTAGGCCTCGGCAACGGCGGCCTGCACCCGGCGCACCACGTGCAGCACCTCACCGCGCACGTAGATGAACGCGTGGTTGGCGCGGATCGCGTAGGAGGAGATGATCACGCCCTCGACCAGCAGGTGCGGGCTGGCCATCATCAGCGGGATGTCCTTGCAGGTGCCCGGCTCGGACTCGTCGGCGTTCACCACGAGGTAGCGCGGGTTGGGGTTGTCCTCGGGCTTGGGGATGAAGCCCCACTTCATGCCCGTCGGGAACCCGGCGCCGCCGCGACCGCGCAGCCCGGAGTCCTTCACCAGCTGCACCAGGTCGCCCGGCTCCATGCCCAGCGACTTGCGCAGGGCCTGGTAGCCGCCGGTGCGCTCGTAGGACTCCAGGGTCCACGGCCGCTCGTCGTCCCAGTGCGCCGACAGCACCGGGGTCAGTGTGGTCGGGGTGCTCACGAACCGGTCTCCTCTCCGGATGCAACGCCGGTGCCCAGGGCCCGGTCGTCGGGATCGGGCGCTGCCCAACCCCGCTCCCGGGCAAGCTTCAGGCCCACCAGGCTGGGCGCGCCCGCAGCAGGTCCCTCATCGGCCTGGTCGTCCGGGAAGCCCGCCAACACGCGCTCGGCCTCACGGAAGGTACAGATCCGCGGACCGCGCGTCGAACGCACCTCGGCGCCCGAGCGCAGATCGTCGACCAGCTGGGTCGCCGAGCCCGGATCCATGTTGTCCATGAACTCCCAGTTGACCATCATCACCGGGGCGAAGTCGCAGGCAGCGTTGCACTCGAGGTGCTCGAGGGTGACCTTGCCGTCGGCGGTGGTCTCGTCGTTGCCGATCTCCAGATGGTCCTTCAACCGCTGGAAGATCACGTCGCCACCCATGACCGCGCAGAGCGTGTTGGTGCAGACCCCGACGTGGTAGTCGCCGACCGGGCGGCGCTTGTACATCGTGTAGAACGTCGCCACTCCGGAGACCTCTGCCGCGCTGAGGTCGAGGATCTCCGCGCACGCCTCGATCCCACGAGCGGTGACCCGGCCCTCGACGCTCTGCACCAGGTGCAGCATCGGCAGCAGCCCGGAACGCGGCTGCGGGTAGCGAGCAGCGATCTCCCGCAGCTCGGCATAGGTGGTCTCGTCGATCCCTCTGCCCTGCGAGGCCTCACCGCTCGGAGTGCCCGGGCTGTCGCTTCCCGGGGCCCCGGGGTCGCTCTGGTGGGTGGGATCGACGGTGTTGGCCGCGTGGCTCGGCCGCTCGGGTCCACCCACCGCCGAGGAGCCCACCTGCTCGGCTCCCTCGGAGCCGGTGGGCTCGGTGGGACGTCCCCCGTTGTCTGCGTTGCCGTCCGACGTCATCGGTCGACACCTCCCATGACCGGGTCGATCGAGGCGATCGCGACGATGATGTCGGCCACCTGGCCACCTTCGGACATCACCGAGGTCGCCTGCAGGTTGGTGAACGACGGGTCGCGGAAGTGAGCGCGGTACGGCCTGGTGCCGCCGTCGGAGACCACGTGGGCGCCGAGCTCACCGCGCGGGGACTCCACGGGACAGTAGGCCTGCCCCGGCGGCACCCGGAAGCCCTCGGTCACCAGCTTGAAGTGATGGATCAGCGCCTCCATCGACTCACCCATGATGTGGCGGATGTGGTCGAGGCTGTTGCCCATGCCGTCGGTGCCGATCGCCAGCTGCGCCGGCCACGCGATCTTCTTGTCGGCCACCATCACCGGGCCGCCACTGAGCTTCTCGAGACGGTCCGCGCACTGCTCGACGATCCGCAGCGACTGCCACATCTCCTCGACCCGGATGCGGAACCGGCCGTAGGAGTCCGACGTGTCCCACGTGACGACGTCGAAGTCGTAGTCCTCGTAGCCGCAGTAGGGCTGGGTGCGGCGCAGGTCCCAGGCGTAGCCCGTCGAGCGCAGCACCGGGCCGGTCATGCCGAGCGCCAGGCAGCCCGCCAGGTCGAGGTAGCCGACGTCCTCGAGCCGGCGCTTGAAGATCGGGTTCTCGTTGCACAGGGCGGCGTACTCGGGCAGGCGCTTCTTCATCAGCTTGACGAAGTCGCGGATCTGGCCGAGCGCGCCGGGCGGCAGGGGCTGCGCGACCCCGCCGGGTCGGATGAAGGCGTGGTTCATCCGCAGGCCCGTGATCAGCTCGAACAGGTCGAGCACCAGCTCACGCTCGCGGAAGCCGATCGTCATCACCGTGAGCGCGCCGAGCTCCATCCCACCGGTGGCGATCGCGACCAGGTGGGAGGAGATCCGGTTCAGCTCGGAGAGCAGGACGCGCAGGACCTGCGCCTTCTCGGGGATCTGGTCCTCGATGTCGAGCAGCCGCTCCACCCCGAGGCAGAAGGTGAGCTCGTTGTGGAAGGGCGCGAGGTAGTCCATCCGGGTGCAGAACGTCACGCCCTGCGTCCACGTCCGGAACTCCATGTTCTTCTCGATGCCGGTGTGCAGGTAGCCGATGCCGGCGCGGGCCTCGGTGACCGTCTCCCCCGAGAGCTCGAGGATCAGCCGCAGCACTCCGTGGGTCGAGGGGTGCTGCGGACCCATGTTGACCACGACGCGGTCCTCGCCGTCGTCGGCGGCGCCGGCGGCGCCGGTGATCACGGTGTCCCAGTCCTGACCGGTCACGGTGAACACACGGCCCTGCGTGGTCTCGGACTCCGAGGCGCCGTAGGGGTCCGCGCCGGTCGCACCGCCTGCGCTGGTTGAGCTTGTCGAAACCATCAGGTGTAGGCCCTCCGTGTGTCCGGCGGCGGGATGGTGGCGCCCTTGTACTCCACCGGGATGCCGCCCAACGGGTAGTCCTTGCGCTGGGGGTGGCCGGGCCAGTCGTCAGGCATCTGGATCCGGGTCAGGGCCGGATGGCCGTCGAAGACGATCCCGAAGAAGTCGAAGGTCTCCCGCTCGTGCCAGTCGTTGGTGGGGTAGACGCTGACCACCGACGGGATGTGCGGGTCGGCGTCGGGGCAGACGACCTCCAGCCGGATCCGACGGTTGTGGGTCATCGACAGCAGGTGGTAGACCGCGTGCAGCTCGCGGCCCTCGTCACCTGGGAAGTGCACGCCGCTGACCCCCATGCACACCTCGAAGCGCAGCTCCTCGGCGTCGCGCAGCAGCCGGACCGTGTCGAGCAACCGGGTGCGCCGGATGAAGAAGGTGATCTCGCCGCGGTGCACGACGATCTTCTCGATCGCGTCGTCGATGCCCTGCTCGCTCAGCTGGGAGCGCAGGCTCCGGTCGACCTCGTCGAACCACCCGCCGTAGGGCGGAGGCGTGGCGCCGGGCATCGTGACCGTGCGGGCGAGTCCGCCGTAGCCGGAGGTGTCACCGGACCCGTGGACGTTGAACATGCCCTGGCGGGTGTCCACGACCTCGTGGGTGATGTCGTCGCGCCCGGCGGGGAGCGCCGCGTCGGGGCCGCCCTGGTCGTCGGGCATGCCGGTGGTCGGGTCGTCGGCGGGAGGAGTCACCGCAACAGCCCCTTCATCTCGGAGGTCGGCGGTGCGTTGAGCGCCTCGGTCTCCAGCTCCAGCATCTGGGCGGTGCGGTTGGAGCCGAGCTTGCCGTGCTGGACCCGGTCGTGCAGCTTGAGGATCGCGTCGATCAGCATCTCCGGTCGCGGGGGGCAACCGGGAAGGTACATGTCGACGGGGACGACGTGGTCGACCCCCTGCACGATCGCGTAGTTGTTGAACATGCCGCCGGAGGAGGCGCAGACACCCATCGCCAGCACCCACTTGGGCTCCGCCATCTGGTCGTAGATCTGACGCAGCACCGGTGCCATCTTCTGGCTCACCCGGCCGGCGACGATCATCAGGTCCGCCTGACGCGGCGACGCGCGGAAGACCTCCATGCCGTAGCGGGAGATGTCGTAGCGAGGACCGCCACTCGTCATCATCTCGATCGCGCAGCACGCCAGCCCGAAGGTCGCCGGCCAGAAGGACGCCTTGCGGAAGTAGCCCGCGACCCCCTCGACGGTGGTCAGCAGCACACCGCTGGGGAGCTTCTCCTCGATGCCCATCAGTTCTCGCCGTCCCTCATCGGTCTCTGCCCATCGTCACGAGGTTTCGAGGCTCGTCGCTAGCGCTCCTCACACCTCAACCTCCTCGCTCGCTCGTGCCTCGCATCGCTCGGACATTCAGTCCCACTCCAGTCCGCCGCGGCGCCACACGTAGGCGTAGGCCACGAACACGGTCGCGATGAACACCACCATCTCCACAAGACCGAACAGTGCCATCTCGTCGAAGTACACCGCCCACGGGTAGAGGAACACGATCTCGATGTCGAAGACGATGAAGAGCATCGCCACGATGTAGTACTTCACCGGGAAGCGACCACCACCCATCGGCTGGGGGGTGGGCTCGATGCCGCACTCGTAGGAGTCGGCCTTGGCCCGGTTGTAGCGCTTGGGCCCGGTGAGGGAGCTGATCACGATCGAGAAGATCGCGAACCCCGCGGCCAGGGCCATCAGTGCGATGACGGGTGTGTAGAGCTCCATCAGGCGAGCCGCCTCCTCGCGGTGCGGGTGGTCACGGTGTGGTTCATGCGTCGGGCGCCCATCGGCTCAGCGCGTTGATCGCGCGGTCGGAGAAGTCCCCGTCGTGCGGGTCGGTCAGGTTGGCCATCAGCTTCAGCACCGCGCTCATCAACCGGGTGCGAGGCAGACCGTACTTGGTGGCCTGCTTCATGAACGTCGGGTTGCCGATCAGCTTCGCGAACCCGCGGCCCAGTGTGAAGTAGCCGCCGTACCTCTGGTCGAGCACGGCCTGGTAGCTGTGCAGCACCCGCTCGCGACTCTGCCCCTCTGGCCGGGCGAGCGCCTGCAGCATCACGTCGGCGGCCAGGTGGCCCGCCTCCAGGGCGTAGTCGATGCCCTCGCCGTTGAACGGGTTGACCATGCCCCCGGAGTCACCGACCAGGAGCAGGCCGTCGGCGTAGTGCGGCTTGCGGTTGAAGCCCATCGGCAGTGCCGCGGACTTGACGGCGCCGACCTGGTGGTCGTCGGTGAACTGCCACTCGTCGGGGACGTGCTCCAACCAGGTGTGCAGGATCGCCTTGTAGTCGACTGACCGGAAGGCCGCCGAGGAGTTGAGGATGCCGAGTCCGACGTTGGCCTGCCCGTTGCCGAGACCGAAGATCCAGCCGTAGCCGGGCAACAGGTTGGACCGGTTCGGTGCCCCGTCCCAGAGCTCGAGCCACGACTCCATCCACGGGTCGTCGTGGCGGGGGGTCTCGTAGTAGGTGCGCACGGCCACGGCCATCGGCCGGTTGTCGCGCCGGTTGATGCCGCGCGAGGTGGCCAGGCGTGAGGACACCCCGTCGCAGCCGACCACGAGCGGGGCCCGGTAGACGATGTCGTCGCCGGCACGGCGGCCGCTGTCGTCGACCGGGCGGGCGGTGACCCCCACGACCCGTCCGGTGCGCTCGTCGAGGACGGGGCCGGTGACCGAGGTCTGCTCCTGCAACCGGGCTCCGGCCTTCTGCGCGTGGCGGGCCAGGACCTCGTCGAGGTCGGCCCGGGCGCGAGCGGCGCCGTACGGGGGGAACGAGGTGAGGTCGGGCCAGGGAAGCTCGATGCGGTGACCTGCTCCGATGATGCGCAGACCGCGGTTCTTGTGCCAGCCGGGAGCGTCGAGGTCGAAGCCCATGCCGATCAGGGCCTTGACCGCTCGGGGGGTGAGCCCGTCGCCGCAGACCTTGTCGCGGGGGAAGGAGGTCTTCTCCAGCAGCAGGACGTCGGCGCCGGCCTGCGCGAGGTGGAAGGCGGTGCTGGCTCCGGCGGGCCCTGCCCCGACCACGATGACGTCGGCCTGCTGCTCAGCGGTGGGGGCGGTCGAGCCGGTCATCCCTCACCTCTCCTCATCGCGCTGCCCAGTCGCTGTGCCGGCGACGCTCGTGACCTTGTGAAAGATTTCACGAAGCGACCGGGGTCAGTCTAGAGGTCCCGCGTGGCACCTGCACACCGGTAGGGCGACGGGGACGACGTCCCCAGCCGGACCCGCTCATGCTCAGACACGGGGCTTGGTCGCGCGGTGCAGCGCCACCACGCCGCCCGACAGGTTGCGCCACTCGCAGTGGGTCCAGCCGGCCCGCTCGATCCGCGCGGCGAGCCCCGGCTGGTCCGGCCAGGCCCGGATCGACTCGGCGAGGTAGACGTAGGCGTCCGGGTTGGAGGCCACCGCCCGCGCCACCGGGGGGAGCGCGCGCATCAGGTACTCGACGTACACGGTGCGGAAGGGGCGCCAGGTCGGGGAGCTGAACTCGCAGACCACGAGGCGACCGCCCGGCCTGGTGACCCGCAGCATCTCCTCGAGTCCCGTGTCGGCGTCCACGATGTTGCGCAGGCCGAAGGAGATCGTGACCGCGTCGAAGCTGCCGTCCGCGAACGGCAGGCGCGTGGCGTCCCCGGCGACGAAGCTCAGGTGGGGGCGAGCGCGCTTGCCCACCTGGAGCATCCCGATGCTGAAGTCACAGGCGACCACGTCGGCTCCGGCGTCCGCGATCGGCTGGCTCGACGTGCCGGTGCCCGCCGCCAGGTCGAGGACCCGCTGACCTGCGCCGGCGCCGAGAGCACGCAGCACCTCGCGTCGCCACCGCCGATCTTGTCCCATGGACAAGATGTCATTGGTGATGTCGTAGCGCTCAGCCACGCCGTCGAACATCGCCTGGACGTCCTCGGGCCGCTTGTCGAGGTCGGCTCGGGTCACGGCCGCCACTGTAGACCGCGGAGTCGGCCGGGGCGCGCGTACCTCAGGCAGGACGAGCCGCTTTGTGGGAGCGCCGTAGGCTGACTTGTCGTGACGACCAGCCCCCTGCCCCGCCACGAGAACGTCCCGGCCCTGGTCGTCCGCAGTCGCCGCATCGACTCCCCTGCGCCACTGACCGCCCTGCTGCCGCCGGACGAGCCAACGCTGACCTGGGTGCGCGGCGGCGAGGGGCTGGTCGGGTGGGGTGAGTCCGCGCGGATCAAGACCTCCGGCGCCGGCCGCTTCACCGACGCGCACTCGTGGTGGGACCGGCTGCGTGCGGCCGCCCACGTGCGCGACGAGGCGCGGGTCCCCGGCAGCGGGCTGGTCTGCTGGGGGTCCTTCGGCTTCGCCGACACCCCCGGTGACAGCGTGCTCGTCGTGCCGCGCGTGGTCGTCGGCACCAGGCACGGCATCAGCTGGCTCACCACGATCACCCCGATCTCGACCACCGACGACATCGCCGACATCAGCAGCGACGTCGACCTGACCCACCAGGACCTGGCGGGGGAGTCGACCGAGCCTGCCTACGCCGACGGGGCCCTCAGCGGCGCCGAGTGGCAGTCCCGCGTGGCGGAGGCCGTGACCCGGATCGAGGCCGGCGAGGTCGAGAAGGTCGTCCTCGCACGCGACCTGGTCGCCGAGCTGACGAGACCACTCGACGTCCGACGACCGCTGGCGAAGCTGGCGGCGACGTACCCCACCTGCTGGACGTTCCACGTCGAGGGTCTCTTCGGCGCCACCCCGGAGATGCTCATCCGGCGCGAGCGGGGACTGCTGACCTCACGCGTGCTCGCCGGCACGATCCGGCGCACCGGCGACGAGGAGCACGACTCCCGCCTGGCCGGCTCGCTGGCCCACTCCTCCAAGGACCTCGAGGAGCACGAGTACGCCGTGCGATCGGTGGCGGAGGCGCTGGCGCCGTACTGCTCCTCGCTGACCTATTCCGAGGCGCCGTTCGTGCTGCACCTGCCCAACGTGATGCACCTGGCGACCGATGTCGCGGGAGTGGTGGGGGACGACGTCTCCTCGTTGGCGCTGGCCGCGGCCCTGCACCCGTCGGCGGCCGTCGGCGGGACCCCGACGGAGGCGGCGCTGGAGCTGATCGGGCGGCTCGAGGGGATGGACCGCAGCCGCTACGCCGGGCCGGTGGGCTGGATGGACGCCCTCGGCGACGGCGAGTGGGGCCTCGCGCTGCGCTCGGCGGAGCTCTCCCCCGACCGCAGGTCGGTGCGACTCTTCGCCGGCTGCGGCATCGTGGCCGACTCCGACCCCGACGCCGAGCTCGCGGAGTCGCAGGCCAAGCTCGTCCCGATCCGCGACGCCCTCACCTGACCCCGCGCTTCCCTTTGTAAATCGGGGTTACGGTCGCTCAACATGGCGTACGACGCGTGTGAACGGTCCGCACGCCCGCGGTAGTTCCGATTCGCGCCGCTGCGCAATCGAGCGTCGTACAGCGACCGGTCGAGATCCGACCTTCGCCCGCACTAGTGACCGTTCCCTGGGGTTACACGCTGTGTTAACCGACCGTAACCCCGATTTACAAGGGGGGGCGCGGGGGTCAGTGGGGGAGGTCGGTGCCCGCGGCGGGGCGGGAGTAGCGGCTGCCACGCTGGGCGCAGAAGTCGGCGAACCGGTCGTCGGCGATCGCCAGCCCGAAGTCGCTGTAGACCCCGTCGTGGATCCCCAGCGTGCGAGGAGCGCCGATCTCGCGAGCCACGTCGAGCAGCTCCGACAGCTTGGCCCACGGGGCGCTCACCGGCGCGCAGTAGACGTCGACCGGCTCACCGGGAAGCTCGAAGGAGTCCCCCGGGTGGAAGACCGACGTGCCGCCGGCGCTGACCACGTAGCCGGAGTTGTCGAAGTGCGGCAGCTCGGGATGGATGACCGCGTGCTTGCGCCCCACGACGCGTACGCCGAACCCGACCGCGTCCAGCGAGGACCCGGGCTCCACGACCGAGACCCGCTCCCCCACCTCGGGGTCGGCCTCGCGGATCTGCCGCGCGACCGCATCGATGGTCCACACCGGGCAGTCGGCGGCGCGCAGGTGCTCGATGGTCCAGTGGTCGGGGTGCTCATGGGTGAGGAGTACGCCGGCCGCGCCGTCGACGGCCTCCGCCGAGGTGAGCACACCCGGGTCGATCACCAGGTCCTTGCCGTCGTGGGACAACCGGACGCAGGCGTGGCCGAACTTGGTGATCCTCATCCCGCTCATCCTGCCACCGGCCGCCGCGGGGGCTCAACGCACCAGCCCGCGGATCGCTCGCTCCAGCGCCCGCCGGTCGTCACGTCGTACGGCGGCCTCCACGACCTCGGTGCCACCAGCCGGCCCGGCCAGTGCCTCGCGCAGTGAGCCCCGGTCCGCCACCCGCCGGTGAGGTACGCCGAGCGCGCCGCACAGCGCCCCCAGGTCAGCTCCGTGCGGGGTGGCGAAGAGTCGTTCGAAGGACGCGCGGTGCTCGTCCGCCCCCGGCTCGAGCGCGGCGAAGATGCTGCCCCCGTCGTCGTTGACCACGACGACCGTGAGGTCGGGTCGCGCCTCCCCGGGCCCCAGGACCAGTCCGGTCAGGTCGTGCAGGAAGGTCACGTCGCCGACCAGCGCCAGCGACCGGGAGCTGTGCGGCCGGCCCAACGCCGCGCCGATCGCCGACGACACGGTGCCGTCGATGCCGGACAGTCCCCGGTTGGCCGCCACCATCCGCCGTTCGCCGGGCTCGTAGCGCGGCACCATCAGGTCGAGGTCGCGGATCGGGTTGGACGACCCCACCACGAGCAGCCCCTCCGCGGGCAAGGCCGCGGCCACCTCCCCCGCGACGTGGTGCGGCGTGAGGTCCGCCCACCCCTGCAGCAGGTCGTCGAGCGCGCTGGACAGCTCACGGTCACGCGCGCGCCACTCCTCGAGCCAGCCGTCCGGCCCCGGACCAGCGGGCTCCCAGGCCCGGGCCACCCGCGCGACCGCATGCCCCGGATCGCTCCACCAGCCCGGCCCGGCCGAGCTCGGGACCAGGCCGACCACCTCGACGTCGGTGCGCGACAGGAGGCGCATCACCGAGCGCGACATCGTCGGGTGCCCGGCGAGCACCACGCGCGAGACGCGCCCGACCAGGTCGTCGTCCTCCAGCAGCAGCCGATAGGTCCGGATCGCGTTGTCGCCGGTGCGTGAACCGCTCGACGGCTCCGCCAGCAACGGCCAGCCGCCGCGCTCGGCGAGCAGCCGGGCCGGGGGCCCGGCGTCGTCCCCCGCCACCACGACGGTGCGGTCGGGCGGCAGCGTCTCCACCGTCGGCGCGGCCCGCTGCGGCGCGGCGGTCCAGGCTGCCCCGCCGGAGCGCCCGGTCAGCGGTGACGCCCACCCGTCGCTCTCGTCCGGGGTCAGCGGCGGGTCGAGCTGGACGTTGAGCTGCACGGGTCCTCGGCCGGCCGCTGCCCGACCGCGGGCCACCACCAGCAACCGCGCCGCGGTCGAGCGCCAGGCCACCACCTGCTCGGCCTCGCGGTGCCCCGGGACCGGCGCCGGCAGGTCCGTCGCGGCACGCACGGACGTGCCGAAGATCCCCGCCTGCTCGGTGGTCTGGTTCGCGCCGGTGCCTCGCAGGTGCGCGGGCCGGTCCGCGGTCAGGAGGACCAGCGGGATGCCGCTGTGGTGCGCCTCGAGGACGGCCGGGTGGAGATTGGCCACGGCGCTGCCGCTGGTCGTCAGCACCGCCACCGGGTGCCGGGACGTGCGGGCCAGGCCCAGCGCGAGGAAGCCGGCGGTGCGCTCGTCGATCCGGGTGTGCAGCGTCAGCCCCGCCGCGTCGTACGCCGCCATCGCCAACGGCGCCGAGCGGGACCCTGGGCTGAGCACCAGGTGGCGCACCCCGCCGCGGACGAGCTCGTCGACCAGGGTGCGGGCGAGCGCGGTGGCGGCGTTGGGGGCGGTCAGTGGCGAGGACATCACCGGCGATCCTCCCCCACGAGGGCGCTCACGGCAGCCAGTCGGCGCTGCCAGCTCTCGGCGACGTCCTGCGGTGCGCGCAGCAGCCCCAGCTTCGCCTCGTCGACGACCGGTCGCCGGACCGGCAGGAAGCCGTCGACCGGCAGCAGCGGGTCGAGCGCCACGTCGTCCGCCAGCAGCGAGACCGTGGCGAGTCCGCAGGCGTGCGGCAGCGACGGCAGCGCGGCCGCCAGCGCGACTCCGGCCGCGATGCCGACGCTGGTCTCCAAGGCGCTGCTGACCACCACCGGCAGCCCGATGTCCTCGGCGATCCGCAGGCAGGCCCGCACCCCGCCCAGCGGCTGCACCTTGAGCACGGCCACGTCGGCCGCCGCGAGGTCCCGCACCCGGTAGGGGTCGGCAGCGCGGCGGATGGACTCGTCCGCGGCGATCGGCACCTCGACCCGGCGCCGTACGGCGGCGAGCTCCTCGACACCGACACACGGCTGCTCGACGTACTCCAGACCTCCTGCCGCCCGGTCCAGGAGACCGATCACCCTCACGGCGGTCCCGACGTCCCAGGCGCCGTTGGCGTCGATCCGGATCGCTGCTCCGGCCCCCAGCGCGTCGCGCACCGCCTCCAGCCGAGCCTGGTCGTGGCCCGGGCCCTGGCCCGGTTCAGCGACCTTGACCTTCGCCGTCCGGCAGCCGGAGGTGGCGACGATGCGGTGGGCGGTGGCCGGATCGACCGCCGGCACCGTCACGTTGACGGGCACCCGGTCGCGCACCGGCGCCGGCCAGTCGCCCGCCGCCGCCTCGCGCGCCGCGACCAACCAGGGAGCCGCGGTGCGGTCGTCGTACTCGAGGAAGGGGCTGAACTCGCCCCACCCGCCGGGACCGCGCAGCAGCATCGCCTCCCGGGCGGTGACGCCGCGGAACCGCTGCCGCATCGCGACCCGGATCACCACCGGATCGCACCGGGGGATCATGGCGCCTCGGCCCGCCTGCGGACCAGCTCCTTGACCGCGGCCCGATCCACCTTGTGGTTGTCGGTGCGCGGCAGCTGATCGACCACCAGCAGGGCCCGGGGCGCCCAGGTCCGGGGCTCCACCAGCTCCCGCACGTCCGCCAAGGTCGGCACCACACCATCGGTCTCGACGACCGCCGTCACCAGCTCACCCCACTCGGGGTCGGGCACACCGACCACCGCCACGTCACGCACCCGTGGGTCGGCCAGCAGCTGTCGCTCGACCGCTCCGCCGGGCACGTTGACCCCGCCGCTGACGACCACCTGGTCGCTGCGGCCGAGCAGCTCCAAGCGACCGTCCGCGTCGAGCCGTCCCAGGTCTGCGGTGTGCAGCCAGCCGGCTCGGAGCACCTCCGCGGTCGCGACCGGGTCGAGTGCGCCGGCGCCGTCGTCGTACCCCTGGAAGAGCGACGGCCCCCGCAGCAGCACCTCGCCGCGGTGCGAGATCTTCAGGGCCAGGCCGTCGAGCGGATAGCCGTCGTAGACGCAGCCCCCCGCCGTCTCGGACATCCCGTAGGTCGAGACCACCCGTATCCCGGCCGCCTCGGCGGCGAGGCGCTGGGCCGGCCGCAAGCCCCCGCCGCCCACGAGGACGGCGTCCAACCGGGCCAGCGCCGTCACCCCGGACCGGTCCTCGGCCTCGAGCAGTCGCACGAGCTGGGTCGGCACCAGCGAGGTGTAGCGGCGCTCACCGGTCATCGCCTCCACGGCACGGCGCCAGGCGTCGGGCTCGGGGCCGGTGACGCACGCCACCGGCTCGGCGGCGCGGACGTTGCGGTAGAGCACCTGGAGTCCGGCCACGTGCTGCACCGGTAGCGCCAGCAGCCACTGCCCGGCCCCACCGAGGTAGCCGTGGGTGGCCTCGACCGAGGCCCGCAGGGCGTTGCGGGTGAGGCGCACGCGCTTGGGCGACCCGGTCGACCCGCTGGTCTCCACCACGAGCGGCGCGGGGTCGGCTTCGGCGTCCCACGCGACCAGGGAGTCGGCCACGTCCTGGGGCTCGCCAGCGACCGGGTTCAGCTGCGCCACGGGCCCAACCTAGCCCGAATCCACCAATGGTCGGCGTGGCAGGATCGGGTGTCGTGACACCTGCACCCACCTCGTCGACCTCGGTCTCGCACTGGGTCGCGGGGGCGCGTCCTCGCACGCTGCCGGCGGCCGTCGCGCCGGTGCTCGCGGGCACCGCGGTCGCGGTCCACGCGGAGTCGACGATCTGGTGGAAGGCCGGTCTCGCGCTGCTGGTCGCGCTGGCGTTGCAGGTGGGGGTCAACTACGCCAACGACTACTCCGACGGGGTGCGCGGCACCGACGACGACCGGGTCGGGCCGATGCGGCTGGTCGCCTCCGGCGCAGCATCACCGGCAGCGGTGCGCACCGCTGCCCTGCTGGCCTTCGGCTTCGCCGCAGTCGTCGGGCTGGTGCTCGCAGCCACCACGGCCTGGTGGCTGCTGCTGGTCGGGGGAGCCTGCATCGTGGCGGCCTGGCTCTACACCGGGGGGCCGAGACCCTATGGCTACGCCGGGCTCGGCGAGGTCATGGTCTTCGTCTTCTTCGGACTGGTCGCGGTGCTGGGGACCACCTACGTGCAGACCGGTGACTGGCCGGTCGCCTCGCTCTACGCCGCGATCGGGATCGGCGCGCTGGCCTGCGCCATCCTCGTGGTCAACAACCTGCGCGACATCCCCACCGACCGCGCGGTCGCCAAGCTCACGCTCGCTGTCAGGTTGGGCGACCTGCGCACCCGCAGCCTGTTCGTGCTGCTGATGGCGACCGCGGCTGTCGCACTGGTCGGGGTCGCGCTGGCCAGCTCCTGGTGGGCCGCGCTCGCCGCGGCCTACCTGGTCCCGGCGATCCGCGCCGCACGGACCGTGACCGGCGGGGCGCAGGGGGGCGCGCTGGTGCCCGTCCTGCAGCTCACCGGTCTCGCCGAGCTGCTGTACGGCGCCGGGTTGCTGGTCGGGCTATCGGTCGCCGCCCTCCTCGGCTGAGTCCGACGACTCGCCGGCCTGGCCGGCCGCGGCGATCCGCTCCGCCCGCGCCTGCACCGAGGCTGCGAACTGCTCGCGCAGGTCCCGCAGCAGCCACGCCGAGGCGGTGACCGACAGCACCGCACCGAGCACCAGTGGCCACAGCACCCCGACGTCGTCGGCACCCTCGCCCCGCGCCAGCGCGAGCCCCCAGAAGAGTCCGAAGGCGAGTGCCACACAGATCCCGAAGATGGCGAACCGTGCCGCGGTGTAGACGATGAACTCCTTCACGCCGCCCACCGTACGGGCGGGGCCTGCTCCGGACCGACCCGGCGCCGGACGTGCCTGCTCCCGCCGCTCCTGGCCGGACCGCGGCGCTCGCCCCTTGGGAAACTCGCCGCGGCGCCTACGCTGGGGGGGTGATCAAGGTGCTGCTCGTCGTCGTGCTGTTCGCGGCGCTGGTCTATGGGCTGGTGCGGATCATCCAGCGACGAAACCCCCTGGGGGGTGCTCGACCGCCCAAGGACAAGCCGCGCTACGTCGCTCCGGACGACGACGAGGACTTCCTGCGCTCCCTGGAGGAGAAGGACCGGGAGGACCAGGACCGCGACGACCCGGAGAACCCGCGGCCAGGCTGAGCCGGCACGAGCCTCGCTCAGCCCCCGGCGTAGGAGTGCATGCTCCCGCCGCCGAAGAAGAAGTTGATCCCGACGAAGTTGAAGAGCAGCGAGGCGAACCCGATCAGGGCCAGCCACGCGGCTGCCTTGCCCTTCCAGCCCGCGGTCGCGCGGGCGTGGAGGTAGGCCGCGTAGCAGACCCAGGTGATGAAGGCCCAGACCTCCTTGGGGTCCCAGTTCCAGTACGAGCCCCAGGCGTACTCCGCCCAGATCGGGCCGGCGATGAGCACCGCGAAGGTCCAGATCGGGAAGCCCACCGCGTGCACCCGGTAGGCGAACCGGTCCAGGGGCTCGGCAGCGGGCAACAGCCGCATCAGCCCCTGCCAGCGCGCCCGGCCCTCGAGCCGGGCCTTGACCAGGAAGACCACCGAGGCCAAGGCCCCGAGGGTGAAGGCGCCGGAGGAGATGATCGCCGCCCCGACGTGGATCACCAACCAGTACGAGTGCAGCGCCGGCACCAGGGGCCCGGCGGCCTGGGCGAGCAGGAGGTTGGCGGCCATCAGCGTGACCACCTCGAAGCTGGTCACGAACAGGCCCAGCCACCGCAGGTCGAGCCGACGCAGCAGCGCGAGGTAGGTCAGCGTCACCAGCAGGCTGCCGGTGAGGGTGAACTCGTACATGTTGCCCCAGGGCACCCGCGCGGGCTCGCTGGCGAACGCACGGCTCACCACTGCCAGCAGGTGCAGCCCCGCGGCCAGCACGGTGAGCGAGACGCCGATCCGGCCGCTGGCCTCGACCTTGAGCCGCCAGCGCTCGATCGCCGCAGGGTCGACCGAGCCGGTGGTCGGCCCGGGGGGCGTCGCAGCTGCCGGTGCGGAGGCGCCGACCGCCACGGGCTCCCGCGTGGTGCGTGACGCCGGATGGCTGAGCGAGCGGGCCCACTCGGAGATGTGGGCGAGCATCGCGAAGAAGTAGACGAACGAGGCGAACATCGTCGCGCGGTCGCTGATCGTCGCCATCTCGGCTGCTTCGAAGGGGATCACCGCTGGTCTTCCTCGTGGGTCGACTGGCCGGAGGACTCCTCCGGTTCCGCCGGGCTCACAGTACCCGCGCCGCGCGCGGCGTCCTGCGGGTGCGGCGCAGCCGCGACCGAGCCGGCCAGCCACTGCACCTCCTCACCGAGCGCACCGGTGACCGTGGCGCGGTCCAGGCCCCCGACCTCGACCCGCGAGCCACCCTCGTCGCCGGGCGTGATCCGCACCCAGATCCGGCGACGCCGGATGAAGAGCGAACCCATCAGCCCGAGCAGTCCGAGGCTGATCGCGATCAGCGTCGCGTTCTTGGCCGGGGAGTGGCTGACCTGGAGCTTGACCCAGCGCTGCCACCCGTCGAGGCGCACCGTCCCCATGCCGTCGGGCAGCTTCACGCCCCGGCCCGGCGAGAGGATGATCTGCAGCGGCTCGCCGTCGTCGTCGAGCACCGGCTCCATCTCGTCGGTGTCGAGCTCGTAGACCGACTGCGGCGCTCCGTCGTCCATGCCGAGGTCGCCGACGTAGGCCTGGAGCGCCACTCCCGGATTGAGGGCATCGGGGAAGGCGGAGTACACCCCGCGACCCTTGTCAGCCGCGAAGGTCGGGAGGAACACCCCGTCGAGCCCGATCTGCTGCGGCTCGCCCTCCGGTGCCTTGACCACCCCGAAGGAGGCGAAGCTGGCGTCCTGCGGGAGGAAGATCGTCGGGCCCGAGTAGACCTCACGGCCACGCCCGTCGGTGATGGTGATCACCGGCGCATAACCGTGACCCACGAGGAACACGCTCACCCCGTCCAGCACCAGCGGGTGGTTGACCTCGATCCGCTCGCTGCGGGTCCCAGCACCGGGCTCGTCCTCGTAGCTCAGGTCGGCGTGGAAGGACTCGGGCTGGCCGCGGTGTGATCCGGAGGTGAGGAACTTCGCCTCGAAGTCATCGACCGTGAGGTGCAGGGGCGGCAGGTCCGCGGGGTCGAACAGGGTGCCGGCCTGGAAGGTGTCGTACTGCGTGACCAGGTTGGTGAAGCCGCGCGACACGGGCACGATCACCCCGCCCTTGTAGCCCCACATCTGGCCCACGGCGAAGCAGACCAGCACCGCGACCACCGAGACGTGGAACAGCAGGTTGCCCGCCTCGCGGAGCTGCCCGCGCTCGGCGGAGACGGCCACCGCTCCGGAGGGCTCGACCACCGTCTCGGCCACGCGGTAGCGGCGGCGGCGCAGCACCTGGCGGGCTCGTCGCACGGTGTCCTGCGGCGAGTCGCTGCTCACCGACACGGCGTGACCGGGCAGCCGCGAGAGGTTGCGAGGTGCCGGCGGCGGGGCAGCGCGCACCGCGCGCCAGTAGACCCCGAGCCGCGGCACGATGCAGCCCACCAGCGACACCATGAGCAGCAGGTAGATCGCGGAGAACCACACCGAGCCGTAGACCGAGAACAGCCCGAGCCGGTCGTACAGCGGCGTCAGGTCGGGGTGCTGCGCGCGCCACTGCGCCACCCGCGTGGCGTCGACCCCTTCCTGCGGGATCACCGAGCCCGGCACCGATCCCAGCGCGAGCAGCAGCAGCAGGAGCAGCGCGGTGCGCATCGAGGTGAGCTGGCGCCAGGCCCAGCGCAGCAGCTCCCGCGCAGACAGCGCCGGGGGCCGCGGGGAGTCGCTCACCCGGTCCGATTCCTTGACCGCGGTCACACGCTCACCCCGTAACCCGAGCTCCACCCGCGCAGGTCTGCCACGAGCACCTCCCACCACCCGGTCAGCAGCAGGAGCCCGACCACGACCAGCATCGCCCCACCGATGCGTGTGACCCACGCCTGGTGACGTCGGACCCAGCGCACCGCGCCCAGGGTGCGGCGGTAGGCCAGGCCCAGCAGGATGAACGGCAGCCCCAGCCCCAGCGAGTAGGCCACGCTCAGCATCACACCTCGCCCGACGCTGCCCTCGGTGATCGCCAGCGACTGCACCGCGATGATCGTGGGCCCCAGGCACGGGGTCCAGCCGATCGCGAACAGCAGACCCAGCAGCGGCGCGGCACCCACCCCCACCCAGGGCACCGTATGCACCCGGACGTCACGTTGCAGCCACGGAAGACCCATGAAGACCAGTCCGACCAGGACGGTGACGGCACCGAGGGCCATGCTGATCTCGCGCTTGTACTCCCACAGCCACGCTCCGAGCGCACCGGTGGTCACCCCGACCACGACGAACCATGCGGTGAAGCCGACGACGAACAACGAGGTGCCTGCCAGCATCCGGCCCCGCCCGGCGTCGTCGAGGTCGGCACCGGAGAGACCCGTCGCGTAGGAGACGTAGCCCGGCAGCAGTGGCACCACGCACGGGGAGAGGAAGCTGACCAGTCCGGCGGCGGCCGCGACCGGCAGCGCGACCAGCATCGTCCCGCTGGTCACCTGCTCGACGAACCAGTCGGCCACGCTCACGCCGGGTCCTCGCCCGGGATGTCACGCGGCACCGCGAGCTGCTCGCCGGTGAGCTCCTCGAGCACGCCGTACAGGGTCGCCAGGTCGGCCGGACCGAGGATCCTGGCCGCCACCCGCCCCTCGGCATCGACGAAGACGAAGCTCGGGATGCTCATCGGCGGCAACGTGCCACGGAAGGCGAGCAGGGTCTGCCCGTCCTCGTCGTAGATCGAGTCGTAAGGGATGTCGAAGTCCTGCAGGAAGCGGCGGACGTCCACCTTGTTGCGATCGCGGGAGTCGATGCCGAGGAAGGCGATGTCGTCGTCGGCCAGGTCACGTGCGGCGGCGGCCAACCCGGGGGCCTCCGCCCGGCAAGGCCCACACCACGACCCCCAGATCGGGATCACCACCACCTGGCCGGCGAAGTCGGCCAGGGAGACCGCCTCGCCGTCGACGGTCTTCCCGGCGAGCTCGTTCTGCGGCGCGCTGCGGTCCTCCTCGGCCAGCACGGACACGGCCCCGTTGCCGGTGACGAACCCCTGCGAGCCCGAGCTCAGCTCAGAGCCGGTGCACCCGCTCAGGAGAACCGAGGTCACGAGAGCCAGGAGCACGGCGAACCGGGGCCGGGAGGTGGGGCCGGCCGGGCGGGTGCTGCGGGAGTTCACGTGGCGGAGCCAGGGGGTTTGTTCTCGTCGGGTGCGCCGCCGGCGGAGAAGGGCGCCCCGCGGTCCTGCACGGGGATCAGGTCTCCCGCCGGCTCGGAGTAGGTGACCCGCGCGAGATGGTCGCCCTCGAACCACAACGTGGTGAGGCTGCACAGTGTGCAGTGGCGCTTGCGCGGGTCGTGGGCGTAGACCTTGCGGCCCTCCAGGTGCATCCGGGTCACCCAGATCGGGAGCTGGTGGGAGACGACCACCGCCTCGCTGCCCGCAGCCGCCCGCCGCGCGTCGTGGATGGCCGCCATCATCCGATCGATGACCTCGCGGTAGGGCTCGCCCCAGGAGGGGCGCAACGGGTTCCACAGGTACTGCCAGGACTTCGGGTTGAGCATCACGCTCCGGCGGGCGCTGAACCGCTCACCCTGGAAGACGTTCTCGGACTCGATCACGCGCTCGTCGGTGGTGATGTCGAGATCGCGTCGCCGCGCCAGAGGGGCGGCGGTCTGCCTGGCCCGCTCCAGCGGGGAGGACACCAGGTGGCTGACGTCGCGGTCCGCCAGCGACTCACCCACCCGCTCTGCCATCCGGCGACCACGCTCGGAGAGCTCGAAGCCGGCCCGCCGGCCGTACAGGATGCCTTGGGGGTTGTACACCTCGCCGTGGCGCAGCAGGTGCACGAGCGTCGTGTTCGCGTTGCTGGTCACACTCACCCTTCCGGTACGGCCGAGGCGGCGCGGGCTGCGGCGGGCAGCGCCGCCAGGATGCGGTCCACCGCACGGTCGTCGTGAGCGGCGGAGAGGAACCACGTCTCGAAGGCACTGGGTGGCAGGTGCACGCCCTGGTCCAGCATCGCGTGGAAGAAGGCGGCGTAGCGGTCGAGCCGTTGCGCCGATGCTCCGGCGAAGTCGCGGATGCTGGCGACGTCGTCGGAGTCGGGGAAGAACACGCTGAACATGGTGCCGTCGGTCTGGATCAGGTGCGGAACGCCGTGCTCGGTCAGGGCCTGGGTCACGCCCTCCCGCACGGCGGCACCGGCGCGTGAGAGGTGGTCGTACACCTCGTCGGTGGCCAGGCGCAGCGTGGTCAGGCCGGCGGTCGCGGCCACGGGGTTCCCCGAGAGCGTGCCTGCTTGGTAGACCGCGCCCTGCGGCGCCAGGTGCGCCATCACGTCCTCCCGGCCGCCGAAGGCCGCGGCGGGGAAGCCTCCGCCCATCACCTTGCCGAAGGTGAGCAGGTCCGGGCGCCACCCCTCGACCTCGCCGTCCAGGCCCCAGCGACCGTGCGGATGCACCCGGAAACCTGTCATCACCTCGTCGGAGACCAGCAGCGCCCCATGACGGGCACAGGTGGTCATCAGGAACTCGTTGAAGCCGGGCTCCGGGGGGACCATGCCCATGTTCCCCGGGGCCGCCTCGGTGATCAGGGCGGCGATGCGGTCACCGTGCTCGGCGAAGACCTGGCTCACGGCGTCGCGGTCGTTGTAGGGCACGACCAGGGTGTGCGCGGTGAAGTCCTCGGGCACCCCGGGAGTCCCGGGCAGGGCGAAGGTGGCAAGGCCGGAGCCGGCCGAGGCGAGCAGGGAGTCGACGTGACCGTGGTAGCAGCCGGCGAACTTGACCACCACGTCGCGACCGGTGAAGCCTCTCGCCAGCCGGATCGCCGACATCGTCGCCTCGGTGCCCGAGGAGACCAGCCGGACCTGGTCGACCGGGGTGCGTGAGACCAGCTCCTCGGCGAGCTCCACCTCGGCCTGGGTCGGGGTGCCGTAGGACGTGCCTCGCGCCACGGCAGCCGTCACCGCCGCGACCACCTCGGGGTGTGCGTGCCCGAGCAGCATCGGGCCCCACGAGCAGATCAGGTCGACGTACTCGTGGCCGTCGACGTCGTAGAGGTACGGACCGGCGGCCCGGGTGATGAAGCGTGGTGTGCCGCCCACCGCGTCGAAGGCTCGGACCGGCGAGTTGACCCCCCCGGGGGTGACGGCCTTCGCGCGGGCGAACAAGGCGGCCGAGGCGCTCGTCGTCCCGGTGGCGTGGTTCGGGCTGGTCACCGCGCCATTGTCCCCGACGGCCGATGGCGGTGCGCGCACACCCCGCGAGGGCGCCGATGTCTCGGGGATGTCTGGACCGGTACGCCCTCACCTACCGGCGGTCTAGTCCTTTGGTCCCGCCGTTCCGGGAAGTTGGTCAGATGCCTCACATCAGTGGGCAGAAGGTCCAACCCGGCGTAATCTCGCTGTGAGGTCGCGCACACCACGGGGGCCTCGACCGGGGGCTCTGCTCAAGCACTCGCGATTAGGCGTAACTACCTGCGGGTACGTCTCGTTGTGAGGCGAAAGGGAGAAATCCCGGCCACCGCGAAAACTGCCTTGACCGGGCAACGAGGAGAGAGCACGCATGAGCAACCGCATGACCAAGTGGCAGAAGGCGTCCGCGCTGATCCCACTGGCCCTGCTGTCCGGCGCCTGGACCGCGAGTCTCGCCGTGTCCAGCGCCACCGCTGAGGAAGAGGCCACCGGGAAGCTGCCCGACGGCAGCAGTGTCCCCAGCGAGGCCATCGACGACCCGGCCAGCATCTCCGCCCCCGGCGAGATCGCTCCCGGCGTCCCCACCGGCAGCGGCGACAAGATCCTCTCCAGCGCCTCCACCAACGGCATCCCGGCCGCCGCTCTCGCGGCGTACCAGCGCGCGGCACAGGTGATCGACTCCGCCGACCCCTCCTGCAACATCGAGTGGCCCCTCGTGGCCGCGATCGGTCGCGTCGAGTCCAACCACGGGACCTACGGCGGCAACCGCCTCACCTCCGAAGGCGTCTCGACGCCCGGCATCATCGGCATCCCGCTGGACGGCAGCAACGGCACCGCGAAGATCAGCGACACCGACGCGGGCCAGTACGACGGCGACAAGACCTACGACCGCGCGGTCGGCCCGATGCAGTTCATCCCCTCCACCTGGTCGGTGGTCGGAGTGGACGGCGACAGCGACGGCAAGCGCAACCCGCAGGACATCGACGACGCCGCGCTGGCGACCGCGGTCTACCTCTGCTCCGGGGACGAGAACCTCGGCACCCGTGCCGGCCAGGAGGCTGCGGTCCACCGCTACAACCACAGCGACGAGTACGTGAAGCTGGTCCTGTCGATCATGGACGCCTACGCGGCCGGTGACTACACCGCGACCCCGAACGACTCCACCGGTGGCACCACCTTCACCCCCTCCTACGGCGACTCGGTCTACCGGGGCAAGGGCGGCAAGGGTGGCGGCGGCGTCGCGGGCTACAAGGGTGCGCGCGCTCCGCAGCAGAAGAGCGGCGGCTCCAGGTCCGGCGGCGGTGGCGGCACCAGCGCGCCGAGCGCGCCCACCGGCGGCGACACCGGAACCACCACCCCCCTCGACAGCGGCTCCTCCGGAAGTGACCCAGTGAGCTCCACCGTGGACTCCGCGACCAAGTCGACGACCGACACCGTGCAGAAGACGACCAACACGGTCAAGGACACCGTCAACAAGGCCAAGGACACCGTCAACAAGGCCACCGGCGGCGGTGGCGGT
Source organism: uncultured Actinomycetota bacterium (assembly GCA_963728505.1). GTDB lineage: Bacteria > Actinomycetota > Actinomycetes > Propionibacteriales > Nocardioidaceae > Marmoricola_A. Next base: position 155,089 of record CAVSKH010000005.1, on the reverse strand, counting down.
GGCGGTGGCGGCACCGTCGACAACACGCTGACCAAGGCCGAGGCGAAGACCAAGTGCCTGGCGAAGGGGATCTCGGCACTCGACACCGCTGCCCTCAACACGTGCATCAACAACTTGACCTGAGGAACTGACCCTGCTCGGTCGACGACGAGGGCCCGGACCGTTCGGTCCGGGCCTTTGTCTGTCTGGAGCGGGCGGGCGCTATCGCAGCCAGCCGGACCCGCGCCAGGGGTTCCCCCTTGCCCAACCAAGTGGTGGCAAACGACCGGTCCGAGGGTCGATTCCGCGTCGTCTCCCGCCACTTGGTTGAGATGTGACCCAGCTCAGCGCAGCCAGCCGGAGGCCTCCAGCGCCCAATAGGTGAGCACCACGTCGGCGCCCGCGCGCCGGATGCTGGTCAGGGTCTCCAGGATCGCGGCGCGTCGATCGATCCAGCCCCGCTCGGCGGCGGCCTCGACCATGGAGTACTCACCGGAGATGTTGTAGGCCGCGACCGGGACTCCCACCGCGTCGCGCACCTCACGCAGCACGTCCAGGTAGGCCAGCGCCGGCTTGACCATCACCAGGTCGGCTCCCTCGGCCTCGTCCAGCAACGCCTCCCGCACTCCCTCCCGGCGGTTGCGGGGGTCCTGCTGGTAGGTCCGCCGGTCGCCGCTCAGGCTGGAGTCGACTGCCTCGCGGAACGGACCGTAGAAGGCCGAGGCGTACTTCGCGGAGTAGGCCAGGATCGCGACGTCGGGGTGCCCGGCGCGCTCCAGCGCCGACCTGATCGCCGCGACCTGGCCGTCCATCATCCCGCTGGGGCCGACCACGTCGACGCCGGCCTCGGCCTGCGCCACGGCCATCCTGGCGTAGATCTCCAGGGTGCGGTCGTTGTCGACGTGCCCTCGGGCGTCGAGGACCCCGCAGTGGCCGTGGTCGGTGAACTCGTCCAGGCACAGGTCTGCCATCACCGGCAGCGCGTCGCCGACCTCGGCGCCGACCTCGGCGATGGCAGTGTTCAGGATCCCGTGAGGGTCACAGGCGCCGGTGCCTTCGGCATCCTTGGACTCCGGGATGCCGAAGAGCATCAGCCCGCCCAGTCCGGCCTCGGCCGCCTCCGCCGCCGTCTTGCGCAGCGACTCCTTCGAGTGCTGGACCACGCCGGGCATGCTGCTGATCGGGCGCGGCTCGTCGGCGCCCTCACGGACGAAGACGGGCAGCACGAGCTGAGCGGGCACGAGCCCGGTCTCCGCGACCAGCTCCCGCAGGGCCGCGGTGCGTCGTAGCCTCCGCGGCCGCAGGTGCGGGCCGTTCGCTCCACCAGGCATGGTCATCCCCCGAGCCTAACGGCGTGCCCACGCGAGGGTGGGGAGTCACCGGTTGCCCGGCGACCCCCACCGACTCACCGGCGGCGTGAGGTGGTCTTGCGCTCCGACGGCTTGGTGACCGGCAGCCCGTCGGCGAGCATCTCCAGGCGGCGTGCCGCACCGACCGATGCCAGCGCCTCGGCCAGGTCGTCCGCCGACGGGTTCTCCGCCATGGCGTCGACCCGGAGCCCGTGCTCCTCGGCGGTCTTGGCCGTCTGCGGGCCGATCACCGCGATCACCGTCGAGGGGTGCGGCTTGCCGGCGATGCCGACCAGGTTGCGCACCGTCGAGGACGAGGTGAAGACCACGGCGTCGAACCTGCCGGACTTGATCGCCTCGCGCACCGGCGCCGGCGGCGGGGCCGCGCGCACCGTGCGGTACGCCGTCACGTCGTCGACCTCCCAGCCGAGCTCGACCAGCCCGGCGGCCAGGGTCTCGGTGGCGATGTCGGCGCGGGGCAGGAAGACGCGGTTGATCGGGTCGAGCAGCTCGTCGTGCTCGGGCCAGTCCTCCAGCAGGCCGCGCGCGGACTGCTCGCCGGACGGCACCAGGTCGGGGCGCAGCCCCCAGGCGAGCAGGGACTCAGCGGTCTTGTCGCCGACGGCGGCGATCTTGAGCCCGGAGAAGGCCCGGGCGTCCAGGCCGTAGCCGTCGAACTTCTCCTTGACCGCGCGCACCGCGTTGACCGAGGTGAAGGCGATCCACTTGTAGCGACCCTCGACCAGGCCGCGGACGGCCTTGTCCATCTGCTGGGGGTTGCGGGGCGGCTCGACGGAGATCGTCGGCACCTCCTCGGGGGTCGCTCCGTAGGAGCGCAGTCGCTCGGAGAGCTCACCGGCCTGCTCCTTGGTGCGCGGCACGAGCACCCGCCACCCGAAGAGCGGCTTGGTCTCGAACCACGACAGCGTGCCACGCGCCGCGACCACGTCACCCACCACGGTCACGGTCGGCCCCGACTCGAGGTCGGACCACTCGCCGATGTCGGCCTGGACCTCGCCCAGGGTGGAGACCAGCGTCTGCTGCGTGGTGGAGGTGCCGGTGCGGGTGATCGCCACCGGCGTCTCGGGCCCGCGGCCCGCCTCGACCAGCGCCTGGGCGATGGCGCCGATGGAGTCCAGCGCGTCGAGCAGCACCAGGGTCTTGCCGTCGGCGTACCACTCCCAGTCGATCTTGGCGGCGCCGCAGGAGATCACTGCGATCTCGTGGTCGTGGCGGCTGGTCAGCGGGATGCCGGCGTAGGCCGGGACCGCAAGCGCTGCAGCCACACCGGGCACGATCTCGAAGGAGAATCCCGCCTTGATGCAGCCCTGGGCCTCGTCCGGCCCGCAGTTGTAGAGGAACGGGTCGCCGCTGATCAGCCGGACCACCCGGCGACCACCGCGGGCGTGCTTGACCACAGCCTTGGCTCGGTTGGCCGGCGTCAGGGGCGTGCCGGTGCTGCTGTTGCGGACCTCGATGATCTCGGGCAGACCCGGAAGCGGAGTCGCGTTGCCGTCCTCGTCGTCCTGCGTCAGCTGCGCGACGCCGAGCACGCGGCGGACCAGCTCCTGGTGCTCCGGCACCTCGGTCAGCACGACCTCGGCGCGTCGGATCAGCTCGCTCGCGCGGACGGTCAGCAGGTCAGGGTCACCAGGGCCGGTGCCCACGAACGCCACGTGCGCCGACGGAAGCGCGGAGGCGGTGGTTGCAGCGGTCGAGGTCTTCTGGGCGGTGTTGCTCACGGTGTGCCTTCTCAGTGGCTCGAATGGGTGGTGCAGTGTGCGTCGGGACCAGGGCGCCGTCACGCGCTCGCGGCGTGACGGCGGGCCTCAGGGTGGCCCGTTCATGAGTTCGTCGGCGCCGTCCTCGAGCATCTCCTTGGCCAGACGCTCGCCGGTGGTCCCCGGATCGCGCACGTCGCCGGTGGCCGACCTGCGGATGCTGAGACCACCGTCCAATGAAAGGGCCACGGCGCGCAACCAGAGCTCGGGGCCCTCCTCGCCCTCGACGACCTCCGCGAGCGCACCGACAGGTGAGCTGCACCCGGCCTCGAGGGTCGCGAGCAGCACCCGCTCGGCGCTCACGGTCGCCCGGGTGACGGGGTCGTCGACGGCCGTGCGCACCTGCTCCACGAGCTCCTCGTCGGCGCTGCGGCACTCCACGGCCAGCGCACCCTGCCCCGGAGCCGGAAGCATCTGGAGGGGGTCCAGCACCTCGCTCACAGCGTCGCCGCGCCCCAGCCGGTGGAGCCCGGCCAGCGCCAGCACCACGCCGTCGAGCTCGCCCGCGGCCACCTTGCCCACCCGGGTGTCGACGTTGCCGCGGATGTCGACGATCTGATGTCCCAGGCCCAGGGCGTGCAGCTGCGCGGCGCGTCGCGGCGATCCGGTGCCGATCACACTGCCGACGGGCAGCTCACCGAGCGTCAGACCGTCGCGCGCGACCAGGGCGTCACGGGGGTCCTCCCGGGGCGGGATCGCGGCCAGAGAAGTGCCCGGTTCGGCCCAGGTAGGAAGGTCCTTCAGGGAGTGGACCGCGACGTCGACCCTGCCGCTGGCCAGCGCCTCCCGCAGGGCACTGACGAAGACCCCGGCACCGCCGAGGGTCGACAGGGGCGCGCGGTTGCGGTCCCCCTCGGTGCTGATCTCGACCAGCTCGACGTCGCGGCCCAGCTTGGCCCGGAGGGCGTCGGCGACGTGGGTGGACTGGGTCAGCGCCAGCTGGGAGGCGCGGGTGCCCACGCGGATCGCATCGCTCATGCGTCGCCACCGCCACCGAGGGGGTCGCCGGACAGCGGCCCCGGCCGGGAGATGCGAGTAGGAGCGGGGCCCTCGACGCCGAGGTCGAGCTCGGCGGCGAGCGGGTCGGCGCCGCCTGCGGAGGTGACGGCCTCCACGGCCTGCGGGTCGAGGGCGAACAGCTCGGCAAGCGCCTCGGCGTAGGAGACCGCGCCGGCGGAGCTCGCCAGCTCCTTGACCCTGACGGTCGGCTGGTGCACCAGCTTGTGGGCAACCCGCCGCAACGACTGCTCCATCTCCAGGCGCAGCGCGGGGTCGAGGTCGGGGACCCGACTGAGCAGGCGGGCCAGCTCGGCGGTGACGACCTCGGTCGCCATCGAACGGAGCGCGACGACCGTGGGAGTGACCGATGCCACCCGGCGCGCGTCGACGAAGGCCTGCACCTCCTGCGCCACGATCCGGCGCACAGCGATGACGTCGACCAGGGCCTCGTCGTCGCCGCTCAGCTCAGCGGCGAGCTCGCGGAGCCCGATCAACCGCACGCCCTCGAGACCGGAAACGGCCGGGTCGACGTCGTGAGGCAGGGCGAGGTCGACCACCGCGCGGGCCTGCGTGCGCCCGGTGTCGACCATGTCGACGCTCAGCATCATGCCGACGGCTCCGGTGCAGGAGACCACGAGGTCGGCGCCGCCGACCGACTCGGCGAGGGAGTCCAGGGGAGCGTGCCGCACGCCGTACTGCTCGGCCAGGCGCTGCGCCTTGGCAGCGGTGCGGTTGAGCACCACCACGTCGGCGGCTCCGGCCTTGGTCAGGGCACTCACGGTCAGTGAGGCCATCGCCCCGGCTCCGACCACGACGACGCGGCGTCCCTGGAGCCCGCCCAGCCAGTGGGCCGCCCGCGCCAGCGTGACACCGACCAACGACGGGGCGGCGCGGTCGATGTCGGTCTCGGTGTGCGCTCGCTTGGCGACCCGCAGCGCCTGCTGGAAGGCAGCGTTCAGCGCCGGGCCGACGGACCCGAGCTCCTGGCCGAGCCGCAGGGACTCTCGCGCCTGCGAGAGGATCTGGCCCTCGCCGACGACCATCGAGTCCAGGCCCGCAGCGACGTGGAACAGGTGCGAGACCGCCCCGTCGTCGTAGTGGACGTAGAGGTGGGGCACGACGGCGTCGACCGACTGGCCGGAGAGGTCGCACAGCGCGCGGCAGATGGCCTCGACGCTGCCGTGGAAGCGGTCCACGTCTGTATAGATCTCCACGCGGTTGCATGTGGCCAGCGCCGTGGCCTCACGTACGTGGTCGGTGTTCTGCACGGCCACGACGAGCTTCTCGACCTGGTCAGGAGTCAGCGCCAGGCGCTCCAACAGGTCGACGTCTGCGGTGTGGTGGGAGACGCCCACGACGAGGATGCTCATCGGGACCCCCGCGGCTGCGTGAGCGGAGCGAGCGGTGCCATGGGATGACTCATGCGCCCACCACCGCCTTGCGCTGCTCGTGGTAGGCCAGGATCTGCAGCTCGATGGACAGGTCGACCTTGCGCACGTCCACACCGGGGGGCACGGCCAGCACCGCGGGCGCGAAGTTGAGGATGCTGGTCACTCCGGCTGCCACGAGCCGGTCACAGACCGCCTGAGCGGCTGCTGCCGGCGTGGCGATGACGCCGATCACGACGCGGCGCTGCCGCACCACGTCCTCGAGCTGGTCCAGCGGACGCACCTCCAGCGACCCGACGGGCTCGGCCCACCGGTCGGGATCGGTGTCCAGCAGCGCGACGATGTGGAAGCCGCGCGAGGAGAAGCCTGAGTAGTTGGCCAGGGCGTGACCCAGGTTCCCGACCCCCACGATCACCACCGGAAGGTCCTGGGTGACGCCGATCTCCCGCGCGATGTGGTAGCGCAGGTACTCCACGTCGTACCCGACACCGCGGGTGCCGTAGGAGCCGAGGTAGGACAGGTCCTTGCGCAGCTTGGCGCTGTTCACCCCCGCCGCCTCGGCCAGGTCCTGGGAGGAGCAGGTCTCCACCCCCTGCTCGGCCAGCGAGACGAGAGCGCGCAGGTAGACCGGCAGCCGCGCGATGGTCGCCTCGGGGATGCCACGAGTCGCGCCGTCACGGCGGGCTGCGAGGGGACGCTGACCCAACGACGAGGGATCGACCCCGCCGGGGTGGCGGTCCAAGGTCTCGCTCACGGTCCTCCTGGCTCATCGCGGCCGGCGCCGGCGACGGCGTGGTCTTCGAGACGTCGGGCTTGGTCGGGCGAGAAGCGCCCGCGGCAGCCGACCGCGCAGGCAACTCTAGAAGTTTGTGAACGTGAGAACAAAACGAGCGGGTGGACCGGCCCGGGTTCGTGACCCAGGTCACCGCGGTGGGGCGCCTCCGAGGGCTAGCGGTCGCGGCGCAACGCGCGTCGCAGCCGATCCTCGCTCACCCGGAAGAAGTCGTGCTGCTCCCCGTCGACGAAGGTCACCGGGATCTCGGTGCCGAAGCGCCGCTCCAGGTCCTCCACACCGTCGATGTCCACTTCCTGGAACGACTCCCCCAGCTCGGAGCACACCCGCTCGATGACCCCGCGGGCCTCGTCGCACAGGTGACATCCGGGGCGGGTGTACAGGACGACCCGAGCACTCACTCGATCAGTCCCAGCCGCTCGCGCCTGACGGTGGCTCGCATCCGGCCCTTGGCGACCTTGCCGGTCACGGTGCGTGGCAGGTCGGAGACGACCTCGATCCGGCTGGGCCACTTGAACCGGGCCAGTCCGGCCTCGCAGGCGGCTTGCACCTCGGCTATCAGGTCCTCCGACGGCCCGGTGTCCTCGACCGGGCGTAGATAGGCCACCACGGCCTCTCCGGTGAGCTCGTCGGACACCCCGATGACGGCGACCTCGCGCACGCCGTCGACCGCGGCGATCACCTCCTCGATCTCGGAGGGATAGACGTTGAAGCCGGAGACGATGACCATCTCCTTGAGCCGGTCGACCAGGAAGAGGTCACCGTCCTCGTCGAGGTACCCGACGTCACCCGTGGCGAACCAGCCCTCGACGGGCGCCTCGGCGCCATCGGGCCAGTAGCCGTCGAAGAGGTTGGGGCCGGAGACCTGGATCTCCCCCGGGTCCTCACCGGGGCCCACCGGTCCCCCGGTGTCGTCGACCAGGCGCAGATGCACGCCGGGGATGGCGACACCGACCGAGCCCGGCTTGAGACGGGTGCTGCCGAGCGTCGAGGTCACCACCGGTGCGGCCTCGGTCAGGCCGTAGCCCTGGTGCACCTCGATCCCGGTGCCACCGGTGAACTCCGCGACGACGTCGGGCGGCAGCGGCGCCGAGCCCGAGAGCAGCATCCGCACCGAGCCCAGCGCCTGCCGCAGGTCGTCGACGCCACGCCAGTGCGCCAGCACCGGCGGAGCGATGGGCACCACGGTGATCGAGTGCCGGGCGATGTGCTCCAGGGACACGGCCGGGTCGAAGGAGTCGGCCAGGACGATCGTGGCGCCCTGACGCACGACCTGTCCGAGCACTGCGTTGAGCCCGTAGACGTGGAACAGCGGGAGCACGCCGTAGACCACGTCCTCCGCTCGCACCATCGGGGGTTCGATCGAGGCCACCTGATCGACGTTGGCGACGAGGGCGCGGTGGGTCAGCATCGCAGCACGAGGGGCTCCCGATGCCCCGGAGGTGTACAGCAGGACCGCCAAGGACTCGGGGTCCACGCTGACCGGCTGGACGTCAGCCTGCGTCGAGGCCAGCTCGGTGAAGGAGGTCTCCCCGGCCTGCGCAGGGGAGTCGAGCACGACCAGGCGCAACGCGGGGGCCTGCGCTGCAGCTTCGCGGGCCAGGTCCAGCGTGGCGGCGTCCGCGACGACCAGGCGCGCGCCACTGTCGGCAAGCATCCGGCGGAACTCAGCACCTGCCGAGCGAGGGTTCACCGGGACGGCGACCAGCCGCGCACGCAACGTCGCGAAGTACGCCGCGACGAACTCGATCCGGTTGCCGGTGGCGATCACGACCCGGTTGCCGGCGACCAGCCCGAGCCGGTCCAGCCCCGCGGCGGTCCGGCTGACCACCTCGTCCAGCTCGGCCCAGGTCAGGCGGTCGCCGAGCTCTCCTCGCCCCCCGTCGGCGCTGATGACCGCGACCTGATCAGGCCTGCTCGCGCGGGCCTGCGCAAGCAGGTCTGCGACGTTCACGATCACGCCCGCGAGTCTGTCACACCCCGCTCGGCCGACTCCGGGGCCGAACGGGTCGTCGCGCAGCGTTGCGAGTCCCTGCGCCGGCTCATCTAGGCTGGGCGCGTGCGCCACGGCAAGCGTTCAGCCCCCGACCTCACCCTGCGTTCCAGCCTCGCCGGCGAGGCGTTCCCCGCAGCGCGAGAGCTCGAGACGGCCCTGGAGACCCCCGCCGACCTGTCGGCGGGGGCCTTCTTCGACGTCGACAACACGATCATCCAGGGAGCCTCGATCTTCCACCTCGCGCGGGGCCTGCACCGCCGCAAGTTCTTCACCACCCGCGAGATCGTCGGCGCCGCCTGGAAGCAGGCCTACTTCCGTGCGGTCGGGGTCGAGGACCCCGAGCACGTCGCAGGCGCGCGCAACTCCGCGCTGGCATTCATCGCCGGGCACACCGTCACCGAGCTGGAGGAGCTGGGCGAGGAGATCTTCGAGGAGTCGATGGCGGTGCGGATCTGGCCCGGCACCCGCGCGCTGGCCCAGATGCACCTCGACGAGGGGCAGCGGGTGTGGCTGGTCACAGCGGCTCCGATCGAGATCGCGCGCACCATCGCGCGCAGGCTCGGTCTCACCGGTGCTCTGGGCACCCGGGCTGAGCATGTCGACGGGGTCTACACCGGAGCGCTGGTCGGCGACCTGCTGCACGGCCCGGCGAAGGCCGAGGCGATCAGCGACCTGGCCGCCCGGGAGGGGCTGGACCTGCAGCGCTGTACCGCGTACTCCGACTCCTACAACGACCTGCCGATGCTGCAGCTGGTCGGCGACGCGTGCGTGATCAACCCCGACCACAAGCTGCGCGAGCACGCGCGCGAGGCCGGCTGGCGGATCCGCGACTACCGCACCGGGCGCAAGGCCGCCAGGCTCGGGCTCTTCGGCGCCGGTGTCGCGGGAGCACTGGCCGGGACGGTAGCCGCCGGCGTCGCGATCCGGCGACATCAGGCCTGATCCCGGCCGGTTCTCGCGGTGACGGCGGTGGGTCACAGAATGGTGGAACCGGGACATATCCGAATAGACCACGGGTGTCACTTCTGGCCCGTTCGGGCTATCATGAGTCGGGAAATCTGACACTGGGGGTCGGATACCGTCAAGAGCCTCACGCTGCTGTGTTGCGCCGCGACCCCTGGGGGACCAGGGAGAGTCATGGGCAATCCGGCGCAGTGGTCGCGTGGCGTCCATGCGCTGCGCCTCGCGGTGGCCGAGATCCTGCTCTCCGACCTGTCTCCCCTCCTGGGCCCGGCGTTGGTGCCTGCGGGGACCTCCCCCCTGGGGCTCGAGCGCCCCCGCACCCCCGGTCTGCTGATGAGCGAGGCGGCCACCGATGTCCGCTCCCACGACGACAGCGCCTACGCCGCCTCCTCGGAGGAGGACGAGCACGAGGCGAACCGCCTGATCGCCCTGGTGGAGCTGGCCCGCAAGGGCGACAGCGATGCCTTCGGGTTGCTCTACGACCACTACCACCCGCAGGTCTACCGCTTCCTGTACTACCGGGTCGGCTCTCAGGCCCTGGCCGAGGACCTGACCTCCGACACCTTCTTCCGGGCTCTGCGGAGCATGAGCAACTTCCGCTGGCAGGGCAAGGACTTCGGGGCGTGGCTGATGACGATCGCGCGCAACCTCACCACCGACCACTACAAGTCCGGCAAGAACCGGCTCGAGGTCGTCACCGAGGACATGACGCCCCACGACTCGGCAGCCGAAGGCCCCGAGGCCGCAGTCATGGCGCACCTGACCAACGAGGCGCTCATGGAGGCGTTGCAGCAGCTGCCGCACGAGCAGCAGGAGTGCCTGGTGATGCGCTTCCTCCAGGGGCTGTCCATCGCCGAGACAGCACTGGCCCTCGACCGCAGCGACGGGGCGATCAAGCAGCTGCAGCTGCGCGCGGTGCGCAACCTGGCCAAGCTGATGCCGCAGGACGTGCGATGAGCATCATCGGTCCGGCAGGCAGGTGGTTCCAGGACGGCCGGGCACCCGGTCACCGCGGCGGCAACGCGCCCGAAAACTTGTGCCGTACCCATAACCCCACGATCCCAAGCGTCGTTGAGCAGATGAACGATCTTCGAACTGAGAGGGGGGCGTGATGGTCTCCATCCTGGGAGGACACCGTCGCGCTGACCAGTTCGCGGCAGTGGTCGACGGGCGGACCCCGGCCGATCACATCTCTTCTGACCTGCGCCCTCTTGCCGACCTCGTCGAAGAGCTGCGGTCGGAGGAGGCACCCGCCCCCCGCCGCGACTTCTCCGTCGCGCTTCGCGAGCAGCTCATGGTGGAGGCCCAGACCGCCCTGACCCCGGTCTCCCCCCTCGCACTTCCGCCGCGACGAGGCGACCGTGCGCGCCAGCGCCGGCTCACCGCCGCAGCAGCGGTCTTCACCCTGGTCGGCGGCTCCGCCGGTCTGGCTGCGGCCGCCGAGGAGTCCCTGCCCGGCGATGCGCTGTACCCGATCAAGCGCGGCATCGAGGATGTCCGGCTCGGGGTCCAGTCCGAACCCGCCGACAAGGGACGCTCCTACCTCGACCAGGCCGAGGAGCGGCTGGACGAGGCCGCCCAGATGGTCGAGACCGGCGCCCCGTCCGACCAGGTGGCTCAGAGCGTCGACCTGTTCGTGGTCCAGGCAGTGGCCGGCAGCAGCTTGCTGCTCGAGTCCTTCAACGCCGAGGGATCCTCCCAGGACGTCGAGACCCTGCGGGACTTCAGCGCCGAGACCCTGCAACGCCTGCAGAGCGTCGCGAAGGCCGCCCCTGCCGACATCCAGGACGAGCTGGCCCGCGCCGCCGTGGTGGTGCAGGGCATCGACCAGCAGGCGAGTGACGCGTGCGGCACGTGCTCGTCGCGTCCCACGCTGGACATGCCGGTCCTGATGGCCCAGGCCACCCAGATCAGCCAGGCGATGGACGCCCTGCGCTCGCAGGAGATCAACAACGACCACCCCGCGCTGACGGTGGAGATCCCCACCAAGGCGCAGGACACCAACAATCGTCGCTCCGGCTCGGGATCCGGCCAGAACGGCTCGGGTGACGGCGACCGGTCCTCGACCGAGGGCCCCCGGCTGAGCGTGGGGGCCGAGCTGCCCAGCGAACCGCGGCGGGCGCTGGAGAAGGTCGATGAGGCGACCGGTGGACTCGTCGGCAAGGTGAGCGACGACACCGAGGAGACCGTCAAGCAGATCCAGGACGGCGTCAAGGACTCCATCGACGAGACGCTGACGGACTCGCCTCTCGGCAAGTGAGCCCGGCCTGCTCGACGTCCCGGTGCGGCGCACCGGAAGCGATCAGTGGAAGACGGACTTCCTGCGCATCAACAACGAGTACAGCGTCTGCTGGATCGACTCACGCACCTGATCGGTCACGTTGAAGACCAGCATCGGGTCGTCCGCGGCCCCCGAGTCATAGGAGTCGGTCCGGATCGGCTCGCCGAACTCGATGATCCACTTCGACGGCAGGGGCACCAGGCCGAGCGGCCCCAGCAGCGGGAAGAACGGCGTGATCGGGATGTAGGGCACCCCCAGCAGCCGAGCCAGCGAGGGGAGGTTGCCGACCAAGGGGTAGATCTCCTCTGCACCCACGATCGAGCAGGGCACGATCGGAACCCCGGTCCGGATCGCTGCCGAGACGAAGCCTCCGCGTCCGAAGCGCTGGAGCTTGTAGCGCTCGCTGTAGGGCTTCCCGATCCCCTTGAAACCCTCGGGCCAGACCGCGGCCAGCTCGCCGTCGCTGAGCAGCCGGTGCGCGTCCTCGTTGCAGGCCAGGGTGGCGCCGCCCTTGCGAGCGATCTCGGAGATGAACGGCAACCGGAAGACCAGGTCTGCGCCCAGCGGCCGCAGGTGGCGACCGGTGGTCTCGTTGACCGCGAACATCGTGATCACCCCGTCGAGGGGGACGGTCCCGGAGTGGTTGGACACGACCAGGGCGCCGCTGTCGGTGGGGATGTTCTCCACTCCGCGGACCTCGACCCGGAACCACTTGGTGGCCAGAGGCCGGATCAGCTCCATGACGAAGCGATCGGTGAACTCGACGTCGAGGCCGTAGTCGTCGATCTCGTAGTCGCCGGTGACTCGGCGTCGCAGGAAGGCGAGCATCTCGGCCAGCCGACGATCCGCCTGGTCGCCGAAGACCCGCTCCGCAGCTCCGGTGATGATCGAGAGGAGCTCCTTGACCGGCAGCGGGCCGACCTTGGTCGGGGACCGGTCCGCGTCGCCGAGCACGACGCCGGGGACCGTGCCGGCACCGGGCGCTGCGGTGAAGCGCTCGACCTCGGCCCCGCCCGCCAGCGAGCGAGAGGCCCGCTCCAGGTCGCTGAGGTCGATGTCCTCCCGCGACGTCGACGCAGACGTCTCCCGCACCTCGGAGTCGACCTCCTCCACACCTGCGGAGTCGTCACTGCTCGGCTCGACCCGGGTGCCGGCGTCCTCGATCTCGGAGGTTCCGATCGCGTCGGGCGCCGTCTCGTCGGTGTCCTCGGGCTCCGTGGATCCCGGCTTGCGGGGCTCCCACAGGTCACGGGAGGAGCTCGAGGGCCGGGCGCGTCCGCTCCCGCGGCCCGGCCGCCCGCGCGTGCCGAGCGGAATGATCTCTGCGTCAGGCATCGTGACCCCCTCGTGCGGAGCGTACGACGCGATCAAGCGCCGTCACAGGGTGTGCGTCCACGGTTCGCGCAGGATATGCCTTCGCGAACTCGTCCAGGACATCCTCGGTCGAGTAACCCGCCTCGAACCCCAGCACCGTACGCATCCGGGTGGTGTCGAGCCCGCGACCATAGGTCAGGTAGGTGAGCTGGTCGCTGGAGAACTCACTGAGGCCGATCCGGGCGCGATGGACCGCAGAGCCCAGACCGCGCATCAGGAAGGCGGGCATCGGCACCGGAACCCGCCCGAGCTTGCGGATCACCTGCGACAGCGGAACGATCCCCGAGCTGGCGAGGTTGAAGGTGCCACCGACCCCGGCCACGGTGGCGTGGTGCAGCGCGCTGACCAGGTCCTCCAGGTGCAGCAGCTGCACCCGGGCATCGAAGCCGAGCACCTTCGGGATCGGGTTCAGGCGCAGGTAGTCCGACAAGGCGTTGTGGTAGTGCGGCGAGAGCAGGGCCGCCTGTCGCAGGACCGTGACACTGACCTCGGGGCGACGGCGTGAGAAGCCTCGGATGTAGCCCTCGACCTCGGTGACGTCACGACCGAAACCGGTGGCGGCGTGGCGTGGCCCCATCTCCTCGGTGAACATGGCCGGATCGCGGTTGCTCGCGCCGTAGACCTCGGCGGAGGAGCGCACGACGAGACGTTCCAGACCGGGCGCGCGCTGACACGCTGCCAGCAGCTGCATCGTGCCGATGACGTTGTGCTCCTTCATCGACACCCGCCCGCCGGAGGCCGCGAAGCTGGCGGCGAGTCCGGTGTGGACCACGGTGTCGACGTCCTCACCGGCGATCACCTTGGCGATCACGGGGTTGCGGATGTCGGCGCGCATGAAGCGCACCCCGCCCAGGTCGCTGCGGGGCGGCACCACGTCGACCCCGATCACGCGCGCGACCGCTTGATCCTGCGCGATGCTGCGCGCGAAACGACCCCCGATGTCACCCGAGACGCCGGTGACCAGAACGACACGTCCCATCACAAAGTCCGGTCGGTCCTACTTGCCCAGACGACGGCGCTGGACCCGGGTCTTCTTCAGCAGCTTGCGGTGCTTCTTCTTTGCCATGCGCTTGCGACGCTTCTTGATGACGGAACCCACGAACCAACCCTTCTGTGCAGTCATGGAGAGCCACGACCCGACGGTCGCGGCGGTCGAGTCGACCTGGCGGCGATCCGACGCCCGGATCGCCTGCCCAGCGTAACCGTCGCCGGTCCCCGGGCCCCAATCGGCGCCTGCCTGACCCCGATCGCCGGCTCCGGTGCCCTGGGCCTGCGCGGCGGGGTGCAGCACCTGGGTCATGACTAGACGGGCTGCGCAGAAAATTGCCCGATTGGTTTGAAGTCCCGGACGGATCGGGACCATGGTCCTATCCTGATAGGACCAGTCGCCTTCCGGGTCGGGACGGAAGCAGTCCGGCGAAGGGCGGGGCCCGGCAGCCGACCACTGGTACGGCAGCCCATGAGTGCCAAGGCTTGGGAGGGCCTGAGACATGACCATTGCAGCCCGCAGCACCCTGATCGCCATCATCGCTGTGGTCGCCTCGACCTTCACCGTCGTCGCCGGACCCACCACCACGGCCGACGCCGCGACGGTGCAGCAGATCCGCAACATGAACCCCGGCACGTACGAGAAGCAGGTGAAGTACTGGGTGAACCGGGTGCGGGCGAACCACGGCAAGCGCAAGCTGCGCTTCCACGGCTGCACCGACAAGTACTCCGAGCGCTGGAGCCGCCACCTGGCCTCCACCCTGCGGTTCTACCACCAGGACCTGTCCCCCTTCTTCAACGACTGCGGCGCCCGCTACGCCGGTGAGAACCTGGCCCGCGGAGTCGTCACCCCGCGTCGGGTCGTCCGGCTCTGGATGAACTCCGACGCCCACCGCCACGTGATGCTCAGCAGGAGCCCCCGTCGGATCGGCGTCGCCGCCGTGCAGGACTCCCGTGGCGACTGGGTCGTCACGGCCAACTTCACCCGCCTCTGACCCCTCCGGCCTCGGCGCGCAGCACCAGCTGACGCCGACGCCGTCAGCACCCACGCATGCGAGAGGGGTGTGGGCTCCGAGCCCACACCCCTCTCGTCTGTCTTGTCAGCGATGCCCACCGAGCGATGCCGTCGACCCGGGACCAGTCCAGGCCCGACCGAGGTGGCGCGCCGGTCGGCGACAGGCCACGACCGGTGGGACCGGCCAGGACTCCCAGGACCGCCCGCGAGACTGCGCCTGGGCAGCTCCGAGAGCTCAGCCTGTCTGGAAGTAGCTGCGCTGCAAGTACTCGTTGACGTCCTCTTCAGTGACCCGGAACGAACGACCGACACGAACCGCCGGCAGCTCGCCTGAATGGACCAGTCGGTAGACGGTCATCTTCGACACCCGCATGACCTCGGCCACCTCGGCCACGGTCAGGAACTTGACTCCGGAGACATCTCCGGGGTGGTTCTCGGCCATCTGGCACCGCACTTTCTCAAGCAGCACGCCCCCGGCTTCCCCACCGGGGGATGAGCGATGCAGCTTCTTGTGTAGATGAGAGTAGTGTGACTTGTGAGGCCAGCGAGACCCATTTCGAAAAACTTGTGCGCACATCACCACCGGTTCTGGACATCCGACGACGGAATTACGGCTGCGGGTCCAAACCATGCAGAGGGAAAACCGCGTCCCGCGTGGCCCGGATCGCACGGTCCAGCCAGGAGTCGGGGTCGTAGCCCTGCTGCCACTCCCGGTAGACCGGGTTGCGCCCGTCGGTCATCCGCATCGGCGCCACCCGACCCAGCGTCTGCCGGACCGATTCCCGCCACTTCGGCGGGACCGGGGTGCCCGGATCCAGGGGGTTGCCCGCCACGATCGCGAGCAGGTGGGACCACGCCCGCGGCACCACGTCCACCAGCGCGTAGCCCCCGCCACCGGTCACCACCCAGCGGCCGTCACAGAGCTCGTGGGCGAGATCGTGCAGCGCCAGGTAGGACGCCCGCTGTCCGTCCACCGTGAGCATCAGATGGGCCAGCGGATCCTCCAGGTGGGAGTCACACCCGTGCTGGGTCACCAGCACCTGGGGGCGGAACTCCCGCAGCAACGGCGGGACGACTGCATGGAAGGCACGCAGCCAACCCGCGTCGGAGGTCCCGGGCGGCAGCGCGACGTTGACCGCACTCCCCTCGGCTCCCGGCGCACCCACGTCCTTCGGGAAGCCGGTGCCGGGGAAGAGCATCTGCCCCGTCTCGTGCAGGCTGATGGTGAGCACCCGGGGGTCGTCGTAGAAGACCTGCTCCACCCCGTCGCCGTGGTGGACGTCGACGTCGACGTAGGCGACCCGCTCGACTCCCTGGGCCAACAGCCAACGGATCGCGACCGCGACGTCGTTGTAGACGCAGAAGCCACTGGCCCGATCGGGCATCGCGTGGTGCAGACCCCCGGTGATGTTTGCGGCGTGCAGCGCCTCCCCCTCCCAGACGCGTCGTGCCGCCTCCACGCTCGCGCCCACGATGTGGGCAGAGGCGTGGTGCATGCCGACGAACGTCGGGGTGTCCATCGTGCCGAGCCCGCGTGCGTGGTCGTGGCGGGTCGGGTCGTCGCTGGTGCGGCGTACCGCGGCGATCAGGTCCTCCTGGTGGACCGTGGCCACCAGGTCGTCGGAGGCCATGGGCGCCGGGACGACCTGCAGGCCGGAGTCACCGATGACACCCAGCTCAGCGGCCAGACGCATGGTCAGGCCCACCCGCACCGGGTTCATCGGGTGGTCGAGGCCGAAGTCGTACTGGACCAGCTCGCTCTCGAAGACCGAGCACCCGTGACAGCCGGCAGCGGTCACGGAGACTCTCCGGACAGCTCACGCGACCGGTCGCACGCCGCCCTCATCGCGGTCAGGAAGGCGGCACGGACCTTGTGGTCCTCCAGCTCCCGGATCGCCGACGCGGTCGTGCCGCCCGGCGAGGTGACACGCTCGCGCAGGACGGTCGGATGCTCCCCTGTCTCGCGCAGCAGCTTGGCCGAGCCGACGACCGTCTGCACCACCAGGTCGCTGGCGGTCGTACGAGGCAGACCGAGGTGCACCCCCGCCTCGATCATCGCCTCCACCACGAAGAACAGATAGGCGGGTCCGGAGCCACTGATCGCGGTCACCGCGTCCAGCTGACGCTCAGGCACGAGCAGCACTCTCCCGGTCGAGCGCAGCAGCGACTCGGCCAGCTCGAGGTGCGCCTGGTCGCAGTGCGAGCCCGCCGAGATCGCCGCCATGCCCTCGTCCACCAAGGCGGGGGTGTTGGGCATCACGCGCACCACCGCCACGCCCTCCGAGAGATGGTCCTCGATGAACCCTGTGGTGATGCCGGCCGCCATGGAGACGACGAGCTGGCCGGGGCGCAGCTCCTGGCCGATCTCCTCGAGCAGGTCGCTCATGTCCTGGGGCTTGACCACGATCACGACCGTCTCGCACGCGCGCGCCACAGCGCGGTTGTCGGCCTCGACCTGCACGCCGTAGCGCTCGGCCAGCTCCGCGGCACGCTCCGGACGCTTCTCACCGACCAGCAGCGAGCCGACCGGGTGTCCCGCACGGATCAGCCCGGAGAGCAGCGCCTCCCCCATGACGCCGACCCCGAGGATCGCGACCTTCTTCGCGCTCACACCCTCGAGGGACTGCGCGCCCATGGACTCCTCCTCCGCTGACTGGCATCGGCCCCCGCCGACCGCGCCCGAGGCTCAGCTCGCTCGGCAGGCGATGCGGGAGGCGGACTCCACCGTCTCACGCCCGCGACACGAGCGCTCGCAGGAAAAACGCCAGGTTGCGCGGTCGTTCGGCCAACCGGCGCACCAGGTAGGGATACCACTCCTCCCCGAAGGGCACGTAGACCCGGACCCGGTGACCGTCGCGCACGAGCCGTTGTTGCTCCTCGGGCCGCACGCCGAACAACATCTGGAACTCGTAGCTGGCGGGGCTGCGGCCCGTGCGCTTCAGCAGCTCCTCGGCGATCGCGATCAGCCGGGGGTCGTGCGTGGCGATCATGGGGTAGCCCTCACCCTCCAGGAGGACCCGCAGGCAACGCACGTAGGACCGGTCCACCTCCAGGCGCTCCTGGAACGCCACGGCCTCGGGCTCGTCGTAGGCCCCCTTGCAGAGCCGGACGCGCGACCCCGGCTGGGACAACGCCCGGCAGTCCGCCTCGGTCCGGCGCAGGTAGGCCTGGAGCACCGCGCCCGTCTCCGGGAAGTCCTTGCGCAGCTCGGTGAGCGTGCGCAGCGTGGCGTCGGTGGTGGTGTGGTCCTCCATGTCGATCGTCATCGTCGTGCCGGCGTTGCGCGCGGCACGGGCGATGGCTCTCGCCCCCTCGGTGGCGACGCGTGGCCCCGTGGGTAGTGCCTGCCCGATCGCCGAGAGCTTGACCGACACCTCGGCGCGGTCGGTCAGGCCGTGCGCCGTGAGCTCGTCGAGCAACGTCGTGTAGGCGCTGACCGACCGTGCGGCCTCGACCTCGTCGGTGACGTCCTCACCGAGCACGTCGAGAGTCGCCAGACGTCCGTCGTCCAGCACCTCCGAGACGGCGGCCACGGCCTCGGCGGAGGACGTCCCCGCCACGAACCGCTCGACCACCTGTCGGGCCACCGGGAGGCGAGTCGTGGCCTCGCGCATCGATGAGCTTCGCGACAGCGCCAGCAAGGATCGTCTCAGCACGCGCCCAACCTACGCCGAGCTGGACGAGGCGGCGGCGAAGTGCAGCCTGGTGAAGGCCAGGCCCTCCAACAGGTCCTCCTCGCGCGCGGCGCGGTTGGTGCATCGTCTGGTGTTCACCTCGAGCACGAGGTGACCGGTGAAGTCGCGGGCGGCAAGGTGCTCCAGCAGCTCTGCGACAGGTTGGGTGCCTCGCCCCGGGATCAGGTGCTCGTCCTTGGGGCTGCCCATGCCGTCGGTCAGATGCACATGGTGCAGCGTGTCTCCCATCCGCCGGGCCATCTCGAGGGAGTCGACCTGGGCGGTCGCCGCGTGGGAGACGTCCAACGTGGTGTGGTCGTAGCCGACCTCGACCGGATCCCAGTGGGGCGCATAGACCTTCATCTTGCGCGAGGAGGAGGCGCGCCAGGGGTACATGTTCTCCACGGCGTAGACCAAGCCGGTCTGCTCCTCCAGCAGCGCGATCCCCTCGGCGAACCCGCGAGCGTAGTCACGCTGCCAGCGGAAGGGCGGATGCACCACGATCACGTCGGCCCCGGCCTCGTGGGCCATCTCGGCACTGCGCTTCAGCTTGTCCCAGGGGTCGGTTCCCCACACGCGCTGGGTGATCAGCAGGCACGGGGAGTGGACCGCGCACACCGGCATCTCGTGGTACTGCGACAGATGCACCACCTGGGCGATGTCCTGGCTGGTCTCGTCGATGCCCACCATCACCTCGACGGCGTCGAAGCCGAGGCGCACCGCCATCTCGAATCCGGTCGCGGTGGTCTCCGGGTAGACCGAGGCGGTCGACAGGGCGATCTTCGCGCTCGGCTGACGCACGGTGGGCTCCATGGACTCTCCTAGCGCCCGTGCAGGACGCTCAGCGCGTCCAGCCGCTCCAGGATGATCCCCTCACGAAGCGCCCAGGGGCAGATCTCGAGCTCCTCGATCTCGAAGATGTCCATGACGGCCTCGGCCACCAGTGCGCCGGCGAGGATCTGGTGGGAACGGGCCGCCGAGACCCCGGGCAGGTCCTGGCGCTCGTCGTCGCCCATCGCCGCGATCTCCGGGAGCCGCGCGGCCAGGTCCTTCGCCGACAGCACCCGTCGCACGAGCGGGCCGTCACCGGAAGGGGCGGCGCCGCAGATCCTCGCCAGGGAGCGGAAGGTCTTCGAGGTCGCCACAGCGCTGTCGGGCTCGCCCAGCCGCAGCACCCGGCCGGCGGAGCGTGCGATGTCGGCCCGCACCGTCTTGCGCAGCTCGCGGACCTGGTCCTCCGCGGGAGGGTCCTGCCGAAGCCACTGCCGGGTCAACCGGCCGGCCCCGAGCGGAAGGGACAGTGCGACGTCGGGCGACTCGTCCCGGCCTGCGGCGATCTCGAGGGAGCCACCACCGATGTCGAACAGCAGCAGCCTTCCCGACGACCAACCGAACCAGCGTCGCACCGCCAGGAAGGTGAGCCGCGCCTCGTCGTCGCCGGGAAGCACCTCGAGCTCGACCCCTGCGTGGTTCTCGACAGCGGCCAGGACGTCGTCGCTGTTGTCGGAGTCGCGCACCGCGGAGGTGGCGAACCCGAGCAGGTCCTCACAGCCCTTGTCCTCGGCCACGGCGAGCGCCTCGTCGACGAACTCCACCAGCATCGAGATGCCCTTGTCGGTCATCGAGCCCTCGGAGTCGACGTGCTCGGCGAGCTTCAGCGACCGCTTGAACGAGTACGCCGGGAGAGGTGCCGCACCGGCATGGGCGTCGACCACCAGCAGATGGCCGGTGTTGGAACCGATGTCGAGCACTCCGAGCCGCACGGTCCCAAACTTACCCTCGCCCACTTCCGGCCACCTGGTGTTGGGGCACGCCGCGTCAGCCCGGTTAGTGTTGACCCATGCCTGAGGTGAACCTGGACTTCCCACGCGCATGGGTGGAGTTCGCCGACCCGGCCGATCCTGACCAGCTCCTGCGTTGTGACCTGACGTGGCTGACGTCGCGGTGGACCTGCATCTTCGGACGCGGTTGCCAAGGCATCTACGCCGACGGCCCCGACGACGGTTGCTGCACCCTCGGAGCCCACTTCTCCGACGACGACGACGAGAAGCGGGTGGCCGAGCACGTCGAACAGCTCACCGCCGCGGACTGGCAGAAGCGCAGGCGCGGCCGCCGATCCGGGTGGGTGGAGACCGACGACGAGGGCGCCCGCAAGACCAGGGTCGTCGATGGCGCATGCATCTTCCTCAACAGCCCCGACTTCGAGGGGGGCGGTGGCTGCGCGCTGCACGGCTACGCACTGCGCACCGGGCAGCACTTCGTGGCCACGAAGCCCGACGTGTGCTGGCAGCTGCCGATCCGACGCACCTACCGCACGGTCGAGCGGCCTGACGAGACCTCCTACCTCGAGATCACCATCGCGGAGTACGACCGACGCGGCTGGGGCCCCGGAGGGCACGACCTCGACTGGTACTGCTCGGGGAACACCGAGGCCCACATCGCCCAGGAGCCGGTGTACATCGGCAACGAGACCGAGCTCGTCGAGCTCATCGGCAGACCGGCGTACGACGAGCTGAAGCGACACTGCGAGACCCACGAGGCGACGCGTCGCCAGCTCGCACTGCACCCGGCGGACCCGGGCGCGAAGTCCTCCAGCAACCCTCGTCGGCGCACCTCGCGCTGACCCGCACTCGGGCTCAGTCGCCCAGGTGCTTGGAGGCGATGGTGTCCGGCATCGGTTGATACCGAGAGAAGCTGCGCGTGAAGGTCGCGGCGCCATGGGTGAAGGATCTCAGCTCCACGGCGTAGCGCGAGATCTCGACCTGGGGCACCTCGGCGCGGACCACGGTCCGCCCGTCGTCCGTGGGCTCGGACCCGAGGACCTGACCGCGCCGGCCGGACAGGTCGCTCATCACCGAGCCGACCAAGTCGTCAGGAACCAGCACCGCGACCTCGTCGACGGGTTCGAGCAGGTTGATCTGCGCGGCCCGCGCAGCCTCACGCAGCGCGAGCGCACCCGCGGTCTGGAACGCCATGTCGGAGGAGTCGACGCTGTGGGCCTTGCCGTCGGTCAAGGTGACCTTGATGTCCACCAGCGGATATCCCGAAGCGGCGCCCTTCTCCATCTGGGCGCGCACCCCCTTCTCGACGGAGGGGATGAACTGCCGGGGGACCGAGCCCCCGACGACGGTCTCGGTGAACTCGAAACCGGAGCCTGGGGCCAGCGGCTGCACGGTGATGTCGCACACGGCGAACTGACCGTGCCCTCCTGACTGCTTCACGTGCCGCCCGTGCCCCTGCGCCGTCGACCCGAAGGTCTCCCGCAACGGCACGACCAGCCCGACCTGCTCGACCGCGGCTCCGTGGCGGTCGGACAGCCGCTCGAGCACCACGTCGACGTGCGCCTCCCCCATGCACCAGAGCACGATCTGGTGGGTCTCCGCGTTGTGCTCGACCCGGACGCTCGGATCCTCGGCGGCCAACCGCTGCAGGGCTTGACCGAGCCGGTCCTCGTCTCCCTTGGTGCACGCCTGCACCGCGACCGGCAACAGTGCGTCGGGCATGACCCAGGGCCGTAGGACCAGGGGTGTCGCCTTGTCCGACAAGGTGTCCCCGGTCGCTGCCCTGGTCAGCTTGGTGACCGCACAGATGTCACCTGCCACCACGAGGTCGACCGGGCTCAGGCTTCCGCCCGCCGGCACCGAGACCCCACCGATCCGCTCGTCCTCGTCGTGGTCCTCGTGGCCGCTGTCGTTGCCGTAGAAGGCGGAGAGGTGCCCAGAGACGTGCACCGTGTCGTCCGGGCGCAGCGTGCCCGAGAACACGCGGACCAGAGAGACCCTGCCGACGTAGGCATCAGTGGTCGTCTTGACGACCTCGGCCACCAGTGGCCCGTCAGGGTCACAGCTGATCGACGGGCCGGGTGCTCCCGCAGGGGTGTACACGTCGGGGCCGGGGTGCTCGAGCGGAGGCGGGAAGCCCTGGACCACGAGGTCCAGCAGCTCGACCGTGCCGACCCGAGCGGGCGCGTCCACCGGGACGACGGGATGGAAGGAGGCCTTGGCCACGGCCGTCTCGAGGTCGGCCACCAAGGTGTCGTGGTCGACATGCTCGCCCTCCAGGTAGCGATCCATCAGCGACTCGTCCTCGGACTCCTCGATCACCGCCTCGATCAGCGCACCCCGTTGGCTCTCGTGCTCGTGGTCGTCGGTGAGCAGGCCGACGAGCCGATCCCCCTCGAGCAGGTACGCCGGCACCACCTTCTCCCCCAGCTCCCGCCGGGCCTGCTCGACGACCCCCGGGTAGTCGGCGCGGGCGTGGTCGAGCTTGGTCACCACCACGGCGCGCGGCATCCCCACCACGTCGCACTCACGCCACACCGACCTGGTGGCCTCGTCGATCCCCTCGTTGGCCGCGACCACGAACATCGCGCAGTCCGCGGCCCGCAGCCCGGCGCGCAGCTCGCCCACGAAGTCCAGGTATCCCGGGGTGTCGATCAGGTTGATCTTGGTCTCGCGGTGCATCAGCGACACCACGGCGAGGCCCACCGAGCGCTGCTGGCGGTGCTCCACCTCTTCGTGGTCACTGATCGTGCTGCCGGCCTCGACCGTGCCGGCACGCGACAGCACGCCGGCCGAGACCAGGAGCGCCTCGACCAGCGTGGTCTTGCCGGATCCGGCCGGGCCCACGAGGACCACGTTCCGGATCCGGGCGGGGTGGTCGACCGAGTCGCCGCCCCCAGCCTTCGAGCCGCCGGCTGCGGCATCCGCCGGACCCGGGCCCGGCCGGCGGTTGGAGGACTTCCCTGACATCGCGCGCCTCCTCGTCCACGGGTGCGAGTGGCGCCCGCTCTGCGCCCTGAACACACTCTCGTCCCGCACCCGCGCCGAGCACAAGGGGCGCTGACACCCCCCGGTGGCCCGGCCCTTCGGACACGGGGTGAGAATGAGCGACATGCGTCTCGACCACCTGTCCTACGCGGCCGGACCCGACGGTATGGCGGCCACGGCGCTCCGTCTCGGCGAGCTCTTGGGGGAGCAGTTCGTCGACGGGGGCATCCATCCCAGGTTCGGAACTCGCAACATGGTGCTGCCGTTGTGCCACGGCACCTACCTGGAAGTCGTCGAGGCTCTCGATCACCCGGCCTCGGACAAGGCGCCCTTCGGCCAGGCCGTGAAGGCCAGGGCCGAGCACGGCGGAGGCTGGCTCGGCTGGGTCGTCTCCGTGGCGGACCTGGCCCCCATCGAACGCCGTCTCGGACGCTCCGCTGTGCCGGGCAACCGCTACCGCCCGGACGGCCACGAGCTGCGGTGGACCCAGCTCGGGGTCAAGGGCCTGCAGGCGGACCCGCAGCTGCCCTTCTTCGTGCGGTGGGAGGGCGACGGTGGCGACCATCCCAGCACCGGCGCATCGTGCCAGGTCAACCTGCGCTGCCTGGAGATCTCCGGTGATCCCAACCGTGTCAGCGAATGGCTTGGTCGCCCCGTTGAAGAGCCCCTGGACGACGTCAAGGTCGAGTGGGTGGGCAACCACGGACACCCGGGCCTCCTCGCGGCGCAGTTCGACACCCCGCTCGGTCCGGTCCGGATCTAGGGCCGTCGCCGCCGAGCAGCGGGGCCTGCCCTGAGCGGCCGTACGCCTCCTCGACCCGGTCAGCTCCCGGGTGCTGTGCCGTCCCCCAACATCTGGGACCACCCCGAGGTCTACGAGCAGGAGAACCGCGGTTTCGACCCCGACGGGATGGTGGAGCAGGCGATGTCGCGCCTCGCGCCCTGGCGCGGTCTGGACGTGCTCGACATCGGCTGCGGCTCCGGCTTCCACCTCCCCCGCTTCGCTCGCGAGGCGGCCTCGGTGACAGGTGTCGAGCCGCACCCCGGTCTGGTCGCGCTGGCACAGCGTCGGCTGCGAGCCGTCCGGCGCGACCCCGGGCTCGGGTCGATGCGCGTCCTGCGCGGAACCGCCCAGTCACTGCCCCTCGCCCCCGCCTCGGTGGATCTCATCCATGCCCGCTGGGCCTACTTCTTCGGGCCGGGGTGCGAGCCGGGGCTCGCCGAGGTGAGCCGCGTGCTGCGACACGGTGGCACCGCGTTCGTGATCGACAACGACGCCGTCACCTCGACGTTCGGCCGATGGTTCCGGCAGGGCTATCCGCAGGTCGACCCGGACGCGGTGCAGCGGTTCTGGTCCTCCCAGGGGTGGCAGCGCGAGCAGGTGCTCACGCGCCTGGAGCTGGGCTCGCGCGACACATTCGAGTCCGTCGTGCGGATCGAGTTCGATCCCCGCACCGCGGACCGGATCCTCTCCGAGCACTCGGGCAGCAGCGTGGACTACGCGGTGAACCTCTGGTGGAGACGCGGCTGAGGCTTCCGGGCCGGGAGTGCCCGGAACTGTCGGCGCCACCCCCTACTGTCGTCGACCATGAGCACCAAGCGATCCCGAGGCTCGGCAGAGCGAGCGACGTACGTCTGCGGCGAGTGCGGCTGGGAGGCATCGAAGTGGGTCGGCCGCTGCGGTGAGTGTCAGGCCTGGGGCAGTCTCGAGCAGAGGGGACCGACCGGGCAGACGTCGACAGGTCCGGTGACCTCGCCGGCGGTGCCGATCGGACAGGTCCCGATCGAGGAGACCCGGGCCGACAGCTGCGGGGTCGCCGAGCTCGACCGTGTGCTGGGCGGTGGTCTCGTCCCGGGAGCCGTCGTCCTCCTGGCCGGGGAGCCGGGCGTCGGGAAGTCGACACTGCTCCTCGAGGTCGCCGCGCAGACCGCTCGTCGGGGCATCCGCACCCTCTACGTCTCCGGCGAGGAGTCCGCTGCCCAGGTCCGGCTGCGAGCCGACCGCTGCCGCGGTGTCCACCACGACCTCTACCTCGCCGCGGAGAGTGATCTGGGGGCGGTGCTGAGCCACGTGGAGCAGCTCTCGCCCGGGCTGCTGGTCGTCGACTCGGTGCAGACGATCTCCGCCTCGGGCATCGAGGGTGTTCCCGGCGGGGTCTCCCAGGTCAAGGAGGTCACCGCCGCCCTGGTGCGGGCCGCAAAGAGCCGGGGGATGGCCACGTTGCTGGTCGGCCACGTCACCAAGGACGGCTCCGTGGCCGGGCCGAGGGTGATGGAGCACCTGGTCGACGTCGTGCTCCAGTTCGAGGGCGAGCGAGCCACCCGGTTGCGCATGGTGCGGGCGTCGAAGAACCGGTTCGGCCCGGTCGACGAAGTGGGGTGCTTCGACCTGACCCACGACGGAATCAGTGCGGTCGCCGACCCCTCGGGGTTGTTCGTCTCCCGGCACCACCGACCCGTGCCGGGCACGTGCGTGACCATCGCGCTGGAGGGCAGGCGCCCCCTCCCGGTGGAGATCCAAGCCCTCGTCGCCTCACACAGCAGCGAGCGGCCTCGCCGCGCCACCAGTGGCCTCGACTCCTCCCGTGCCGCCATGGCGCTGGCGGTGCTCGAGACCCGGTGCCGACAGCGCACCAGCGACCGTGACGTCTTCCTCTCCACCGTGGGCGGTGCCCGGCTGCACGAGCCCGGAGGTGATCTGGCGACGGCGCTGGCGGTCGCCTCCGGCGTGACAGGCACCGTGATCCCGCCGGGCGTGGTCGCCATCGGCGAGATCGGTCTGGCCGGGGAGCTGCGGCGAGTGCCCGAGCTGGACCGACGCCTGGCCGAGGCGGCACGGCTCGGGTTCACCGTGGCCATCGTCCCCGCCACCGGTGACTCCCGGTCCCGCGACGACCAGTCACGGATCCAGGTGCACCCGGCCCCTGACCTGGGCGGTGCGTTGCGTGTCCTCGACCTGCACCATGCGGAGCGGGGCCCCGGCGAGGCGACCCCGCTGCCCTGGGCATCGGCTTGAGGTCGAGCGCAGGGCCTGAACAGGTCACCTCGACGGCCTTGCATGCCCGCAGGCTCGTGCCGGTCCGGACTTGAGCAGCGAGCCGTCCTCCGCGCTGTCCGGTGGGGTGATCTCGACGGGCGCTCGCTTCGCGTCTGGGCCCTCCTGAGCCTGTCGCTTGTCCTGAGGAAGGAGACAAGACCCGACTCGTCGGTGGTTGAGGTGCTCCGAGGCGCTAGCCGAGGAGCCTCGAAACCAGGTGGGGTGGGGCAGCTCCTCGACCCCGAGTTTCTTCAACAATAGTTGGGGATTCCCCCGCTCTCAGGGCCAAGAATTGTCGGTGCCGGTCCGTAGGTTCAGTGCCATGACAACCCCCACCGCCCGCCGCTCCCGACGCGAGACCGCGCGCGTCGCGCAGGCCGCGGGGATCGCTGCCGCAGCAGCGGCTCGTGACCGGGTTGACGTGCTGGGGCTGGAGGCAGAGGCGACTCTGGCGACGATCGCCGAGGCCCGCGCCGCGGCGCGCAGCGCCGAGGTCGTCGAGCTCCGAGCTGTTGCTCACTGGGCCGACCAGTTCCGGATCACCGACCCCGAGCAGTGGGCGATCTCCGGTGACGCGCTGGAGATGCTCGAGGACCTCGAGGCAAACCCCGAGACCGCCGCACGGCTGACCCACGAGGCCGGTGAGCTGGGCACCGAAGGCATCCTGCGGCTCTTGGGTGAGGGGGCGTTCATGGTCCGCGAGTTCGCGGTCACCGACCTCGCCGTCACTCTGGGCCTCTCGGAGCAAGCCGCCCGGCACTACGTCGCCGAGACCGTGGAGCTTCGCGACCGCCTCCCGCGGTTCTGGGGCCAGGTGATGGCGGGGCGGTTGCCGGTGTGGAAGGCGCGCCGGGTCGCCGAGCAGACCATCCCCCTCAAGGCCGCCACCGCCGGTTTCGTCGACGCCCAGCTCGAGCAGTTCGCCCACCAGCTGTCGCTGACCCGGATCGGCCGCTGCGTGGAGGCGGCGATCATCCGCTGCCAGCCCGACCTCGCCGAACGCCGCGCCGAGGCCGCGGCCGAGGACCGCGGGGTCTGGGTCGAGGACGACACCACCGACGGCACCACCCGGATCGAAGCCACCCTCGACTCACCCGACGCCCACGCCTTCGACCGGGCACTCGACGACACCGCCACCGTGCTCGGCGCACTCGGCGATGGCTCCAGCCGGCAGGTGCGGCGGGCGCGTGCGGTCGGGGTGCTGGCCGACCCGCAGTACGCGATCGACCTGGCCACCGCCGCCACCACCCCGACCGTCGACGGACCGGCCAAGGTCAAGAAGAGCGCGGCGTCACCGGTGTTCCACCTCCACCTGCACACCAGCTGCCGCTGCAGCACCCAGACCGAGTCCGACAGCAGCCCCACGATCTTCGGGCCGGTCACCCGGGTCCAGGCCGAAGGCCTGCACTCCTGGCGACCCGGACCGGTGCCCACCGCCGCGGTCGAGCGCTGGCTGACCGGGCTGACCCCCGGCACCCGGGTCGAGACCACCCGGGTGGTCGACCTGACCGAGCAGATCGCGGTCGACGCCTACGAACACCCCGCCGCGCTGGCCCGGGAGGTCTCCGAACGCGACCACGCCTGCGCCTTCCCCTGGTGCGGACGAGCCGGCGCGACCTACGACCTGGACCACATCGACCCCTACGTGCCACCCGACGACGGCGGACCGCCCGGCCAGACGTCGACCGCGAACACCGCAAGGCTGTGCCGCTACCACCACCGCGTGAAGACCCACGGCCACTGGCGATACCAACGCACCGGCCCCACCGCAGTCACCTGGACCAGCCCCCAAGGCCGCACCTACACCGTCGACCACACCGGCACCCACACCACCGACTGACCCGCGGCGCAGGGGTCTCCCCTTCGAGACGGTCGCTGCGCTCCCTCCTCAGGACAAGCCCTTCGAGACCGTCGCTGCGCTCCCTCCTCAGGACAAGCCCTTCGAGACCGTCGCTGCGCTCCCTCCTCAGGACAAGCCCTTCGAGACCGTCGCTGCGCTCCCTCCTCAGGACAAGCAACAAGCTCGAGCGGCGGGCGCGAGGTCGGCACGGTCGCCGTGGCGCAGCGTCAAGGAGGCGTGGCGTCCCGTCGCGCAACGCAACCACCCGCAGAGCCACCGGACGACACGGCGACAGCGCGCCACGGTGAACGGGGCGGGCTTGTGCCCGCACACACAGTCTCCCTTCGAGACGGTCGCTGCGCTCCCTCCTCAGGACAAGCCCTTCGAGACGGTCGCTGCGCTCCCTCCTCAGGACAAGCCCTTCGAGACCGTCGCTGCGCTCCCTCCTCAGGACAAGCCCTTCGAGACCGTCGCTGCGCTCCCTCCTCAGGACAAGCAACAAGCTCGACCATCGGGTATGACCTCGACTACCGGGGGTCGTAGACGGACAGCAGTTCCGGGCAAGGGCGCCGTATCGGGGAAGCAGCTGCGCATGCGGGCTTAGACTCACCGCGTGTCCACCCCCGAACGCCCCGATGTCGAGCGACTTCGCGAGACGCTGGCCCAGGTCGCGCCAGGCACGTCGCTGCGCGACGGGCTGGAGCGGATCCTGCGGGGCCGCACCGGCGCGTTGATCCTGCTGGGCAACGACCGGACCGTCGAGTCGATCTCGTCGGGGGGCTTCAGCCTCGACGTCCCCTTCACATCCACGGGGCTGCGCGAGCTGGCCAAGATGGACGGCGCGATCATCCTCGACCAGGGCATCAGCCGGATCGTGGCTGCAGCGGTCCACCTGATGCCGGACCAGTCGATCCCCACGGTCGAGACGGGCACCCGACACAAGACGGCCGACCGGGTCGCGCGGATGACGAGCCTCCCGGTGATCTCGGTCTCGCAGTCCATGCAGATCATCGCGCTCTACGTCGGTGAGCGCCGCCACGTGCTCGAGGACACCGGGGCGATCCTCGCGCGCGCCAACCAGGCGCTGGCGACGCTGGAGCGGTACAAGCTGCGCCTCGACGAAGTGTCGAGCACCCTGTCGGCACTCGAGGTCGAGGACCTCGTGACCGTGCGAGACGTCGTTGCGGTCGCGCAGCGGCTGGAGATGGTCACCCGGATCGCTGCCGAGGTCGAGGACTACGTGCTCGAGCTGGGCACCGACGGTCGCTTGCTCAGCCTGCAGCTGGACGAGCTGGTCACCGGCGTGGACACCGACCGCAAGCTCGTCGTGCGCGACTACCTTCCCAGCGGGAAGCGCGCCCCGACCGCGGACGGGGCGCTGGCAGCCCTCTCCGAGCTCGACTCGACCGCGTTGGTCGACATCAACGCCATCGCGCGATGCCTCGGCCTGGGGGGCAACGAGCTGCTGGACAACCCGATCTCACCGCGCGGCTACCGGCTGCTCGCCCGCGTTCCTCGGCTCCCGGCCTCGGTCGTGGAGCGACTGGTGGAGCACTTCGGTGGGCTGCAGAAGCTGCTGGCCGCCACGATCGACGACCTGCAGGGCGTGGAGGGTGTCGGTGAGCTGCGAGCCCGCAGTGTGCGCGAGGGACTGTCCCGGCTCGCGGAGTCGAGCATCCTGGAACGCTACGTCTGAGGGCTACTCCGAGGTCGGCGACGTCTGCGAGCTCGGGGTCGGGGTCGGCGTCACCGTGCGGGTGAGCGTCGGGCGCACCGCTCCTCCCATCGTGAACTCCGTCGACTCCGGCACCGTGCCACCCAGGGCCACGGTCTCCACGAGGTACTTGCCCGGGAGGACGAAGGCCGGGATGCCGGTGCACCGGCCGTCAGAGCGTCGTCCGTCCCACACCACCACGGTTCGCCCGGGCACGTCCTGCCGTGCCACGACGTTGGTCTCGGGCAGTGCCTCGGGGCAGTCCTGCGTGGTCCACAACAGCTCACGGGCGGCGCTGGCGGTGCTGATGTTGACTGCCACCGACTCGGCCGACACCTCGAAGGTGCACGCGGGCGACTCCGCGCTGGTGAGCTCCAGGATGATCCGGGTCGGCTTGCCGATGTTGGCCCGCTCCACGATCGGGGTGACCGCGACGTCGGCCGGATCGCAGGCGCCCTGCGGCTGGGGGAGCTTGGCCTTTCGGCGTTCGGCCTTGATCACCATCTCCGACGGGGTCGGGATCACCGTGAGCGACGGCAGGTCGAAGGGGGCGCCGACGGGTGCCGCGGCGGCGGGTGCCTCGGACTCACCGGTCCCGGCGCCCGGGGTCAGCAGCTGGTGGACCCCGAGGACCAGGAGCGCCACGACTCCGAGCACCGTCAGCCGCCGCACCCAGTAGACGCGGGCTGGCAGACGGCCTTTCGGACGGGCGACGACACTCATCAGTCGCCACGCTAGTCAGCCCGAGGCGCGAACCCGCGGTGCCACTCCGGCGTCACGGTCGGTGAACACCCCTGCGCCCTGGGACCCTCCACCTGCTCATCTACGCTGGCCCGAGCATGGACGAGGCGCGACGACTGCACGACGCGGTGGCCGGTTGGTACGACGAGAACTCCCGTGCCCTGCCCTGGCGCGACCCCAGCGCCACACCGTGGGGCGTGCTGGTCTCCGAGGTGATGCTCCAGCAGACCCCGGTGGCGCGAGTTCTCCCCGTCTGGGAGGAGTGGCTGGAGCGGTGGCCGGACGCCGCAGACCTGGCCGCCGCCGGCCGAGGCGACGTGGTGCGCGCGTGGGGCAAGCTGGGATATCCCCGCCGCGCGTTGCGCCTGCACACGACGGCCGGCGTGCTCGCCGAGCGCTTCGCGGGACAGGTCCCCGCCTCGTACGACGACCTGCGCACGCTGCCCGGTATCGGTGACTACACCGCAGCGGCCGTCGCCGCCTTCGCCTACCGCAAGCGCCACGTCGTGCTCGACACCAACGTGCGGCGGGTGCTGGCGCGCGTGGTCGCCGGTCAGGAGCTGCCACCGCCATCCGTGCGGCGTGAGGAGCGCGACCGGGCCGAGCAGCTGCTCCCCGACGATGGTGGGGCGGCCGCCGCTTGGTCGGTCGGGGTCATGGAGGTCGGTGCTGTCCTGTGTCGGGTGAGCGCGCCGCGCTGCGGCCCGTGCCCGCTGCGAGCCGAGTGCACCTGGCACCAGGCCGGTCACCCGCCGGACGACGGCCCGCCCCGCAAGGCGCAGACCTTCGCCGGCACCGACCGGCAGTGCCGGGGCAGGTTGCTCGACGTGCTCCGGGGAGCAGAGGGGCCGGTGCACCACAGCGCTCTGGAGGCGGCCTGGAGCCTGGCCGAGCAACGCGAACGTGCCTTGGCCGGGCTGCTGGCCGACGGGTTGCTGGTCCGCAGCGGCCCTGTCACCTACTCCTTGCCGGACTGAGGACCCCCTGCCAGCGAACTGACCGCCTGCTGCAGGTCGGCGATGACCTGCCCCTGCTCCTCATCGGGCTTCAGCGGCTGGTCCAGCAGGAGACCGATGAGCACCGAGTCGATCAGCGCAGCCACTCGACGCGCCCGGTCAGGCTGGCAGCCGGCCGCTTGGAGGCGCTCGACCAGGGCCACCGTCCACTGCTCGTTGGCCCGCGCGACGGTCGAGGCGTAGGGCTCGAGCCCGAACAGGCCGAGGGCGGCTGCCTCGACGTAGAGCCGCTGGCACCTGGCGAGCTGCCCGCCGCGGGCTCCGTGCCACAAGGTGCCCACCGACTCCGCGACGTCGTCGCCCACGGGCAGCCCACGCATCGCGGCGATCGCCCGGTCGTTGGACACCCGCAGGATCGTCGCGACCAGGTCGTCCTTGCCCGCGAAGTGGTACAGCAGCATCCGGTCGCTGGTGCCCAGCGCCGAGGCGAGCGGGCGCAGGCTCAGGCCGATCAGTCCATGCGTCAACGCGTAGTCGGTGGCGCGCTCGGCGAGGTCCTCGCGCCGCGACCCTGCCGTCATGGGGGAAGTCCTCACGTGTCGCCAACTAGTGTAGCGAATGCTACACTAGCGATTGTAGCGAATGCTACATCCCCTCGACCCCGACCCACGGACCACTGTCATGGCCGTTTCCTGGCTGATCCTCATCGTTGCCATCGTGATCGAGGTCATCGCGACCTCACTGCTCCCCCGCACCGACGGGTTCCGCTCGCCCGGATGGGCGCTGGCCGTGCTCGGCGGTTACGCCGTGTCGATCTGGCTGCTCACCGTGGTGGTGCGGCAGATCCCGGTGTCGATCGCCTACGCCGTGTGGGCGGGCCTGGGCACCGTCGGCATCGTCGTGGTCGGCTACTACCTGCTCGAGGAGTCGCTCGACCTGGTCAAGCTCGGGGCGATCACGATGATCGTCGCCGGGGTGCTGGTGCTGAACCTGCACGGCGCCGGCTGAGACCGGATCCAGGAGCCCCAGGACGACGACAGGGCCCGCGCCATCCCTGGCGCGGGCCCTTGGTCGGTCCGGAGCGTGGCCTACTCCGAGGCGTCCGCGGGCTCGACGTCCTCGACACCCTCGATGACATCCATCGGTGGCATGTCCTCGATCTGGGTGATGTCGGTGCGCGGGCGACCGTGGAAGGTGAAGGCGACCTCCGCCCCCTCACCCTCGATGCCGACCTCGACGATCTGGCCGGGGCCGACCTCGCCGTAGAGCATCTTCTCGGCCAGGGTGTCCTCGATCTCGCGCTGCACCGTGCGCCGCAGCGGGCGCGCACCCAGGACCGGGTCGAAGCCCCGCCTGGCCAGGAGCTCCTTGGCCTCGGTGGACAGCTCGATCTTCATGTCGCGATCGGCCAGCCGCTTGTCCACCCCGGTGATCATCATGTCCACCATCGAGATGATCTGCTCCTGCGACAGCGGCGGGAAGACGATGATCTCGTCGACACGGTTGAGGAACTCCGGCCGGAAGTGCTGCTTGAGCTCCTCGGAGACCTTCGCCTTCATCCGGTCGTAGGACCCCTGTGTGTCACCGGACTGGTTGAAGCCCAGGTTGACGCCCTTGGCGATGTCGCGCGTGCCGAGGTTGGTGGTCATGATGATGACGGTGTTCTTGAAGTCGATGACGCGGCCCTGGGAGTCGGTCAGGCGACCTTCCTCCAGGATCTGCAGCAGCGAGTTGAAGATGTCCGGGTGGGCCTTCTCCACCTCGTCGAAGAGCACCACGGAGAACGGCTTGCGACGCACCTTCTCGGTCAGCTGGCCGCCCTCCTCGTAGCCGACGTAGCCCGGAGGGGAACCGAACAGCCGCGAGACCGTGTGCTTCTCGGAGAACTCGCTCATGTCGAGCTGGATCAGCGCGTCCTCGTCACCGAACAGGAACTCCGCCAGCGACTTGGACAGCCAGGTCTTGCCGACCCCGGAGGGGCCGGCGAAGATGAACGACCCACCGGGACGCTTGGGGTCCTTCAACCCGGCACGAGTACGACGGATGGCCCGGCTGAGCGCCTTGACCGCCTCCTCCTGGCCGATGACGCGCTTGTGGAGCTCGTCCTCCATCTTCAGCAGCCGCGTGGACTCCTCCTCGCTGAGCTTGACGATGGGGATGCCGGTGGCGATCGCCAGCACCTCGGCGATCAGCTCCTCGTCGACCTCGGCGACCTCGTCCATGTCGCCGGCCTTCCACTGCTTCTCGCGCTCGCTCCTGGCGCCGATGAGCTTCTTCTCCTCGTCGCGCAGCGAAGCGGCCAGCTCGAAGTCCTGGCTGTCGATCGCCGACTCCTTGCGGCGCCGCACGTCGGCGATCTTCTCGTCGAACTCGCGCAGGTCCGGCGGAGCGGTCATCCGGCGGATCCGCAGCCGCGAGCCCGCCTCGTCGATGAGGTCGATCGCCTTGTCGGGCAGGTAGCGGTCCGAGACGTAGCGGTCGGCCAACGTCGCGGCCGAGACCAGGGCCTCGTCGGTGATCGTCACCCGGTGGTGCGCCTCGTAACGGTCGCGCAGTCCCTTGAGGATCTCGATGGTGTGCGCGATCGAGGGCTCCTGCACCTGGATCGGCTGGAACCTGCGCTCCAGCGCGGCATCCTTCTCGAGGTACTTGCGGTACTCGTCGAGGGTGGTGGCCCCGATGGTCTGCAGCTCGCCGCGAGCCAGCATCGGCTTGAGGATGCTGGCCGCATCGATCGCGCCCTCGGCGGCCCCGGCGCCGACCAGCGTGTGCAGCTCGTCGATGAACAAGATGATGTCGCCGCGGGTCTTGATCTCCTTGAGCACCTTCTTCAGGCGCTCCTCGAAGTCACCGCGGTAGCGCGACCCGGCCACCAGCGCGCCCAGGTCGAGGCTGTAGATCTGCTTGTCCTTCAGCGTCTCGGGGACGTCGCCGCGCACGATCGCCTGTGCCAGACCCTCGACGCAGGCGGTCTTGCCGACGCCGGGCTCACCGATGAGGACCGGGTTGTTCTTGGTCCGCCGCGAGAGCACCTGCATCACGCGCTCGATCTCCTGCTCGCGCCCGATCACCGGGTCGAGCTTGGCCTCGCGAGCGGCCTGGGTGTAGTTGCGGCCGTACTGGTCGAGCACCAGCGAGCTCGAGGGACCGCCGCTCTCGGGGGCGGTGCCGGCGGTCTGGGTCTCCTTGCCCTGGAACCCGGACAGCAGCTGGATCACCTGCTGGCGCACCCGGTTGAGGTCGGCACCCAGCTTGACCAGGACCTGGGCTGCGACCCCCTCGCCCTCACGGATCAGGCCGAGCAGGATGTGCTCGGTGCCGATGTAGTTGTGGCCCAGCTGCAACGCCTCGCGCAGCGAGAGCTCCAGGACCTTCTTGGCGCGCGGGGTGAAGGGGATGTGCCCCGAGGGAGCCTGCTGGCCCTGGCCGATGATCTCCTCGACCTGGGCACGCACTGCCTCCAGGCTGATGCCGAGGCTCTCCATGGCCTTGGCGGCGACACCCTCACCCTCGTGGATCAGGCCGAGCAGGATGTGCTCGGTGCCGATGTAGTTGTGGCTGAGCATGCGGGCTTCCTCTTGGGCGAGGACAACCACCCGACGTGCTCTGTCGGTGAACCGCTCGAACATGTCCCACTCCTCCTCGGCCGACTCAGACGCCGGCCCCCGAGATCCTCGGTCCAGCACACGACGCCGTACCAGGCACTGTAGTCGCCCCATCGACAGCTTCCGGGCGGGTAGCCGTACAGCAACAGGGCATCACGCCGCGTCACGGCGCGCTGAGGGGTCAACCTCGCAGGTGAGAGGGGTGTTCCGAACGCGGCGTTCGCGGGGAGCGAACAATGCGCGGCCAGGCCGGGACGCCGCGCTCGAACCGGGCTAGTGGGCTGCGGCGTAGGCGTCGCGGACCTCGGCCGAGACCCGGCCACGATCGGGCACGTCCCAGCCGTTGGCCCGGGCCCACTCGCGGATCTCTGCTGCCGTGGGGCCGGACTTGGCCGACGACGCGCCGCCGCCGCGCTTGCGGCTCCCGCCGGTGGCACGGCGGGCATGGCCGATGAAGACCGCCAGCGCCTCACGCAGCTCGCGGGCGTGGGCCTCGGAGAGGTCGATCTGGTACTGCGTGCCGTCGAGACCGAAGCTCACCGTCTCGGCAGCGGGGGTCTGGTCGATGTCGTCGACCAGCTCGACGTGGATCTTCTGCGCCATCAGGCTGTCCTGCTTCCTGGAGGGGGATCGGGGGAATGACCTATTCGAAATGTAAAATTTCCACCCGGCCGGGCTTTTGACAATGTGTTTCACTAATCGTATTCGGATACGCCGCAGGTCAATATACGACACCCGGCCAAGAAAGCTTCGTAACTAACACCGGAATGTCGTCGATGGCCGCATTCACCCCCACAGGACGACACCCCAGGGGGTGACCCTCGTGCCGCCCGGGCGAGTCACTCGGGACGCAGCAGGGGGAAGAGGATGGTCTCGCGGATCCCGGCCCCGGTCAGCAGCATCACCAGGCGGTCCACGCCCAGGCCCATGCCTCCGGCGGGCGGCATGCCGAACTCCATCGCCTTGAGGAACGCCTCGTCCAGGTCCATCGCCTCGGGGTCGCCCTGGGCCGCCAGCCGCGACTGCTCGGTCAACCGCTCCCGCTGGATCACCGGGTCGTTGAGCTCGGTGTAGGCCGGCGCCAGCTCGACACCGTCGATGATCAGGTCGAAGGCCTCGACCAGGCCCGGGCGTGAGCGGTGCGGCTTGGCCAGCGGCCGCACCGACTCGGGATAGTCCTGCACGAAGGTCGGCTGCACCAGGGTGTGCTCGACCAGCTGCTCGTAGAGCTCGAGCAGGATCTCCCCGGAGCTCCACCGCGGTGCCAGCTCCACCTCGTGCTCGCCGGCCAGCTCGCGCAACCGCTCGGTCGAGGTCTGCACGGTGAGCTCCTCGCCGACGGCCTCGGAGACCAGCTCCAGCAGCCCGGCCGAGCGCCAGGGCTGCTCCAGGTCGATCTCGTCGCCACGACGCCCCTGGACCACCGTGCTGCCCACGGCGCGGGCCGCGTCGACGACCAACGCCCGGACCAGCTCCTTCATGGTCTCGAGGTCGCCGTAGGCCTGGTATGCCTCCAGCATCGAGAACTCCGCGGCGTGGGTGGAGTCCAGCCCCTCGTTGCGGAAGGTGCGGCCGATCTCGTACACCCGCTCCACGCCACCGATCATGGCCTTCTTCAGGTCCAGCTCCAGCGCGATCCGCAGCAGCATCTGCTGGTCGAAGGCGTTGAGGTGGGTGCGGAACGGCCGTGCCGCAGCACCTCCGTTGGTCAGCTGGAGGATCGGGGTCTCGACCTCGACGTAGTCGCGCTCGTCCAGGGTGCGCCGCAACGACTTCAGGACACCTGCCTTGATCCGCACCATGTCGCGCGACCTGGGGTTGAGGATCATGTCGACGTACCGCAGCCGGACCCGGGCCTCGTCGGAGAGCGGCTTGTGCTCGTTGGGCAGCGGTCGCAACGCCTTGGCGACCATCGACCACGACGTGGCCTGCACCGACAGCTCGCCGCGCCGGCTGGTGATCATCTCCCCGGTGACAGCGATGAAGTCTCCGATGTCGACCAGGTGCTTGTAGCGCTCCAGCGCCTCCTCGCCGAGCTCGGCCAGGGACAGCATCGCCTGCAGCTCGGTCCCGTCGCCCTCCCGGAGCCGGACGAAGCAGAGCTTGCCGGTGTTGCGCAGGTGGATCACCCGGCCGGTGACCGAGACGGTGTCTCCGGTGCGGGTGTCGGGCTCCAGCCCCCGGTCGTCGTAGGTGGCGCGGATCTCGGCCAGGGAATGGGTGCGCTCGACGCTGGCGGGATACACCTCGACCCCGTCGGCCAGCAGTCTTTCCCGTTTCCCCTGGCGCACCCGGATCTGCTCGGGGACCTCGTCAGGGCCGTCTGCTGAGCCGTCCACCGGCGCCTGGTCATTCATGCGCCCAATCCTAGGGATCGCGTTCCACCAGCACGTGCGGGCCGCCCACCAGCAGGGCCTCAGGTGTTGCGGTCGAAGACGATCTCCAGCCCGATCAGCGTGAGCCACGGCTGGTGGTGGGTGATGCTGCGGCACTCGTCCAGCACGGCCAGCGCCAACCCGCCGGTGGCGATGACGGTGACCTCGTCGGGCCCCAGCCCCAGCTCCTCCTCCATCCGCCTCACCATCCCGTCCACCTGCGCGGCGAACCCGTAGAGCGCGCCGCTCTGCAGCGCCTCCACGGTGTTCTTGGCGATCACCGAGCGCGGCCGCAACAGCTCGACCTTGCGCAGCTGTGCGCCGCGGGCTCCGAGAGCCTCGAGCGAGATCGCGATGCCCGGGGTGATCGCACCCCCGACGTACTCACCGCGGGGGGACACGACGTCATAGGTGGTGGCGGTGCCGAAGTCGACGACGATGCAGGGGCCGTCGTAGAGCTGGGCGGCGGCGAGGGCGTTGACGATGCGGTCCGAGCCGACCTCGCGCGGGTTGTCCATGTGGACCGGCACGCCGGTGCGGACGCCGGGCTCCACGATGACGCCGGGCACGTGCTCGAAGTACTGCCCGATGGTCAGGCG
The DNA here is from genome assembly GCA_963728505.1 of uncultured Actinomycetota bacterium. Classification (GTDB taxonomy): domain Bacteria; phylum Actinomycetota; class Actinomycetes; order Propionibacteriales; family Nocardioidaceae; genus Marmoricola_A. Next base: position 116,874 of record CAVSKH010000005.1, on the reverse strand, counting down.
CCACTCGTGCAGCACCGCCGGCACCGAGCTGCACACCGCGATGCCACGCAACGCCGGGTCAGTGCCGAGCAGGCCGCGCAACAGCACGCCCCACTCGTCGCTGGTGCGGTGCTCGTCGGTGCCGACGCGCCAGTGCGCGAGCACCTCGCCACCGCGGACCAGCCCCACGGTGGTGTGGCTGTTGCCGATGTCGGCGCACAGCAGTGGGAGGCGCTCGGCCCCTGGTTCGGTGTCGGGCTCAGTCATCGCTCACCAGGTCCATGGCGACGTCGAGCACCGGTGCGGAGTGGGTGAGCGCCCCGATGGCGAGGTAGTCGACGCCGGTGGCGGCCACGGCCTGGGCACGCTCGAGGGTCAGGCCGCCGGAGGCCTCGAGGGCGGCCCGCCCACCCGTGATCGCCACGGCCTCGCGCATCGTGGCGACATCCATGTTGTCGAGCAGGATCTGCCCGGCGCCGGCGTCGAGCAGCTCTCGCAGCTGGTCCAGTGAGGTGACCTCCACCTGCACCGGGAGGCCGGGGTAGCGCTGGACCACGGCCTGGTACGCGGCCACGACCCCGCCGGCGGCGATCACGTGGTTGTCCTTGATCAGGGCCTGGTCGGACAGCGAGGTGCGGTGGTTGACCCCACCCCCGCAGCGCACGGCGTACTTCTCCAGCCACCGCAGCCCCGGGGTGGTCTTGCGGGTGTCCCGCACGAGGGCCTCGGTGCCGGCCACGGCGGCGACCCAGCGTGAGGTCGCGGTCGCGACCCCCGAGAGGTGGCACAACAGGTTGAGCGCGGTGCGCTCGGCGGTGAGCAGCTGGGCGGTGGGCCCGCGGGCCTCGAGCAGCACCTCGCCGCGCGAGACGGTGTCGCCGTCCCCCACCTCGCGCCGAAGGTGGACCCGGGGCCCGACCACGTACCGAAGCACCAGCTCTGCGACCGCCAGCCCGGCCACGACACCGTCGGCCCGCGCCACGAACTGCGCCACGCCGGCCTCGGCCGGGTCGATGGTGGCGACGCTGGTGACGTCCTCGACCGGCACGTCCTCGGCGATCGCACGGCTCACGGTCTCGTAGGTCCAGCGTGAGTCCACCCCTGCGCCGTCCAGCTCGGAGAGCAGGGCTGCGGGCAGCTCGTCGTACGCCGTCATCGCGGGCACACCGGGGGCAGGTCGCATCATCCGCTCCCCGCCAGCGTGGTGCCGATGTCGGCAGCCTCTCCCGGGGTGGGCTGGTAGCTCAGCTGCGGGCGCCCCTGCGGCTCGAGGCGGGCATCGATGTGGCCGAACCAGCGCTCGTCGTCCCGGTCCGGGAAGTCCTCACGCCAGTGCGAGCCGCGGGTCTCGCGCCGGGTGCGCGCTGCGGCCGCGAGCACCACGCCGAGCGTGAGCAGGTTGGTGGTCTCCCACGAGTCGACTCCGGCGTCGTCGAGAGGCCCGACCATGTCGGCCAGCATCGGCTCCAGGCCGGCCAGGCCCTCCTCGGTGCGCAGCACCCCGGCGCGCTCGGTCAGCAGCGCCTGGATCTCGGAACGACGCCCACCGGCGACGAGACCGCGGGTCCGGTGGTCGGGTGCCGGTGCCTGTCCGGGAGGGAGCCCGCCGGCTGCGAGGTGGGCGGCGATGCGCCGCGAGAAGACCAGCCCCTCGAGCAGCGAGTTGGAGGCGAGTCGGTTGGCTCCGTGCACCCCGGAGCAGGCGACCTCGCCGGTCGCGAACAGCCCGGGGACGTCGGTGGCGCCGTGCAGGTCGGTGGCGACGCCACCCGAGGCGTAGTGGCAGGCAGGGGCGACCGGGATCAGGTCGCGCTCCGGGTCGATCCCGTGGGCCCGGCAGGAGGTGAGGATCGTCGGGAAGTGGTGCGCCCAGACCTCCGCGGTGAAGTGACGGGCGTCGAGCCAGACGTGTCGGGCACCGGTCTGGTGCATCCGGCGCATGATCGCCTTCGCCACCACGTCCCTCGGTGCCAGGTCGGCCATCGGGTGCTGGCCCTGCATGAACCGCTCCCCGTCGTCGTCGACCAGGAAGGCGCCCTCGCCGCGCAGCGCCTCGGAGATCAACGGCTGCTGCCCGCGGGCCTGGTCCCCCAGCCAGAGCACCGTGGGGTGGAACTGCACGAACTCCAGGTCCCGCAGTCGTGCCCCCGCGCGCAGCGCGAGCCCCATCCCGTCGCCGGTGGAGACCGCGGGGTTCGTGGTGGCGGAGTAGATCTGTCCCAGTCCCCCGCTGGCCAGCACCACCACGCGGCAGAGCACGGCGCCGACGCCGTCGCGCTGGCCCTCGCCCATGACGTGGAGCGTCAACCCGGCGACGCCACCGTCGACGCCGGGCACGAGGTCGAGCGCCAGCGCGCCGGGTTGTACGGCGATGTCGGGAGCCGCCTCGATCGCGGCGACCAGGGCACGCTGGATCTCGGCCCCCGTGGCGTCCGCGGCGTGCGCGATCCGGTTCCGGTGGTGGCCGCCCTCGCGGGTCAACGACAGCTCACCGGCCGGGGTGTGGTCGAAGTGAGCACCCAGGTCGATCAGCTCTCGGACGGCAGGCGGTCCCTCCGTGACCAGGGCACGCACTGCCTCGACGTCACACAGCCCGGCGCCGGCGACCAGCGTGTCGCGCAGGTGGTGCTCGGGGGTGTCACCGGGACCGAGTGCGGCGGCGATGCCGCCTTGGGCCCACTGCGTCGACCCGGCCGAGAGGTGGTCCTTGGTGACCACCAGGACGCGGCCCAGCCCGGCCTCGCGGATCCGCAGCGCGGCGCTCAGCCCGGCGATCCCGGATCCGACCACCACGACATCGGCCTCGGTGGTCCAACCGGCGGCCGGGGCGGCCAGCCGTCGCGGCAGACCGGTCAGGGCAGGGCTCACCCGATCGAAACTACCGCGTCACCGCGGAGCAGCCCGCTGCTCCCGGGCACATCGGCCGGGTCGCCCCCGGTGCTGACGACCCGGTTGTCCGCGTCGACGAAGACCACCGACGGTCGGTGGGCGCGTGCCTCCTCGGTGGTCATCTGGGCGTAGCCGATGAGGATCACCAGGTCACCGGGGTGCACCAGGTGCGCCGCAGCACCGTTGATGCCGATCACCCCGGACCCTCGCGGGCCCGCGATCGTGTAGGTCTCCAACCGGGCGCCGTTGGTGATGTCCACGATGTGCACGAGCTCACCGGGCAGCAGGTCGGCGGCGTCCAGCAGGTCCTCGTCGATCGTCACGGACCCGACGTAGTGCAGGTCGGCCTGGGTGACGGTGGCGCGGTGGATCTTGCTCTTCATCATGGTGCGGAGCACGGGGGCCTCCTGGGTGCGGCGAAGGGTCGGTCGGTCGGTCGCGTCACGGTCCGAGCTGGACCTCGAGGTTGTCGATCAGCCGGGTCTCTCCGACTCGGCCCGCGACGAGCAGCCGCGCGGGACCGGTTGCCGGGGGGTCACCGAGATCGTGGCCGGTGAGCACGAGGTAGTCCAGGTCGACTCCGGGCTCGAGGTCCAGCACGTCCTGGGCGGCGCGCAGGGTGGCGGGCGCACCTCGGTCGGCCGCGGCGGCCCCCGCGCGGAGGGCACGCGAGAGCACCAGGGCCCTGGCTCGGTCCGACTCGTCGAGGTAGCGGTTGCGGCTGGAGAGCGCGAGCCCGTCGTCCTCGCGGCAGGTGGGCCCACCCATCACCTCGACCCGCATCCAGAGGTCGGCGACCATCCGACGGATCAGCACCAGCTGCTGATAGTCCTTCTCACCGAAGACGGCCACGTCGGGGCCGACCAGGCCCAGCAGCTTGGCCACCACGGTCAGCACGCCGCGGAAGTGGGTGGGGCGCGACCAGCCCTCGAAGACCGACCCGAGCGGCCCGGGATCCACGGTGACCTGCGGCTCACCCGCCGGGTAGACGTCCTCGGCCGCAGGGACGAAGGCGACGTCCACACCCTGGCCGCTGCAGAGGTCGAGATCGGCGGCCATGCTCCGCGGGTAGCGCTCGAGGTCCTCACCGGGAGCGAACTGCAACGGGTTGACGAAGATCGAGACGACGACCGCTCCATCGGCGCCGGCCGCGTCCCGGGCCAGCGACATCAGCTCGGCGTGCCCGTGGTGCAGCGCACCCATCGTGGGGACCAGCACCACTCGCCCGCCGCGGGACCTGACCTGGCCCAGGGCATCGGCGAGCTGCGCGCCATCGCGCGCCACGGCCGGCCGGGTCACGCTCCGACCTTCTCCAAGGCGTCGTTGAGCACACCGACCAGCTTCGAGGCGCGGATCGGCAGGAGCCGGCCGTCGAGAACGGCGGTGTTGGCGGTCGCCCGCGCCAGTGCGACGTACGACGGGAGCGTGCCGGGGGCGGTGCGGGTGAGCTCCTCCAGGTGAGCACGCACCGTCTCCACGTCACCTCGCACGATCGGGCCGGTGAGTGCGGAGTCGCCCATCGAGAGCGCGTTGTCCAGGGCGGCGGTCAGCAACGGCCGCAGCGTGGCGGCGGGGTCGGTGGCGCCCGACTCCCGCAGCAGGTCCATCGTCTGGGTGACCAGCGTGACCAGGTGGTTGGCACCGTGGGCCAGACCCGCGTGGTAGAGCGTGCGCTTGTCCTCCGGGACCCACACCAACCGGCCCTGGAGCTCCTCGACCAGCGTCGTGGCCAGCGCCACCGAGGCATCGGACTCGGCCGTGACACCGAAGGCGCAGCCGGGCAGGCGCTCGAGGTCCTTCGCGGTTCCGGTGAAGGTCATCGCCGGGTGCAGCGCCAGCACCTGTGCACCCGCCAGGCGGGCGGGCTCCAGCACCGAGAGTCCGTGGCGACCGGAGGTGTGGGCGACGTACTGACCAGGACGGATGGCGCCTGAGGCGGCGAGCATGGACACCACGTTGCCGAGCATGTCGTCGGGCACCGTGAGCAGCAGCAGGTCACACGAGCGGCTGACCGCGGTCGGCTTGTCGAGGTGCACGTCCGGCAGGAGCAGAGCGGCACGGGCTCGTGAGGACTGGGACTCTCCGGCGGCAGCGCTGACGGGGTGGCCTGCGTCGCGCAGGGCGGCGCCGAGCACCGCGCCCACGCGGCCGGCGCCGACGATCCCCAAGGAGACCGGTCGGGTCATGTGTCACACACCTTTGTCGTTCCAGTCCTCCAGGAGGTACCAGACGTCCGTTGCTGACCCTTCCAGGGTAGTTGTGGCGCTCTGTCCCGTCAGCGGATGGGTGACGTGCGATCGCTCACACTGCGCCGGGCCGGTCATCCTGCGCGGACCGTGGTGCGTCACGGCCCAGGGCAGCACTGCGGGCCCGGCGGGAGTCCTCCACCAGGCGCTGGAGCACCGTGCGCGCCTCACCCTCCTCCCGGAACCTGCCGAGCACGTTGACCCGCCCCACCGGGGAATGGACCTGCAGGTCCGCCAGGCCCAGCGCCCGCGACCAGGGGCCGCGCTCCATGCCCAGCGACTGGACCCGCGTGGTGGGGACGGCGTCGAGGCGGCGCGTGACCAGACCTCGTCGGCTCACCACCATCTGTCCGGTGCTCCCCAGGGCCGCCCACGGCGCGCTCAACGGCGCCCGCCACCGGGCGCGAGGCGGTGCGGGGACCAGCGGCACGTCGTACGGGTCCAGCCCGCGCAGCGCTCGCACCGCCAGCCCACGGATCGTCGCCAGATCGGCGACGGGCATCAGCACCGAGGACCGCCCGGACTCCTCACCTCCACCGCCCGAACCCGCGACGGACACCTCCAACCGGGCCCACCCGAAGCGGCGCCACAGCAGCGGCTGGGTGATGCGCACCCCCTGGACCCGCGGCAGCGCCACGGTCTGGCGTGAGATCCCCAGCAGTCCCCGCCGGAGCACGAGACCGGCGTCGGACTGGGAGACCACGTGGCCGTAGTTGGCGTTGACCTGCCGCCCGAGGGCGAGGCCGGTGCCGAGCACCACCGGGATCAGGAATCCTGCCGTGGCCAACGACCCGCTGGAGACGGCGGCGACGCCGGTGACCCCGGCCCCGAGCAGGAAGACCAACGACTCGATGGTCAGCAGGGTGGAGACCGCCAGCAGTCGCAGCTCCAGGTGTGCGAGCGGTTGCTCCCGGTCACCACGCTCCTCGCCGGCGGCCGTCGTCGCCGACCCGGTGCCGGGCTGCTCGGCACCGGCGCGCAGCAGGTTCCGCCGCAGCAGGAGCAGGGTGCGCACCTCGTCGGCCTCCGCGAGTGGCAGGAAGGCCAGGTCGCCCTCCGTGTCACCTCCGGCGACGTCGAACCTCAGCTGCGCGTGGCCGAAGATCCGGGCGATGAACGGCTGGTGGATGTCGACCCCTTGCAACCGGTCGATCCGGATCCGTCGCGACTGGCGGCTGAGCAGGCCGGTGTCGACGCGCAGCTCCCGCTCGTCGATCCAGTAGGTCGTCCGGAGCCAGGTGGCGAACCCGATGCCCAGCCCGACGAGCAGCACGAGGAGGAGGAACAACCCGATCCCGGTCCGATCGCTCTCGAGCATCCGGTTCCAGGCCCCGCCGAGCACGGCCACGAGGAGGATCGGGGCCTTCAGCAGCGGGGTCAAGGGGGACAGCCGGCGGGCCGGTCGCACCGGCAGCGGGCCGGGGGCGGACGGCTCGGGGCCCGAGGGCTCCGGCGGGGGCGGCTCGGGCAGGGCCTGCTCGGGCGGGGGCGGCTCGGGCGGGGGCAGCTGGCTCACAGCCCCGCTGCCTCGGTCTCCCCCAGCTCGGTCAGGCGGTCCCGCAGCCTGGCGGCCTCCTCGGCCGGAAGGCCGGGAATGCGCGCTCGGGTGACCGGACTGGCGGTGTGCATCTGCACCGAGGCGAGGCCGACCATCCGGTCCAGCGGGCCGGCCTGGACGTCGGCGTACTGCATCCGGCCGTAGGGGACCACCACCAGTCGACGCCACCAGGCGCCATGGACGATGTAGAGGTCCTCGTCTCGCTCGGCGTAGCCCCACCGGGCCACGACCCGTCCGATCAGCCACCACCACCAGCCGCCGAGCAGCAGCAGCACCGCGAGGCCGACCAGAGCCAGCCACCACGGCAGCTCGATCAGGCTCACCACCAGCCACGCGGTCACCACCACGACCATGACGGCACCCAGGACACCGCGCCGGACCACGGCCAGCTGCGGCGAGACCCGCGTCCAGGTCACCCCTGGCGGGGCGAAGACATCCTCCACGTAGCGAACCTAACCTCCGCCGCCACGGCTCCCGGGGTCAGGCGGTGCGGGAGGTCGATCCCTCGGTCTCGGCCCGCTCCCAGCTCAGCAGGTCGACCACGGTGTCGACGTCGTCCCTGGGCCAGGCTGCCAGCTCATCGATCTGGTCGGACTGGCGACGTTCGAGGGCCACCTCGAGCTCGATGATGCGGATCTCGGACCGCAGCAGCTGGGCGCGCTCCTGGCGCAGCCGCAGCTCGGCCTCGTCGCCTCGGGCATCGGCCAGCCGGATCGTGCCCTCGAGCTCACGGACCTGGCGCTGCAGCGCGTCCGCCTGGGCCCCCATCCGGCAGGCGTACGCCGCGTGCTCGGCCGAGCGCGCCACGAAGGTCTCGGTGAAGGCGTGCGCCTGGGCCTGGCGGTCGGCAGCGTGCTCGACCCGCTCAAGGCGAAGCTGGGTGTGCAGCAGCAGCGAGGCGCTCAGCCCCAGGGCCACCACGAGCGGCAGCCAGGCGACCGCCCAGGCGAGGGCGGCATCGGGGGCGAACCACAGGGCGAGCAGGGACAGGAGGAGGGAGATGGTCAGCAGAGCACCGGCGGCCGTGACCCGGAGGCTGCGGCGCCGCCGCGGGGAAGCGAGGCGTGCCATGAGCCGAGACTAGGGGCGAGTCGGGTCATTCCTTGTCATTGCGGACGCGACACGCCCGCTCCAGCGCCAGGGCGGAGACCACCAGGAGCCCGGCCGCGACAGCCGCGGCCAGGCCGCGCACCACCCGCGGCACCGCGGTCTGGGGCGGTAGGCCCAGCCAGGAGAGGCAGTAGCCGAGGTAGCCGCCGGCGACCAGCGCACCGATCAGTGCACTGGCCTTGCCCAGCGCCAGCCGGTTGACGGCCTGGTGCGACCGGATGGGCGCGAGACCGGCGTCACGACGGGGGTGGCGCCTGTGGAGAGACCGATAGGTGGTCCACGCGGTGTAGCCCACGAGGGCCGCGACCAGGAGCAGCGCCAGGGCGGGCATCCACCCGACCCGGGGGGCCGGACGGTCCAGCCAGACCGCCACGGGGCGCAACGCCCAACCTCCGACCAGACCCACCAGCGCGAGTGCACCCAGGAGCGTGGGTGGGGTGGGTCGCAGCCGCGGCTCGCGCGGCTCGTCGTCGCCGGACTGGTCGTCGTCCGGCGGGAGCACCGGGTCGCGGGACACGCGGTCGGTCTCGGCTCAGCCGATCTCGAGTGAGATGTCGTCGCGCCGGGCGATGCCGGACTGGTCGACCTTGTCGAGCAGGTCGCTGATCCGGCCCTGCCCGGGGAGCTCGGCCTCGGGCTCGACCTCTGCCCACGGGGCGAGCACGAAGGCGCGCTCATGGGCGCGGGGGTGCGGCAGCGTGAGGTCCTCGTCGTCGGCGCGACGGTCACCGATCAGGACGATGTCGACGTCGAGCTGGCGTGGGGCGTTGGGCTCCGCGCTCTCGGTGCGCTCACGGCCGTAGGCGGTCTCGATCGCCAGGGCGCGCTCGAGCAGCAGGTGGGCCGACAGGGTGGAGTCGGCGAGCACGACGGCGTTGAGGAACTTGTCGGACCCCTCGGGCGCGTTGATCGGGTCGGTCTCGTAGATCGACGAGGCCGCGGTCAGGAACACCCCCGGGGTGTCGCGCAGGGCGTCGACAGCCCCCTGGAGCTTGACGTGGCGCTCGCCGAGATTCGATCCCAGGGCGAACACACAACGCCGGATCGGACGCATCTCCCCGGTCAGGGTGTCGGCGTCCACGATGTAGGGGTTGGGCGTCTCAGTCATCCTCGGCTCGTCCTCTACTTCTACATATCGTCAGGGCCACGTCGGTGAACGTCGCCTCGATGGGGGCTTCGGGCTTGTGCACGGTGACCTCTGTCCACTCCACCGCTTGGTGCCGTAGTGCCTCGCGCGCGATGCGATCGGCCAAGGTCTCGATCAGGTCGACGGGTTCCCCCTCGATGATCTGCTTGACCCTGAGACAGAGGGTTCCGTAGTCCACGGTGTCCCGCAAGTCATCCGAAAGCGCAGCAGACCTGGTGTCGAGGCCGAGTGTCAAGTCGACCCGGAAGACCTGCCCGGCGCGTCGCTCGGCCGCGAAGACGCCGTGGAAGCCCCGCGCCTGGATCCCGACCACGCTCAGGCGGTCGCTCGTCCCGGCGTCCGCTGCCTCGTCGGTGCCGACGCCGGGGGCTGGCCGCGAAGCGGCCGGTCGTGAGGCGTTCATGACCCACCCGACAGTACCGAGGTTGCGTGATGCACCCACAGCCTCCACCCCTCGTCGTCCCGGACGAACGCGTTCAGGCACGCCGCGCGAGCGCTGACCAGCTCGTCTGCCTCACCCTGCGCCACGTCCTCGGGGACCGCGCCCTGGGCCGAGGTCAGGATGTTCTCGGTGCAGGTGAGGACGGCGCGACCCTCGTCGACCGACACCTCGACATCGGTCAGGAAGAACTGGATGTAGCTGGTGTTGGCCATGATCAGAGCCAGGCTGCGCAGCACCGCGGGCCGACCGTGGATCGGCGAGGCGGCGGGATGGATGCAGACGCAGCCGTCAGCGGCCCAGATCGCGCTCATCTGGTCCATGTCACCGCTCTCGAGAGCGTCGTAGAACGCCCGGTTGACGGCGAGGACCGCGTCCTCGTCACTCATCGGGCCGCTGCCCCTCGGACCTCTGGTCGGCTGGTCCCCCGAGCCAGCGTCGTACGACGCGCACGGCGTCGGCGGAGCCCCCCGCGGCATGCACCCGCACGCACCACACTCCGGCGGCGGCCGCCAGGACTGTCGTGGCCACGGTGGCGTCGTCGCGCTGCTCCGGCGGCCGCGGGGCCCCCTGACGGTGCAGCAGCGAGCCGAGGAAGCGTTTCCGGCTGGCGCCCACCAGGACGGGGTGGCCCAGGGCGATCACCTGGTCGAGGTCGTGCAGCAGGTCCCAGTTGTGGTCGGCGGTCTTGGAGAACCCGACACCCGGGTCGACCACCAGTCGTTCGGCGGGGATTCCGGCTTCCAGCGCCAGGTCGACCCGGTCGGCGAGCTCCCCGCAGACCTCGGCGGCGACGTCGTCGTAGCTGGCCAGCCGGTCCATGGCCGCAGACTGCCCGCGCCAGTGCATCACCACGTAGGGCACGCCCAGCTCGGCGACGGTGGTGAACATCTCGTCGTCGGCTCGGCCGCCGGACACGTCGTTGACGAGCATCGCCCCGGCCCCGACGGCCCGCGCAGCGACCTCGGCGCGCATGGTGTCCACCGAGACCACCACCCCGGCGTCCACCAGTCGTCGCACCACGGGCACCACCCGGCGCAGCTCCTCCTCCAGCGGCACCCGGTCGGCCCCGGGTCGGGTCGACTCCCCACCGACGTCGACGATGTCGGCACCCTGCGCCACCAGGTCGAGCCCGTGACCCACGGCGTCCTCGGGATCGAGATGCAGCCCGCCGTCGGAGAAGGAGTCGGGCGTGGTGTTGACGACCCCCATGACCAGGGCGCGGTCGGGCTGGGGCAGCCCCGTGACGAACGCGGCGGGACGGCCGGGCCAGGTGGCAGCCGGGATACCCACCACGGCCCTCAGCGCGTGCCGTGCTGGATCAGGGACATCACTTCGGCGCGGGTGGCCGGCTGGTGCATGGTGCCTCGGATCGCCGAGGTGATCGTCTTCGACCCGGGCTTGCGCACACCCCGCATCGTCATGCAGAGGTGCTCGGCCTCGATGACCACCATCGAGCCCTGCGGCGCGAGGATCCTCATCAGTGCGTCGGCGACCTGTGAGGTCAGGCGTTCCTGCACCTGCGGGCGTCGAGCGTAGACGTCGACCAGGCGAGCCAGCTTCGACAGGCCGGTGATCCGGCCCTCGTGGTTGGGGATGTAGGCCACGTGGGCCACCCCCGTGAACGGCACCAGGTGGTGCTCGCACATCGACCACAGCTCGATGTCGCGCACCAGCACCAGCTCCTCGTGGCCGACGTCGAAGCTGGTGGTCAAGACCTCCTCCGGGCGCTGGCGCATGCCTCGGAACAGCTCGACGTAGGAGCGCGCGACTCGGGCAGGAGTGTCCTGGATCCCCTCCCGGTCCGGGTCTTCGCCAAGGGCCACCAGGACCTCGCGGACCGCGGCCCGGAGCCGTTCGTGGTCGATCTCGGGCAGGTCGGAGTAGTCCGGTTCGATGACCGGCTCCATCCGGCTCACGGACCGTCCTCGTCGCGCGAGGCGCCGGGGCTGGGGGGTGGTGGCGTCCCGCCGCCGGGGGTGGGGGTGCCGCCGTGCAGGTCGCCGTCGCCGGACGGCGGGGTGATCACCACGGCACCTTCGGCCTCGTCCTCGACGCCGTTGCGTGCCGACCTCGGCACATCCACCGGAGGGATCTGCGAGGGCTCGCGGTGGGGCGACCCGGTCCAGGCGGGGCGCACGGGTCGGCGCCGCAGCGCCTCGAAGACCTCGCTGACGGCGTCCTTGTCCAGCGTCTCGTGCTCGAGCAGGGCGAGGACCAGGCTGTCCAGGACGTCGCGGTTCTCCTCGAGGATGTCGAACGCCTCCTGGTGGGCGGTCGCGAGCAGCTTCTTGGTCTCCTCGTCGATCACCGCCGCGACGTCCTCGGAGTAGTTGCGGGTGTGGCCGATGTCGCGCCCGAGGAAGGGCTCGCCGTTGGACTCCCCGAGCTTGATCGCGCCCAGCCGCTCGGTCATGCCGTACTGGGTGACCATGGCGCGGGCGAGCGAGGTCGCCTTGTCGATGTCGTTGCCCGCGCCCGTGGTGGGGTCGTGGAAGACCATCTCCTCCGCGGCGCGGCCACCGAGCATGTAGGCCAGCTTGTCGAGCATCTCGGCGCGGGTCTGGCTGTACTTGTCCTCGTCGGGCAGCACCATCGTGTAGCCCAGCGCCCGGCCGCGAGGCAGGATCGTGACCTTGTGCACCGGGTCGGTGCCGGGCAGCGCAGCGGCCACCAGGGCGTGGCCCCCCTCGTGGTAGGCGGTGATGAGCTTCTCCTTCTCGCTCATCAGGCGGGTGCGCTTCTGCGGGCCCGCGATCACCCGGTCGATCGCCTCGTCGAGGTCGTGGGACTCGATCTGCTTGCGGTTGGCCCGCGCGGTCAGCAGCGCTGCCTCGTTGAGCACGTTGGCGAGGTCGGCGCCGGTGAACCCGGGGGTGCGACGCGCGACGGACTTCAGGTCGATGCCGGCCGCCATCGGTTTGCCGCGGGAGTGCACCGTCAGGATCTGGTCGCGCCCGACCAGGTCGGGGGCCTCGACGGAGATCTGCCGGTCGAAGCGGCCCGGACGCAGCAGCGCTGGGTCGAGGATGTCGGGACGGTTGGTCGCGGCGATCAGGATCACCCCGCCGCGCACGTCGAACCCGTCCATCTCGACCAGCAGCTGGTTCAGGGTCTGCTCGCGCTCGTCGTGGCCGCCGCCCATGCCGGCGCCGCGATGACGACCCACCGCGTCGATCTCGTCGATGAAGACGATCGCCGGCGCGTTCTCCTTGGCCTGCTCGAAGAGGTCGCGCACCCGGCTGGCACCCACGCCCACGAACATCTCGACGAAGTCGGAGCCGGAGATCGAGTAGAACGGGACCCCCGCCTCGCCGGCCACCGCACGGGCGAGCAGGGTCTTGCCGGTGCCGGGCGGACCGTAGAGCAGGACACCCTTGGGGATCTTCGCGCCGACGGCCTGGAACTTGGCGGGCTCCTGGAGGAACTCCTTGATCTCGCCGAGCTCCTCGATGGCCTCCACGCAGCCGGCGACGTCGCTGAACGTCGTCTTCGGCATGTCCTTGGTGATCAGCTTGGCCTTGGACTTGGCGAACTGCATCACGCGGCCGCCACCGCCCTGCATCTGGTTCAGCAGGAAGATGAAGACCACGATGATGAGCAGGAACGGGATCAGGGTGACCAGGAGCTGGCCGAGCAGGCTGGGCTGGGGGTTCTCGGAGTTGTAGCTCTCGATCTCGCCGGCCTCGACCTGGTCGGCGGCGGTCTGGATCAGGTCGTTCTGCTGGCCGTCGACCCAGTAGGCGAGCACCTCTTTGTCGTCGTCCAGGGTCGCGCGGATCTCCTGGTCGTTGTCGATGAAGGTGATCTCCTTGACCTCACCGTCATCGATGTAGCCGGCCATCTCGGAGGTCTCGATCTCCTCGAAGCCGCCGTTGGGCACGAGGTACTGCATCGCCAGGAGAACTGCGACGACGAAGAGCACGATCCAGAACCACGGACCGCGGAAGATTCGCTTGATGTCCATTCGTGCGGGGTGCTGCCCCCGACCTCCTGCTTCGTCACCGACCACCGGACTCTAGACGGTACACGGCAGCGCCCACGCGCCGTGCCCGTGCCGGACCGCCGGCGGACACCGGCCTGGGCCGGGCGGGGCGCCTGGGCACCCCGCCACCAGCCCCGGGCTCAGCGGTACACGTGGGGCGCCAGAGTGCCGATGCATCGCAGGTTGCGGTAGCGCTCGGCGTAGTCCAGCCCGTAGCCGACGACGAAGGCGTTGGGGATGTCGTGCCCGACGTACTTGACGTCGACGTTCATCTGCAGCGCCTCGGGCTTGCGCAGCAGCGTGCAGATCTCGACCGACGCCGGCCCGCGAGAGGCCAGGTTGCGCACCAGCCACGACAACGTCAGACCGGTGTCGATGATGTCCTCGACGATCAGCACGTGGCGTCCGGAGATGTCGGTGTCGAGGTCCTTGAGGATCCGGACGACACCGGAGGACTTGGTGCCCGAGCCGTACGACGAGACCGCCATCCAGTCCATCTCGACGTGACGGGTGAAGTGCCGGGCGAGGTCGGCCATCACCATGACCGCGCCGCGCAGCACCCCGACGAGGAGCAGGTCGTGACCGGCGTAGTCGTGCTCGACCTGCTCGGCCAGCTCGGCCAGGCGCCGTTGGATGTCGTCGTCGGTGAACAAGACGTCGACCAGGTCCTCGGCAACGTGCTCGGAGTCCACGGGTGCCTCCCAGGCGGCCGTCGGTGCGGGGTGCGTCGCAGTGACGCGGTCAGCCTCCCACAGCAGGGCCGCCCGGGGCAGCCGTGCGGGCGAAGCGAATCACACCGTCTCGACGTACGGCGCTGACGTGGCCCGGCAGCTGGACCTCACGCAGCTCACCGGGGCGTTCGCGGACCATCTGCTCCAGGGCCTCGATGTGGCCGTAGGTCAGCTCGCGCGGGGGCACCCCGGCGTCGTGCGCGGCGAGCCGCAGCACCCGGGTCCGGACGGCGCTCTGCAGCTGCTCGAGCCTGGAGACGGTGAGGCCGTGCACTGCCGCGCTCTCCCACCACGTGACCTGCGCCTCGGTGTCCAGCGCGTCGAGGTCGTCGCTCATCAAGTGGCCGGTGCGCGCCAACGCCCGTGCGACGCCGGGCCCCAGCTCGGCCTCCAGCACCGGCATCACGCGATGTCGGATCCTGGCTCGGGTGAAGCGCGGGTCCTCGTTGTGAGGGTCGTCCCACCAGTCGATCGCCTCGGCGCGGCAGGCGGCCTGGGTCTGCACCCGGGAGATCGTCCGCAGCAGTGGGCGCAGGAAGATGGCCTCCTGTCCCCCGACGTCGGGGGAGAAGCCGTCGCGCATGCCGACCACGCTGCGAGGTCCCGACCCCTGCGTCAGCCCGAGCAGCACGCTCTCGGCCTGGTCGTCGACGGTGTGGCCGAGCAGCACGTGGGATGCCCCGAAGTGCTCGGCCAGCCTCGACAGAGCGACGTATCGCGCCTCGCGGGCACCGGCCTCGACCCCGGCGGGACCGGGGTCGACCGTGACTCGGATCGAGGCGGTCTCGTCGACACCGAGGGCGGCCATCTGCCGCACGACACCGCTGGTGCGCTCCTGCGAGCCCTGCTGCAGTCCGTGGTCCACCACCGCGCCGATCACCCGGGTGTCGCTGCGCCGCAGCTCGAAGACGGTCGCGGCGAGCAGAGCCAGGGAGTCGGCACCGCCGGAGCAGGCGACCATGACGGTGCGGCCCTGAGCCTCGGGCAGGGCTGTCAGACGACGCCGGACGGCGAGGCGGACGGCGGCGACCGCCGGATCCGGACCCACCGGCCCTGGCTCAGCCGTGCACCCGGCGCACCCAGGCCCCGGGGTCGGCGATCTCGTCCTTGCCCGGCAGGTTGGCCGGCTCCACCCAGACCTTGTTGAAGCCCTCCATGCCCACCTGGTCGATCACGCCACGCACGAAGATCGCGCCGTTGCGGTACTGCGCCATCTTGGCCTCGAGCCCGAGCAGTCGGCGCAGCAACCGGTCGAGCGATCCGGCACCCTTGCGCCGCTGGTCGAACCGCCTGCGGATGTCTCCCACCGACGGGATCACCTCCGGCCCGACTCCGTCCATCACCACGTCGGCATGACCCTCCAGCAACGACATCACCGCGGTCACCCGGTCGATCACCTCGCGCTGCTCGGGGGTCGCGAACACCTCGAGCAGGCTGCCCTCACCCTTGCCCGAGACCAGGTCACCGGCTCGACGCGCCGCCTCGACCACCCGCGAGAACAGGGCCCCCGGGTCGATGTCGACGCCCTCGACCAAGGTGTCGATCTGCTGTTGCAGGTGGTCCCGCATCCACGGCACGGCGGTGAACTGCACCCGGTGGGTCTCCTCGTGCAGGCACACCCACAACCGGAAGTCGGCGGGGTCGGCGCCGAGCTCACGCTCGGTGTGCACGATGTTGGGCGCCACCAGCAGCAGCCTCCCGACCTGGTCGCTGCCCTGGTCGCCGGAGAACGGGTCGAACTGACCGAGCACCTTCGAGGCCAGGAAGCCCAGCAGGCCACCCACCTCGAGCCCGGTCACCTTCGAACCGATCGCCTGGGTCAGATCACTGTCCTTCGCGTCCTTGCCGCGCTTGGCCAGCAGCTTCTCCACCACGGGGTCGAGCAGCTTCTCGAAGGCGTCGGCGTTGGCCTGGATCCAACCGCGGCGGTCGACCACCATCACCGGCGCCGTCGCGGCACCGGCCTCCAGGCCGGTGAACTCGCGCACCAGACCGGTCGAACGCGCGGCACCGGCGCGCAGCTCGGCGACGGCTGTGTCGGCCTCGGCCCGGGTGATCGTCGGCCCCGGCCCTGCCATCCGGGCGGCCGCGGCGACCGCGAAGTCCCAGTCGACCATCTGCGCGCTCATGGTGCTGAGCCTACGCGGGACCACCAGGGTCCCGACCCCACCCGGTGGTTCGCTCGCGCCGGCTCTCTCCATGCCCCTCGGGCCCGTCGCTCGTCCTGAGGAGGGAGCGCAGCGACCGTCTCGAAGGGCTTGTCCTGAGGAGGGAGCGCAGCGACCGTCTCGAAGGGGAGACCCCTGCGACCGTCTCGAAGGGGAGACCCCTGCGTGTCCGGGTCAGTCGGTGGTGTGGGTGCCGGTGTGGTCGACGGTGTAGGTCCGGCCTTGGGGGCTGGTCCAGGTGACGTGGGTGGGGCCGGTGCGTCGGTAGTCCCAGGCGCCGTGGGTCTTCACCCGGTGGTGGTAGCGGCACAGCCTCGCGGTGTTCGCGGTCGACGTCTGGCCGGGCGGTCCGCCGTCGTCGGGTGACACGTAGGGGTCGATGTGGTCCAGGTCGTAGGTCGCACCGGCTCGGCCGCACCAGGGGAAGGCGCAGCTGTGGTCGCGTTCGGAGACCTGGCGGGCCAGTGCGGCGGGGTGTTCGTAGGCATCGACCGCGATCTGCTCGGCCAGGTCGACCACCCGGGTGGTCTCGATCCGGGTGCCGGGGGTGAGCCCGGTCAGCCAGCGCTCGACTGCGGCGGTGGGCACCGGGCCCGGTCGCCACGAGTGCAGGCCCTCGGCCTGGACCCGGGTCACCGGCCCGAAGATCGTGGGGCTGCTGTCGGACTCGGTCTGGGTGCCGCAGCGGCAGCTGGTGTGCAGGTGCAGGTGGAACACCGGCGAGGCGGCGGTGCGCTTGACCTTCGCCGGACCGTCCACGGTCGGGGTGGTGGCGGCGGTGGCCAGGTCGATCGCGTACTGCGGGTCGGCCAGCACCCCGACCGCACGAGCCCGCCGCACCTGCCGGCTGGAGCCGTCGCCGAGTGCGCCGAGCACGGTCGCGGTGTCGTCCAGGGCCCGGTCGAAGGCGTGGGCATCGGGTGAGTCGACCACTGGCCTCGATCCGGGTGGTGCCGTCGGTGGTGTCGTCATCGACCCAGACCCCGCGGCCCTCGGCAGCGGCCTCGGCGCGACGCTCGGCGAGGTCGGGCTGACAGCGGATGATCGCCGCCTCCACGCACCGGCTGATCCGGGTCAGGGAGAGCCGGTGGGCGAACTCGGCGAGCTGGGCGTCGACGAACCCCGCGGTGCGGCGTTCAGCGGGATGGTCTGCTCGGCGACCCGGCGGGCCTTCCACACCGGCAACCGCCCCGACATCACCTGGGCCCACAACCGCGGGAGCCGGTCCCGCAGCTCCACCACCTGCCCGACGTAGTCCCGGGCGCCCTGCTCCGACATCGCCAGGGTGACCGCGAGGTCGGTGACCGCGAACTCCCGCACCGCGAACGCACCCTCACCGGCCAGGCGCAGGATCCCCTCGGTGCCGAGCTCCCCGGGCTGCGTCTTGAGGTCCTCGACCATATCCAGCGCACCACCGGAGCAGGTCCACTGCTCGGGGTCGCTGATCCGGTGACGGTCCGCCCACGCCGCGACCGCACGGAGCTCGGCCACCTCTGCACACTGGGCGCTGGCCCGGTGCTGCGCGATGCACGCCAGCACCGCCTCGTCGTCCAGACCGAGCACGTCGACCTCGTCGCGCGCGGCGGCCGCGGCGACGACCCCAGCAGCCTGTGCGGCACGGACAGCCTCGCGTCGAGTGCGGCGCGTGGTGCGGGTTGTCATGGCACTGAACCTACGGACAGCCACCGACAGTTTCCGGGTCGTTTCCGCAGGTCAGAGCATCTTTCTCGAGAGTTTTCTCGTTGCTCTCCGGCACCTCGTTGCGGGGTCTCCCTTCGAGACGGTCGCTGCGCTCCCTCCTCAGGACAAGCCCTTCGAGACGGTCGCTGCGCTCCCTCCTCAGGACAAGCCCTTCGAGACGGTCGCTGCGCTCCCTCCTCAGGACAAGCTCGACCGGCGAGGGTCAGCGGCCGCACCGGCAGTCGGCCAAGGCGGCGGCGATCTGGTCGAGCCGGGCACGAGCGTCCAGCGTGTTGACCTCCTTGACGCGGTCCGCCACCGCCACGAAGATCACCGCCCGGGTGTCTCGCGTCTGCGCGAGGCCGGCAAGGCCGCTCACCCCGGTCAGCGTGCCCGTCTTGGCCCGGACCCGCCCCAGCCCCGGGTCGGACTTGACGTCGAACCGCTGCGACAGCGACCCGGTGGAGCCGGCCACGGGCAGCCCGGCCATGATCCGCGACAGCTCATCGCGGTCGAGGGACGTCGTCATCACGTCGATCAGGGTGAGGGGCGACAACCGGTTCTTGCGCGAGAGTCCGCTGCCGTCGTACCACCGGGTGGCCGGGGGGAACCTCACGCCGAGGTCGGTGAGCACCCGCTGCGCTTCGCGCACCCCCGCGGCGAAGCTGCCGGCGGCGCCATTGGCGAGCGCCACGTGCCGCAAGAGCACCTCGGCGCCCTCGTTGTCGCTGACCTCCAGCACGTGCTGGGCGATGGCGGTCAACGGGGCGCTGCGGACCTTGCCCACCACCGTGGCGCCCGAGGGCGCCCTTCCTTCGCGCGGCTGACCCACCCGGACGCCTTCGCGCTCCAGGTGACCGGCGAAGATCTCAGCAGCGTCTCTCGCGGGGTCGTCCACCCGAGCCCCGAAACCGTTCGGGACCCGCCCCTCGTCGGACCAGAGCGCACTGATCGGGCTGACCACGTTGTCGGGGATGTAGTCGCCCGGCCACTGCGGACTGACCGACGGCCCGGAGAACAGGCTGGTGTCGTAGCGCAGGACGAAGCGCTTGCTCCTGCCTGCCTTGCCGAGGTTCTTGGCCACCCGTTGGGCCAACGTGCGCAGGTCGGCTCGCTCGACCGGATAGGACACCTCGGGGTCAGGGGCCGGGAGCAGCAACGGGTCACCGCCGCCGACCAGCACCAGGGTGCGGCCCCGTCGCTGCACCGTGGTCCGGAACCGGTGCTGGCCGCCGATCGACTCCAGGGCCGCGGTGACCGTCAACAGCTTCGTGGTCGAGGCAGGGGTGACGACGGAGGGCCCGCGGCGGTACAGCGCGGTGCCGTCGGTGTCAGTGACCACGACCGCCACGCGCTTGCCCAGCTTCTTGCCACGGCTCAGCCGCTCGACAGCTCGACGCACGGCCCCCGGGGCCAGCGCACCGTCCTCGAGGGCCGACGCCACTGGCTTGGGGGCGGCCGGGGCCGGCAGGTCGACTCCGCTCGGGGGCTCCACCAGCTCGGGCTCGGCGCGCGGATCCGGGCCGGTCAGGCCCAGCTCCTCGCCGAGCCGGCCACCCAGGCCGCTGATGTAGACGCCCCCTCCGAGGACCAGGAGCAGGACCAACAGGGTGGGCAGGACCAAGCGCCGGCCCGGCCCCCGCCGACGTCTTCGGTGGGTCCGGGACGGCCGCGTGCCGGTCGGGCCCGCGTCGCGTTCAGCGGCGTGGGTTCCGTCACCTTCGGGCACCGGAGACCTCATTCCATGTGTGGCCGGCGGTTTGTGCGGGACACTAACTCAGACATCCCCCGCACCCGGTGCGCGACAAGGAGGAACGCTGTGGAGTTCGACGTCCTGGTGGAGATCCCCAAAGGCCAGCGAAACAAGTACGAGGTCGACCACGAGAGCGGTCGGCTGCGCCTGGACCGGACCTTGTTCACCTCGACGCAGTACCCCGCTGACTACGGCTTCATCGAGAAGACCCTCGGCCTCGACGGGGACCCGCTCGACGCCCTCGTGCTCCTGCAGGAACCGACCTTCCCCGGCTGCCTGATCCGCGCCCGGACGATCGGGATGTTCCGGATGACCGACGAGGCCGGCGGTGACGACAAGGTGCTGTGCGTGCCCGCGACCGACCCGCGGCTGGAGCACCTGCGCGACATCGACCACATCTCCAAGTTCGACCGGCTGGAGATCCAGCACTTCTTCGAGGTCTACAAGGACCTCGAGCCCGGCAAGTCCGTCGAAGGCGCGGAGTGGGTGGGCCGCGACGGCGCCGAGGACGAGGTGCGCGCCTCCTTCAAGCGCTACGAGGAGTCCGACGAGGAGCACTGAGCCGCTCCGCAAGTCTCCATTCCGGGAACCTCCATCCCGACCCCAGGCCCGACCCCGGAACCGGGGCCCCGCTCCGGCACGCGAGACACCTCGTCCGGATCGGCCGATTTCGGGTCGGTTCCGGGTGGTGCGAGGGGACGTGCTCCGGTGCGATCGGCCGCGCGCTGAGGAGGCGTGGCGCCACGTCGCCCGGCGCACGCACAGCGTGAGCCCCGGGCGACACGGCGGGGGCGCGGCCGGGCGTGCCGGAGGGCGGCCCCGGGCTGGGGGTGGTCCCGGGCTGGGGGTGGCGGTTTCGACCAGCCTCAGATGATCTCGGCGCGCAGCATCTCGGCGGGCACCCCGAAGGCGTCCACCAGGTCCTCGGCGTGGGGGCGCAGCTGACGGCACAGCTGGTCCACGGCCGCTGTGACCGCCTTGGAGCGCTGGGTGGACAGTCGTCCGTGCTCCATGAACCAGGCCCGGCTCTCCTCGATCATGTGCAGCGCGTAGAGGTCGCACAATGCGTGCAGCACCGCACGGTTGGTGCCCTGCGGGGTGTTCTGCACCTTGGTGAGGAAGGCCTCGAAGAAGATCCGCTCCGCGTGGGCCCGGGCGACCTCGATCACGTGCGGCTGCACCCGGGCGAACACCTCGGCGGGATCGGCGCCCGCGTCGATTCCGGACTTCAGGCGCCTCGCGGCGCCTGAGGTGAGGTGCTCCTCGCGCCACTTGAGCATCGAGTGGTGCCACTCGCTGGACAGCAGCCCCGCCTCGGGGTCGGAGGCGTCTCGCGCCGTCCCCGGAACCGCGTCCTTGAGCCGCTCCAGGATCTGTCGCACCTGGGTCCGCTCGGCGATGGTGTCGACCGCGAGCCCCGCGACGTAGCGCACCATCTCGAGCTGGTCGAAGGATCCGAACTCCTCCTGCAGGTCGGTCAGACGCCCCTTGGCCACCAGCTGCAGCAGGACGGTGTTGTCGCCCTCGAAGGTGACGAAGACGTCGACGTCGTCGTAGAGGCCGGCGAACCGGTTCACCGTCAGGTAGCCGGCACCGCCACAGGCCTCGCGAGAGGTCTGGATGGTCTCCATCGCCTGCCAGGTCGCCATCGCCTTGGTGGCAGCGGCGCGCGACTCCAGCGCACGGCGGCGGCGCTCGGAGGTGCCGTCGAGGTCACTGAAGATCCGGTGGATGTCGGCGGCCAACCGTTCCTGGGCGAAGTGCAGGCCGTAGGTGCGGGCCAGCAGCGGGATGAGCCGTCGCTGGTGCTGGCCGTAGTCCAGCAGCACGATCTCCTGGTCGCTGTCCTTCGGGCCGAACTGGCGGCGCCGGTTGCCGTAGGTCGTCGCGATCTTCAGCGCCACCTTCGAGGCGTACAGTGCGCCGCCACCCACGCAGACCCGGCCCAGCACCAGCGTGCCGAGCATCGTGAAGAAGCGCCGGTCGGGGTTCTCGATCGGGGAGTGGTACTTCCCGTCCTCGTCGACGTCGGCGTACTTGTTCAGCAGGTTCTCGCGCGGGATCCGTAGGTTGTCGAACCAGATCCGCCCGTTGTCCACGCCGTTGAGCCCGTGCTTGTGGCCGCAGTCCTCGATCCGGACGCCGCTGATGACCTTGCCCTTCGACCGGATCGGCGCGATGAAGGCGTGCACGCCGTGGCAGGTGCCGTCGACGTAGAGCTGGGCGAAGGCCACCACCAGGTCGCCGTGGTTGGCGGCGTTGCCGATGTAGTCCTTGCGGCTCTCGTCGTCGGGGGTGTTCAGGACGAACTCGCCGGTGTCGTGGTCGTAGGTCGCGGTGGTGCCGAGGTGCTGGACGTTGGAGCCGTGTCCGGTCTCGGTCATCGCGAACCCACCGAGCAGCTTGGCCGAGGCGATGTCAGCCAT
Organism: uncultured Actinomycetota bacterium; assembly: GCA_963728505.1. Lineage (GTDB taxonomy): Bacteria > Actinomycetota > Actinomycetes > Propionibacteriales > Nocardioidaceae > Marmoricola_A. The sequence goes on along the minus strand of CAVSKH010000005.1, from coordinate 94,763 downwards.
GTACTTCTCGTGGTGGCGTTGGGTGCCGAGCTGTTGCACGGCTCCACCGAAGAGCCCGAACTGCACCCCGATCTTGACCAGCACCGAGAGGTCTCCGAAGGCGGTGGTCTCGAAGGCCGCGACCGATGCGCCGATGTCCCCTGCCCCACCGTGATCCTTCGGCAGTCCGTACGCCGTCTGGCCGGTGCCGGCGAGCTCGACCACCATGTCGCGCACCCGGTCGCGGTAGTCGGTGCGGCTCAGCTCCTCAGCGCCCTCGAGGACGTCGGCGTGCTTCACGAGGTTCTCGCGGACCCGATCCCGGACCTCCTTGTATCGGCCGTCGAGGAGGTTGCGCATGGACGGGACATCGATGGGCTCGTACTCGTGGTCCGGCATGGGCCCATCGTGGCAGCAAGCGCCTGACGACGGAAACGAATGCGCCTGCCAGGTCACACTCACGTGGTGCACAGCCGGAAGCGGGGGCGACACCAGCGCGCGAGGTGGCCGAAAAGTGGTGTGGCCCCGCTCGATTGGGAGGGTCGAGCGGGGCCGGCTGTCCCATTGGGAGGCTAGGACAGCCAAGGAGCCTCGAGGAACTCCGGTCGGGGCGGGATACCTGTACCGCCGGGGCCGACACCTCGCCCTGCTGCGTGAGCCGGACGCCGGGTCGGCGCTTGTGTTCCTGTGACTCCATGCCGGTCCCCCCGGACCAGCACACGATCAGGATAGGCAATCTCTTTGCCAAAGCAAAGGGGCTCGGGGGACCCACGTGAAAGCTTCAGTCGCCTCTCAGGCGCGCGTAGGCACCTCGTCCGGCCGCTCGTCAGCGTCCTCCTCCACCGGGACCTCGGCATTCTCCGTGGTCGGATGGCTCGAGCGCCCTCGTCGGTCGAACTTCTGCCCGGTGGCGATGCCACCGAGGTACACCGAGAGGACGGCGATCACCACCCCGCCGATGTCGTCGGCGATGTAGTGCCAGCCGAAGTAGAGCGTGGAGATCACGGTCAGCCCGAAGTACACCCACGCGGCGATCTTGATGATCCGGTGACGGACCGTGTACTGCGCGATCATCGCGATGATCAGGGTCAGCGCGACGTGCAAGGAGGCGAACCCGGCCACGGACTGGATGGAGTCCGAGAACGGGTTCAGCGGGAATCTCACTTCCTGCCGTGAGTTCCACAACCCGTCCTGCAGCTCGGTGACCCCGGTGACGTCCAGGTCGCGGTAGAGCCACGGGTACCAGAAGGTGGGGCCCATCGTCGGGATCAGGTAGTAGCTGATCGTGCCGAGCGACCAGTTCAGACAGTTCGCGGTGGCGAACCAGTAGCCGTAGGAGATGTTGCGCGACCACACCAGCCACACGATCAACGTGATCGGGGTGAGCGGGAGGTACAGCAGGTAGATGAAGGCGAAGAACTGCGCCGCCCAGCTCTCACCGAAGACCGCGTGGAGCACGGTGGCCGGCTCGTGACCGAGGAACAGCCACTTGTCCATCTCGTGGAGCACCGGGTCCTTCATCTCGGTGTAGAAGCTCGGCAGGTAGTTCTTGAGGTTGCGATAGCTGACATAGGTCACGTAGAAGCAGGTCAGCCCGATCACGACCAGGGTGATCCGCTCGCGGGTCCAGTGCTCTCGCACGATCTGCCGGGCCTCGGTGCGCACCGTCCGGATCCGGCCGCGAGCACGCCACAGCGAACGCGGGATCACGTCGACGGCGAAGGCGCCGATCACCATCGCCGGGAGTCGCACCCAGGCAGGGCCGAGGAAGCCGTCGGGGTCGCGCAGCTGCTCGCCGAGGGAGAGCGAGGTGATCAGTGCGACCGCACCCGTCAACAGCGCGACCGCAACCACCATCGCGTACGCCGGTCGCTTCACCCGACCGATCCTAGAGACCCCGTCGGCGCTTCTCGACCGGGTCTCGTCGATGGCGCCGTACCGGGAGTCAGCTCGGCGTCGCGCCGATCCAGGCTGTGCGCTCCGGCTCCAGCCGGAGCCTGACCCGGTCGCCCACGGCCACGCGGTCGGACCAGCCGGCGACGGCGTCCAGCACCCCCAGTCCGTCGACCTCAACCACGAGCCTGGTCTGCTCGGCATCGGTGCGGGCCTCCCGCACCACCGCGTGGATCGCGCCCACCGGGTCGAGGCGCAGCGCCGAGCGCCGCAGCGCCAGGGCGTGCCCCTCGAGCGAGCAGCCGAGCCTCGCAGCCGCCTCGGCCTCCAGCAGCCGCGGGTAGCCGAGGAATCTCGCGGTCTCCCGGTCAGAAGGACGCCGCCAGACCTCGTCCAACGTGCCCTGCTGGACCAGCCTGCCCCCGCGCATCACTGCCATCCGGTCGGCGACGGCGAAGGCCTCGTCGGCATCGTGCGTCACCAGGATCGCCGCTGCTCCCTCGTCGCGCAGGATCCGGGCGAGGTCGCCCGCCAACCGCTCGCGCAGGTCACGGTCCAGGGAGGCGAGCGGCTCGTCGAGCAGCAGCAGCCGCGGTCGTACGGCGAGTGCTCGCGCCAGCGCGACCCGCTGCCGTTGGCCCCCGGACAGCTCGGCGGGCGGGCGGTGCTCGTACCCCTCGAGACCCACGACCTCCAGCAGCTGCGCGACCCGCTCCCGCCGCGCGGCTGCGGGGCTGCGGCGGATGCGCAGCGGATAGGCGATGTTCCCGGCGACATCGAGGTGCGGGAAGAGCTGGCCGTCCTGGAACACCAGGCCGAACTCCCGACGGTGCGCTGGCACCCGGGCCAGGTCGGTGTCGTCCCAGCTGACCCGCCCCTGCGCCGGCGGCCCCAGGCCGGCGACGGCGCGCAGCAGCGTGGACTTGCCACAGCCCGAGGGGCCCAGCACCGCCACCACCTCACCCGGCCCCACCCGGATCGACACGTCGTCGACGGCCACCAGGTCGTCGTAGCGCACGGTGAGGTGCTCGACCTCCAGTCCCCGTCCACCTGCGGCGCCGCTCACGCTCACCACGCTCCCAGACGTGGCGCGCGCAGCTGCTCCACCACGGCGATCACCAGGGTGGTCAGGGCGCCCAGCACCACCGAGGCGGCCAGGGCCATGCCCGCGTTCTCCGCACCTGGCCGTGAGACGAGCTGGTAGATCAGCACCGGCAGGGTCGGCGTGTCCGGCCGGGCCAGGAAGCTGGTCGCCCCGAACTCACCGAGGGACACCGCGAACGCGAAGCCCGCCGCAGCGGCGACCGAGCGCCACGCCAGCGGCAGGTCGACCGTGCCCAGCACCCGCAACGGGCCTGCCCCCAGCGAGGTCGCGGCCTCCCGTTGCCGCTGGTCGATCGACCGCAGCGCGGGCGCCACGATCCGCACCACCAGCGGCAGCGCGACCAGCGCCTGGGCCAGCGGCACCAGCCAGGGGCTCGCGCGGAAGTCGAAGGGCGGGGTGTCGAGGGTGACCAGGAGGCCGAACCCGATGGTCACCGCGGAGACTCCCAGCGGCAGCATGAAGAGACCGTCGAAGAGCCGTTGCGCGCGTCGCCACCGGCCCTGCACCGGGCGCGTGCTCAGCACGGCGACCGCCAGCCCGAGCAGCATCGCGATCGTGGTCGCGTCCACCGCGATCCGCAGCGAGTTCTCCACTGCGTCTCCCACGGCGATCTTGCGGACACCACTCTCCGCCGGAGCCACCAGCGCGCGGTAGTTGCCCAGGGACCAGCGCTCGGCGACCCGGAAGCTCGAGGTGACCAGGGCCACCACCGGGGTCGCGACCAGCGCCAGCGAGACCGTCGCGGCCGTGAGCACCGGCGCGTCCGAGGCGCGGATCGGGCGCGCTCGACGACCGGCGCGACCGGTGCGCTCGGTGCGGGTGTCGCGGCCGCTGCCGACCGCGGCCAACGCCAGGAGCGCAGCGACCACCAGCAGCTGCACCAGCGAGAGAGCCGCCGCCGCGGGCAGGTCCAGCAGCCGGGTGGTGAGGAAGTAGATCTCGGTCTCGATGGTCGACCACCGCCCCCCACCCAGCGTCAGCACGATCCCGAACGCCGTGGCGCAGAACAGGAAGACCACCACCGACACCGACACGACCACGGGCGCGAGGGCGGGCACTGTCACGGTGCGCAGCACCTGCCACGGGCTGGCGCCCAACGAAGCAGCGGCCTGCTCGCGGCGCGGGTCGAGCTGCGACCACCAGGGCCCGACCGCTCGCACCACGAGGGAGATGTTGAAGAACACCAGCGCCGCGACGATCGCCGTCGGCGTGCCGTCCAGCCCGAGGAAGCCCAGCGGCGCCGACGGTGCGAGCAGTCCCCGGAACGCGACCCCGACGACCACCGTGGGCAGCACGAACGGCGCGATGACCAGCACCCGGAGCACCTGTCGCCCCGGCAGCCGCAGACAGTAGAGGGCGTACGCCGTCGGCACCCCCAGGGCGACCGTCACCACCGTCGCGACCGCTGCGGACCAGGCGGTGAACCACAGCACCTGCACCACTCGCGGGCGGGTGAGGGTGTCGACGACGTGCCCCAGGTCGAGTCGGCCGTCCGGTCGCAGCCCGAGGTCGAGCATCCCGACCAGCGGCACGACCACGAAGACGGCCAGCACCGCCGCCGGCACCACCGCGGCAGCGACGGCCAGCAGCCGGGTGCGTACGGCCGGGCTCAGGCTCATCCGGAGGTCAGGTCCGTCCATTCCCTGATCCAGGTCTCACGCATCTCGGTGATCCTCGCGGGCTCGACATCCACGGTGTCGTCAGGCCGCGGCGCCCACCGCGCCCAGTCCGCCGGAAGCGTCGCCTCGTTGTCCACCGGCAGGACGTACATGTTGGTCGGCAGCGCCTCCTGCACCTCGCGGCTCTGCAGCCAGTCCACGACCGCACGCGCTCCCTCCGGGTTCTCCGCGCCCTCGAGCACCGCGGCGTACTCCACCTGCCGCAGGCAGGTCTGCAGGAGCGCGCTGGTGGTCGGGCGGTTGCCGTCCTCGGGGATCGTGAACGGCGGCGAGGTGTTGTAGGAGAGCACGATCGGTCGGTCGCCCTTGCCGCTGGCGGTGAAGTCGCCCTCGTAGGCCTCGGTCCAGCCCGACGTCACCCGGACGCCGTTGTCGACCAGGTCTCGCCAGTAGTCCTGCCACCCGTCCTCGCCGTACGTCGCGATGGTGAACAGCAGGAACGCGAAGCCCGGCGACGACGTCGAGGCACCGGGGGTGGCGAACAGGTCCGCATAGGCCGGGTCGGTCAGGTCGTCGGCGGTGGTGGGAGGTTCCAGACCCTCGCGAGCGAACCACTGGTCGTCGATGTTGACGCAGACATCGGCCCAGTCGACCGGCGCCATCGCGGACTCCTCGTCACCGGTCAGCCCGAACTGCTCGGTGTGCGCCGGCTGCGTGGCGTCGTCCGGGGCGGCGACGACGCCTTCGTCGAGCGCACGGGAGCCGAAGGTGTTGTCGATGCCGTAGACAGCGTCCGCGATCGGGTTGTCCTTGGTGAGCACCAGCTTGTTGGTGAGCTCGCCCGCGTCGCCGCTGGGCAGCACCTCCAGCTCGTAGCCGGTGTCGGCGGTGAACTCCTTGATCAGCTTCTCGGGCATCGCCCAGGAGTCGTGCACCGCCAGGACGACGCTGCCGTCGTCGCCGGATCCGCTGCCGCTGCTGTCGTCCGCCTGGTCGCTGCCGGCTCCGGCGGAGCAGGCCGCGAGGGTCCCCGCGACCACGGCCGCGGCGACCAGTCGGGTCCGTTTCCGGACGGTGGATCGCATGGGTGCACTCCTCTCACGAGGAGGGTCCGCAGGCTTGCGGAAAGAGCTCGACTTCCTTCGCCGGTGCTAGCCGGAGCAGGTTCGAGGGTCTGCGGCATCTCCGCACTCTCAGCGCCCTTTCGGCGCTCCCCTGTCGTCGCAGCCAGGTTACCCGGCGACCGGGTGGTACACCGCGGTGGCCTCGACCTTCTCGCGGCTCAGCAGCCCGCGTGAGGAGAGCAGGTCCAGATGCACCATCGTCTCCATCGCGGCCATCGCGGCGTTGAACCAGTCGAGCTCCTCGAACTCGCGCTCGTGCCGGGTCCAGGTGAGCCGACGCGCCACGTCGTGCGCGGTGCTGCCGGCAGGCTCGACGCTCGCCCGGCACAGATCCAGGCGGTGGTCGTGGTGGCCGAGGAGCTCGTCGATGCGAGCGTGCGAGCTGACCGCGACCGGGCCGTGCGCCGGCAGCAGCCGCAGGTCGGGCAGGTCCCGCACCTTGCGCAGGGATCCGAGGAAGTCGGCCAGCGGGTTGTCCTCGAAGACCAGCTCGAAGCCGACCGACGGGGTGATGGTCGGCAGCACGTGGTCACCGGCGAACAACACCTGCCGCTCCTCGTCGACGAACACGAAGTGACCGGCGGTGTGGCCCGGTGTCGGCACGGCGCGCAACACCCGGTCGCCCAGGTCGATGGTGTGCTCCCCCTCCATCCAGCGGTCGGGGTGCTGCCAGAGGTCGAAGTCCGGGTCGGCGTCCTCGAACATCTTGCGCCAGCCCGTGGCGATGTCGTGGGCACCGGCGAGCCGGAGCCGGTCCACCGTCGGGTCGCTGGTCAGGTCCTCGTCGTTGAAGAGGTCGATGGTCGGCTTCTCGCCGATCCCCAGGTCGATGGAGGCCCGACCGAACTCCCGCCGAACCGCGACGGCCTGGGTGTAGTGGTCGCGGTGCACGTGGGTGACCAGGAAGCGGTCGATGTCTGCCACGTCGTACCCCAGGCGGCGCAGACCGTCCTCGAGGGCGCTTCGTGAGGCCTCGACCGCCCAGCCGCCGTCGATGCAGGTGAGCCCCGAGGGGGTCTCCATGACGTAGACGTTGATCGCGCGCAGACCGTCCATCGGGAGCGGCAGGGGCACCCGGTGAACGCCCGGCGCCACTTCCTCGGCGGTCGGCTCGGTCCACTGGCCGCGGCCGGCGAATGGTCGCCCCTGGGGGTCGGTCAGCTCCTCGGGCACCCGCCCCATCCTGCCGCACCTCGCGGACGGGGCGTCAGGGGAATCGCTCCAGGGTTCGCTGGACCGACTCGGGGACAGGGACGCCGTCAGGCACGTCGGGCGCCTGGATCGGTTCACCGGCGCGGACCGACATCGGCACGATGCCGGCCCAGACCTGGCGCGGCTCGTGATCGTCCGGATCGACCGCCGGGGGCCCCGCGGCAACCTTCACCGACGCCTGGTCCAGCGGGACTCGAAGCACCAGGGTCGCCGCGAGCTCCTTGGGCGTGTGGGCGCGCACCTCGGCCATCCGTCCCGAGAACAAGTGGTCGGACAACGTGTCGAGCGCCTGCGCCTTCTCCTCACCCTGGAGGCTTCGCGCCGTCCCGTGCACGACCGCCGACCGATAGCGCATCGAGGACTCGAACGTCGTCCGGGCGAAGACCAGGCCGTCGACCAGGGTGAGCGCCACGCAGACCGCTGACTCCGCCCCGGCACGCAGCAGGCCACCGCCGCTCGAGCCGTGCAGCAGCAACGAGTCCCCGTCACGTGCACAGGCCATCGGCAGCACGACCGGCTGGTCGTCGCGCACCACCGCGACGTGGGCGACCATCACGGCGTCGAGGATCTCGTGCAGGATCGCGACCTCGGTGACCTGGCGTTCCTGGTGGCGGGTCAGCTTGGTCCTGTCGCCCACGGAGAGGCCTTGCGACTGCTCACTCATGGCGTCGAGTATGCCGCCGCCGGTCCTGCCGCGGTCAGCCCGAGACCAGACCGCGGCCGGTGACCAGGGGGAGGTCGGCGGCGGAGATGATCCCGGGCGGGGCGGAGACCACGGCCTCGATCACGTTCACCAGGCGCATCGCGGTGACGATCATCCCGCTGACGTTGTGGTCGCCGTGCTCGCCGTGGTGGGTGAAGTCGAGGGCCATCATCGGCTCTCCGGTCACCTGCACGCGGTAGCAACCACCGCCTGAGGCGGGCTGAGGCCAGTCCGGCCGCTGGTCGGGATGGGTCCGGGTCACGTGCTCCAGCACCACGCGGGTCACCCCGTCGACCTTGCCGACCACCTCGAACCGCACCGCGCAGCGCGAACCCGCAGGCAGCACTGCGTTGACCGTCTCCACGTCCGCCTCGGCCGCGGCGAACTCGACGGTCTCCTCCAGCGGCTCGTCCAGCGTCAGGTCGAGACCGGCGGCGATGATCCGCACCACCGACCCCCACGCCATGGTGAGGATGCCTCCGCTGAACAACGGGGGGACGTCGTCCATCGGCTTGCCGAAGCCGAACAGCTCGGCGTTGACGAAGGGCTGGTAGTACGTCGAGTAGTCGGCGATCTCGGAACAGCGCACCTCGTCGATGCGCTGCGACAGCGAGGTCAGGGTCAGGGGCAGCACGTCGTTGGCCCACCCGGGGTCGATGCCGTTGACGTGCAGGGAGGCACCACCCGTCTCCCCCGCCTGCTGCAGCGAGGCGATCATCTCCTCGGGGATGATCCCCTGCGCGTGCTGGAGGAAGACGGGCCCGCTGGAGACCACGTTGATGCCTGCCCGCAACAGCTCCTCGAACAGCTCGAGCGCCGCGAACGGGTCGGCGTCGGTCATCGCCGTGTGCAGCACGCAGTCGGGCTCGAGCGCGATCAGCTCGTCCTTGTCCATGGTGGCGGTCACGCCGATCGGGTCACCGCCGCAGATCTCACCGACGTCGCGGCCGTGCTTCTCCTCGCTGGACACCCAGGCCCCGACCAGCTCCAGCTCAGGGCGGGCCAGGATCCCGGCCACAGCATGCTTCCCGACCGTGCCGGTCGACCACTCCACGACGCGCAACGTCATCTCAGGCCCCCTGGGTCTCGACGGGCTCGACCGACGGGGTGAGATCCGGCAGGCCGAGGTCGAGGTTGGGCCGGTCGAGGCCCCCGTCGACCTCGAGCACCTTGCCGGTGAGGTAGCCACCGGCCCTGCTCGCCAGGTAGACCACGGTTGCCCCGATGTCCTCGACCTCGCCGATCCGGCGCAGCGGGGTCACCTGCTCCATCGACTGCTTGGTGCCGGGGTCCGCGGCGACGAACTCCAGAGCCGACGTCATCACCGAGCCGACGGCGATCGCGTTCACGGTGATGTGGGGGTCGAGGTCCCGCGCCGCGAGCCTGGTCCAGTGGCTCAGCGCTGCCTTGGCGGTGCCGTAGGCGAGGTAGCCGCGCCCGGCGAGGCGCCCCATCACCGAGGAGATGTTGATGATGCTGCCGGCCCTGACGACACCTGCGTCCTCGTCCGCGTTCTTCAACATCAACGGGACCGCCGCCCGGCTGAGCGCGTGGGCGGTGGAGACGTTCCAGCGGAAGGCCTCCTCCAGGTAGTCGGACGTGGTGTCCAGGAACGCGTTGGGGATCGTCCCTCCGACGTTGTTGACCACGACGTCGAGTCGGCCCAGGTCGTCGTACGCGCGCTGCGCCAGCGCGGCGACGGCATCGAGGTCGGAGAGATCGGCAGGCACGACCAGGGCTCGACGCCCGATCGCCTCGACCTGCTCGGCGACCTCCTTCAGCTGCGCCTCGGTGCGCGAGGAGAGCACCACGTCGGCGCCGGCCTCCGCGAGCGCGATCGCGCTGCCGGCGCCGATGCCTCGCCCGGCACCGGTCACCACCGCAACTCGTCCGTCGAGTCTGAATCGGTCCAGGATCATGCGGGTCTCCTCGTGAGGTCGTGGTCGGGAGGGTGTGGCTGGTCGAGCACACACCTGGTGCCGGTGTAGATGCTCGGCATGCAGCCGTTGCAGTGGATGCATGAGGTCTCTCGGGCGGCGCCTGCCTCCATCCGTCGGGGCAGATCTGGTTCGCGCAGCAGGGACCGGCCGAGCGCGACCATCGCGAACCCACGCCCGAGAGCGTCCTGCATGGCGTCCATCGAGTCCAGGCCGCCCAGCGCGATCAGCGGCAGCGACAACCGGTCGCGGAACTGCTGGGCGGTGTCGAGCAGGAAGCCGGGCCGGTAGGGGTACTCCCGCAGGAACCTGCCCCCGCCCAGCTTCATCCCCCAACGAACCGGGAGCGGCATCTGGGCCGCGAACTGCGCCAGTGGCACCGGGCCACGGAAGAGGTACATCGGGTTCAGCAGGCTCGAGCCGGCGGAGAGCTCCAGGGCGTCGAGGCAACCGTCGCTCTCCAGCAGGGATGCGGCGTCCAGCGCTTCGTCCACCTGCAGCCCGGAGCGCACGCCGTCGGTCATGCCGAACTTCGCGTAGAGCGCGACGTCGTCACCCACTGCTTCCTTGACCGCACGCACCACCTGACGGGGGTATGCCGCCCGCTGCTCCAGCGAGCCGCCGTACTGGTCCCGCCGGCGGTTCGTGGCAGGGCTGAGGAAGGAGCTCAACAGGTAACCGTGGCCCAGGTGCAGCTCGATGGCGTCGAAACCCGCGCGCACCAGGAGCCGGGCGCCGGCCACGTAGTCGCGCAACACCCGGTCCAGGTCCGAGGCAGTGGCCGCGCGGACCATCTGCATGCTCAGCGGGCTCGGCATCCGGGAGGGGGCGAGAGCCCGCACCCCGTTGGATCGCCCGTTGGCGACGGGCCCGGCGTGGCCCAGCTGCGCGGAGATCGCGGCCCCCTCGGTGTGGACGGCGTCGGCGAGCTCGGCCAGGCCCGGCACCGCGGCCTCGCGCAGGAAGATCTGCTCCCGATGCGTTCGTCCCTCGGGGGAGGCCGCGACGTAGGCCACGGTGGTCATCCCGATGCCGCCGGCGGCGATGGCACGGTGGAAGGCGATCAGGTCCTCCGAGACGACCGCGGCCGGGGTCCGGCCCTCGAAGGTCGCGGCCTTGACCAACCGGTTGCGTACGGTCAGCGGCCCCAGCCTCACCGGCTCGAAGACACGCGCGACCACCAGAAAACTGTAACAGGTTTCAGTTTTTCCTCGGCTGCCCCGGCAGACCCGCCCCGGGCGTGTGGTCACCTCTGGACCGGCCGCGGCGATCGCAACGGAGCTAGACCAGTGGGGCTGGTGTGACTGGAGTGACACGCGGGCCATTCCATGACACACCGGCATAAAATGGGCCATCTGCGGCGCCTGAAACTCTAGCGTCACCCTCAACCGGCCGCACCCGCGGCACAAGCTGGGAACGAACGTGGAGGGACACCCATGTCTCGGAGGACGACCAGAGGCCTATTCGTAGCGGGGGTGACCGGCCTCGCGCTGCTCACTCCCCAGACCGCCTTGGCAGCGCAGGACGGGGCGGAAGCCGACGCCAACGCCCTGACCATCAGCCTGCTCGGCGAGTCCCAGGGCACCGGCACGGTCAAGGCGACCAACAACGGCACCGGCGAGGAGAAGACCGGCCCGGTCGACCCGCCGGTCTCGGTGCTCACCGGTCAACCCTTCGTCGACTTCGGCGTGCTGGCCCAGGACGCCGCCGCCAACAACGACGGCACCAGCGAGGCCTGCGCCGGCGTCGCCGGCGACGGCGGCGCGGTCATCGAGATCGGCGACTCGGGCTGTCTCGAGCCCGGCGAGAACATCGCTCTCGGGCTCTCCGACCTTGATCTCTCGGTGCTGTTGGAGACCGAGGCCATCGAAGGCACCGGCGACCTCAACACCCTGCTCGGGGCTCTGGATGCCGGGCAGCTCGCCACCGTGGTCGACGCACTCAACGCGGGGCTGAGCCAGGTGACCGACGAGATCGGTGACGCCGGCCTGTTCGTCGACGCCGACGCCGTGCAGGCCTTCTGCACCGCCGACGGCGACACCGCCTCGGGCACCACCCTGCTGGCCAACGCCGGCGTCCGCGTGGCCATCCCCGGGGTCGGCGAGGAGTCGCTGCTCGACTTCGACCCCGAGCCCGCGCCCAACACGAGGGTCCTGACCGACCTGGCAGACGTGGTCGACCTGCTCCTCACCGAGCTCGAGACCGCGTTCAACGACAACCTGGACGCCATCGTCGACCCGGTTGTCAACACTGTCCTCGACCCGCTCCAGTCGCAGGTCGTCGACGCGGCCATCGCCCAGCTTCAGCCCGCTCTGACCGCTCTGGAGGAGAACCTGGTCGAGATCATCCTCAACAAGCAGCAGACCTCGCAGGGTGGCAAGCGCATCGACGTCACCGGGCTCTACGTTCGGCTGCTGCCGGCCGCCGAGGCTGCCGGCGCTCCGACGCCGTTGGCCCAGGTCGAGATCGCCAACGTCGGCTGCGGTCCGATGGCGGCGGCACCCGCTGACGGAGCAGGCAACCCGGTGCCGACCGTCGTCAACGCCGGCGAGGACGGCAACTCCGCAGCCCTGCCGATCCTGGTCCTGCTCGCGCTGCTGGCAGGCCTGGGCACGGCGTACGGCGTGCGCCGCTCCCGCGTCTAGCACCGAGGCGCGCCACCGACGATGAGCAGCGCTCCGGCTCGCGCGCCACTGGCCGTCAGGGTGGGGATTCTGATCCTCACCCTGACGGCCGTTCTGCTTGTCTCGTGGGGGTTGTCCTCGATGTGGCGGGCAGGTGGAGAACCAGCACCCGCGGCACAGCCTGGGCAGGGCTCGTCGAGCTCGCCCACGCCCCCCGCTGACGGGGTGCCGGCGAAGACCAAGCAGCCGCATCTGTACGTGCCGCAGATCGACATCGAGGCGCCCATCATCGCGGTCACCCTCGGGTCGGACGCCGTACTCGACCCCCCCGCCTCTGTCGCTGCAGTGGGCTGGTGGGACGGCAGCGCCAAGGCCGGCCAACCCGAGGGGCAGACCGTGATGACCGGCCACACCGTGAGCAGCGGGGGTGGAGTGATGGACGACCTCGACCAGCTCACCGAGGGTGACGAGGTGCATGTCACCGACCGCAACGGCCGGGTCGACTACGTCGTCACCGACGTCGAGGTCTGGAGCAAGAAACAGCTGGCTCGCAACGCCGTGGAGACCTTCGGCCAGGACCGCCACCACGGTCGGCTGGTGCTGGTGACCTGCGAGGACTGGGTGGACGGGGACTACCGGAGCAACGTGGTGGTCTTCGCCGACCCGGTCCCCGACGCGGCCTGACTGCTCATCCGGCTCTGTCGACAGATCGGCTTGATTCGACACCGGCCACCTCCTCTCGGGCCTAACCTCGACGGGTGCGCGCCACCCCCGCGTGCCCGGCCGGATCGGGAGGAGTCCGAGATGTCACGCAGCCCGTCCCGCATGCCGCTGTCCCCCCTCTCCCTCCCGTGCAGGGCCGCTCCCCCGGCCCCGGCCCGGGCGCTGCTCGGAGCCCTGGGGCTGCTCCGGCCGACCGCCGGGGAGTGAGTCGGCACCGTGTTGCCCCTGCTCGGCTCGTGGCGACCTCACGCATCGCGACGACCCGTCATCGCCGCAGCCGCAGCGACCGCTCTCGGCGGTCTCGCGCTGGCCGCGGTCCTGACCGCCGGTGGTGACCACGTGGACGCCGCCCCCGGACCAGGTCCCGGGAGGGCCGCGCCCCCGGCGATGCGCACTGAAACCCGGACCACGTTCGAGGCCGCCGACGAGCCCACGTCGTCACCCCCGAGCGCGACCGCTCCGCCGACCTCCAGCACGTCGCCGCGGTTGTACGTGCCGGCGATCGGCATCGATGCGCCGATCGTTCCGATCCCGCTCAAGCCCGGTGGGGTGCTCGACCCCCCGTCGGCGGTCAGTGACGTCGGCTGGTGGGACGACAGCGCCCAGCCGGGGGACGAGGCGGGACAGACCGTGCTGACCGGTCACACCGTCCACACCGGGGGCGGGGTCATGGACGACCTCGACGAGCTCACCGAGGGCGAGCGGGTCAGGGTCACCGACAGCAGCGGCTACGTCGACTACGAGATCACCGAGGTGGTCACCTGGTCGAAGGGCGAGCTCTTCGACCAGGCCGTGGATGCCTTCGGTCAGGACCGCCACCACGGGCGGCTGGTGCTGGTCACCTGCGAGGACTGGGTCGGCCCGGGCACCTACGCCAGCAACGTGCTCGCCTTCGCCACCCCCGTCACCCCACCCGACTGACCCCAACGGGCCCCCGATGTAAATCGGGGTTACGGTCGCTCAACATTGCGTAGAACCAATGTTGAGCGACCGTAACCCCGATTTACATGGGAGGGGTTGGGTCGCGGGCCGGGGGAGGGTGGGGCGTCAGCTCGGCTGGGAGCGGGGCAGGACGACGGTGACCTCGGTCCCGCTGCCGACCTCACTCTCGAGCCAGACGTGGCCGTGGTGCAGGTCGACCACGCGTTTCACGCTGGAGAGGCCGAGACCGGTCCCGCCATCCACCTCGGCCAGGCCGCCCCGTTGGAACTCCTCGAAGATCACCGGTAGGTCTGACTCGTTGATGCCACGCCCTTGGTCGGTGATCACCAGCCTGACTCGCTGAGCGTCCGAGGTGACGTCAGCCCTGATCCGCGAACCCGCGGGCGAGTACTTCGCGCTGTTCGAGAGGAGATTGACGACCATCCGTTCGAGCAGGCTGCGGTCGGCGTCGAGCTCAACGGACTCACCGCTGACGACAACGTCGTGAGTGTGCAGGAGGGGATCGAGGTCCCGGGCGACTTGTCGGAGGAGACCGACGAGGTCGACGCGCTCCAGGCGCAGGGGAAAGGCCCCGGCTCGCAGCCGTGCGTGTTCTGCGAGCTCATCGACCATCTGGGTGAGGCGGTCGACGTTGGCCCTGAGCCTGGCGGTCACCTGACGCTGCTGCTGCTCGGTCGGGGCCGACGCCAGTATGTCGGCGAATCCTTTCAGGGCCGCGAGCGGAGTCTTGAGATCGTGGCTGATCCCTCGGAAGAAGGATTCGCGCGCGGCATCGAGCGCATGTTGCTCCGTCAGGTCACGGGTCACCTTGCCGAATCCGGTGAGGCGCCCGCTGTCGTCGTGCAGTGCGGTGAGGACCACCCCTCCCCAGAACCGACTGCCGTCCTTGCGCACCCGCCACCCGGTGTGCTCGGCGCGTCCCAAGGCTCGGGCTTCGTCGAGCAGGCGCAACGGCAGCCCCGCCGCTTTGTCCTTCTCGGTGTAGAAGACCGAGAAGTGCTTGCCGAGGATCTCCTCCTCGGCGTACCCCTTGACCTGTTCGGCGCCGGCGTTCCACGTCTGCACGACACCCTGCGCGTCCAGCGCGATGATGGCGTAGTCGAGGACCTGTGAGACCAGGACCCGGAAACGCTCCTCGCTGGCGCGTAGCGCGTCCTCCAGGTCGTGCTGCTCGGTCAGGTCGCGGGTCACCTTCGCGTAGCCGGTCAGGCCCCCCTGCTCATCGCGCAGGGCAGTGATGATGACGTCGGCCCAGAAGCGGCTGCCGTCCTTGCGGACTCGCCACCCGGTGTGCTCGACCCTGCCCAAGGTGCGCGCCTCGTCGAGCAACCGCAGCGGCAGGCCGTCGTAGCGGTCCTCCTCGGTGTAGAAGACCGAGAAGTGCTTGCCGATGATCTCGTGCGCCTCGTAGCCCTTCACCTGTTCAGCCCCCGCGTTCCAGGTCTCGATGATCCCGTGGGGATCCAGGGCGAGGATCGCGTAGTCGACGACCTGTGAGACCAGCAGCCTGAAACGCTGCTCGCTGCGACGAAGGTCTGCTTCGAGGCGATGCTGCTCGGTGAGGTCGCGCGTGACCTTGCCGTAGCCGATGAGCGTCCCCGCTGGGTCACGCAGGGCCGTGATGACCACGTCACCCCAGAACTGAGTGCCGTCCCGGCGGACCCGCCAACCGGTGTGCTCGACACGTCCCTCGCGGCGAGCCTGCTCGAGCAGATCGGCAGGCAGGCCGGCGCGGCGGTCAGCGGCGGGGTAGAAGACCGAGAAGTGGGTCCCGAGGATCTCCTCGGCGCTGTAACCCTTGACCGACTGCGCCCCGGCGTTCCAGCTGACGATGACACCGTGCACATCGAGGCCGATGATCGCGTAGTCCCGCACCTGCTCCACCAGCGCCGCGACCACGGGGTGCGGGTCTGTCGCGCGCGCGGCCTGGTCAGGCATCCCCACCCCTAGCTCCCCCGAGCTGCACCGTGGGGCCTGGGCGGAGGCGCCACTTCGTCTAGGAAAGACCCTAACGCCGACCCTTCACTTCGCAGGTGCTTCCGGCGAGGAAACAGCTCAGCCCGACGCTGTGCCGAAGCCGGAACGCCGGGGGCGCACAGCGAGCCCGGTGCCCGTCAGCACCGAGAGCGCTCCGGCCCCCGCGAAGGTGACGCCGGGGCCGAGGAGGTCGATCGTGACGCCGGCGAGCGCGGGACCCACCACGCCGCCGCCGGCCAGGGCGATCAGGGCGACGGTGAAGGCCCGGGTCGCGCTCCGTGGCCGCAACCGAGCCGTCCAGAAGGCGAGGACAGCGCTGAACAGCATCACCGCAGCCCCTTGGAGGGCGGCCGAGCCCAGCACCACGGTGGGCGAGGTCACCTCGAGCGCCAGCATGGCCAGGCTCGCTCCGGAGGCGGCGAAGATGACCAGCAGCGTGACCCGCAGGCCCGTGCGATGCTCCAGGGCCCCGGCGAGCAGACCGACCAGGCCTGCCGCCCCGTAGGTCACGAACAAGGCGGGTGACGCGAGCTCTGGGGGCAGTGCGCCGAGGCCTCCTGCATCGGTGGCCCGGTCGCCGGCGAAGGCGAGGTACAGCGAGGACGTCAGACCGAAGGAGGCGGCTGCCACGGTGGGCCGCACGAGCGAAGGCTGCCCGGTGAACGCGGGAGCCCAGGTCGTCTCGTCGGCCGGACCGTCATCGAACCCGCAGCTGGGCATGCGCCGCCGAGCGAGCACGACGGCCAGGCCCCCGGCTGCGGCGAACAGCAGCCATGACCAGCGCCAGGACAGTCCGGAGACCAGACCGACGCCCGCCAGCAGGCCCGCCAGCAGGACACCCACCGTGGTGCCCGTGCTCACCGCCGAGAGAGCGGCGGGGCGCTCGTGCTCGCCGAGCTCCCTCGTGGCGGCGTCGTTGAACGGGCTCCAGCACAACCCCGGGCTCGCTCCTGCGACCACCAGTCCCAGGGCGAGGACCGGGGTGTTGGGGGCGGTCGCAACCAGCAACAGGCCGATCGTGGCGAGCAGCCCCCCGATCAGCACAGGGGGGCGCGGTCCCCAGCGCCCAGCTGCCCGTCCGGTGGCCAGGGCGCTGAGGGTGAACGAAGCGAAGAGCCCCGTGGCCAGAAAGCCTGCAACCGCTGCGTCGAAACCGAATGCCTCGCGCAGCTGGGGAAGGAACAGTCCGAAACCCATGCGCGCGGGGCCGAAGGCCACCCCGGTCATGGCGAAGCCCACCAGGGCGAGGTCCCTGGCCCTGGGGCTGGGCAGGGCACGCCTCACCGGTTGAGCCGGCCTCAGAGGTCGGGCGACGACCCGCCCCGGCCCTTGTCCCGGCATGTGTGCGTCCTCCTGGTGGCGCCCGATGAGTGCTGCCCCTCCCGTGGGGCCTCCTGGGTGGAGGAGTGCCCACTACGGTCCTCCCCTAGACCTCTGGAACTGCGATGGTTCTCACCCCAGGAAACGCCGGAACCGGGCCCCCCGGTCAGCCGGCGGTGCGGCGGATCAGGTCGGCGACCATCTGCGGGTCGTCGATCATCGGGACGTGCCCGACCCCGGGCAGGATGACGAACCGTGCCTGCGGGATCCGCTCGCGTGCCACCTGGCCCAGGGACGACAGCGGCAGGATCCGGTCGTGCTCGGCCCACGCGATCGTCATCGGGCAGGGCAGATCGGCGAACGGCTCGACCCGCTCCGAAGTCGTCAGGACGTCGGTGAACACCAGGCACTCGGCGAGGTCGAGCACGCTGCTGGCCGCCTCGCGGGCCGTCAGCTGCTCTCCTCGTACGGCGACCTCCCGCATCCCGATGCGCCGCGCCAGGGGCATCAGGTGAGGTACGACGCCCAGCGGCCGCGCTGCGCGACCCATCAGATTCAGCCGACTCAGCGCGCGCACCGCGCTGCCTCGACCACGCTCGCCGTCGTCGTCCCAGAAGCCGCCGGGTGAGATGGCACACACGCTGGCCGCGCGTCCCCGCCGGGCGAGCTCGATCGCCATCCAGCCGCCGAGCGAGTTGCCGGCCAGGTGCGGACGGTCCAGCCCGTGGGCGTCCAGGTAGCGCTCGAGGTCGTCGACGAGCGAGTCGATCGTGGCGGGTCTCGCCGCGACCGGCGTTCCTCCGCGATGACCGAGCGCCGTGGGGGTGTGGACGTCGAAGTCGGCCGCCAGCCGAGAGCTGACCCGACGCCAGACCCGTCCCGACATCGTCACGCCGTGGAGCAGGACGACGGGACGGGTCCGGTCTGGCATGCGTGGCATCCTGCCAGGTGGCTCCTCGCATCCAGCGGCCGCGACTGCCCTTGCTTCATCTCGCCCGCGACCTTCGCAGTGACCGCGGAGACCAGGTCGCGTGAGGGAGCAGCACGGTATGGCGCTTCAGGGTCTCCTGCAACTGTCGTTCGTCGTGCTCGTAGGACCTCGCTAGACATTGCCACCGTGGCTTGGACCTGTCGTCACGTGTCGTAGGTCCCGACTTCCTGGCGTGGTCTGTGGCGGCGCCTGTTTGTCCCCGAGACTTGGTGGGGCACAGGTGCGGAAGCGGAGGTGGTGGATCTGTCCAGTTCAGAGCGCATGGCGCCGTCGGACAGCGGCACCTGGCGCACCCCCGTCTTGCCGTTCGCCTCGTTGGTGGTCGGGACACTTCTGTCTGTTTACCTGCTGGGGCTGACGGCTGTCCGGTACGCCCCTCCGGGGTCGAACGTGTCCGCGTGGTGGCCGGCGGCTGGGGTGGCCGTTGGCGCCGTGGTGGTGTGCGTCACCTGGCGGCAGCGAGCGTGGGTGCTCCTGGCTATCGCGATTGCGGCGTTCTTCGCGAACCTTCACGGTGGGCGGCCCCCAGGCATCTCCTTGCTGTTCGCGATCGCGAACCTGGCCGATCCCTTGGTCGCCGTCGCGGTGTTCACAAGCGGTTGGCGTCGGCAGCCGCGGCTGGAGGTCCCGGAAGACCTGTGGCGGTTGTTCCTGGGAGCCTGTTGTGGCGCAGCAGTCACCGGCGTGCTCGGGGGCGCCGCGGTGGCGCTGCTGCTGGACGGCGACTGGTGGCTGATCGCGCGGGCAGTCTTCGCGTCCCATGCTGCGGCCATCCTGATCATCGTGCCCAACGCGTTCGTCGTCCCGCGAGGGATCCGGCCGCGACGGACATTCGAGACCGTGGTCCAGGCCGGGGTGCTGGTCGTCACCACCCTGCTGATCTTCAGTAGCGGCCAGGTCTTGCCGCTGACCTTCCTCGTCATCCCGGTGCTGTTGTGGGCTGCGGTCCGGTTCTCGGCGCGCATCGTCACGGTGGAGCTCCTGATCGCCGGTGTGATGACCTCCGTGTTCACCATCATGGGCAGGGGGCCGCTCGCAGAGGTTGTCGGCTCGCAGGCTCTGGCTCCGGAGACGACAGGCACCCTCCTCCAGCTCCTGCTGGGCACCTACGCCATCGTCACGTTGACCCTGCTGCTCACCACCATGTCCCGAGAGGCGTCGGCAGCGCGGACTGAGACGGTCAACGCGTTGTTGGAGAGTGTGATGAGCGGTGCCACTGACACGCTCGTGGTGGCGTGCGACCCCCGGGGACGCGTGGAGGCCTTCAACGCCGGGGCGGAGCGGCTGTTGGGTTGGTCAGCAGCCGACGTCATGGGCCGGGCGACGCCGGAGGAGTGGCACCGTCGAGAGGAGATTCGCGCACGGGCGACGCACCTGGGAGTGACGCGGGCCTTCGACGTGCTCGTCGCGCCGCTGCGCCAGGGCGCCTCCTCCGACAAGCGGGACTGGACGATGGTGCGGCGAGACGGCTCCAGGTTCACCTGCTCCCTGAGGGTCTCATCGCGGCTCTCGCCGTCCGGGCAGGTGATCGGCTATCTCTTCATGGGTGAGGACGTGACCGCAGTTCGCCGGGCCGAAGCGATCATGCAAGAGGCGTTGTGGCGTGAGCATCGCACCGTGGATCGGCTCAAGGAGCTGGACCGGTCGAAGTCCGCGCTGGTGGCCACGGTGAGCCATGAGCTGCGAACGCCGATCACCAGTGTCATCGGCTACACCGACATGCTGCTGGGTGGGCAGGCAGGAGAACTGACAGAGGATCAGCAGCGAATGGTCCAGCCGGTGGCCCGAAATGCGCGCCGGTTGTTGGGGATGGTGGAAGACCTGCTCACCATGGCGCAGCTGGAAGCCGGCTTGCCACTGAACTCCGTCGCGACCGACCTCAGGACGCCAATCGAGCGCGCACGCGATGCCTTGCAGCCAGTACTCAACGGTCGGGACCTCACCATGGAAGTGATCGTCCCGCCCCGGCCCGTGCCCATCCTGGGAGACCCGGGCCACCTCGAGCGCGTGGTGCTCAACCTCCTCACAAATGCGCTGAAGTTCACGCCGGACGGGGGTGAGGTGACGCTGCGGCTCTCCTCCGATGAGAGCGGGGCGCATCTCGAGGTAACCGACACCGGGGTCGGCATCCCGGCCCGCGAGGTCGACCAGGTCTTCGAGAAGTTCTTCCGCTCATCAACCACGTTGCAGACCGCCATTCCAGGCACCGGCCTAGGACTCGCCATCGTCAAGGACTTGGTCCTGGCTCACGGCGGCACGATCAGGTGTCGGTCCCAGGTCGGACGAGGAACGACCTTCATCGTCGACCTTCCGTTGTTGGAAGGCCATGGGTCGATCCCGAAACCCGTCGATGGCGGACATGACAAGACCGAGCCCCATGACCACCGGCGTGCGACCGCGAGGGAACAACGCTCGCCTCCGCGGCGGTGAGCTCGAGGAGCGCGCAAGTCGCTCATCGCGCTTCCAGAGGTAGTCATCGGCACAGGTGCCCTCTGGGGCAGCGATCAGGTGGCGCCCCGCGCGCGCGTGCTGCCCGTTGCCGGCCGAACCGGGACCGGTTCCGGGCGTGGGTCAGCGGCTCTTGCCGCCGCCCTTGCCACTCTTGCCGCCGCCCTTGCTGCCGCTGGTCGAGCTGTCGGCCGCGGCCAGGTCCACGACGACCTGCGAGGCCGCCGAGACGTTGCCGGCGGCGTCGCGGGCCACGACCGAGTAGCTGTGCACACCCTCACCGGGGGCGTCGGACCAGCGGGTGCCGGTGGTGGTCCCGGTCGTGCTCTCCCGCGTGACGACGTACTCCACCGAGCTGGTGTCGTCGGAGGCCGCGCGCCAGCTGAGGGTGACCTTGCCCTTGCGGACCGCGGCCTTGAGCCGGCTCACGGAGGTGGGAGCCGTGGTGTCTCCCGGGGGCGGCGTCGGGTCGATCGGGTCGGTCGGGTCCGTGGGGTCGGTGCCGCCACCGGCGTCGCCGTAGCCGATGCTCACCTCGGCACCGGAGGCGCTGACCGAGGCGACGGTGATGGTCGCGCCGCTGACGGGGTCGGTCACCGAGCGACCGGCGGCCAGCGGGGCGTCGCCGTACGTCGCGGTGGCGGGGTTGGCGTCGAAGAGGACGGTCTGCCGGTTCCCGACGCCGTGGTCCAGGCGCATGGTCACGCCGGTGGCGACCGGGGCGGAGCCGGCGAAGGTGTCGAAGGCGCCCTGGGGCTGGCGGAACTCGAGGGAGAGGTAGCTGCCGTCGCTGCGCGGGACGCGCAGCAGGCGGACTCCCGCACCTGCGTCGACCGGTGCGATCGTCCAGGTGCCGCCCTCCCCGGCCGCCGTGGTGGTGGCCTGCAGCCAGCCGCGGTGCACCCGGCTGGCGGCGGTGTGGAGGTAGTAGCTGGAGCTGCCCATGATCGTGAAGGCGTCGCCGTACTCCGAGACGGTGCAGCTGGCGGTGGAGGTCGGGATGACGACGCTGGCCCCGCCCTCGGTGCAGGATCCGGCTGCAGAGGCGTGGTGCTCACCGAGGTTGTGGGACAGCTCGTGGGCCAGCACCCGGGTCGTGTTGGAGCCGTTGATCCAGGTGGTGGCGCCGGGCAGCTGGCCCAGCCCGGCCCACGAGCAGGCGCTCTGCTGGGGCCAGAAGAACATCACGTGCTGGTAGGTCGAGAGGTCGATCCCGGACGCGGTGACCGCCGTGCGGGCGGCGTTGCCCCAGGCCGAGTAGTCGCAGCTGGAGGCCGAGGTCCGGTCCACGGTGACCCAGTCGAAGACGTCGCTCTGGGTCCCGACCTGACCCTCCGAGCTGTCCTGGAAGTGGTCGTCCACATCCGTGGCGGACCCGCCCATGGTGGTGCGGAGCTGGTCGGCGGTGACCGGCTGGCGGCTGTCGTCGGTGAAGTTGACCATGACCACGCCGACCCGCTCGTAGGCCTGCGCAGTGCCGCTGCTCTCCGGGGTGCTTCCCGCGGTCGCGCCGCTCTGCGTCGCTGCCTGGATCGATGCGGCCTGGAGGCGGTGGCGCCCCAGGGCCCTGCCGCGCACGGTGACCTGCTTGCCGACCAGGCCTCGGGCGGTCTTGGCGTCGAGCCCCTCGAGCGCGACGAAGGAGCGGTTGGCGCGCTGCAGTGCCCACTGCGTACGGGCGGTGCCGTCGGCGAAGTTGTCGGCCACCAGCTCGGCCAGCTCGCCGGTCTCGGTGTCGGTGGTGACGGCGGGTTGAGCACTGGTCTGCGCGCCGCCCTTGGTGGCTCCGTTGCCTGCGGCGGCGGACGGAAGCGCGGTGACGCCGAGCGCGACGAAGGCCAGCGGCAGTGCCGCTGCGGTGCTTGCGAGCGCGCTACGGCGCGCGGAGACGTGTCCGGTCATGGTGGGTGCCCCTCCCCAAGGCGGGCCAGCCGGTGGGCGCTGGCCATACCGCTCAAACTACTGAAACAGGACATCTTGGACTATGAAACAACGAAACTCGTCGGTGGTTGTCAAGAGGTCCTTGGTCCTGCCTTGGTCCTGCTGTGTGAGGGCCTACGGCCCCCAGGCCATGGGCTGCTGCGTAGCGAAGCCCGGTCTTCGTCGTTGACCTGGATAGAGAGCAGCCCGAGCCGACCACTGGGAGATCCACCGTGCGCCGCAGTTCCGTCCTCGCAGCCGTCATGACGACCGCACTCGGAGCCGGCGTCCTCTCCCTGTCGCCCCCCGGCATCGCAGCGTCGGTGCCCGCCGCGGCTCCTTCCGCCTCAGCCGTGAGCACCGCCGTCGGCCCGGCCATGCTGCGGACCAAGCACAAGAAGCAGCTGCGAGACGTGATGTTCGTCGGCAACAACTGGTCGGGCAACGCCTCGATCGTCGACGCCCGCTCGCTGAAGATGCTCAAGCGAGGCATCAACCTGATCCCGGACAAGTCCGAGGAGCTCGCCGCGATCCAGAAGGATCCCGAGCGGCTCGCGTTCTACCTCGCCGTCCAGCAGGGTCCCGGCGAGGGTCACGACCAGTACGTCGACGACATGTTCACGACCAAGGACGGTCGCTACCTCGCGGTCTCACGTCCCAGCTTCGCCGACGTCGTCTGGATCGACATCGCCAAGGCCACCGCGGGCAGACCGGACAGCATCGTGCGCGAGCAGCAGATGGACGGCCAGCGCACCGATCACATGGGCCTCTCCCCCGATGGCCGCCGGCTGCTGGTCTCGGACTCCACCGAGCGCCAGGTGATCGAGTTCTCCATGGTCGAGGAGCGCGTCGGCGGCAAGCGGGTCCGGTTGGGAGACCGGCTGCGGACCTTCTCCACCGGTGAGACGCCGCACGAGAACAACTACAACGAGGCCGGCTCCCGGATCTACCACGCCTCGATCGGCAAGGTCTACACACCCGGCGACGAGATCGGCGACGCCCCGATCCGGCTGACCCCGGCGCAAGACGCCGTCAAGGGTGACCGCTGGTTCCAGATCGTGCGCGAGCGCGACTTCAAGATCCTGAAGCGCTGGGACATGGGCAAGGAGCTGGCCGAGGCGGGCCACCCCGGCATGAGCCCTGCCGTGCGCCCCATGGCGGTCTCACCGGACGAGCGGTTCATCTACTACCAGGTCTCCTTCTTCCACGGCCTGGTCGAGTTCGACACCCAGGCGCGCGACGAGAACGGCGTGGTCGACTACGAGACCGAGGGCGTCCCCGAGCCACGCCGAGGCGCGGTGCGACGGCTGCTGCCACTGCCCAACCGGGTGCCCGACATGCCCAAGAGCCTCTACGTCAACGACTCCGCCCACCACGGCCTGTCGATGAACTCCGCCGGCACCAAGCTCTGCGCCGCGGGCACGATGGACGACTACGCAGCGATCGTCGACCGGCGGACGTTCCGGACCAAGATCCTCGACAAGCGGTCGACCGGGCACTACTACGGCAAGCCCTACTGGACCACCGAGGGTCTGGGCAACCGCTGCTGGATCTCGTTGTCCGACGCCGACGCCGTCGCCGTCGTCGACTACGCCACCGGCAAGGAGCTGGCCTTCCTCAAGGTCGGCGACCACCCGCAGCGCGTCCGCCACGGCTACGTCCCGGAGCGACTGGTCCGCTCCTGGAGCGGCACCGGCGTCGATGACCGGCAGGGCGAGAGCCACCCCGAGGCCACCCTCCTGGAGCAGGAGTCCGAGCACAGCGGCACCCCACAGGACGCGGCCAAGGAGGGCTACGCCGAGACCTCGAAGGGCAGCGACGCGAGCAAGGCCGAGCAGCAACGCAAGCAGCAACGCAAGGACCGGGCCGCTCGAGCGCCCGTCGAGCGCGACATCTCGCTCAGCTCCCGAGTCGCCGACAACCCGGCCACTCCGTGGGCCGTCGTCGGGCTCGCGCTGCTTCTCGCCGTTCGGATGCTGCGCCGCCCAGCGCGCTGAGCCCGTCCGCTCAGCGGTGCACGGTTTCCCAAGGGATGTAGGAATATAACGGACACCCTCGGGACTCCCCATGACGAACTGCCACTCCCCACGAGACGTACCTCGTGGGGAGTGTCAGTTCGCCTGCATACCTTGGGAAACCGTCACGCCTACGCCTGCAAGCGGGCGAGGTAGAGCCGTAGCGCCAGGACCCGCGCGGCCGACTCCTCGACCTGCTCGCGCGGCAGCCGGCCCGACTCGATCGCGCGGCGCAGGTCCTTCCAGGCCAGGGTCGGGTTGGGCGAGTTCAGCACCAGGTCGTTGCCGGCGAGCAACGAGCGCACGGCGCCCTCGCCGGGCCCGAACGGCTCGAAGATCGGAGCCATGCCCTGGGAGTCGGTGACCACGACTCCCTCGAAGCCGAGCTCCTCGCGCAGCAACCCCTGGACCACGTCGGGATTGACCGAGGCGGCGATCTTCGGGTCAAGGGCGTCGATCGCGATGTGCGACATCATCACCACCGGCGCGCCCGCGTCCACCACCCGCTGGAACGGCACCAGCCCCCGTCGCCGCAGCTTCTCCAGCGAGGCCGTCTGGTGGATCAGGGTGCCGTGGCTGTCACCGGAGACCGTCCCGATCCCCGGGAAGTGCTTGACCGTCGGGAGCACCCCCGCGTCGAGGTAGCCGCGCATCGTGGCGACCACCATCGCGGCGGTCTCGTCCCGGTCCCGGCTGTAGGTGCGTGAGCCGAGCGAGGAGGAGCCGGTGGGGTCGTAGTCCGCCACGGGAGCCAGCACCATGGTCACGCCGACGTCACGCAGCGAGCGCCCGTTGGCCCTCGCCACCTTCCGGGCGTACGACGGGTCACCCTCGGCGCCGATCGACTGCGCCGAGGGCACCGCGTCGACGCCGTACTGGAGTCGCTGCACCTCGCCGCCCTCCTGGTCCATCGAGATCAGCAAGGGCATGTCATCGCGATCTCCCTCGCGGCGCAGCACATCGGTGAGGGCATCGATCTGTTCAGCCTCCTGGATCACCTCGGGCCGCAGGAAGACGCCGCCGTAGGACCGGGCGCGCAGCGCCTGGGCAGCTGAGTCAGCACGATGCATCTGCTGGTTTGCCGTCACCTCCCCGGCGCTGGGGTGTTCGCCGTCGTAGCCCCAGAAGCCCGGCATCAGCACGGTGGCGGCGAGCTCTGGCTCGTCCATCTCCGCGACCACGTCTGCCGCCTCGGTCAGCTCACCGACGGTCGGACCCCACGAGGTCGGCTCGTCGGGATCGGCTGTGGGCTCCGTGGTGGTCACGCCGGGGCTGCTGCCCCCGGGACTGCTCGGGGTCGCCGCCGGCGCGGTCGCCTCCTCGACCACGCCGCAGGCCGCCAGGGTCATCGCGGCCGCCGCCAGGAGGCCCAGCAGCGTTGCGCCACGGCGGGCACGGGGGCGGGTCAGGGCTCGCACGGGCATGACCCGATCCTGTCAAAGCCCGCATCGGGCCCGGGTCACCGACCGGGCCACCACCGCAGGATGTTGAGCACACCGAGCAGGTTGTGCTGCACGTTGTCGACCCTGATCCGGTTGTCGTAGACCGTCGTGCGCACGCCGCCACGGGCCCGGTCGCGCTTGCTGATGTAGTACATGTCGACGTCGTCGACGAACTGAAGCTGCATCACGCTTCGGAGCCCGCGCCGGATCGCCAGCGCGTAGCGGTCCGCGCGTCTGTCGTCACCCACGATGCTCGCCAGCCGCTGCGCCTCGGCCAACCCCTCGAGGTAGACCCCGGTCGAGGAGGCGTGGGGCACGCCGTACGCCGGGCGGTCGGGGTCGTAGAACCGCCCCTGGGTGTCGGGGTACGGCGCCCCCTTCCACTGCTGCATCCCGAGCAGCCAGTCGTTCATCTCGAAGATGAAGTCCAGCAGCTCCGGGTCACGCGTCACGCGCCAGACCTGGGCGTAGGCCTGGGTGTGCCAGGGCACGAAGGCCGGGTTGCGGTTCTCCTCCCTCAGGTGCCAGTCACGGTAGTAGCGGAAGGACTTCATGAAGCGGTCGAGCAGCGCCTCGTCGCGCGTCTCCACGAAGCCGGCCGCCCACATCAGCAGCGCTTCGCCGGGGTAGAAGTTCTGGTTCTCCAGGTCCCGTTCCCCGGTGGGGTAGAAGGAGCGGAAGAAGCCGTCCTCGCGCCACAGCTCGTCGACCGTACGTCGCAGCGCGGCCTCCTGCTCGGCCCACTTCGCGCGCTGGGGATGCTCCATGATCGCCAGCGCTGCCAGTGCTGCCGCGCCCAGCTTGACGTCGCCGTCGTCGGGCTCGACCACCAGGCCGAGGTCCCCGTCGGTCTCGTAGAGGTTCTCCAGGTTGTAGTCGATGTTGCGCTCGGCGAGGTCGAGCACGCGCCGGTCGTCGCGGTCGTTGCCGAACCGCACCAGGGCCAAGGACGCCATCCACTGCCGGATGGTGTTGTTGTAGGTGCTCTCCTCGCCGCGGCTGGGCCAGTACTCGTAGGTCATGGCGCCATCGGGGTGCAACGCGTTGACCAGCCACGCCCCCAACCGGTTCGAGAGCCGCTTGACGTTGGCCCTGGTGACGTCGTCGAGCTCGACCAGGGTGTTGCCCCGCTCCATGGACACCGCGGAGGCGCCCCCGGCTCCCCCGAGCGAGATCAGCACCTGGTCACAGCCGAAGACGTCGAGCCGCCCGTCGCTGCGCGCCGCGGCGACGTTGAGGCCGTAGGCCTCGCCGAAGCGTTCGAAGACGTCGTCGAAGTCCCAGTTGTTGGCCAGCATCAGAGTAGGGGCGTACGCCGCCGCGTGTCCGTCGTAGGCGATCTGGATGCCCTTGACGCCGCCGTCGACGTCACCGGGGATCTCGGAGGAGTCGGTCAGCGACTCATAGGAGTGACTCAGGCACAGCTCGACGGTGTCGATGCCCTCGCCGCGCTCCCCGAGGTCGCCTCGGGCTTCGGAGACCGCGGCCAGGGCGGAGTCCCAGGCGCTGCCTTCGGCGGCCCAGGCCGACCCCACCCGCACCGCGCCGTCGCGCAGCACAGCGAAGACCGGCCCGGTGTCCTGGGTGAGTCGTCGCACGCCAGGTGCCGCCGGCGACTGCCCGTCGAGCTCGGTGGCGATGCCGTCCGCGAGCCGCTGCAGGCTCGCTCGTCGGAGCGGGTCCGGGGTGGCAGCCCAGGCGTCGGTGGGATTCTCACCTGCCGGCTCGGAGTCGTCCCTGGCCACCCACCACATGCCCGCCAGGGCAGCGACGACGGCCAGCGCGACCACGCCCACCATCAGCCCGGACGCCCGGTCGTCGCCGGGCTCCGGCTCGGGTCGGTTGTGCTGCACCAGCGCCACCTCGGTCCGTGCGGGCCCCGAGAAGGGGCTCGGGTCCTCGTGCGTCGCCGCGATCGTACTGACCGGAGCGCAGCCAGGCCGTCAAAGACCGGTCTTGTGCACGGATACGCACCCCAGCACCCGGCCTAGGCGCCAAAGACCGGTCTTGTGCACGAGAATCCGCGCGGGGGCGGTCACTACTTGCGGTTCGGCGGCGAGAGGAACTTCATCACCACGCCCATCGCGGGCTCCGGGACCCGGTCCTTGGCCTTGAGCATCGCCTGACCGACCCGGTTGCGGTTGGGGGTCCCTCGGCCCCAGGTGCGGTTGAACATCGGTCCGTCGGTCGGGGAGGTGACGTGCACCGGCGGCGCTGCCTCGCCCGCGCCGAGGGTGCGACCGATGATCAGCCGCTGGATCTCGCTGGTGCCCTCGAAGATCGTGTAGAGCTTGGCGTCGCGGTACCACTTCTCCACGGGGTGGTCGGTGATGTAGCCCCAGCCGCCCATCACCTGGATCGCCTTCTCGGTGGCGTCGACGGCGAGCTCGCTCGCCATCAGCTTCGACATCGAGCCCTCGGCGTGCTGGAAGGGGACCTTCTGCGCGGACATCCAGGAGGCTCGCCAGGTCAGGAGCCGGGCGGCGTCGAGCCGTGCCGCGATGTCGGCCAGCGGGAAGGACACTCCCTGGTTGTCGATGATCGGGGCGCCGAAGGCCTCTCGCTCGACGGCGTACTGCGTGGCGTACTCCAGGGCGGCGCGGGCGATACCCAGGGCCTGCGCGGCCACCATCGGCCTGGTCTGCTCGAAGGCACCCAGGGCAGAGGAGCCCCCTTGCTTCTTCTTCGCCGCGACGTCGTCCTCCCTCTCCACCGAGCTCTGGGGACGGCGCTGCTCCTCCAGCACCTTCTCCCGGGCCTTGGCGAGCTTGTGCTCGAGCTTGTCGAGCCCGCCGAGCAGGTTCGCTCCCGGGACGCGTACCCCGTCGAACTTCAGCTCCGCGGTGTGCGAGGCGCGACACCCCAGCTTGTCCAGCTTGCGCACCAGCTGCAGCCCCGGGCTGCCTCCCGGGACGATGAACATCGCCTGCCCCTTGTGCCCGAGCTCCTCGTCGACGACCGCGTTGACCACGTGGACGTCGGCGATGGCCCCGTTGCCGATCCACATCTTGTGGCCGTCGATGATCCAGTCGTCCCCGTCACGCCGGGCGCGGGTCTGCAGGTTGCGCACGTCGCTGCCGCCCTGGGGCTCGGAGATCGCCAGCGCCGCCAGCTTGAGGTCGCCGGGCTCGCCGAAGCACTGCGGCGCCCACTCCAGCATCTGCTCGGGGGTGGCTGCCTGACCGATCGCGGACAGGGCGAGTGCCGGCATCACCGTGGCCAGCCCGATGCCCGCACACCCCCAGAACAGCTCCTCCATGAACAACGGGAGGCTCAGTCCGGTCGGGTCCCCGATCAGGTCGCGGTAGAAGAGCGGGTTGTAGAAGCCCTGTTGCGCGGCCTCCTCCAGCACCGGCCACGGGAACTCCTGCTGCTGGTCGTACTCCTGGGCCACGGGCCGGACCACGTCGCGGGCGAAGGCGTGTGCACGCTCCACCAGGTCGAGCTGAGCAGGGGTCAACGACAGGTCGAACGCCATCGGCCAGGTCCTCCCGGGGTCTCACGCGAGAGCCGCCGCTCGGCCCCCGCCCTTGAGCAACGTGTGCCCGGATCGGGCCGATCCGAACCGCTGCCGCCGCGACCCCGACCTGGCCTCGGTCGGCGCCGGGGTGGCGCTGGTCTGGACCACACCGCGGGACCCCTTGGATTGGCTGTGTATTCAAGTAATCTTGTAATCATGACAGACGAGGTCACCACCAAGGTCCGAGGCTGGTTCGTCGGACGAGTTCCCGAGCAGTGGCGTGCCGCGCCTCCGGAGGTCACCGTGGACCGCGAGGAGATCGTGGTGATGCTGCACCTCGACGACGTCGAGGTCGCTGACGCCACGTCGCCGGAAGAGCTGGCCGAGGCCAGGGCAGGACGGACCGCCGCGTTCCGGGAGGACACCCGCAGTCGCCGGATGGAGATCGCGCGCGAGGCCGAGGCCCGGTTCGAGCGCAAGGTCTCCTGGGGCGTCTTCCTGGGCGACGAGACCGGCGGCCACCGGGAGCTGTTCACCCATGTCGCAGCGCCGGTCATGACGCGCCTGCGCCAGCCCCAGCGACTCGTGCTCGACACGTTGGTCGCGGCCGGGGTCGCGCGGTCCCGCGCCGATGCGCTGTCGTGGTGCGTCCGCCTCGTCGGACAGCACGAGAGCGACTGGCTGGCCGAGCTCCGCGAGGTGATGACCGCGGTGGCCGACGTCCGGAGTCGCGGGCCGGCGGCCTAGCAGACAGGCGCGATCGCCCCCCGCCGCTGTCGCGGTTCCCGGGCGCATCGTTGCGCCATGGTCTTCAATGGCCTCGAGGGGCGAAGGCCCCGGAGAGGCGGGGCATGCGCACTGCGGAGAGATCCCAGCGGCTCGGGGTGTGGGTCGCCCTGGGGTGGCTGGTCGGCGCTGGGCTCCTGGACTTCGCGACCTCCAGCTCGCCGGTGGTGCTGGCGCCCCTCTACGCCATCTCACCGCTGATCGCGTGCACCGTGCTCCCGCCTTCGATGACCGGCGGATTCGCCCTGGCTGCGGTCTCGCTGACGATCGCCTCGTCGGGGTGGAACCAGAGCTGGGGCACCAGCCAGCAGCTGGTGCGGATCCTCGACGTCCTCCTGGTCGGTGTCGCGGCCGTGGTGATCGCCGTCGTACGGGTGCGACGCGAGGAGCGCTTCGACCGGGTCAGCGAGATCGCCCGGGTGGCCCAGCGGATCATCCTGCCCACCCTGCCGCGGCGGGTGGGCCACGTGGCGCTCGGGGCTCGCTACCTCTCCTCGACAGAGGAAGCCGTGGTGGGCGGCGACTTCTTCGACTTCTACCACTCCGGATCGATGACCCGGCTGATCATCGGCGACGTGCGCGGCAAGGGTCTCGCGGCGGTCGAGCAGGCCGGCCGAGCGATCCGCGCCTTCCGCCAGGCAGCTGCGTCCCAGGAGAGTCTGGCGCAGACCGCGGTCGAGATCAGCAGCTACCTGGTGCCCTTCCTCGACGACGAGGAGTTCGTGACGGCGCTGCTCATCGACCTGTCCACCGACGGGAAGGTCACCGTGGTCAGCTGCGGCCACCCTGCCGCGGTCCTGCTGAGGGACGGCAGACCCGAGCACGTCGACGCCCCTGCCGGCCTGCCGCTCGGGCTGGGCAGGGCCTACGACGAGCACATCGCCTCCTGGCAGCCGGGTGACCGGCTGCTGCTCTACACCGACGGGCTGAGCGAGGCCCGCAACGCCAGTGGGGAGTTCCTCTCTCCACTGGACCTCGCGCCCGTGCTCGGGGAGGGAGACGTCGAGGCCGCGCTCGACGGCGTCCTGCTGGCCGTCCGCAACCACGTCGCCACCGACCAGCTCGGCGACGACCTCGCCATCCTGCTGGTGGAGAACTCCGCGAGCACCCAGCAGCGGCCGGAGTTCGCGATCTCCCAGAAGACCGAGTGGTCCGAGCACTCGACGACGCCGGTGCCTCCGGGCACGGACCGCCGGCCGCGACAGCGCCTGCCTCGTCGTCGCGCCGGAGCACCCCGGGGCAGGACGGGCGACACGACGCACCACCAGACATGACGGAAAAGGAGCCCATGTGCTCGTCAATCGGCGCGAGGGGTCCGATACTGGTCTCGTGGTGGGGCGGGAGGTCCAGATGCGTGCGGCCACGCACCGGGGGATCACACCGGAGATCGTGCGTGCCGGTGGCTTCTTCGCTGCCACCGTGGCGGGCGGGCTGCTCGGACGCCTGACGTTGATCGAGGACCTTCAGGTCGTCCTGATCTCCCCGCTCACCGCGATCTCGCTGCTGTGGCTGCTCAGCAGCCACAAACGCTCGTGGTGGTGGGACATCCCGCTGCTCGCCCTGGCGCAGGTGCTGGTCGTGGCGATCACCGAGGGGCCGTTCACGCACATGGTCGCTGGAGCTGTGCTCGCCCCTCTGCAGCCCCTCGTCGTGGTCCTGCTCCTCAGACAGCTGGCACCCCACCTGTGGGGCGCGGGTGGTGAGCAGCCGCTGCGCACGACACATGACCTGGTGATGCTGCTGCTGGCGTGCGTCGTGGGCACCGGAGTCGCTGCGGCCGTGCGCGAGCTCGAGCTGGTGCCGCTGCCCGCCCTCGACTCGGCCGGTCTGGCGATGATCTGGATCCGGGGCATCTGCTGGACCACCAGCGCCGGCATCCTGGCGTTGATGGTGGTGCCCGACCTGCTGAGCAGGCGTCACCAGCTCGGGGCGCTGATTCGTGACTGGTTCCTCTGGCGGCCCGGGGTCGGCACCGAGTCCCTTCTCATCGTTGCCGCGACCGCCGCGATCTACAGCTCCGCCTCGCGGCTCCCGGTCTCGTTCGCGGTGGTGCTGATCACCGTGTGGGCCTCACTGCGACTGTCCCCGGTCGCGGCGACGTTGCACGCCCTGACATCAGGGACGGTGGCGCTGCTGCTGACCCTGCAGGAGGTCCGGTTCTTCTCCTTCTCCTCCGACCGGCTGGAGGCCGTCGCCCTGGCCCAGGGCTTCACGATCGTGCTGGTGCTGACCGCCGCCGCGGTCTCGCTCCTGACGGCCTCACGCAGGCAGGCCGTGGAACGGGCCGCGGCCGCGGAGCGCGCCGCAGAGGAGAAGGCGGCACTGCTGAAGGCCGCCATCGAGCGGCTGGAGGAGGGCGTCGTCGTGCTGCAGGACGACGGCACGGACCTGGAGCGCAACCCGGCGGGGCGCGACATCCTCCAGCTCGACCCGGGCAAGCCCTACGACGAGGTCATGCCGCCACCCGACTTCGGGATCTTCGACGACACCGGGCGCCGGCTCGCGCTGGAGGAGCTGCCCCACGCCCGCGCCCTGCAAGGTGCCGATGCCCCGGCGACGGACTACCTGGTCCGCTCACCGCGACGCCGGCAGGGCGTCATCCTCCGGATCACGGCCACGCCGCTCGCCACCGCTCCGGGGGCGCCGCGACGGGCGGTCGTCAACTTCCGCGACGTCACCACCGACCGTCAGGAGCGCGACGCCCTCGCCTCCTTCGCCGGCGTGGTGGCCCACGACCTGAACAATCCGCTCATGGTGGCCAACGGGTGGGCCCTGGCCCTGCGCGAACAGTTCCAGCGCGGCGACGTGAGTCCCGAACAGGCTCTGCCGATGCTCGATCGGGTCGATCGCGCCACCAAGCACATGCAGGACTTCATCAGCGACCTGCTGGCCTACACCGTCGCCCGCGACCAGCAGCTCAGCATGGAGGACCTCGACCTGAGCGCCATCGCCGAGGAGGTGGCGGCGTTCCGTCGTGACAGCGACAGCAGGCCTCAGATCGACATCCAACCGGGGATGCGGGTCCACGCCGACGCCATGCTCGTGCGGCAGGTGATCGACAACCTGATCAGCAACGCCACCAAGTACGTCGCCCCCGGGGTCCGGCCCCAGGTGCGCGTGCAGGCATCGGACAAGAGCGACATGCTCGAGATCCGGGTCAGCGACAACGGGATCGGCGTGCCCGCAACGATGCGGGGACGGATCTTCGACAACTTCCAGCGCGCGCACGGTGCGACCTACAACGGCACCGGGCTCGGGCTCTCCATCTGCCGTCGGATCGTGGAGCGGCACGGCGGCAACATCACCGTCGAGGACGACACCGAGCACGGGAGCAGCTTCGTGCTCACCCTCCCGCGGATGCGGACGAGCCCGGAGGACGCTCCGGCACGGTCCGCGACCTGAGCCCGCAGCGGGTCCCTCGCCCGAGGGCCGCCCCGCCCAGAGGCTCGGGCCGATCGGCGGCCGGGCCGTCGCTCGGTGCGCGAAGGCTCGACACGTGCCGCCGCACGAGGAACAATGACCGAAACTGGCTGAACAGTCAGTTAACAGAGCCCCTGCAGGCGGCAGGGTGTGGCGTGGTTCGAGCGTGAGAGGACTTCCATGAACTTCGACCCGACAGATCCGGCCCTGCGTCGCAGGGGACAGCGACCGCAGCTACTCCGCCGCGACGTGCTGCGGGGGGGCCTGTGGCTCGGCGTCGGGGTGGGGGCCGCGCCCCTGCTCGCCGCTTGTGGAGGCGACGGCTCGCCGCAGGCACAGGGCGGCGACGCCCCGTACCCACTGGCGCGGCCCGACAGTCCGGTGACCCTGCCGATCAAGGACAGCAACCCTGCGATCGACGACGGGCTCGACCCGGAGCGGGGTGGCGCCTTCAAGATCCTCAACTACGACCAGTACATGGCCCCCGGGGTGATGAAGGCCTTCGGCAAGCAGCACGGTGTCAAGGTCCAGGTGACGCCGTACACCACCTACGACGAGATGCTGGCGAAGATCCGTGCGCCGGGAGAGTCCTTCGACCTGGTCTTCCCCGGCCCCAGCGTGCTGAGCAAGATGGTCTACACCGACCTCATCCAGCCGCTCAACCAGAGCTACCTGCCCAACCTGGACAACGTCTGGCCGGAGTACCAGGACCCCTGGTACGACCAGGGCGCGCGCTACACCGTGCCGTACACCGTCTACGACACCGGCATCCTGTACCGCGCCGACCGGGTCTCGAGCGTTCCGGACAACGGCTACGACCTCTTCTGGGACGAGCAGTACGCCGGCAAGATCTACCTGCTCGACGACCCGCAGGAGGCGATCGCGATGTCGCTGCTGCGCAACGACATCACCACCGACATCAACACCGGTGACCCCGAGGAGGTGCGCAAGGCCACCGACTCGCTGATCGAGCTGATCGACAAGGTCAACGTCAAGGCCAACATCAACGCCTACTCGGAGGTGCCCGAGGGCACCGCCACGATCCACCACGCCTGGTCGGGTGACGCGATCGCCGGCCAGTACTACCTGCCCAAGGGCGACTCGCCCGAGGTGATGGCCTACTGGCACCCCGAGGAGTCCTCCGAGCGCGTCATCGGCAACGACAACATCGCGATCCCGAAGAGCTCCAAGAAGCCCGTGCTCGCGCACCTGTTCATCAACGACCTGCTCGACAACAAGATCGGCCTGCGCAACTTCGGGTGGAACGGCTACCAGCCGCCCCTGACCAAGCTGTCCGCGCAGTACCTGACCGACCAGGGCTACATCCCGAAGAACCTGATGAACGCCGTGGTCGAGCCCGCGGACTTCGAGGAAGGGCTCAGCTTCTACGAGGTCACCCCGAGCACCGAGGCCCTGTGGCGGCGCTCCTGGTCGCAGTTCAAGGCCGGTGGCTGAACCCGCCGCCGGCCGAGACCGCGCGACATCACGTTTGTGGCCAGCACTCGCGCTCCCGGGCACGTTCTGGCTCGTCACGCTGTTCCTGGTGCCCGTCTACGCCGTCATGGCGGTCGCCTTCAGCGGCTCCATCAACCTGTTCGGCGAGCCGATCCCGGCCTGGAACCCGCTGGACTGGCAGTTCACCACCTTCGGCCAGGTGGTCTCCGACTCCATCTCGGGCCCGTTCCAGTCGGTCTGGGTGCGCACCGCCCTGTACGTCGGCGGTGCGCTGGTGATCTGCATCGCCGTCGGCTACCCGGTGGCGTACTACACCGCTCGGCTCGCCGGCAGGACGCGCGGCCTGGTCCTCGCGCTGATCCTGGCCCCGTGGTGGATCAACTACATCACCCGGATGCTGGCGTGGGTCAACCTGCTGCAGGACGACGGCTACGTCAACCGGGCGCTCGGGATCTTCCAGGTCTCACCGGTGTCCTGGCTGGCCGGCAACCAGTACACCGTGGTGATCGCGCTCGCCTACGGCTACCTGCCGTTCTTCATCCTCCCCCTGTTCGCCTCGCTGGACCGGATCGACCAGCGCCTGCTCGAGGCCTCGCGTGACCTCGGGGTGGGCTCGGTGCGCACCTTCCTGCACGTGACGCTGCCGCTGTCGAAGCTGGGCCTGGCCACCGCGCTGGTCGTCACCGCGCTCCCGTTGACCGGCGACTACTACACCAACACCATCGTCTCGAGCTCGCCGAACACGGCCATGATCGGCAACCAGATCGAGCTGTTCCTGCTCCAGGGCCCCTCGAAGAACTTCGGAGCCGCGCTGGTGCTGCTGCTCTCGCTCATCCTGCTGTTCTTCATGGCCTACTACCTCGTCCTGACCCAACGCGCGAACCGGGCCTCGCGATGACTGTCACCCACGAACGGCAACCGAGCGCCGAGACAGGCCCCACCAGGCGGTGGGTGCCGCCGTGGCGCAACCCGTGGCGTCGTCCCTACGTGCTCGCCGCGCTCACCTGGCTCTACATCCTGTGGTCGCTGGTCCCCGTCCTGATCGCCGTGCAGTTCTCCTTCAACGACGGCCGCTCGCGCAGCACCTGGCAGGGCTTCTCCACCCAGTGGTACTGCTGTGCCGAGGGGTCGGTCGGAGAGGACCCCAGCCTGCTGCTGGCCCTGCAGAACAGCCTGGTCCTGGGTGGGGCCACGGTGCTGGTCGCGACACCCCTGGGCGTCATGCTCGCGCTGGGACTCACCCGCTGGCGCTCGAGGACCAGCAGGGTGGCCAACGGGATCGCCCTGGTGCCCCTCGTCACGCCCGAGATCGTGGTCGGATCGGCGCTCTACCTGGTGATGGTGAACCTCTACCAGTTCGTGCCGCTCGGTCTGCCGGCGATGCTGCTGGGTCACGTGACCTTCTCGGTGTCCTACGTGCTGGTCGTGGTGCGGTCGCGGCTGCTGGCGATCGGCGGTGACTACGAGGAGGCCGCGCAGGACCTCGGCGCGAGCCCGCTCCAGGCCATCGGCACGGTCCTGGTCCCGCTCCTGATGCCGGCGATCTTCGCCTCGGCGATGCTGGTGTTCGCGACCTCGCTCGACGACTTCGTCGTCAGTCAGTTCCTGTTCGGGGACGCCGCGAACATCACCGTGCCCATCAAGCTGTACAACGCCGTGAGGTCAGCCCCCACCCCGGCGCTCAACGCGCTCGCGACCCTGCTGCTGGCCGCATCCTTCCTGTCGCTGATCCTGGCCTACCTCGCGCTGCGGGGACGCCGACGCGGCGCCGGCTCCCCGCTGCAGGACCTCGCGGACTACAGCTGACCCGGGCTCGTCAGCCGTCGCCGACGGATTCCCGCTGCTCGTCCGGTGCCAACAGTCGCAGTGACTCCGGTGGGAGGTGGAGGGTCACCGACTGCCCGGCGGCCGGGCTGTCGGTGCCGGCGGTGTTCGTGACCAGCGACTGCATGACCTCGCCCTGCGGGAGCCGGACCATCAGCTGGGTCGTCGACCCCAGGAACACGACGCGGTCGACCGTTCCCGGGATCCGGTTGGCTCCGGTCAGACCGTTCTCCTGCACCTCGACGCACTCGGGGCGGATCACCGCCCGCCGAGACGTGGCGTCGCCACTCGGCGCAGCCTGCGCCTCCAGGGTGAACTCGCCGTACCGGACGGCGCGGCTCCCGTCGCCGCCAGGAAGGCACTCGACGTCGAGCAGGTTGGCGACGCCGAGGAAGTCCGCGACGAACTCGGTCAGCGGCTCGCGGTAGACCTCCTGGGGTGTCCCGAGCTGGACGATCCGGCCCTTGTCCATGACGGCGAGCCGGGTCGACATCTCCAGGGCCTCCTCCTGGTCGTGGGTGACGAAGACGAAGGTGATGCCGACCTCGCGCTGCAGCGAGGCCAGCTCCGCGCGCAACGAGTGGCGCAGCTTCGCGTCGAGCGCACCCAGCGGTTCGTCGAGCAGCAGCACCAGCGGCTCGAGGACCAGGGCCCGGGCCAGGGCGACGCGTTGCTGCTGACCTCCCGACAGCTGGTGCGGTCGGCGCCGGGCGTACTCGGTGAGCCGGACCAGCTCCAGCGCCTTCGCGACGCGAGCGTCCCGGGTCTGCTTGTCGAGGTCCTTGCGCCACCGCAGGCCGTAGCCGACGTTCTTGTGGACGTCGAGGTGGGGGAAGAGCGCGTAGCTCTGGAAGACGGTGTTGACCGGGCGCTTGTGGGGAGGGCTCTGGGCGACGTCGACCCCGTCGAGCAGGATCTGCCCGTCGGTCGGCTGCTCGAAGCCGCCCAGCATGCGCAGCGTGGTGGTCTTGCCGCAGCCCGACGGGCCGAGGAGCGTGAAGAACTCACCCGCCCCGACCTCGACGTCGATGCCGTCGACGGCGGTGACGCCGTCGAACTCCTTGCGCAGGCCGATGATCGAGATCGCACCACCACCGGTACGAGGGGATCCAGGGTCACCGTCGGGCATGCGACGGAGTCTAGAGAGCCGGAATCGACTTGTCAGGAGTGACTGAACACTCAGTTAGCTGCGCCGCGGCGATGACAGGGGAGACTCACTGACTGTACAGTTAGCGAATGGCCCACGAGATCCGAGAGACGCTGCCCGGTGCGGCCTACCACTCCGCGCAGACCTACGCCCTCGACACCGAGCGGGTGTTCTACCGCAACTGGGTCTACGTGGGCCGGGCCGAGCGGATCTCCAGACCCGGCACGTGGCTGCGGGTCGAGATCGCCGACGAGAGCATCCTGCTCGTGCGCGGCAAGGACGAGCAGATCCGCGCGTTCTACAACGTCTGCCGCCACCGCGGCTCCCGGATCTGCGAGGACACCCAAGGCGAGGTGCGCACGCACCTGCGCTGCCCCTACCACGCGTGGGGCTACGCGTTGGACGGGACGCTGGTGACCACCCCGATGATCGACAAGGACGAGATCGACCGGCCGTCGACGTCGCTGTGGCCGGTCCACGTGGACGTCTGGGAGGGCTTCGTCTTCGTCAACCTCTCCCGCGAGGAGCCTCGGCCCCTGGTCGAGCACCTCACCGACCAGCAGGACGAACCGCTGAGCCTGGCGCGCTTCGGCCTGGCCGAGCTGCGGATCGGCCACGTCTCGTCCATCGAGGTGCAGGCGAACTGGAAGATCGTCATCGAGAACTACAACGAGTGCCTGCACTGCCCGACGATCCACCCCGAGCTGGTCGCCATGGTGCCGGCGTACAAGAAGGGGTCGATCTTCGAGGACGGCCGCGACGACGGCGGGGTCTCGTTGGCCGATGGCCGCACCACGGTCGCGCTGGACCCGCGGCTGCGGCTCCCCCTGCTGCCGGGAGTGGCCGGAGGAGACGGGGACCCGCAGTCCTACTTCGGGGCCCTGGTCTACCCCACGATGTTCCTCGACGTCGACGGGTCCGCCTGCCTGGCAACGGCGGTCTTCCCCACCGGCCCGCAGAGCTGTCTGCTCGTCACGGAGTACCTCTTCAGCCCCGAGGCCCTGGCCGATCCCGACTTCGACCCGTCGCCCGTGGTCAGCTTCAACGAGCTGGTGATCAAGCAGGACAACGACGCCTGCGAGCGGGTCCAGCGCGGCGTCACCTCACGGGCCTTCGACCACGGCGTGTTCCCGGAGAAGGACGCGTGGGTCTACGAGTTCGACCAGCGCTACCTTCGCGACGTCGAGACCGCCTGACCTGCGCCGACCTCCTCCGCGAGGACCACGCGCGCATCGAGGGCGAGCACGCCCTCCGGCCCCGCGAGCACCGGGTTCAGCTCCAGCTCGACCAGCTCGGGATGAGCCGCCGCGAGACGGGAGACGCAGGCGACCACGTCAGCGACCGCGTCGAGGTCGACGGGGCGGCGACCCCGCGCTCCGACCAGGGCCGGAGCGCCACGCAGGGACAGCAGCAGCTCCCGAGCGGCGTCGGTCGAGACCGGCGCGAGGGCGCACCGGGTGTCCCCGAGCACCTCGGTGAGTACGCCGCCGAGACCCACCATGACGACAGGGCCGAACCTGGGGTCGCGCACACTGCCCACGATCAGCTCCGCGCAGTCGGTGTCATCGACCATCGCCTCCACCGAGACGGTGGGTGGGGCCAGCCGCGCGACCAGGTCGGTGTACGCCGCGCGCACCTCGGCCCGGTCCCGGAGACCGAGGACCACCCCTGCCTGCTCTGACTTGTGCAGCTGACCCGTCGCCTTCAGCACGACCGGGAAGTCCGAGCCGGGAGCATCGAGTGCCGCTTCCAGCTCCTCCGGGCCGGTGACCGACCGGGCGGCCGGGAAGCGGATCCCGGCCTGCGCGAACAGCGCCCGCGAGGCCTGGTACGACGTGTCGGTGACCGGCGGCGCCGGGGCCGGCAGCTCCTCGGCCAGGCCTGAGGTCGACGTGGCGACGAGCCCCGCCAGCACCGTGGCGGCGCGATCGACATCACGGTGCACCGGGACGCCGGCGCCGCGCAGCGCCCGGCCGGCGGGGCTCTCCGGATCGACGCTCTGCACGACGAGCGGCTTGCCCTGAGCCGCGACCACGGCAGCCATCTGGTGAGCCGCGGCAAGCTCCGGACCGGCGAGGTCGGGCTG
This sequence comes from uncultured Actinomycetota bacterium, assembly GCA_963728505.1. Lineage (GTDB taxonomy): Bacteria > Actinomycetota > Actinomycetes > Propionibacteriales > Nocardioidaceae > Marmoricola_A. Next base: position 54,611 of record CAVSKH010000005.1, on the reverse strand, counting down.
CCAGTCCGCATAGCCACCGAAGTAGCCCGTGAGCAGGACGCCGTCGACCTGGTCGGATGCCAGCAGGACCCGGACAGCCCGCGCGTAGCTCGCGAGGTCCTGCTCGCCGGCGCCGGCGAGGTCGACCGGGTTGGTGAGCGTCGACCGGGACCCCAGTGCCGCCTCGAGCTCGCTGATGGCCGCCCCGGGAAGCACCGGTGTCTGCATCCCCGCGACGGCGAGCACGTCGGCGGCGACCGCCCCGTGCCCCCCGCCGTCGGTGAGGATCGCCACCCTCGGGCCGGACATCCGCCGCGGTGCCCGCAACGCGACGAGCAGGTCGACCAGCTGGGTCGGGTGGTCCACCCGGTGCACTCCTGAGGCCGCGCACGCGGCGTCGATCACCATCGAGGAGCTGGTCAGCGCGCCGGTGTGGGAGACAGCGCTGCGCACCGCGGCGTCGCTGCGGCCGGGTGCGAGCAGGACCACCGGCTTGCCCGCAGCCGCAAGCGCCCGGGCCGCGTCGACGAAGGCCCGGCCGTCGACGACGTCCTCGGTGTAGACCGCGACGGCCTGCGTGCCCTCGTGACCGACGCACGCGTGCATGAAGTCGACGACCCCGAGGTCGGCCTGGTTGCCGACCGAGACGAACCGGGAGACGCCCAGGCCGCGGTCGGCCATGAGGCCGGCGACGTCGAGGGCCAGGTTGCCGCTCTGGCTGAGCAGGGCCACGTCACCGGCCGGGAAGGCAGGGGCCAGGTGCAGGCCGCTCGCGGTGTCGACGACGCCCAGGCAGTTGGGACCGACCAGCACGGCGCCGGAGTCGCGGGCGATCGCCACGCCCTCGGCCTCTCGCCGGGCCCCCTCGGCATCGCTCTCGGAGAGTCCGGCGGTGATCGCCACGATCGCCCGGGCCCCGGCAGCGACCGCGTCGGCCACGGCGGCCACGAAGCCGGCCGCGGGCACGCACAGCACCGCCAGGTCGACCCGCAGGTCGTGCGCGGCCGCGGCCGCCTCCGCGGAGGCGTGCGTCGCGACGCCGAGGACCTCCGCGCCGCGGCGGCTGACGAGCAGCACCGTACGGTCTTCTCGCGAGGCCAGAGCCCGCCGAGCCACGACGTGGCCCCACTTGGCGGGGTCGTTGCTCGCGCCCACCACCGCGACCGTGCGGGGCGAGAAGAGTGCCTCGAACCGGTCCGGCGGCAGAGGAGGGGAGGCGGGCAGCGGAGGCGGGTCCGGCTCGATGCCCGGGGACGGGAGCGCCGTCGCGTCTGGCGACCCTTGACGCCTCACCCGGGAAATCCTAGCATCACTGACTGACTGGACAGTCAAACAAGTAGGGGACGATGGCCGCCGACGGATCAGGTGCCTCGACCGGGGTCGCCGGCCGCGACTCCGCCGCCTCGCCCCGGCGCAGCCAGCGTGAGCAGGCGGCCGCGGAGGCACGGAGCCGGATCCTGGCCGCTGCCGCCGACTGCATCGTCCGCGACGGCCTGGCCCAGGTCCGGATGGCCTCGATCGCCCGCGCTGCGGGGGTCTCGGCGGGACTGCTGCACTACCACTTCGACACCAAGGAGCTCCTCTTCGGCGAGGTGCTGAGGTACTCCCACGAGGTCTCGGCCGGGCTCAACCAGCGCGCGCTGTCGAGCGCCGGTGACGGTCCCGCCGAACGCCTCTCCTCCTTCCTCGACCGGTGCCTGCCCAGCGACGAGCAGCGCGCGGACGAGTGGCTCCTGTGGCAGGAGCTGGCGCTGCTGTGCATCCGCGACCCTCGCCTCGCCAAGGTCGGAGCCGACCTGTACGAGGACCTGTACGCCACCACGGCCGACATCGTCCGCGAGGGCGTCGACACCGGGGTCTTCGACACCGCTCTCGAGCCGCGGATGGTCGCCGAGACAGCGGTCGCGCTCACCGACGGCTTCGGTGGACGGGTCCTCGCGAAGGAGCCCGGCTTCGGGATCGCGCAGGCACGAGCCATGTTGGCCACCGCCGTCGGGATCCTGGTCGGGCACGACGGACCGCTCCCGGATCCGGCTCGGTTCGACGGCGCGGCCGACACATGACCACCCACCCGGTGCCCCGATGAGTCGCCCCGACGTCGTGGTCGTGGGGGCCGGACTGGCCGGCTTGGCCGCCGCCCGCGACCTCGAAGCGGGCGGGGCGCAGGTCACCGTCCTCGAGGCCCGTCCCCGCGTCGGCGGCCGGGTCGAGCAGGTCGATCTCGATGACGGTCGCCGCGTCCAGCTCGGCGGCGAGGTCGTCGGCAACGCCCACACCAGCTACCTCGACCTGGTGGCCGAGCTCGGGCTGACCCTGACCGCCTCGTACGTCGCGGAGCCGGGTGAGATCACCCGCCAGGTCCCCGACTCGGTCGACGTCGGCGACTGGCCGTCCTGGTGCACCCCGGCCGACCGGGCCTCGCACGACGAGGTGGAGGCCGCGCTGGTGACGCTGCTGGGCGCGATCGACCCCGACGACCCCTGGGGGTTCCCGGACCTCAGCCGGCTGGACCGGATGAGCGTCGGCGACTGGCTGCGCCAGGTGGGCGCCTCCCCCGCGGTCATGAGGCTGTGGGAGCTGTTCCAGCTCAGCATGTCCGATGGCTCGGTCGAGCGGACCAGCATGTTCGCCTACGCCCGCCAGCTCCGCGTGGGAGGCACCACCGGCAGCTACGACGTCGAGCAGTGGGAGAACCTCCGTGTCGCCGAGGGGTCCGCCACGGTCGCGCTGACGATGGCGGCGGGGCTGCGCGACGTACGCCTGTCGACCCCGGTGCGACGCATCGAGGCAGGCGCCCGCGGGAGCGTGGTCACCACCTGGGCCGGGGAGAGCGTGCGCGCCGACGCCGTGGTGCTCGCCGTGCCGTCGGGACCGGCCAGGGACCTCGAGATCGAGGGCGTCAGCGAGGCCCGGCTGGAGTCGTTGCGACGCCAGCGTCACGCCTGGGCGGCCAAGTTCGTGGCCGCCTACGCGCGTCCGTTCTGGCGCGAGCGCGGCCAGAACGCGCTCGCCGAGAGCGAGGGGGTGCTGGGCTCGACCTGGCCGCAGCAGGAGGGCGTGCTCTCGGCGCTGGTGCCGCCCGAGCGCTTCGCCGCCTTCGCCGCCGCCGACCCGGCCACCCGCACCCGGGAGGCGCTCGAGCAGGTGGCCGAGCTGTACGGGCCCGAGGCCACCTCGCCGCAAGGGACCTGGACCCGGCTCTGGGGCACCGACCCGTGGACGCAGGGCTACGTCACGAACTGGCGGCCCGGCGACGTGGTGGCCGTGGGGCCGCTGCACGGCACGCACGAGCCACCGTTCTACGTCTGCGGCTCCGACCAGTGGGTCGCCGGCTACATGGAGGGCGCCGTCCGGACCGGCCGCGGCGCCGCCGCGGCCGCACTGGCAGGGAGCTGACCCGACCCCACCACCTCAGGAGACCTCACCTCATGGACCTCGGCCTGACCGACGAGCAGCGCAGCATCGTGGAGGTGACGCGCGCCTTCGTCGAGCGCGAGCTCTACCCCCACGAGGAGGAGGTCGAGCGCACCGGCGTCCTGCGGCCCGACCTGGTCGAGCAGATCCGCGCCAAGGCACTGGCCGCCGGGCTCGTCGCGGCCAACATGCCCGAGGAGGTCGGCGGGGCGGGCCTCGACACCGTCACCTGGGTGCTCTACGAGAAGGAGCTCGGCCGGGCCGGCTACGCCCTGCAGTACACCGGGGTGCCACGGCCGTCCAACATCCTGCTCGCCGGCACCGAGGAGCAGCGTGAGCGCTACCTCTACCCGTGCGTGCGGGGCGAGAAGGTCGACTGCCTGGCCATGACCGAGCCCGGCGCCGGGTCCGACATGCGGGCGATGCGCACCCGCGCCGTCCGTGACGACAGTGGTGGGTGGCGGATCCGCGGCACCAAGCACTTCATCAGCCACGCGGACGAGGCCGACTTCGTGATCCTGGTGGCGCTCACCGGCTCCGACGACGACGGTCGCCCCGCTATGTCGATCTTCCTGGTCGACCTCGACGCTCCCGGCGTGGCGGTGCACGAGGGCTACCGCAACGTCTCGCACCGCGGCTACACCAACTCGATCATCGACTTCGACGACGTCCACGTCGACGACGTCGGGCTGCTCGGCGAGGAGGGCACCGGGTTCGAGCTGGCCGGCACCTGGCTCGGCTCGACCCGGCTCCAGGTCGCGGCGGCGTGCCTGGGCCGTGCCGAGCGGGCACTCGACCTCTCGGTCAGGCACGCGGCGACCCGCGAGCAGTTCGGCCGGCCGATCGGGCGCTTCCAGGGAATCGGCTTCAAGCTGGCCGACATGGCGACCGAGCTGCGGGCAGCCGAGCTGATGACGCTGCACGCCGCGTGGATGTACGACCAGGGCACCGCCACCGACTCCGACATCGCGATGGCCAAGCTCAAGGCGACCGAGATGCTGGCGATGGTCTCCGACGAGGCGATCCAGATCCACGGCGGGATGGGCCTGATGGACGAGCTGCCCCTGGAACGCATCTGGCGCGACGCCCGCATCGAGCGGATCTGGGACGGGACCTCCGAGATCCAACGACACATCATCAGCCGGTCGCTGCTACGACCCCTGGGAGCCTGACATGAGCCCTGAGACGACCCCCGACAGCAACGTCCTCCACACCCGTGTCGAGGACGGCGTCCTCGAGGTCACCCTGGACCGGCCGAAGGCGAACGCCATCGACCTGGCGACCAGCCGGGAGATGGGCCGGGTCTTCGCCGGCTTCCGCGACGACCCCGAGCTGCGGGTGGCGATCGTGCGCACCGAAGGTGACAAGTTCTTCTGTGCGGGCTGGGACCTCAAGGCAGCGGCGGGCGGGGATGCCGTCGACGGGGACTACGGCGTCGGGGGGTTCGCGGGGCTCCAGGAGCTGCCGGACCTCAACAAGCCGGTCATCGCCGCCGTCCACGGCCTGGCGATGGGTGGTGGCTTCGAGCTCGCGCTCTCCTGCGACCTGATCTACGCCTCCGAGGCCACCCAGTTCGGCCTGCCGGAGATCAACGCCGGCACCCTCGCGGACGCGGCGAGCATCAAGCTGCCCAAGCGGATGCCCTACCACGTGGCGATGGAGCTGCTCCTGACCGGACGCTGGATGCCGGCCACGGAGGCGGCGCGCTGGGGGGTGGTCAACGAGGTGCTCCCCGACGAGGCGGCCGTCCGGGCGCGGGCCTGGGAGACCGCCCGGCTGCTCGCCTCCGGACCACCCCTGGTGTTCGCCGCGATCAAGGAGACGGCCCGGGCCGCGGAGTCCCTGCGGTTCCAGGAGGCCCTGGACCTGGTCACGAGCAGCACCCTGCCGACGGTGGCCACGCTCTACAGCTCCGAAGACGGTCTCGAGGGCTTCCGGGCCTTCGCCGAGAAGCGAAAGCCGGTCTGGAAGGGCCGCTGACCACACCCGCCACCACCGAAGGAGACCCGCATGAACCGCAACGTCATGATCACCTGCGCGCTGACCGGCGCCGGTGACACCGTCGGTCGCTCCGAGCACGTCCCGGTCACACCCGAGCAGATCGCCGAGTCGGGCATCGCCGCGGCCCGTGCCGGGGCGACGATCGTGCACATCCACGTCCGCGACCCGCAGACCGGGCAGGGGTCGCGGGAGGTGGCTCTCTACCGCGAGGTCGTCGAGCGGATCCGCGCCTCCGACGTCGACGTCGTCATCAACACCACGGCCGGCATGGGCGGCGACCTGGTGCTGGACCCCCACGACCCCACGACCTTCGTCGAGGGCACCGACCTGGTGAGCGGGCCCGACCGGCTCCCCCACGTCGAGGAGCTGCTCCCCGACATCTGCACGCTCGACTGCGGCAGCCTCAACTTCGGCGACAGCAGCCTGGTCTACGTCAGCACGCCGGACATGCTCCGCGAGGGGGCCAAGAAGATCCAGGAGCTCGGAGTCCGGTGCGAGATGGAGATCTTCGACACCGGCCACCTGTGGTTCGCCAGGCAGCTGGTCGAGGAGGGCCTGATCGACCAGCCTGCGATGTACCAGCTCTGCATGGGCATCCCGTACGGCGCCCCGGCCGACCCGTTGACGCTCGCCGCGATGGTCAAGCAGCTGCCCGAGGAGGCCGTCTGGGCGTCGTTCGCCCTGGGCTCGATGCAGATGCCGTGGGTGGCGCAGTCGGTGCTGCTCGGCGGGCACGTGCGGGTCGGGCTGGAGGACAACCTCTACCTGAGCAAGGGGGTCAAGGCCACCAACGCGCAGCTGGTCGAGCGCGCCCGGTCCATCGTGGAGGGCATGGGCGCCCACGTCGCCACACCCGACGAGGGCCGCGAGATCCTCGCGCTGAAGCCCCGGTGACCTCACCGTCGGTCGGCCGGCCCGCGCCGCGCGACGTCCGGACCGTCACCTGCGTCGGCACCGGGGTGATCGGCGGCGGCTGGGTCGCCCACTTCCTGGCGCGTGGCTACCGGGTCGTGGCCTGGGACCCTGCTGAGGACGCCGAGGTGCGGCTGCGCCACCTGGTCGGCAATGCGTGGCCGGCGCTCACCGAGCTCGGCCTCGCCGAGGGTGCGTCGGTGGACGACCTGACCTTCGAGCCCGACCTCGCGACGGCCTGCGCGCGAGCCGACTTCGTGCAGGAGAGCGCGCCGGAGGTCCTCGCGCTCAAGCGCAGCCTGCTGGCGCAGATCGACGCCGTGACGCCGCCTGAGGTCGTCATCTCCTCGTCCACGTCCGGATACGGCATGAGCGAGATGCAGGCGGAGTGCGTTCACCCCGAGCGCACCGTGGTCGGCCACCCGTTCAACCCGCCGTACCTGATCCCGCTGGTCGAGGTGGTCGGCGGTGGCGCGACGTCGCCCGAGGCCGTCGCCTGGGCGGGTGACTTCTACCGCTGCGCCGGCAAGTCCGTGATCACCATGGACCGGGAGGTGCCGGGCTTCATCGCCAACCGGCTCCAGGAGGCGCTCTGGCGCGAGGCGCTGCACATGGTCGCGGCCGGTGAGGCCACGGTGGAACAGCTCGACCTGGCCATCACCGAGGGTCCCGGGCTGCGGTGGGCGGTGCAGGGCCCGATGCTGACCTTCCACCTCGCCGGCGGCCAGGGGGGCATGGCGCACATGCTCGACCACTTCGGCCCGTCGCTGCAGTCCCCCTGGACCCGGCTGGTGGCGGCCGAGCTGACGCCCGAGCTGCGCGACTCCGTCGTCGAGGGCTGCGACCGGGAGGCGGACGGCCGCAGCATCGACGACCTGGTCGTCGAGCGGGACCGGGGCGTGATCGCGGTCCTGCGAGCCTTGGGCCGCACGTGACCGCCGGACCGGTGGTGTGGCGCGAGCCGGTCCAGGATGCGTGGATCGACTACAACGGCCACCTGTCCGAGCCGTACTACGTGCTGGTGTTCGGGCACGCCACCGACGCCGTGATGGACGTGGTCGGGCTCGGGCCGGCGTACCGCGAGACGCACGACGCCTCGCTCTACACGGTCGAGGCGCACGTCCGGTACCTCGACGAGGTCGCCGCCCGCAGCGACCTCGAGGTCCACTCCTCGGTCATCGGCGTCACCGACAAGCTGCTGTGGATCTGGCACGAGCTGAGGGCCGACGACCGGCTGTGCGCCACGGAGGAGGTGCTCGGCGTGCACGTGCGCGGGCGCAGCGCCGCACCCCTTCCGGCCGACGTCGCCGACCGCGCCCGGGCAGCGCTCGTGGAGCCGCCCGAGCAGGCCGGCGGCCAGATCCGGCTGCGCCGGTCGTGAGCAGCCGCCGGCCAGGCCCTTCGATGCGCGAGCCCTGAGGCTCACCCCAGCCGGATGAGGCCCGGTCGGCGGAACGGTGGTGGCATCGGAGGTGCGTTGGAAACCACACGGAGGCGCCATGATCTGGGCACTGCTTGCCTTGCTAGGTGTTCCTCTGTGGCTGTGCGCCGTGGGCATCTTCGCTCTCGTCTACCGCAACCGCTCCTTGCGGATGCGCCCCGGCAACAACCCCGTGCGGGTGTTGAAGCCTGGGAAGAGCCGGTGGACCAGAGGGCACGCGATCTGGGTCTCCGATGTCTTCGCCTGGCGCGGGAGCCCCGCTGCATGGAGCGAAGGACTCGAAGCGATCGTGGACGCGACGCTGGAGAACCCGACACCCGAAGACCAGAAGCGCTTGCATCGCCTGGGTGAGCATCCGTGCGTGGCCCGTTTGACCACTGCGGAAGGCACGGTCATGCGCGTCGCAGCAAAGGCGGACCGCAGTCGCGAGCTCCTCGGCCCCTTCGGAGTCGCTACCCGATCAGGACGGCACTCGCCGTGACCGAGAGCAGGGACCGATAGGAGCGTCCTCATGTGTCGTTGGCTGGCGTACTCAGGCTCTCCGGTGCCCCTGGAGGACCTGCTCTACAAGCCCGAGCACTCGCTGATCGTGCAGAGCATGCACTCGACGCTGGGCGCGGAGGAGACGAACGGTGACGGTTTCGGTGTCGGGTGGTACGCCGATCGCGACACTCCTGGCGTCTTCCGCAGCATCGAGCCCGCGTGGAACGACCGCAACCTTCATGACTTGTGCGTTCATGTCACCTCCCCTCGCGTGTTCGCCCACATCCGCGCAGCCATCGGCTCCCCTGTCCAGCAGACGAACTGCCACCCGTTCCGTCACGAACGCTGGCTGTGGATGCACAACGGGTTCATCGACGGGTTCCACGCCATGAAGCGTGACCTCGCGCTGGCGGTGGCCCCTGACCGGTTCGCCGACATGGAGGGCACGACCGACTCCGAGATGCTCCTGTTCCTCGCGCTGACCTTCGGTCTGGAGGACGATCCGCCGACTGCCGTCGCCCGGGCGCTGGGCCACGTCGAGGAGACCGCCCTCCGTCACGGCATCAGGTTCCCGTTCCAGGGGACGATCGCAACCACCGACGGCGCCACGACGTGGGCCTTCCGCTACTCCAGCGAGGGCCGGTCGCGGTCGCTCTTCCACAGCACCGACGTCACGGCGTTGCGGCGCCAGTATCCGGAGGTGCCCCAGCTGCATCAGTTCTCCGACGACGCTCGCCTGATCGTCTCCGAGCCGTTGGGCGGCCTGAACGGCGCCTGGCGAGAGGTGCCGGAGGCCAGCTGCCTGACGGTCCAGGGCGGCGGCGAGGAGCTGCGGCCGTTCCGCCCGCTCGTTCCATCCGCCGTCGACTGACGGCGAGGCGACCATGCTGAAGAGGGCCGAGCACCTGAGCGTCGAGCAACGCATCGCGCGCGGCGAGTCCGCCCGCGACCGGGTTCACCCGTCCAGCCACGCCGGGTGGTCGCCGAGCACGGACCGGCCGGACCCCCTGGCCCTGATCGAGGAGCAGAACCGGAGCCGCGACGCAGACCTCGTCCCCGTGCGTCACGGGCGCATGATGGCGTCGCCGTTCACCTTCTACCGGGGGACGGCGAAGATCATGGCTGCGGACCTCGCGGAGACTCCGACGGCGGGGCTGGAGGTGCAGCTGTGCGGAGACGCGCACCTGTCGAACTTCGGGGTCTTCGGCTCTCCGGAGAGACGGCTCGTCTTCGACATCAACGACTTCGACGAGACTCTGCCGGGACCATTCGAGTACGACGTCAAACGGCTCGCGGCCAGCATGACCGTGGCGGCGTCCAACAACGGCTTCTCGACGTCCGACGCGAAGTCCGTCACCCGGGCGACGGTGGCCTCCTATCGGGAGGCGATGGCCGAGTTCTCGACGATGAGGACCCTCGATGTGTGGTACGCCCACCTCTCCGAGGAGGAGCTCCGGCAGGCAGTCGGAGAGGGGACGTCAGCACTCGCGCGGGACAAGCGGCACGGCGGCACGAGCAAGGCTGCGGCCAAGGAGGCCAAGAAGCTGCAGAAGCAGTTCGAGAAGAACATCGCGAAAGCGCGGTCTCGCGACAGCCTTCAGGCACTGGCGAAGCTCACCGAGGTCGTCGATGGGAGCTACCGGATCCGCAGCGATCCCCCGGTCGTCGTCCCGGCGCGCGAGCTGCACGACACCTACGGGATCGACGCGGAGCAGCTCGAGGGCGTCGTCCTCAGGCAGCTGACGGAGTACCGGCGAAGCCTCCAGCCGGATCGGCGCCGGCTCCTGGAGAAGTTCGAAGCAGTGGACTGGGCGCGCAAGGTCGTCGGCGTGGGCAGCGTGGGCACCCGGGCGTTCATCGCGTTGCTGGAGGGGCGCGACGGTGAGGACCCGCTGTTCCTCCAGGTCAAGGAGGCGACCGCGTCCGTGCTCGAGGATCCGCTGCCGAGGAGCCACATCGGTCAGCCCGGCGAGCGAGTGGTGCAGGGCCAGCGCCTGATGCAGGCGGCCAGCGACATCTTCCTCGGCTGGAGCCGGGGCGAGGACGCCGGGCGCTTCTACTACTGGCGACAGCTGCGGGACATGAAGGGGTCGGCCCTCGTCGAGCTGATGCCTCCGGAAGCCCTGAGCCAGTACGGCCGCCTCTGCGGCTGGACCCTGGCCCACGCGCACGCCCGCTCCGGCGATCCGGTCGCCATCGCGGCATACCTGGGACCGGATGACGCTTTCGACAAGGCGATCACGGACTTCTCCCGACGGTATGCGGAGCAGAATGACCGCGACTTCGCCGGCTTCAGCGAGGCCATCCGGACCTCGCGGATCCATGCGCTCCAAGGAGTCTGAGAGGAAACGTGATCGAGATGCCACCGGGAAGGCGCTGCGGCTGCGCAACCCCTTGATCCTCGAGAACCCTCAAGGCCACGAGCCGGCCAAGAACCAGGACCCGATTCCGGTCCTGGCAAGCCCCACCCACGCCCACCTCTGGAGGCTGAGCCCCGGCCTGGCAGCACCGCGGTCGGCCCACCCGACGAGCGAGTGGACCGACCGCGGTTCTGTCGCGTTGCAGCGGTCAGGATGTGCTCAGACTTTCAGCTCCCGACCGTGGGCGGCGATGGCGTAGATGATCAGGACATCGAGCGTGATCATCGTGAGTGCCCAGAACGGGAAGGCGGCCATGAAGGCGAAGTTCACGATCGCGCTGACCAGCGCCACGGTGATCCCCAGGATCCGAGCCCACATGGCTCCGCGGAACAGACCGTAGCCGGCCGCAACCGCGACCAGGCCGACGATCAGGTGGGTCCAACCCCAGACGGTGTAGTCCACGTTCACGACGAGACCGTTCGACCCGACCAGGTAGTAGCCGTCGTCGAGGAGCGCGACGAGACCCGCGATCGCCTGGAACGTCCCGAGCATGATCATCATCATCCCCCCGAAGATGACCCAGCCCGCCCAGCCCGTGGGCTCCGGCGGTGCTTCATACGCGCTCTGCCTCGGTACCTGGGCGGTCCCGGTCGTCGGCGCTTCGTGCCGCACGTCACTCATGAAAGCCTCCTGCATAGGGGAGTCGTTGCCTGGAGTCCACAGTGCCCCCCTGCCCCGGGCGGCACATCGCCCGCCAGGGGTGAGATCAAGCCGAGCACCCGCAGCCGACGGTGGGTCGAGTGTGGCCCCCGCCTCGGCCCCAGGTCCCAGCGGGTGGGACCCGCCGTTGGGCTGCCAGTCGTGGTGACCTCCCGGTGCGTGTCTTGAACCCGGCAGCCACGCCGCCCGCGCATGGTGTTCACTCGGAACAGTCACCGTGGTGTCGTGAGATGAGTTGCCGTCCGAGGTCCGAGAGGTGCGAGTCCGCATGAAGGCCCTGCTTCTGGAGAACATCCACCCTGCCGCGGTGGAGGGGCTGGAGTCGTACGGCGTCGAGGTCGACCTGCGGACGACGTCGCTCTCCGAGGCCGAGCTGGTGGATGCGCTGCAGGACGTGAGGTTGCTGGGGATCCGTTCCAACACCGGGGTGACCAGAGAGGTCCTGGAGGCTGCGCCCGAGCTCCAGGCGGTCGGCTGCTTCTGCATCGGCACGAACCAGGTCGACCTCGACGCCGCCACCGAGCGTGGGATCGCGGTCTTCAACGCCCCGTACTCCAACACCCGCAGTGTCGTGGAGCTGGTGATCGGCGAGATCATCGCCCTCACCCGACGGCTGATGGAGAAGTCCCGACGCATGCACGAGGGGGTGTGGGACAAGTCGGCGCGCGGCGCCCACGAGGTGCGCGGTCGTACGCTCGGCATCGTCGGCTACGGCAACATCGGCACCCAGCTGTCCAACCTCGCGGAGTCCCTCGGGATGCGGGTCGTCTTCTACGACACCGCGGACCGTCCGGCCCACGGCAACGCCCGCCGGATGCGCTCGCTGGAGGAGCTGCTCGCGACCGCGGACGTCGTCAGCCTGCACGTCGACGGACGTCCCGGGAACGCCGGCTTCTTCGGGGCCGAGGAGTTCGCGCAGATGACGCCCGGATCACTGTTCATCAACGCTTCTCGAGGGATGGTGGTCGACGACCACTCGCTGCGTGACCATCTTCTGTCCGGCCACATCGCCGGGGCGGCGATCGACGTCTTCCCCGTGGAGCCGAAGGCGCAGGGCGATCCCTTCGACTCGGTGCTCCGCGGTCTCGACAACGTCATCCTCACTCCGCACGTGGGCGGCTCGACCCAGCAGGCACAGGAGGAGATCGGCGGGTTCGTCGCGCGCAAGCTGACCGACTTCGTCTTTGCCGGCAGCACTGCACTGTCCGTCAACCTGCCCCCGGTCGCCACCACCCCCCGGAGCTCAGCACAGCGCTACGGGTTCCTCCACCGCAGCGTGCCCGGTGTGCTGGCCACCCTCAACGACATCCTCGCCGACGAGGGCGACAACGTCCTCTCGCAGCAGCTCGCGACCCGCGGTCCCCTCGGTTACGTGGTCACCGACGCAAGCGACCCGCTCCCACCCGGATCGCTGCAGCGGTTGCGCGAGGACGAGCACTGCTTGTGGCTGAGGAACTGGTGAGCTCTCCACCCACGTCGCTTCGCGTGGTGGCAGGAGGCGGGGTCCCGACCGGGGTCGGCGTGCACCCCGCCAACGACAACCTCTTCCACCCAGGCCACTGCCGCCGGCGCTGTGCGTGGGCCGCAGGTCTCATCCGGGCAGAGCGGCCAGTGGCGGGTCGAGCTTGTCCTGGGCCTGCAGCCACTGGGTGAACGCGGCGGCCTGGCCGCTGAGGGGCTGGGGGCTGTCGGAGCGGAGCAGGTAGTGGTTCTGGCGCATGCCCACGGCGTCCGGGAGCGCCAGAGCGACCGTGCCGTCGCGAACGGAGGCGCGAGCGAAGCGTTCGGGCACGATGGTCCAGCTGTCGCACTGCGCGATGATGGCCAGGGCGGTCATCGAGGTGTCGACCGTGATCAGGCCGTGCTCCCGCTCGGGCGCCGGCGCGGTGCTGGCCCTGCCCACGCGCTCCCAGAGGTCGTCGAAACCGAGCACCTGGACGCGGGGCCACTCCAGCAGGTCGGAGATCTGCTCGAAGGGGCCGTGCCGCTGCAGGAACCCCTGGCCGCACAGCACGACGGCGACGTCGTCGTGCAGCTTCATCGCTCGGAACCCGGGCCAGGTGCCGTTGCCCTGCCGAATGTTCAGGTCCACCTCGTCCGGGGGCAACGTGTCGGCCCAGACCGTGCTCACCAGCCGCACGTCGATCCAGGGATAGGCACGAGTGAAGTCCGGCAGCCGGGGGGCCAGCCAGGTCACGGCGTAGGAGACCTGCGCCCGCACCGTCAACCGCCCACGGTCGGGGCCACCGAACAGCCCGCTGGTCGCCGCGGAGAGGTCGTCGAAGACGTCGCGGACGGCAGGGAGGTAGGCGCGTCCCATCTCGGTGAGCTGCACGCTGCGCGGCAGCCGATCGAAGAGCTGCACCCCGAGGTGGGCCTCGAGGTTGCGGACCCGCTGGCTCACCGCCGCGGGCGAGAGGTGCAGCTCGGCGGCGGCTCCGGCGAAGCTGCCGTGTCTGGCGGCGGCTTCGTAGGCGTGCAACCCGAGCAGCGGTGGAATCGATTCCGGCATCGTCGCTCCTCCCGGTTGAGCCACACAATACCCATGCCTTAGGCGTTCAAAATATCGTTTGCCCAGGCCTCAACCAAGCGAGGAGACTCCTCGGCAGAAGGCCCCGCCGGGGCCGTTCGGGCGAGGGGTCGCGACATGGACACTGCTACCCGGGTCCAGCCGAGCACTGCGTCGGGCACGACGCCGGGCACGGTGCGGGACGGCGGGGACCACCTGGAACTTGACCTGGACGGTGTCGTCCGGCGCTTCCACCACATCTGGCTGCGCGACAACTGCGGGTGCCCGGAGTGCCGGGTGAGGCAGACCGGAGAACGGCGAGTGTTCACCGCGAGCATCCCTGGCGACCTGCGACCAACCGAGGCCGGGTTCGACCCGGCGAGCCGGACGTTGCAGATCACCTGGCCCGACGCTCACCGATCCCGCTACCGCGCGGACTGGCTGGTCCAGCACGACTACTCCTCCACCGCCACCCCGCCCGGCCCCTCGCGGCGGCTGTGGACCAGGGCCGGACCGCCGATCCCGACGTTCGAGCACGCCGACGTCGTCGGCACCACGGCGGGCCAGCTCGCCTACCTCGACGCCGTCCACGACGTCGGTGCCGCCGTGGTGCGCGGCAATCCTTCGGTCTCCCACGAGGTCGAGCGGTTCACCGCCGCCATCGGGGCTCACGTGCGTGAGACGGCCTTCGAACGCGTGCACAACGTGCGCCACGACGCGGCGGGCTACAACGTCGCCCACACCGCCTTCGAGCTGAAGCCGCACACCGACATGCCCAGCTACCACTGGCCGCCGTCGGTGCAGCTCCTCCACTTCCTGGTCAACGAGGCAGTGGGGGGCGCGAGCACGCTCACCGACGGGTGGGCGGTACTGGCCGATCTACGCGCGCAGGACCCGGAGGCCTTCCTGACCTTGTGCCGTGTTCCTGTCACCTTCCAGCTCTACAGCCAGCACGAGGACACCCGGGCGACGTCCCCCCTGGTGCAGCTGGGGCCACGGGGGGAGGTGGCCCTGTTCCGCTTCTCCAACCAGCTCGCGCTGCCGGTCGATGCCGGTTTCGACGACATGCCCGCGTTCTACGATGCCTACCGCAAGCTCGGCGCAATGGTCTCCGGTGGCGACTACACCCAGGAGTTCGAGACCCGCAGCGGTGACCTGCTCACGGTGCATGCACACCGCGTCCTGCACGGCCGACGCGAGTTCGACCCGGCGAGCGGGAACCGTCACCTCCAGGACGTCTACCTGGAGTACGACGACCTGATGGCTCGTCGGCGCGTGCTGCGTGGCGCCCACCTCCCGCTCGGGCCCGAGGAGGGCTTGTGAGCACTGGACGCCCCCCGGTCAACGTCACCGTCGGCTTCACCCGGATGGCGGACGGGACCGCGGAGGACTACGAGCTGCTCGCGGCGTGGGAGAAGGCAGAGCTGGCTGACTTCCCCGACCGCGTCCTGGGCTGGCTGTCGACCATGGACCACCAGGCCGGATACCGGGTCACCCGCCTCGAGCACTCGCTGCAGGCCGCGACGCGGGCCCATCGTGCCGGCGAGGAGGAGGAGACCGTGGTCTGCGCACTGCTCCACGACATCGGCGATCATCTGGCCCCCGCCAACCACTCCGAGGTGGCGGCCGCGATGCTGCGCCCCTACGTCAGCGAGCGCAACTACTGGATCATCAAGCACCACGGGGTCTTCCAGGGCGTCTACTACTTCCATCACATCGGCGCCGACCCGGACGCGCGCGACCGGTGGCGCGACCACCCCTACTTCCAGGACACCGTGGACTTCTGCGAGAAGTACGACCAGGTCTCCTTCGACCCCGACTACCCCTCGGAGCCGCTGAGCTTCTTCGAGCCGATGGTGCGACGGGTGCTCGCAGAGCCGCGGTCGGCGCCGTGAGGTCGCGGGTCGGCTTCATCGGGCTCGGGCACCTCGGCGTGCAGCTGGCCACCTCCCTGCACCGGGCGGGCTACCCACTGGTGCTCCACGACCTCGACCCGGGGGCAGCCACAGGCCTGCTGGCTCAGGGTTGCACCTGGGCGGAGTCCCCCGCATCGGCCGCGCAGCGGTCTGAGGTGCTGGTCACCTGCCTGCCCTCGCCGTCCGCCGTGGCGAGCGTGATGGACGGCGCCCGGGGGGCGCTGGCCGGGCTCGCGCCGGGGAGCGCGTGGATCGACATGAGCACCAACGACGCCCGCACCCTGGCCGACCTGGCCCGGACCGCGGCGTCCCAGGGAGTGGACTGCCTGGAGGCGCCGGTGACCGGCGGCGTGCACAAGGCCGCGAGCGGCGAGATCACCGTGCTGACGGGAGGTGACCGAGCTACGTTCGAGGCCCACCGCGAGCTGCTCGGGTCGGTCGGCGACCCGGTCATCCACGTGGGGCCGCTCGGCCACGCCACGACCGTGAAGGTCATCACCAACATGCTGGCCTTCACCCACCTGGTCGCGGTCGGCGAGGCGCTGATGCTCGCCAAGCGCGGCGGTGTGGACCTCGCGGTCGCCTTCGCCGCCATCGGCGCCAGCTCCGGCACCAGCTTCGTGCACGAGACCGAGGGCCAGGTCGTGCTCAACGGCAGCTACGACATCGGCTTCACCCTGGACCTGGCATGCAAGGACCTCGGCTTCGCCACGCAGCTCGCCGAGGACCTCGGCGTGCCGCTCACCCTCGAACCCGCGGTTGCTGCGATGTTCGAACAGGCGCGCACCAGCTATGGCGGCTCCGCCTGGTCACCGATGGTCGTCAAGCTCCTCGAGGACGAGCTCGGCGAGCCGCTGCGCGCCCCTGGCTTCCCCGCCCACCTGCTGCCCGAGACGCACTGACCCACCCGGCGGCTGCGAGCAGGCGCAGGTCCCGACGCCCGCAAAGCGGCGCACCGGACGGGGATGCATGCTTCGATGGGGCCGTGGTGGACGCTGGGGTGCCTGACCCGACAGCACGCGTGAGGGCCTGATGGAGCTCGCCGACTTCGAGCTCGACATCTTCTCCCTGGCGGGGAAGCGGGCGCTGGTGACCGGGGGCAACACCGGGCTGGGTCGCGCGTTCTCCCTGGCGTTGGCGCGAGCCGGAGCCGACGTGTGCGTCGGCGCCCTCCTCGACGACGGCGGCGAGACCGAGCGGCTGGTCACCGCGAGTGGGCGCCGTTACGCCCACATGGTCGCCGACCTCACCCGGCCCGGCGTACCGGCCGAGGTGGTGGCCTTCTGCCTGGCCGAGCTCGGCGGCCTCGACATCCTGGTGAACTCCGCCGGCATCTGCCTGCTGGCCGACGTGGCCGACTTCGACCGGTCGCAGTGGGACCCGACGGTGGCGGTGAACCTCACCGCCACCTTCGAGACCGCACGCGAGGCCGGCCTGGTGATGGCCCGGCAGCGCAGCGGCAAGATCATCAACGTCGCCTCGCTGTTCTCCTCCCTCGGCGGCCGGCGGTCGCCGGCGTACGCCGCCACCAAGGCCGGGGTGGTGGGCTTCACCAAGGCCTACTGCGACGAGCTGGCCCACCACGGCGTGCAGGTCAACGCGATCGCTCCCGGCTACGTCGTCACCGCGCTGACCGCTGTCACCCGCGCCGACACCGAGGCCAACCGCCGCGTCGTCGAGCACATCCCTGCGGGCCGCTGGGGCGACCCGGCCGATCTGATGGGCGCGGTGGTGTTCCTGGCCTCGCGTGCCTCCGACTACGTCAACGGCCACGTGCTCGTCGTCGACGGCGGCTACCTCGTGCGGTGACCATGATGACCCTGTTGACCCCAGCCCGCGCCGACCGCCCCTGAGAGGCTGTGCCCATGGTGCCCATGGTGAGCTCCCGATCCTCGCTGAGCCGCGACGAGCTCGTGCGGGCGGTCACCGACCTGCTCGGCCCCGACGCGGTCGACACCGACGAGGCGCGGCTGCGGGCCGCGAGCGTCGACCGCTTCAAGAAGTACCCGGCGGTCCATGGCATCTTCGACGGTCCGGTGCCGGCCGCGATCGCCTACCCCGCCTCGACCGGGGAGGTGGCGCAGCTGCTCGACCTCGCGCAGCGTTTCCGGGTGGCTGTCGTCCCCCGCACCGGTGGCACCAGCACCGAGGGCGGGCTCGAGACGGTCGTGGAGGACTCACTGGTCGTGGACGGGTCGCGCATGGACCGGATCGTGGGCATCGACGCCGAGAACATGCAGGCGACCGTGCAGTGCGGCGTGCCGCTGCAGGTGCTCGAGGACGCCCTGCGCCAGCAGGGCCTGACCACCGGCCACTCGCCGCAGTCCAAGCCGCTCGCCCAGCTGGGCGGCCTGGTCGCGACCCGCTCCATCGGCCAGTTCTCCACGCTCTACGGCGCCATCGAGGACATGGTGGTCGGCCTGGAGGCCGTGTTGCCGGGCGGCCGGGTGGTGCGGGTGAAGAACGTGCCGCGCCGCGCTGCCGGGCCCGACATCCGGCACGTGCTGATCGGCAACGAGGGCGCGCTGGCCTACGTCACCGAGGTCACCGTCAAGCTCTTCCGCTGGTATCCCGACACCACCCGCTACGTCGGCCTGCTGCTGCCGGACTTCGCCGAGGGGGTGGGCCTGCTGCGCGAGGTGGTGACCGCCGGCTACCGGCCCGCGGTGTCGCGGCTCTACTCCCCCGAGGACGCCCGGCAGCATTTTCCCGACCACCCGCTGGACCAGAACCTGGTCGTGATGTCGGCCGAGGGGCCGGCTCCGCTGGTGGCGGCGACCATGACCGGCATCGAGGGGGCGGTCTCCGAGGTGGCCCACACCCGGGTCGCCGAGGCCGATATCCGCGGCTGGTTCGAGTCGCTGAACTGGGGACCGGACAAGATCGAGGCCGAGACGCAGGCGATGCGCGAGAAGCCGCACCTGGCCTACACCACCGAGGTCGCCGTCGACTGGTCGCGCACCGCCGAGCTCTACGAGGCGGTGATGCGGCGGATCCGCACCACCTTCGACCGCGCCGGCGACCTGACCCTGCTGGGCGCCCACTCCTCGCACAGCTACCAGAACGGCACCAACCTCTACGTGGTCTACGACTACGACGTCACCTGCGAACCGCGCGAGGAGCTCGACCTCTACCACCGGCCGCTCAACGCGATGGTCGTCGAGGAGGCGCTGCGAGTGGGCGGCTCGATGGTGCACCACCACGGCGTCGGGAAGTACCGCACGCCGTGGATCCAGGAGGAGCACGGCAGCGCCTACGCCCTGCTGTCCGGCCTGAAGCGCGCCTTCGACCCGCACAACGTGATGAACCCCGGCTCGGTCTTCCCGATCGACGAGCAGGGCGCGCCCGTGCTCGACGACGACCCGGCCGCGGACGCCCCGGCATCGTGACGGCGTACTTCCTCGCCGTGGACGGCGGCTCGCAGAGCACGAAGGTCTCGGTCATCGACGCCTCCGGGGTGGTGCACGCCTCGAGCCGGGTGACCCTGCGTCCCTGCGAGCTGGGAACCGACGGCCGCGTGGTCCACCCGGACGACGACCTGTGGGACAGCCTGGGCATGGCTGTGCGTGAGGTGCTGGCGTCGTTCGAGGGTGGGGCCGACGCCGTGGCCGCGGTCGGGCTGTGCGGCATCCGGTCGTGCCGCGCCTTGCTGGACGCCGAAGGATGCCTCACCGAACCGGTGCTGAGCTGGATGGACGCCCGGGTCCCGCAGCCGCTGGGCGAGGTGGACGACCGTGTGGCCACGGTGACCAGCGCCGGCGGCTACCTCGCGACCCGGCTCACCGGTGAGCGCCTGGACTCCTCGGCGAGCTACCACCGGACGTGGCCGATCGACCTGGAGACACGGCAGTGGTCGACCGACCCGGCCGAGCAGGAGCGGACGGGAATGCCGCTCTCGCTGCTTCCCGCGCTGGTGGATCCCGGTGGCTTGCTCGGACACGTCACCGACGCGGCCGCAGAGCAGACCGGGATCCCGGCGGGTCTGGCGGTCTACGCGACGGGCAACGACAAGGCGGTCGAGGCCCTGGGGTGCGGGCTGGCGAAGCCGGGGACGGTGCTGCTGTCGCTGGGCACCTACATCGCCTCGATGACCCTGGGGGACGACACCGCCTCGACCGACGACCGCTACTGGGTGAACGCCGCCGCCGTCCCCGGTCGGGTGCTCTACGAGAGCCGCGGCATCCGCCGGGGCATGTGGACGGTCTCCTGGCTGCGCGACCTGGTGAGCGCCGCCGCGCCGGGCCTCGTCGACCCGCAGGCCGTCACGGCGTGGCTCGACGAGGGTGCCCGCGAGGTCCCCCCGGGGTGTGGGGGCCTGCTGACGCTCCCCGACTGGCTGGCGCCCCTCGACGCCCCGAACCGGCACGGCGCGATCCTGGGTCTCGACGGCTCGCACGGCCCACACCACCTGCACCGCTCGATCCTGGAAGGCATCGTGATGACGATGCGCGGTCACGTCGAGGCGATGGAGTCCGCGCTCGGCCGACCGGCGTCGCGCCTGGTCGTCTCCGGCGGCGGTGCCCGCTCGGACCTGATGCAGCAGATCGTGGCCGACGTCTTCGGCCGGCCGGTGGAGCGCGCCGGCAACCCCGACGGGGCCGGCCTCGGCGCAGCGATCTGCGCCGCCGTCGGACACGGCACCTATGCCGACTTTGACGAAGCGATGGCGGCGATGGTCCCGCCAAGGGACCCCGTCGAGCCGGACTCGACCGCGCACGCCGCGTACGAACCGCTGGTGGCCGCGTACGCCGAGCTCCCTCGCTTCACCGACCCGCTGTGGGAGCACCTGGCTGCGGGAGAGGGCTGACGGCGGGACGCGCGTACGACGCCAGCCCCACACCGACGCTGACCACCGCTACAAGCTCCCCACACGCAGGGCGGATCCGAATCGGCGTCACATCACGGACAGGGGCAGCGACCGGCCCACGAGGCTGCGGCGGACCACGGGAAGCGCCGCGGCGATCCGCCGGAGCTCCTGGGCCGAGATGGACTGCGGTGCGGAGATCATCGCCGGCACCCCGGCATCACCGGCTTCACGGAGCTCGATGTCGAGCGGCACCCGGCCGAGCAGCGGCGCGTCGATGGACTCAGCCAGCCGGTCGCCGCCCCCGCTGCCGAACAGCGCCGTGCTCTCGTGGCACGAGCCGCAGACCAGTGCGGACATGTTCTCCACCACCCCGGCCACCGGCATCCGTGCGTTGCGGGCCATCCTCCCCACCCGCTCGGCGACCGTCTGCGCGGCGGGCTGTGGGGTGGTCACCGCGATCAGTGCAGCGTCAGGGACCAGCTCGAGCAGCGACATGGTGATGTCTCCGGTGCCGGGCGGGAGGTCGATCAGCAACACGTCGAGCTCACCCCAGTGGACGTCGGTGAGGAACTGCTGGAGGGCCTTGTGCAGCATCGGGCCGCGCCACACGACCGGCTCCTCATCGGTGACGAAGAAGCCGACCGACATCAGCGAGACACCGTGCGCCTCGACCGGGAGCATCAGCCCCTTCAGCGCGACGGGGGCCCGTCGTACGCCGAACAGGTGCGGGATGGAGTAGCCCCAGACGTCGGCGTCGAGGATCCCGACCTGCTTGCCCTGCTCGGCCAGGGCGACGGCGAGGTTGGCTGTGAGGGTGGACTTGCCGACCCCGCCCTTGCCGCTGGCGACGGCGTAGACCTGGGTGGAGGAGTCGAGTCCGAACCGGTGGCCACCCTCGGGGGTGTCGCCCCGGAGTCGGGTCGCGAGCGCCATCCGCTCGTTGTCGCTCATGGCGCCGAAGCTGACCTCGACGCGCTCGACGCCGGCCACCGTGCTCACGGCCTCGGTGACGTCGCGGGCCAGGGTGTCCTTCATCGGACAGGACGGAGTGGTGAGCCGGACGGTGACCTTGACCGTGCCGGACGGGTCGACCTTGAGGTCACCGACCATGCCGGCCTCGTCGAGGGGCAGCCGCAGCTCGGGGTCCTCCACGGTCCCGAGCGCGGTCCGCACCGCGACGAGGTCGATCTCGACGGCGGGACGGCGGCGGGCAAGGAGACTCACTGGCCCTCACCCCCTGTTCTGGCGCCCGCCACTCGGTACGCCGAACGTGTCGGCGTGACGTGGCGCATCATGAACTCCGGACGGCGTTGGCCGTCGGGTCCGGGTCCGGGGCGGGTCATCGCCAGCCACCGGCGGTATACCTCACGAGCCTTGTTCACATCCACCTCGACGTCGCCGTACTGGTCGTCTGGACGAGCCTTCTCGATGCGCACCTTCTGGTGCCAGCAGTGCATGCCCGAGACCGGGTCGGGCTGGACCGGGAAGGTGAGGTTCTGGTGCACGCCCGGGTCGTCCCAGTAGATGCGCTCGGAGTCGGGGTCCTCGCTCGTGAAGGGCTTGATCCCTTCCTTGTAGCGAAGCTTCCAGATCCCGTCGTCGGACCGGTTCAGGTCGACCTTTCCCATCACCCAGCGGCTGCCCGGGTGGCCGTCCTGCATCCATCGGCCCATGTGGTGGGAGAGGCCGACCACGCCGGGGCGGATGGCTTCGGTGGCCCAGACACGGACGACCATGTGCCCGATCTCGGTCGTCACCCGCACCAGGTCACCGGTCCGCAGGCCCATCTGCTCGGCGTCGTCGTGGTTGAACCACAGCGGATGGGTGTTGGAGATCTCGTTGAGGTACTTCGCGTTGCCCGACCGGGTGTGGATCATCGTCGGCAGCCGGAAGTTCGGCATCAGCACGAACTCGTCGTTCGAGCGGTCGATCTTGCGTGCGGAGACGTGTGACTCGATGTAGTTGGGAGTCGCCTGCTCCGGCCACCCCCAGTCGGCGAGTGTCGTGGAGAAGAGCTCGAGCTTGCGTGACGGGGAGAGCCAGCCTGCCGTCCTCGTGCCGTCCTCGTGCTCGATGCCCACGGCACCGGCCTCGCCCACCAGCGGCGGGGCGGTCTCCATCGTGACGGGCTTGCGCAGCACGCCGTTCTCGTCCGGCGTCGCTCCGTCGAGCTCCGCCTCGGTGAGCGGTCGCTCGTCGAGCCGGTAGACGTCCTTGGCGACCTCGAAGACGCCGTACTTGCGCATGTACGCCAGCGGGGTGAGGCCCTGCTCCTCGGCCGCGGCCGGGAGGCCGGGCACGCTGTTGGCGAAGAGGATCCCGTAGTACTCGTCCTGGGTCATCTTCTCGCCGGGGTGGTCCTTGGACTCGAAGTGCTTGCGGATGCCGAGCGATCCGTCCGGGTCGATCTTCCAGGACAGGTCGAACCAGAACTCGTTCTCCTCCCACACCTCGCCGGGGTTGGTGTCGCGGGAGTCCTGGAAGGGCATCCCTCGCTGCTCCATGGCGACCCGCTTGACCGGCTGCCGGAAGGCGAGCCATTTCGACGCGTGCGTCTCGAACGACATGGTGTCGTGCCGCTCGGAGGCGTGGCCCATCGGGAGCACGTAGTCGGCGAAGGTGGCTGACTCGCTCCAGGTCGGGGTCAGCGCGACGTGCAGCCCCATCTTGCTCTCGTCCTTGAGCACGTCGATCCAGGTGAACCCGTCGGGGTTGACCCACAGTGGGTTGTAGACCCGGCTGAAGTAGACGTCCAGCTTGCCGCGACCGTCCTTGAGAAGGTGTGGCAGCAGGATGGACATCTCGTTGGTGGTGAGCGGGTACTCCGGTGGCCAGAGCTTCTCGCTCCAGATGTCGTTGGCCTCCGGCATGTCGGGGAAGTGGGCGATGAACTTGTCCCAACCGTTGGGGTGGGTGCCGCCCTCGGTGCCGACGCTGCCGGTGAGCACATTGAGAAAGAACAGGCTGCGTGTGATCTGCCAGCCACCCAGGTTGCCCGCAGCAGCCGAGCGCCAGGTGTGCGTGGCGAGCGAGCTGCCCGCCGCGGCCACGATCCGCGCCAGCTCCTCGAGCTGCTCGACGGGCACATGGGCCTCCTCGGCGGCGAACTCGAAGGTGTAGCGGGCGTAGTCCTCGGTGAGCCGATCCAGGAAGACCTCGAAGTCCTTCGGTGCCTCCGGGTGGAGGTGCTCGAGATAGACGTCCCAGTTCACCCAGCGCCTCATGTACTCCCGGTCGATCGTGCGGGTGCGCAGCAGGTAGGAGGCGACCGCGAGGAAGATCGCCCCTTCGCTCCCGGGCCACGGGGAGATCCACAGTTCCGCGTGCGAGGCGGTGTTGGAGAGCCGCAGGTCCAGGACGACCAGCTTGGCGCCGTTCTGCTTGGCCTCCATGATCCGCTGGGCGTGCGGGTTGAAGTAGTGCCCGGTCTCCAGATGGCTGGAGAGCAGCAGAATCGCCTTGGCGTTGGCGTAGTCCGGCGAGGGCCGGTCATAGCCCATCCAGTGCGTGTAGCCGCTTCGGCCGCCGGAGGAGCAGACGTTGGTGTGACTGTTGTGCCCGTCCACGCCCCAAGCCTGAAGGACGCGCTCGGCGAAGCCGTCCTCACCGGGGCGACCCACGTGGTACATCACCTCGTCCTTGCGGTCCTCGACGATGGCCTTGCGGATCCGGCCGGCAATGTCCGAGAGCGCCTCCTCCCACGTGACCCGTTCGAACTGTCCCGAGCCTCGCTCGCCGACCCGCCTCAGCGGGTACAGGATCCGCTCGGGGTCGTGGACCTGATTGATCGTGGCCGGGCCCTTGGCGCAGTTGCGGCCGCGGGAGCCGGGGTGGGCCGGGTTGCCCTCGAACTTCTTGATCGAGAGGTCCTCGTGGTCCACGTAGGCCAGCAGGCCGCACGATGACTCACAGTTGAAGCAGATCGTGGGGATCAACGAGTAGGTGTGCGGGACCTTGCGCGGGTGCGCCTTGGCGTCGAACTCGACGTGGTGGTCCCAGTCCTCGACCGGCGGGTAGTTGCGCAGGTTCTCGTGGCTGCGTGCACCGGGCATGTTCACGGGGTTCTTCGACGCTCCGTTCGTGGCGGTCATGAGAGGGGCGGGTCCTGTCCGGCGCGCACGAAGACGCTCTCGTAGGCGACCAGGGCCGGCTGGACGACCAGGCCCGCGAGCGCGAGCAGCGCGACGGGAAGTCCGCCCCAGGTGAGCGCGCCCAGGACGACCGCGGCTGCTGCAGGGAGGATGGCGCCCATCCAGAACAGGCGTGAGTAGCGGCCACTGGTGATGATGTGCGCGGCCACGGTTGCCTGCCGGCTGGCGTGCTTGCCGGCGTACTCGATGCCGACCATCAGCAGGTGCAGGAGCGTCGAGACGACGAAGACCACCGTGATCAGCTGCCAGGCCTGGTCGGAGAGGTCCGCGAACACGCCGGCGACGGCCAGCGCGCCACTGCCGACCATCAGTGCCTGGACGATCAGGTGCCAGAACAGCAGCGGGGACTGCCACAGGTCGCGGCCCTCGGCCTGGCCGAACAGGAAGGCCGTGTAGCCGGCCATCATCGCGCTGACCGGGATGCCGAGCCACGCCAGCAGGGTCATCAACCAGCCGATGTCGAGGAACGCGGCCAGCAGCCACAGGACCGCACCGCCCGAGAACGCGGTGAGGACGTAGGCGCCGAGCACGAGCCACGAGGTCCAGTTGGACTTCAAGAAGATGTACAGGAAGCGCTCGGGGCGCTTGAGGTCCCACACCAGCAGCGCTCCGGTGGTGGCCGCGCCGAACAGGCCGAGCAGCGGGGCGACGTAGTCACCGACCGCACCGAGCTCGATGCCCATCAGGTGGGCCAGGGCGGCCAGTGCTAGCGCGCCCGCTCCGATGCCCTTGGTCCACAGGTAGGTGACGACCTTCCAGCCCCAGGGACGAGGGTGGGCGGTGTTGAGCGTGGTGCGGGCGTTCGTGACCGGGTCGCGCGTCAGGTCGCCCGCGTTCTCCACACGCTGCGCGTCGGGCTTCGCCCAGATGTAGGTGTCATCCACCGGGGCGGCCAGAGGGTCGAGGACCGCCCGGTCGGCGCCGAGGTAGAAGACGTTGGGACCGGTGTTCTGCTCCGGCGAGCGCACCGCCGTCTCCTGGGTGCTCACCAACGTGGCGATGCCGCTGGTTGGGTCGTCGAGGTCGCCGACCCAGATCGAGTGGGTCGGGCAGACCACGACGCAGGCGGGCTCGAGGTCCTCGTCGACCCGGTGCGCGCACAGGTTGCACTTCGCAGCGGTGTGGGTGTCCGCGTCGATGTAGATGGCGTCGTACGGACATGCCTGCATGCACGACTTGCAGCCGATGCACCGCTCGTTGTCGAAGTCGACGATGCCGTCGTCACGTGTGAAGAGCGCCTGGGTCGGGCAGATCTTGACGCACGGCGCGTCGGTGCAGTGGTTGCAGCGCATCACCCCGAACGAGCGAGTGGTGTCGGGGAACGATCCTGTGTCGACGTATTTCACCCACGTGCGGAACTGCCCGACCGGTACGTCGTGCTCGGTCTTGCACGCGACCGTGCAGGCATGGCAGCCGATGCAGGTGCGTTGGTCGATCGCGAAGCCGTACTGCACGCAGGCTCAACCCTTCCGGATGACGTAGCGGAAGATACCGTCCGCGCTACTGCTCTCCACCAGCTCGTTGCCCGTGTCCTTGGCCCAGGAAGGGATGTCGCTTCGCGAACCCCCGTCGGTTGCCTCCACGACCATGATCTCTCCGGGCTCGATCTGCTTGATGCCCTTGGAGGTCAGCAGCACGGGCATCGGACACTTCTTGCCCTTGGCGTCGATGGTCAGGGCGACCTGGTAGTCCATGCCTGGCTCCTAGATGAAGAGGTTGATCTGGGACTTGCTCATCGCTGAGAGCGCGGTGGCAGCACCAACCGGCTCGCCGACACCGTCGATCAGCTGGTCGGGACGCAGACCCATCAGCTCCATGGTCATCTCGCACGGCCAGAGGTTGACGTCGAGCTCGATGCACATCTCGATGAGCTCCTTGGGGCTGGCGACCTTGTTGTCCGTGGCGAGCTTCTTCATCATCGTGGCGCCGGCGCCGGCCATGTTGAGCTTGGAGAGCTTCATGTGACTGATCCCCGGGCGGTTCATCCCGGCCAGGGCCTTGGTCATCGCGTTGGTGCCGGTGATCCGGACGTCGTCCCGGACGAGGGGGAACAGTCCCCAGAACGTGAAGAAGATCGTGGTCTGCATGCCGTAGGCAGCTCCGGTCGACCCCAGGATCAGGGTGGGCCACATCTTGTCGAGATCGCCGCTCCAGGCCACGATCGTCATGCTTTCGGGTACCTCGCTCTCCGACATCGATCGGAGCCCCTTTCCTTCGAAGAAGCGTTGCCAACTGTGATCCCAGACACTACATTCGTTATTGCGCATATAACAAGTGTCTTGTAGAACTCGTAGGGAGAAGCCACGTGGCACAGACCATCACCCCACCCGACCTGTTCCAGCAGATCGCCGAGGGACGCATCAGCGAGATCCTCGACGTCCGCAACGTCGACGAGTTCGAGGCCACCCCGTTCGAGGGTCCGCGATCGGTGCCGACCCGCAACGTGCCGGTCTACCGGGTCTTCGAGGAGCTCGACGAGGAGTCCGTACGCACGCGCGAGGGCGCTGTGGTCATCTGTGGGCAGGGCAACGGTTCCGAGCTCCTCGCCGAGGAGTTCGAGGAGCGAGGCAAGACGGTGCGATCGCTCGAGGGCGGCACCGATGCGTGGAACCGGCTGCTCGTGCCATTCGAGATCACCGGCCTGCCGGCGCCGATCCGGGTGTGGCAGTTCCAGCGCCCCGCCAAGGCGTGCTTGTCCTACGTCGTCGGCGTCCCGGGCGAGCGCTGCATCATCGTCGACCCCACCCGGCAGCCGCAGCCCTACCTGGACCTCGCGGCCGAGCACGGCATGACCGTTTCCCACGTGGTCGACACCCACGTGCACGCCGACCACGTCAGCGGTGGCCCAGCACTGTCCGCGGAACTCGGCGTCGAGTACCACCTCCCACCCGAGGACTGCGGCGGTGTCGTGCCGTTCCCGAACCGGCCGCTCCATGACGGCGACGTCCTGGACCTCGGCTCGGCCGAGGTGCGGGTGATGAGCATGCACCTGCCCGGACACACCCCGGGCACGATCGCCCTCCTGGTCAGCGGTGCGGTCCTCATGGTCGGCGACACCGTCTTCGTGCGCGGCCTCGGCCGCCCCGACCTCACCGGACAGGCCGAGGAACTCGCCCGCGACCTCTTCCGCAGCGTCCACGAGCGACTGCGTCCACTGGACCCGCGTACGATCATCGCGCCCGCGCACTGGTCGAGCTCGGATGAGATCAACTCCGACGGGCTCGTGGTCACCACACTGGAGGACGTGTTCACCGCCACCCTCCTCAACGAGAAGGCGATGGAGAAGTTCGTGCAGGAGATCGTGACGTCCCTGCCTGCCGCACCGGAGTCCTACGACACGATCCGACGCGTCAACGCCGGCCAGGTCGCCCCACCGGAGGACGAGATCGACGTCCTCGACGTCGGCCGCAACCAGTGCGCCGCCTCGACCTCGCTGGCCTGAGCCCGGTGCCCCGATCACCCAGTCGTTCCGGACGCATCCCGGTGCACGAGGTCGGCGAGGCGCCCGACTACCGCTTCACGCTCGCCAACGAGCGGACCTTCCTCGCCTGGGTGCGCACCGCACTCGCGATGATGGCCGCCGGCGTGGCGGTGGTGCAGTTCATCCCGGGACTGGACGTCATCCGCCACGCCCTCGGGATCCTGCTGATCACCCTGGGCGGCCTGCTCGCCGGCGTCTCCTACCTCCACTGGCAGCGCAACGAGCGGGCGATGCGACTCGGGGAGCAGCTTCCACGCTCACCGATCCCGTTGCTGGTCGCAGGCGTGCTCACTGTGACCGCCATCGTCGCCCTGATGCTCACCGTGGCCGACCTGGTCGGGAGCTGAGCTCAGTGAACCCGGGCCTCCAGGCGGAACGGACGGCCATGGCATGGCAGCGCACCGCCCTGGGGATCGGGGGTGTGTCCGCGCTGCTGCTGCACCATGCCGGCGGAGCGATCCTGCCGTCGCTGCCCGGCGTAGCTGGACTCCTCGGCGCCCTCGCACTGGTCCTGGTGGTCGAGGCCCGCTACGTGCGCAACAGCCGTCACGGCGAGGCCGGGGACTCCCCGATGGGGCCGGCGATGGTCCGCGCCGTCGCCGGCGGGGCGGTACTTCTCGCCGTGGCCATATTGCTCGTGATCCTCACGGTGCGCTGAACCTACAATCAGATCCACGCCACGATGCAGAACGGGAGGGGGGAGGCACATGGACAGACAGGTCGAGGCTGAGCTGCAGGAGCTGCATGCCCGCGTCTGCAAGGCGATCGCGGACCCCAAGCGACTGCTCATCATCAACGAGCTCCGCGACCGGGACCTCAGCGTCGGCGAGCTGTGTGAGGCACTCGAGCTCAGTCAGTCCAACGCCAGCCAGCACCTAGCGATCCTGCGCGAGCGCGGCGTGGTCTCCACCCGCCGCCAGGGAACCAGCGTCATCTACTCCCTGCGCGGCAAGAAGGTCCTGCAGGCCGTCGACCTGCTCCGTCAGTTCCTCGCCGAGGACCTCGCCGACCGCGGCCGGCTCGGCGACGTGATCTCGGGCTGACCACCTCCCGACCGGCATCCAGCGCTGCGTCGCGGCACGAAGATGTCGCCACTCGCGGTGTCCTGCTGTGGTCTTGAAGGATCTGCGGGGGTGACCAGCCCAGACCGCTGGCCCAAACCTGCACCCGGATTGCGCACAGCCTGCCGCAAACCGTCGGGTCCAGCCGACACCCGCCGGACCGAGACGAAGAGCCTCCGAGTGGCATACGCCGAGGTCGGCAGGAAGCGGCGGCATCCACATCGTGGCGTTGGTGTTGAGCCAGTTCTCGGGCAGCCCATGGATCGCTGGCATCACCCGCGCCTGGTCGACGACCTCCTGGTCGCTTGAGACGGGTCGACGTCTTGGGGCAGTTGCCCGGTGGGGTCTGGGTTCGTGGCGATGAATCGCGCGCCCGCTCCGATCGCCGCCGGCCGCTGTGAGAACCATCAGGCACCCGCGGAAGCCCCGTTGACGACGGCGAAGGGGGCGCACCCGACAGTCAGTCGGGGCGCCCCCTTGGCAACGGGCCGGCGAGAGGCTACCGGCCCTTCTTCGGCAGCGTGATCTCGATTGTCCGGTCGTTGTCGCTGTCGGGGTGCTGGATGTTCACCCAGGCGCGACGCTTGTTCGTCGGGTCGAAGTAGAGCCCGGTGAACTCCGAGCCCTCCGTGCCGTTGGACGCCCAGCGTCCGATGCCCTCGCCGGCGTCGTCCAGGTCGCCGTCGTGGTTGAGGTCCTGGGCGAACCAGATGTCGTCGTCCACCCCGCCGTTGCGGTCCTCGACGATGTAGAGGTTGCCCTCGTGGTCCAGCGCGAGGTTGTCGGGACTGGCCAGACCGCTGCCAACCGGCTGACCGGTGGCGAGGTCGGTGGTGTCACGGTCGGCGAAGACGGAGATCTCTTGGCTCCGCAGGTTCAGGGTGTAGACCTCGCTGGTGGTCGTGGTGGCCATGTAGAGCCGCTCGACACCCTTCTGGGTCTGCAGCTGCAGGTCCTCGGGCCGCTGGTAGTCCGTGCCCTTGAACTGCGGCAGGTCCGTGGTGTTGCGGCCGTCCACCGAGGTGACCCCGTTCGGGTCGGTGATCTCGATGGCCCCCGGCAGGGGCGCGCCCTGCTTGTCGGTGATCGGCACCCAGGCGTAGTCGCCGGTCGCGTTCGGCGTCATGCCGTCACCGACACGGAGCACCGACGTCTGGCCTGCGTCGAAGTAGCCTGCGCGTCCGGACTTGATCTGGCCCCAGCTCGCAGCCGAGGTGTAGCGGTACAGGCTGCCGCCGTTCACCTCGTCGATGAAGTACATGTTGCGGTTCTTGTCGAACTGGATGCCCTCATGGGAGACCCGCGGGATCACGTTGCGGTGCTCGACGTTGCCCGCCTCGCCGTCCTCGGTGACCGAGTCAGCCGTCAGCGGATTGGTCAGCTCGAAGAGCCGACCATAGGGGTTCGTGTTGCAGCCCGAAGCGTCGGTGCACCACTCCTCCTCGGCGGTGACGTAGGTGCCCCACGGTGTCCAGTAGGAGGCGTCCCAGCGGACGTAGTCGCCCGGCTCCGGGCTGTACCAGATGGTCTCGGTCTCCTCCGTGGCCAGGTCGGTGCGCTGGATGCCGGACTGACCACTCTCGAAGGGCGTGAACAGGTAGCGGCCCTTCTGGGGGCCGGTCTCATTGACGGTGTTCATGTCCCAGACGCCGCTGTTGGGCTCACCCGCAGCGAGCTGCTCCTCGACCGAGGCGATCGAGCGCTGCTGGAAGGCGGGGTTGCCGAAGGTGATGGGGTGCGCCTCGTCAGTCGTCGGTCCCGCCGAGCTCTCCAGGGGCGTGAAGTCGGAGAAGCGGAGTGAACCGGCGTGGGCAGCGCCGGCGCCGGCGACGAGCCCGGTGAGCAGCAGGGCGCTGCCGGCGACGGTTGCCGCCCGAGATTTGATGATCATGTGGTTCCTCTCGAAGAACGTCGGCCGCCCCGGTGGGCGGCGCTACTGCCTCTTCCTATGGGGCTCGGATGACGCTCGCGGCAGCAACCGGCGACGCGAGGGTGAACGGTAGGGGGCAGACGTCGCTGCGACCCATGGTGATGACCACGTCGGCATCACCGTGAGGAGACCTGTCAGTGTGACGATGAGCGGCGTGGGTTCAGCCTCGATGTGGCGCCCACCAACCAGCCCCCCAACCAACCCAGCCCCCGATGGCCTGCGCTCGGCAAGCCGCGAGGAGCTCTACAGGTTGACTCAGGAGCACGATGTGCCCGGCCGGTCCCGCAAGTCCAAGCAGGAGCTGACCGAGGCGCTCGTCGACCGGCTGGGGGATACATCCGCCGCGACCGGACCCACCGCGGGTGCACGCTTCGAGGCCTTCGAAAGCCTCGCCCGGCAAGCGCGCCCGGGACGAGATCCCCATGCTGCCTCGCATGCTCACCGGCGACGACCGGCGCCATCATGTCCGTCAGACCGTGCGCGAGGATTACGAGCAGCGGATCGCCAGGCACAGTGTCGGGGCGCGGGAGAAGTTCGACAAGCTCGCCGGGTCGGTGTTCTCGTTCTTCCGCGGCACCTGTCTGCTGTTCTACCGGGACATGGCCGCGCCGGTCGGTGCTGATCGATCACAACCGGACCTCGGAGAGCCCGGGGTCAACCGCTGCGGTAGGCGTCTCGACGGTGGGCGACGTCGAGGACCGTCACGGTCCGCCTCTGCTCGTCGATGCGGTAGATGGCGCGGTAGGTACCCCTGCGGGCGCTGTGCCGATCCGACAGCGGGGCTCTGAGGCGTTTGCCGACTCGCTGCGGGTTGTCCAGCAGCGGCCCCACGATGAACTCATACGCAGCGAACGCGACGGCGTCGGGCAGGTGCTGCCCGAGCTGTCGTCGAGCCGTGGGGGTGATGATCAGTACGGAGCGCCGAGGTGAGTCGCTCACCGGTCATGCGCCAGAGGATGGATGGCGAGGGGGCCGCGCTTTCAGACGACGAGGCGCATCGGGGTCTCGAGCGCCGAGACCAGCGCAGCCATCCATTGCGCAGCCAGGGCTCCGTCGATCGCTCGGTGGTCGACCGAGAGCACCAGGGTCATCGCGGTGACCGTGGTGATCTCGCCGTCCACAACGCGCGCGACCTGCTCCCCGGCACCCACCGCGAGGATCGCTGACTGGGGCGGGTTGATAATCGCGGAGAACTCCTCGACGCCGTACATCCCGAGGTTGGTGACGCTGATCGAACCGCCCTCGAGGTCCTTCTGCTGGAGTCGTCCGGCATTGGCCTGTTCGACGAAGCCCTTGATCCCCACAGAGATCGCACTCAGGGAGCTCTTCTCCACCCCGCGCAGGACCGGTGTCACCAGGCCACGCTCGGAGGCGATCGCGATCGAGATGTCGACGCTGTCGAACTGCCGCATCGCGTCGTCGTTCCAGATGACGTTTGCCTCCGGCACCGCTTGGTGGGCCACGGCCACCGCTCGCACCACGAAGTCGTTGACCGAGAGCTTGACCGGTGAGTGCGTGTTCAGCTGGGCACGGAGAGCGAGCAGATCGTCGATGACGGCCGTGCGCTTGACGTAGAAGTGCGGGATGTCCTGCTTGCTGCGGGTGAGCCGGGCGGCCACTGCGCGACGCGGTCGCGAGTGCGGGACGTCCCTCCATCCGGCGCCCGCGCCCGCCGACCCGGTCGGCGCCGGCGTCGGGACAGACGGCTCGTCGGACGGCTGGCGGTCCCGCTCCGCGATCGCCGCCTCGACGTCACGCCGCCGGATCCGCCCGCGGGGGCCGCTGCCGGTCACCTGGTGCGGGTCGATACCGGCCTGGGCGAGCATCTTGCGGGCCAGCGGACTGATGAACAGACGCTCCGGCGGGACGGAGGTTGCCTCGTTGAGAGCCGAGGCGGGGGTCTGCACCTGCGGCGCCGGCGCCTGGCCGGGGGCCGGAGACTCCTCCTCGGTGTCCGGGACCTCGGGTCGCTGGGGCGCGGGGGCGCCCACCGCGACCTCGGCCCCGAGCCGCTCCAGCAGCGCGTCGAGATCGGTGCCGAGCTCCTCGGCACTGCCGATCATCGCCATCGGGGAGCCCACCCTGATCTGCGCCCCGGCGGCCACAAGGGTGGTCAGCAAGGTGGCGTCGCCCTCGGCCTCGACCTCCACCACGGCCTTTTCCGTCTCGAGGACGACGATGGCGTCGCCGGCTGTGAAGGCGTCACCGGGCTTGGCCAACCACTCTGCGAGGACGACTTCGGTGGCGCCTGCGGCGACCTCGGGGACGAGCAACAGCTCAGCCATGGGTTCCTCTTCCTTCTCGTGGTCGGGTGGGCGTCAGTCGGCGGCGATGGCGCGCAGGGCCGCGACGACCTCTTCGGTCTTCGCGATGGCAGCCCGCTCCAGCACCTTGCTGATGCTGGGAGACGCCTCGGCACCGGTCACCCGCTCGATCGGGGCGTCGAGCCAGTCGAAGAGCCGCCGCTGGACCTCGTCGGCCAGCCAGCCGCCGTAGGACGTGCCGACCGCTCCCTGCTCCACGATCAGCACCCGGTTCGTCTTCTTCACACTGGCCTCGATGGTGTCCCAGTCGAGCGAAGCCCGATCCAGCCAGCGCAGGTCGATCAGGTCGGCGGAGACCTCAGTGACCTCGTCGAGCGCCTCGAGGCAGTGCCCGACCATGGTCAGGTAGCTGATCACCGTGAGGTCGTCGCCCTCCCGACGCAGGGCGGCCTTCCCGACGGGGATGCGGTAGTCGAGGTCGTCGACCGGGGCGGTGCCGGTCGCGGTGTAGAGGTCCACGTGCTCGAGGACCACCACGGGATCGTCACAGGCCAGGGCGGTGTTCATCAGGCCCACGTAGTCGAAGGGGGTCGACGGAGCGACCACCCGCAGACCCGGCGCCGTGGTCAGTACCCCCGCGGGGTCCATCGTGTGCTGCGAGCCGTACCCGGTGCCGGCGGCCAGCTTGCTCCGCAGCACCAGAGGTACGGCGCTGTCACCGCCGAACATGTGCCGCGCCTTGGCGATCTGGTTGAAGATCTGGTCGGCGGCGACCCACATGAAGTCGGCGTACATGAACTCCACGACCGGGCGGAACCGCCCGTCCAGCGCCATCCCGCCACCGAGCCCGGCGAAGGCGTTCTCGCTGATCGGGGTGCCGAGCACCCGATCCGGGAAGAGCTCCAGCGGGCGCTTGGTGGCGCCGTTGGTGCCGCCCTTGAGCCCGTCGACATCCTCGCCCATCACCACGATGGACTCGTCGGTCTCCATGCGCCGGGCCATCACCGCACTGACCAGGTCCACGAAGCGCCGCTGGTCGAGCTCACCGGAGAAGCTCTCCGCTTCCTCGTAACGGGAGCCCTCGAGCTCGGAGAGGTCGCCACGGATGCCCACGTCCACGAAGCCGGGGTCAGGCCAGAGACTCCCGATGATCCGGCGCTGGTTCGGCTTGCCGTCGGGCACAGCCTCGAGGAAGTCGTCGCCGATCCCCTTCATGACAGCGTCCACCTCGGCGGTCGCCGCGTCGATCTCCTCCTCGCTCAGAAGATCACGGGCCACCACACTGCGGCGGAGCTGGGCGATCGGGTCCCGGTCGCGCCAGGCCTTCTCCTCGGACTTGGCGCGATAACCGAACGCCGAACCGGGGAAGGCGCCGTTCTGGTGGTAGAAGCGGTAGAGGTCGGCCTCGACGATGGTGGGCCCGTTTCCTGCCCGCATGTGGTCGACTGCCTCGCTCATCGCGGTGTGCACTGCGAGCGCGTCCATCCCGTCGACGCGCCAGCTCGGGATGTTGAAGCCGAGCCCTCGCGCCGAGAGCCGCGGCTCAGCGGTCGCCTTGGCGACGGGGGTGGACACGGCGTACTGATTGTTCTCGATGAAGAAGCAGACGGGCAGCTTCCAGGCGGCCGCGAGGTTGAACGTCTCGAGCACCGAGCCGATGTTGACGGCACCGTCACCGAAGTAGGTGACCGAGACGGCGTCGGTGCCGGCGTGCAGTTGGTTCCAGGCGAAGCCGGCCGCCTGCGGGACACCCCCACCCACGATCGCGTTGGTGCCCATGGCGCCCGCCTCGCGCCACTGCAGGTGCATCGAGCCGCCCCGCCCCCGGCAGAACCCGTCGGCAAGACCACAGATTTCCGCGAGCGTCTTGCGCAGGACCTCATGAACCTCGGGGGTCAGCTCCGGGAGTGCGCGGGACTTGGGCGTCACGACGTGGCCGAAGGCCTTCGCCAGGAACTGGTGGTGGCCCCGGTGGGACCCGTTCACGAAGTCGTCCGAGCGCAGCGGGAGCACCGAGCCGACCGCTCCGCCCTCCTGGCCGACGCTGGAGTGGGCGGGACCGTGGACCAGACCCTGGCCCGCAAGCTCGAGGACGTACTCCTCGAAGGACCGGATCCACTGTGCTTGACCGAGCAGCTGCAGCAGGAGGTCAGGATCCGCCGCGCTCCAGTCGCTGTCGTCGACGGCGAGCTCCACCCACGGGGAGCCCTGTTCCAGTGCGTGGTGAGTCGGCATGCCAGCTCCTCAGAGGGCTGATGGTGTATCCATTAATACGTCTCAACCGAACTGGCTGAGCGTCTTGACATGTGAGTGTAGTGTTCCAATGGATACATTGCAAGAGGAGATGAGATGGCCATCACACCCATTCCGGGCGTCCGCGCTGTCGACCACATCGGCGTCACGGTCCCCGACCTCGATGAGGCCCACGAGTTCTTCACCGGTGTGCTCGGGTGCGAGTACCTGTATCGACTGGGGCCCTACCGCGACGACGTGGGCAGCTGGATGAGCGAGCACCTGAACGTGGACCCGCGCGCGGTGATGGAGCGGCTGCACTTCTACCGACTGGGCGGGCAGGCGGTCTTCGAGGTCTTCCAGTACGCCGCCCCCGGTCAGGCTTCGTCCCCTCCGCGCAACAGCGACATCGGCGGCCACCACGTGGCGATCTACGTCGAGGACCTCGACCCGGCGATCGCGGCGCTGCACGCCCACGGGCTCACCGTCCTGGGCGAGCCGACCACCAGCAGGGGTCCGAGCGAAGGGCAACGCTGGGTGTACTTTCTCAGCCCGTGGGGGATGCAATTCGAGTTGGTCTCCTATCCCGAGGGCAAGGCTTTCGACCACCGACCCGAGGACTTCGAGTGAGGCAGCTGGCCGACCTGGGTCCAGGAACGACGACCGGAGGACCCATGAGCGAGGTGCCTGGCTCCACCGCGAGCCAGCGGATCGCCGAGATCATCGGCGAGCGCATCCTGAACGGCGCGCTCGCGCCAGGCGCCCGGATCAAGCAGGAGGAGATCGCCGAGGAGCTGGCGGCCAGCCGGATCCCCGTCCGGGAGGCCCTGCGCATCCTGGAGTCGCGCGGGCTGGTCACACTGAAGTCCAACTCGGGCGCCTGGGTCTCCCAGATGGATCCGCACGACCTCGGGATCAGCTACCAGATCCGCGAGCGGATCGAGCCCCTGCTGCTGGTCGAGAGCATGCCACGGCTGACCTCCACCGACCTCGCCGAGCTTCACGAGATCCAGGACGACATCGAGTCGAGCGACGACGTCGAGCGCTTTCTGGTGCTCGACCGACGCTTCCACTGGGCGACGTATCGCAGGCACCAAACACCCCAGCTCGCGGGGATGGTGGAGAGGCTGTGGGACACCACCCAGCACTATCGCCGTGCCTTCACGCACCTCGCAGGCAGGCACGGATCCTGGATCATCTGCTCCGAGCATCGCCTGCTGATGGAAGCGATCGCCTCGGCCGATCCCGAGACCGCGAGCACCATCTTGACCATGCACATCCGCCGGACCAGGCTGCAGCTGGCCCTGCACCCCGAGGTCTTCTCAGGGACCTCACCGCCAGCCCCCTGACAAGTCACCGCGTGCGCAGGGCTCCCGGGTCCCGCGTCTCAGAGGTCCACGGCAAGGTACTGCGTCTCGAGGAACTCGTGGATGCCGGCGAACCCGCCCTCGCGGCCGAGCCCGGACTCCTTCATCCCCCCGAAGGGTGCCGCGGGGTCCGAGGCGACACCACGGTTGATGGCCACCATCCCCGACTCCATCCGGCGCGCGACGCGGATTCCCTCGCCGTTGTCGCGAGCGAACACGTAGGAGATCAGGCCGTAATCGGTGTCGTTGGCCATCCTCACTGCCTCGTCCGTGGAGCCGACGGTGACGATCGGCGCCACCGGCCCGAAGATCTCCTCCCGGGTCAGCGTGGAGCCGTGCTCGACTCCCCGCACGATCCGCGGTGCCACGAATGCCCCTCTCGACGGGACCTCGGAGACCGCCACCGCCGTCCCGCCCTCGTCCTCGGCGCGGCCGACCAGGGCCAGGACCTTGTCGCGCTCCTTGAGGCTCACCATCGCACCAAGGTCGTTCTCCCTCTCGATCCCCGGGCCGACCCGAAGTGACCCGAGGGCCGCCTGGAACCGGTCGGCGAACTCTCGGGCCAGCGACTCGTGAATGTAGAAGCGGTTCGCGGCAGTGCAGGCCGACCCGCCGTTGCGCATCTTTGCCACCATCGCACCGGCGACCGCTGCATTGACGTCGGCACCCTCGAGCACCAGCAACGGCGCGTTGCCGCCCAGCTCCATCGAGGAGGGCAACGCACGCTTCGCCGTCTGCCCGAGCAACAGCTTGCCGACGTAGGTCGACCCGGTGAACGACAGCGTTGCCACCCGCGGGTCGGCCAGCACCGCCTCCGAGACAGACCCGGCCTCGGAGGTGGTGATCACGTTCACCACCCCGTCGGGGGCACCGGCCCGCTGCATCACATCGGCCACCCACAGGGCAGTCAACGGCGTTTCCGCGGCCGGCTTGAGGACCGTCGTGCACCCCGCCGCCAGGGCGGGCGCCAGCTTGCGGGTCGCCATCGCGGCCGGGAAGTTCCACGGCGTGATCATGTAGGCCACGCCCATGGGGCGGTGGTCGACGACGATGGTCTTGTCGCCACCCGGCGCGGTCCGGAAGTCGCCGGCGACCCGGCACGCCTCCTCGGAGAACCAGCGGAAGAACTCGGCCGCGTACGTGGCCTCCCCCATCGCGTCGCTCCACGCCTTGCCGTTCTCCAGCACGATCAGTCGCGCACAGTCCTCGATCTCTGCCGTCATGATCTCGAAGGAGCGGCGCAGCACCTCGGCTCGTTCCCGGGGGGAGGTGCCGGCCCACGATCCACAGGCATCGTGTGCGGCACCCACCGCCTGCAGGGCGTCCTCCACAGAGGCGTTGCCGATGGCCGAGAGAAGCTCCTCGGTGGCTGGGTTGTGCACGTCGAGGTGCTGGTCCGTGTCGACCCACTCACCACCGATGAGGAGCCGGGACGGGGCGTTCACAGCGGACATGACCTTACCTTTCGCGCGGGACGGACCCACGGGATGTCTCAGGGGAATAGGGGTGTCGGGTTCCTCAGACGGAGCCCGGCACAGCGGTCACTGGATGACCATGCCACCGTCGATCATGATGAGTTGACCGGTCATGTAGTCGCTGTCGGCGCTGGCCAGGAACGAGGCGGTGCCCACCACGTCCTCCGGGTAGGAGTAGCGCTTCATCAGGATCATGTTCTCGGCCAGGCTGTCCATCGACTCGCCGGGCTTGTCGAACTTGCCGATCGCCACGAGATCCTTGTCGAGCTGTTCCCACAGCTCGGTGCGCACGACGCCCGGCCCGTAGCCGTTGACAGTGATGTTGTGCTCGATCAGCGCCTTGGCGCCACCCTTGATCATCGCCAGGACCGCGTGCTTGCTGGCCGAGTAGACGACCACGTCGTCGAATGCCTCACGGGAGAGGATCGACCCGACGTTGATGATCTTGTAGGGGTAGTCCTGCTTGCCCTGGTCCTTCATCTGGCGCGCTGCGGCCTGCATGCAGTTCAGCGTGCCCCAAGCGTTGATGTCCATGATCCGCTGCCAGTTCTCTCGGGTGATGTCGAAGAAGAACAGCGGCTTGTTGATGCCGGCGTTGTTGACCAGCACGTTGATGCTTCCGAACTCGGCGACGGTGTGGGCCACGGCAGCTGCCGCGTCCTCCTCGCTGCTGACGTCGAGCCTGACGTGGGTGGCGATGCCTCCGTTGTCGCGGATCTTCTGGGCGGTCTCGGCCGCACCCTCGACGTTGATGTCGCCGAGGCAGACCTTGGCCCCCTGCGCGGCGTAGTCGACGGCCACTGCCGCACCCATGCCCTGGGCCGCGCCGGTGACGAGGATGTTCTTTCCGGAGAGACGAGTCGTGTCCATGGCGACTTCCTTTCGGTGGTGATCTCAGAATGGTCGAGGCTGGTCAGTACGGGTTGGCCACGAAGAGCTCCTGGGCTGGGAACCTGGTCAGCACCTCGGCGCCCTTGGCAGTCACGACGACTTCTTCCTCGATCCGGGCGGCGGACACGCCGTCTGTGGCGGGGCAGTAGGTCTCCAGGGCGAAGACCATGCCGGCCTTGATCTCGACGGGGTTCGTGAGGCTGTTGAGCCGGGAGATGATCGGCCGCTCGTGCAGGCCGAGGCCCAGGCCGTGGCCGAACTGGAGTCCGAAGGCGTCCATCTCGCTGGCGAACCCGAGGTCGGTCGCTCTGGGCCAGAGCGCGGCTACCTCGTCGGTGCCGACTCCGTCTCCGACCTTGTCGATTGCGGCGTCCATCCACTCGCGCGCCTTCGTGTAGGCATCGTGCTGGGGCTGGGTCGACATCCCCACCGAGAAGGTCCGGTAGTAGCAGGTGCGGTAGCCGTTGAAGGAGTGGATGATGTCGAAGAATGCCTGGTCTCCGGGCCGGATGATCCGGTCGGTGAAGTTGTGCGGGTGCGGGTTGCACCGCTCCCCCGAGACCGCATTGATCGCCTCAACCTGGTCCGAGCCCATCTCGTAGAGCCGCTTGCTGGCCAGCGCGACGATCTCGTTCTCGCGGATGCCGGGCTTCAGCACGTCGACGATGTCCTGGTAGACCCCGTCGACCATCGCGGCGGCCTGGCTGAGCAACATGATCTCGTCGACGGACTTGATCGACCGGGCATCGAGCATGTGCTGCTGGATGTCGACCACGTGCAGGCCCTGGGCCTGCATCTCGAAGAGGAACGCGGGCTCCACGATGTCGACACCGATCGGAGCGTCGGCCACACCGGCTTCGGTGAGCAGGCCCTTGATGGTCGCGACAGCTTCCTTCATCAGCCCCACCTCTGGACTGATCGCACCGCGCAGACCCAGCATGCCGGCCCGGCACCGGTCCTCGTCGAGCCACGGTGAGAAGAGCCGGTGGTGCTTGGCCGCCGAGCCGAAGTCCCACAGGTAGGGCTTGGCGTCTTCGGTGAGGAGCGCGTAGCGCGACATCTTGTCGCCCAGGGCGCCACCGATCCAGGTCTGGGTCGTGTAGCGGATGTTGTAGAAGTCGAAGAGCAGGAAGGCTCCACAGCCGCTGGTCCGCAGCACCTCCATGGCCCGGCCGAGCCGATAATCGCGCAACCGGTGGAAGTCGACACGGGCCTCGTAGTCGACGCCCATGTGTCCGTGGGCCGGGATCATCCTGGTGTCGAAGTCCAGCGCGGGCGAGGTGGGTGCCGGCGTGGTGGTCTGCGTCATGGTCGCTTCTCCTGAGATGGCTCTGATGGAGGTTGGGTGGACAGGCTCCCGGTGTTGTGACCCACGGCCCCTTCGTGCGGCACACGGAGGCTCATGAGATGCCGGGGCCGGTCACCACTCCGGGGCGTAGGCAGGGTCGGTGGCGTTCTTGTTGGTCACCTTCACCGACGGCATGAGTAGGTCCTCGGTGGCCGTTCCGCCGGTGATCACGTCATTGGCCAGGATCACCGCGTGCTGACCGTCCCAGGAGGAGGACTGGAAGACGGTGCCGTCGAGGTCACCGGACTCAACGAGAGGGTTGCCCAGCTTGGTGTTGCCGATCGAGGTGATCAAGAGCGGCTCGGGGTCGATGCCCTGAGCCTTGAGGGCATCGATGGCGCCGGCCACCATCGTGTCGTCGGCGGCGAAGATGCCGTCCACCTTGGCGGCGCCCACGGACGTGAGCATCTCCGAGGTCACGGTCTGCGCGGTGTCCTTGTTCCAGTCGCCCGGTTGTTCGGCCACGATTCGTGACGTTCGGACAGTCCTTCTTGATGGTCTCGGTGAAACCCGAGCGACGATTGATGGCGGTGGAGTTCCCGGTGAGGCCGTTGACCACGAGGATGTTGGTGGGCTTGCCGGCGGCCAGGCCACACATCATCTCGGCCGAGGCAGCACCCTGGCCGTAGGTGTCGGGTCCGGAGAAGCCCGAGGTCAGGGACTGGTCCTCCGGATTCACGTTGGAGTTCGTGACCGTCACGGGGATGTCGGCTGCCTCCGCAGCGACCAGGCACGGTCTGACGGTGACATTGACCGCCGGCCACAAGATGATCAGGTCCGGCTCGGCGGCCACGGCCACCTGACAGTTGATGGCCTGCCTGCTCGCGTCGTACTGCGAGTTGGTGATCGTCAACTCGATATTGTCCTCGGCCGCCTGCTTCTTCATCGCGGGCAGGTACGTCGAGCCGTAGGGCTGGTCGGTCCCTTGAGGGAGAAGGGCGAACACCCTCTGTGTTGAGCCGTCGGACGACCCTGCGTCGTTGGAGCAGCCCGCCCCGGCCATTCCGATCGCCACCACGATGGCTGCTCCTGCCACGATGCGGGAGATGCGCATGATGTTTCTCCTGTTCATTGGTGGAAGCTCATTGGCGGAAGCCCGACGCGGTCGGTGAACCGATCTCAGCCATCGGTCTGGGGCCGGCGGCCCTGGAGCGAGGTGCGAAGGCTCCCAGCGACTGCGCGGAGGCTTGCCGGGTCGGTGATCACCGCGATGAAGAGCACCGCGCCGATGAAGATCGACTGGATCTCGGCCTGGATACCGTAAAGGGTCAGCCCGACAATGAGGATGCCCAGCGCGCCTGCCCCGATCAGCGTGCCCAGGACCGAGCCACGTCCGCCGGTCAGGACGGTCCCACCGATGATGGCTGCGGCGAAACTCGTCAGCAGCGCCGTGGATCCGGCGGTGGGATCCGCCGCAGTGAGCTCGAGGGTGTTGATCACACCAGCCAGCGCAGCCACCGAACCCGAGATCATGAACCCGGTGAAGATTCGTCGTGAGACCGGGATGCCGGCGTCCCGGGCAGCCTGACGGTTGCCACCGACTGCGTAGAACTCCCGGCCGGCTCGGACTCGCGTGAGGAAGACGTGGAGTGCGATGAACACCAGCAGGAACAGGATGATTCGGGGAGTGATCGGCCCGAGCAGCGGCCTTCCGAAGCTGATCCCAGCATCGGCGTTGGTCAGCGCTACGGGCATCTCGTCGGAGAGCACGAAGGCGAGTCCACGCAGGGCGAAGAGCATCCCCAGGGTCGCGATGAACGAGTTGATCCCGACCTTGACGACGAAGAAGGCGTTCACGACTCCGATCAGCAGCCCGGCGATCAGTGCCAGCGCGATACCGAGGAAGATGTTCGGAACCATGGCCATGATCACACCCGAGACAGCAAGGGTGCTCGCGACACTGAGGTCGAGCTCACCCATCAGGATGACCGCGGTCAGGCCCAGAGCGATCAGGCCGATCAGGGCCACGAAACCGAGCGTCACCGAGTAGGCCGTGAAGACGGTGGGAGCGTAGAACAGGGCGCCGATCACGAGCAGCGCCAGCAGAAGGACGCCGCGCCACTCGGTCCTTCGGCCGAGGGCCGCCCGAGTCCTTGCTGAGGCGCCGGTCGGGGCCTCGCCGAGGCTCATGGTCTGGGTAGTGGACATCACTTGGACACCCTTCTGGCCAGGGCATCGACGGAGACGGCGACGACGATCAGTATCCC
Organism: uncultured Actinomycetota bacterium; assembly: GCA_963728505.1. Taxonomy (GTDB): domain Bacteria; phylum Actinomycetota; class Actinomycetes; order Propionibacteriales; family Nocardioidaceae; genus Marmoricola_A. The sequence continues at coordinate 11,662 of CAVSKH010000005.1, read as the reverse complement.
GATCGCGATCTGCTGCCAGCCAAAGCCGATGTTGGAGAGGACTAGCACGTTGGTCAGGACGCTGATGAAGACGACACCGAGCAGTGTGCGGAGGACGCTGCCTCGCCCGCCGAAGACGCTCGTCCCTCCGATGATGATGGCCGCAAGGGCACGGAAGTCGAAGCCGTCGGACATGGTCGATACCGCGGTATTGGAGAACGCCGCGAGAAGGAAGCCCGCGATCATGGCGGCGAGGGCGGTGATCACGAATGCCCCGAGCACCACACGTGATGTAGGGACACCCGCGAGTCGGGTGGCCTCCTTGTTGGAGCCGACGGAGCGGACCGTGAACCCGAAGTTGGTCCGGGTCAGGACGAAGGAGAGGGCTAGCGCCATGATGATCAACACGATCATCGAGAGCGGGAGCGTGGCGATCTTGATCTGGCCCATGGCCTTGACCGGACCATCGGATGGGCCAAAGAAGATTTGGCCGCCCGAGAGCCAGCGCAGGACTCCCAAGCCGATGTAGGTCGTGGACAGGGTCACGATCACCGCATTCGCGTTGAAGTACCCCACGGCCGTGCCGTTGACCGCGCCAAAGAGAAGCGCGACGAGCAGCGCGAGCCCCACAGCAGCTGGGATGTTGTAAGCGTTGCTGACGCCGATGAAGATCACAGCCGACGTCGCGACCTGAGCCACCACGGACAGGTCGAGGTAGTTGCCGCTGATGACCACGAAGGTCATCCCGACCGCGACGATGCCGATGGGCGCAGCCCGATAGAACACGTCGGTGATGTTGACGGTCGAGGCAAAGCCGTCGACGAAGACGGCCGCGAGGACGATCAGCAAGGCGGTGAACAGGAAGATCCCTCGTTCGGCGAGCCACTGCAGGATCGAGGCCTGGCGTTCGGCGGCTCCTGTGTCTGCCCGTGGCGCCTGCGTCGGCGCTTCCTGGGTCGGGGCTGTCTCGGTCATGATGCGTCCACCAAACTTCCTCCAGCGGCAAGGGACATCACGGACTTCTCATCCGCGTCGTCGGCCGAGAGGGTGCCAGCGATCTGGCCGTCTCGGATGACATGAACCACGTCGGCCAGATCCAGGAGCTCCGGGAGGTCGGAACTGACCACCATGACGGCGGCACCGCTGTCCGCCAACTCATAGATCAGCCGATGGATCTCGGCCTTGGCTCCGACGTCCACGCCTCGAGTCGGTTCGTCGAGCACGATCATGTCGGGTTCTCGCCCGAGCCACTTGGCGAGCACCACCTTCTGCTGGTTGCCGCCGCTGTACTCACCGGCATCGCGAGTGATGTCGGGGGGCCGCAGACCGACGGAGTTGGCGAGGTTGGTCGCGAACTCGGCGATCATGGCTGGTTTCTGGACGCCGCCGGAGGAGAGTCGCGCCCGGTTCGGGAGCGCGATGTTGTCCGAGACTGACATGTTCACAGCCAGTCCGTCGGTACGCCGCTCCTCCGGGACGTAGGCGACGCCATTGCGGATGGCGGACTGGTAGGTGGTGATTCTCCTCGTCGTGCCGTCGGTTGTGATCGTCACCTCGCCGGCTGTCTTGAGGTCGACTCCCAAGGCCGCACGCACGAACTCGGTGCGACCCGCTCCGACCAGGCCACCCAGGCCCACGATCTCGCCGGCCCGAACGTCGAGATCGATCCCGTTGACCCCTGGCGCGCGGACGCCACGCGCCGAGAAGACCACCTCGCCGGGGTTGGCCTCGCGGTGGGTCTGGAGTTCTTCCTTCAGCTCCCGACCGACCATCTTGTCCACGAGGCCGTCCGGCGTGGTCTCGCCGATGTCCAACGTCTCGATGAGATTGCCGTCGCGCAGCACCGCAACCCGCTTGCAGATGGCGAAGATCTCGGGGATCCGGTGGGAGATGTAGACGATGGAGAGACCCTTGGCGGCCAGGCGCTGGAGCATCGCGAGCAGGTAGTCGGTCTCCGCCGGCGTCAGCGACGCGGTCGGCTCGTCGAGAATGAGCACCTTGGGGCTCCGCGCGACGGCCCGCGCGATCTCGACGAACTGACGAAGGGCTACCGAGAGCCGAACGACTGGCTCGTCCAGGTCGATCTGCACGCCGATCTCTTCGATGGCATCGGCGGCGACCTTCTTCATGTCCTTGGACCGGGTGAAACCGCCACTGGTCGGGAACGCGCCCAGCATGATGTTCTCGGTACCGGTCATCTCGGGCACCAGGCTCAGTTCCTGGTGCACAAGCGCAATGCCGGCCTCCAGGGCCGCCTTCGCGCCGCCTCGGAGGGCTCGCCCCTCGACACGCACCTCCCCCTCGTCCGGGGTCAGGACTCCGGCAAGGACGCGCATCAACGTGGACTTGCCTGCGCCGTTCTCACCGACGAGTCCATAGATCTCGCCGGCGCGGACGGAGATGCTCACATCGTTGACCGCGACCGCTCCGCCGAAGCGCTTCACGATCGAGTCCGCCTCGATGACGACCGCGCCGGGCGCCTCGCGGGTAGCTTCATCCATTGTCGCGTTCTCCTCGTCCGGGGATCCTGCCAACCTGTGCACACTGTGGCGCCGGTCACAGAACAAGAACGTACACTAACAGTGCACACTCTGGGAAGACCCTGTGCACGAACAATTCGACGCGTGTTCTGCCGCAGAACGGACCCACGGTCCAGGGTCTTTCAGAGAGACTCGCCCGAAGGCGCCCCCCGGATGGCTCTCGGTCTCAGCTCAATGCGCGGTCATGCCGGTCCAGGCCGCGGGGGTCTCCTTGGCGGCTGGGGCGTCCCAGATGAACCAGATGGCGCGCACCTCCTCGGAGGTCGCGTTCCAGAACCGGTGCGGGACATCGGAGTCGAACGCCATCGAGTCCCCCACCTCGAGGATGGCCTGGTCGAAACCCACCTGGACGTGCAGGGAGCCGTTCGTGACCACGCCGTACTCCCGGCTTGAGTGACGGACGAACTCCGGGGGATCGGCTGAAGGGTCCTCGTTGGGTGGGTAGACCACCTCGATGAACTCCGCTCCGGTCTCCCGATGGGGAGTGAGCCGCTCCCAACGAGTGCCGCCGGCCAGAGAGAGGGACGGACGAGCGGAGGCCCGGAGCACGATGTTCGCGTCCACGAGCGGGTCCGCGCCGATCGGCACGACGGGTGTCGACCGCGCCTCCTCCGGAGCGTGCCGCTCGACCGCGGCGGCGCCCTCGTCGAACAGGCCGTCCATGGAGATGCCGAGCTCGCTGACGACGTTGTAGAGGGTGCGCACGCTGAACTGGGCGAGGCCGCGTTCCACCTGGGAGACGTGGCTGGCGGAGACGTCCACGCGCCGGGCGAGCTCCCGCACGCTGAGCTTCGCCCCCTCACGCGCCAGACGGATGCGCTCGCCGATCCCGAGCCATTCGGTGGACGGCTGGTTGAGGCTCACTGTTCCTCCCGAGGACGACGTTCACAGCTGGTGCACAGCGTACGTCACGGCCAGCTCATTGTGTGCACAGTTGTGCATAGTCACCGGCTCAGTACATGCCTTCCGGCTCCACAACCGCGCCAAGGTACGTGGATCGCATCGTGGGACTGACGTCTGGGTCGCTGGACGAGAGGTCATGCCCAGATGGCCCACCTGGAACCAAGTTGGGTGTCCATTCGCGGACACGCTGCGGACATTGGCCTCACAACGCATCAGAGGCGGTCCCCGGATCTCTCCGGAAACCGCCTCTGGGGGCCGGACACACTCATACCCTCACCTAGCACGTTCCCGCAGGTCAGAGTCCACGGACGGTCCTTAGGTTGGTTTATCGAGAACTGATAAAGCGTCCTAAAGTTCATAAGCATCGGCCCTCACGACTTCGCAACGCCGTTGCGAAGCTGGCACGCCGGGTGCAGGCTCCGCTGCGGCCCCGTCGTCAGTGGAGGTGGTCGTGGTGGCGCACGTGCGGGCAGTCGGTCGGGCCGAGGGAGGGTCGCCTTCGAGGCGGCGGTGGCACGAGCGGGGAGCGTTCCGGTAGCGGACCTTCGGCACTCGCACTGGGGCGGACCGCTTCGCGGCGGCGGTGAGCGTCTGCGGGCGTCGCCGCCCAATCACTGCCGGGCAGATGCTGCATTGCCTAGTCAACGAGGGCCGACTGGATTCAGCGTGGGCAGCACCGCGCTACGGCGTACCACCTGCCCGATACGTGAGCGGACTGGTTGTCCGCTTCCACACATACCCCCACCTCGGAGGAGCCGCAAGCCCCAGGTCAGAGGACCCTTTAGCGTGGTGGCAGGTGCAGGATTCGAACCTGCGTAGGCATACGCCGACGGATTTACAGTCCGCCGACTCCAGCGCTCTGACCTGCAGCTTTGCACTGCAGCGTATAACTTGCGCACTAGTTGCATCCAACCAGTCGCTTCCCGCCAGGATCGTCCGATCACAGTCGGACCCCGTCATATACCGATCGTGTGCGGAGATCCGACCGCCCGACGACACCTCCAACTCCGACGATCAGCGGTCGGTCCGGCACCTACTGAACTGCGCAGTGAACCGCCTCGGCAACTCCGGAGCGTCTGGTGTGCCCCGGGTTCCGCGGCAACGTGCGATCGCGAACGCAACGAGGGAGCCCCACCGGCCTCACGGTCCGCCTCCTCGAGGGTGGCGACCTGCACAAACTGAACCCTGGTGTCGTACTCGTAGGCCGGGCCGGGCGCGCTGCCCATCGGGCGAGCAGTGGTGCCGTACGACCGGTGGTCCACGGCATCGCGACCTGTCGATGCGCCCGTGTCCCCGTAGGTAGCTGGCGAAGCGCGCTGAGGCGCAGGGTAGCCAGTCGGCTCGTCATAGTGCGGGCGCGCCGAAGGGCCGATCGGCAACTGGCCCTCGGCGTCGAACGGGGTCCTGTCGCACCCCTCAGGCGGTCCCCGCTCCGAGCTCGTGCAGTGCACCTGCACGGTCTGCTGCGGGCTGTCGTAGGTGGGCACAGGCGCTGGGCGTGCCGTGGCCGAAGCAGCCGACACCGGCATGAACACCAGACCGAACACCGCTGCCAGCAGGCCGACGATGACCGTGGCCACTCGGTTCATGGCTCGCCCAGTAGTTGTAGGAGATCGAGGATCTCGCTGCTCGTAAGCTCGCCGTCGACCACGTCCCCTATCTCGTCAAGCCTTGAAACAGCCTCCGCGATCGCGTCCTCCCATGCGTCCTCGAAGTCGATCTCGACGGGACGGATCGGGCCCGGCGAACGATTCGCCACGAATCCCGCGCCTACAAACGACGCCCACGCCTGCACCGATTCGGGCCGGTACACGCCGTCATGTAGGCCACGGAGAACCGAGACTGCAGCCGTTCGCGGGACAACTAGCGGCGTCCCCAACGCATCCGCTGCTGCGAGAACTTCTTCGTGCGTAGCCGACACAATGGCGCCCATCGGGCCGAGTTCTCCTCTGATGACCCCGGCGAGCGATTCTGCTAGCGAGGTGTTCGCGGACCTCACTGGACAGGCTTCCTTTCGATGAAGCCGTCAGGTCCGATGGTGTCCTTGTACCGACTGACGACGTTGCCGCCGCGATCAATCTCTTGGACGTAGAGCTTCCCGTAGCCCGGGTTGTTGGCCGGCGAGAAGAACTGGAGGCGATACCCGCCGCCGGGGAGACCGACCGCTTGGAAGTCCTGACTCTTGCCCGTCGCGCCGCGGAAGAAGCGGTTCCCGACAGCCGCGAGATCGCCAGGAAGTCCTTCCCTCGCTGCTGCCCTGCTTCCGAAGTTCAGCGTCTCCGGAACAGCCTTTGCGGCAACCCTCGGACTGCAAACCGACGGCAGATCCCCGCCAAGGACCCGAGCTTGCTCCTCGGTCATACCCCATGGCCTGGAGACCCGAACGAGCAGCGCGGGGTGGTCGTGGGTGAAGGCTGTAGGGCGTGTAGTCCCGTCTGGGCGGGCCAAGACGCCGCGCGACCAACGGCCGACGGCGTCGTAGATGGTGCTGTGGTTGTACGTGGCCGGCGGTCCGCGCTCGGTGGTAGCGCCCGCGAGGATGTCAGAACCGTCGGGGTGGTCGTAGGCGTAGGCCGTGAACGTAGCCGCGGGCTGTGACTGGAATGCCGAAGCAGGCCCACTGGCGACGAGCAGGCCGAGCAAGGCAACGGTAAGAGCGGCGAGCAGTCGCCACAGCCACCTCGGAGGCATCACGAGTAGCCTAAGCACGCCCGGCTCGACGGGCCCAGCCGGCCGATCGCATCTGCATGATCACCAATCGCCTCGACGAACTCTGTTACGAGGGGTCTCGCCATGGGAAACGTTGCAGAAGTCGCGACATGCTCCACGGCAGCGAAGGAGCGTTCGATCTCCGGCGCCTGCGGATCTGTTTGGAGTCGCTCGACCAGCCACGTCGCAAAGGTGCTCATGGCCTGGAAGCTCCCCATCTCGCCGTCTTCGTCCAACAAAGTCGATTGGAAGGTGCTTTCAAATTCCGGAACCTCCTCTCGAATCCTCATGATCACTGGCGAGCGGAGGGCGTCTGCGCTCATCGGAGCCCCCTCGCCCGCATCATTGCGTCGAGATCGTTCTCGATCACGAACGAGCTGTAGGCGTCGTAGCGCCCTTGAGCAACGGCCTCATCCGCGGAGCGGAGGCCGCCACATCGCAGGACTCGTGCGTAGCGGTCGCGCATCTCGACGGGCTTCTCGAGGTGCGTGCTGCCTCCGACCAGTTGACCCGTGTCCACGGTGTGGCGAGCAGCGTCGAGGGCGCTGCCATCGCCGATCGGATTCGGTCCTCCTCGGAAGTCGTCGGCTAGAGCGCGTCCAAGTCGGGCATCAGTGACACTGGGGCGTACGGCGTTTGCGGCAACGTCACTCCTCTCGAGCGACGAAGGATGCCCGAATGCAGCGTGGCCACGCGCCAAGTTCATACCCGTAGGCCCCGCCGCTTGCACGAACTCGGCAGAGGTGGGGCGGGCAGTCGTAGTGCCGGAAGTCTCCTCCGCAGGGCGCGCCGAAACGCCGCGCGACCAGGGGCCGTCGGCGTCATCAGCGGCATACTCGTCGTCGACGGTGGGCGGGCCGCGCTCGGTGATGTTGTAGCTGTCCGGAGCGGAGGGGTGGTGACCGTCGTACGCGTGCTCGACGCCTGTGGGACTCATGGCCGCGGATGTAGCGCCTGTCGCATGCACCGCGAAGATGGCAAGCAGGATCGCGGCGAATGCCGCGATCAGCCGCCGAACACAGTCGATCCCGCCGAGCGGACCTCTCGACGCCGGCACGGGTCAGTCCCAGCCTCTGGAGATGCGCAGTCCGAAGGCGGTTGACTCGAACCAGCCGCTGTCCGCGTCGTAGTCCACGTGCGCCCCGGATTGTCCGTCCTGGGCGAGTGTCAGGAGGTGCCGCGCGAGTGATCGCAGGCCAGCGGTGTTGGCGACGATGTGGATGACTGGTGCTGAGTCATCGCCTTCGACGTGCAGTTCACACCGGGAATCGTCCTCCCAGTTAGAGATCGCCGTCGCGTCCGAAGGAAACACATAGATCTCCGTTTCGACAATGGCTACGCCAAGCGCGGATGCCGGGCGGGGCTCCGGAATCACGGGAACTCCTCTGGAAGGTAGATGTGGAGATTGTCCAAGAGCTTGTTTCGGCCCCCGCTAGACACTGGTGATGCCCAGGTCTCGAAGTTCAGGTGCGGAAGTTGTCCTCCTCGTGGAGCGATGTCAGCGTCTGTCATGCGAACTTGCCGCAGCCCGTCTTGGGACAGATACCTTCCTGGACCGGCCTGCGTGTACCCGCCACCGAGGAACTGCTCTGCCTTGTCCAGCGCTTGACCGGTCGGCAGGTGGTCCCCGTTGTTCAGGCCCGTGATCGGGCACGTGTTGTGCACCAGGATGTCGGATTCGCCGACGTGGTAGGTGTGGATGCCCCGGACGCTGAGGTTGTAGGCCATGGCATCGCGTGCCGTGTCGAGGTGCAGTCCGGACACGGTGCTCACTCGCCCGTCGGCGCCGAGGACCTCCTCGCCGGGGCTGAGCTCATCCGCGCGCTCGAATCGCTGATCGGTGACGGACCAGAACGGGTGGTCCTCGGTGGTCGTGATGACCTCGCCGTCCACGACCAGGTCGATGACGGTGTCCTCGTGGACGAAGACGTGCTCGACCCTCTTGGCGACCTGCTCGCCGGTCTCCGGGTCAGTGGCGATCACCTTGTCGCCGACCTTGACGTCTTCGATCGCCTTGCGGCTGCCGTCGGCCATGAGCACGGTCGTAGCCCCAGCGAAGGAGCAGGCTCGGGCTGCCGTGCGACCCGTGTTTGCGGCAACACTAGATCGCTGGAACGACGAGAGGAGCCCTGAGGAGTCCGGCGTGGCCTCCAGGGTCGTCGTCCCAACGGCGGCGCTTTGCACAGGCAGCGCGGGGAGGTCGTAGGTGATGGTCGGCTGAGCTGCGCGCCCTCCGAGGCGCGCCGAAGGGCCGCGCGACCAAACGTCGACGGCGTTATAGGTGGTGTTGGCGACGGCCACGCCAGGCGGACCGCGTTCCTGAACGCTGTCGTTGCCCGGCGCGTCATAGACCGGCGCGTCATAGGTGTAAGTCGCATGCGGATGCGCCGGTACCAATGCGCCAGCGCTCGACGGGAATGCCAGCCAACAGAGGACTACGGTGATGAGCCCGACAAGCGCTCCAAGGAGCCTTGTCATCACTGCTGGTCCTCGAACGTCGCGGTGACCTGTGCCTGCGCTACCGGGCGTGGTCCCTCCATGACAAGGAACGTCGCTCCTGGATGCAGGTAGTCAGCCACCAGCGACCATGACATGAACTCGACCTTGGTCTCGTCCGCGCTGGCAGCGCCGTCGTCCCCAAAGTCGAGGAGGACACTGAAATGCTCCCCCTTCGCCGGCCACCCGGGTGTCAGTTCGGCATCACCGCCGAGGACGAAGACCGCTGTCGATGCGTACGACGGGCCCAGCGGCGGCATGTCGCGGCCGCCCTCGGATTCGCTGAGCCAGCGCACGGAGGCCAGGGCCATCGGCTTGTCGATGCGCCTCAACGGAATCTCACCCCGCTCATGACGCCGTTCAGGCGGTCCAATTGTTCGGGCGACGCAAATCGCGCAGGCCCAATGTCGTCCAACTTCTCCCAGCGCATCATCTGCTCGGCGAACGAGCGCGGCACGGTGGTGGACACGACGCCACCTTGGCCACCGTTGAGCCACGCGCCCCACTTGGTGGCATGCTCCGCGTTGTCGGCGAAATACTTGCCGGTCGAGTTTGGGCCGAGGTTGAAGGTCCCAGTCGCCTTCAAGTCCGCCAGTTCATCGGGACCTGCATGACGGAACAGTTGAACACCGTCGTCCGCGCCCTTTGCGGCAACACCGGTAGCCACCACGATTCCAGGCCCCGCGACCTCGTTTCCTAGCCGCTGACCTGCGTCAATGTATTCCGGCGGCCGGGCGATGTCCTCGGCCACGGACTGCGAAGCCCGGACGCGAGTTTCAGCTCCGGCGGTGGTCGCGGCCGACGCCGATGCGCTGCTCAACAGCGTGGCCAGGACCGCAACGAGGGCGGCTAGGAAAGGAAGCACCCGGCGCGGTGTAGTTCGCTGCTGGGTGCGGGTGGTCACGGGGTTCATCATGCCGTTTGGCGCGGTCAGTAGCGGCGCATGCGGTGCGGGACGGCGAGTGCGTCGCCCAACGACCGGGCCGCGGTCAAGGTGGAGTCCCACTTCGGGTCGTCGCGTAGCGGCCCGTCCAGGGACAGGTTGACCAACGCGTGCAGCACTCGCCGGCACGCGGCCGGGGAGCTGATGACGCGGTTAACGCACTCGGTCGGGTCATGCTCCTCGACCACGACCCGATCGACGACTTTGACCTCGAACGCGCGGGTTTGCCGGTCCTCCTGACCTCGTGGGCAGCCTTGCGACAAGCCTCGGAACAGTAGGCGGCCGGGCGTCCCCGACCGAGTGGCGCGGGCATCGGGCCACCGCAGTTCACGCAGGTCGCGACCGGTTTCGGAGTGCGATTGGGGCCCATGACCGCATCCAAGATTGCGTTACCGACGAAACGCGGGACCGATAGTGCATGGGGTGCGATGTACCTCTAGACCACGTTGACTCGATGAGGCCTGGCCGGTACCGGGGGCGCCCTATATGACGGCGGACTGGTTTTCCGCTTCCACACATACCCCCACCCTTGGAGGAGCCGCAGGTCAGACGCGCCTGAGCGTCCAGAGTGCCTCACTGACGGCGAAACTTACTTCCCTATTACGCACAGCCAGAACCTTGACAACCGCCAGCTAGCACGTTTCCGCAGGTCAGAGGCTTGAGCGCTAGCAAGCCGACCGAGCCCAATCTCAGGCCCTCGCAGATACCTAACCCCGGTACGCCATATAAGCAAAGCCCCAGGTCAGAGGCACTTTCGCGTGGTGGCAGGTGCAGGATTCGAACCTGCGTAGGCATACGCCGACGGATTTACAGACCGCCGACTACAGCGCGCAGACCTGCGGCTTTGCACTGCGGCGTATAACTTGCGCACCAGTTGCATCCAACCAGTCGCCGCAAGTCGGCGCTGATCGAGCACAACCGGACCTCGGAGCGTTCGCGGTCATCCGCGGCGGTAGACGACTCGACGCTGTGCGTCGTCGAGCACTGTCACGGTGCGCCTCTGCTCATCGATGCGATAGATCACGCGGTAGGTGCCTTCTCGTGCGCTGTGGCGATCGGCCAACGGGGCCGAAGGCGTTTGCCGACACGCTGCGGGTTGTCCACCAGCGGCCCCCCGATGAACTCATACGCCGCGAATGCAACCGCTTCGGCAGATGCTGCCCCAAAATGTCGTCGAGCCGTTGGAGTGACGGCCAGTACCAAACGGTTTCGGAGAGGCGCTCACGCCTGTTGCCGTGGCACGCTGTCGCGATGCATTACCCGGGCGACGGGGTGAGGACAAGCACCACAGGCGACGCCAGTATGGCCAAGATCCCCACCACCAGTATGGCTCGCTCACCAAAGTAGAATTCTCCGGCGCTCGGACTGTTCTTGATCCGCCGCACGATCGGGCGTCGGAGCACAATTGCTATCACCCCCCATACGAGGGTAAATATCGCACCTGCCCAATTCATGTGTCACCGCCTCCTACGCTGTTGTCTGACAAAGCCGTAGATGCATAGCGGAGCAACCACGCAAACCATAACGATGGCGAATATCAGATCCCCCATCGTCCACCACCCCTTTCTAGAATGTGTATGCCAATCCACCGGAGCATCCAATACCTTGGCCAACAGCCAAACCCCCGTAACTAGAGGTACTGCCGTCCCAGGATTGTCCTCCCGTGATCCCCAGACCGGCGGTTGCGCCGCAGCTGTAGTTCCACTGCCAGCCTTCATTGGATCCACTCCCTGCCACCAAGTAGGCCGACGTGTCCTCCTCCGGCCCAACACCAGCGCCAAGTGTGAGATCCGGATCTCCGTCGTAGCCAAATGCCGCGTTGAGGCAAAGAATCGCGCATGCTTCAGCGCCAAGTTCCCAGAACCACCTGCCGTTGGCATCGGATCTGTTGATGGGATCTGACCCCGAGTAGCCGTAACTGAGCGTTCGAAGCGGGTCGCTGAGATTGCCGCGTTTGGGGTCGGGCTGTGTGAAGTGGCTGTGGTTGTCATACATGCGAGCGCCGAGGTGGTGATAGCCGCCGTTCTCCGGTGAGTAGTACGCAGACAGGTAGCGCCAGGGGTTGTCGGTGGCGGCGCCGTTGGCCTGCTCC
>CAVSKH010000004.1:0-33875 GCA_963728505.1 uncultured Actinomycetota bacterium | reverse complement strand
CCCAGCATGTCGACGGCGATGACCACCGGGACGCGGGAACCCGCCGCAGTCAGCTGTGCGAGCACCTCGTCGAGCAGCTCGGGGTCGAGGTTGCCGGTGGCCGGGTCGCAGTCCACGAGGTGCGGGGTCGCGCCGGTGTAGACGACCGCATTGGCCGTGGCGACGAACGTGAAGGTCGGGACCACGACGACGTCACCGGGGCCGACACCCCAGGAGCGGAGCACGAGGTGCAGACCCGCGGTGCCGGACGCCAGCCCGACCGCATGGCTGACGCCGACGCGATCGGCGAGCTCGCGCTCGAAGGCGTCCAGGTCGGGGCCGGCGGGCGCGGCCCAGCCCGACCTCAGAGCACTGAGGACGAACTGCTCCTCGAGCTCTCCGACGTCCGGCGCCGACAGATAGATCTCGAAGGTCACGCGCTGCACCTGACGGTCGATCGTTCACGGACGCCCGCTGGCCCGGGATGCTCGGCGACAGACCGAGGGCGTGCGCGCGGAACTGGGTCAGGACCTCAGCCTTCGCTGCCCACGGGTCGAGCTCTCGCGCCACGGTGGGCGCGAAGGCGGGCACGGGGGTGTGGGAGACCAGCGGGTGCACCGGACGCAGGTCGGGCTCCCCGTCGCCCCAGAGCTCCTCGTGCATCTTCTCGCCGTCGCGGAGGCCGGTGTAGACGACCTCGACGTCCTTGCCGGACAGGTCGATCAGCTGGCGGGCGACGCCGTCGATGGAGACCGGCTGGCCCATGTCGAGCACCAGCGCCTCACCGTCCTTGCCGATCGCGGCCGCCTGGATGACGAGCTGCACCGCCTCCTGCACGGTCATGAAGTAGCGGGTGACACCCGGGTCGGTCACGGTCACCGGCCCACCCGAGGCGATCTGCGAGGCGAAGGCGGTCAGCACGGAGCCGCGGCTGCCCAGCACGTTGCCGAAGCGGACGGACAGGTAGGTGCCGTCGGCCTGCGGCGCGATGGCCGCCGTCAGCCCCTCGGCGAGGCGCTTGCTGTAGCCGAGCACGCTGCACGGGTTGGCGGCCTTGTCGGTCGAGATGTTGACGAACCGCTCCACCCCGTGGGTCTTCGCGGCCTCGAGGATCGACAGCGTGCCCCAGACGTTCGTCTTGATGGCCTCGCCCGGGTACTGCTCCAGCATCGGCAGGTGCTTGAGGGCCGCTGCGTGGAAGACGACGTGCGGCTTGCGCTCGCCGAAGAGGGTGTCGATGAAGAGCGAGTCGCGGATGTCGCCGAGCACGACATCGTCGGAGTCCAGCATCGCCTTGCCGTAGATCGACAGCTGCACGGCGTGCAGGGCCGACTCGTCGCGGTCGAGCATGATCAGCTCGTCGGGCCCGAACTTCGCGATCTGGCGGCACAGCTCCGAGCCGATCGAGCCGCCGGCGCCGGTGACGAGCACCCGCTTGCCCGTCAGGTAGCCGGCGATCGACTCGATGTCGGTGTCGATCTGGTGGCGGCCGAGAAGGTCGGTCACGTCGATGTCGCGGATGTCAGACACCTGCGCCCGGCCCGGGCTCAGCAGATCCCCGGTGCTGGGGAGCACCTTGACGTCGAGCCCGAGGTCGAGGGCGGGCTTGCTGAGCTCGCGGACGAGGTCGGACTTGGCACTCGGGATCGCAATGATGAGGGTGTTGGCCTCGAACTGGTCAGCAGCGATCGCCAGCTGTTCGCGGCCTCCCACCACCTGCACTCCGCGGATACGGCGGTGACGCAGCGTGGCGTCGTCGTCGAGCAGCGCAACCGGCAGGTAGCGACCGGACGCGTCGCGCAGCATCGAGGTGATGAGCTGACGGCCGGCATCGCCCGCACCGAGCACGATGACGCGCTGCTGGTCCTCGGGGCGCCCATCCGGGTGGACGCGACGGAAGCCGGCCTCGGCGATGGTCCGGTAGACCGCCCGCACCAGCACCATGGCGAGCAGGCTGAGAGCTGTCGCTATCAGCGGCACGGTGCCGGGGACCGGTCGCCCCAGGACGAGGTTTGCGATCGTGAGCAGGAGACCCACCGCGGAGCCGACCGCGAGCAGACCCAAGGTGTCCTCGACGGATGCCACCGGGTGCCGGCCGTGCTGCAGCTTGAAGACCGAAGCGAGTGCCACGTGCCCGAGGGTGGCGACCAGCGCGAACGCCATCAAGGCAGTCCACGGTGCGGAGCTCAGCGTCTCCTCGACCTCGGCCCCCGCCAACAGGTAGCGGGAGAAGCCGAAGATCACGAACCCCAACGCCCAGCAGAGCCCATCTGCGAGCACCAGCGTCAGCAGCCTGCGACGGCGAAGATTTCCGAGCACTTCCGACATGCCGTTCCCCCGATTGTTGCGTTGTGCGCAAGCCGTCCCCCGACCAACGCGGTGTCTAGATTAGTTCAGTTCTGCCCGCATTTCATCCTCGAGTCGGCCCGGGCCCATAGACCATTGGAACGTTCTTTGCAGGACCTTCGGAGGGACTATCGTCCGTTCCGCCACACCACTCGCACGGCCTTCGGAAGTGCAGCGAGGCCAACACAAGCCCGTTTCACGCGCCCCCACCACCGTCCCCGCCAGCCCGGCGCAGCATCGGGATACCAGACCCGGATCTCGGCATCGGTGAGCAGCACAGCTCGCTTGATCACGCGAGGCCACGCGCGAAGCGGGAGTCGGCGCAGCTCGACCACCCAGCTGACAGAGTGCAGGCCAGTGGCCGCCTGGACGGTCCGCCAGTCCTGCACGCTGGTCTCAGCTTCCACATCGGCGGAGTGCTGCGGAGGTGTCGCGCCGACGCGCTCCAGGAACGGAGCGAGCGTGGCGCCACTCGCGGTCTCCGCGGCCAGCACCTCGAGATCGGCGGTCTCGCTCGTGCCGAACTTCGAAACGTACAGCTGCGCGAGCACGTCCAGCTCCGGCTCGCGATTCGAGCTCCTGAGGTAGTGCAACGCCGCGATCGTCGCCGCTGCGGACGGCAACAGAGCACGGAGGCTCTGGTGGGCAAGAGCGATATCTGTCCGGCGGCGCCACAGCGCCTCGAAGCAGACCTGCGGGGCCGCGAGCAGACCGGGGAAGCGGTCGTGCACATCGATCTCGATCGGCCACTGGTCGTGAGCGATGGCCACGGAGTGCGGCTCGAGGACGCTGGCGGTGGTGCTGACCATCCGCCGTCCCCACCCCAACGATCCCAGGAGAGCCACGAATTCGTCGCGCCGCTCCGGATCGACGAGGACGTCGACGTCGTTCGACGGGTGCCCATCGCGCAAGCCCATCGCCTGGAGGGCCGGCCCTTTGATGGCGACGAGTCGGATCCCCGCACGACGGGCGAGATGGTCGACCAGAGCGTGCCCCAACGGCACGGCCTCCTCGCGACTCAGCGAGGAGGTTGGCTGTGCACTGCTCCCGTGCGGAGCTGTCAGCTGTTGCCGCCGGCCATCGTGGACGCGGCCGCGGGCGTCGCGCAGGGCGCGTTGGCTGTCATCGTCCACGGCTCGGTCGAGCACGCCGACTCATCGGACTTGAGCCAGAACGACAGCGCACCGGTCGACTGGTTCTTCTTCAGTGCAGCCCTTGGTCGAGACGAAGGTGTAGTCGTCCGTGTCGGCAGACGACGACTGACCGGCGTACTGCCAGTTGTTCTGCACCCCGTTGTCGTACGGCCGGTCCATGGAGGTCTGCGCGTCCTTGGGCGCCGACACGGTCACGGTGACCGGACCGCAGGTGTCGCCCGGGCCGGAATTCTTGATCGGCCCCACGATCACGTGGTACTCGGTGCCGTATTGGTTCGACTTGCACTTGACCATGAACTGCCCGGCCTGCAACGAGCCGCCGGCGCCGGGGCTGACGGCCAGAGCGGGCGCCGCGGTCGCCACCGAGACGAGCGGCACGGACCACGCGGCATGAGCGCCGGCGCGCATCACCGAGCGGCGCGAAACACTGCGAGAGTGGGTGTCGGTACCAGCCATCTGAAAATCCCCCGTTAGAGCACAGTCCACATGCAGACATTGGGAATCGTACGTGACTCACCGGGAAAAGCCACTGCCCGCTCAGCCTGGATTTGCCACCACCAGGCCCGAATCGGACATTTCGGATAATGCCGAACGGGCAGCCGCCTCGATATCGCCGGGCGGTGGGCCGAACTGCTCCACGAGATGAGCGGCGACCTCAACGAGACTGCGTGGTCCTGCGCTGAGCAGGCTCATCACGGCCGCGGCCAGCGGCGAGACGACCAAGACCCGACCGTCCTCGAGCATCACCACCAGCTCGTCCTCGAGCCAGATCTCGTCGAGCACGCCGGATCGCGCATAGGTCACCTCACTCATGATCGCCACCTCGCCGCCAGGAGGGCGTCGACGTCGGCCGCCTCCTGGTAGCGCAGGACCTGCGCTCCGCCGCTGCGCTCGACGACGTCGGCCAGCCGGTGCAGCGGTCGCTCCAATGCTGCGAGGTAGCTGGTGTGCTCCGCCAGCATCGCGACCGCCCGGAGCCGGCGCGAGGTCGGCCAGCTCCACGTCGCTGGTGCCGGTGCGGTCGAGCAGCCACACCGCGTCGAGCTCGATGGACGCCGGCGGAGGGACCAGGCCTGCCTCGGTGGGGCTGACCAGGCGCTTGAGGCCGCCGGAGGCGCCGACGGCCAGTGGCTTCGGGAACCGGTGCACCGCGCCGCCCCGGTCGATGGCTGCGCACTCGTCGGTCACGTAGGACCACCGGCGGCCCAGCTCGGCGGCCAGGGTGGTCTTGCCCATGCCCGACGGGCCGACGAGCACGGCGGCTCTGCCCGACACGGGATCCGCGACGACCGCTGCGTGGAGCATGAGCAGCTCGCCCGCCCGGGCCTCGACGCCGGCGATGGTCGCCTCCTGCGTCGCCGCCTGCAGCAGGGCCTCGTCGGGCGCGTTGCCGTCGAAGGACAGCGAGGCGGTCGGCTGAGGCGTCGGCGTCATCGTCGGCCAGCGACCACTCCCAGGCACGGCGGAGCCGATCGGCCAGGGCCGACGTCGGCAGGCTGACGGCGACGGGCTGCCCGAGCACGTCGAGGGTCACCGACCCGGTCATGGTGACGCCTGCCGGACGACGTGGCGCTGCTCGAGGTCGGTGAGGAAGCTGTCGACAGCGCCGCGGACCGTGGCCTCGTCCTCGCCGAAGTGCTGGGCGACCGCGGTGACGACCTCGTCGACGGTGCGACTGCCGTCGATCAGGCCCCAGATCACCGCTGCCGAGCCCTGCAGGATGAGCGGCGGGTCGGCCGGACGGTCGAGGTCGAGGGCGGCGACCCGCTCCCCCTCGTCCGAGGTCACGAAGGCGACCGTGTCCTTCACCGCGAGCACCCGTGAGCCCGTCGTGGTCTCGCTCTCCATCAGGGGCGCTGCTCGGGCTCCCCGGGGACGCCGTCGGTCGGCTCGTCCGCGGCGTCCCTGCGCGTGAGGCGGGCCGCCTTGGCCGAGGCGCGCAACGCCTGCTTGGTCTCCCGCTTCTGGGCCTTGGCCTCGGCCTTGTGGTTGGGGTCGCGGTTGGTGTAGTCGTCCGCGTAGTAGCCGGAGTAGTAGTACGCCGACGCGCCCTTGCGGGGCACCTGGTTGAGGATGACGCCCAGGGTGCGGCCCCGGACGGCCTCCACGTGGTGCAGCGCGGTCGCCAGCTCGTGGTCGACGGTGCGACCGGCCGTGATCACGATCAGCGCGCCGTCGGCGTTGGTGGAGAGCACCGCGGCATCGGTCACCGGCAGCAGCGGCGCGGCGTCGAGGATGACGTAGGCCTGCTGGGAGAGCTTCTCGACCAGGACCCGCATCGCCTGCGACCCGAGCAGCTCGCTCGGGTTGGGCGGCACGCGGCCGGCCGCCAGCACCGACAGGTTGGGCTCGTCGGCGTGGACCTGCAGCGCGTCGTCCAGGTCGAGGCGCCCGGCGAGCACCTCGGTGAGGCCCGCGCCCTCGACGAGACCGAGCGCGGTGGCCACCGCCGGTCGGCGCAGGTCGGCGTCGACCAGCACGACCTTCTCGCCGCTGGCCGCCAGGGCCATCGACAGGTTGAGCGCGACCGTCGACTTGCCGTCACCAGGCCGTGGGCTGGTCACCACGATGACCCGCGGCGGGTTGTCGACGTCCATGAACATCAGGTTGGTGCGCAGCTTGCGGAAGGCTTCACCCGCGCTGGACTTGTCGCGCGGCGCGCGGGCGCTCTCCAGCGCGACCTGGGCGCGCTCCCCCTTCTCGCGGCTCAGCACGTCGGCCGTCGGGATCAGCCCGACCACGCTGACCGGGAACCGACCGGTGACCGACTCGGTCGTCCTCAGCTTGCGGTCCAGCACGTTGCGGATCATCGCGTAGCCGAACCCCAGCAGCAGCCCGAGCACCAGCCCCAGGGCGAAGTTGCGCTGCGGGTTGGGCGAGACGGGGGTCGTCGGCAGGGCCGCGGACTCGACCGGGATGACCTGCGGCGCCGTCCTGGTGTTGCTGCCGCTCGGGTCCTCGATCTCCTCGACCTGGCCGGCGAGCGCCGCCACCCACGCGTCGGCCAGCTCCTGCGCCTCCTGCGGCGACCCGGCGCGTGCGGTGATCTTGATCAGGACCGTGTCAGGCGGCTGCGCCACGTCGATCCGACTGACCAACGCCGCCGGATCGGTGTCGCTGAGCCCGAGCAGCCGGATCGCCTCCTGGGCGGTGGCGCGGCTCTTCGCGATGTCGACGTACGACGTCGCCCGCGACTTGGCGAACTGGTCCTGCACCGACCCGATCGCGGGGTTCTCCACGGCGCCGATGCTCACGAAGCCGTTGGCGTCGGCGGCGTAGACCTCCTCGCGGGTGAAGGTGTAGACAGCGGTGGCTCCCAGCGTCACCAGCACGATGACCAGGACACCCACCCAGTGGGCCCGCAGGATGCGGATGTAGTCGCGAAGCTCCATTGGGCGCGCAGAGCCCCTCTCGTCTCTCGATCCCCCGACCAGAGTGCCCCCCGGCCCGCCCGGTGTCAGATCAACCCGGCAACGACTGAGGGTAACCCGCTCGTGCGATTGTGCTCAAACGTTTCATTTAGTCAGGACCCGGGCGCGGCTCGCTCGACGAACCACCGCACCGTGTCACGCAGGCCCTGCTCGATCGGCACGGGCTCGACGTCGGGGAACAGCGAGCGCAGCCGTGAGGCGTCGGCCTGGGAGTGGGGGATGTCCCCCACGCGCGGGGGCCGCTGGTCGATCTCGACGGGTCGCCCGACGCCCTCCTCGATCGCAGCGATCAGCTCTTTGAGCGACGTCCGGCCACCGAGCGCCAGGTTGACCGGCACGTCGTGGGCGACCTGACGGTGCACGGCGTCGGCGAGCACGCGCGAGACCGTGCCGACGTAGACGAAGTCGCGGGTCTGGGTGCCGTCACCCTCCAGCGGGAGCGGCCTGCCGGCCACGGCCGCGTCGACGAAGGCGGGGATGACCGCCGCGTAGGCGTGGTCCGCCGGTTGCAGCGGGCCGAAGACGTTGAAGAAGCGGAAGGCGATCGTCCGCATGCCGTAGCTGTGGGCGAAGGCGAGCGCGTACTGCTCGGTGGCCACCTTGCTCACGGCGTACGGCGTCAGGGGTGCCACCGGCATCAGCTCGTGCTTGGGCAGCTCCGGGTTGGCGCCGTAGACCGCGGCCGAGGACGCCACGGCGACGTAGTCGATGCCGGCGCGACGGGCGGCCTGGAGCACCTCGAGCGTGCCGGTGGCGTTGCGCGCGTGGTTGTCGTCAGGATCCTCGACCGACCAGGGCACCGAGACCAGCGCCGCGAGGTGAACGACCGCGCTCGCCCCCGCGAATGCTCGGTCGAGGAGCGCACGGTCCAGGATCGACCCCTCGTGGACCTCGACGTCGAGGCCCTCGAGATTCTCTCTGTTTCCGGTCGAGAAGTCGTCGACGACGACGACCTCGTCGCCGGCGCTCAGCAGCTCCTTCGCGAGGTTGGCGCCGATGAAGCCGGCGCCACCTGTGATCACGACTCGCACGCGTCCCCCTTCAGACTCTCGTCTCGGCGTCCACCCTAGA
Source organism: uncultured Actinomycetota bacterium (assembly GCA_963728505.1). GTDB lineage: Bacteria > Actinomycetota > Actinomycetes > Propionibacteriales > Nocardioidaceae > Marmoricola_A. Next base: position 25,894 of record CAVSKH010000004.1, on the reverse strand, counting down.
ACGAGGCAGCCTCCGAGCGATGCGCATCGCGAGCTGTGCCAGCACCGCGCCCAGCCCGAGACCGACCGTGTTGGCGGCGATGTCGCGGACCGTCGCGGAGCGCCCGTCCAGGAGCATCAGCTGGATTCCCTCGATCGCTGAGCTGGCCAGGAACCCGAAGAGTCCCCACACCCACCAGGGCACCTTGGGCACGAGCAGGGCCAGCGTCACTCCGAGCGGGACGAAGAGCGCCACGTTGAGCGCGAACTCGATCAGGCTCGTGTCCGTCAGCAGCTCGGGGAAGCCCGCCTGGTCGAGCCGGTAGCTCAACGAGAGCACCGCACGCGACGGGACCGCCGGGCTCGGGTTGAGGACCAGCCAGGCGATGGCGACCAGCTCGACCACGAGCGCAGCGAGAAGCACCCACCGCCACATGCGGTGCTGGAGCGGGTGCGTCACGAGCGTCCCTGCGCAAGCGCGGGAGGTTTCGAGGCTCGCTCCGCTCGCACCTCAACCGGCGCGGAGGTCTCGACAGGCATCCGACCGATCTTAGACGGCGCCGAAACATTCGGCGCGATGCGGCACAGCGGACCACGAAGTCAGCGGTAGATCTTGGTGCCCTTCCACTGGTTGGCAGCGCCGCTGTAGGTCATGTTCGGGCTGTTGATGAACTTCGTCGAGTAGCTCGACGAGAAGGGCACCTTCGGCGACGAGCCGCATCCCTTGCCCGAGTGAGCCTGCAGGTGCACGTGCGCGTATCCGCCGTTGTTGACTTGGCCGGCCGGTGCGACGACGCCGATCTTCGTGCCCGCGCTCACCGCCCCGTTGGCCCGCCGTTGGACGAGGTGACCCAGGTAGACCGACCGCCCGGAGGACAGGTTGATGCAGACGCCCCCGAAGCTGGATGAGACTTGGTAGAGAGTGCCGGAAGCTGGTGCGTACACGGACTGGTTGGCCGAGTAGTTGACTGAACCTGTGCAGCCACTGGAACCGACACCAGCCGGGTTCTTGGTCAGGTCGAGCGTCGGCACTCCGCGGTGACTGATCGATCCGTTGTACCCCTGGCAGACGTACCAGGTCTGACCGGCGGCGAACGGTGAGCGGAGGTTTCCGGTCGACGAGCTCGTCGAGCATGCCGGCGCCACAGGGTTGTTGGTGCCTGTGTTCAGATCGATGTCGGCGACATACCTGCCGTCGCTGACCTTGTACCAGAGGTTGCTGGGTCCTCCGTAGTAACCGCTGACGTACTGCCCCCTCACGTGGCACTTCAGCGTCAGGGTCGAGCCCTTGTAGTACCAGCCGTACTGGGTGGAGTTCAGCGTGGCCTTGGACATGCGCTGCGTGTTCACCATGACCTTGCCGGTGGCGGCAGACGCGGGCGGCGCGACGGCGACCAGCGCCACCGCGAACACCACGCTGAGCCCGCTCGCCACAGACAGGCGGGCGCGTTGGGACAGGAACTTCACGAGATCCCCCGTTTCAGATGTGAGTCAGTCGCTCCGAGGACTGACGGCGCACAGACTCTAGGCAGCGGTGATGTCGCGCCACGAGAGCGGAGACACCCCCAATACGGGGGAGCCTGGCCGATCCGTGACCTTCAGCGGGTCGAATGGGGACCAGTGTCGGGTCCCGGGGGCGTCACCGGAGGTTGGGGCGCACGTGCAGGCCGACCTCGGGGTCGACGATGACCTCCTGGGCTGCCGGCATGCCGTCGACCTCGAGCTGGGCGTCGACGGGGACGTTGCGCTTGATCACGGCCAGCGCGATCGGGCCCAGCTCGTGGTGGCGGGCCGAGGTGCCCACGAATCCCACCGACTTGCCGTCGGCGGTGACCTCTTCGCGGGCGGTGGGCAGCCGGTTCTCGGTGCCGTCCAGGTGCAGCAGCGTCAGCCGCCGCGGCGGGCGGCCGAGGGTGTGCACCCGCGCGACCGTCTCCTGGCCGCGGTAGCAGCCCTTCTCCAGGTGCACCGCCGGCCCCTGGGTGTCGGGGCCCACCCAGCCGACCTCGTTGGGGATCGTCTTGTGGTCGGTGTCGATCTTGTAGCGCGGCTCACCGCGCGCGATCCGCAGCGCCTCGTAGGCCCACAGGCCGCACGCCGGGCCGGCGGCCTCGGCGTAGGCCTCGATCTGGTCGCGCGGGATCAGGTCGTACTTGCCGGTGACGAGTGCCTGCACACCGTGCGTGGTTTCGAGACGGCCTCGTTCCTCGGCCTCCTCAACCAGCGGCGGGGGCGACGTTCCCAGACGGCCTCGTTCCTCGGCCTCCTCAACCAGCGGCGGGGGCGACGTTCCCAGACGGCCTCGTTCCTCGGCCTCCTCAACCAGCGGCGGGGGCGACGTTCCCAGACGGCCTCGTTCCTCGGCCTCCTCAACCAGCGGCCGGGACGGTGGGCGCCAGCAGACGGCGGTCTCAGCGGTCACATCGGTGCACTCCACGCGCATCATGAACTTCATGCGCTCCAGGAACTCGATCAACGGCCCCGCGCACCCCGGCTCGGTGTGGGCGGTGAACGCCTCCCCGTCGTCCACGCCGTAGAAGTGGTGCTCGACGTGGCCGTGCGGGCTCAGGATCAGCGCCTGGGTCTGCTTCCCGGGCGCCAGGCCCTCGAACTGCTGCGTGGTGATCGAGTGCAGGTACGTCAACCGGTCGGCCCCGCTGATCCGCACCACCTCGCGCTGCGACAGGTCGACGAAGCCGTCGCCCTCCTCGAGCACCCGCTGCTCCACGTTGAACGAGCCGTAGTGGGCCGCCACCGGCGCATCGATGCCGCTCCCCGCGACAGCGCCGGGCAGGTGGAGCAGGGGGCTCGGGAGGACGGGTGGGGCCATCTGTCCATGATAAGTCCGGCGCCTGACGCGGCTTCCCGGCGCTTGCGGCAAGCGCCCCACGCAACAGCCCCTGACTCTCTATAGTGACGGCGAGGGGATCGAGGGAGGAACCCCCGGGCTAGGACAGGGGACCACTCGATGGGTGCGCGCTGGGTCAGCTACGCGTCCGCCCCGATCGCGGTCGTGGTGTGGGCCCTCGGAGTCATCATCGCGGCGGTGCTTCTGCTGGGCGGGTCGGCGATGGAGCGCGGGTCGGTCCACGAGGAGCAGGACTTCTACGCGGTCAGCTTCATCAACACCTCGAGCATCTGCGAGCCCGAGGACGGACGGGCGTGGCTCCTGATCAGGATCGAGGCGACGGGTCGACCCTTCTCCGTCAGATGGACCATGACTTCCGACGCCAACCCCGCGTTCGTCCGTGGCCGCACTGCCGAGGTCCGGCCCGGCACCCCGAAGCGGCTCTCGCGGAAGATGCCCATCGATGAGACGGGCGAGACCACGATTCGCTTCTCGACTTCTGACGGCGAGCACGACCTGGTGACCCGGTGCACCCCGGACGATCCGCTGTGACCACGACACGCACGCGCGGCACGACCGGGACGCAGGGCGCGAGCGAGGCGACCGGCGCGCGGCGTCGATGGGCTGAGCCGGCCGGCTGGATCGCCGCCGTCATCGTGCTGGGGTCCGTCACCCAGCTGGCCGCTCCGGTGCCGGCGTCGTCGGCGAGCCAGGGAACCGGCAGCGTCCTCTTCCCCACCGACCCCACCGCGATCCACATCGTCGCGGCCTGCTGCGGTCTCCTGCTGCTGTGGGTGGTCCCGACGGCGCTGGTCCTGGCCAAGATCGACCTGCCCGGGTCGCGAGTGGCCCGGGTCTACCTCGCCTTCGCCCTGGTCCTGCTCACGCAGATCATGACGCTGCTCCTGTGGAACTCCATCGCCCACCCCCTGGGTGTGGACCGCCCGCTCGAGCCGACCTACCTGCGCTCGTTGCTCGTCAGCGCCACCGCGCTGTTCGCGCTGTGGCGTCCCTCCCGTCTCCCGCGACCGTCGCTGAGGCGTCTCGCCGCGTGGTGGGTGACCCCGCTGGGGGCGGCCTCGGTCCCGGTGTTGGTCGCCGCGGCTGGTCTGTGCTTCGCGGTCCTCGGAGCCGTCACGTTGAACAACCAGGGACCACACACCCTGGCGATGATGGGGCTCGGGGTCAGCGGGGTGGCAGTCGCCCTGCTCATGCTGATGCCGGGCTCGGCGGCTCGTGACGCGCTCGCACTGACCATGGTCTCGGCCGCGGTGCTTCTCGGGACCTCGCTGCGCTCGTGGTTCATCATCGGGCACGACATCCAGCGGGAGTACTTCTTCTTCCAGATCGCGCGCAGCATCCAGTTCTGGGACATCGCGACCTACGCGGACCCCTACAACGCGTGTCTCAGCGTCACCCTGCTCCCCGCCGGGATGCAGGCGATGACGGGCCTCAGCGACTTCACCGTCTTCAAGGTCCTGCTGCCCCTTGCCTTCACCCCGGTCGCCGCAGCGATCTACGTGACCGCGCGACGGGTGGCGCCTCGCCGCGCGGCCGTGCTCGCGGCGGTGTTCTTCGTCGCCTTCCCCACCTACATCATCGACATGTCCTACCTGCTGCGGCAGGGGATCGCCTTCCTGTTCCTGGCCGGCTTCGTCATGCTGCTCAGCAACGACGACGCGGACCACGTGGTTCAGAGGCGACTGCTCGCGGTCGCCATGGGGGTCGGGGTCGTGCTGTCGCACTACTCCACCACCTATGTGCTCGCCCTGACCCTCATCTTCGCCAGCGTCGGCCGCCTGGTCTTTCGGCTCGCGCGGACCCGGATCGGCAAGCCCCGGCTCCGAGAGCCGTACCCCGTCCGCGGGCTGGTCCTGCTGCACCCCGCGGTCGTGCTCACGATCACCGCGCTGGCGGTGACGTGGTCCGGAGCCATCACCCAGACCGGAGGCCACCTGCGCGGCGTGCTCGGACAGACCCTGTCCGCCGTCGTGACCGGAGAGGCGGGACCCAGCGCCTCGGAGCTGCGACGGAGCCTTTTCGCCCCGTCGGTCCCCATCCAGGAAAAGCTGGACGACTACTCGGCCGACCGTTACGAGGACACGCAGTCCCCCCGGTTCGCCGGCGGGTTCCTCGACGTCGACCAGGAGGAGCGGTTCCCTCGAGCAGTGGACCCCGAGCCGCTGCCGCCGACCCCGGTCGGTGAAGTGCTCGCCCCCGGCAGCGACGACCTGCAACAGCTCACCGACCGCATCCGGCTGGCCTCCGGGCTCGTGCTGCAGCTCCTGACGGCGATCGGACTGCTGCTCCTGGTCTTCCGCCCCAGGCGCCTCGGCCACTTCCCCGACGACCTGCGGTGGCTGTGCATCGGCTCAGCGGCCGTCGTGCTGCTCTTCATCGTCGGACCGGGACTGTCGGCGGAGTACGGATTCCTGCGGTCCCTGCAGCAGAGCCTCTTTGCCTGGGCGGCTCTCGCCGCGGCCACCCTCCTCACCCTCACCCGGCGGTTCCCGAGAGTGGGTCACTGGCTGGCGGCGGTGGTGGCCCTCACCTCGTTCCTGAACATCACCGGATGGTCCTCGCGGGCGCTGGGAGGCTACGAACCCCAGCTCAACCTGGCCAATGCCGGTTTCTACGACCGCCTCTACAACTACGACCAGGCCGACGTCGCCGGCATGCAGTGGGCGGTGGACTTCGCGCGCTACCACAAGACCGAGGTGCTGGACTCCGGCCTGGTGTGGACCGACCGGAGCAACACGGCCGACTTCATGGCCAACCTCGCCGGGCCGCCGTTCTCCAGGCACGAGCTCTCCTTCGGCGAGCTCTACCCCAGCACCATCCCGGTCGACGCCCTGATCTACCTGCCCTCGCTGGTCGCCCAGGAGGGCAGGTCGTCGAAGTTCGTCGGCGGCGACATCATCTCCTACGAGTTCCCCGTCGAGATCCTCGACCGCTCCGACGCGCACCTGCTCTACAACAACGGCTACAGCCGGGTCTACCGCTGATCCGACGTCCCGAACCGGCGCGGCTCACCGGGCGTGCTCGAAGAGATCGACCCGGTCAGCACCCCCGCGCCGGATCGCGGTCCATGCCACCGGAAGGCCGCTGAGGTAGCCCGCCGCCAGCGCCGCGGCCGTCCACTCGATCCCCCACGGCATGACCACCCAGGCGGTCGCCAGCATCGTCACCGAGACCGTGCACTGGAGCAGCACCATCGCGACCAGCTGGGAGCGCAGGCGCAGCCGCATGGCGTACCAGTTCTCCAGCGCCAGCGGGATCGAGGCCAGTGCCATCAGGCGCAGCGCCGTCGTGCCCTCCTCCCGGTACTCCGCGCCGAAGACCATCAACAGCCACGGAGCCAGCAGGATCACCACCAGCGCAGCCGTCAGGATGGCACCGACCAGGATCCTCAGGGTCGTGCGCACCACCTCGTGCACCTCCTCGGGGCTGCGGGAGGCGTGCGCGTAGGAGGAGGAGTTCAGCTTGTAGGCCACAGCGTTGAGCAGGCTCAGGATCTGGAAGCAGATGAAGTAGACCGCGTTCTCCTCGCTGCCGAGGCGCTCGACCACAAGGACGGGCATGATCATCACCGGCAGGATGTTGGCGACCCCGGCGACGTAACCGGCGGTCGCGAACGACACGGCCTTGCGCAGGCCGGTGCCGCGGCGCGGCTCGTCCGGCGGCACGCACCGCAGCGCGACCCCGATGCTGAGCGCGGCGGCGACCACCGAGGCGGTGCCGACCGAGGCCACCAGCTCGAAGGCGCCCGTATCCCCCATGACGAACGGCAGGGCGCACTTGATGAAGCCCATCAGCAGACCGTTGATCATCAGGTTGCGGCCCAGCGCCCCCACGGACAGCAGCACCCCGTCCGAGAGCAGGTTGACCCCGGAGGCCGAGACCATCACCACGAAGGCGGCGTACTGCGCGGGTTGGTCGGCGACGTCGGCGATCTGGGGCGACACCACAGCCATCACCTGCACGTAACCGAGACCGAAGAAGGCGCCGGCCAGCGACACCAGTCCGGTGGCCTGCCAGATCAGGCGCCGCTTCAGCGGCGAGTGCGGCAGCAGCTTGATCAAGGTGTGGTTCAACCCCAGCTGGGAGAGATAGCTGAAGGTCACCATCGCCGCGACCATCGAGGCAGCCAGTCCCACGGACCGTTGATCACCGGTCCGGGCCGCCACCGCCCAGAAGAGGGCGCCGAACAGTGACATCAGCACGGTGGTGGCCAGCATCAACAGCGAGTCGTTGAGGACCCTGTTCCCACTGCGGAGCTGCTCGCGCGCTCGCTGCCAGCGCCCGGCCACGGAGATCACGACCACAGGCCGGCCACGGTGTAGACGCGCTCGACTTCCTCGGCCACACGAGGCCAGGTCCGGTCCCGCATCCGCTCCCACCCGGCTCGTGAGAGCTCCGTTCGAAGATCGGGAGAGTCCGCCAGCCGGCGTAGGCCGTCAGCCACCCCCTCGTCGGTGGGCGGGACCAGCAAGCCGGCGCCCGTGACGAGCTCCCGTGCTCCCGGCACGTCGGTCGACAGCACAGGCAGTCCCATCGCCATCGCCTCCATCGCCACCAGGGGCATGCCCTCGCGATCGGAGGTCATGACGAAGACGTCGGCCAGCTTCATCTCCTGGCGCAGCGCCGGCTGGTCCAGCCGCCCGAGGAAGGCAACCGGGTGCGGGAGAGCGGCGGCCAGCTGCTCCAGCCGCCCGCGGTCCTCGCCGTCACCGGCGACGCGCAACTCAAGCGGTCCCTCGACCTGGTGCAGGGCACGCAGCAGCCGGGGCAGGTTCTTCTGCACCGCCAGCCGGCCGGCGAACAGCAGCCGCAGCGGGCGTTCGGACGTGACCGCCTCCCGAGGCTTCCCCTCCTCGCGGTAGGTGTCGGCCACCGCGTTGCCCACCACGTGAACCCGCTCGGGGCTCAGACCGAAGTCGTCGACGAGCTCCGTCCTCATCGCCGCCGACAGCGCGATCACCGCGGCCGCGCGACGCAGCATCGGGGCCAGGAACCAGCGCTTGTAGTAAGGCAGAAGCACCCCGGCGGGGCCGGACGGGCCGATGTCGAGGTGGAAGTGCACCACGTAGCGCATCCGCCTCACCGCCGCCGCCCAGCGGACGAGCTCACCCACCAGGGCGTGCGCGACGTGGACGTGGAGCACTGTGTCCCGGGGGGCCCGCAGCAGCGACACCAGCAGGCCCGGCATGACCGGGGTGTGCGCGACCAGGATCGCGCGGTGCCGACGGACCCGGGGACCCCCGGCTCGAGCCCGCTCCCTGGCGCCTTGTCGCGGCAGGTCGCTGGTGAGCACCTCGACCTCGCGCCCGCGCTCGGCCAGCGCGCGGCTCAGCTCCTCGACCACGATCTCGACCCCGCCCAGGGCCGGCGGATAGAAGGCCACCACCTGGTGGACACGCCGGCCTGGCCCAGGCTCTCGGCCGGCACCCGGACCAGCGCCCTCAGGGGCGCCTGAGGGGTCCTTCGGGTTGGACAACGGTCAGTCCCCTCCGCCTCGACCACCTGGGCTACGGATGTTATTGCATCCGCCCCACCCGACGCCGGGCCGCCGGCGACCGAGGCAGAGCTCCGGTCGTTCCCGATCTGCGCCTGACTAGTCAGAAATAGCCCTATTGGGCCATTTGGGATCGAAGGTCCTGCTTGTCGGGACGTTAGTCCTGAAGCCGACTAACGTCATAACCCCCACATTGCGGAGAGCGCTGGACCGTCTCCGCCGCTGAGAGCTTGGGAGGGCTTGATGCTTACCGTCATCCGTTGCGCTCTGACGTGCGCACTTCTTCTCACCGGTTCAGCCATGGTGTCGGCCCCGGCCCAGGCCGCCCCCGTCCCCACCGCGGCCGAATCCACCCAGACCGCGCAGGTCAGCTACGTCGTGGACACGGACCGGCACCACGTCCACTGCAAGCGCGTCAAGCGGGTCAAGCGCCACGGGAAGGTGCGCAGGGTCTGCGTCAACCGCCGGGACCACTACACCTGCCCGAGCGCGGACCACCGGCACCGCACGTTGCGGGGCTTCCGCAAGCGCCTCCGCTGCGTGAAGGCGGTGACCACCTATCCCGAGCCGGACCCGACCACCACCACCGGCACCGACCCGGGCACCACCACCGGCACCCCCGCCACCACGAAGTACGGCGTCTCCTACGGCGAGCGGCTCAGCTGGATGGACCAGGCCACGCTGGATGCCACCCTCGACGACGCGGTCGCCCTCGGCGTGACGTGGATCCGCGTCGACATGGCGTGGAAGAGCATCGAGCGCGACCGCCGAGACGACTGGCACTGGTCGGCGATGGACCGGGTGGTCGACGCCGCCAAGGCGCGCAACCTGGAGATCCTGCCGATCCTCGCCTACACACCCCCCTGGGCCAAGCAGGCGGGCTGCACCGCCTTCGGCTGCCCCCCGGCCAACCCGGACGACTTCGTGCGCTTCGCCAAGACGGCCGTCGAGCGGTACAAGGACCGCATCGACGTGTGGGAGATCTGGAACGAGCCCAACCTGGCCGGCTTCTGGAAGGACCCCGACATCCCCGAGTACGCCGAGCTGCTCAAGCGCACCGCTCCGGCGGTCCACGCGGTGGACCCCGACGCCACCGTCATGTTCGGCGGGATCGCAGCCCTGGAGCTGCGGGAGAGCTGGGTCATCCCCCCTCGCGAGTTCCTCGACGGCGTGTGCGACCTCGGAGCCTGCGCCGACATCGACGCCATCTCCTTCCACCCCTACACCTTCCCGTTCCTGGCGAGCACCGTGACCCCGTGGGAGTCGCCGTGGGCCAAGATCGACAAGACCCCGGTGTCGATGCGCAGCGTCATGAACGACCACGGCCTGGGCGACGCGCCCATCTGGATCACCGAGTACGGCGCACCGACCGAGGGTCCGGGTGAGGTCAACGGCGACGGCCTGGTGGCGAACGTGACCTCCGCGACCGACCACGTCACCGAGGCGTGGCAGGCCGCCATGGCCGACAACGTGGTCCGCACCGCAGCGCAGAACTCCAACGTCCACGCACTGTTCTGGTACACCAACCAGGACATCTCCTGGGAGACCGGGGCCGAGCGTGCGTTCGGCCTGCGACGTGTCGACGGGTCGAAGAAGCCCGCCTGGGCGGCGTTCGGCCAGGCGGTGAAGGAGATGTCGGGACTGTGAGGCCGGGCGCCACCGGCTCAGGCCGCCGGTTCGGCTCGCAGCAGATAGGCCTCGAACCGGTGTGACGTCCGGCGGCCCGGGGGCGGCATCGACTCCCAGTCGCCGTACACCAGCCCCAGCAGGGGCCTCGGGTCCCGGGGTGTGGGGTAGAGCCGCCCCTCGAACCTGCGCCGACGCGCCGGCTCGATGGCTGAGCGAACGATCGGGGTGCCGCGCGCCCAGACCGCCATCCGCAGGTGGTCGGTGCTGGCCTCGGAGTGACAGGCGCACCGGTCGATGAGCCGGGCCACCCCCTGCCGCAGGCTCGGCAGCGGCAGCATCAGGCGGGCCAGGACCCGGACGTAGCGCCGCCAGCCGGTGTGGAGGGGATACATCGAGGTCCGCAGGAACCTGACGAGGACGTAGGTCAGCCAACGTCGCGCCCTGCCCCGGAGCCCGGGGGGCACGCCGTCGAGCGGGAAGATGTCGATGTTGATCAGGGTGCGCAGGTCGCGCGAGGAGTGGTCGATGAGCAGCGAGTTCCGCAGGCCGAGCTTGACGTAGGGCAGGAAGTGACCCCGCGTGCGGCGGGGCGACAGCAGCTCCAAGGACGCGGGGAGCTCCTCAGCGAGCCGGCCGAGGCGCTCGTAGTCCGAGCGCGGCATCGCCACGTCGATGTCGTCGTCCCAGGGGATGTAGCCCTCGAACTTCACCGAGCCCAGCAATGTCCCGCCCCACAGGTAGTAGGTCAGCCCCCGCTCGGTGCACAGCTCGTCGAAAGCGGCGAGAATAGCCAGCTGGTGCCGGCGCAGCCCGGTCTTGTCGAGCCGCTGCCTGGAGTCCATCCCGTCCCCCTCGCCCTCGTCAGTCATTGTGGCACCCGAGCTCCCACGCCAGTCGGAGCGACGTCAGCCACGACCCGACCCTCTCCCCGAGCCTCAGCTGCCCGGACGGGCCACCGCGATGGCGTCACGCATGGCGCTCCAGGAGGGCTTCCGGGTGCCGTCGGCCCGTGTGAGCCCGAAGTGTCCCCCGATGCCGCCGGCCTCCGGCAGGTCGACGTCGGTGTACCAGAACAGCGCCTTGATATCGGGGTGGACGATGGCGCTGAGAACCGCGTCGTAGGCGATGTCGGCCTGCCGGTCCTCGCTGACGTGCGTGACGTTCGGCAGGCCACCGTCCCCATTGACGTCGGAGATCTCTCCGGGTCCGCCGGTGGGAGCGCCGAACTCCGTGAGCCAGATCGGCATGTCCGGATGGCCGTGGGACTCCAGGATGCTTCTGAACGAGATGTCCGTGTCACTGATGCGCCGCCACGAACTGTCCTCGGAGCCCGGGGCGCTCGGTTTCCACGGGAAGGTGTACGGGTGATAGGCCACCGCGTCGACGACGTCGCACGCGTCCAGGTCGCACACCTGGTTGAGGTAGTCCCGCGCCTCGATGATGCGGTCGTTCGGCTCGAGCGCGGCGGTGCCGCCCATGACGATCCGCGCCCTCGGGTCCACCTCGCGAATCGCGTCGGCGGAGCCGACCAGCAGCTCGGCGTACAGCTCGGCGTCGGGACGGATCCAGAAAGCGGTGATGTTCTGCTCGTTCCAGATCTCCCACGTGCGCACGCCCTGCCCGCTGTAGCGCTCGGCCGCAGCGCGTGCGAAGTCCACGAAGGTCGATGTCGAGGCGGGCGGACACGCCCACTCCTCGCGACAGTCGTCACGCCGGGCCCACTCAGGGGCGGCCAGCAGGATCGGGAGCAGCTTGAGACCGCGTTCGTTGACGGCCTCCACGACGGCGTCGAACGCGGACCAGTCGTAGGAGTCCGGGCCGTCGGCCTGCACCACGCCCCACTCCAGGTCGGTGCGGACCCATCGCACACCAAGGTCGACGGCGTCGTCGAGGATGCGGTCCAGCTCCTCCGGCTCCTTGTACTGAAGCCGGCCACCGAAGGCCATCCCCACGACCAGGTCCTTCTCGGCCGCCAGCCGCCGCGCCTCTTTGGCCGGCGTCGTGGCCGCGGGCTCTTCGCTCGTGGTGAACGGCGCCACGAGTCGGTCGAAGGTCACCGTCGCCATCACCACGACGGTGAGCACGACGACGCCGGCCAGAGCGGTCCGCAGGAAGGCGCCTCCCATGCCGTACGAGACGTCCGCGACATGGCGCGCCCGGCTCGCCTGCTTCAGCGATGCGGCGCCCAGCGGCACTCCCAGTGCCGCGCCGAGCGGGGCCGTCCAGACCTCGGACGACCCGGGCAGCCACCCGGTCAAGACAGAGACCGCGGTGACGAGAAGGAACACCGCGGTCGCCAACGACCACAGCGCCCGCCGGACCGAGACCCGCCACAGCGTCAGGGTGGCCCCGATGGGCGCCATCACCAACGCATAGATCAGGACCTCGGCGACGTGGGTCCCCCCGTCGCCGACGCCGGGAACCGAGGAGCCCAGCCACCCGGTCAGCCCTCGAGCCATCACCGAGACCGTGGAGGGGTCGGAGAACAGACCCACACTGGCCAGCACGACGAGGTCGAGAACGATGACCACGCTCAGCAACAGGGGGTTGGGGTTCGCCGCCACTCTGCCCTCGCGGCCATGCGTCACCTCGCCACACTAGCCACTGGGGTCGCGATCTCGCGCAGCACGACCGCGAAGGAGTCGGCGTGCTCCTCCCAGGTCGGGATGGCGGCCGCCGCGCGGATCGCGCGCGCGGCGCCCTCCCGGATCGACTCCGGGTCGGCGGCGAGGCGCGAGAGCTGCGCAGCGAGCTGCGCCGGGTCCATCTCGACGAACGTGACCCCCTCGTCGATGCCCAGCGCGCGCAGCGCCGGATCGTCGCGGAGCAGCACGCAGCAGCCGCTGAGCATGGCCTCCATCGGGGTCATCGGCCCCTCGCCCGTGCTCGCACACACGAAGATCTCGCAGGTCCGGTAGAGCTCGGCCACCTGCTCCGCGGGCAGCTGCCCGAGGAAGTGCCGCCGCTCGGAGTCGGGCAGCTCGGACGGACGATGCCCACCCACGAAGACCGTGTGGTGGAGTGAACCGGTGGCGGCAGCGACCACGTCGAAGCCCTTCTTGGGCACGAAGCGTCCGACGAACAGCACCAGCACCTGGTCCCGCGGCAGACCGAACCGCTCCCGGATGGCCTCCCGCTCACCGGGGCGCGGTGGGCGGAACTGTCGAGTGTCCAGGCCGTTTCGCAGCACCTCGACCCGCACCTGCCCCACGTGCGCGGCGACCCGCCGCGCGATGAGCGGGCTGATCGCCAGCACACGCTCCGCGCCCCGCAGCACGAACCGGCCGACGCTCGCCCACACCAGCCGCTGCACCAGTCCCACCGTGCGCGACGGGTGGTCCACCAGGCCGACGTGCTGGGTCACGACGTACGGCGTGCGCGTCAGCCGACACAGCGCTGCGACGACCCATGAGCTCAGATAGAGCATGTCGTGCACGTGCACCACGTCGCACCGCCGGACCATCTGCAAGGCCCGGACCAGCAGCGCCGGCCCGAACAGAGGGAACGGCACGCCGTACTGCTCGAGGACGTTCAGCACCCGCAGCCTTCGCACGCGCACCCGGTCCTCGAGCACGACACCCGGGGCCGCCCCCACGGCGCTGGTGAGCACCTCGACCTCGAAACCACGGCGCGTCAGCTCGCCGGCCACACGCTGGGCAACGTTTTCCAACCCTCCGACGTGGGGAACGTAGTAGTGGGCGACGACGCCTACTCGGGCTGGGGCGGTTGGTGCAGACGCCAAGGACATTCTCCGGTTTCGGTTGGCTCGCCACGCGAGGCGTAACCACAAGGACCTGAGGTCGTTGATATATCAAGCCCGACACACGGGCCGTTGGGGCAAGCACAACTGGGGGAATCACGGTGTCACAAGTCAGGTACGGTCCGCAGGCAGTCGAGGAGAACCGCGCCGATCGCGCGCGGGGTGACTCGACCTCGAAGCTGCAGGTCGTGCCGGCCCAGAGGACCAGCAACGAGCCGTGGTCGGGACTCGAGGTCGCGGCCATCGTCCCATGCCACAACGAAGCCGGCGCTGTCACCAAGGTTGTGGCGGACCTCCACCAGCACGTGCCCGGGGTCACCGTCTACGTCTACGACAACGCCAGCACAGACGCCACCGCCGAGGTCGCGCGCGAGGCAGGTGCCCTCGTGCGCCACGTGGTGCAGAAGGGGAAGGGCAACGTCGTCCGGCGGGCCTTCGCCGACATCGATGCCGACGTCTACCTCATGATCGACGGCGACGACACCTACGACCCCGCCGCCGCCCCCGAGCTCATCCGCACCCTCCTGGACGGGCACTTCGACCACGTCCTGGGCGTGCGCCGCGATGTCGCTGACAACGCCTACCGACCCAACCACGCGTGGGGCAACCGAGTGCTCAACCGCGTGGTGGGCGCGATCTTCGGCACCAACGTGGGAGACATGCTGAGCGGCTACCGCGCCTTCTCCCGCCGTTTCGTCAAGAGCTTCCCGGCCGCGTCGCGCGAGTTCGAGATCGAGACCGAGCTCACGGTGCACACCCTGAGCCTCCGGGCGCCGAGCATGTCGGTGCCGGTCGGGTTCCGCGAGCGAGCCGAGGGCACCGAGAGCAAGCTGCGGACCTACCGCGACGGCAGCAAGATCCTCACGCTGATCTCCAACCTGACCCGACACGAGCGGCCGCTGGCCTTCTACGGGCTCATCGCAGCCGTGTCGCTGCTCGCCGCGGTCGCATTCGGTGTGCCGGTGCTGAGCGAGTACCTCTCGACCGGCATGGTGCCCCGCATGCCCAGCCTCGTCACGTCCCTGGGCTTCGGCCTCATCAGTGGACTGGCCCTCACGTGCGGACTCGTCCTGGACGGCATGCGGAAGACTCGGCAGGAGCTGAGCCGGCTGATGTACCTGCAGCACGAGCCGCTCAAGCCACGCTGACGGTGAAGCGGCTGCCACAGCCGACGGTGCGGCCCGCCACGAGCTGAGCAGCTCAGGCTAATGTACGTGCAGCACGGCCCGCTCGAGACGCACTCATCGAGGGACGGGCTCCGACCCGGGAGAGACGGAGCGACCGATCCAGGCGACGACCGTGGGTGACCGCGCTACTCGTGTAGCACTGGTCACGCCCTACTACCCACCGAGCGTGGGTGGGCTCGAGCGTTACACCCACACTCTGGCACTCGCGTTGCGGGACGACCCCGCCTTCGATGTTGTTGTCATCACGACCAATACCGAGTCGCGCCGCAGTGTCACGTCGACCGAGGACGGCATCCTCGTCGAGCGCCTAGCCCCATGGTTCAAGGTCTCCAACACCCCTGTGAACCCGTGGTGGACCCTCCAGGTGCCGCGCCTCCTGCGCAAGCACGCCATCGACGTGGTGCATGCTCACACCCCCACCCCGTTCCTGGCTGACATCGCCACCATCACGGCCGGCCCACGACCGGTGGTGATGACGTCCCACTCGGGATCGATGGCCAAAGGTACGGGTGGGGCTGCTGACGCCCTGGTGTGGACGTACGAGCGGTGGGTGCAACCGCGAGTCTTCGCTCGGGCCGACACCGTGATCGGGGTTTCTCCGGTTGCCCTCGCTCATCGCGACGGGGATGTGGATCTCGTTCCGCCGGGTGTCGACACGAACCACTTCACCCCCCGGCGGGTGGCGTCGAGCCTCGACGTCACCTATGTCGGACGCGTGCAGCGCAGTTCGCGCTGGAAGGGCATCCAGGTCCTCATCGACTCCTTCCCCCAGATCCTGGCGCAGGTTCCCTCCGCGCGACTGGTCCTTGTGGGCGACGGCGACGACCTGCCCTCCGTGCGTTCCCGGGCCGCGGAGCTGGGTATCGATGAGCATGTCGTGTGGCGAGGAGCATTGTCGGGCGATGAGCTCGTCCGCGCATACCAACAGTCCGCGATCGTGGTCCTGCCGTCCCTGACGGAATCGGAGTCCTTCGGAATGACCCTCATCGAAGCACTGGCTTGCGGCGTCCCCGTCGTGGGCAGCGACGTCGGCGGTATCCCGTACGTCATCCGTGACGGTGTGGACGGGCTGCTGGTGCCTCCGGGCGACGTCGACGGCTTGGCCCATGCCCTGTCTGCGCTGCTGACCGATGCCCCACGGCGCACCCGGATGGGAGTCGAAGGCCGGGCCGCCGCGGTCTCGCGGTGGGATTGGAAGCACTCGACGAGCAAGAACCTCAAGATCCTGCGCGACGCGGGCCGGGCGCCCCGGCGAGCGTGACCTGTTGGTCGTCACTCGAGCCAGGTGGTTGAGCTTCATGGCTCCACCCAGACCCGTGTCGAACGTCGAGGAGCCGGCTCAGGCGGCGCGCCGCCTGAGCCGCAGCAAGTCGCGCACGGAGGTGCCGCGCTCGCCCCGCCCGGTGGAGAGCCAGCGAGTGGGCGGAGTCAGGTTCAGCAGCTCGTAGATCAGGAACGAGATCACCACGGTGGCAGCCATGGTGACCAGGGCGGCCTCGACCGGCCCGACGCCCGGGACGTCCACGACGCCGGCCATCAGGAACACCACCGGCAGGTGCACCAGGTAGACGGTGAGCGAGGCGTCGATCAGGTAGCGGGTCGGCCAGCCACCCCGGTCCGCGAAGCGCTTGAAGACCGCCAGCAGCACCAGGGTCCAGGCCCAGCCAGAGCCCACGAAGGCGATGGCGAAGACCCAGGTCTCCGGGACGAGCACCGGGTCCGGACCCACCACCAGCGCCGGGAGCGCCAACGCCACGGGGATCGCGACCCACACCAGCCGGTCGACCAGGCGAGCGAACGACCCCGGAGCAAGGCCGAGCAGCGTGCCCACGAAGAAGCAGGCGGCGTAGGGAACGAAGCCGGAGTCCGCGCGCAGCCCCGGGATGTCGAGGGGCACCTCGGCTTGCAGGTGGAGCGCCCAGGCACTGCCCAGGACGACCACCACCAGCCCGGCGGCGACGATCCACGGGCGCGCGACCAGCCGAGCGGCCGCACCCCTGACGTGGGGGCGGTTGGTCCACCGGCGAGCGACCCAGGTCAGCAGCGCCAGGAGCGAGCAGTAGACCAGCAGGTGCACCAGGAACCACAGGTGCGCCAGCTGTCCGAGGTGCGGCACGACGTACTCGTCCCAGACGCCCCCGAAGCCCATCCCCACCAGGTCGTCGCGGGTGTAGGCCTTCGCCGGCCACAGGAACGAGTTCACGACCAGCAGCCCGAACGTCAACGGAAGGCCCAGCCGCACCACCCGGCGCGTCCACCACTGACCGACACCGCGGCGCGAGAGCACCATCGTGGCGAAGAAGCCGGCGACCACGAAGAAGGCCGGCATCCGCCACAGGTGGATGAACCCACCGACGTAGGTCCAGCCCTCCCAGCCCCCTGCGAGCGCGTCCCGGTGCACTCCGAAGCGTGCGCTGGTGTGCAGCACGATGCCCAGCAGCATCAGGCTGCCGCGGAGGCTGTCGAGGTAGCGCATCCGCGCCGGCCCCCCGGTCGGGGTCCCGGCGACCCGCTCCTCGTCCGGCGTCTCCTCCGCGTCGAGGGTCGGGGCCTCCAGGCGATCTCCCGGCTCGAGAGTCGGGGTCGTCACCGCTCCGCGCCTGCGGAGGCACACTCGCGACACAGCCCGAAGACCGTGAGGTGCCCGACGTCCGGCTCGAACCCGTGCCGCTGACGCAGCTGGGCCACCATCTCCTCGAACGCCTCCGGCTCGGCGTCGAAGACCCGCCCACAGCCACGACACTTCAGGTGCACGTGCTCGGGCCCGGTCACCGAGTGGTACGTCGGCGCCCGGTCGCTCAGGTGGGTGTGGCGCACCAGGCCCAGGCCCTCCAGCAGCTCCAGCGTCCGGTAGATCGTGGAGATGTTGACGGTGCTGGAGTGCTGCTGCACCTCGTGCAGGATCTCGTCGGGCGTCCCGTGGCCCAGCGTCTCCACCGCGGACAGCACGAGCTCGCGCTGCTGGGTCAGCCGATAGCCCCCCGCGCGCAACGTCTCCTGCCAGTGCGTGTCCACCCGAAAAGCGTAGAGCGGGTGGACGCCCGATTCGCCCAGAACTCCCGTGATCTTGATGACGGTTTCGCTCCCGCCGGGATTCCCGACACCTGACCTGGGCACCATGCGGGTCGTGAGCGAGAGCATCGACCTGCTGCTGGTGGCCGTCGGAGTCCTGGGACTGGTGATGGCGGCCCTGTCCGCGCGCATCAACCAGCTCCCGCTGTCCGAGCCGCTGCTGGCCCTGGTCCTCGGCGTGCTCCTCGGGCCCGAGGTCTTCGACGCCGTCGACCTGGCCACGATCACCGAGGACCCGACCGCCCTGCACGACGTGGCGCGCGTGCTGCTGGCCATCTCGGTGATGGGCATCGCGCTGCGCTACCCCCTCAGCCAGGTGCGGGAGAAGTGGCAGCCGATCGCGCTCCTGCTGCTGGTCGCGATGCCCCTGATGGCACTGATCTCCGCGGGTCTCGCCCTCGGGATCCTCGGGGTCTCGCTGCCGCTCGCGCTGCTGATCGGCACGGCGGTCTGCCCGACCGATCCCGTGCTCGCCTCCAGCGTCGTCACCGGCAAGGACGCCGAACGCGACCTGCCCGCCCGCGATCGCCAGGTGCTCTCGATCGAGTCCGGTGCCAACGACGGGCTCGCGCTCCCCCTGGTGCTCCTCGCGGTGGCCACCACCGGCGCCATGACCGGCGGCGAGGCCGTGCTCGAGAGCATCTGGCAGGTGCTCGGCGCCCTCGTCCTCGGCGCTGCCGGCGGGGCGCTGGGCGGTGTCGCGATGCACGCCGGCAAGCGCCACGGCGCCACCCAGGAGGGGCCGCTCCTGTTGTTCACCCTGCTGCTGGCGCTGCTGATGGTCGGGATCTCCGGCCTGCTGGGGCTCGACGGGGTGCTGGCCGCCTTCGTCGCCGGGCTGGCCTTCAACCTGGTGAGCTCGGGCAGCGAACGCACCACGGAGGTGCAGATCGACGAGGTGGTCAACCGGTTCGCCGTGCTGCCGTTCTTCCTGGCGCTCGGTGTGATGCTGCCGTGGACCGAGTGGTTCGAGCTCGGGTGGCCGGCGC
This sequence comes from uncultured Actinomycetota bacterium, assembly GCA_963728505.1. Taxonomy (GTDB): domain Bacteria; phylum Actinomycetota; class Actinomycetes; order Propionibacteriales; family Nocardioidaceae; genus Marmoricola_A. Next base: position 6,916 of record CAVSKH010000004.1, on the reverse strand, counting down.
TGCTGCTGACCCTCGCGGTGCTGTTCCTGCGACGTCTCCCCGTGCTGTTCGCGCTGATGAAGCCGCTGCGGGTCCGCGCGGCCGACGCTGCCTACCTGGGCTGGTTCGGCCCGGTCGGGGTCTCGGCGATCTTCTACCTCACGCTGGAGGCGAAGGAGAGCGGCCCGGAGCCCGTCGTGCTGGCCGCCGGCACCCTCATCGTTGTCGCCAGCACCATCGCCCACGGGCTGACCTCGTCACCCGGGCTGACGCTCTACCGTCGGGCCACCCAGAAGTCGGACCGGACATGACACTTCCCGGCGCACGCGGGATGCGTACGCCGGGAAGCGTGGGTCCGGCTCAGCCACGAGCCACCCAGGGAGTGAAGCTGCGACGCTCCTTCAGCCAGTCGACGAGGCCCCTGCTGGTGCCGTCGGTGCGGTTGCCGGCCACGCGGACCGCGACCCGCACCTTGCCGGGGTGGCCGAGGGCAGCGCGCGTGATCCGGGTGCTGACGTGGTCCCGCTTGTAGTCGACCTTCATCTCGTAGAAACCCTTGGTCACCGGCCTGCCCCACTGCTTGGTGCGGAAGCCCTCGGTGTGGACCAGCTGGTAGTCGGTGCCGCGGTAGTAGCCGCCCACCAGGACGAACTCCGGGCCCTTGTCGGAGCGGTCGGTGTCGATGAACACCCTGCCGCCCTGACCCGAGTCGGGGTCCCGGACGAGGTTCAGGTGGGTGGTGATGATCCGCACGGCCTTGTCGTTGTTGCGGACCTCGACGGAGCGCAGGTCCGACCCGTGGAAGGTGTCCTTCGGGTCGTTCACGCCGATGCTGTCGGCGGTCGCCGCGGGGGCGGCCGCACCGAACGCGAGGGCGGCGAGGCTCAGGGCTGCGGCGGTGGTGATGGTGGTACGCATGGCGGTCTCATTTCTTCGAGCTGGGTGGCTGTGCGCTCGGGGTCGAGCACGTACCCAAGACGCCGCCGGGGCACCGATTGGTTGCAGGACCTTGGTCACCAGCGTCTCGCTTCGAGACGGTCGCTGCGCTCCCTCCTCAGGACGAGCGACAGGCTCGACCGGCGAGGGCGCGCCCCCCGCCGGTCGCTACAGGTGTTTGCCAGGCGAGCCCAGCGGCCGACCCAGCGAGAGAGAGCCTTCGTCACCGCGCTGCCATGGCAGTGGCGCGCGCTGCCCGACACGCTTCGGCGTGACCACGAGGTGCGGGTAGTACTCCTTCAAGCGTCCCCGGTCGGTGAACTGGGTGAAGAACCGGGTGCCGTTGGGCTCAACCAGCTTCGAGCTCAGCCAAGCCAACGTGATGCTCAGGGGTGCGACCACCAGCCAGGCGGGAACGATGTCCCAGGACTGGCCGTCCCGCTCAGGGAGCAGCCCGAGCCACCGGGCTAGCCGCATGACCGGCTCATGCAGCAGGAAGATGCCGTATCCGAGCGAGCCGAGGAAGGTCATCCCCCGCAACCGGAGGAGCTGCGACTCCTCTGGTGGCGCAAGGACGACAGCGATCAGCAGGCAGGCCACGAAGGGGAGGTAGGCGTACATGCTCAGGTAGCGCTCACTGGTCACCACTTCGCGCTGCATGCCCACGATGAGGCCCACGATGCCCAGGAGTGCGACGGCCATGAGCGCCTTGCGGGCCCGCTCGGCACGCACCCGGACCCCGACCGCGGCCAGGACCCCCATCACCATCCCGACCGCAAAGTGACCGGCCGCCGTCAGCGGGCTGAACCACGTGGACCAGTCGTCGTAGGGGGTCTCGACGACGACGAGGTGCCAGTAGTACCACCCCGCGGCGGCCAGCAGCATGAGCAGCGGAGGGACCATCACGAGCGCCACTCGGACGCTCTGGCCCTGGAGCCGCAGCGCAGCGCGGGCCAGGAGCGGCGCGGTCAGTGCCATCACGAGGTAGAAGTGGAACTCGGCGGCCAGCGCCCACGCGGGGCCCACCGTCCAGAAGATGAACCTGTCGTTGTAGACGTGGGTGAAGCTCAGGTGCAGCAGCAGGTCCTGCCAGTGTCCCGGGACCGAGGGATTGGTGAAGGCCCACACCACCACGATCACCACGAAGTACAAGGGGTAGAGCCGCGAGATCCGTCGGAGCATGAAGGCGAGTGACGATCCGACGGGGGCACCCCGCAGCGCGGACGTGGCGATCGATCGGTAGGTCAGGAAGCCACTCATCATGAAGAACAGCACGACGGAGGAAGCCCCGAGACCGTAGAGAACGCTGTAGACGGGTCCCTCGCGCTCACCCGGAGGCAGGGCCACGGCTATCTGGTTCTGGTAGACGTGAAAGGTCAGCACCAGCAGGGCTCCGAGCCCGCGCATGCCGTCGAGCGGCAGCCACGTGGCGGGCTGCCCGGCCGGCTTCGACGACGAGGGGGCGCGCGTGGGAGCGGAGGCGCTCACGACGCCACCTGCTCAGTCGTACGCCGCTGGGCCGGCAGAACTGCTCGAGCCGGGCCGACATGTCGCAACACTGCCGGAGTCGCTTGCGCCCGAGGAGTCACGGCCCAGTGCCGCTCCCCCATCAGGTGCTTGATCTGGGCGACCCGGACGATCAGGTTCTTCAGCTCGCTGTACATCATCGACGTGAACAGCATGTAGGGCAGGAAGATGTGCGCGCGCCACCGCAGCTCCGGCACCGCCAGTCGCCAGGCCGTGAAGGCCTGCACCGGGCCCGCGCTCAACGTGTAGACCGCGGTCAGCACGAACAGTGCCGTCGACCAGTCGACGGTGCCGTCTCGCCAGTAGAAGAAGGCGATCAGCGGCAGCGGAAGCGCAGTGAGCCACGGGCTGAGCTCTCGCCACACCATGAGCGAGACCACACCCGCCTTCTGCCGCAGGGAAAGCCGTCGGCTTCGTAGCGCTGGGAGCAGCAGGTTGAGCGAGACCTCGAACCAGCCCTGAGCCCACCGGCTGCGCTGACGCCACAGCGCCCTCACCGTGACCGGCGCGAGCTCACGGCTCACCAGACCGGGATCGGTCGCGATCTCGTACCCCGAGATCAGCGCACGGATCGAGCTGTCGATGTCCTCAGTCAACCGGTCTGCACGCAGCCGGGTTCGTCGCAGCACCTCGGTGCGCCAGAATCCGTTCGAACCCCCGAAGACACCGAAGCCGTGCATCGCCGTACGACCGGGATGGGCGACGGCGTAGATCTGCTCGAACTCCGCGGCCACCGTGCTCGCCACCATCGAGTCGGCGGAGTTGCGCACCACGCAGTGGCCCTGGACCACATCGGCGACCGGGCCACCCTCGCGTGCGCCCAGCCAGTGCCAGGCCCGATCGAAGGCGCCCGGCATCGGGTGGTGGTCGGCATCGAAGATGCCTACGAACTCACCGGTCACGACAGTGAGGGCAGCGTTGACGTTCTGCGCCTTGCTCGTGCTGTCTCGCACGTGCAGCAGTCGCAGCTCCGGGCGCTTCAGGGCCAGCTGCGTCAGCTCGTCCTCGACCGGGAGCCGTTCCCCATCCGACCCGCGGTTGTAGGCCAGGATGATCTCGAGCCCGCCCGAGTAGTCCTGGCGCAGGAAGTGGCGGATCGTCTCTCCGATGGTGGCCGCCTCGTTGGGCAGGTACGCCGCGATGATCGCGCTCGCCCTCGGCGGTGCGGTCTCGGGCCGGGGCGGCAGGGGTGCCGGCGTGTAGGCGTGCAGCGACTCGTTGACCAACAACGAGGCAGTCAACACCAGGCTCGCGACCACGAGGACGTACACGGTGTCGCCGAGGTCGACGCCCACAGCGTTGGCCAGCACCAAGAACAGGAACGGCAGCACGAAGCTGAGCGCGAGGCTTCCAGTGATCTGGGCGGCGAGTCGACGGTTCGTCGGGACGCGGCGCCGCGGGTCGGTGTCGGTCGCCGCCTTGGCGACCAGATCACGCTGCCGCAACGAATCACCCGCCGCCGCCACAGCGGTGTGCACGATCTCCGTCGGCAGCCGACCGCTCGCGGCGAGCGAGGACAGGTCCTCGCGGCAACGCTCGTGTCGCGCCCAGCCGACCCCGGCCTGCACCGAGTGCTCCGACCCGTCCTCCAGCCGCACCGGCGGCGGTGCGACCTCCCGCGCCAAGTCGTGCAGGCGACGGCGTACCCGACGGCGCGACCCGTCCGGCATCACGAACACGAAGCGACCTCTCACGTGGTCCGCCGACACCAGGGCTCCCTGCGAGCCGAGGAGTCGGCGCAGGCGCTCCCCCACTTCCGAACCCACGGCGGTCCGCACGTCGACGGATCGCTGCTGCAGGTGCTCGTCGTGATCGGCGAGCACCAGCGCCGCCACTGTGCATGGTCTGCTGCGCAGCCGATCGACCGCAGCCGTCACCAGGCTCATCCCTGTTCAACTCCCCTCGCGGCCCCACGTCGCGATGTCACAACAACGACGCGGAGCGACGAAGGTCACGCCCCGGGGTCTCGCTGCGAGGACGGCCGCTGCCCGAGCTACTCGACGTACGGCAGGGGTGACGGTTTCCCGACGTACGCCTGCCGGAGGCGCCCGCGACGACGGAGCACGTGCGACGGGAAGCGCTGGAGAGCCTTGCGCCACCGCAGTTTGCGATACCCCCGGGGGTTTCTCTAGGCTGGTCGTGACCACCCCGCGCACCGAGGAGATCAATGTCTGCGACGGACACGCACGCCGCCACCGACCCCGCCCCCAGCAACACTGACACACCCGACGAGGCCACCTCCGGCTTCGTCCCCGGACCGCTGGGCCGCCTCGGCACCTGGGTGACCGACCACGCCAAGGGCGTGACCGTGGTCTGGCTGCTCCTGATCGCAGGCCTCGGCGCCTTCGCGCCCCAGGTCGAGAGCAACCTCTCCGGTGCCGGGTGGCAGGCCGACGGCTCGGAGTCCGTCGCCGCCCGCGAGCTCGCCAGGGAGCACTTCGGTGGCGCGGCCAGCTCCGCGATCCAGGTCGTCGTCACGACCGACTCCGGCGCGGTCACCCAGGGCGAAGGAGCCCGCGTCATCGACCAGGTGATGCGCGAGCTGCAGGCTGACGACCGCATCGCCGAGGTGGTCCCGCCCCAGCCCGGCGCCACCCTCAGCCAGGACGGCTCGACCGCCATCGTGCTCGGTGGCGCCGGGGCCGACACCAACGAGATGGTGCGTGCCGCGACCGACCTCAAGGAGCCGCTCCAGGACCTCTCCACCGACTCGGTGCAGGTCAACCCCACCGGGTCGTCGCTGCTCTGGTCGGACTTCAACGAGGCGAACCTCGAGGCGATGCTGACCTCCGAGATGCTCTCCTGGCCGGTGACGATGGCGATCCTCGTGCTGGCGTTCGGCGCCCTGGTCGCAGCCGGCCTGCCGCTGACCCTGACCCTCGCCGGCCTGATCGCCTCCGCCGGCTCGCTGGTCCTCATCAACGAGCTCACGCCGGTCTCGATCTGGGCGATGAACTTCGCGATGATGTTCGCCCTGGCGCTCGGGATCGACTACGCCCTCTTCATCGTGGTTCGCTACCGCGCCGCCCGCTGGGGGTCCGGCCAGTCGGCCCGGCAGGCGATCGCCGAGACCATGGACACCGCCGGCAAGGCAGTGCTGCTCTCCGGGCTCACCGTGCTGGTGTCGTTGTCCGCGGTGATGCTCGTGCCCTCACCGGCCTTCCGGTCGATGGCCGGCGGGATCATGCTCTCGGTCATCTTCGTCCTGGCGGCAACGCTGACCCTGCTGCCGCTGGTGCTGGCCAAGCTGGACGGGCGGATCAACAAGTTCGCACTGCCCTGGGTGCACTCCGGCGAGCACCGTGCGGCGAAGTTCGGCACGTGGGGGGAGCGACTCTGGCGCCGTCCCGTCGCCTGGGGCCTGGCCTCACTCGTCGTGCTCCTGGCGCTGGCAGCCCCGATCCTGGGCCTGCGGACCGCCATGCCGTCGATCAAGGTGCTCCCCGAGGACTCCAGCGCCCGGGTCGGCTACGACATCGTGCAGGAGAACTTCGGCGAGGGCGCCCCGGGGACCCTGCAGGTCGTCGCGGACGCCGACCAGGCGCAGGCCACGAGCGCCGCGCTGCGCCAGGACGACGGCATCAGCGCCGTGATGCGCCCGATGCCGGCGCAGGACGACAGCGACTACGTCCTCGTGCAGGCCGTGCCCACCGTGGACCCCTCCGACCCCGAGCTCGCCGACACCGTCGACCGGCTCCGGGCCGACCTGCCCGACTCCGCCGTTCTCGGCGGCGCTGCGGTGGAGAACCTCGACCTCAAGTCACAGCTCGACGAGTCCACCCCGCTGGTGATCGGGGTCGTGCTCGTGCTCGGCTTCGTGCTCCTCCTGGTCGCACTCCAGGCGCCACTGATCTCGCTGCTCGGCACCCTGGCCAGCCTGCTGTCGACGGCCGCGGCGTTCGGTGTCGCCCGGCTGGTCTTCCAGGAGGGCTGGGGCGCCGGCTTCTTCGGCTTCGAGAGCCAGGGCTTCCTCGACGCCTGGGCGCCGGTGTTCTTCTTCGCGATGATCTTCGCCATCGCGATGGACTACACCGTCTTCCTGCTCGCCTCGGCCAAGGAGCACTTCGAGCGCTCCGGAGACCCGCACGAGGCGATGGTCGGCTCGCTGGCCCACTCGGGCCGGGTGATCTTCGCCGCGGGCGGCGTCATGGTCGCGGTGTTCTTCACCTTCGCCCTGTCCGGGCCGCTGCCACCCAAGGAGATGGGCATCGTGCTCGGGGTCGCGGTGCTGCTCGACGCGCTCCTCGTGCGCCTCGTCCTGCTGCCGGTGATGCTGCGCCTGACCGGGCGGGCCGCCTGGTGGACACCGGCGTGGCTGCAGCGGGTGCTGCCCGACATCCGGTTCTCGCACGGCTGAGGCTGGGTCTCCCTTCGAGACGGATCGCTGCGCTCCCTCCTCAGGACCAGCGACAAGCTCGACCGGCGTGGGGCGGTCTCAGCCGGGCGAGGCGGGCGTGGGGCTGACTCAGGTCGG
>CAVSKH010000003.1:0-616641 GCA_963728505.1 uncultured Actinomycetota bacterium | reverse complement strand
CGGCCTGGCCGAAACCCACGCGCGCTGCGCCGGGCATGCCGAACGTTCTGATGGTCGTGCTCGACGACACGGGCTTCGGACATCTCGGGTGCTACGGCAGCCCGATCGACACCCCGACGTTCGACGCACTCGCTGCCGACGGGCTGCGGTTCAACAACATGCACACCACGGCGTTGTGCTCGCCGAGTCGCTCGTGCATCGTGACGGGGCGCAACCACCACAGCAACGGCATGGCCTGCATCACCGAGTTCGCGACCGGTTATCCCGGCTACAACGGGGTCATCCCGTTCGAGAACGGCATGCTCTCGGAGATGCTGCTCGGCCATGGCTTCAACACCTTCATGGTCGGCAAGTGGCACCTGACGCCGAGCAACCAGGAGACCGCCGCCGGGCCCTACGACCGGTGGCCGCTGGCCCGCGGGTTCGAACGCTTCTACGGCTTCCTCGGCGGCGACACCAGTCAGTGGTATCCCGACCTGGTCTACGACAACCACCAGGTGGAGCCGCCGGCAACGCCGGAGGAGGGCTACCACCTGACCGAGGACCTGGTGGACAAGTCGATCCAGTTCATCGCCGACGCCCGCCAGGTCGATCCGGACAAGCCGTTCTACCTCCACCTCTGTTTCGGTGCGACGCACGCGCCCCACCACGCCCCGAAGGAGTGGGCAGACCGGTACGCGGGCAAGTTCGACGACGGGTGGGAGGCCTATCGCCAGCGGGTCTTCGCCAAGCAGCAGGAGCTGGGGATCGTCCCCGCCGGGACCGAGCTGTCCCGGCAGGACCCCGACGTACCTGACTGGGACGCCCAGCCCGCAGAAGCCCGGCGGTTGTACAGCCGGATGATGGAGGTCTTCGCCGGCTTCCTCAGCCACACCGACCACCACCTGGGCCGGCTGCTGGACTTCCTGCGTGCCCAGGGGGTGCTTGACAACACCATCGTCATGGTGGTCTCCGACAACGGCGCGAGCGCCGAGGGCGGACCGACCGGAACCACCAACGAGGCGCAGTTCTTCAACAACGCCCAGGAGCCCTTGGAGGACAGCCTGGCGCAGATCGACGAGATCGGTGGGCCCAACCACTTCAACCACTACCCGTGGGGCTGGACCCATGCCGGGAACACTCCGTTCCGGCGGTGGAAGCGCGAGACCTACCGCGGTGGCTCGTCCGATCCGTTCATCGTTTCCTGGCCGGCGGGGATCAAGACTCGCGGTGAGGTGCGCACCCAGTACGCCCACATCATCGACATGGTGCCCACCGTCCTCGACCTGCTCGGGCTCGAGCCGCCGGCCTCCGTACGCGGGGTCACCCAGTCCCCGATCCACGGGGTCAGCTTCGCCGAGGCCCTGGACGACGCCGAGGCGCTCAGCAAGCGCCGCACGCAGTACTTCGAGATGCTCGGCCACCGGTCCATCTACCACGACGGCTGGCGCGCGGTGTGCCCGTGGCCGGGCCCTTCGTTCGCAGAGGCGGGTGCCGGCTTCGGGCAACCGATCTCAGCCGACAGGCTCACCGAGCTCGACGCCACCGGGTGGGAGCTCTACCACGTCGCCGAGGACTTCGCGGAGACCCACGACGTCGCGGGCGAGCACCGCGACAAGCTCATCGCATTGATCGGTCTGTGGTACGCCGAGGCCGGCAAGTACGACGTCCTACCGGTCGACGGCAGCGGGGTCGCCCGCGTCGCCGTCGAGAAGCCGCTGGTCGCCGTACCGCGCGATCGCTACGTGTACCAGCCGGACACCCAGTCGATCCCGTTCTTCGCGGCGCCACGCGTGCTCAACCGGCCCCACAGCATCACGGCCAGCGTGGAGATTCCCGACGCTGGTGCCGAGGGCGTGCTCCTGTGCCAAGGGGCTGCCGCCGGTGGCTACTCGCTGTTCCTCCGGGACCAGCGCCTGCACTACGTGCACAACTACGTCGGACGCAGCCTGCACAAGGTGTCCACTGCCGACCCCCTCAAGCCTGGCCCGCACGAGCTGCGCTTCGAGTTCGAGCCCACCGGCGAACCCGACTTGGCGCACGGAAAGGGGGCCCCCGGTCGGCTCCAGCTCTACGTCGACGGTTCGCTGGCCGCGGAAGCCGAGGCGCCGGAGACGACACCGTTCCTGATCAATCCAGGTGCCCTCACGTGCGGGGCCAACCCCGGATCACCGGTGACCCCGGACTACCCGTCCCCGTACCGGTTCACCGGCACCCTGCACTCGGTGACCGTCGACGTGTCCGGGGACCTCATCACCGACAGCGAGAGCGAGATGCGCGCAGCGATGGCCCGCCAGTAGCGCCCACCAGTAGGGGTGCGCCCATCTGGCCACCGAGATGGGAGTGCCCATGTTCCCCCTGCGCGATACCAGGCAGGTGTGACCAAGCAGATCCCCGACCGGAGTCCTTCGCCATCGCCACGAACACCAGTGCGGACAAGACTGACTGTCAGGAAGTGATCCACCATGACGACGCAGGGGCCCGGAACCCTCCAAGCTCGGTCCCCGGACCGCCTGCAGCCGGGGCGGGGGGACAGGTAAGTCAACGTCCGGTCTACCTCGCCGAAGGACGCCACGAGGCGCCTGGGCGGTTGCAGCCGGCCAGGGAGTGGTTCGAGCTCTCCAGGCGCCTCGCAAGGAGTGGACCTGGTTCGCCCCCTCAGGGCACCGGCCGCTGTGGGAGCAGCCCGACCAGTTCCGCGTCCTCATGACCACCGTGCTCCACGAGACCACGGCTGAATCCGACTGATCCTGTCGGCAAGGCCGGAGCCAAACAAGGAGGAACCATGCACGTCGACGAGATCATCACCACTGCCAAGGACGCCATCACCGTCAAACGCATCTTCGGCGAGCCCTACCACAGCAACGGCCTCACCTTGATCCCCGCAGCGGCGATCACCGGCGGCTTTGGAGGAGGCGCCGGCACCGACGAGAAGGGCCAGGACGGAGAGGGCGGTGGTTTCGGCATGAGCGGCCGGCCCGTCGGGGCCTACGTCATCAAGGACGGTGATGTGGTGTGGAAGCCGGTCATGGACACCGCTCGGATCCTCACGGTGACAGCCGCCGTCGTGGTGGCCTACCTTTTCACCCGACGTCCTCGGTGTCGCTCCTGACCCGGCCAGCACCAGCTGGCATGACCGCGTTCGTCAGCTCAGGAGGACAACACCATGCGCCTGAGCCGTGCGAGCGGGCACATGCGGAACCGTCGGATGGGCCATCATGCTCTTCCTGGGCCTCGCGGGATTGCGGCAGGGTATCGACGTCTGTCAACATTGATCCATGTCGAACTCTGCGACCGTGAAGCGCGAGCTCCCCCTCGCCGGCGATCCGCTGGCATGCTGCGTGCCCCTGGCCCGGGAACCGATCAGCACCGAGCAGGCGGCTGGCGTGGTTCCCATGCTCAAGGCGATCGCTGACCCCACCCGGCTCCGGCTGCTGTCGCTGGTGCTCTCCCACGAGGGCGGCGAGGCGTGCGTGTGCGACCTGCTGCCCTTCTTCGATCTCTCGCAGCCGACCATCAGCCACCACTTGAAGGTGCTGCACGAGAGCGGCCTGCTGGACCGCGAGAAGCGGGGCACGTGGGTCTTCTACAAGGCGCGACCCGCGGCGATGGGTGCCCTCGGGGACCTCTTCACGAGCGGCTCTCCCCAGGAGGCGCTGGCATGAGCGACACCGTCCGCGAAACCCCCGCTTCCGGTGCGGAAGGCGCGGTCCTGCAGCGGCTCTCGACCCTCGACCGGTTCCTGCCGGTGTGGATCGGCGTCGCCATGGTGGTGGGCCTGCTGCTCGGACGCTGGGTGACCGGTCTGGACGACGCACTCGCCGCGGTCGAGGTCGGCTCGGTCTCCCTGCCCATCGCCATCGGCCTGCTGGTGATGATGTACCCGGTCCTGGCCAAGGTGCGCTACGACGAGCTCGGCCATGTCACCGGCGACCGCCGGATGCTCGGCACCTCGATCCTGCTCAACTGGGTCATCGGCCCCGCGTTGATGTTCGCGCTCGCGTGGCTGCTGCTCCCGGACCTGCCGGAGTACCGCACCGGGCTGATCATCGTCGGCCTCGCCCGCTGCATCGCCATGGTGCTGATCTGGAACGACCTCGCCTGCGGCGACCGCGAGGCAGCGGCGATCCTGGTCGCGATCAACGCGATCTTCCAGATCCTCGCCTTCGCGCTGCTCGGCTACTTCTACCTCCAGGTCCTGCCCGGCTGGTTGGGCCTGGACCAGGCCGCCCTGCACGTCTCGATGTGGGACATCGCCAAGTCGGTGCTGATCTTCCTCGGCATCCCGCTGCTGGCCGGCTACCTCACCCGCACCTTCGGGGAGCGCGCCAAGGGCCGCGAGTGGTACGAGACCACGTTCCTGCCCCGCATCGGACCTGCGGCGCTGTACGGGCTGCTGTTCACCATCGTGCTGCTGTTCGCCCTGCAGGGCGACACCATCATCAACCAGCCCCTCGACGTCGCCAGGATCGCGCTGCCACTGCTGGCCTACTTCGCCCTCATGTGGGGTGGCTCCATGCTGCTGACCAAGGCGCTCGGCTTCGACTACGAGCGCGCAACCGCGGTCTCGTTCACCGCAGCCGGCAACAACTTCGAGCTCGCCATCGCCGTCGCGATCGGCGTCTTCGGCGTCGCCTCCGGGCAAGCACTCGCCGGGGTCGTCGGACCGCTCATCGAGGTGCCCGTCCTGGTCGGACTGGTCTACGTGAGCCTGTGGGCCCGTCGCTTCTTCACTGAGAGCACCCCGACCCGTACCCCTACAGGAGCGTGAGGATGTCTGCCATGAACTCCAACCCGGTGACCGAGCAAACCCCACAGGTGGTCTTCGCCTGCGTGCGCAACGGTGGCCGGTCGGTGATCGGTCGAGTGCTCACCGAGCACTACGCCCGAGGGCGGGTTCGTGCCGAGTCCGCCGGCACCCAGCCCGGCGAGCACGTCCACCCCGAAGTGGCTGAGGCGCTGCAGAAGCTCGGACTGGACACCTCCGAGGAGCACCCCAAGGTGCTCACCCACGAGACCGTCGCTGCGAGCGACATGGCGATCACGCTGGGCTGCGGCGAGGCGTGCCCCTACGTTCCGGGCGTGAAGTACGTCGACTGGCCGGTCGCCGACCCGGGCGGCCAGGACGAGGAGACCGTCCGCGGCATCATCGCCGACATCGACCGACGAGTCCGGGACCTGCTCACCGACCTGGTGCCGGACCTCGAGCTGCCCCCCTCTGTGCTCGACTCACGCTCCGATCCGAGCCATCCTCCCGTCGAGGTCCGGTGACCTTTGCCGCCGCGGCCCGGGTCCAACGGCTCTGGGGCGCTGACGGCCGTGCGTCCCGCCGCGGATGCCGCAGCCTCGGTGGGGGTGCAGGCGTGGGTGCATCCTCGGAGGGAACGGCGATGGAGCTGGCCCCCGGCAGGAGAGCCGGGGGCCAGCTTGACTTCGTGGAGTGCTCAGCGAGGGACGAGCTGCTCGTCGTCCGAGTGGCGTTCCTCGACCGTGGCGCGTTCCGCCCGGTCCGCCGCTGCTGCTTCCGTCTGAGGCTGAGTGTCATGGCCGTTCCCCTCGACTGTCATATGGGGAAGGGCCTTGTCGAGCCAGCCGGGGAGCCACCAGTTGGCCTTGCCCAGCAGCGCCATCGTGGCCGGCACCAGGACCATGCGGACCACGGTGGCGTCGACGAGGACCGCCGTGGCGAGGCCCAGGCCGAGCATCTTCAGTGACGGCACCGGGCTGGCGACGAACGCGAGGAACACGGCGATCATGATGAGGGCGCCGGAGGTGATGACCCGCCCAGTCCCGGCCATGCCTCGGGCGACCGACTCGGTGTTGTCGCCGGTCCGCTCGTACTCCTCGCGGATTCGCGAGATGAGGAACACCTCGTAGTCCATGGAGAGGCCGAACAGGATGGGGAACATGATCACGATGATCAGCGAGGTGATCGGCGTCGGTCCTTCGAGGCCGATCAGGCTGCTGCCCCATCCCCACTGGAAGACGGCCACCAGGACGCCGTAGGCGGCACCGATGGAGAGCATGTTCATGACGACCGCCTTCAGCGGGACCACGACGGACCGGAAGACCAGCAGCAGGAGCAGGAACGACGCAGCAAGCACGGCTCCCATGAACACGGGCAGGGTCTCGGAGAGCTGGCCGTTGAGGTCGGCGGTCATCGCGGTGAGCCCGGTGACGTAGACGTTGTCGGGCAGCACGTCACGGACCTCGGCAAGGGCGGTGGAGGTCTCCGGATCGGCGGGACCCGTCGTCGGCATGGCCGCGAAGACCATGGTGCCGCCGTCCGCGGAGGTCACCGGCGCGGTGACCGAGGCGATCCGACCGCTCGCGGCGATGTCCTCGGCCAGCGCAGGCACTCCAGCGGCGCTGACGCCTGGGACTTCGAGGTCGACGACGATCACCAGCGGACCGTTGATCCCGGGTCCGAAGCCCTGGTCGAGCAGGTCGTAGGCCTGTCGGTACGTCGTGTCACGGGGAGCGTCACCGGCCGCAGGCCAGGCGGTCTGCATTGCGACGGCGGGGGCGGCGAAGGCAAGAAGGGCGAAGACGGCACCGATCAGGTAGGGCCAGGGCCGCCCGGAGACCCGATGGGCGAAGCTCCACCAGGCGGTCTCCTCGGTGCGCCTGGCGGGCCGGTGGCGGCGCACCAGCCGACCGGTGTCGATGCGGTCGCCGAGCAGTCCCAGCAGTGCGGGCAGCAGCGTGGTGGCTGCCGCGACTGCGCTCAGCACCACGATGGCGGTGGCCAGACCGATCGAGGTCAGGGCACCGAGCCCAGTGAGGGCGAGGGACGCCATCGCGATGACGACGGTGCCGCCGGCGAAGACGACCGCCGCCCCGGAGGTGGACATCGCACGAGCCAGAGCGGTCGTGTTGTCGCGGCCGGCAGCGCGGTTCTCGCGGTAGCGGGCGACGATGAACAGGGCGTAGTCGATGCCGACCCCCAGCCCGACGATCCCCGCGATCGGGATCGCCGACGGCGAGACGTCCATGATGCTGGCGAGCACGAAGATGCCGCCGATGCCCGCACCGACCGCCACGAGGGCGAGACCGATCGGCACCACGGCGGCCACCACGGTCCCGAAGGCCACCAGCAGCACGAGCAGCGCGACCAGGATGCCGACACCCTCCAACGGCGAGGTCTCGTCGGGAGCGTCGAGGAAGACGGCGTCGCCACCGAGCTCGACCCGGAGGTCAGCGGTGTTCGACGCGTCGACCAGGTCGGTCAGGGGCACGAAGCCGCCCTTGCCCAGCTCGGCCGGCGTCACGTCCAGGGTGAGCGTGGCGTAGCCGATCCGGCCGTCGGTCGAGATGGTGTCGGAGGCGAAGGGATCCGTGACGTCGACGACGTGGTCGGCTCCGGCGACCTTGGTCAGCACCGCGTCGACGGCCTGCGGCTGACTCCGCAGCGTGTCACCGTCGTCGACCTCGAAGACGACAAGGGCTTGGGCCTGGGTCGCCTCGGGGAACTCGTCCTCGAGCAGCGCCATGGCGCGTTCGCTCTGGCTGCCCTTGGCGCTGAAGGCGTCGATGAACCCGCCGCCGCCGATCCCGGCGAAAGCGAACACGGCGCCGAGGACGACGACCCAGCTCGCGATGGTGCGCCAGGGGTGCCTCGCACTCGCCATGGCGATGCTGCGCGTGAACCTGTTCATGGTGATGCCTTTCGCAGTTCCGGTGGACGACTGACAGATTGCGAAACTAGGCACCGATGTGGTGAGCGGGCATCACCACACCTGGTGAGCGACCGGGTGATTCAGCGGCTGGTCAGGAGCCGCCGCGAAGCCGGTGGAGCTGCTCGGCCTCTCGTGCTCGTGCGACAACGGTGATTGCCATTCCTGGGAGTCCCGCGTGGAATGGCTGCATGTCCCACCACGGCACGATCGCGGCTGCCCTCGACCTCGTGGGCCCGCGGGGGTTCGGGTCGACGGGCGAGGGCGCGGCCGAGGCACTGAGCAGCTTCGGCCGGCCGGGGGAGCGGATGCACGTCCGCGCCCGGTCCCGAGGAGAGGAACCAGCAGGGTGAGCACAGCCTCAGGTGCGCTGCTGCAGACCAAGCTCTTCGCGCCGCGCGTGACCCGGGAGCTCGTCGACCGGCCGCGATTGACCGAGCTGCTGGGTGAGCAGCTCGGTGGCGAGGCGTGGCCGCCCCTGCTCCTCGTCTCGGCTCCGGCCGGTTTCGGGAAGTCCACGCTGCTGGCCCAGGCGCTGCTCGGCGGGTCGCCTCGCCGGGCACGAGTGGCCTGGCTGTCCCTGGACCCGGGTGACAGCGACCCGTCGAGCTTCTGGGCCTACGTGCTCGCAGCCCTGCGCACGGCGCTGCCGTCGGTCGGCGGATCCGCACAGGTGCTCCTGGAGTCGCCCGGAGGCACGCCGATCACGACCATCTTGACCGCCCTCCTCAATGACCTCGCCTCCTCCGACGAGGAGGTCGTGCTCGTCCTCGACGACTACCACGTCATCCACGCCCCTGAGGTCCACGAGGCGATGGCGTTCCTTGTGGAGCACCTGCCGCGCCAGCTTCATCTCGTGGTCGCAACACGCTCGGACCCACCGCTGCCCTTGGCCCGGCTGCGGGCCCGGCGCCAGCTGGCCGAGCTGCGTGCCGCCGACCTGCGGTTCACCGAGCACGAGACGGCGGCGTACTTCGACGGGATGGGACTGCGGCTCTCCGCGGGCGAGGTGGCCACCTTGGGGGACCGAACGGAGGGCTGGGTGGCAGCCTTGCAGCTCGCAGCGCTGTCCCTGCGGGGCCGCGACGACGCGGCCGGGTTCATCGAGGGATTCGCGGGGGACGACCGCCACGTCGTCGACTACCTCGTCGAGGAGGTGGTGCACAGGCAGCCCGAGGACGTCCGCGACTTCCTCCTCCGGACCTCCGTGCTCACCAGGCTGTCCGGACCCCTGGCGGATGCGGTGACCGGCCGGACCGACGGCCGGGCGATGCTCGAGATGCTCGACCGCGACAACCTGTTCCTGCTGCCGCTCGACGACCAGCGGCGGTGGTGGCGCTACCACCATCTCTTCGCCGACATGCTGCAGGCACGCCTCCTCGACGAGCGCCCCGGTGAGGTTCTCGAGCTGCACCGCCGAGCCAGCGCGTGGCACGAGCGGGACGGCGACATCACGGCGGCGATCGAGCACGCGCTGGCAGCCGGCGACGTCGAGCGAGCCGCGGGCCTCGTGGAGCTCACCATCCGGCCGATGGGCAAGGACCGGCGCGAGGCCCAGCTTCGCCGGTGGATGGAGGCACTCCCCGACGAGGTCTTCGCGGCTCGTCCCGTGTTGGCGAACGGCTACGTCGGCGCCTTGATGTCCACCGGCGAGGTGCGAGGCGTCGAGCCGCGGCTTCAGATCGCCGAGCAGTGGTTGCACGCGGTCGGAGCCGCACCTGCTGGCACCCTCCCCGCGGGTCTCCTGGTCGCCGACCTCGCCGACCTCGAGCGGCTCCCCGGCTGGGTCAGGATCCACCGTGCCGGGCTGTCCATGATGGCCGGCGACGTCGCCGCGACGGTGAGACACGGTCGCGGTGCGATCGAGGTGCTGCGCCCCGACGACAACCTGGGTCACGCCGCGGCCACGGCCTTGATGGGAATCGCCTCGTGGCGTCAAGGCGACCTCGAGTCCGCGGCGACCGCGTACGCGGCGAGCATGCGGCGGTTCGAGGCCGAGGGCTGGGTCGCCGACCTCCTCGGCTGCGCCATCACCCTGGCCGACCTGCAGTGGACCCAGGGGCGGCTCCGCGACGCCGAGCGCACCTACCAGGATGCTCTCGACCTCGCCGGTCGTCAGCCCGGTGGTCCCCTCCGCGGGACTCCGGACATGCACGTCGGGCTCGGCGAGATCGCCCTCGAGAGGAACGACCTCGCGACCGCTCGGGAAAAGCTCCAGATGAGCCACGCGCTCGGCGACCACCTCGGCATGCCGAGACATCCACACCGCCGGCGCATCGCAGAGGCGCACCTGCGCGAGGCCGAGGGAGACCTGCCCGCCGCGCTGGCCCTGCTCGAGGAGGCTGAGCGCGTGTACGACGGCGACTTCTCACCCGACGTGCGCCCGGTCACCGCGATGCGAGCCCGCATCTGGGTCAAGCAGGGCCACCCCGACCAGGCCCTTGCCTGGGCGGCGCAGCGAGGAGTCGCGGTGACCGACGAGCCCGACTACCTGCGTGAGTACGAGCACGTGACGCTGGCGCGGGCGCTTCTCGGCGCTGGGGACCGCACCGCGGCCGGCTTCCTCGAGCGCCTGCTGACCGCGGCGGAGGCAGGCGGACGGTATGGCACCGCCCTGGAGATCCTGGTCCTCCTCGCCGTCGCGCGAGCGCGCCACGGTGACATCGGCCCGGCGACGGCCGCTCTGTCGCGCGCGCTCGAACTGGGCGAGCCCGAGGGATTCGCACGCACGTTCACCGACGAGGGTCCGACGATGGCGTCCCTGCTGACCGCGGCCGCCAAGCGCGGCGTCGCCCCGTCGTACGCCACCCGGCTGCTGGGATCGACGAACCCCGCAGCCGGCGAATCCGCACGACACCAGGCCCAGGCCCTGGTCGACCCGCTCAGCGACCGCGAGCTCGACGTGCTGCGACTCCTGGCCAGCGAGCTGAGCGGGCCGGAGATCGCACGTCACTTGGTCGTGTCGCTCAACACCGTGCGAACACACACCAAGAACATCTACGCCAAGCTCGGGGTCGGCAGTCGACGCGAGGCCGTCCGGCGGGCAGGCGAGCTGGGGCTGCTGGGACGTGCCCGGGGCTGAGCCCAGACGCAAGACCACCACGTCGCTCACCACATGTGGTGATCCGGGCTCCCCACACCGGCACCTACCTTGCGAAGCATGAGCGAGACCGAAACCTATGAGATCCGCGTCCAGGGTCGTCTGGCAGAGCGCTGGTCCACCTGGTTCGACGGCATGGAGATCACCGCCGCCGATGACGGCAGCACGCTCATCCGTGGCCCGGTCGTCGACCAGGCAGCCCTGCACGGCCTGATCCAGAAGGTGCGCGACCTCGGTCTGCCGCTGCTCTCCGTCACCAACAGCCGAACTGGTGAGACCTCATGATCACGCTCGACTCCGTCAGCCGGAGGTGCGGCGAGTTCGGGCGGACGTCTCGGGCCGGCGCTGCACCGATCTCCCCAACGGGAGCAGAGGTCACGTAGGTCCTTCGGTCACCGGACCATCTTCACCGGCAGGATGGCGGCGGCTCCGAGGAGCGCGCAGACACCTGCGACGGCGTACAGCACCTGATAGCTGCCCGAGCCGACCGACAAGACCAGTGGTGCCAAGGCCGGCCCGATGGAGAACGGCAAGGCGCCGGCGATGTTCAGCACCCCCAGGTCCTTCGCGGCGCTGTCCGTGTCGGGCAACACATCGGCGACGAGGGCGAGGTCGACGGCCATGTACAGCCCGAAGCCGAGGCCGGCGACGGCCATCCCCACCAGGAACGCGTCGAAGTCGCCTGCCGCCGCGATCATGAACAACGCAAGCCCGTACACGACCGCAGCCCCCGCCACGAACGGCTTTCGGCGCCCGGCGCGGTCCGAGAGCCGGCCGCCGACCAGCGAAGCAACGACGACGACCATCGCTTGGGTGAGCGTGCCCAGGAAGATCTGTTGCGGCACCTCCTCCTCGGAGCTCCCGAGGTGATCGAGGAGGTAGTAGGCCTGGTAGGTGACCAGGAACGCATAGGCAAGGACGAACATGAAGCGGCTGACGAACGCCCACGCGAAGTCGGGGTGTCTGCGCGGAGAGACGTAGTAGGTGCCCAACAGCTGCGCCAGTGACCAGGGCGGCTTGTTCGCGGGAGCGAGCCGTCGGTCGTCCAGGTAGAGCGCGAACAGGACGATGAAGAATCCGCCGATGGCGCAGGGAGCGAGGAACATCGCCAACTCATTGCCGGTGAAGACCGTCACCACGTACGTGCCGCCCACCGACGCGATCGGGAGGCAGACGCCGAGGGCGCCGGCAACGGTGCCCCGCTGCTCGACCGGGACCTGGTCGGGCAACACCGCCACCATTGCGGCCAGCATCGCGTTGAAGAACAGCTGCGCCAGGCACCAACCGATCAGCACCACCCAGACGCTCGGGGCCAGGGCGACGACCAGGATGCCGAAGGACCCACCCGCCAGACCGGCCATGATCCACGGGCGCCGCATCCCCCACCGGGAGGTGGTCCGGTCACTCAAGCGTCCGAAGAGGGGATTGGCCACCAGGGCGACCAGCGATCCGGTCGCCGCGACGAGCGACAGGCTCGAGGCAGCCCGGTCGGCGCCCACCAGCGAGTTGACCTTGAGCGCCAGGGTCACGAGGAGGGGAGCGATGAAGACGAGGCTGGTCGCGAGATAAGCCGCTGCGTAGAGGACGATGAACAGCCAGCCGACTCGGGTCGCGTGCTCTCCGCGTGCGTGAGGCGATATGTGGGACGCTCGTTGCGCAGCCATCGACCCTCCATGTGCCCCCGCCTGCACCCCTCCGAGGGGCGCCGACGCACACCGCCTGGAACCTGTTCGCACACTACGGGGGGTCCGGCGCAAGACCCCTGCGTGACGGCGTCTGGGATCGACAGGTTCCCCCTGCTCGGCATCTCCGGAGGAACCGCGTTGGCCGTCACCTACGCGGCGCGTCGCCCCGAGCGCGTGAGCAAGCTCGTCCTCTACGGGGGCTACGTCCGCGGCACCCGCGCGCCTGGGGTGGGGCGCCGACGACCCCACGCTGCGTCAGGTCTTCAAGAGTCAGTTCATGCCCGATGGTGACCGGGACCTCTGGGAGGCCTTCCACGAGCTGCAGCGGCTGAGCACGACCGGGGAGAACGCCGCGCGGATCGTCGATGTGCGCCGTGGCCGCGCCGAGGAACTGCCGTGCGCGGACGCTTCTCGAGACGTGGTGCTGGCGCAGCTGGTGTTGCACTTCGTCAGCGATCCCGAGGCAGCTGCCCGGGAGATGCGGCGGGTGCTGCGACCTGGCGGGACGGTGGCGGCCTGCAGCTGGGACTTTGCCCGGGGGATGGAGATGCTGCGGCACTCGCGCGGTAGACGTCAGGGCGACGGTGGCTGGGCTCGTCCGGGGTCGGCCTGTGCCTTCCTCACAGCCATGCCGGGTTCGAGCCGTGGCGCCTCGACCAGCGTGTCGATCCACCCGCGCGCATCCTGCAGCGTGCGCCCGATGAGCGCGCGGGCCCGCTCCGCCTGGCCGGCGTCGAAGGCGATCTCGGCTGCGACCAG
The DNA here is from genome assembly GCA_963728505.1 of uncultured Actinomycetota bacterium. Classification (GTDB taxonomy): domain Bacteria; phylum Actinomycetota; class Actinomycetes; order Propionibacteriales; family Nocardioidaceae; genus Marmoricola_A. Next base: position 603,442 of record CAVSKH010000003.1, on the reverse strand, counting down.
GCCCTGGACGATGTTGTCGTTGACCTCGAAGGCCATCCGGCGCCGCTCCGCACGCTGCTCGGCAAGGGTCGCCTCGGCAGCCTTCTGCTCCTCCAGAACCTTCTGCGCGGTGAGGTCGGTGAGGACGAGGCACCGCACCGTCACCCCGTCCATGTCGAGGGGCGTCGACGACAACAGCACCGGCACCTGGCCGCGGTGACCCGCCAGCGCGACCTCGACCCGCTCCGGACCGGGCGACGGCCGGTTCAGGACCTCCACCACCGCGCCCCGGTGGTCAGGGGCGACGAAGTGGTTGAAGTCACGGCCGAGGAGCTCGTCGTGCTCCGTTCCCAGGAGCGCGGCCAGCTGCCGGTTGGCGAACAGCACGATCCCTCCCGCCGAGACGGTGGCCGAGCCCTCGCCCATGCTCTCCACGATGACCCGGTAGGGCCGGTCCGCGTTGTGCAGCGTGTAGACGCTCTCCTGCCCGGGCTCCCCGACCACGACCGCGTCCACCCCGCCCTCCGCGACCGCGGCGAGCGCCTCTCGCAATGCCACGATCTGTCGCTGCAGCTCGGCGTCCGCGGAGGAGGCGACAGGGTGCTCCTCGTCCGCCGGCATCAGCTCACACCTCCCCACGCGGGTCCGAGGTCCAGGCCGAGCCTCAGGGCAGCGAGGTCGGTGAGGTCGCCGACCAGGTGCCGCAGGGGAGGAGGCGCGTGCTTGACGAGTGTGGGCAGAGCGACGATGTGGTCGTCGACCAGGCGCTCGGGATGCTCGACCACGTCGACGACCGTCAGGGTGAAGCGGCCCTCCAGCAGCTCGTCACACAACCTTCGGACGGTCTGGATCGCCGAGGTCGACCGCGGCGATGCCCCTCGCACGTAGAGCGTGAGCTCGTAGGGCGGAGGGTCTCCTCGGCCTGCGAGGTCCATGGTCAGTGCTCCGGCCGGACTTGGAGGCCGACGAGGACCCGATCGGTGTCGGACAGGTCACCGATGATCTTGCGGATGGGTTCGGGCAGCTTGCGCACCAGTGTGGGGACGGCGATGATCTCGTCGCCGCGGGCCAGCGCGGGGTTGACCAGCAGGTCGATGACCTCGACCTGGTAGCGGCCGGAGAGGTGCTCCTCGCACACGCGCCGGAGGTTCTCGACCGCCCGCACGGACTTGGGGGTCTGCCCGGCGACGTAGAGCCGGAGGTCGAAGACCACGTCGCCCGCCTCGTCGCCGTCTGTCTCGCCGCCGCTGAAGTCCTCGCTCATGAGCTGGTGTCCCGGTCCACGTCGCTGCGTTCGGCCATCATCGCGATGCGGGCGGCGCCCGTGAGGACGCCGTCAGGACCCGCGTACACGTCGACGAGCTCTGCTCCGCGCCCTGTGATGAGGAACTCCCGAGTCTTGTTGGAGTGGGCGCTGCCGCGACTCTTGACCACCGACAGCAACCGGGTGCGCTCACCGTTGCTCTCCTGGTTGCGCAGGAACAGCCACGTGTCGACCAACGACGAGACCTGCACCTCCGGGCCCTCCTGCCCCCGGGTGTGGTCGAGGGTCGTGACCATGCCTGTGATCCCCTGGGCCTTGATCACGTCGAGGTCGCGGGCGACGACGGAGGAGACCTCCTTGTCAGGTCCCAGACCACCGAGGCTGGCGACGGCATCCAGCACGACCAGCGACGGCTGCACGTCGGCGATCAGCCGGTAGACCATGGCCAGGTGCTCCTCCAGCCCGTACGACGTGGGGCGCCCCGACCACAGCCGGAGCAGCCCGGAGTCCACCCACCTCTGCAGGTCCACCCCGATCGAGGCCATGTTGCGCACGAGCTGCTTCGGCGACTCCTCCAAGGAGATGAAGAGCACGCGCTCGCCCAGGGCGCACGTCTTGTCGGCCATGTGGGCTGCCAACGTGGTCTTGCCGGTGCCCGCCGATCCGGACACCATGACCGTGGAACCGCGGTAGACGCCACCCGACAGCATGTCGTCCAGCTCCGCGACCCCCGTCGAGACCCGCTCGGTCGGAGCGTCGTAGGCGAGCCCCACCGAGGTGATCGGGACGACATTGATGCCGGTCTCGGTGATGAGGAACGGGTACTCGTTGGTGCCGTGCAGGGAACCGCGGTACTTCACCACGCGCAGCCGACGAGTGGAGAGCTCGTCGCTCACCCGGTGGTCGAGCGCGATCACGCAGTCGGAGACGTACTCCTCGATGCCGTAGCGGGTCAGGCCGCCGTCGAGGCCCCGCTCGCCGGTGATGACCACGGTCAGACCACGCTCCTTCAGCCAGCGGAACAACCGCCCGAGCTCGCCCCGGATGATCCCTGGGCTGGGCAGCGCGCTGAAGAGCACCTCGATCGTGTCGATGACGACACGCTTGGCCCCGACGGCGTCCACCGCCAGCTCCAGCCGGAGGAAGAGTCCCTCGAGGTCGAAGGCGCCGGTCTCGACGATCTCGGCAGGATCGAGGCGGAAGACGTCGACCGCCAGCACTCCCTCGCGCTCCAGGCCGTCGACGTCGAAGCCGAGCGAGGCGACGTTGGCTGCCAGGTCCTCGCGGCTCTCCTCGAAGGACAGCAGCACGCCCGGCTCGCCGAGGTCGCGGGCCCCCCGCACCAGGAACTCCATGCCGAACAGCGACTTGCCCGCCCCGGCTGCCCCCGAGACCAGCGTCGGTCGGCCTCGCGGCAGACCGCCTCCGGTGATGTCGTCGAAGCCCCTGATGCCGGTCGGCGCTTTCGGGAGCTGTGCGGGCGGACTGGCGGGCGCGCTGTCGGGTGCGGCAGGCTGCATGCGTCGCAGACTTTCACACGGCGGGCCGTGGCGTCGTCCCTTGGAGACCGGGGGTCGGACCGACATCGACCGAGCGGGGCTCACGGGTGGACGCTTCGGTGATGTGCCTCGGTGTCGTCGACGCAGTCCTCGTGACGATCCCGGTCGAAGGGGTTAGGTTGCACCCAGCGAACTCACGCCGGAGGGGACGTCGTCCCGCCGGCCCGCCAGGAGGGTCTGACGCCGTGGACGAGGTCAGGGTTGTCGTGGTCGACGACTCAGACGACGTCAGCGAGCTCGTGACCCTGCTGATCGAGGAGCGCTCCGAAGGTCGGTGGAGCGTCGTCGGGAGCGCGGGCGACGGACAACGCGCTGTCGAGGTCGTCGGCGCAACGCAGCCTGACCTCGTGCTCCTCGATGTCGCCATGCCGATCATGGACGGCCTCGAGGCCCTTCCCCACATCCGCCGCGTCGCTGCGCAGGCGCGGGTCGTGATGCTCACCGGCTTCTCGGGTGATCTCGTCGGGGAGGCGGCGATGGCGGGGGGCGCGGTCGGGTGCCTGGAGAAGCACGACCTGTTCAGCACTCTGCTGCCTCGCCTCCAGGAGATGATGGCGCAGCCGTTGCCCCGGCAGATGGTCCGCGAGAGCGCGAACGAGCCGTCGTCGGCGACGCGGCGGGGAGGCTCGCCGGGGTCCCGGTGACGGACCCGGCGCGGTCGGTGTGGCGCAGCGGCGGGTGCCTAGACTCCGTCGGGAGTGGTCAGCTGTGCACCCCCCATCGAACGGACTACGCGTGAACGACCTGATCTTCGCCAACGGGCGGCTCTTCGACGGCCTGTACTACCACCACGAGCTCGCGGTGGGGGTGCGTGACGACATGATCTTCGCCGTCGGTCCCCTCGACCAGGTCCGTGAGGAGATGTCGGCAGGAGGCCGGCGCGTCGAGGAGTACGACGCCGCCGGCGGACTGGTTCTCCCGGCTTTCCACGACGCCCACATCCACCCACTGATCGGTGGCCTGGAGCTGCGCTCGGCCCTGCTCACCGACTGCGGCAGCGCCGAGGAGTGCCTGGACGCCATCGCCTCTGCGGTGGAGAAGGACGGGCACGGCGACGAGACGTGGTTCCGCGCGGGTGGCTGGTCGCTGGAGCACTTCGACCAACAGACCGGCCCGACGGCGCAGGCCCTGGACCGCGTCGTCCCCCATCGACCGGCGTTCCTTCCCAGCAACGACCACCACAACGCCTGGGTGAACACCCGGGCACTCGCGCTCGCCGGGATCGACCGGGACACCCCCGACCCGCCGGACGGGTGGATCGAGCGGGACGCCGACGGCAACCCGACGGGCACGCTGCGCGAGGCCGCGGCGCTGCTGGTGCATCGGCTCGTCGACACCACCCGCGAGGAGAAGGCATCAGCACTGCGCGAGGCGCAGGACTACCTGCACTCGTGGGGGATCGTCGGTTGGCAGGACGCGCTGGTGGGTGGGTATGCCGGTATCGACGACCCGACCCAGGCCTACCTCGATCTCGTGGAGGCCGGGGAGCTCACCGCGCGGGTGCGGCTCGCACTGTGGTGGGACCGGCACCGCGGGGTCGAACAGCTGGAGGACCTGAAGGCCGAGCGCGAGCGGCTCGCCGAGGCCGGGCTGGACGCGGGCACGGTCAAGCTGATGGTCGACGGCGTCTCCGAGACCTTCACGATGGCCGTCGACGAGCCCTATCTCGGCGGAGCCCGGTGCCCCTGCGACGGTGGCGATCGAGGCCTGGCCTTCCTCGAGCCGGAGCAGATGGAGGAGGCCGTGGTGGCTCTGGACGCCCACGGCTTCCAGGCCCACTTCCATGCGCTCGGCGACCGGGCGGTGCGCACCGCCCTGGACGCGGTCGCAGCTGCGCGGCGCACCAACGGCTGGAGCCACCAGCGTCACCAGCTGGCGCACCTGCAGCTCGTGGCGCCCAGAGACCGCAAGCGGTTCCGGCTGCTCGGGGCGATCGCGAACGTCGAGGGGATGTGGGCGCGTTACCACACCCCCGCCGTGCAGATGGTGGAGCCGTACCTCGACGAGGAGCGGCTGGAGTGGCAGTACCCGTTCGCCGACATCGTCAACAGTGGCGCCCTGGTCGCCGGCGGCTCGGACTGGCCGATCAACCCGCCGGAGCCGATGGAGGGCATCCACGTGCTGGTGAACCGCTCGTCGCGACTCACCGACGAGCGTGACGAGGAGCCCCCGATGCGCGACGACCAGGGCATCACCCTGTCCCAGGCGCTGCAGGCCTACACCAGCGGAGCTGCTCACGCCAACCACCAGGAGGACTCGGGCAACCTCCGCGTGGGGGCCTCGGCGGACATCGTCGTCCTGGACAAGGATCCCTTCGACCTGCACGAGGACCACATCGGCTCGGCCGACCCGGTCGCGGCCTGGTCGAGGGGCTCGCAGGTCTACGAGCGCGACTAGTGGCCAGGCGGCGGGCTGCCCGGGGTCCTCAGCGCGTGACCTTGATGGTCACCGAGTCGCTGCCGCTCGGCCCGCCGGGGTCGGTGTCGTCGGAGCGCCGGGGTCGATCCGTCACCTGCACAGGTTTGCCCCGGCGGGGCGCAGTCGGTGGAATGGGTGACGACCATCCCTCCGGTGAGCAGGAGCTGCCATGACCGGTGACCCCACCGTCCTGGTCCTGGGCGCGGGCGTGGCCGGACTGGGCACCGCGGGGGCCCTGCGGCAACGGGGCGTCGACGTGGCGGTCCTGGAGGCCGACGACATCGGCTCCAGCTGGCGCGGCCGCTACGACGGGCTCCGGCTGAACACCCCGGGGTGGATGTCCGGCATGCCGGGCTACCGCGCCACCGTCCGGCGCTACGGCGAGTTCCCGTCCCGAGACGAGTGGGTGCGCTACCTCGGGGACTACGTCGAGCACCAGGGCCTGAGCGTCGAGCCGGGCGTGCTCGCGCGGCGTGTGGACCCGACTCCCCACGGCTGGCTGGTCGAGACCGACCACGGCCCTCGAACCGCCCGGGCCGTCGTCGTGGCGACCGGCAGCGACCGGCTCCCGGTGCTTCCGCCCTGGCCGGGGGTGGACTCCTACCGTGGCGAGCTCATCCACGCCAACCGCTTCCGCAACGCCTCGACGTACGCCGGCCGCGACGTGCTGGTTGTGGGACCAAACGTGAGCGGGGTGGAGATCACCACGCTGCTGGCGCGTGCCGGCGCCCGCCGGGTCAGGCTGTCGGTGCGCACCCCGCCCAACCTGGTCACCCGCAAGCGGTTCGGGCTCAGCGTCAACATCACCGGCATCGCGATGAACCGGCTGCCGGCGCGTGCCGGCGACGCCATCGCATTCTGGCTGTGGCGCACGAAGTTCGGTGACCTCCGCCCGTACGGCCTGCCCCGGTCACCGTCCGGGGTGACGACGAACATGCGCACCACCCGGACGGCCCCGGCCTACGACGACGGTTTCGTCGAGCTGCTCAAGGCGGGCACCATCGAGGTCGTCCCCGCCGTGAGCGACCTCGCCGCCGAGGGGGTCGCGCTGGCCGACGGCAGCGTCATCGACCCCGACGTGGTCATCGCGGCGACGGGGTACGGGCGCGGGCTCGAGGAGCTGGTCGGCCACCTGGGGGTGATCGACCAGCAGGGGTTCCCCGTCGTCAACGCTGCCGGGCAGCACCCGGGGTGCCCCGGCCTGTACTTCAACGGCTACCGCAGTGACCTCTCGGGGATGATGCGGCTCAGCCGGATCGACGCGCGGGCCATCGCCCGCCACGTGGCCCGCACCCTGGCCTGAGCTGGACCGGGCAGCAGGACGCCCACGGTGTCACCAGCAGGCAGCTACCGGGCCAACAGTCCGGACCCGTGAGGCCGAAGGTCCCGAGAGCCCCGAAACCTCTCGTCTCCGTCGTGGCGGAGATGTCAGAGTTGGGACGTTCGCCCCCTGGTCCCGGGAGACCAGGGACACAGCCCGGCTCGACAGGGGAGATCGACGTTGCTACCCGATGACGTGACCACGTTCGCTCGGGCAGCAGACGCGCTGCACGAGACGCCCGTCCAGCTGCTGAGCCCGCGCAACCTGGTCAGCCAGTGCCTGCTGTTCCAGCGCGAGCTGCCCGACGTGGGGATGTACTACGCCTTCAAGAGCTCCTCCAGCCGCCACGTGGTCGACGCGATCGACCACCTCGTGGCGGGGTACGACGTGGCCTCGCCGCGTGAGATCGAGCAGGTCGTCTCCTGGGGCGTCGACCCGGCACGCCTGCGGTACAGCAACCCGGTCAAGGCGCCGGCGTCGATCGAGGCGGCCAATGCCCTGGGGGTCACCAAGTTCGCCGCCCAGTCCGTCGCCGAGCTGGAGAAGATCGCCACGCACGCCCCCGGCAGCTCGGTCTACCTGCGGCTCCGCGTCGGGGCGTCGCAGGGAGCACTGGACTTCTCCTCGAAGTTCGGTGCGCCGGCCGAGGAGGTGCTGGCGGCCGCCCCCCGGGCGCGGGAGCTGGGCCTGGACCTGATCGGGATCACCTTCAACGTGGGCTCGCAGTCGAGCGACCCCGCCGTGTGGCGCACCGGGATCGAGCAGGGCGCGGCCGTGCTCGGCCGGCTCCGCGACCACGGGATCACCCTGCACGAGCTCAACATCGGGGGTGGCTACCCGGTGCGCTACTCGGAGGCCGACCCCGAACCGGCCCTGGCGCTGCGCGCGATCCGCTCGGCGCTGGACGACGTCCGCGCCGACTTCCCCGGCGTCCGTGTGCTGGCCGAGCCGGGTCGGTTCGTCTCGGCGCCCTCGGGCGCGATCGTCACCACGGTGATCGGCCGCGAGGAGCGGGCCGGGCGCACCTGGCTCTACCTCGACACCGGTGCCTTCCAGACCTTTCTGGAGCGGTTCGAGTTCGAGCGCTTCATCCACCCGACCTACTCCGTCGGGGACGTCCTCGCGGGCACTCCCGCTCCGCTGCAGCGGTACGCGCTGACCGGTCCCACCTGCGACGCCTTCGACACGCTCACCACCGATGTGCTCCTGCCCGCCGGGCTGCAGGTGGGCGACCGTCTCCTGTTCACCATGGCCGGGGCCTACACCGTCGAGTACGGCAGCCACTTCAACGGCTTCGCGCCGCCGACCGTGGTCAGCCTGGGCGGCGTGGCAACCGGCTCCGCGCCCGCACCGTCGCGGATGCCGCTGCCGCGGCAGGCAGGCCTTCCCGCGGTCCGCGCCTAGAGCACCGGCGTTCTGGGCTGACGGCCCGTCGTCGGCGCGGTGAGCGGCTCGACGGGGTCCGGCGGCCTCAGGACGAGGGCCGCTCCGTCGTGCTCGGCGAGCTGACCGTCGTCGACGAAGGCGACCCAGCCACCCCGCAGAAGGACCAGCTCGATGAGCTCGTCGACGGCGTCGTCGATGACCTCCGGGTCCTCGATGTCCGTCGTCGGCTCGAGCCGGTGGCCGTTGCCCACGACCCGGGCGGGGTAGAACAGTCCCTGCTCCACCGCCAGCATCTCGGGTCGTCCCACCCAGGCTGCCCGCCATGCCTCCCGCATCCCGGAGGCCAGCACCCCCCGCAGTCGGCTCCGGGCGACGAGGTCGAAGGCCTCTCGCTGCCTGGAGAGCAGGTAGGCCTCCAGCCGGGGTGCCACCGCCTGCACGAGCTCGACGGTGCTGGTGGTCGCCGGATCCAGAGGGAGCACCCCGGCGAGCCGCTGCAGGTGCGTGCTCTGCCCGACGAACGGCGTGAGCAGTGACGGCCTGCCGGCCACCACGACGGGCGAGGGGTGCACGGCCAGGTGAGCGCCGAAGGCTCGATCGACGGTGTGCAGGAAGCGGTCGGTGTCCGCCCCGTAGGCCGCCCGCGAGAGCGGGAAGCGGCGACGGACCTCAGTCAGTGACTCGCCGTGGCCGGAGTAGAGACGCGCCTCGTCCCAGTCCAGGACCAGGACGGCGTGACGTGGGGTGCGGTGCAGGCAGCGCACCAGGTCGCGCGTCGCGAACGACGGGTCGACCACGACCCGGTCCTGCACCGACACGGTGAGAGTCAGGGCCATCGCCGAGGTCGGACCGGCGTAGACGGCCAGCGCCGCCCCGGTCGGTGCCGAGGAGGCCCGATCGACCTGGCGGTCCAGCCGCTCGAGGATCGCCGCGGCCGCCGGCCGACTCACGGGCTCGGCGGCGAGTCGGCGTACGGCCTCGCGGTGCTGGGCTCTGAGCCGTTCGCGGTCCCGATTGCTCATTCTCTCCGCGGGCTCGGTGTCGAGCAGCAGGCTCACCGACGGGTCGTGACGCTCTCCCTGCAGCCGCAGCACCAGGTCAGTGGTGGGAGATGGCAGCGGGCGGCCGCCGGCGCGCTGCGCCGGGACGGGCTTCGACGTGGGGGTCATGGGTCCTCCTTGGACTGAGTGGGACGGATCTGGTCACCGGGTGCCGACAGGGGTCCTCGGCCGTCGCCACACCGAGGTGACGGCGGCCATCTCCTCGTCGGTGGCCGGGCGGAAGGGCGGGTGCTCGGGAGGCGCCACCGCGCGGCGCCCTTGGCCGCGGGTGGCGCGCAGGCTCGCGACGACCGACGCCGTCAGGATGGTCGAGATGACGGCGAGCGACAGCGTCGTCGGGACGTACACCACGTCGACCTTGAGCAGCATCTTGATGCCGACCCAGATCAGGACCAGGGCGAGGCCGAGCTTGAGGTAGACGAACCGGTGGATGAGGTCGGCGAGCAGGAAGTACATGGCCCGCAGCCCCAGGATCGCGAACGCGTTGGCGGTGAAGACCAGGAACGGCTCGTCGGTGACCGCGAAGATCGCGGGGATCGAGTCCACGGCGAAGACGATGTCGGTGACCTCGACCAGGACGAGGACGGCCAGCAGGGGAGTGGCCAGCACGACCCCGTCGCGGCGGACGAGGAACCGTTGACCGTGGTAGGCGTCGGTCATCGGCACCCAGCGGCGGAACAGCCGCAGCGCGCGGGACTGCTCGGGGTCGAGGTGCTCGTTGCGCCCGCGGATCATCGTCCAGCCCGTGTAGAGCAGCAAGGCGGCGAAGAGGTAGAGCACCCAGGTGAAGCTGGCGATCAGCACCGAGCCCGCCGCGATGAAGGCGCCGCGGAACACGAGAGCACCCAGCACGCCGAGGAACAGCACCCGGTGCTGGTACTCACGCGGCACGGCGAAGTAGGTGAAGATGATCGCCCACACGAAGACGTTGTCGACCGCCAGCGACTTCTCGATCAGGTAGCCCGCGAAGTACTGCCGGCCCGGCTCGGCGCCGTACAGCCACCAGACCAGGCCTCCGAACCCGACGCCGGAGGCGACCCACACCACCGACCACGCCGCTGCCTCACGGACCCCGATCACGTGGGCGTGACGGTGTCCGACGAGATCGATCAAGAGCATGATCAGCACCGCGCCGAGCACGGCGAACCACATCCACAGGGTTACGTCCACAGCAGCCTCCAGTCGTCGACTGGAGGTCTCGTCGGCCACGGGGCCCTGGTGACCGGGCGTCGGACGACGACGCCGTACTGACGATCACCAGCGGGGACTACTCCCCTCCGACTTCGAGTACACCAGATTCATCGACTCCGGACAAGGTGCGTCCGGTGCCCGTGGCCGGGCCCGGGGGGGTCGCTCCGCGCGGCCCAGGGCGAGTCCACCCGGTGACGGGAACCGCGACACAGTCACGTCCGGGGCGGCTCAGCAGTCAGCTGCGGGATCACACGCCGTCGGGGGAATCGGTCTGCCACAGCCCCGGGTTGGCCTCGACCCAACGGCGGGCGTCCCGCGCACCGAGGGCCGCGACCTCCTGGAAGAAGTCCGGGTCGAACATCAGGTACGAGAGCAGCTCACCCTGCAGCGGGCTCTCGCTGCCCAGCAGCCGATGCATGATCTGCAGGTCCGGGTCACCCATGGTGCGCCGCAGGCTCCCGTGGTTGGCGCGGAAGACCTGCAGGGCGATGTCACTGATCTCGGCGCCGTGCCGGGGCGCGACGGCCGCGAAGGGCACCACGCGGAACGGCGCCCGGCCACGCTCGACGCGGTGCCGGTCGAGGTGGGGCGCGACCTGCTCGTCCCCCGCCCCCGCGTTGACGTAGGCCAACCGACGCAGGTCGTGACGCAGCGGGTCGTCCATCACCGCCCCCAGCAGGGTGGCCCCGCCGTCGCCGAGGTCGACCGGGGCGTCGTCGAGGTCGGCATCGGGCTCGGCCGGCTCGAGGCTTCCGGTGCCGACCACGCAGATCCGGTCGGCACCTAGCTCGATCGCCGGCGCGAGCGGGTAGCGGCGCCGGGTGGCCCCGTCGATGTACCAGCCCGCTCCCTCGGTGGGCTCGCTGACGTGCACCGAGGGGAACAGAGCCGGGATCGCCGAGGACGCCAGCAGGTGCGCCACGCCCAGCCGGGTGGGCAGGTAACGGCGGTGGTGACCGCCGGCCACCGCCGGAAGGTCGGGGAAAGTCGGCGCGGTCTCGGCGAACATCGTCACCCGCCCGGTGCGGACCCCGGTCGCGGTCACCGCGGTGAGCTCGACCTCGCCGCGCGCCAGGTTGTCGTGCAGGGCGTCCCAGTCCATGGCCCGGCCCAGCGTGCGTGCCAGAGGCTCGGTCCCGAACAGGCCGCGCAGCCGGAACCGGGAGAGCCCCAGCGTCTCCGAGGCGTAGCGCAGCAGCACGACCGGCGCCTGACGCCACAGCGGCGCGATGACGTTCTGCTTCGTGACCATGAACAGCACGTCGCGCAGCCGGTCGACCTGCTCCTCGACATCCAGGTGCGCAGTGCTGGTCAACGCCGCGCTGAGCAGGGCCCCCGCGCTGGTCCCGATGATCACCGTGGGCCGCTGCCCCTGGGCGGCCAGCTCGGGCAGCAGCACCTGCAGCGCGCCCACCTGGTACGCCGACCGGGCGCCGCCCGCGTCCAGCACGAGCGCGGTGCGTGTCTCGTCACGGACCTCTCTCATCCGGCGACCCTAGTGCCACGCCCCCCTGGTCGCCATCGGCTCTGGCGCGCGCGCCCCGAGGGTTCATGGCGGGAGGTCCGCACCGTCAGGTGAACGCACTCTCGCCGGTGATGGCGCGGCCCACGATGAGCGTGTTCATCTCGCGGGTGCCCTCGTAGGAGTAGAGGGCCTCGGCATCGGCGACGAAGCGACCCACGTGGTGCTCCAGCAGGATGCCGTTGCCGCCGAGCACCTCGCGGGCCCAGCCGACCGTCTCGCGCATCCGCACCGTGCTGTGCGCCTTGCACAGGGAAGCGTGCTCGTCACGCAGCAGCCCGGCGTCCTGCAGCTGGGATGCGCGGACATTCATCGCGGTCGAGGCGGTGACGTTGGAGAGCATCTTGACCAGCAGGTCCTGCACCATCTGGAAGGACGCGATCGGCCGTCCGAACTGCTCGCGGGACTTGGTGTAGCGCAGGGCGTGCTCGAAGGCACCTCGCGCGCACCCCGCGGCGGCCCAGGCGACGCTCATCCGGGTGACTCGCAGGACGTTGGCCGTGGCGCGGAAGCTGTCGGCTCCCTGCAGCCGGTTGGCCTCCGGGACACGTACGTCGGTCAGGGTGATCTCGGCGTTCTGGACCACCCGCAGCGCGATCTTGTCCTCCTGCTTGGAGAACTCCATGCCGTCGGTGCCCTTCTCGACCACGAAGCCCTTGACCTGCCCGTCGTCGGTGTCGCGGGCCCAGATGATGACCAGATCAGCGAATTCTGCGTTGCCGATCCACTTCTTCGCCCCGTTGAGGACCCAGTCGTCACCGTCCCTGGTCGCGGTCGTGCCGAGCCCGGCCGAGATGGCGGACCCGACGTCGGGCTCGGTCAGCCCGAACGCGCCGATCAGCTCCATGCGGGCCATGGCCGGGAGCCATCGCTCGCGCTGCTCGTCGGAGCCGCAGAGCTGCACCGACCCCATGGCCAGCCCACCGTGCACGCCCATGAACGTGCCCATCGACGGGTCGACCCGGGAGAGCTCCATGGCGACCATGCCGTCGACCAGTGCGCCGCGGGCCGGACATCCCGGGCCGTCGAAGGCGAGTCCGGCTATGCCGAGCTCCGCGAGACCCGGCAGCAGGTCGTGCGGGAAGCTGGCGCGGGTCCAGTGGTCGTTGATCACGGGCTCGACCACACGCGTCATGAAGGCGCGCACGCCGCTGAGGAGCTCGCGGTCCTCCTCGGACAGCACGAGCTCGAACCCGAGGAAGTCCGAGGCCGGGGAGTCGTCCAGCGCGAGGTCGTCGAGCTCAGCGGCCCGACTCGGCGCGGTGGTGCTCTGGTCAGTGGTCATGCGCTCAGCTCCTCATCCAAGAAGGCGTCGACCAGCGGCGCCAGGTCGTCGGCCTCGGTGACGATCCCCAGGTGCCCACCGTCGTAGAGGTGCAACTGGGCATGGGGGATCAGCCGCGCCTGCATGCGCGGGTTCGCGACCGGGATGATCGGGTCGTCGGTGCCTCCCAGGACCAAGGTGGGCTGCCGGAGCAGCCCCAGGAACGGCAGGCTCGACCATCCGGTCATGGCCAGCAGCTGGTAGTAGTAGCCCCGCTTGGGGCCGGACCGGGTGGCGGCGTGGAGCAGCGCCGCCCCTCGCTCGGGGTGCGTGCGCATCGACCCGCCGTAGATGTCCGCGGCGATCGCGGCGGCGTAGGCGGGGTCGCGGTGGCGGCGCGGAGTCATCATCTTGGCCAACACGCTGGCGCGAGCCGGTTTCATCATCCATCCCGTGCCGGTGGCGGCCAGCACGACACGGCGGACGCGTCTGCGCGACTGCACAGCCAGCTGCTGGGCGAGACCCCCGCCCCACGACAACCCGAGCACGTCGAAGCAGGAGTGCCCGAGCTGCTCCATGACCGCGCTCAGCCACGAGGCGAGACCCGCGATGGCGTAGGGGTACGGAGGCAGCGGACTGCCCCCCACTCCTGGGACGTCGAAGCGGACCACGCCCCGGTGCGGGTGCAGCGCGTCCACGAACGGCTGCAGCGCCTCGAAGCTCACCCCGATCCCGTTGCACAGCAGGAGAGGCGGCTCCGCGACGTAGCGGCCGACTCCCGGCCGCACCGAGACGCGCACCTTCACGCCGCGGACCGCCACGGTGCGGACTCGGTCGGGGGCGGGCGTCAGCTCCTGGTCGGTGGTCATCGAGCCGGCGTGCTCAGCGGTCGTGGACGTACTCGCCCGGCGCGTCACAGATCGGCTCGTGAGAGTCCGTGCCCAGACGGTCGGGCTTGTCGCGCTCCTCGCCGGTGCGCTCGGCCAGCCAGGAGACGTAGTCCTCCCACCAGCTGCCCTTGACCTTCGCGGCCTTCTCCAGCCAGGCCGCCGCCTCCGGCGGGTTGTCCGGAGCAGTCTGGAAGCTGGCCTTCTCGTTGCCCGGTGGGTTCACCATCGCAGCGATGTGACCGCTGGTGGAGAGCACGAAGCGCGAGTCACCACCGAGCAGCTGGGTGGACTGGTAGCACGACTCCCACTTGCAGAGGTGGTCGGCGATCCCGGCCACCACGTAGGAGTCGACGTCGACCTTGGAGAGGTCGACCTTGGAGCCGAGGATCTCCGAGGCCTCGGGTTCGGTCAGGGCGTTGCGGATCGCCAGGTCCATGAAGTCGCGGTGCATCGCGGCCGTCATCCTGACCGGGTCGGCGTTCCAGTACAAGATGTCGAACGCCTTGGGGGCGTGCCCCATCAGGTAGTTGTTCACCCAGTAGTTCCAGATGAGGTCGTTGGGCCGCAGCCACGCGAAGATCTCGGCGAGCGCGCGACCGTCGAGGTAGCCCTTCTCCCGCGACGCCCGCGTGGAGGCGGCGGCGGCCTTGTGCGACAGGAGCGCGCTGGGCAGCCCGGCCTGCTCCTGGTCGAGCACGGTGACGGCCAGGCTGTACGCCGCGACCTGGTCCAGCTCGCCGATCGCCGCCAGGTGGGCCATCACCATGCTGGCGATCATCCCGCCGGAGCAGACCGCCAGGAGGGCGATCTTGTCGCTGCTGGAGATCTCCTTCGAGGTCTGCATCGCGTCGAGGATCGCCTGGCCGTAGGTGTCCAGGCCCCAGTCGGCGTGACGGGCATCGGGGTTGCGCCAGGAGATGCAGTAGACCTGTTGGCCGTTGGCCACGAGGTGCTCGACGAGGCTGCGCTGCTCGGCCAGGTCGATCACGTAGTACTTGTTGATCGTCGGCGGCACGATCAGCAGTGGAACCTCGCGGACCTTGTCGGTCTGCGGGGTGTACTGGATCAGCTCGAAGACGTCGTTGCGGAAGACCACGGCGCCGGGGGTCACCGCGATGTCGTCGCCGACCTCGAAGGCGTCCGGCTCCACCATCGAGGGCACTCGGGGGGAGGTCGCGAAGTCGCGCACGAGACGACGGCCGCCCTCGGCGAGGTTGCCACCCCCGGTGTCGATGACGCGCTTGATGACCTTGGGGTTGAGGAAGGGGTTGTTGCTGGGAGCAGTGGCCTCGACGAGGTTGTCGGCGATGAAGCCGATGCGCTGGCCATCGCCCCAGGCGAGGTCGGCGTCGTCGACCAGGCCGCGGACAGCCTGGCCCCAGGCCAGGTAGCCCTGCAGTGTCCGCTTGAACAACGGGTTGCGCGTCCACGCCTCCTCGCTGAACCGGCGGTCCTTGGCGTGGGGCTCGAGCTCAGACCTGCCCAGGCCGACCCGGGCCAGCTCCGCGCCCAGTCCGAGGCTGCGCGCAACCACCTTCTGCGGCCGCCGTGCCAGCGAGGCGGCGAAGCGCACTCCCGACATGCCCGGCAGGAACCGTCGCAGCGGACCCTGGGCCGCGTCGGAGAGCAGCAGGTCGAGGGGTGAGGACAGCTCGGTGCCCTCGTCGTGCCAGTCGGATCGGGCGCTCTCACGCGTCACGGTGTCGGTGCTCATGCGGTCTGTCCCTCGGGGGCGCTGACCTCGCGCCGCAGGATCTTGCCCGTCGGCCCCTTGGGCAGCTCGTCGACCAGCCAGACGGAGCGCGGGTACTTGTACGCAGCCAGCCGCTCCTTGGCGAACTCCATCAGCTCGGACTCCGAGACCGAGCAGCCCTCCTTGAGCGCGACGGCGGCGCCGACGTCCTCGCCGAGCTCGCCGTGCGAGAGCCCGACGACCGCGACCTCGGCGACGTCCTCGTGCTCGTAGAGCGCTTCCTCGACCTCACGCGGGTAGACGTTGTAGCCGCCGCGGATGATGAGGTCCTTCTTGCGATCGACGATGAAGTAGTAGCCGTCCTCGTCCCGCTTGGCCATGTCGCCGGAGAGGAACCACCCGTCGGGGATCGACTCGCGGGTCGCCTCCTCGCGCTGCCAGTAGCTCTTCATGACGTTGTCGCCGCGGATCGCGATCTCGCCGACCTCACCTTCGCCGACGTCCTTGCCGTCGTCGTCGACCAGCTTCATCTCCACGCCGCGCACCGGCATCCCGATCGAGCCCGCCTTGCGCTCCTGGTCCGGCTGGTTGAACGATGCCACCGGCGAGGTCTCCGAGAGCCCGTAGCCCTCGAGCACGATGCAGTCGAAGGTCTTCTCGAAGTTCTTCATCACCTCGACCGGCATAGCCGAGCCCCCGGAGATGCAGGTGCGCAGGCTCGAGACGTCGTAGGACTCCGCGTCGTCCACCTGCAGCATCGCGGCGTACATCGTGGGGACGCCTTCGAAGACGGTGACCTGGTCGCGGCCCACGACCTCGAGCGCCTTCGCGGGGTCGAAGCGGGGGACCAGGGTCAGGCACGCACCGCTGAGCACCGAGGCATTGAGCCCGCACGTCAGCCCGAAGCAGTGGAACAGTGGCAGGCAGCCCATGACGACGTCGTCGCAGGAGAGCTCGACGAGGGTCTCCGCGCTGACCGCCGCGTTGCTGATCATGTTGGCGTGGGTGAGCTCGGCCCCCTTGGGCTCACCGGTGGTGCCGGAGGTGTAGAGCAGCACAACCGTGTCCTCGGCCTCGCGATCGGCCACGTCCGCCACCGGGTCGTGCTCGGCGAGCAAGTCGGAGAAGCCGGCCGGGTCGACCGAGACGCACTCGATCCCCACCTCGTCCGCGCCCTTGCCTGCCTCATCGGCCATGTCCTGCCAGGCGAAGACGATGGAGGCGCCGGAGTCCTCGAGGTAGTACTTCACCTCGCGGCCCTTGAGGAGCGGGTTCATCGGGACGACCACCGCGCCCACGGCGAGCGCGCCGTAGAACAGCACCGGGAACGCCGGCACGTTGGGCAGGACCAGGCCGACCCGGTCTCCCGGTCCCACGCCCTTGTCGGAGAGGAGCCTCGCCACCCGGCGGGCACCCTCCTCGAGTTCGCGATAGGTCATCACGGCGTCGTCGAGGCGCACTGCCGGGCGGTCCGGATGCTCCCCGGCGGTCGTGATCAGGTTGGTGGCCAGGTTGGTCATGTGGGGGACTCCCTGAAATCGGGGCGTGTAGGCGATCACAGACGGATCGTTGTCACTGGTACTCCTACCCACTGTGTGATGGGGGACACGTCAACCTGGCAACGGCTGACGAGGCGGAGCGGTTCCCGCAGTGACCTTCGGGTCCGCGCCACCCCGACCAGGCAGAGGGGAACCGCACCCCGGGCTGGAATACCCAAGGGGGTATAGTGGTTGTTGCAGGTGCCCCCCGATCGGGGGCACCGATACGACAGCAGGGAGGGCTCCGATGGCCACCATCGACCTGGGTGCAGCGAACTTCGAAAGCACCGTGACCAGCAACGACATCGTCCTCGTCGACTTCTGGGCGTCCTGGTGCGGCCCGTGCCGCATGTTCGCCCCCGTCTACGAGAAGGCGTCGGCCGCGCACCCGGACATCGTGTTCGGCAAGGTCGACACCGAGGCCGAGCAGGCCCTCGCCGGCGCCGCGCGGATCACGTCCATCCCGACGCTGATGGCCTTCAAGGGCGGCACGCTCGTGTTCTCCCAACCCGGCGCCCTGCCGGCCGCCGCGCTCGAGGAGCTCATCACCGAGGTCCGCGGTCTCGACGTCGAGGCCGCGCTTGCGGAGCAGGAGCGGAGCGCCTGATGGACAGCTACACCATCACCGGCACGCTGCACCAGCCCTACGAAGCCGCCGTCGACGCGGTCCGAGCGGCTCTGGGGGAGGAGGGCTTCGGGATCCTGACCGAGATCGACCTCAAGGCGACCTTGAAGACCAAGCTCGACGTCGACGTGGCACCACAGGTGATCCTCGGCGCCTGCCGACCCGCACTGGCCTACGAGGCGCTGACCGCCGAACCCTCCATCGCCGCGGTCCTGCCCTGCAACGTCGTGGTCCGCGCCGTGGATGAGCACACCACGGTCGTGGAGGCGTTCGACCCGGACGCGATGATGGGCCTGGCCGACAACGATGCCTTGCGCACCGTCGCTGCTGACGCCAAGCAGCGGCTCACCGCGGCGTTGGCGTCACTGGACGCACTCGAGGGAGACGCCTGATCGAGCTCGACGTGAGCGAGATGAGCCCCGTCATCGAGCGCATCAAGCCCGCTTGCGGGCAGGTCGGGGGAAGTCTGTGGCAGCGATGCCCTGCCCGGTGCCTACCTGGGGGAGTCGGCGGTTCTCGCTGAAAGGCAGAAGTTGAGGCGTAACTGCCGCCTCGTTGGGTCGTTCAATCAAGGACCCCCAACGAGGAGACTCCTTCATGCGCCCACGCGTTCGCAGCGCCCTGGCCGTCGGCCTGTCCGTCGGCCTGTCCGCCTTCGCCCTGACACCCGCCCCGAGCTCGGCTGCCGAGCCGCTGGCGCCGGTCTCGGACTACCTGGCCCAGCAGCTGCCGGACCTCTCGCGACTCTCGAGAACCAGCGTCCTGGTTCACGGAGAGACGCTGGCCGACGCCGAGGGTGCGGTGAGCGCGAGCGGGATGCGCGAGGTCACCTCCTTCGACCGAATCGGGGTCGTCGTGGCCCGCGGGTCGAAGGCGCAGATCAGCGACGTACGCGCCCAGGACGGCGTCACCTACGTCGAGGGCAACCAGCCGATCGAGATGTTCGACTACACCTCCAACACCGCGACCCGAGGTGAGGAGGCGGCGACCACGCTGACCGGCGCGGACGGCACCTCACTGGACGGCGAGGGCGTCTCGGTCGCGGTCATCGACTCCGGCGTCGACCCCAACCACCCCTACCTCGCCGACGACGACGGCAGCGCCGTGGTGGCCAACAAGAAGGTGGCCTGCGACTTCTTCGAGCTGTTCTGCCAGGTCGTGGACGCCGGATCGCTCGACACCGACACGCTCTCGGCCGGCGGCCACGGCACCCACGTCAACGGCATCGTGGCCGGCCGTCCCACCGAGGTCAGCAACGGCACGCTGACCGGCGCGGCGCCCGGCGCCTCGCTGGTGTCGCTGTCCACCGGCGCGGTGCTCTTCATCGTCGGTGCTGACGAGGCGCTCAACTGGGTGCTGGAGAACCACGACGCTCCCTGCGGCGCCGGTGTCCCCGCGGCGACGTGCCCGCCGATCAAGGTCACCAACAACTCCTACGGCCCCACCGGCGGCGGTGAGTTCGACCCGAACTCGGCGACTGCCAAGCTGCAGCGTGAGCTGGCCGCCGAGGGCGTCGTCACGGTCTGGGCCAACGGCAACGACGGTGGAGACGGCTCGGAGAACCTCTCCAACCCGCCAGGACAGGACCCGACCGGCGGCATCATCTCGGTGGCCTCCTACAGCGACGAGGAGACCGGCACCCGTGACGGCGTGGTGAGCGACTTCTCCTCGCGCGGCAAGGCGGGGGACACCAGCACCTACCCCGACATCTCGGCGCCGGGCGACACCATCACCTCCTCGTGCCGCATCTACCTGCCGATCTGCAGCACCGGGCTCGACCCTGTCGAGGGCGGTGACTACAACACCATCAGCGGCACGTCGATGGCGGCGCCCCACATCGCGGGTATCGTCGCGCAGCTCTTCCAGGCTGCGCCCGACGCGTCCCCGGCCGAGGTCGAGGCTGCGCTGAAGGCGAGCGCCCACAAGTACCAGTTCGGAGCCCCCTACGAGTCCGCGGGCGCCGTCACGACGTCCTACGACAAGGGCGCCGGTCTGGTCGACGTGGTGGCTGCCGTCCAGGCACTGCGCAACTGAGGTCCTTGTGTCCAGGTCGCGGTCTCCAGTCACCTGGTGACTGGAGACCGCGACCTGGACATCTCATGGAGCGGGTCACGAGCGAGCTACCTCGGTAGGTCGCGCTCGTCCGGAGCGCCACCACCGGATGCGGACCGGGCGCACCGGCCCAGCAGGCGATCGGCGCTCTGCGAGCAGGCTCCGATCCCTCTCGGAGGGGGAGTCTCGCTCATGCGAGCCCGGCGTCGTGGATACAGATCGCGACCTGGACCCGATTGGTCACCTCGAGCTTGGTGAACACATGACCGATGTGCGCCTTCACCGTCGGCACCGACAGGTAGAGGCGCGCGGCGATGTCGGCGTTGCTGAGGCCCTCCCCGACGGCAACCGCGACGTCGCGCTCGCGTCCGGTGAGCGTGGCCAGCCGATCCCGGGCGACTCGGGCCCGGTCGGAGGCGGAGCCATCGGTGAGCTGCGCGATCAATCTGGTCGTGACGCTGGGAGAGAGCATCGGATCACCGTCCGCCACCCTTCGGATCGCCTCGATGATCGCCGCCGGCGCCGTGTCCTTCAGCAGGAAGCCACTCGCCCCTGCGCCGAGCGCTCGAGCGATGTCCTGGTCCGCGTCGAAGGTCGTGAGCACGATGATTCGCGGAGGAGTGGGCCCTGCCGCGATCACCTCGGTTGCCTCGAGGCCGTCCACGTGTGGCATTCGGATGTCCATCAGCACCACGTCAGGGGAGTGCTCGCGGGCTGCCCGGATGCCCTCGCGGCCGTCGCTCGCCTCCCCGACGACGACGATGTCCGACGCTCCGCCGAGGATCATCACGAGGCCGGCGCGGACCAAGGCGTCGTCATCGACGATCAGTGTCCGGATCGGACCTACTCGCCTCGGGTCTGCCACGGCAACCAGCCCTCCAGCTCGAAAGACCCTGCCTCGCGACGGGTGGTCAACCGCCCACCGGCCAGCATGGCGCGTTCGGCGAGCCCGACCAGCCCCAGGCCCGAGCGAGGCAGGGGGACGCCCTTGGCTGACCCTGCGCGGGCGGGGTTGCTGATCCGGATGCTCACCCCGTCAGTGGGGGAACCGGTCACCTGGACCAGCGCGGTGACTCCGGGCGCATGTTTGCGCACGTTGGTCAGGCCTTCTTGCACGATGCGATACGCCGTGCGGCCGACCTGGTCGGGCATCTGCGCAGCATCGACCACTCGGTCGTCGTACTGGATCCGCATCCCGACGTCCTCGGCCTCCAGGACCAGTCCGGAGAGGTCGGCGAAGGTGGGCTGCGGCTGCTGGCTCGCCGGACGGGCCCCGTCGTCCCTGAGCACGCCGAGCACCTGGCGCAGGTCTGCGAGCGCCTCGTGCGACTTGGTCTGCAGCAGCTCGGCGGTGGCACGGACCTGCTCAGGCGTGAGGTCGGTGCGGTAGGCCAGGGCTCCGGCGTGCATCGCGATGAGGCTGATCCGGTGTGCCAGGACGTCGTGCATCTCGCGGGCGATCCGGGCGCGCTCGTTGAGCTGTCCCTGCTCCACGCGCAGCGCCTGCTCGGCCTCGGCGCGCTGCGCGCGGTCACGCAGCGTCCAGAGCAGCTCGCGGCGTGAGCCGATGTACATGCCGCCGACGAGCAGGGCAACGCTTGACAGGAAACCGAGGACGAAGTCGATCCACAACGGGTCGTCCGCCCGGTTCGGCGCAAGCATCGGGATGCTGACCGAGGGCACGAGGCTCATGGCGCCGATCACGAGGATCTGCCAGGTGACCCGGCGGGTGGCCAGCGAGACCGAGGCCAGCGCGGCGGGACCGTTCGCGGTCACCGAGACGGCGCCGAGCGCGCCGGTGAGAGCCGCGATCGCGAACGGCCAGCGACGTCGGAGGAACACGAGCACGAACGCGACCAGGCCGAACGAGAGGTCCAGCCAGAACAACGTCCGGAACTGTTCCCACTGCGGCACCGCGGACGAGAACCAGAGCGTGCCGCTGAACAGCAGGACCACGCTCATGCGCCACAGGTGCGAGCGCCAGGTCAACGGCGGGTTGTACTGGTCGGGACCTGGTCTGTGCACCCTCCTCACACTAGGCCCGATGGCGCCGGGGCGGCACGGCCGGAAGTAGCGACCAGACCCTACTGAAGTCGGGGGTGCCCGATCCCCGAGCCCGATGTGGTCGGCGACGTGTCGCACGAGGCTGGATCCATGATCACAGTCAACGAAGTCACCAAGACCTACGGCGCACACACCGCCGTCGACGACGTCTCCTTCGTCGCTCGATCCGGCAGGGTCACCGGGTTCCTCGGACCGAACGGCGCGGGCAAGTCCACCACCATGCGGATCATGGTCGGGCTCACTCCCGCCAGCAGCGGCGACGTCACGATCGAGGGCCAGCGCTACCGCGACCTGCCCAACCCAGGAAGGACGGTCGGCGTTCTGCTCGATGCTTCTGCGCAACACGCAGGCCGCACCGGTCGTGAGGTCCTCACCATCGGCGCCGAGACCATGGGTCTGCCCCGACGACGGGTCGAGGAGATGCTGGAGCTGGTCTCCCTCTCGCCGACCGAGTCGCGGCGCCGGCTCCGGGACTACTCCTTGGGCATGCGCCAGCGACTGGGCATCGCACACGCGCTGCTCGGCGACCCCGCCACCCTGATCCTCGACGAACCGGCCAACGGGCTCGATCCTGCCGGCATCCACTGGATGCGCAAGCTGCTCCGCGACTATGCCGCCGACGGCGGCACAGTGCTGCTCTCGTCCCACCTGCTGCACGAGGTCGAGAAGATCGCGGACGACCTGGTCCTGATCGGCCGCGGCCGGGTCGTGGCACGAGGCACGAAGGAAGAGCTGCTGCAGACGCGCGGCGCCTACGTCCGTGGGGCCGAGCACTCCGCGCTGGCCTCGGCTCTGCGCCACGCGGGGATCCACGCCATCGCCTCCGGTGAGGGCCTGCGCAGCGATGCCGAGCCCGGCCACGTCGGCAAGGTCGCAGCCGCGCACGGCATCGCCCTGGACGAGCTCCGTCCCGCCGACGGTGCCGGTCTCGAAGACCTCTTCCTGCAGCTCACTGCCGACACCCAACGAGAAGGAGAAGCGGCATGACAACCGCAACGACACACCCCACCCCGCGGATCGCCCAAGCGGCTCCGTCTGTCATCCCGCTGTCGCGGCTGGTCCGCGTCGAGCTCCGCAAGATGTCCGACACCAGGTCCGGGAAGTGGCTGCTGATCGGGATCGGGGTCATCACCCTGGCCGTCGTCGGCGTCTTCTTCGCCACTGCCGACCCGACCGACCGGACCTTCATCAAGTTCATGGCGGCAACCCTCGGCCCCCAGGGGTTCCTGCTGCCGGTACTGGGAATCCTGCTGATCACCAGCGAGTGGAGCCAGCGCACCGGACTGGTCTCCTTCACGCTTGTGCCGGTCCGCGGTCGGGTACTCCTCGCAAAGGTGCTCGCCGGGCTGCTCGCTGCGGTTGCTGCCCTCAGCCTCAGCATTGTTCTCGCGGCGCTCGCCACCCTGGCCGGTGGAGCCGACGGCGCGTGGACAGGCGTCGGGGCCAGCGACATCGGCGGATTCGCGGTCCTCCAGATCACCGGCATCATCCAGGGCCTCGCGTTCGGGCTGCTCTTCCTCAGCTCCGCCCCGGCGATCGCCAGCTACTTCATCTTCCCGACCGCGCTGAACATCCTCGGCACCCTGTGGACCCCGCTCGTGGACGTGCAGCCGTGGATCGACCTGTGGGCCGCGCAGGCGCCGCTGTTCGCGGGCGAGCAGCTCTCGGGTGACCAGTGGGCACAGATCGGCACGAGCGTCATGATCTGGGTCGTCCTGCCGTTCGCACTCGGCCTGCTGCGGGTCCTCCGCAGCGAGGTGAAGTGACGGACCGACAGACGTCCGCCGGGAGACAACGGGCGGCTGGTGCCCTGGTAGTCCCCGCTACACGTCAGGAATGCAGGGCAGAGGCGGTTTCCGGAGAGATCCGGGGACCGCCTCTCGCTTCTCCCGGGCCCGTCTCTCCTGGGCCCGCTTCTCCGCAGCTGTCAGCAAGCCGCAGAAAGCCGCAGGAAGCCGCTTGACTAGATACCCTAGGGGGGTATCCTGGCAACGGAGTGACCGCCCGAGAGCCCGAAAGGCGATGTGATGACCCAGACCGAGCCGACAGTGGAGTCGACTGTCGATCAGCTGTCCGAGTCCCAGACCGGGCACCAGCACAGCTACATCGCCAACAACACCAAGGACGCCTACCTCAAGCGGCTGCGTCGCATCGAGGGTCAGGCGCGTGGCCTGCAGCGGATGGTCGAGGAGGAGCAGTACTGCATCGACATCCTCACCCAGGTCTCGGCCATGACGAAGGCGCTCCAGTCGGTCGCGCTGGGCCTGCTCGACGAGCACCTGTCCCACTGCGTGGTCGACGCCGTCCGTGAGGGTGGGAGCGAGGCCGAGACCAAGCTCACGGAAGCCTCCGAAGCGATCTCCCGCCTCGTCCGCTCCTGACCCCACAGCGTTGACACAGCGCCATGACCCAGCGACACGACAGAGCAACAACGGACAGGAAACGAGAACGATGAGCCACACCAGCACCTACACCGTCACCGGCATGACCTGCGGCCACTGCGTCTCCTCGGTCAGTGAGGAGGTGCGGGAGATCTCCGGCGTCGAGGACGTCGACGTGGTCCTCGAGACCGGTGCCGTGACGATCACCAGCACTGACCCGATCGACGAGGCAGACGTCAGGGCAGCCGTCGACGAGGCCGGCTACCAGCTGTCATGAGTACGGCTACCAGGCTCGGCGGCTTCGTCGTCGGGCTGGTCGCGGTCTTCACCCTCGCCCTCGGCGTCGGGAGTGCGATCGGACCTGACGCGACCTCGCAGGCCGCCGCCACCCACGACGCCCACGGCGCCGAGGGTGCCGGCGGCGCGGTCGAGATCCCTGGCGGGCTGATGAGCTCGCAGGACGGCTACACCTTGGTCATGAGCGAGCCGTCGGCCACGGCGGGTGACCAGGTGCCGGTGGCGTTCACGATCGATGGACCGGACGGCGAGCCGGTCACGACCTACGACGTCGAGCACGAGAAGCAGCTGCACCTGATCGCCGTGCGGCGCGACTTCACCGGTTTCCAGCACGTCCATCCCGAGCTCTCGTCCGGCGGCACCTGGTCCACCGAGCTGGACCTGACTGCCGGCCAGTGGCGGCTGTTCGCCGACTTCCGGGCCAGTGGCGCCGAGGCGCTCACCCTGGGTGCCGACCTCGCTGTCGCCGGCCGCTACCAGCCGGCCGACCTCGCCGGTGAGTCACGCACCGCAACGGTCGACGGCTACGAGATCACGCTCGACGGGGACCTGGCGGCCGGCGCCGACGCGAGGCTGACGCTCTCGGTCGAACGTGACGGGGCGCCGGTCACCGACCTGGCGCCCTACCTCGGCGCCTACGGTCACCTCGTCGCACTCCGATCCGGTGACCTCGCCTACCTGCACGTGCACCCGGACGGCGCACCCGGTGACGGCACCACCCAACCAGGACCCGACGTGGTGTTCCACGCCGCGGTCCCCAGCACGGGGACCTACCACCTGTACCTGGACTTCAAGCACCAGGGCGTGGTTCGCACAGCATCGTTCACGGTCAGCACCGCCGGAGCCGCCGCGGCCTCTCCGACGGACGACCCCGGCGACGGCCACACCGACCACTAGTCACACCGACTAGCACACCGACACTAGTCACACCGAGATTCTCGAAGGAGGAGCAGATGAGCACCACGTCCACCACGTCCACCGCGTCCACCACGTCGGCCGAGGGGATCGAGCTCGAGATCAGCGGGATGACGTGCGCCTCCTGCGCCAACCGCATCGAGCGCAAGCTCAACAAGCTCGAGGGCGTGACCGCCACCGTCAACTACTCCACCGAGAAGGCGAAGGTCACGTTCCCAGAGGGAGTGACCCCTGAGGACCTGGTGGCCACCGTCGAGTCAGCCGGGTACGCCGCTGCGCTGCCCCGCCCCAAGGGCCCCGACGCGCAGGAGGAGCCCGGCGAGACCGCCGACCCCACGCGTGCGCTGCGGCAGCGGCTGCTGATCTCGACCGTCCTCACCGTCCCGGTGATCGCGATGGCGATGGTCCCCGCGCTGCAGTTCGAGTACTGGCAGTGGCTCTCCCTGACCCTCGCCGGGCCTGTGGTGGTGTGGGGTGCTTGGCCGTTCCACCGCGCAGCCTGGGTCAACCTGCGCCACGGCACCTCGACCATGGACACGCTGATCTCACTCGGCACCCTCGCCGCGCTCGGATGGTCGATCTACGCCCTGTTCTGGGGGACCGCCGGAGAGCCTGGGATGACCCATTCCTTCGAGCTGACCGTGGAGCGCACCGACGGTGCCGGGAACATCTACCTCGAAGCGGCGGCCGGAGTCACGACGTTCATCCTCGCCGGCCGCTACTTCGAGTCCCGCTCCAAGCGCCGCGCGGGTGCTGCTCTGCGAGCCCTTCTGGAGCTGGGCGCCAAGGACGTCGCCGTCCTCCGCGACGGTCCGGACGGCCCCGTCGAGGAACGCATCACGACAGACCAGCTGGCCGTCGGGATGAGGTTCGTGGTCCGCCCCGGGGAGAAGATCGCCACCGACGGCGTCATCGAGGACGGATCCTCGGCCGTCGATGCCTCGATGCTGACCGGGGAGTCCGTGCCGGTCGAGGTCCGACCCGGTGACGCGATCACCGGGGCGACGGTCAATGCGGGCGGGCGCCTGGTGGTTCGCGCCACCAGGGTCGGTGGCGACACCCAGCTCGCGCAGATGGCTCGCCTGGTCGAGGACGCACAGAACGGCAAGGCGCAGGTCCAGCGACTGGCCGACCGCATCTCGGGGATCTTCGTCCCGATCGTCATCGCGCTGGCGGTCGGCACCCTCGGCTTCTGGGTCGGCTCCGGTGCCGGCCTCGCGACGGCATTCACCGCCGCGGTCGCCGTGCTGATCATCGCCTGCCCCTGCGCACTCGGCCTCGCCACCCCGACCGCACTCATGGTCGGCACCGGGCGCGGAGCCCAGCTCGGCATCCTGATCAAGGGCCCCGAGGTGCTCGAGTCCACGCGAGCCGTCGACACCGTCGTCCTCGACAAGACCGGCACCGTCACCACTGGCCAGATGACCCTCATCGACGTCCACGCAGCGCCGGGTGAGGACCCTGCGGAGGTGCTTCGGCTCGCCGGGGCACTGGAGGATCTCTCTGAACACCCCATCGCCCGAGCCGTCGCGAGCGGCGCCCGGGACCGGGTCGGCACCCTGCCGGCGGTCGAGGACTTCGCCAACCTCGAAGGCCGGGGAGTCCAGGGCATCATCAACCGGGACGGCCGCAGCCACGCGGTCCTCGTCGGTCGCCCGCAGCTGCTCGCCGACTGGTCCCAACACCTGCCCGCCGAGCTGGAGACCGCGATGCTCGAGGCCCAGGGCGCCGGGGGCACGGCTGTGGCGGTCGGCTGGGACGGCGCCGCGCGCGGCGTGGTCGTGGTCGCGGACGCCGTCAAGCCCACGTCCGCGCAGGCGATCACTCAGCTCCGTGACCTCGGGCTGCGACCGATCCTGCTCACCGGTGACAACGAGACGGTCGCGCGATCGGTCGCGGCGCAGGTGGGCATCGATCCGGATGCCGTGATCGCGGACGTCCTCCCGTCGGACAAGGTCGACCTCGTCAGGCGGCTGCAGGCCGACGGCAAGGTCGTGGCCATGGTCGGTGACGGTGTCAACGACGCCGCTGCCCTGGCGCAGGCGGACCTCGGGTTGGCGATGGGCACCGGCACCGACGTCGCCATCGAGGCCAGCGATCTCACGCTGGTCCGTGGGGATCTCCGGGTCGCCGCCGACGCGATCCGGCTCTCCAGGCGCACGCTGGCCACCATCAAGGGCAACCTCTTCTGGGCGTTCGCCTACAACGTCGCCGCCCTGCCCCTGGCCGCCGCAGGCCTGCTCAACCCGATGCTCGCCGGTGCGGCCATGGCCTTCTCGAGCGTGTTCGTGGTCAGCAACAGTCTGCGGCTTCGCGGCTTCACGCCACTCACCGATCGCAGTGGCGTGCCCCCGCAGGTGCGCGCCGAGGCCACCCCCGTTGCGGGGCCAGGTCAGTGAGCGGGTCTGACCTCAGGAGTCGGTGGGCGTCTCGGTGGACATGTCGGCGAGGCGGACCAGGCAGTGCTGGCGAAGCGGTTCGGGAAACTCCTGCGCCAGGCGGTAGAACACCGTCCGTCCATCCTTGCGTCGGCTCACGAGCCCTGCTGTCCTGAGCATCCGCAGGCCGTAGCCGACAGCGTCCTCGGAGGCATCGAGCGCCAGGGCGAGGTCTCCGACGCAGAGCTCCTCGGCAGCGTCGAGTGCGAACAGCAGGCGCATCCGAGTGGGGTCGGCGATGAGGGTCAGCACGCTGGTGACCCGTTCGGCCTGCGTGGGTTCCAGGAGGCGTTGCCGGGCACGGCTGACTGCTCCTGGGTCCACGGGGTGTGCGTGGTCGGTCACGGTCGTCCTCCAGAAACATCCGCATGACGGGACGGGTGTCGAGTATGTAGCGTAGGTCAGCGACCGGTGCGCAGCCAACGTCCAGAGCAAGGGAGGTCGTCGATGGACTCCTTGCTCTCCCTCTTCGTCGCCTCGATCGGCGTCGTGGTGGCGCTTCGGCTGCTGGCCCGCTGGACCGCGATGTCCGCGAGTCCCTTCGAGGTCGAGTCGTGGCTGTCGGGACATCGCCCGACCGAGCACGCTCTGTCGAGGTATCACGCCCGCTGGTACACCGCCAGCGTGGTGTTCCTCGCCTTCGACGTCGAGATGCTGTTCATGTATCCCTGGGCAGTGGTCGTGGCACACCTCGGTCCCGGGGCCGTGATCGAGATGTTCGGCTTCTTGCTGGTGCTCTTGCTGGCCGTCCTCTGGGCACGTCGCGAGGGGGCGTTCCGGTGGGCCTGATCGACGTCCTGACCAGGGCGGGGGGCTCGCGCGCTCACGTCCTCGTCGCGGAGGCTCCGGGTGCCTTCCGGGAGCGTGTCGCCCTCGAGCGCGCGCTCGACCGCGCGGGGTGGTGCATCGCCGAGTCCGTGGCAGACGCGGATGTCCTGGCCGTCGTCGGTGAGCCCGGCGAGGCGTTGGCGGACGTGATCGAACAGGTGTGGGGACAGATGTCGGAGCCCCGGGTGCGGTTCCGGCTGCGCGCCGAGACCGACGCGGACACGCTGCTCCGCGAGGCGCGCGAGCAGCTCAACGGTGTTGCGCGGCGTCTCACCGGATCGGAGGTGCGGCGCGGCTTCACCCCCTCCGCCGAGGACGTGGCGCAGGAGCACGACCACGACGGGCACGACCACGGCGACGACCACGGCGATGACGGTGGCCACGACCACGGGGACGACGGTGGCCACGACGAGGGGGACGACCACGGGGGTCACGACCACGGCGCGATGATGCCGGACGGGATCGCGCTGGCCGAGGGGGCGGAGGATCGCGACGGCCTGGAGATGGACGAGCTCCACCTGCCGCTCGGGCCGGTGCTCGCGCACTGGCCCGCCGGTCTGGTGCTCCACGTGACCCTGCACGGTGACGTCATCGTCGGCGCCGAGGTCGAGCAGCTCGCGACGTCAGGGGCTCGGTCGGGTCCGGATGACGCGATCGTGCGGGCGGCGCGCCTGCTCGACGCGGGCGGCTCGGTGCTGGCGCTCGCAGGTCTGCCGGCCGAGTCCGCGCGGACGCTGAGGCTGCGTGACCGGTGTCTCGACGGTGAGCTGGTCGACGGGCGCGAGGTGGCCGGGCTCGGCGAGCGTGTCGGTCGGCGGCGGGTGTTGCGGTGGGTCTTGCGCGGGCTCGAGGCCGAGGGCAGTCATGGTGGTTCCGAGGACCTGACCGACCGGCTCACGGGTCTGTACGAGCGCGCGCAGGCCGAGCTCGACGGGGAGGCGCGGCACCACGTGGCGCGGTCTGCCGAGGCGCTGCCCACGCTGGTCCAGGGGATGGAGCTGGCCGCAGCAAGGCTGTGGCTGGCGGCGATGGCGCCGGACCTGGCCGAGCACCAGCTGTCGGGGGCGGCGGATGGCTGACTCCCTGTCCCTGGTCTACGCGGCGCCGGTCATGCTGGGCCTCGCGGCTGCGTCCCTCTCGGTGGGCGGCGTCTCCGCGGCTCTGGAGGCCCGCGACCGGGGCCTGCCTGTCCGATCGGGACTGACGGTCCCGCTCCGCGAGACGGCACGGCTGTTGCGCCAGCGCCCGCGCCGCACGGTTTCGGCCGATCGGCTGCTGTGGCGCTCCGCCTCCTCAGCGGTGATCCCGCTGGCGGTCCTCATCGTGGCGTTCGTCCCGCTGGGCAGCCATGCCCTGGTGGACCACCCGCTGGGAGTGGTGTGGGTGAACGCGCTCGACGTGGTGGCGTGGGCGGTGATGTGGCTGCTCGGCTGGGGGGCGAACTCCATCGCGGGGCTCGTGGGGGGCTACCGGTTCCTCGCCCTCGCGTTGGGTTACGAGCTCCCGCTGATGTTCGCGCTCACCGCACCGGCGATCGCGGCGGGCAGCCTGGACCTGGCGGAGATCTCCGCGGCCCAGGAGGGCTTGTGGTTCGTGGTGTGGGCGCCGGTGGCGTTCGCGGCGTACTGCTGGGGGGTGCTGGGTTTCTCGGTCCGGCCACCGATGGATCCCGGTGCCGGCACGGACATCAACGGCGGGATCCTCGCCGAGCTCGCCGGCGTGGATCGCCTGCTGGTGCTGGCGGGGCGCTACGCCCTCCTGGTCGCAGGGTCTGCAGCGGCGGTGCCGCTGTTCCTCGGCGGCGCCACCGGTCCGCTGCTCCCCGGGTGGGTGTGGGTGCTCGTCAAGACCCTCCTCCTGAGCGGTGTGCTCGTGCTGGTCGGTCGCCGGCTGCCGACACTGCGTCCCGACAGGCTCCTCGAGCTCGGCTGGGTGGTCGTGCTGCCCCTCGTCGTCGCGCAGGACCTGGTCGTCTCCGTCATCGCTGTTGGCGCCAACTGACCTCGTCCGCGGAAAGGAGAACCGATGAACGCCGTCCTCGTCGACGTGGGGTTCTGGCTGTGCGCCGTGGTGTCGGTGGTCGCGGGTGCGCTGGTGTTCTACGTCGACTCGATGGCTCGGGCGACGTACGCGCTGGCGGTGTCCTTCGTGTCCGTCGGGGTGGCGCTGCTGTTGCTGGGCCAGGCGTACATGGGGGTGATCGTGATCCTGATGATGGTCATGGAGATGGCGGTGATGGCGGTCTACATGGTCATGTTCATGGGGATGAACCCGGCGTTGATGCCGATGAGCATGGTCCACTCCCACCGTTCCTCGATCGCAGCCGGAGTCGGGACGTTCCTGTTCCTGGGAGCCGGTGCCCTGCTCGTGCCGTGGCCGACCCGGCGTGGGGCGCCCACCGGGGACGTCACGGCTGCGCTGGGGGAGGCGATCATGGAGTCACACATGATCGTGATGATCGCGATGGGTCCGGTGATGGTCTCCACGATCGTGGCCGGCGTCGTCCTCTCCTCGCACCGCACCCGCTACGACCGGCTCGGCGACGCCCTCGACCGTCGACCGGCCGACGACCCCCAGCCAGGGGGTGTCGGTCGATGACGCTCGAGACCGTGCTGCTCGTGGCCGCCGCGCTGATGGCGGTGGGGGTGTACGGCGCCCTGTCACAACAGGTGGTCGTCATGGTGATGATGGGCCTGGAGCTGATGATCAACGGCGTCATCCTGGCAGCGGGCGGGTTGTGGTGGTTCCTGGCGCCGGACCCGTCGGGGCAGGTGCTGCTGCTGGTGGTGATCGCGGCGATGACGGTGGAGATGGCGATGGGCTTCGCCGTCGCCACGCTGTTGCACCGTCAGGCCGGGCACGACATGACCGACATGGCCACAGAGCTGCACGGCTGATGCACGACCTCGCTCTCGTCGCGCTCGTGGTGGTGCCCGCTGTCGTGGGCGCACTGCTGCTGCTGGTCGGCACCGCGGCCGACCGGTTCGCTGCTCCGGTCGCGGTCGGATCGGCCGCACTGCTGGCGGTGGTCTCCTTCGTGGTCTCCTTCCCTGCGGCAGCGCGGCCCTCGGTGGCCATGCCGTTCATGGCGGGTGCCGACCTCGCACTGGGCGTGGACGGCCTGGCCGCTCTGGTGCTGCCGGCGGTCGCGGTGGTGTCGGTGCTCGTGCTGCTGGCGGCGACCGGCACCCCTGAGCTGCGCACGGCGCGGTTCCACGGGCTGATGCTGCTGTTCGTGGCGGCGGTGCTGATGACCGTGGTGGCCACCACGCTTCCGGCGCTGCTGCTGTCGTGGGAGGTGATGGGGGCGACCTCCTTCGCGCTCATCGGCTACCACTGGCGCGACCCCGCGACGGTCAGCTCGGGCACGACGGCGTTCCTGACCACCCGGACCGCGGACCTCGGTCTCTACGTCGCGGCGGGTGCCGCGCTGGCCGGGGGAGCGGGGCTCGGTCTCACCGCCCTCCCGCATGCCTCCGGCGGCTGGCGTGACGTGGCGGCCGCCGGGCTGGTGGTGGCCGGGCTCGGGAAGGCGGCCCAGCTGCCGTTCTCGTTCTGGTTGTCGCGAGCGATGCGAGGTCCCAGCCCGGTCAGCGCGCTCCTGCACTCGGCCGCGATGGTCGCGATGGGCGGCTATCTGCTGCTGCGGGTCTCGCCGACGCTCGCAGCGACCGGCTGGGCCGACGAAGCCGCGGCCTGGGCTGGTGCGGCCACCGCGGTGCTGCTCGGCCTGGTCGCCCTTGCCCAAGGTGACCTCAAGCAGCTCCTGGCCGCCTCCACCGCCGCCCAGCTCGGCTTCGTGGTGCTGGCGGCCGGGGTCGGGGCGACCGCGGGCGGTGCCACCCACCTGGTGGCTCACGCGGCGGTCAAGGCCGGTCTGTTCCTGGCCGCCGGGCTCTGGCTGGAGGCGCTCGGCACCAAACGCCTGGCCTCCCTCACCGGGGCGGCCCGGCTCTGGCCGGTGGTGGGCGCGTGCGCCGCGGCCGCACTCCTCTCTCTGGCAGGACTCCCGCCGCTGGCGCTGTGGGCGACCAAGGACACCGTGCTCGCCGCTGCGGCCGAGCAGTCGTCCGCTCTCTACCTGATCGGACTGCTCGGGGCCGCTCTGTCGGCCGCGTACGCCACCAAGGCGCTGGTCGTGCTGAGCCGCCGCCTCCCCGAGGACGCCGAGTCGCGGTGGGACGACGAGCGTGTCGGCACCCGGGAGGCACCCGTGATCGCGTGGCTCCCGCTCGTCCCACTGGCGGCGGGCGCCCTCACCCTCGGAGTGCTCGCGCTTCCGCCGCTGTTCACGAGGGTGCACGAGCTGGTGGGCGGCGCCGCCCCGGAGCCCAGCTCGCTCGAGCTGGTGGCGTCCGCACTGGTCGCGATCGTGGTCACCGCCGTGACGGTGGCGGTGATGCGGAGTGGCGCCGTCCGGCAGCTCACCTGGCCTGAGGCGCTCACGGACTGGCTGCTCCTCGAGCGGTTCGCTCACCGCGCCGTGGTCCGGCCCGTCGAAGGGATCGCGCACCGGCTCGCGCACCTCGACGACGCCGTGCTGGACCGCGGCGTCGAGGCGACCGCACGCGGCACGCTGCGGCTGACCCGCGTCGCAGGGCGCCTCGACGACCGCGCTCTCGATGGTGGCGTCACTGCAGTCGTGTCCGGCGTACGACGCCTCGGCGCCTTGGCCCGCAGGGTGCAGACCGGGCAGCTCCACCAGTACTACCTCCAAGCGCTGGCCGTGCTGGCCGTCGTCCTCCTCGTCCTCGTCCTCGTGAGGTGAACGTGCTCTCTGTCCTGGTCTTCCTCCCACTCGTGGCGGCCGCGGGGCTCCTGGTCCCGCAGGTCGGCGACCGGGTTGCGCGGGTCGGCTTCGTCGCCGTCACTGTGGTCGAGGTCCTGCTCGCAGGCGTGGCCTGGGCGAGGTACGAGACCCCGGCGGCGGGGGCGTTGGCGCTGGAGCAACAGGCCCGGTGGATCCCGGGCGTGGGGTCGAGCTACCACGTCGGCGTCGACGGGCTCTCCTTGCCGCTGGTGGTGATGACCACGCTCGTGTTCGTGGCCTGCGCCGTCTTCGCCGTACGCGAGCAGCACCGGCCCCGGTTGCAGGCAGCGCTGTTCCTGTTCCTCGAAGCGGTCTGCCTCGGGCTGTTCGTCTCGGCGGACCTGATCCTGTTCTTCGTCTTCTTCGACCTCTCGATCGTGGCCATGTACTTCTCGATCAGCGGGTGGGGGCACGGGAACGCCGCCCGGTCGGCGCTGAAGTTCTTCCTCTACACCTTCCTCGGGTCACTGGCCCTGCTGCTCGGCTTCGTCGGCCTGTACGTCGCTTCCGACCCGCACACCTTCGACATGGTCCAGCTCGCCGCCGAGCCGCCGCTCCAGGGGCAGGGGGTCGCGGGTGGACTGGTCCTGGCCGCGCTGCTGCTCGGGCTGGCCGTGAAGACGCCGACGTTCCCGTTCCACACCTGGCTTCCCCCCGCCCACAGCGACGCCCCAGCAATCGGCTCCGCCGTGCTGGCAGGTGTGCTGCTGAAGATGGGGACCTACGGGTTCGTCCGGATCGCGATGCCGATGCTGCCCGACGCCTGGCGGGCCTGGGCCTGGGTCGTGATCGTGGTCGGGATCGTCTCGGTGCTCTGGGGCGCGCTCGTCGCCTTCGCGCAGACCGACCTGAAGCGGATGATCGCCTACACCTCGGTCAACCACATGGGCTACGTCGTCCTCGCCGTCGGTGCCGCCGGGGTGCTGTCCGACGGTGCGGACGAGGCACGCGGGGTCGCGGTGACCGGCGCAGTCACGCAGATGGTCAGCCACGGCCTGCTCACTGCGGCCCTGTTCCTGCTCGCGGGCACCATGTTCGAGCGCACCGGGAAGTACGACCTCGACGGCTACGGTGGGCTGGCCGCGAGCGCCCCGCGCTACGCCACGCTCTTCACGGTGGCGGCGTTCGGGTCGCTGGGCCTCCCGGCGCTGTCCGGGTTCATCGCCGAGTTCCAGATCTTCGCCGGAAGCATCGCCACCGTGCCCGTGACCGCGGTGGCCGTGCTCGGCATCCTGATCACGGCGGCCCTGTTCCTGCGGGCGCTGCAGCGAGTGTTCACCGGAACCACCGCGGGCCTCTCGGTCGGCTTCTCCGACGTCACGCCCCGGGAGTGGGCACCGGTCGCGCTGCTGCTGGGCTTCTCGGTGTTCATCGGGGTCCTGCCGCGCGCGTTGCTCGACGTCATCGAGCCCGGTGCTGCCGTCCTCGCGCAGCTCGTGGGGCGGTGAGAGGCAGCGATGGGGAGTGACCTGCTGGCCGTGCTGCCCGAGGCGCTGCTCTTCCTGGGTGGGATGGTCACGCTGATCGGCGGGTCGTTCACCCCGCGGACGCGCCAGTGGCGGATGGGCCTCGTGGCGGCAGCCGCCACGGCCGCCGGCCTGGCCGCGGGCGTCGTCGCCTGGGCCGGCGATGCGCAGACTGCCTTCTCCGGCACCTTTGTCGTCGACACGTGGACCGGGGCGGCCCGTGCCACGGTGACCGTGTCGCTCCTGCTGATCCTGCTCATGGCGTCGGGAGACGTGCGTGATCATCCGCGAGAGAGCGAGATCTACAGCCTGCTGCTCTTCGGCGCCACCGGCACCCTCCTGCTCGCGGGGTGCACCGACCTGGCGCTGCTGGTCGTGGCATTCCTGCTCTCTAGCCTTCCGCTCTACGGGTTGGTGGGGATCGTGGCCCGTCCGGGCTCGCCCGAAGCGGCTCTGAAGACCTACCTGTTCGGCGCCCTGTTCGGCATCCTGCTGATGCTCGGCGCCGTCCTGCTCTACGCCCTCGCAGGCCAGGCCGGGTACACAGCGCTCGGAGCCGAGCTGCCCGACGTTCCCGCGGCGGCCGTCAGCGGCGGCGGGCTCCTGGTGCTCATGGGCCTGCTGTTCAAGGCAGGTGGCGTCCCGGGCCACTTCTGGGTGCCCGACGCCACCCAGGGCGCATCGGTGACCGCGGCGGCCTTCCTCACGACCGTGCCCAAGATCGGCGCACTGGTCGCGATCGTGCGGCTGGTCGCAGTGCTTCCGGGTGAGGTGCGCTGGGCCACGGTGCTGGGGGTCCTCGCAGTGGCCAGCATGACCATCGGCAACCTCGCGGCGTTGGCCCAGAGCGACGTACGCCGGCTCCTGGGCTGGTCGACCGTGAGCCAGGTGGGCTACCTGCTCGCAGCCGCGGCCGTGACCCGGCTCAGCGACCAGGGTCAGCCTGCCCTGCTGTTCTTCCTGGCCGGCTACGCGATCACCAACCTGGCCGCCTTCGCGGTCGTGGCCGCGGAACCTGGTCGGCGGTTGCTCGAGCAGTGGGAGGGCTTCGCCTCGGTACGTCCCGGCCTCACCGCGGCGCTCGTCGTGGCACTGCTCGGACTCGTGGGGACACCGCCGACCGCGGTCTTCGTCGGCAAGCTCACCACGATGGGGGCGACCTGGGACGCGGGCCTCGCCTGGCTCGCGGTCGCCCTGGTGCTGAACACGGTGGTCAGCCTCTACTACTACCTGCGCTGGATCCGGGCAGTCATTCGTCCGGCCGCTGGGCTCGACGAGGTCGCCGAGATCAGCGACGGCGGACCCGCACCCCGAACCGCCGCCGTCGTCGCCGCGGCGGCCACCGTCGTGATGGGGCTGGCCGCCGGGCCGATCTGGCTCGTCCTCGGCTGAGCCCGATCCGCCGAACAGCCGCGCAGCACCAACCCGGGTCTACCTAGTCGTTCTCGAGGTCCTCGTTGGTCCTGCCGCTGAGCACGGACTCGTTCTGCGTCGAGGTCGGCCGGCGGCGAGCGTCGGCGGCGGCGTCATCGACCTTGAGCAGCAACCAGCTCGAGTCGTCGCCGCCCATCCTGGTGTGAGTGAGGGCGAAGGCTCCGGTCAGCTTCTCCCCGTGCAGGTCGACCTTGAGGTGACCGTGGGCGAGCGCCTGCGCCAGCGGCACCTGCTCACCGTCCTTCTCGGTCAGGTTGTCGAAGGGACCGGTGTCCCACACGATCACGGTGCCCGCGCCGTACCCCTGCTCGATGCGGCCCTCGAAGTCGGCGTAGTCCAGGGCGTGGTCCTCCGTGCGACGGGCCAGTCGCTTGTCGGAGGGGTCCAGCGACGGGCCCTTCGGGACCGCCCAGGAGACCAGGACACCGTCGATCTCCAGGCGCACGTCGAAGTGCAGGCTGCTGGCGTCGTGTCGCTGGACCACGAACCGGGGGCCCGAGCTGTCCCTCCGCTCGACGTCGTCGCTCTCCGGCTTCTCGGTCATGTCCGATGAGTACCCCGTGTCGCGGTCCGGATGCCTGTCGCGCGTTTCAGTCCTGGGCGCCAGAGGCGGCCAGTGCCTCGGCCTGGATCTGCTCGAACTTCTCGCCCATCCGTGCGGCGAGAGCCTCGGCGGCCCGGAGCGGGCGGACCATCACCATGAAGTCGATGATCTTGCCGTCGGAGTCGTAGCGCAGCAGGTCACACCCGGTGACCGCGAGGTCGTCCACCTCGGCCTCGAAGACGAGCACATGGTCCATCCCGTCGGTGTTCTGGATCTCGCGGAGGTAGTGGAAGTCCTGGAACACCTCGATCACGCCGCGAAGGATGGCTGTGGTGATCGGCTTGCCGCGGTAGGGCTTGAACGCGACCGGACTGTGGAAGACCACGTCGTCGGCCAGCATCCCCGCGACAGCATCGATGTCGCCTGCCTCGACTGCCTGGCGGAAGGTGCCCACGGGGTGCTCCGATCCTCGACCTGCTCGGCTTCAGTCCGACGAGCCTACGGAGGTCGTGAGCGCGGGTCTCGCTCGAGGGTCAGGATGCAAGGCGGGACGCGAGGGCGGTGACCCGGATCTCGAGCTCGTCGTACGCCGCGTCGAACGCCTCAGGGGTGCCCACTCGGACAGGATCGGGGAGGGACCAGTGCAGCTCGCCGGGCACGGTCGGCTCCTCGTGCGCGAGGTCGCAGACGGTCACGACCAGGTCCCCGGCCTCGACGCCGGTCAGGGTGCGAGGCCGGATCCGAGGGAGCGGGAGACCTCGTCGGGTCGCGACCTCGATCGCACCCGGGGCGATCCGCTGCGCGGTCGGTGCAAGGCACCGAGGCGGTGCGGCCGATCCGCGACGCGATCCGCGCCAGGGTGGAGAACCTCCTCGCCGAGCTCGTGCCCGAGGGCTGACAAGAGGTGGGTCCGGTGGCCGGGGACGGCCGCGCAGCAGGTCAGGTGCGTCGCTCGGCGATGAAGGCGAGCCGCCGCAACGACTCCACGTTGCGCCAGCGCAGGCCGAGCCGGCGCACCGGCCCGGGCACCAGGCGACCGGGACCACGGGAGAGCTCCTCCTGGATCCGCACCAAGGTGCCACCACCGTGCGGCTCCAGGTGCAGAGCCACTCGGGCCTCACCGGAGGGCCAGGCTCGCGCCTGCAGCCGGAGCAGGCCGGGCGGGCTGCTCTCGACCACCTCGGTGTCGTCGTCAACCACCGCCGGCCACACTCCGACGGAGTGGTGCAGCTTCGCGCCCTCCTGCGGCCAGTCCCCATCGACCTCGCGCATCCGCGTCGCGCCCACCACCCACAACGGGTAGAGCCAGCCGTCGGACAGGACCTGCCACACCTGCTCCGGGCTGGCCTCGATCACTCGCTGGACCTCGCTCATCGACAGCACCGGCCCGTCATCGTCGTCATGCGGCCAGCCAAGCCGACCTCGTCGCCGCGCTCAACCCACGTACGGGTGGGTCCGTGGGTGTTGCACGTCACGTTGCGAGTCGGCGGTGGTCAGTCGCGGACGAGCTCACGCTCGGAGTGCTCGAGCTCCCAGGGGTCGGGCTGCGGGGTGAGGGCGCTCTCGTCCTGCTTGGCCAGCCGGCTCGGCCACCAGATGCGCTGACCGAGATCGAGGTTGAGCGCGGTGACCAGGACCGAGCGGACGATCATCGTGTCGAGCAGGATGCCCAGCGCCACCGTCACACCCAGCTCCGCCAGGAACACCAACGGGATCGACCCGAGCACGAGGAACGTCGCGGCCAGCACCAGACCGGCCGAGGTGATCACGCCTCCGGTGGAGGCCAGGGCCACGACCGAGCCGCGCCGGGTGCCGCGGCGCATGGTCTCCTCCCGCACCCGCGTCATCAAGAAGATGTTGTAGTCGATGCCGAGCGCGACCAGGAAGACGAAGACGAACAACGGGAAGGAGGGATCGACCCCCTCGAAGCCGAAGACGAACTCGAACAGCAGCGTCGCCAGCCCGAGAGCCGCGCCGAACGACAGGACCACCGTGGCGAGCAGGAACAGCGGAGCAACCAGCGCCCGCAGCAGTGCGACCAGGATGAGCAGCACCATGAGCAGGACGATCGGGATGATCACCAACGTGTCGCGACCCGAGGCGTCCAACGTGTCCAGGAAGATCGCCGACCAGCCACCGACCAGTGCGTCGGCATCCGGGACAGCGTGCACCTGGTCGCGGACCTGCTCGACCGCATCGAAGGTCGACTGGGCCGCGACGTCCCCGTCCAGGGGCGCCTCCAGGTAGGCCAGACCATCTTGAACCACGGGTTCTGCGGGTTGCCCGACTCCCTCGACACCAGTCATGGCCGCGCGCACCGCCTGCGCCTGGTCGGCGTCCGCAACCACCTGAAGGGTGTTGCTGGCGTCGGCCAGTCCGTGCTCGGCGAGCATCTGCTGGCCCTCGACGGACTCGACCTCCGCGGTGTACTGGTCCTCAGTTGCCAGGCCCGAGTTGTCCAGCCGCAGCACGCCGAGACAGGCGATGGCCAGCACCGCGGTGGTGATCACCCACACCCTGCGTGGCCGAACGCTGATCCGCTCGGCGACGCGAGCCCAGAACCCGGTCTGCGTCGGCTCCGGCGTGCCGTAGGACGGGCGCTTGGGCCAGAAGACCCAACGGCCCGTGATCACCAGCAGCGCCGGCAGCAGGGTCACCATGACCAGGAAGGTCACCGCGATACCGATGGCGGCCACGGGCCCCAGACCTGCGGTGGAGTTCATCTCGGCGAAGAGCAGGCACAGCATGCCGACCACGACCGTGGCGGCGCTGGCAAGGATCGCGGGCGTGGCTCGGTGCAGGGCGAAAGCCATCGCCTCGTGGCGGTCCCCATGTCGTCGCAGCTCCTCGCGGTATCGCGCGACGAGCAGCAGGGCGTAGTCGGTGCCCGACCCGATCACGAGGATCGAGAGGATCGCCTGGCTCTGCCCGTTGACCGTGAGACCGGCGTCCTTGGCCAGGAAGTAGATCAGGCCCTGGGACACCATCAGGGCGACCACGGCGCTGATGATGGGCAGCATCCAGAGCACCGGACTGCGGTAGGTGAAGAGCAGGATCACGATGACCACGCTGAGCGCGGAGAGGAGCAACGTGCCGTCGATGCCCTCGAACACCTCGGACTGGTCCGCAGCCTGACCGCCGGCCCCGGTGACGTAGGTCGTCACGCCGTCGATCTGCGCCATCCCGCGAAGCTCCTCGGCGGTCTGCGGCATCTCCATCCAGCCGTTGGCGCCGAAGTTGAAGGTCACCACCGTCTGCATCGCCTGGCCGTCCTGCGACGGGATCGGCCCGACGACCTTGCCTTCCACTCCGTCCAGACCGGCGAACTCCTCGGCCTGCGCCTTGCCCGCGGCGAGGTCGTCGGGCGTGAGGCCGGACTCCCGCTCGTAGGCCACGACCGTGGGGATCGTGTCGGGGTCGTAGAACGGCGTGAGCTTCTCCAGCGCCCGCGTCGACTCTGCCGTGGCGGGCAGCCAGGAGGACGCCTCGTTGTTCTGGACGTCGATCAGCTTGGAGGCGAAGCTGCCACCCACTGCCAAGGCGATCAGCCAGAAGACAAGGACCAACCACTTGGTGAACCGACCGGTCAGCCTGCCTGCGATCTGAGTGTGCATGACGTGCCTGCTTTCGCCCCTGGGTTGCGCCGCGACCAGAATCTTCGTGGAGGTAGACCAACCGACGCCACCCATTTCATCGGTGACGGACTCCAGTGTGACCCAAGGGCGCAACGGATCTCTCAGCGTGGGGCTCCCGTCGCTGCGACAAAAGCCACATCAGGGGTGATCGCCCGCGGTGCGCCACACTGGGAGCGTGACCGAGCCCTCCCGCGCCGCCCGCACGGCGTGGGGGGTCAACGCCGGCATCGCCTGGACCGGGGTGGTCCTGACGCTCCTGCTGTCGGGCCTCGGCTGGTACAGCGCCGAGCCGCCCGAGCCCGGGCTCTACGGCGACACCGGCGACGGTCTCTCGGGCGTGGTCTCGCGACTGGGTGACAGCTTGAGCTACTTCACGGTCTGGTCCAACGTGGTCGTGGCGGTCTCGCTGACCTCGCTCGCGAGACGACCGCTCGAGGACACCTGGCTGCGACGCGTGCTGCGCCTGGACGGCCTGCTGATGATCACCATCACCGCGATCGTCTACCAGGTGCTGCTGGCCCCGAGCATCGACGTCGTCGGCTGGTCCAACCTGACAGACCCGATCCTGCACGTCATCACCCCGCTCCTCACCGTCGTGGTGTGGGCGGTGTGGGGGCCTCGCGGCTGGGTCAGCGCCCGCCTGGTGCCCGCCGCGCTGATCGTGCCGCTGCTGTGGATCGTCTGGATGCTGGCTCGGGGTGCGGTGATCGACGCCTATCCCTACGGCTTCACCAACGTCGCCGACCTGGGTTACGCCCCCGTCGCGGTGACCCTGGGACTCATCCTGCTCGTCGGGGCGGTTGTCGCGGCTGCCTTCTGGGGTGCCGACGTGCTGCTGCGCCGACGGGCCGCCCGGACCTAGCTGAGGGCCTGCGGCGGTCTGTGCCAGGATCGAGGCATGGCTGTTGATCCCCGCGGTGCCGACCTCAAGCGCTACCTGGAGGAGGACCCGGGCGGGCCTGTGGTGATGCTCAACCTGCTGCGGTTCGCCGAGGGTGGGCGGGAGAGCTACGCGACGTACGCCCGCGCGCTGGAGGAGACGTTCCTCCCGCGGTACGGCGCCTCGGTGCTCTACGCCGGCGACGGCGCCACGGCACTGGTGGCCGAGGACGGCCAGGCCTGGGACGCCGTGCTGCTGGTGAGGTATCCCTCGCGGCAGGCGTTCAGCCAGATGGTGGCCGACCCCGAGTACCACGAGGTCACGCGGCACCGCACCGAGGCGCTGCAGGAGGCGGTGCTGCAGGCGACGGTGCCCTGGTGACCCAGGCCGGAGCCGACCGATTCCAGGCCGACGTCACGCTGCTCACCTCGCTCCAGGACCGCGTGCTGGAGGAGTCCGGGGCCGGCGACGTGCTCAGCACCGCCAGTCGGCTGCTGCGCACGGTCGCGGAGAGCGGCTCCGATCCGGGCCGGCTGGGCCCGCTCGCCGAGTCCCTCACCGCGACCGAGCTCGAGGTCGTCGCCAAGGCGCTCACCGTCCACTTCCACCTGGTCAACCTCGCCGATGAGCGGCACAGCGTGCGGATGTTCCTGGCGGGTGAGGATGGTGGCGCCGAGGACGGGTCCTGGCCCTCGCTGAGCGCCGGTGAGGTGGACCTGGACTCGCTGCACCGGCTCCGGGTGCATCCGGTCCTGACCGCGCACCCGACCGAGGCTCGGCGGCGTGCCGTTGCCTCGGCGCTGCGCAGGATCGACCACCAGCTCGACCGGTACG
The DNA here is from genome assembly GCA_963728505.1 of uncultured Actinomycetota bacterium. Taxonomy (GTDB): domain Bacteria; phylum Actinomycetota; class Actinomycetes; order Propionibacteriales; family Nocardioidaceae; genus Marmoricola_A. The sequence goes on along the minus strand of CAVSKH010000003.1, from coordinate 561,153 downwards.
ACGACCCCTCGCGCGGGGAGCCCGAGCGTGAGGTGGCGATGCGCAGGCTCCGCGAGGAGCTCGAGGTGCTCTGGCGCACCGCCTACCTGCGCACCACGCGCCCGACGCCGTACGACGAGGTGCGCACCGCGATGAGCGTCTTCGACGACACCTTGCTGCGCGCGGTGCCACGGCTCTACCGCTCGGTCGAGAGGGCGCTGGGTGGCTCGGACCCCGGGGTGTCCGCGCCGGTCGTGCCGGCGTTCCTGCGCTTCGGCAGCTGGATCGGGGGGGACCGCGACGGCAACCCCTACGTCACCGCCGACGTCACCCGGCAGACCCTCGGGATCCAGGCAGAGCAGGCGCTGCGAGCGCTGGTGGCCGCGGTCGACCGGGTGGGGCGCACCTTGACCCTGGACGCCGCGTCGACCCCACCGAGCCGTGAGCTCCGTGACGCCCTGGCTCGTGCTGCCGTGGTGGACCCGGACCGCGCGGAGGGCATCGCGCTCGCCTCTCCCGACGAGCCTCACCGGCAGCTGATGCTGCACGCCGGTGTCCGGCTGGAGGCCACCCGGCGCGGCACCATGGGTGCGGCCTACCACGGTCCCGACGAGCTGCTCGAGGACCTGCGGCTGGTGCAGTCGTCACTGGCTCGGGCAGGGGCGTTGCGAGCGGCGTACGGCGAGCTGCAGAACCTGATCTGGCAGGTGGAGACCTTCGGCTTCCACCTCGCCGAGCTGGAGGTGCGCCAGCACAGCTCGGTGCACTCCAAGACCCTCACCGAGCTGCTGGCGCAGGTGCCCGACGTGACGGACCCGGCGGCTGCGACGGGCGATGCCGAGCTGCTGGACCGGCTCGCGACCGACGGCTGGCCCGACCACGTCGAGCCGAGGACCGATCTCGCCCGCGAGGTGCTCAACACCTTGCGGGTGCTGGGGTGGCTCCAGGAGCGGTGGGGGGCGCACAGCTGTGGACGTTACGTCGTCAGCTTCAGCCGGACCGCTGCCGACCTGGTGGCAGTGCGTGCCCTCGCCCGGTTGGCCCTGGGTGACCGCCCGCTCCGGCTCGACGTCGTGCCGCTCTTCGAGACCGGGAACGACCTGGCGCACTGCACGGAGGTGCTCGACGCCTGGTGGGCGCTCGGCTCGACGCGGGCGTGGGTCGAGTCCAACGATCGCGCGTTGGAGGTGATGGTCGGCTACTCCGACTCGTCCAAGGACGTGGGCCCGGTCAGCGCGACCCTGGGTTTGTACGACGCCCAGCAGCGCCTCGCGGCGTGGGCGTCTCAGAATGATGTCACTCTGACCATCTTCCATGGACGCGGCGGATCCTTGGGCCGGGGCGGTGGCCCACTGCACCGCGCGATCCTCGCGCAGCCGCCCGGATCCGTGAGCCACCGCCTGAAGGTGACCGAGCAGGGTGAAGTGGTGTTCGCCCGCTACGGCCACGTCATGATCGGACAGCGACACCTCGAACGGATCACCTCCGCCGTGCTGCGCGCGGCATCTCCGGAGATCGAGCAGCGCAACGCCGAGGCGGCCGAACGGTTCGCCGATCTGGGCAAGCGGCTCGACGAGGCCGCACGCTCGACCTACCTCGAGCTGGTGCAGACCCCCGGGTTCGCCGACGTCGTGGCACTGTCCAGCCCGTTGGAGGAGATCGGCGAGCTGCGGATGGGGTCGCGCCCGGTGCGCCGCAGCGGCGCGACCTCGGGGCGCGACCTGGCCGATCTGCGGGCGATTCCTTGGGTGTTCGCCTGGGCGCAGATCCGGGCCAACGTGCCGGGCTGGTACGGGCTGGGGTCGGCACTCGCCGCGGTCGGCGACGTCGAGCTGTTGCGGACCGCTGCCCGCGAGTGGCCACTGTTCGAGGCGATGCTCGACGTGGCGCAGATGAGCCTGGCCAAGTCCGACCGGGCCCTCGCCGAGCAGTTCCTCTTCCTGGGCAACCGCCCCGACCTGACGCGGCAGGTGATGGCCGAGATGGACCTCACCCGCACCTGGCTGCTCGACGTGCTCGACCAGGAGACGCTCCTCGAGCACGACCCGACGCTCAAGGCTGGGGTGGCGATGCGGTCGCGCTACGTCGACGCGCTGTCGGTGGTCCAGCTGCGGGCGCTGCGAGAGCTGCGGGTTGCCGCTGACCCCGAGGCACAGGCCTCGTGGCGGCGGGTGCTGCTGATGGCGGTCAACGGAGTGGCCGCCGGACTGCGCAACACAGGGTGAACCGCTGCCAGCCGTGGAAACCGCTTCAGGCGCGCCAGGCCTCTGGGTTGACCAGTTGCGGCGGGCGCTCGCCATGCGCGATCGCGACGGCGTTGCGCGCACACATCTCGGCCATCCGGGAGCGGACCGTGTGAGTGGCGCTGCCGACGTGGGGGAGCAGCACCACGTCGTCGCGCTCGAGCAGGCCGGGGTGCACCTCGGGCTCGTGCTCGTAGACATCGAGTCCCGCCCCGGCGATGGTCCCCTCGCGCAGCGCGCCGGCCAGCGCGGCTTCGTCCACGACCGGGCCGCGTGCGGTGTTCACCAGGATGGTGTGGGACTGCATCCGACCGAGCGCGCCGGCATCGACCAGGTGGTGGCTGGCAACGGTCAGCGGCACGTGCAGCGACACGATGTCGCAGGTGGCGATCAGCTCGGGGAAGTCGACCCACGTCCCGAGCCCGTCGAGGTCGCCTGCCCGCGGCTCAGCACCGGGCCGCACCGAGCAGTAGTGCACGGTCATCCCGAAGCCGTGGGCCCGGCGTGCCACCGCTGTTGCGATCGGGCCCCGGCCGACGAGGCCGAGCGTGGTGCCGCTCACGTCAGTGCCGAGGAAGTCGCCCGGTGACCAGCCGGTGAACCCGCCGTCCCGGACCAACCGGTCGCCCTCCACCGCGCGGCGTGCCGTCGCCAGCATGAGCAGCATCGCGATGTCAGCGGTCGAGTCGGTGAGCACGCCTGGCGTGTTCGTGACAAGAATCTGCTGCTCCGTCGCCGCACCGATGTCGACGTTGTCGACGCCCACCGCGTAGTTGGCGATTCCGTGGATCCGCGCCTCGGCCAACACCTCGGCGTCGAGCCGGTCGGTGAGCTGGGCGACGACGACGTCGTACGCGCCCGACGCCAGCAGCTCGGTCAGCTGCTCGCGGTCGGGCCGCCGGTCCAGGAGGGTCACCTCGACGGCGTCCCGCAGGATCTCCAGCCCGGGCTCGGGGATCGGCACCGTCACCAGGACAGCGCCAGGCACGGCGATCCCGGTCAGGCCAGCGCCGCGGAGACCGCGTCGTCGACCGGGGTGTCACCGCCGACGACGTTCCACTGCCTGCCGACCGACCGCTCGTCAGTCAGCACGGCCGCCGTGACGGCCGCGACGTCGCCGCGGCTGATCTCACCGCGCGACACGTCTTCGCCGAGGTCGACCTGGCCGGTGGCGGAGTCGTCGGTGAGCTTCCCGGGGCGAAGGATGGTCCAGTCCAGGTCACTGCCTCGCAGGGCGGCGTCGCTGTCGCGCTTGGCCTCGACGTAGACCCGCCAGACATCGCCCGCGTCCTCAGGCAGCTCGTCGTCGACCCCGATCGCCGAGATCTGGACGAAGCGGCGGGCTCCGACCCGCTCGGCGGCCTCGATCGACTTCAACGACCCTTCCAGGTCCACGGTGCGCTTGCGCTCGGGGTCGCCGTCGGCGCCACCCCCAGCGGCGAAGACCACGGCGTCGCACCCCTCGAAGGCCGCAGCGAACGCGTCGACGTCCTGGCTCTCGATGTCGAGCATCCGGGTCTGCACCCCTTGGTCCTCCAAGGCGCGCGCCTGGTCCTCCTTGCGCACCAGCGCGACAGGAGTGTGACCTGCCTCGAGCAGGTGCGGGTGAAGCAGGCGGGCGATCTGTCCATGTCCTCCGACAACGGCAACCACAGTCATGGTGGCGACGCTACCTCGCAGGCAGTGGCCGGCAGCCGGGGGAGTGCGTCAGGCCGGTCGCGCCAGCTCCACGCACGCCCTGACGACATCTCGAACGAGTAGTGCCATTTCCCTGACCAGCATGGACCCTCCCGAGGTCTGCGGCTCGGTTCGGCGTACAGCTCCCAGCACGCCCGATACCTGCGGGGTACCCAATCGACATTCCGCTCAAACCAGACGGACGCGTGTGGTTCACCACTGGACGAGGTGGCATCCCCGGTGGTTGCTGGGCTCGATCTGCACCGTCGCGTGGCTGATCCGGTGCTGGGTCTCCAGCGCCTGGCGCGCCTGGTCGAGCGTGGCGTGGGTGTCGCTGCCGGGTGCGACCACCAGGTGCACGCTGACCGCATCCATGCCCGAGGTGATCGTCCAGACGTGCAGGTCGTGCAGCCCCACCACGTCCGGGAGCTGGCGCAGGTCGGTCTCGACCTGCTCGACGTCGACATGAGCCGGCGCCGACTCCACCAGGATCCGCAGGCTGTCGCGGCCCAGGCGGTAGGCGCGGGGGAGGATGAACAGTCCGATCGCCACGGCCATCAGCGAGTCGACCGGCTGCCACCCGGTGAGCGCGATCACCACCGCGGCGACCAGCACCCCCACCGAGCCGACGGCGTCGGCGACCACCTCCAGGTAGGCGCCGCGCAGGTTCAGGCTCTCCTTGGCGCCTGCCCGCAGCAACCAGAAGCAGGCCAGGTTGACCGCCAGCCCGACAACGGCGACGACGATCATCGGGGTGGAGGCGACCTCCTGGTCCCCGCCGAGGCGCGCCACGGCCTCCCACATCACGTACGCCGCGACCGCGAACAGGAGCACCGTGTTGGCCAGCGACGCCAGGATCTCCAGCCGGTACCACCCGAAGGTGCGGTGCGAGGCGCTGCTGCCGTGGACGGCCAGCGAGATCGCCGCGAGCGACATCCCGAGGCCGCCGGCGTCGGAGAGCATGTGGCCGGCGTCGGAGAGCAGGGCCAGAGATCCGGACAACAGACCGACGACGACCTCGACCGCCACGAACGACGTGGTCAGCACGAACGCGACCAGCAGCGGTCGGCGGTAGCGCGCACCGGCGTTGGCCGCGTCCAGCGGCGTCAACCCGTGACCGTGGCCCTGGCCCTCGGAGGATTCGCTCGAAGTCATCGAAGGACATCCAACGCCTTGTAGTAGGCGCCTGCAAACGGCAGGAACCATGGTGGTCCGACGTGCCCGGGGATCCGGCGGAACGGCAGCTCACCCCACGGGTTGGCCTCGGGACTCCCGGTGAGCACGTCGGCCATCCGTGCGCCCATGTGCGTGGCCATCTGCACGCCGTGGCCGGAGTACCCCAGGGAGTAGTGCACGCCGTCGTGCTCCCCGGCGTGGACCATCCGGTCGAGCGTCATGTCGACCAGCCCGCCCCAGCAGTAGTCGATGCCCGCCTCGCTCAGCTGCGGGAAGACCTCGGTCATCGCCGAGCGCAGCACACGTCCGCTCTTCGCGTCGGACCGGGGGGTCGACATCGCGAAGCGAGCCCGCCCACCGAACAGCAGGCGTTGGTCGGGAGTGGTCCGGAAGTAGTGGAGAAGGTTCTTGGTGTCGGAGGCGGCACGGCGGTGCGGGAGCAGGTCGTCACAGACGTCGGCGCCGAGCGGCTCGGTGACCACGATGAAGCTGCCCACCGGGGCGACCCTGACCTGCAGCCAGCGGAACGGGCGCCGGGTGTAGCCGCTGGTGGCGACGAGCACCTGGTCGGCCAGCACCGAGCCGCGGGAGGTCACCACCTCGTGAGCCACACCGCGACGCCTCAGGTCCGTGACCTCGGCCCGCTCGTGGACCTGCGCGCCGTGGAGCGCCGCCGCCTCGGCGAGCCCGCGAGTGAACCTGCCGACGTGCAGCGTCGCACCGCGCCGGTCGAGCAGCGCTCCGTGGTAGGCCGGGGACCCGATCTCGGAGTCGAGCTGGTCGCGGGTCACCAGCGAGGTCTCGTAGCCCATCTGTTCGCTGAGCGTTTCCTGGGCGGCCCGCAGACCATCGAGGTGCCCAGGCTTCCAGGCGAGGGTGAGCTTGCCGGTGCGCTGGAAGCCGCAGTCGATGCCCTCCTCGGCGACCAGTCGCTCCACGGTGTCGATCGCCTCGGCGTAGAGCCACTGCCAGCGAGCCGCGACCTCGAGCCCGTGGCGCTCGATCGCCTTGCCGAGCGGGACGGTCATCCCCGGTGCCGCCATCCCGCCGTTGCGCCCGGAGGCGCCGCTGGCCACCCGATCGGCCTCCAGCACCGCCACCCGCACTCCGCGACGCGCAAGGTGCAGCGCCGTGGACAGGCCGGTGAGCCCGGCGCCGACGACTGCGACGTCGACAGCGCCCTCGACCTGCGTGGTCGAGCGGTCGGGACCGGCTTCACAGGTGTCGAGCCAGTACGGCGTGGAACGCATCGCACCTCCTCGCACCAGCGTCTCAGGCCGGGTCACCTGGGCTCAGTCGAGCAGGCACTCCACGCGTGTCGCCCACGACGGTGTCGGCGGCAGCTGCCGACGGTCGCGTCCGAGCAGCGCGACGACCACCGCGCTGCCCGGAGGTGGAGTGTGTGGCCAGGGGGTGTAGCCGTCGGTGAGCACCACGACCAGGTCGGGGCGCGGCCGAAGCGCGGCCGCCGAAGACATGCCCGCTCGCATGTCGGTGCCGCCACCCCCGGCCAGTCGCACGTCGGCGCTGCGCCGCACCCGCTGCACGGGTGCGGCGGCCGCGTCGCAGGCCAGCACCGAGACCGCTTCTCCGGAGACCCCGAGGGCTCGGAGCGCGCCGTCGACCTCGCCGAGCGCCCGCCCGAGCAGGGTGTCGTCGACCGACCCTGAGGTGTCGACGACCATCGCCACCCTCGGAAGCGGCCGTCGCGTCGCCGGGAGCACGATTCCCGCGACCGCACCGGCTCGCCGGGAGGGCCGTCGGTAGGTGTACTCGGAGTGACCGTGGGCCCAGCCGACCGCGCGACGCACCGCCTGGGAGAGCAACGGCTCCCAGGCGATCCTGGGCTCGAGGATCTCCCGCGTCCAGCGCCAGGCCTCGCCGGGCTCACTGCCCACACGGGTGCAGTGCTCGCGGTAGGCGATCGCGACCTGCCGGCGGATGTGTCGTGCCTCCTCGGGGTCGACCTCGGCGTCCGCGCCGGGGGCCAGCTCGTGGCGGCGCAGCAGAGCGTCACACCCGCTGCCGCAGCCGGCGAGGTCAGGGCCCGCGTCGTCGCGGTGGTCGGGCGGGCCCGAGGGCTCGCCGGTGGCGGGCGGCAGTCGGGACAGCTGTGCGTAGTGCTCCTCCGCCGATCTGCCCGGCCGCAGCCCGTGCTCGGCGGGGGAGGGGAGCTGCGGCACCAGCTGCGCCCCGAGGGTGTCGTGGATCGTCGCGTCCGCGGCGGTGTGCCAGGCCGCGGCGGTGGTGGAGTCGACGTGCTGGTCGCGCGCGCGGTCGGCGTGGTCGAGCAACAGGTGCCAGGTGACATGGGCCAGCTCCCCGGCGACGACCGGGATCTCGGCCTGGGCCAGCCAGGTCGGGTCGACGTAGACCCGCCACCGCTCGTCGACGCTCATCTGCTCGACGTCGGTGGTGAGCACCGGCACCAGCGCATAGAGCGCGGTGGCGAGGTAGGCCAGCCCGGGTTGCGTCGCCTGAGCGCTCGACGGGTCGGTGATCAGCCACAGCTTGGCCGCTGCCAGCCGGTCGAGCAGGTGGTCGCCCACGTCAGCGGCCTTCAGGCGGCGCCGGGCAGCAGCCCGGCCAGGGCCAGCGCGGGAGCGAAGACCTTGATCTCCGGCGGGACCGCGGCTCCCCGTGGGCGTTGACCGTCGCGCACCAGGGCCCGCACCACGGGGACAGCCGGGTCGACCCCGACGGCGTCGGCGGCGCGGCAGCACGCCAGCAGCGCGTTGGTCCACCGCTCGGAGGTGTTGTCGCGCGCGATTGCGGCGAGCACCGCCTGCAGGCTCACGTAGACCCGGTCGGGCCGCATGCCGGTCCAGTCGTGCGAGGCCGGGTCGCCCAGCAGCTTCTCGGGGTCGATGAGGTCCTGTGCCGCCACCCAGGCCAGGTACTCGTGGGCCACGGCCTCGCCCACGCAGCCCCCCGCCAGCAGTCGGCGCACGGAGGCCGGCGCGTCGACCGCTCGGGCCAGGCCGAGCAGCCGAGCCAGGTAGTCCCAGGTGCGCGGTGTGGGGAAGGCCCGGCCGCGGTCGGTCGCGCTGGTGGGGATCACGCTCAGCTGCGACTCCCGCGTGCGCAGGAAACCCGAGACCAGGACCCGCTCGCGCTGCTCGGTCTCAGCGGTCCGGGTGGAGACGTCGGGCACCGGCATGTCGGGCCAGTCTCCGGTGACCATCGCCTCGGCGTAGACCTCCAGCGGCAGCGCCCAGTCGAGGTGGACGAAGCGCGAGGCGGTCGGGGCCGCCAGCTCCCATCCGGCCGCGGCCACGTCGGAGGGGTTGGCGGCGGCGACGAACGAGACCGTCGGGGGCAGCTGCAGCGACCCGACCTCGTAGTGCGTCAGCGGCCGCAGCGCCGCGGCCTGGAGAGCAGGGGAGGCGGTGCTGAACTCGTCGAAGAACGCGATCGCCGGCCCCGGGTGATCGGCCAGCCGCTTGGCCCACTCGGGTGGCGCCAGGGTGACGGTGCGCGCACCCCCGTCGGGCCCGGTGAGGACCGGCAGGCCCGCGAAGTCGCTGGGCTCGTAGTGACTCACGATCAAGCTCTCCACCAGCCATCCGCTCGCGGCTGCGGACTCGACCACCGAGGTCTTGCCCTCTCCCGGGTTGCCCCACAGCAGCACCGGCACGCGGGCGGCGACGCAGATCCCGAGGGCGGTGAGGACGTGCTCGTAGTCAGTGCGAGTGCGGACGGTCAACGGTCTTCTCCTCGGGGCGGTCAGTCATCGGTCGGTCGGTGGTCCTGCCTCAGCCCCGGTGGCTGCCGAGGAGCTGCTCGAGCTGTGCTTGGGCCGTCGCCGGGTCGCGAGCGCCCGCGCGCAGCACGGCCAAGGCGTTGGGTCGGGTGCCGACGGCCGCGAGGACGATCGCGGCCTGTGTCCGCGTCGGCTCGGGCCGGAGCCCTCGCACCGCATCCATGAGCAGGTCGATGGCGCCACCCGAGGGAGGCTGCCACGAGGCTCCGACAGTTCGGTCCAGGGCCATCAGCTCCGAGGGCCCCGGTCTGCAGTCCACGGCGTCCCACGCCGCGAGGACGGTGGCGGCCCGTGCGTGGCTGGTGCCGGCCTGCTGGGCGTAGACCTCGACGTCGTTCGGTGGACAACCGGCGTGCATCAGCTGCGCGGTGTCGTGAGTGCTCACCCCCAGCGACAGCCATCGCAGCCGCAACTGCGGCTCGCTGCGGTCGAGGGGGGTCTCGGTCCACGCGGCCCACGTGAGCACATCGGCTTCGGGGCGGCTTCGGGCGACGGAGGCGAGCCAGTCGAGGTCGGGTGCCAGATAGGCCGCGGCGAGGTAGAACCGCACCGGCAGGGGCGGACCGTCGCGCCACACGCGCTCGTGGACGTGGTCGACATACTCCTCCGGGACGCCGAGGCCCCGCAGCTCGGCCATCCCGTGGTCCTCGAGGACGTGCTGGTGGGCGAACGGACGAGGGACATCGAGCATCGCACGTCGATGTGCCCGGCCGACCGCGTCGTAGAGCTCGCCCAGCGACTCACGTGCCGGCCGACCCGCGTCGAGCATGGCGGGCGTCTCGGCCCAGTGCTCGACGGTGCGTTCGTGACGCACCGCGTCGACCAGGGTGGCGAAGGAGCGAGCCTTGCACCGGCGGCAGCTCCCGGAGACCACGCGCCAGCGCCACCGCTTGGTGCCGCTGCGGACGACGCCGGCCAGGCGGTGCCTCCCGGACAGCTGCACCAGGTCGCGCAGCGTGGGCACCACGACGTCGGCCAGGGTGAGACAGGACAGGGTGCCACCGAGCGCGGCGAGGATGCGCTCGGCCTCCAGGTCGTGGGGGGTGGTGAGGGACCAGTCGGGGTGCAGGGTCACCGGATGTCTCGCGGTGGAGCGGGGCCCGGTGGAGCACGTGACCCTGACGGTCACCGGTCCATCGGGGGCAGGTGGCAGGTCGTTCTCCGTGGACCGCCACTCGCCCATCTGGCCACCTGTCTTCGACACACTGCCTTCGAACACCTGAGCGAAGAGGACTATCAGGGCTGCTCGGCGTGCCGCAAGCAGGCCGGGCGTGTCACCGGCGTGTCAGTGGCGTGTCCATCGGGGCCCGGAGTGTCGTCCGGGCGTGTCAGAGACCTAGGGTCTGCCCATGGCGTACGACGAGGAGCTGGCCGACCGGGTGCGCGACGTCCTGGATCCCGAGCCCGGCCTGACCTCGAAGCAGATGTTCGGCGGGATCGGCTTCATGCTCGACGGCCACATGGCGGTCGGAGTCAGTGGGCAGGGCGGGCTGATGCTGCGGGTCCCGCGCGAGCAGACCGAGGAGCTCGCGGCGCGCGAGCACGCCGAGCCGTTCGAGATGCGCGGTCGCGCGATGGCCGGCTGGCTGCGGGTGGGTGCCGAGGGCGTCGAGGACGACGCGCAGCTTCGTGAGTGGGTCGCGATCGGGGTCGGCTACGTCCGCGGCCTGCCGCCGAAGTAGCCAGGATCCACCGATGGCCGCCGTCGCGAGCGGCGCCGGACGGGTGCGACGGCAAGGCGGCGTCGCGATGACATGCCGGGCGCCCGGTGAGCGGCGCCAACGCAGCCAGGGGTGCCCGGATGGTGCTGCGCAGCAGGCGGAGATCGGTGGATTCGGGCTGAGTAGCCCGATCTGCAGATCTGCTCAGGCAGGGACGAGCCCGGCCTCGCCGCAGCCTTCCTGCAAGGCCTTCAGGCCGAAGGCCTCCACCGGCCCGCAGGCGCCCTTGGCGCGCAGGCCGCCGGATGCCGCCCTCACCGCACCCCACGCGAGGATCTCGGCGGTGAAGTCGTAGGGGTCTCCGCCACGCAGCCGCGACCGTCCGGTGACGTGGGAGCCGTCTCCGGCCTCGGCGAGGATCTCGACGCTGGCGCGGGCCCGCTGCTCGGGTGTCGGCCCGCCGGTGGAGCCGGGGATGAACCGCTCGGCCAGGCTCCCCGCCAGTGACCGCAGGGCGCCGATGCGACGGACCGGGGTGATCGCGAGCCCGGCCAGCGCCATCGTGCGAGCCACGCCCGGCGGGACTGCGACGTAGACGCTGACGTCACGCAGGTCGTCGTACGACGCGGGCAGGCCGTACTGCTCGGTGGCGGACACCGAGAGGCCGGTCGCGGGGCGACTGCCACCCTGGAAGCGCCGCACGTCACCCCCCATGCGGGCGTTGCGCATGGTCGCGTCGCGGAAGGCGTAGCCGTCCTGGAGCATGATGCCTGCGATGGAAGCACGGGTGCCCCCGGAGGTGCTGAAGTTCCGTGCGACGTAGCAGACGTCGACCTGGGTCGCGCCCGCTCCTGCCTCCTCCAGCGCCAGCGCTCCGGCCAGGTTGCCGGGCACGTAGTCGAACCCGAAGGCCGTCAGCAGGGTGGCGCCGCTGCTCTCCGCCACCTGGCCGTGACGCTCGAAGACCGAGCGGACGAAGGGTCCCTCACCGGTCGAGTCGAGGTAGTGCGCCCCCATCTCAGCAGCCGCGGCGACCGCAGCCTCTCCGAACTTGATGAAGGGACCCACCGTGGAGACGATCACGTCGCCCGGCTCCAGCAGCGCTCGGACAGCGGTCGGGTCGGTGGCGTCGGCCACCGCGACCTCGATGTCACCGTCGAGCTCGTCGGCAAGCTGCTCCAGCGCTGCCTGGTTGCGACCGGCGAGCACCGGGGAGGCGCCGCGCTCCACCAGTGCCTGAGCGGTCAGCGACCCGGTGTAGCCGGTCGCACCGAAGAGCACGATGCGCGCGTCCTGCGACTGCTGAGCTTCCTTTGCCATGCCCGCACCTTAAGGCGTTCCCGGGGCCTGCCAGCACCACGTCCACCGCCGGGCGGCGCACTGAGCGCCCCTCTCCGCGGTGCCCGGCGGCCAGGTTGTCCCACGGCCTGCGAACACGCGACAGGAACCCACGCCGCGCTGCTGGACTGGTGTACCGGTGTTGCCTGGGGGTAGGGGTACACGGTGAGCAGTGAAGCCGCGGACGTCGCAGTGGTCGGCGCCGGCGTGGTGGGACTCTCGACGGCGTACGCCCTCATGGAGCGCGGGGTCAGGGTCCAGGTCTACGAGGAGGGAGTCCCGGGCAACGGCCAGTCCGGGGGCGAGTCACGAATCTTCCGGCACGCCCACGACGATCCGCGGCTGGTCCGGGACACGTGCGACAGCCGCGCTGCCTACGACTCCTGGAGCGAGCAGCTCGACGTGCAGCTGGTCTCTGACGACGGTGCAGTGGCCATCGGGCCCGCTGTCGACAGCAAGCTGCCGCTGCTCCAGGAGGCGGGTGTGCCGGCTCGCCGGATCGGTGCCGGCGAGCTCGCCGACCGGTTGCCGCTCCTGGCGGGATTCGACGGGCCGGCGATGCTCGATGAGCGGGGCGGCTCCATCCGCACCCGCACGATGGTCGGTGCCCTGACCGCCGCGCTCGGCGACCGACTCGTGCACGACGAGGTGCTCTCGGTGCAACCGGTGGGCGGCGAGGTGGAGCTCCGCAGTGGCGGCAGCACGCGCCGCTACCGCAGCGCCGTGGTGTGCGCCGGACGCAGCACCGGACGGTTCGCCCGCTCGGTAGGGCTGTCGCTGCCCGTGCACCACGGCGCCCACGTGCGCCTCACCTACGCCGTGCGGGATGCTGCACCGGCCAGACTTGCCACGCTCCAGGACTCGAGCGGCGTCTTCGGAGAGACCGGGGTCTATGCCGCAGCACCGGAGGGGAACGCGACCTACGCCGTCGGCCTGAGCAACTACACCCCGGTCCGTGAGGACGGCAGCCTCCCGGCAGCCCAGGAGCTCTCCGACCTGGCGGCACGAGCGTCGGCCTACGTGCGGCAGGCCCTCCCGGGCCTGGACCCCGATCCCATCGACGTGCGGCACTGCTGGGTCACCCAGCTGCCCTGGGGGGAAGACGGCCTGGCGGTGTGGGAGCGCGACGGAGTGCTCTTCCCGGTCGGGCACAACCTGTTCAAGCAGGCGCCCGGGCTCGGCCGCAAGCTGGCAGCCACGGCCGACGGTGAGCCGCTCCCGGAGATGCTGCGCCCCGAGGCGCGGTTGGGCGCAGACTCCGGGTGAGGGGAGGCATCGTCCGCCCGGGGTGAGGTCACCTGCTCGGCGCGCTGCCTACGGTGGCGGCGGTCGACCCGTGTGGCGTCGATCGTTCGCGCGTCCCTGAGGAGCAGTCCGTGTCCGAGAGACCCAACATCCTGGTCATCTGGGGTGACGACATCGGTGTCAGCAACCTGAGCTGCTACAGCGACGGGCTGATGGGCTACCGCACGCCGAACATCGACCGAGTGGCTGAAGAAGGCGTCCGGTTCACCGACTACTACGGTGAACAGAGCTGTACGGCGGGTCGCGCGGCGTTCATCACCGGCCAGAACCCCTACCGCACCGGGCTGACCAAGGTCGGCATGCCGGGAGCCGACATCGGGCTGCGTGCCGAGGACCCGACGATCGCGACCGCGCTGAAGAACCTCGGCTATGCGACCGGCCAGTTCGGCAAGAACCACTTCGGCGACCGCGACGAGTTCCTACCCACTGCGCACGGGTTCGACGAGTTCTTCGGAAACCTCTACCACCTCAACGCGGAGGAGGAGCCGGAGCTGTACGACTACCCGTCCGAGGAGGAGTTCCCGGACTTCCGGAAGAACTTCGGACCCCGCGGGGTCATGCACTCGTGGGCCAACCCGGACGGCACCCAGCGCATCGAGGACACCGGACCGCTCACCAAGGAGCGGATGAAGACGATCGACGACGAGATCCTGCCTGAGGCGCTGCGCTTCATGACGGACGCCAAGGAGAGCGACACGCCGTTCTTCCTCTGGCTCAACACCACGCACATGCACTTCCGCACGCACATCAAGGACGGCAGCAGAGGCAGGGCCGGTCGCTGGCAGTCGGAGTACCACGACACCATGTGCGACCACGACGAGCTGGTCGGCTCGGTCCTCGACTACCTGGACGAAAGCGGCCTCGCCGACACCACCATCGTCATGTACTCCACGGACAACGGTCCGCACATGAACACCTGGCCCGACGGTGGCATGACACCGTTCCGCAACGAGAAGAACTCCAACTGGGAGGGCGCCTACCGGGTCCCTGCCATGGTGCGCTGGCCGGGCCGGATCGCTCCAGGCCAGGTGCTCAACGGGATCGTCAGCCACAACGACTGGTTCGTCACGCTCCTGGCCGCTGCCGGCGACGTCGACGTGGCCGACCGGCTGAAGACCGGCACCGACCTGGCCGGCACGACGTACAAGGTGCATCTCGACGGCCACAACCAGCTCGACTACCTCACCGGCGAGGCCGCCGAAAGTCCGCGCCAGCACTTCTTCTACGTCTCCGACGACGGCGACCTGACCGCGCTGCGCTACGACAACTGGAAGTTCGTCTTCCTCGAGCAGCGCGCCGAAGGCACACTCCGCATCTGGGCCGAACCGTTCACCGAGCTGCGGTTCCCCAAGCTGTTCAACCTGAGGACCGATCCCTACGAGCGGGCCGACGTCACCTCCAACACCTACTACGACTGGGTGCTCGACCACGTCTGGGCGTTCGTCCCGGCGCAGGCCTACGTCGCGCACATGCTCCAGACCCTGGCCGAGTTCCCGCCGCGCCAGAAGCCCGCCAGCTTCAACATCGACCAGGTGCTGGAGAAGCTCCAGGCTGGCGTCCCGAGCAGCTGAGGTGAAGGTCAACCTGGCCGGGGGCACGTTCACCATGGGTTCCGACGAGCACTACCCGGAGGAGGCGCCGACCCACCGCGTCCGGGTCGACGCCTTCTCGATCGACGCGACCGCGGTGACCAACGCCGAGTTCGCGGCCTTCGTGGCCGCCACCGGATATGTCACCGTCGCTGAGCGTGAGCTGGACCCCGCCGACTTCCCGGACGCGCCCGCCGAGAACCTCAAACCCGGGTCGATGGTCTTCACGCCCACCCGCGGACCGGTCGACCTGCGCCACCTCAGCCAGTGGTGGCGCTGGAAGCCGGGCGCCTGCTGGGATCACCCACGCGGCCCGCGGAGCTCGATCGACAAGCTGCTCGACCATCCCGTCGTACATGTCGCCCACGAGGACGCGCAGGCCTACGCCGCCTGGACCGGCACCTCGCTCCCGACCGAGGCCGAGTGGGAGTATGCCGCGCGTGGTGGCCTCGAGGGGGCGGCTTTCACCTGGGGTGACGAAGCCAGGCCGGCCGGCCGGATCATGGCGAACACCTGGGACGGTCCGGACTTCCCGTGGCGGAGCAGCGGTGAGAGCGGCTTCCTCCGCACCGCCCCGGTCGGTAGCTTCCCGCCCAACGGCTATGGGCTCTTCGACATGGCGGGCAACGTCTGGGAGTGGACCGATGACTGGTGGACCGAGCGCCATCCCGACGAGGTCGACAGGCCGTGCTGCCAGCCGAGCAACCCGCGTGGCGGGGACCTGGACCAGAGCTATGACCCCGCCCAGCCGCAGTTCCGGATCGGCCGCAAGGTTGTGAAGGGTGGATCGCACCTCTGCGCCGACTCCTACTGCCTGCGCTACCGACCCGCGGCGCGACGGCCGCAGATGATCGACACAGGCACCAGCCACCAAGGGTTCCGGTGCGTACGTCGCGGTGGCGAGGAGACGGCGCCATGAGTAGCGAGATCCTGCCGGCCTGGCGGCCTGGCGGCCTGGCGGCCTGGCGGCCTGGCGCGACCCGCGACCCGCGACGCCGTCCTCGCCTTCCTCGATGCGGCCCGGTCGGTGCCGGTCGAGCAGCGGGTGGCCTGCTTCGACAACGACGGCACCCTGTGGTGCGAGCGGCCGAACTACCCTCAGTTCTCGTCGCCGGCAGATGTTCGGCGGGATCGGCTTCATGCTCGACGGCCACGTGGCGGTCGGAGTCAGTGGGCAGGGCGGGCTGATGCTGCGGGTCTGCCGGGTTGCGACCGGCGAGCACCGGGGAGGCGCCGCGCTCCACCAGTGCCTGCGCGGTCAGCGACCCGGTGTAGCCGGTCGCACCGAGGAGCACAATGCGTTTCACCCGGCTGCTGTGGTTGCGTGGGAGGCATGCCCGAACCCGAAACAGTGACGGGAGCCATGGCCGCAACCGTCCGTGGACGTGGACGGGGCGGCCGCTCGGGTGAAGGTGGGACCGGTCTCGGTGTGTCCTGGTCAATTCGCGCGAAGCGCGAGATAGCCTCCGTCGCCACGGCACAGTCGCGAGGGATGTGAGACGTATGTCCGGACAGTCCTACCCGCCACCACCCGGTCAGGGTTATGGCCAGGATCAGCCGCCACAGCAACCCCGGGGCGGTTCGGGGATGGCGGTCACTGCACTCGTCCTCGGCCTCATCGCACTGATCGGATCGGTCACCGTCGTTGTCGGCATCCTGTTCGGTCTGATCGCGATCATCCTCGGCTTCATCGCCTCCGGGAAGGCCAAGCGCGGGCAGGGCGGCGGCCGAGGGATGGCTATCGCCGGCATCATCACCGGCATGCTCGGTGTAGTCGTCGCCATCGGTCTCATCGCGCTCGGTGCCTCCCTGCTCAACAGCGACACCGGCCAGAACCTGCGCGACTGCCTGCAGGACGCGGGTAGTGACCAGGCCGCCATCGATGAGTGCGAGCGCGACTTCCAGGACGACCTGCTCAACTGACCCGGTCGGGCTCTGGGCAGAACGCCCTCAGCGGCCGGGGTCGGTTCTCGCGTCGACCGCTCGTGTGGTCACAGGTGACAGGTTTCACCTGCTCGACGATCTCGGCTGTGACCACAGCGACCCGGCGTCCGCCGGCCGGTCGCAGGGTTCCGGGTAGCGTTGCGGAGCCCTCAACCACCGAGGGTGAGCCAACCAGGAGGTCGCCGGTGCCGGAGGGGCACACGATTCACGCGCTGGCGCGCCGGTTGAACGCCGCCTTCGAGGGCGCACACCCGCGGGTCTCGTCGCCGCAGGGTCGCTTCGTGGAGAGCGCGGCGATGCTCGACGAGCTGGCCTTCGAAGGGGCGGAGGCCTTCGGCAAGCACCTGACGATCCGGTTCGCGGGGGACCGGCTGGTCCACGTGCACCTCGGGCTGTTCGGCAAGCTCAGCGTGCAGCAGCACCGTCGGCCGGATCCGGCTCCCGACCTCGAGCGGGAGCAGGCCCAGGTGCCGGTCGTCGGACAGGTGCGGATGCGGCTGCTCAGCGACACCCACGTCGCCGACCTGCGCGGCGCGACGACCTGCGAGCTGCTCACGGTCCCGGAGTGGGAGGCCAAGGCCACGCGGATCGGGGCCGACCCGCTGCGGCGCAGGACGATCCCGCAGCAGACGGTGCAGCGGATCCTGGCCAGCCGGCGCCCGATCGGGCAGATCCTGATGGACCAGGCGCTGATCGCCGGAGTCGGCAACGTCTACCGCGCCGAGCTGCTGCACCGGCATCACCTCGACCCCTACCTTCCCGGGCGGGCGCTCGACGAGGACGTGGTCCGGGCTCTGTGGCGCGACCTGGTGCGACTGATGCCACTCGGGGTGGAGACCGGGCGGATCCTGGTCGACGACGCCGACGTGCGCCGTGCCCGACGCCTGCTGCGCGACGGTCGGAGCACCCGCATCAGCCCGTCGTACGCGGTCTATCGCCGCCACGGCGAGGACTGCCCGCGGTGCGGCGAGACCGTGCGCAAGGCCGACCTCGCGGGCCGCAACCTCTACTGGTGCCCCGGCTGTCAGGTGGGTCTGCCGGACGACGAGACCTGAGCGCAGTCGGCGCGGACTCCAACGAATCACGCGGCGAGGCGTCTCCCGGGCGGACCGGTGCCGCCGCGGTCCCGGATCCACTGCTGTCGCTCAGGTGGTCTGAAGTCCGGCCGCCGGTCGTGCCAGTCGAGCCGGACCTCCCACGGCGTGCTGTGGATCAGGCGGTGGTGCGTGCCGCAGAGCAGCACAAGGTTGTCCAGACTCGTCCCGCCCTCGTCGATCCAGTGCCGGATGTGGTGGGCGTGGCACATCACCGGCGGGCGCCGGCAGCCGGGGAAGGCGCAGTGCTGGTCGCGCACCACCAACGCGGTCCAGATCGCGGGCGTGACCAGGCGTTGGGTGCGACCGACGTCGAGCACGACGCCGTCCCCTCCGAGCGCCACGGGGATGACAGCTGCGTCGCAGGCCAGCCGCCGCACGGTCGCGGGGTCCAGCTCCTCGCCGAGGGTGGTGCCGCCCATGGTGGCGCCGGCGAGAAGGTCGTCGTAGTCCGTGGTGACCGCGAGCTGCGGGACCCCACCGTGGCACTCGGGCAGTGCCCCCGTGGCCTGGCCGGTGCGGGCGAGCTCGATCAGGGCGTCGAACATGCGGGTGCCGTGCTCACGCGGGTCGTGCCCGGAGTGGCCACTGGCCCGGCACTCCTTGCTCGTGCACTCGGCGTCACCGCCGCAGGCGCCGGGCTCCGACGGCTGTGGTGCCGCCAGCGACATCAGCACCGTCTTGAGCAGCAGCACGTCCTCCTTGGCGCCGCTGAAGCGCCCGGAGCCGCCTCCGAGGCGGTCGAAGCGCACCGTCAGCTCGCGGTTGAGATGCGCTGCCCTCTCCGTGCGCTCCAGCCCGCGCTCGAGCTCGGCGTCGACCCCGTCAGGGTCGACCACCTCCAGGACGTGGCGCCCAGCATGCTCGAGATCTTCGGTGGACAGCTGCTCGGCGCGGTCGATGAGGAACTCCAGCGCCCGCTCGCGGACGTCGCCGCCCAGCGGGAGCTTGTCCACGGCGGTGGCGATGACCTGGGCCTTGACCCGTGAGACGCGACCGGCCGCGAGCGCCTCGGCCAGTGCCGGGAGGTCGTCCAGGTGCCGAGCCAGCCGCAGCGAGCCGGGGCCGGCGCTGCGGCGGCCCCCGGTCGCGTGGGTGACGAAGTCCTTCACCGATGCCCAGCCGGCGCGCTTCAGCGCCTCCTGGCCGGCGGGGCCCGCGTCGAGCTCATGCACCACGGCAAGCTCCACTGCATCGAGCTTGGCCCTCAGCGAGGCGATCACCTCGACCGTGTCCGTGAGGTCGGCGCCGGAGCGCGCCGCCCACATCGTCTGAGCCACGGCGTCCACGACGTCGCCCAGCTCGGCCAGCCTCTGCGCCGGACCGGACTCCTCGCGGGAGGGCGGCGGGTCGGTGCTGGTCATGGATCAAGCCTCGCGGTGACCACCGACAATGCCGCTGGCCCGTCTCAGCACATGGACGCTTTTCGAAGAAATGTTCACCCACCGACCGCAACCGTCGCGACCGCGGTTGTGATGTCCCAGGCCATCGGTGACAGTTCTGCATCAGGACACCGATGAGGAATGGCGCCGACAACAGTCGGATGTACGGGCGGGCGTACGCGGACGCGCATCACAGGAGATGAACGAGATGAGACCACTTCGATACTCGATCAACGTCACGCTCGACGGCTGCTGCCATCACGAGGCAGGGCTTCCACCGGACGAGGAGTCGATGCGCTACTGGACCGCTGAGATGGCACGAGCCGATGCCCTGCTGTTCGGCCGGGTGACCTACGAGATGATGGAGTCGGCATGGCGGAGACCGGCCACGGGCACGTGGCCTGACTGGATGGACGAGTGGGAGGTCCCGTTCGCCGAGACCATCGACCGGGCGAAGAAGTACGTCGTCTCGAGCACGCTGAGCGAGGTCGACTGGAATGCCGAGCTGGTGCAGGGCGACTTGGGTCAAGCGGTTCAGCGGATCAAGCAGGAGCCAGGCCAGGGCCTGTGGGTGGGCGGGGTGACGCTGCCATTGGCGTTGGCGGATCTGGGACTGATCGACGAGTACGAGCTCCTTGTGCAGCCGGTCCTTGCCGGACACGGGCCGACGTTGCTCGCCGGTCTGCGCGAACGCATCCAGCTCGAGCTCGTGGATCACCATGAGTTCCGGTCGGGGGCAGTCGCTCTGCGATATCGGTCCACGCGAGTTCCGGCGTGACGCGATCCGTCCTGGCGCGTTGGCCGCTGCTTCGCCAGGACGGGAACGAGGATCGAGGATCGAGGGGTCTCCGGGGCAGCCACCGCCGCAGCCTGCGGGGCAGAGATGTCACCACCACGACCACGCGAAGCGTCCCTGATGTCCTGCTGCGGATCCGTCACCGATGTCCTGCTGCATGGCACGTCGTGACCGCGGTCCTCACCCCAGGAGCTCGCGATGCCACGATGGCGCCATGAGAGTCACAGTCCTGGGCACCGGAATCATGGGCGCCGGCATGGCGCGGTCGCTGGCCCGCGAGGGTCACGAGGTCACCGTGTGGAACCGCACCGCGGAGCGCGCCGAGGCGACTGCCGGCGACGGCATCACCGCGGCCGGCTCGGTGACCGAGGCGGTCACCGGAGCCGACGTCGTCTTCACCATGCTGTACGACGCCGACAGCGTCCTCGCCGTGACCGACGAGCTGGTCGGGGCCCTGGGCCCCGACGCGGTCTGGTCGCAGAGCAGCACCGTCGGCCCGGACGGCATGCGCCGGATCACCGAGGCCGCCGGGGAGGTCGCGGACCGCCTGCTCGACGCGCCGGTGCTCGGCACCCGCAAGCCCGCCGAGGACGGCGCTCTCGTGATCCTGCTCTCCGGCCCGCAGCAGGCCCGCACCCTTGCGGCACCGGCGCTGGAGGCGATCGGCTCGCGCACGGTCCAGGTCGGTGACGAGCTCGGTGGCGCCAGCGCGCTCAAGCTGGTCGCGAACTCCTGGGTCGCCCTGGTCAACGCCGGCGCCGCTCAGGCGCTCGCGATGGCCGAGACGTTCGGGATCGATCCGCAGCTCTTCCTCGAGGCGGTCAAGGGTGGGCCGGTGGACGCGCCGTACCTCCACCTCAAGGGCGACCTGATGCTGCGCCGTGACTGGGAGACCCCCAGCTTCGCGCTCGACGGCGTCCTCAAGGACGTCGCGCTGATGCTCGAGCAGGCCGGCGCCCGCGGCCTGCGCACCGACCTGCTGGAGACCATCCGCTCTCACTACGCCGATGCATCCGAGGACGGGCTGGGCGGGGCCGACATGGCCGCGGTGCGCGCCGCCTTCGACCAGGGCTGAACCCAGGCCTGCGTGTCGACAGCCGGGACCATCGACCGTGGCCCGATCTGTCCGGGTGTGTGAGCATTGCCTCTGGGCTCGCAGGGCGCGAACCCAGATCCCTCACCGGAGCTGCAGATGAAGCACTCCCTCGCTGTCGGAGCCCTGGCCGTGTGCGGTGCCCTGGTGGCCCTGACCACGCCCGCGCAGGCCGATCCGCCCGACCACGCCACAGGCGGGGGCCAGGGGGTGGCTTCCCACCACACCGGCGTCGACACCGCTGCCGAGCGCAGGGCCGTCCGCTCCTACTGGACCAAGGCACGCATGCGGGCTGCGGTCCCGCGCGACCTCGTGCGTCCGAACGGGAAGCCCAGCGGCAAGGGCAAACCCAGCAAGGGCGGGGGTTCCAGCAGCGGATCGTCACTCGGGTCGGTCTGGCCGACCGAGCAGAAGACGATCGGCAAGGTCTTCTTCAAGCTCGGTGGCACCTCCTACGTCTGCTCCGGCAACGCTGTCGACCTGGTCGGGGACGCAGTGACGTCACCGAGCGTGGTCTCCACGGCCGGGCACTGCGTCAACAACGGCGGCTCGACGTTCGCCACCGACTTCATGTTCGTCCCGGCCTACGACGCCAAGAAGTCCACGGCGCTCCAGCCGTACGGCAGCTACGTCGCCAGCACGCTCGTCACCACCTCCCAGTGGCAGGCGCAGGGCGCGAGCAAGTGGGACTACGACATCGGGTTCGCCAGAGTCGCCGGCTCGGGCAGCAACACACTGGGCGGCCGGGTGGGCAGCACCGACATCGCCTTCCAGGCCACCGAGCCCCGGAGCGCGGGCATCGACTACACGATCGACGTGCACTCGTTCGGCTACCCGGCAGCACGGCCCTACAACGGCAGGGACCTGGTCTCCTGCTGGGGCGGCACCGGGGCGGACACGGTCGGCGGCTCGGGCGACTACCGTCTGGCCTGCAACATGACCGGTGGCTCCTCCGGCGGCCCGTGGATCCTCGACAGCGCAGGCACGGTCGGGTCGACGCAGGTCTCGGTCAACTCCTTCGGCTACCGCGGCGAGAAGAACGCGATGTACGGTCCCGTCCTCGGTCCCACGGCGAGGGCGGTCTACGAGTCGGTGCGCTGAGCGCATCACCACCGACCTGGTGAGGTGGGGGTGTGACCACTCTCGGATATCCGCTCACGCGTGCCACCCACGTGCTCACGGCGGCCTACGGCCTCTACGCCCTCGTCAAGCCCGGGCACCTTCAGAACGGCTTGGAGGACCAGGCCGGTGAACGGCTCGGCACCGACCGGCTGTCGCGCACCTACACCGGCCGCGAGCTGCCGGTGACCCTGCTCGGGATCTTCGGCCCGCCGGCCGTCGTGCCGACCACGGTCGGGCTGCGGATCGCCAACGACCTCACCGACGCAGCGGTTCTCGGCTCCACCACCACCGGCCGGGTCCGGCGCCGGATCCTCGGCATCACCCTCGGCTGGGCAGCGGTCAACGCCACGGCGTACGCCCTCGACGTCCGTCGTCGCTGAGGTTCATCGGGTGCACCGGGGCCCCGCCCAGGGGCTACCGATCGGGTTGCCGCACGCCCCATCCTGACCAGGGGGTGCCCACCAGACGGACGGTTGCCCTTTGCCGAAGCCGGGAGCAGGATGGCGAATGTCGCACGTGCTCGCCCCCTTGCGCTCGACCCGGAGGTTCCCATGGCCCTGCTCCGTGACACCCCCACTCCGACCGACCGGTCGCCCACCTCCACGGCTGCGAAGGCGTCACTGGCGATGAGCTCCCTTGCCCTGCTGCTCAGCGGTTTCGCCGTCATCGAGCTCGTCAATGAGCCGGACGTGCAGCAGATGGACAAGCGTTTGATCTGCCTGGAGAAGGAAGGAGTCAACGACTGCGGAGCCGACGGCCGGTAGACGACAGGCCGGCCCGACCTCCCAACGGGCCGCAGCTCTACCGGCGCCCGACGCCCCACCCCGCAGCAGAACCCGCACGACCCCAGCCTCACGACCCACGCACCGGGCCGACCACCACCACACGGCACCGGAGGGGCTCCACGTGTCACCCACCGCCCGAACCCGCGCATCGAGCGTGAACGTCCTCGGTCTCGCCGCAGGCACCTGGCTGACCGCCAGCCGCGGCAAGCTCGAGCCGGGCTCGCTGTCGCGCTGGATCGAGGTCCCGGCCAAGCAGGCCGTCCCGCTGCTGCAGCGCACCACCCGACTGGTCGCCGACCTGCCCACCGCTGGAAGCCGCACCGTGGTCTGGGTCTCCGGCGCCGACGAGCTCCGGGTCGCCACCGACAAGGTGACCCTGGCCTGCAGCCCAGGGTTGGTCATGGTCACGATCCCCGTCGACTGCGACCAGCTCAGCGGCCGGGCACGCCGCGCCGTCGACGTCCCGTTGGCGGTCGGCACCGCCGACCAGCCTCGCGGCCTGATGATGGCCACCGTCGCGATCCCTCGTGGCCCGCAGGTCGTCGTCGACCTCTGGGCCGACAGCCTGCGTGCCTTCGCCTGGGAGTCCGTGCTCACCCTCGCCCGCGAGATCGCCGCCGCGGCCGGTCACGACCGCGTGGGCAAGTCCCTCGTCCCGGCCGCGATCGGTGCCGAGGACGAGCTCTTCCTGGTCCGCCCGATGGCAGCGCACGGCTGAGCCGCGACCATGAGCATCGACCAGTCCTCCTTCGGCTCCTTCGGTGACTTGGCCACCGCGCTGGGGCTGCTCACCCCCGACGGCCAGCCCAACGCCAGCTGGTTCGGCGATCCCGTGGGTGGGGGGGAGGGGCCCAGTGGTCCGGTCACCCCCCACGGGATGAAGCACGTGCTGGCCGACGAGGACCAGCGCGATGCCCTGGTCCGGTTCGTCGACGAGATCCTCGGTCCGCCGGACCAGCGCCAGCAGGGTGGGCAGAAGTGGGTGCCGCTCTTCGACGAGGACGACCCCGACGTCACGGTCTACGCCGTGGTCGACGACGGCCCGGCGACCGACACCGACACCGGTGACGCTGTGCACCTCGGCGTCGGCTTCACCCACACCACCACGGGTGGTCCGCCGCGGGTCACCACCAGCATCCACGTGCCGCTGTTCCGGTTCGCCGAGCGCGGCTCGAGCCTGCCCGCCGGGGGAGGTGACACGCCCGCCTGGTTGTTGCTCGGACGTGAGGGCGGCGACATCGAGATCGGTGTGGACGCCACCTTCACCGACACCCCGCCGGCGGCGCGGGAGCCGGCTCTCGGCGGGCTGGGGGCGACCCTGCGGGTGCCGACCGACGGCCTCGACGTGGGTTTCGCGATGACGCTGCGCGACCTGCAGCTGCCCGGCGCCCCGAGCCCGAGCACCTTCACCCTCGACGTCGGCTCACCCGACGAGATCCTCACCGACGTCCTCGACCTCGCCTCGGGACTGATCCGGGCCCAGGCCGAGGCGCTGGGCAACCTCGACGTCTCCGAGCTGCGTCCCTTCGCCGGGCTCGCCGGCATGCTCGGGCTGCGAGACGTCACCGGCCTGCCGCCGCTGCCCCTGGCAGATCTGCCCAGCCAGGGCCTGAGTGCCTTGGTCACCTGGGCACGCACCGTCGTCCAGGACGATGGCTCCCGCGACGCCTGGCTGACGCAGCTCGGGCTGCTGCTCGGCGGCACTCCTGACCTGGCGCGGGATGCGGTCACCCTCGACCTCGACCCGTTGCAGCTGAGCATCGGAGTGCGCGTGACGGACGGCGTCGGCGGCCAGCCGGTGCTCACACCCTGGGTCGAAGCGGCACTCGGGACACGCGCCGGCGCGGCCGCCCGCGCGGTGGTCGACCTCTTCCGGGCAGACACCGGCTCCGGGTCCTGTACCGCGATCCCCGACGTTCGCCTCGAGGCCGCCTTCGGCACGGAGGCAGGAGGCACCGCACTGGTCACCGGCACCGACCCGCACGTCGGCGGGATCCGCGTGGGACTCGGGCTTCCGGAGCTGACCTCGGGTGCCACGCCCACGCCGACGTTCCGGCTGACCCTGCACGACGTGCGGCTCGGGGAGCACCACGACGTGCTCGACCTCAGCACGCCGGAGGCCGCGCTCGACGCCGGAGGCAGCGTGGTGGGCGGTGCGCTGACCACGGCTCTGGAACAGCTCGGAGCCGTGGGAGACCTGCTCGCCGACCTGCTGGGGCTCGACCCGCCCAGCGGCGTCAGCGACATCAGTGCGACCGCCCTGCTCGCCGACCCGGTCGCCGCGATCCAGGGCTACTGGGAGGAGCTGCTCTCCGACGCCTCGGCGATGACGGAGACGCTGACCAGCCTCGCCGAGGCGTTGACCGGCGTTGTCGGCGCGCTCCCCGGGGCGGGCACCGAAGCGGACCCGTGGCGGATCGTCCTGGTCGACCCGCTCGCCCTCCTGCTGTGGCGCGAGGAGGTCGACGGCACATGGACCTTGCACGCCGACCTCGCCCTGGCCGCCGAGGTGCCGGTCTTCCCAGGTGTGGCGGGTTCGTCAGGGGTTGCGGCCACGACGTCGGCGGTGCTGCGCCTGCTCACGATGACGCCCGCCTCCGGACGAGTGGTCTTTGCAGACGGCGCCACCGTCGGGGTGGCGCTCGCCAACACCGACGGGACCCGGGCCCGGCTCGGCACCGAGGACCTGGCCGTGGTCGCGGACTCGGTGGGCGTGGAGCTGGTCTGGCTGCCGGCGTCGGGGCTCACCGCGCGGCTGAGCGCCGACGACCTCGCGCTGGAGCTCGATGCCCCCGAGCTCCTCAACCATCCGGACTTCCGGGTGCCGATCCCGGTGCCCCAGATCGGGCCGGACGGGCGGCTGACCCTTCCGAGCCCGGACTGGGACGCCATCGAGCGTGCGCTGGCTGCGCTGATCGCGCGCTTCGGCTCCGCCGAGCTGGACGCGGTCATCGAGCTGCTGGGATGGGCGGGCAGCGGCCCACACCTGCGCCTGGGCGCCCTCGTGGGCGGCGACCCGGTCGCGGCGGTGGAGCAGTGGGTCGCCGACCTGGTGTTCGACTGCTCGCGGGTCGGCGCTGCGCTGGGTCCGGTCGCGGCGCTGCTCAGCGGCTTCACGCGCACCTCGCCGCTGGGAACCGGAAGCGCGCGGACGCCGTACCGCTGCCCGGTCGCGGGGGAAGCACGTGCCCCCGGTCTCGCGGTGTGGCTGGACCCGGGGTGCCCTCGGCCGCCCGAGCAGGCCGGGACCCAGGTCGACGTGCTGCTGGGATCCGAACCGCCCGAGCCGCAGGCGATCGCCGGGATGCTGCGCGCCAGCACGTTGCCGGACGTGGTCGAGCTGATGGTCGGTCGCGACTCGGTCGCCGACGGGTTCGCCCAGCTGGCCGACCGCTGGCGCACCACTGACGGAATCGTGGGCGAGCCCGGTTCCCTCCCCACAGGAGTGCACCCGCTCACCCTCCACGGGGTGTCGTACGACGAGCTGGTCGCGCGCGGCGCGGCCGGCTCACTGCTCGCCGAGGCCTTGCCCGACGTGCCCACGGCTGTGGTGCACGTCGGCTGCGAGGAGCTGTGGGCAACCGAACCTGACCTGGGCAGCGTCTTCGACCTGAGCGGCACCTCCGTTGTGGAGCAGCGGGTGCCGGCGACAGGGCCCGGGGTGTGGGCGGTGCGGCTGCCGCTACCTGCTGCGGCAGCCGCTGACCGTCCCGACCGGGGCGGCGTCGAGGAGCAGGCCGCACGGCTGCGGACGCTGCTGTCGGACCGCAACGAGTCGCTCACTCTCGTCGGGTACGGCGCTGCCGGAGCCGCGGTCGTCCGGGCGGCGGCCGCGATCACCGCGGCAGCCCCCGCGCTCGACGTCGCGCTCGTGACGGTCGGCTGCCCCTGGGGTGAGGTCGGGACCACCGCGTTGTCGTCCGGACTGAGCGGGGACGCACTGCGGCTGCTGTCGACGCTGACGGTGATCGGTGCGACGGACCCCGATCTCGCCTGGCCGGCCGAGCTGCTGGCCCACGAGTGCTCGGCCCTGCAACGGATGCGGCTGCTGGTGGCACGCAGCGCCAGGATCATCCGCGGCGAGGGGCCGCCTCCGGCGGCCACGGTGAGCCCCGGGCAGAGCGTCACCGCGATCTTCGGTTCCCTGGACCAGGACACGCTGATGCACGGCATCGCCGCTCACGTCGCCGACGGGCTGCATGCTCGCCTCGACGCCGCGGTTGCCGAGACGGCGGTCACCGGCTCCGGCGGCGTGACGGCGCTGCACGCGGCGGTGGACGTGCCGGTCCTCGACCTGAATCTCGGTGGTCTGCTGGTCGGGGTGGGCGCGGCCCTCGAGGTCGTGAGGATCGATCGGGAGGACTCCGGACTGAGCCCTGCTGTGGCGCGCGCGGTCGTCGTCGATGTCCACCTCGGCGTCCACGACGGCTGGCTGGTCGGTGGTCCCGGCACCATCGCCGGCGCCGGCGACGTGCGGTGGATGTCGGCGCGCGTCGAGGTGCCTCTCGACGGCAGCCCCGGATCCAGCGAGCTGGTGCTGCACGAGGTGCGCGGGCTGGGCATCGAGCGGGAGCGCTGGGTGGTCCGGGCCGGGGAGGTCGCCCCCGATCTCGTGCTCGGCGAGGTGAGAGCGGCCGTGACCGGCGCGGTCCCCGAGGTCCGGCTGCTCCTGTCCTCGGTCTGCGACCGGGTCTCGGCAGCCTCGCCGGACCTGCGGGCGTTGCTGGAGAGCTTCGGTCTGCTCCGCGACGGTGGCCTCGATCCCGACGCGCTCGACCGGCTGCTGCACGACCCCGCCGCCACCCTGCGCGGCCGCGTGACGCTCGACCCGACGAGGATCGCGGGCGCCCTGCGTGCGCTCGTTCCGGCAGCGGGGGGCACCGGAAGCGCGCTGGCCTGGACGGTCGGACCCGGCACGATCGGCCTCGACCTCGCGACCGGGGAGCTCGTCGCGTCGTTGCACCTCGAGGCCGGGGTGGACCTCGCCGCCCTCGACCTCAGTGTCGTCGCGGGAGCGGAGCAGGCCGTCGGACGTCTCACCCTGGGCGCCCTCGACCCTGCCCTCGGCGGGTTCCGAGCAGTGGTCGAGGCCGGCGCCGGCTCCGGTCCGAGGGTGGCGCTGGAGTGGGCGGCGCCCGGGGGCGTGGTGCGCCCGGTCCCCGTGTGGCCCGCGCCCGACCAGGACGCGATCGAGGAGCTCGCCCTGGTCCTGCTTCCCGCTCTGGGCGTGAAGACGCTGGCGCTGACCGCCCTGGAGCTCGCCTCCGCCGAGGGCCGGTCGCTGCTGGAGCAGCTCTTCGCGGTGCTCGGCCTGTTGCCGGCCACGAGTGAGGGCGTACGACGCTTCGCGCTGCCGGTCGGGCTCGTCACCGACCCGGCCGGATGGTTCGCCGGGCTGGTCCGCAGTGAGGACCTGGCTCTCGGTCCGGCAGGGGTCGCGCTGCTCGACGCGGTCGCGCCGCTGGTCGCCCCCGACCGCGGCACCGACCCTGGTCTGCCGCTGGTCGACGGGTTGCGCGTCGACTACGCCGACGACGCCGGCCGGCTGCGGCTCGCGCTGACCGCCGAGCTGGAGGAGCAGGTCGGCGCCGGCAGCGCGGCCCGCACCGTGACCACCAGCCTGTCCGCCGGGGTGGTGCTGGCCCTGGGCCTGCCACCCTCGCCACACGTCTCCGCGGAGGTCTCGGTCGAGGGGCCGGGTCTGAGGGTGCGGGTCGACCCCGACCTGCGGGTCGACCTGCTGCGCGACGGCTCACCGCCGCTGTCGCTCTACCCCGACGGGCCGGGCATCGCCGACCTCGCCGACACCGCTGCGGGACTGCTGATCCCCTTGGTCCTCGACGAGGTGGCTGATCTGGGTGCGGGCACCGGTCTGCGGCGAGACGTCGGGCAGCTGGTGAGCGACCTCGGCGATGCCCTGCTGCTGCGGCAGGGTGGGAGCTTCGACGAGGCGGCGATCCGCGCTTTCGCCCAGGACCCGGCCGGTGTGCTGCTGAGCCGGCTCCCGGGGCTGGCAGGCACGGCGGCCACCGCACTGGCTCGGGCCCTCGACCCCGGGGGCAGCCTGGTTCGCGCCACCCCGGGCACGGGTTTCACCACGTTCGGCTTCGGGGCCGTCGCGCCGGACGGCAGCGAGGCGGTCACCCTCACCCTCGACACCACAGGCACCCTTCCCGTGGTCGTCCTCACCGCGGACTGGGAGATCCCCGACGTGGGTCGGGTGGTGCTCGAAGCCCTGGAGCTCTCGCCCTCCGGTGTCGCGGTCGCCGCTCGGCTGGGTCCCTTCCCGGTCGCTGCCGGGCCGGTCACGCTGCGTCCGATGGTGGAGGCCCGTGCCGGCAGTCGGGAACCCGGCGACCGCATGATCGGCATCGGCCTGGCACTGGAGGACTCGGGCGATCGTTCGGTGCAGCTGCGCTGGTCGTTGGACGCCCAGCCACCGGTCCTGGGCGCGGTCATCCAGGCGACGACCCCGGGGGGAGCCGACGACGTGGACGAGGACCTGGCCCCGGCTTGGCTGCTCTCGCTCGCGGTGGGGCTGGCCGGCGGCATCCTGGTCGACGCCCTGGACGACCTGCTGGGAGCGCGGGCCGCCCGGATGCTGCGGGGTGTCGTGCTCACCGAGAGCGCGGTCGCCACCGACCTCGCCGTGGACCCGACCTTCGCCCTCGACCTGCTCGATCCCGAGGCGCTGCTGCACCGGTTGGAACGGCTGTTGTGGAACGTCGCGACCGACACCGACCCGCTGTCGCTGACGCTCGACCCGATCAGGCTGTCGTTGGCGGCGACCGGGGGCGCCGACGACAAGCAGCTCGGCCTCAGCCTGACGCTGGCCGGTGACGGGCGCTACACCGTCGCCGACGGAGAGGTGAAGGTCGAGCTGGACGTCGACGCCACCTGGCTCGTCCCGGAGGTCACCCCCGGGTTGACGGTGTACGCCGTGCGCGGCGTACGCACCCCCGGGTCACCCGACACCTATGCCTTCAGCTTCGAGCCCGGCGTGACGGTGGCCGGGGTGGGCCTGCGGTTCACCAACACCACCGGGCCCCTGCTCGACCTGGGCGCGGTCAGTCTCGACGGCATCGCCTTCCGGGTCTACGCCGAGGCAGTCAGTGCGGGCGTCGGCGGCGGCGCCCAGCTGGAGCTGACCGGTCTGTCGTTCGCCCCCAACGGCGGGGCGGGCACCAACCCGGTCGCCAGCTCGATCCTGGCCGACGCGGGGGAGTCCTCGCCCTCGGCACGTCCTGCCTTCAGCCCTGCCCTCGCCGTGCAGAAGCACCCGGGCGACGAGGACGTCTCCTTCACCGTCCGCGCCGGGCCTCCACCCGGCCCCTGGTGGCTGGTCATCCAGCGCCAGCTCGGCCCGCTCTACCTGGAGCAGATCGGTTTCAACGCCACCGAGGTCGAGGGAACGGTCAGCAGCGTCACCCTGCTCTTCGACGGCCGGGTCGAGCTCTTCGGGCTGACCGCCGCGGTCGACCAGCTGTCGCTGACCTGGCTGGGGGGTGACTTCTTCGACATCGGCCAGTGGGCGGTCGACCTCAACGGCTTCGCGGTCTCCGCCGACCTCTCCGGGGTCTCGCTGGCCGGGGGGATGCTCAAGAGCGTCGACCGGATCGGTGACCGCGACGTCACCTCGTACGTGGGGATGCTGCTGGGCCGCTTCGGCATCTACGGGCTCTCGGTCTTCGGGGGCTACACCGACGACGCCGGCACCCCGTCGTTCTTCGTGTTCGGCGCCTTCAACGGCCCG
The DNA here is from genome assembly GCA_963728505.1 of uncultured Actinomycetota bacterium. Taxonomy (GTDB): domain Bacteria; phylum Actinomycetota; class Actinomycetes; order Propionibacteriales; family Nocardioidaceae; genus Marmoricola_A. The sequence continues at coordinate 530,453 of CAVSKH010000003.1, read as the reverse complement.
ATCGGTGGACCACCGGCGTTCTTCGTCACCGGCATCGGCGGCGGACTCGGCATCAACCGGCGACTGGTGGTCCCCTCCGACCCGGCGGAGCTCCCCTCCTACCCGTTCATCTACGCCCTCGACCCCTACGCCAGCATTCCCGAGCCGATGCAGGCGTTGCGCGACCTCAACGAGTACTTCGGGCCCGAGCGTGGCACCTTCTGGTTCGCCGGCGGGATCAGCTTCACCTGTTTCTCCCTGGTCGACGGCATCGCGGTGATCGCGGTCTCGTTCGGCAACGGGCTGGAGATCAACCTGATGGGGCTGGCGCGGATGGCGCTGCCCAGCCCCGCCGCCCCCCTGGTGTCGATCGAGCTGGGTCTGCTCGCGAGGTTCTCCACCTCCGAGGGCGTGTTCATGATCCGGGCCGCGCTGACCGACAACTCCTGGCTGCTCTACGAGGACGTCAGGCTCACCGGGGGCTTCGCGTTCATGGTGTGGTGGAAGGGGCCGTTGTCCGGCCAGTTCGTGCTCACCATCGGCGGCTACCACCCCGACTTCCACCGCGAGGGCTACCCCGAGGTGCCCCGGGTCGGCCTGTCCTGGCAGGTCTCCCCGCAGATCTCGATCAAAGGTGGGTCCTACTTCGCGCTCACCTCCGAGGCACTCATGGCCGGGGTCGGGGTCGAGGCGGTCGCCGACTTCGGCTGGGCCTGGGTGCGCGCCAGCTTCGGCGCCGACGGGCTGGTCTACTTCGACCCCTTCTGGTTCGACGTCGAGGTGCGCGCATCCATCTCCGCCGGTGTGGAGATCGACACCTGGTTGGGCACCATCAGCTTCTCGATCACCACCGGTTGCGGCGTGCACGTCTGGGGCCCGGACTTCTCCGGTGAGGCCACCGTCGAGGTCGGCCCGTGCTCGGTCACCGTGCCCTTCGGCAGCGGGGCCGAGCGCCCGGGCATCCAGCAGGACTGGCCCGGATTCGTCGAGAAGTACCTGGAGAGCGCCGGCGACGGTGTCGCCCGTGCCATCACCGCCATGTCCGGTCGCGGCAGCCTGCCCAGCGCCACCGGCGGCGAACGCTCCGCGCCCCCGCCCGACGGCACGGTGGAGCGCCCGTTCGAGGTGTACGCCGAGTTCGAGCTGACCGTGACCACCTCGCTGCCCACCAAGAAGTTCGCCGTCGGGCTCCCCGCCGACGTGGTGACGCCGGTGACCCTGCCCGACGGAGCCGGCACCGACCTGGGCCTGAACCCCATGGGCGCCGGTGGGCTGGCCTCGCGGCTGGTGCTGCGCCTGGAACGGTTCGACCAGGACGAGGGGGAGTGGACCGACGACGCCGAGGACCTGGCCGAGCTCGCCGCCAACCTCACCGGGCCGGGGCAGCGCCCCGAGGGCAGCCGGCTCGGCCGCGGGTCCTTCCCGCTCGGGGTCTGGGGGGTGCCGGACCCGCCCGACACGCCGGCGCCGGCGCTGCCCTCAGGAGACGTCCTCACCACCGGCAACCAGGTCACCCTCGTCGCCGAGCCGCACCTCCCGACGGCCGGCCCCACCGTCAGCTACTACACCGTCGACATCGGCAAGGGGCGACGCCCGCTGCCGCTCCAGGCCGAGATGGACCCCCGCGAGACGATCCTGGTGCGCTCCGCCGGCGTCGGCGTCCCCCACCCGACGACGACCGCCGGAGCCATCGACCAGGCCCGCCGGGTGCTCTTCGCCAGCCCACCGCTCCTGGTCACCGGCGGCCCCCAGAGCAACGGCCGACGCAGCAACCTCGACCGGGCGTCGTACGCCGGACAGGTGTCGGCGCCGCCGATGTTCGGCACGCTCGCCGACGGGTTGGCGGCCGGCCACGCGGGCAACGTCACACGCGAGGAGATGGCCGCTCCGGAGTCCCCGACCCCGCGGGCGCAGCGGGACCCCAGGGTGGTCGGCTTCCTCGCCTCCGGCGCCGACGTGGCTGCACGCAGGGCGGGCACCACGGTGAGCGAGGCGAGGCTGCCGCGCCGCCCGGCGCCGACCTCGGAGTCGGTGATGGCGCGCCTGGGCCGCTACCTGCCGACCCAGCTCGACGTGTCGGTGCCGCCGGGAGCCAAGGTCGCCAGGACCGTCACCCCTGCGGTGCTGCCGCGCACCGGCGTCGGTGGCACGGTGCGCTCCTTCGCCCTCGGCGTCGGACCCGCGGCCACGGCCGTCGCGGGGATCACCGGGTTCGGGGGTGCGGCGTCGACCGGTCGCGCCGCCGGCACGACGACCACGGCGACCCCGTTGCGGCCCGGTGACGTGGTCGCGCTGCACGCGCCCGACCACAAGACCGACGTCGACACCGCGGCCTCGCGACGACCTCGGCTCGAGATCGCGGGCGGGTCCGCGCGAGTGACCACGATCCGCGGTGACGGCGTCGTGCTGGCCGACCGGGTGCAGACCGGAACCGCGCCGGTGGAGCCGGGCACGGCGTACCTCGTCGCCCAGGCCGGTGGCGTCGTCGTCCCCGACGAGGGCGTGGCCGGATGGCACTCGCGCTCCCAGGTGGTCTCGCTCGGTTCCGGCACCGCGCTGGCCGCCGGGTGCGTGCTCACACTCGACAACGCCGGTGCCGCCCCCACGGTGACCTGGTGCCAGGCAGGTGAGGCGGTGCGCGGCGCCGACACGGTGCTGACCTCGTTCAGCGGCTTCGGCGCCGACGCGCCGCCCCGCAGCCTCGTGGTCGTGGTCGAGTCGGCCGACCCCGAGCACGTCGACGAGATGGGGTTGGCGCTGCTCGGGGCGGTCCGCGCCCGTGACGCCGCCGGCCGGCCGGCGGAGCCCGTGCTCGTGGTCAACGGCACCCAGGTGGCCGCCGTCTACGCCGTGGAGGCCGTGCCCCCCGGCCAGCCCGGTGGACCGGACTCACTGCCGGGGGTGGCCACGCTGGCGGTGCGGGTGGCGACCGGCTCGACGTGGCAGGTCACCGGCGTCCTGGCCGGCACCGAGACGGTCCAGGACACCGCCGACAGGATCAGCCGGCACGGGGTGCCGGCCACCACCGCCCGGCTGCTCGCCGCCCCGAGCGGCACGGGGTGCAGCCTGCGGTGGCGACGGGGAAGGAGACGCTGATGGTCGTGCCCGAGGGGACGTTCCGGATCTACCCCAGGATCACCCCGCCCTTGACCGCCGGCGACTACCGGCTGACCAGCAGCCAGGAGCTGAGCGCGAGCCGACCCAGCGAGACCCTCGACTCCGACGACCTGCGGGTCGACCCGCTCCAGACCCACGTGCGGGTGCGGTCGCCGCAGTACCAGCTCCCCCCGGACCAGGTGCTCTCCACGTTCCCACCCGCGGGCAGTGAGGGCGCCTACGGCTCCCGGCTGCCACAGGTGGTGATCCGACGGCGGACCCTGCCGTGGGAGCGCACCGTCCAGGAGGGGCACGAGGACCAGCCCTGGCTGGCGCTGGTGCTGATCGCCGAGGGCGAGGCGGAGATGCGGCTCAACCAGCCCGTCGCCGACTGCGTCACCTCCGGTGTCGTGCTCGACACGCCCGCCGACGTGGAGCTCGGCAACGCCCTGGCGATCCGCAAGTCGGTCGTCGACCGCGTCTTCCCCACCCGGGAGGAGGTCAAGCTGCTCGCCCACGCTCGCGAGGTCGACATCGCCGACACCGAGCTGATGATGGGCGACGACGACGGCTACCTCGCCGTGGTCATCGGCAACCGGCTGCCCCTGCCCGGTCGCGATGCCGACGGCAACGAGGTCCCGGTGAAGTACCTCGCCTGCCTGGTCAACCTCTCCGAGCAGTTCGACCAGCTCCTGGAGAAGGCGCCGACGCCGGTCACGCGTACCCGACTGCCGTTCTCGGTCACCGACACCGTGCTTGCCACGCTGGCCGACTACGACCACGCCTCGATGGGCTCGGCCGGTTACACCAAGGCCCCCGGGGGGAGCCTCGCCGGCCCGGTCGCTGCCGGTGCCCCCGCCAGCGCCCCTGCCGGCACCGGTCCCGCCAGACCCACCGCGACCCCGACTGCGCTCGGCGACGGGCTCGCCACGCCGTACTCGGCGAAGGCCGGCTGGAGCAAGCAGGTCGCCGGCGCCGCGACGGAGTCGGTGGCCGCGGTCTACACCGCGATGGCCGAGCCGTTCCGGAACGCCGCGGTCTCGGGCTTCCTCGGCGGCAACTTCATCCAGCTCGACCGCACGCTGGTCTTCCCCGTGCTCCTGCACTGGGGATTCACCTCGACCGGGCAGATGACCTTCCGCCGACTGATGGAGCAGCTGGACTCCGGGCTTCTCGGCACCCCGCAGGGTCAACGCGCGGAGGAGGTCGTGGGTCGTCCGCCCTTCGAGTCCGTCGAGACGGGGCATGTCGGGCTCGCCCACACCACGCGGCGCGGCGACCCGGTGCGGTCGTGGTACCGCGGGCCGCTGGTGCCGCACCCGACCGCGGACCCGCCGGAGGGTCGGCTCCCACTGGCGCACACCGCCGACCAGGTGCGGGTCGTGGTGCCGGACGGGCGCGAGGACATCTCGCTGGCAGGGGCGTTCGAGATCGGCCGGTTGCTGGCGCTCTCGCGCCCGTCCACCATCGCCTCGCTGCTGCGCTGGCGCCAGCTCGGCTACCAGGCAGCCCAGCGGGCCGGTGCCCTGGCCGCGCAGGGGTCGATCCTCGCCGAGCTCGGGGTGCACGACCTGCAGGTCGAGCGTGACCTGGGCGGAAGGCTCGGGGGCATCCTGGCCGAGGCGATCGTGGCCCGACCCGAGCACTTCCTGGGCGACCCGGCGCCGTTGGTCAGACCCGGCCGTGAGGTTCGCGTCGCAGACCTGGCAGGTGCCGGCGGAGCAGCAGTCAATGCTGTGCTCGCCGCCGGTCTGGGCGTGAAGGAAGACACGCTGGCCGGCACCGCGTCCGGCGTGCTGACCTCGCTGCAGGACACCACGGTGCGGGTCCCCCAGCCGGCGCGTGCCTTCGACGCCGGCCTGCTCAACGGAGTCCTCCAGCCTCGCCTCGTCGGCAGCTTCGAGCGCGTGGCCTACGGCGCGCTGGCCGACGACCCGCAGCTGGAAGGCATCGTCAGGGACGCGGTCCTGCGTCGCCACGGCCCCGGAGGAGGCGGACAGTGATCACCTTCGACACCCGGGCGATCCTCGACACGATCGGCACCAGGCTGGTCCTCGAGGGTCCCGCGGCTCAGCCCGTGCTCGACGAGGATCGCGACGGGGTGATCCCCGCCGAGCTGCGGACCTGGCTGCTCCAGCTGCGGCTCCTCCAGGAGGTGCCGTTCGCCTACCTGGTGCCCGACACCCTGCTGCTGCCGGAGGAGTCGATCCGCTGGTTCTACCTCGACCGGCGCTGGACAGACGCGGTGGTCCAGGGAGCGCTGTCGGTCGGCACGGCCAACAGCGACGACCGCGCCCACCTCGCCGCGAAGTATCCCGCGATCCGCGACGAGCTGGACACCGAGGAGCGCAACCAGCGACGGCGCCCCGGGCGGCCTCGGGTGAGCGGTGGGGGCGGTGCGGTCAGCGGCTTCCTGCTGCGGTCCAAGGCGGTCTCCGGCTGGCCGGCCCTGCACGTGCGCGCCTTCGACGTCGACCCCACCGAGTCCGACGACGCGCAGTACGACGAGGACGACGCCGAGCGGATCGCTCTGCTCCGCCTGGAACGGCTGGCCCCGGCGGTGCTGCTCTGCCTCTTCGACGGGATCCCCGAGGTGGTGCACATCGAGGAGCCGCGGCAGGGCGTGCAGTTCGGCTTCGACGAACGCACCACCGCCGGCGGGCAGGTGACCGCCACCCTGCAACCCCGCAACGCCGCGACGTTCGACGACCTGTCCCACGACCCGGTGGACGTGCCCTTCCGGGTGGGTGCCAGTGGCGTGGTCGACATCAAGCAGCTCGAGCGTTTGCTGCAACCCATCGCGGGGAGCGGGGCCGACGACGAGGAGGGGATGAACAGCGCCGAGTACGCCCTGCAGCTGGTGCGCTTCCCCTACCGGCAGGTCTGGGGCGACCCCGAGTCGCTGGACCTGAGCAAGGTCTTCAAGCCCACCGTGCGCTACTCCACGATGGTCGACCGCGTGTTCAACCAGGAGCGGTCATGACACCTCCGCTCGACGACCTGTTCTCGTCCTCGCTCAGCACGAAGCTGATCGAGCAGGCGCTGGCCACCCCTCGCTTCGAGGTGCTGGGCAAGATCGGCGTGGACCGCACGGTGGTGGGCACCTGGGACCGCGGGCTGTCGCGCCGGCGACGGATCCTGGTGCCCGTCGACGTCCAAGCCCTGGTCTCGACCGCCGCCGACCCTGTGGCCGTCGTGCCTCTCACCGGCCGTCAGCTCGACCCGGCGCCGTTCGCCGAGCACACCCCGATGTCCCCGGGAGTGCACCTGCACTGGGCGATGCCGGACGCGCTGCTCGCAGGCGGACACGTCGCGGCCACCGAGACCTTGGGCATGCCCCGGCTGCCGGACACCTGGGTCGTGGTCCGCACCCTGCAGCCGATCGGGCGCAGCCGCGTGCAGGCCACCGGCTGGGTGGTCGACGCACGCACCGCGGTGGTCGTCCCACTGGCCGAGTTCACCGGGACCTTCCCCGACCAGCCAGACCCGGACATCCCACGCTTCGACCCGCTGACCGGCGCCTCCGACGGGCTGATCTGGACCGCGTCGTACGCCGCGAGCGCCGGGCGGTTCGGGTTCCATGACCCGCTGGACGACCTGGAGGCGCTCGCGCAGGACGCCCCCGACGGCTGGGAGGAGAGCCAGGCGACCTACACCGTCGCCGGCTGGTGGCGCGAGCAGGCCCACGACCCGCTGGCCGCGGCGCGGGGTCCCGAGCACCTGGACGAGGTGCTGGCGGGGTTGCGCTGGACGGTCGACCACGACGGCGACGAGTCCGTGCTGACGGCTGTCGACCCCCGCATCGGTCGGCTGAAGGAGGGTCTCGGCCTCGATGCCCCCGACGACGAGCCGACGACCAAGATCCTCGGCTCCGACGGGCGCCGGATCTCGGGCGCCTTGGACTCCACCTCGTTCAAGGGCTCCTACCCGGTCTCGCAGGCGGCCTCGGTGGTGATCGGCGACTCGCTGCCCCGCTACGACACCTTGCTCCACGGCAGCGTGCTCGGCGTTCCGGTCGACGGGCTCCTGCCCGCCGCCGACGACGCTCCGCGACCAGACCAGCTCTCGGTCGCACTGGGCTCGGACCTCGACGACGTGGTCGCTGCCTTCGGCGCAGCGGTGCTGCACGAGGGCGACGACGAGCGGCGTGCCGCTGTCGAGGACGTCGTGGCCGCGATGGCCGCCGGCCTGGTCAACCGGTTGGGGAGCAGCGACGGGCTGGACGACCTGGGGCGGCGCGAGCACGACAGTGGCTTCTGGGCGCTTCCGGGGACGCCCGTGCCCGGTGCGCGGCCGGACCGGCTCCGCGCCGAGGACACCCTCGCCGCCGGCCCGATGACCGTGGGCCGCAAGGGCCGTGCCCCGATCAACGCCGCGCTGCGTGCCACCACCCAGGCAGCGGACGCCGGTCGCGATCGCACCGTGCGGGCCAAGACGCTCGGCTTCGGCTCCACGGTGGCCTGGAAGCAGACCTTCGACCTCGAGGACATCCGCACGGCCAGGACGAAGGGGAAGGGTGGCGCCGCGACCGGCGCCGACCCGGGGACGGCGCGCCCGCGCGGCCGCCAGCAGGACCCGCCACCCAAGCCGCCACCGCCGACCCCGCAGGTGCGCGAGGTCGAGCGTCCCGCCCCGCGCTACCACCGGCCGGCGCCCTTCATCCTGGCGGTTCGCGGTGCCCACCCCAGCCACCGTCACCACGGCGACGGTCTGTACGACGACAACGGCCTGCTGGCCTGCCGCTACCCCGGTGCTGCCGTCCCGGCGTACGACGGGGTGGTGGACGGTGCCACCGTGCTGCCCGGCCTCGGGTCGGGCGCCGTCCCCGACGAGGTCACGACCGTGGTGCGCGAGGCGGTGCTGCTCAACCCCTACGGCCACCGCTGGCTGGCCGCTGCCTCGACGCCACCGTCGGGGGCGCAGGGCGCGGTCGCCTCGCGGCTCGCGGCCGAGGTGGTGCGGCTCTACGGCGTCGACGGCACCTTCGACGGGTCGGCCCACGTGCACTTCGCGACCAACGACGCGAACACCCGCGACGCCGCGCCCTCGACGTCGTCGTGGTCGGGTCACACGGTCCACGAGGTCGCGGGCAAGGCGCAGGTCGCCGCCGAGATCGCCCGCTTCTCGATCGTCCGAGGCACGCCACCCAGCCCGGTGGCGCACACCACCTGGCGCCAGCCCTGGGTGCCGCTGTGGGTGGAGTGGCAGGTCACGCTCCAGGGTGAGGCCACCACCAGCGGGTGGCGCGTCGACGGCTTCGACCTCTCGCCCGACGACCCCGCCGCTGCCGGCGGTGGCTCGGTGACCACCACGCTCACCGGCCGCAGCCCGCTCGGGCCGGGGCTGGCCGACTCGCTGCACGCGACGCTGTCCGACTGGGTCGGCAGTGAGCTGCAACGCCAGGCCACCGCCGCTCGCAGCTCCTTCGGTGACGCGACCGTGCTGCAACGACTCGCAGAGCTCGGCGCGCCGCTGGACCTGGTCTCGGCCTCGCTGGACGGCATTCGCGAACAGCTGCTCGGCATCGACTTCGTCGGGGTGGTCGAACGTGACCCCGGCGGCAAGCCGGTCGCGTCCGGAGTGCCCACCCCGCTGTTCGGGGGCACCTTGCGGCTGGACGCGCTGCGGCTGGTCGACGCCTACGGTCGCACCGTCTCGGCGCCGGACCCGGTGCTCGACGACCTGCAGTCCACGGTGGAGCTGGAGGTCGACGGCGGAGCGCGGATGGTGCGGATGCGACCACGGTTCCAGGGCTCCGCGCGGTGGCTGTGGCGGCTGGTGGACGCCTCGGCCCCCTCCGGCTCGACCCCGGACTCCCTCGGCGAGGCCTACGTCGACCAGCTCGACCCGGCCTCGGCGACCAACCCGGTGGCCGGCTTCCTGCTGCCGGACCACATCGACGAGACCCTCGAGGTCTTCGGCATCGACGGCGAGCCCATCGGCGAGCTCGGGCACGACCCCGTCACCGGAGCGGTGAGCTGGGAGCCTGCTCCGGGCCGGCCCCTGCCTCCCGATGCATCCCCTCCCGACGGGGTGCCGGACCGCTCCCGGCTGGTCGCCGAGATCGCCGCCGCCCTGGTGCGCGCCGACGCCTCCGCCAGGGCGGGAGAGGCCGGACCGCCTCCGAGTGCCAGCGCACTCGCGGTGATGCTGCGTGCGGTCGACTCCACCCTGTGGAGCGTCGACACCTTCGGTGCGCTCGGCAGCGGCACGGTCGCGGGTCTGGTCGGCCGTCCGCTCGCGGTGGTGCGCACCACGCTGTGCCTCGACGTCCCCGACGACGTCGACGAGCTCGAGGTGACCGCCCCTGGAGGGGAGCAGGCGCGACGCGCAGCGTTCGACGCGCTCGGGGACCAGCTGGTGGAGGTCAATCTCGGGACCCTCGCGCGCAGTGACGACGCCCTCGTCGGATGGTTCGTCGGCGACGACTTCGAGCACCTCCACATCGTCGACGCCGCGCTCGCCGAGCACGCCCGGGAGAGCGGCCGGCAGGTGGCACAGCTCGGCCTGCTCGGGACCGCGGAGCAACAGGGGTTGCCGGGGGAGTCCCCGCTGGACCACCCCTACGTCGTGACCCAGGGGCGGTTGTTCGTGCGTCCCCGACGGCCGGTGACCCTCACGTTGCTGATGCTTCCTGCAGGGCGGGCGCACGTCACGTCCGGGGTGCTGCCGCGCAAGGACCTGGCGCTCGCCGACAGCTGGGTGACGCCCGGGCTGGCCAAGGTGATGCCCTCGGTGCGGGTGGGGCCCGTGCTGGTCGACCCGGCGGAGATCCGGCTGCCGCTGGTCGGCCTGCTCGGCGACAAGCAGAGCTTCACCCGGCGAACCGGGGAGCTCACCTGGCGCGACGACCCGATCCTCGCCGCCACCCAGACGGCGTACCTGCCGCGGCTGCCGCACCAGGCGCAGGAGGGCTGGATCCGGGTGAGCCCCACGCCTGACCCCGAGACCGAGGGGCCGGCGTCATGAGACGGCTGACCCGGCGGGGGCGGGCCCGCATCCGGCACCGGTTCATCGACCTGCGGACCGGAGCCTTCGACCCCTCCGCCCTGGCGGAGGCCGTCGCCGCGCCGAGCATGCTCTTCCCCGACAGCGACGTGCACCGGTGGGTGCCGATCGGGCCCTCCGTCGTGCGCCGCGGGCAGGCGGGCGGACGCCCCCGCGTCAGCGGACGGGTCCGCGACCTCGAGATCTCCGACGACGGCAAGCGGATCTACGCCGCCTCGGCGATGGGTGGGGTCTGGTACTCCGGCAACGGCGGCAGCACCTGGGAACCGGTCGGTGGCTGGGCCGACCGGTCGGCGCGCTCCGGCGGGGCCAACAACGCCCAGTCGTGCGGCGCGCTGCTGGTGGACTTCGGTGACGACGCCGACGAGGACTTCGTGCTCGTCGGCACCGGGGAGCCCACACCGGGGCTCTCCCGCATCGGCGAAGGTGCCTTCGGCGGCCTGGGGGTGCTGGCTGCCGCCCACCCGGCCACGGCGCCGGTGGGCGCCAACCCGTGGGAGGACGAGGCCGGGATCGGGGTCCTCGAGGGGAAGGGGATCTACCGGCTGGTGCGCAAGCCCGGCACCACGGCCGGCAAGTCCACCGACGCCGACGCCGACCAGGTGTTCGCTGCCACCACCGACGGCCTCTACCTCGGCGCGCGGACCCACGTCGGCCCGGTTGCGCCGGGCGGGCACGACGAGTACCAGTGGTCGAAGCTCGGCGCCGTCGACCTCCTGGTCTTCGGTCCGACCGGTCCTGCCGCAGGCCAGTCCACGCCCGAGGTCACCGACGTGGTGTGGCTGCCGGGCAACGTCGTCGTCATCGCCATCGATGCCCTCGGGATTGCGGTCAGCGACAACGACGGGGCGACGTTCTCCTGGGTGGTGAGCTGCAACAACCCCGGCTCCGCGACCGGGATCCAGGGCCGCAGCAGCCTGGCGATGGCGCCCGGGAGCAACCGGCTCTACGTCCTCACCGGCCTGCCGCAGACCGCCGGCAGCGCCCAGCCCGACACACCGGCGCTGTTCCGGGTCGAGGACATCACGCTGGCTCCGACCGCCGCGCAGCCGGTGGCGCAGCGCGTCGGTGGCGTGCACCTCGAGACCTGGGGCGCCCAGGGTGACTACGACCAGGCCCTCGCGGTGGACGTCGTCGACGGCAACGACCGGGTCTTCATCGGCGGATCCACCATCGAGCCCCGCGACGGGGACGGCTGGGCCGCCAGCCTGTGGTGCTACGACGTGGCCGCGGCGCCCGCGGGCCCGCCGGCACCTGCCACCCCCTTCGTCCTGCGAGCCGCCCCGGGGGTCTCTCGCACCGGACCTCCGGCCGAACCGCCGCCACCAACCGAGCCGGCCGGCGCCGGAGAGGGTGCCAACCGCACGGGCCTGATCGGCAACAACGTCCACGCCGACGTCCACCGCGTCGTGCCGGTCACCGTGGCAGGCGATCGTCATGTCTGGGTCGGCTGCGACGGCGGGGTCTACCACTCGTCGCAGGCGGGGCGGGTCAACAGCTTCGCCTCGCGCTGCACCGGGCTCGCCGTGCTGCAACCCACCTTCGTCGCCGCCCACCCGACGTCGCACCACTTCGTCGCCTCCGGCTTCCAGGACAACGGGACCCAGGTGCGCTCCGGCGACACGATGTGGGAGATGACCTTCGAGGGGGACGGCGGTGGCACCGTCTTCCACCCTCGGCTCGGTCAGTACGTCGTCACGCAGTGGACCTGCGGGACCTGGATGAGCCAGCCGCAGTGGGGCTTCGTGGGGCCGATCTCCCGATGGGCCGGAGGTGCCGTCGCCAGCGGCGACCGTGAGGACCAGCAAGGGATCTCCGACTTCTACTCCGGCACCTCGATGATCCCCACAGGCACCGGCAACGCGGCTCGGCTGGCGCTCGGCACCAGTCGGGTCTGGGTCAGCGACAACGTGGGCACGACCGGCACCAACGCCTGGCGCGTCCTGCCCTACCCCAACGGCGCGGCGACCGATCCCCGCTTCGCCAACGGCACCGAGCGTCCCGGTCAGTCCTACCGCGGGGTGCCCACCGATGCCGCCCTCGGACCGCTGGTCGCCGCGCCCTGGGTCGGAGTCACCGGCCAGGTGGGGCCGATGCGCGGCGTGGTCACGGCCAAGTGGGAGTCGCCCACCAGCCTGGTGGTGCTGTTCTCCCGCGGCGTGGTCCGGTGGGTCGAGGACCCGCCTGGGCAGTGGACGGCCACCGTGCTGCTCAGCCCGGCCACCGTGCCTGCCGGAACCGTGCTCACCGACATCGGACTCGTCCCCGGCGGCACAGACTTCTACCTGACCACGACCGGTGACCCCACCAACACCGGGATCGACACCTGCTACCTGTGGGACGACGCCGGCGCGGCCCTCGTCGGCGCCGGGCTGCGGAGCGCGATGAACCCCGCCTCCCCCCCTGCGCCTGCCGGGACGATCGGACCCCTGGACCCGGCGTACGCCGTGGTGGTCGACCCCGCCAATCCCCGCGAGGTCTACGTCGGCACCGTCACCGGGGTCTGGAAGGGGCAGCGCGACGCCGCGCCCTCGACCAACCACACCTGGCCCGCCCCGCCGTTCGTGAACGGCCTGCCGCAGGCCGCGGTCCAGGACCTCTCGATCTGGCACGATCCCGCCGATGCGACCGCCCCTCGGATGCTGCGGGCGGGGATCCAGGCCCGAGGCGTGTGGGAGGTCGACCTGGCCGCCGCCGAGGAACCCTCCCGCACCTACCTGCGGGTGCATCCGCGTGACGACCGTCGTCGGTTCCCCACCCCGATGGCCAACCCGAGGCGAGCGTCGACCGCCACGGCGGAGACGCTCTTCGAGAGCCCCGACATCACCGTGCGGCCACGGCAGGACCCGCCCTCCGCGCCGGCGTACGGCGGCCAGGTGATCAGCGCGCGCAACGTGCTGTCCTACCAGCTCTGGACCTTCCAGACCGCCTTCCGCTGGCGCTACCCCTCGGTGGTGCCGACCGGGCTGTGGACCGATGCCTTCGGTGACCTGGTGCAGCTGGAGCGGGCACGGCTCCGGCTGCCGCCGGGTCGCTACATCAACGGTGCGCTGTGGAACGCCGTCGTCGGCGGCAGCCGGCTGGGGCCCGACCTGTCGCTCTCGGACGTCGGCGGCCACCCGCTGGCCGTCTATCGCCCCTCGTGGCAGACACCGCTCGACCCCGACGCCCGCGCCACCGAGGTGGACCTGCTCGAGACGGTGCAGCCCCGGTCGGTGACGGGTGGGCGGTGGCTGGTCTTCTCCGAGCCCTCCACCGTGGACGTGCTCCTGCACCACCGGGACAGCCGCCCGATCCCGGCGGGGTCGGCGTACGCGATGTTGCTGTGGCGCACCGACTCCTCGCAGACCACGCTGCTGAGCACCCCGGCCGCCGGCATCGTGGACTGGGCGCGGGCCGCCGTCGCCGGGGGCAACCCGGCGCCTCCTGCGGGCTGGCAGGTCGGAGGTGCCAGGCGCAACCCGTTGAGCGTGCCGCTGCAGGCGCGGATGCCGCGGGCAGTGCCGATCGACGTGGACCTGACCGGGCTGGCGAGGTTCACGCGAGTGCTCCTCCTGGCGATCGCCGGCTCGAGCGTGGACGAGTGCAGCGCAGCCCCGGTGGCGATGCCGGCAGGGGCGACGGTGAGCGACCTGGTGCAGCGCTGGCCCTACGCTGCGATGCGTCTGGTGACGGTGTCGCCCCGATAGTCGCAGGGGGCAGGCCGGTGGGCCAGGGGAAGAAATCCAGGTGACGCGGTGTTGCCCACACTGCTTTCCTGGGGACGGTGACTGAAGCCGGGGGACCGGAGACCGATGAGTCGCCGCGCCCTGAGGGGTCTACCTCCCATGAGCGCACCCCAGCCTGACCACGCACCACCTTCCCGAGGAGCCCACGTGCCTGCCCGACCGACCACGGCGACGCCCGCATCGCCCGTTGCAGCGCCGTACGCCGTGCTGCGATGGCTGGTGCTGGCGACCTTCGTCGTCATCCTCAACGAGACGATCATGGTCAACGCGATCCCGCGTCTGATGGTCGAGTTCGAGGTCAGTGCTCGCAGCGCGCAATGGCTCTCCACCGCCTTCATGCTCACCATGGCGACCGTGATCCCGGTGACGGGGTGGTTCCTGCAACGGGTCACCACCCGCACCGCGTTCACCCTCGCGATGAGCGTCTTCATCCTCGGGACCGCGATCGCCGCGGTGGCGCCTGCCTTCTGGGTGCTGGTGCTGGGCCGGGTCGTCCAGGCCTCCGGCACCGCGGTGATGCTGCCGCTGCTGATGACCACCCTGATGACGGTGGTGCCTGAGCACGACCGCGGTCGCGTCATGGGCAACGTGATGCTCGCGATCTCCGTGGCGCCGGCGCTGGGCCCCGCAGTCTCCGGGGTGATCCTGCAGTGGACCTCGTGGCGCTGGCTCTTCGGCATCGTGCTGCCGATCGCGGCGGCGGTGGCCTACTTCTCGCTCCGCAAGCTGGAGAACGTCGGCGAGACCCAGGACGGTGACATCGACTGGCCCAGCGTCGCGCTGGCCGGTGTCGGCTTCGGTGGCCTGGTCTACGGCCTGAGCCGTGTCGGCGCGTCGGCCGGTGACAGCGTGCCGCCGCTCGCGGTCATCGCCGGCGGTGCGCTGCTGGTCGCGGTCTTCGCGCTCCGGCAGAAGCGGCTCGAGCGTCGCGCCGGTCCGCTGCTCGACCTGCGCACCCTGGGGCACCGCACCTTCAGAATCGGCCTGGTGCTCCAGTCGGTCGCATTCCTGACCATGCTCGGCTCGATGATCCTGCTGCCGCTCTACCTGCAGGACCTGCGCGGCCTGACGCCGCTGCAGACCGGTCTGCTCGTGGCCCCCGGTGGGTTGGCCATGGGCGTCCTCGGGCCGCGCGTCGGTCGTGCCTTCGACCGGTGGGGTGCACGGCCGCTGGTGGTGCCCGGCTCGATCGGTCTGGTCGCCGCGCTGGTGATGTTGAGCTCGATCGGCGAGACGACGCCGTACGCCTTCGTGCTGGGTGCGCACGTGCTGATGATGATCAGCCTGGCGGCGCTGTTCACCCCGACGTTCACCCTGAGCCTGGGCTCGTTGCCGATGAACCTCTACTCCCACGGCAGCTCGCTGCTCGGCACGGTCCAGCAGGTGGCCGCCGCGGTAGGCACGGCTCTGGCGATCACCGTGCTCTCCTCGCGCGCCGCCGACCTGGGCGCCGGAGGCGCCTCGCCGGACGCGGCGTTCGTCGGAGGGATGCAGTGGGCGTTCGGGGTCTCGGCCGTCCTCGCGCTGGGCGTCGTCGTCCTCGCCGTGCTGCTGCCCTCGCGGCTCCCGGAGGGTGCCTCACCGCACGGTGGACCGGCCGACCCGGCCGACCCGGCCGACCCGGCCGACTCGGCCACTTCGGTCGACCCGGTGGCCCTGCAGTCGCCCCACGACGTCGACACCGCCCCCGACCCGGAGGGCGAGCCGGAGCCCGCGCGGGTCTGAGCCCGGACCCACCGGGCTGAGCCCGGTGCAGAGCCTCAGGGCGCCGGGCGGACCATGTCGCGAGTGATGCCGGCCAGGTCACGGACGCCGGTGAGGCCCATGGTCAGGTCGAGCTCGGCGACGACGTTGCTGATGACGTCCTCGATGCCCTGCTGCCCGGCCAGCGCCATGCCGTAGACGTAGGACCGGCCGAGCAGGACCGCGTCCGCCCCGAGCGCGCGGGCGACGTACACGTCGGCGCCGGTGCGCACGCCGCTGTCGAGCAGCACGGTCGGCACCGGTCCGACCTGTTCGCGGATGTCGACCAGCGCGTCCAGCGAGGCGATGGCGTTGTCGACCTGGCGGCCGCCGTGGTTGGAGACCACGATCGCGTCGACCCCGAGGTCGAGGGCACGCCGGGCGTCGTCGGGATGCAGGATCCCCTTGAGCACCACGGGCAGGTCGGTGCGGCTGCGCAGCGTCTCCAGGTGCTCCCAGGACAGCCCGGGGTTGGAGTAGACGTCGAGGAAGGCCTCCACCGACGCCCGCGGCTCGGGGGAGCGCAGGTTGTCCAGGAACCTCCCGGGGTGGTTGCGCAGGATCTCGACGAGCGACCGCACAGCCGCCAGGGTCACGTCGGGCTTGGGGCCGGCCGGCCCCTGCTTGGCCGCCTCGACGCGCTCCCGCACCAGCTCCAGGAACCGGCCGTCGCGGGTGTACTGGGCGATGCCGATCCCGCGGCTGAATGGCAGTGAGCCCAGGTTGAGGTCCCGGGGCCGCCAGCCCAGCATCGTGGTGTCGAGGGTGACCACCACCGCTCCGGCCTTGATGGCCGCGGCCCGGTCGAGCAGGCTCTGCACCAGCCCCTCGTCCTTGCTCCAGTAGAGCTGGAACCACCGGGCAGCACCCGGCGCGACCTCGTCCATCGCGGCGGCACAGTCCTCCATCGCGCTGCTGCCCTGGTTGGAGAGGACGTACGGCGCCCCGGTGGTCGCCGAGGCCCGTGCGGTCATCAGGTCGGCGTCGCGGTGCACCAGTCCGCAGGCACCGATCGGCGCCAGCAGCACCGGCACCTCGAGTCGCTGGCCCAGCAGCTCGACGGACAGGTCGCGCTGGTCGGCACCGACGGCCATCCGGGGCACCACCTGCCAGCGCGAGAACGCGTCCCGGTTGCGTCGCACGGTGCGCTCCTCGCCGGCTCCGCCGGCGACGTAGGCCCACGCCTTGTCGCTCATCCCGCGCCGGGCCCGCTGCTCCAGCGTGGTCGCGTCCGCGGGCACCAGTGGTCGCCGTCCGGACACTCCGGCGCGGTAGATCATGGACTGGCGGGCGATCCCCCGCCCGAATGACGGCTTCGACACGGTCGGTCCTCTCAGCTGGTCGGCACCGGCAGTCCAGCACACACGACGGGCCCGCTCGCGACCACGGGGGTCGAGCTCGTTCCGCCGGTCGAGCTGTCGCTTGTCCTGAGGAGGGAGCGCAGCGACGGTCTCGAAGGGCTTGTCCTGAGGAGGGAGCGCAGCGACGGTCTCGAAGGGAGACTGTGTGTGCGGGCACAAGCCCGCCCCGTTCACCGTGGCGCGCTGTCGCCGTGTCGTCCGGTGGCTCTGCGGGTGGTTGCGTTGCGCGACGGGACGCCACGCCTCCTTGACGCTGCGCCACGGCGACCGTGCCGACCTCGCGCCCGCCCGTCGAGCTTGTCGCTTGTCCTGAGGAGGGAGCGCAGTGACGCTCTCGAAGGGCTTGTCCTGAGGAGGGAGCGCAGCGACCGTCTCGAAGGGGAGACCCCACGCCGGGGTCAGTCGGTGCTGTGGGTGCCGGTGTGGTCGACGGTGTAGGTCCGGCCTTGGGGGCTGGTCCAGGTGACTGCGGTGGGGCCGGTGCGTCGGTATCGCCAGTGGCCGTGGGTCTTCACGCGGTGGTGGTAGCGGCAGAGCCTCGCGGTGTTCGAGGTCGACGTCTGGCCGGGCGGTCCGCCGTCGTCGGGTGGCACGTAGGGGTCGATGTGGTCCAGGTCGTAGGAGGCACCTTGCCGGCCGCACCAGGGGAAGGCGCAGGTGTGGTCGCGTTCGGCGACCTGGCGGGCCAGCGCGGCGGGGTGTTCGTAGGCATCGACGGCTATCTGCTCGGCCAGGTCGACCACCCGGGTGGTCTCGATCCGGGTGCCGGGGGTGAGCCCGGCCAGCCACCGTTCGACCGCGGCGGTGGGCACCGGGCCGGGTCGCCAGGAGTGCAGGCCTTCGGCCTGGACCCGGGTCACCGGCCCGAACACTGATCCCGCTGCCTCACTGGACGCGGTCTGGGTGGCACAGCGGCAGCTGGTGTGCAGGTGGAACACCGGCGAGGCGGCGGTGCGCTTGACCTTCGCCGGACCGTCCACGGTCGGTGTGGTGGCGGCGGTGGCCAGGTCGATGGCGTACTGCGGGTCGGCGAGCACCCCGACGGCACGGGCGCGGCGGACGTTGCGGCTGGAGCCGTCGCCGAGTGCGCCGAGGACGGCCGGCGGTGTCGTCGAGTGCCCGGTCGAAGGCGTGGGCATCGGGTGAGTCGACCACGGCGTCGATCCGGGTGGTGCCGTCGGTGGTGTCATCAGAGACCCAGACCCCGCGGGCCTCGGCCGCGGCCTCGGCGCGACGCTGGGCGAGGTCGGGCTGACAGCGGATGATCGCCGCCTCCACACACCGGCTGATCCGGGTCAGGGAGAGCCGGTGGGCGAACTCGGCGAGCTGGGCGTCGACGAACCCCGCGGCTGCGGCGTTCAGCGGGATGGTCTGCTCGGCGACCCGCCGGGCCTTCCACACCGGCAATCGCCCCGCCATCACCTGGTGCCACAACCGCGGGAGCCGGTCCCTGAGCTCGACGACCTGCCCGACGTAGTCCCGGGCGCCCTGCTCCGACATCGCCAGGGTGACCGCGAGGTCGGTGACCGCGAACTCCCGCACCGCGAACGCACCCTCACCGGCCAGGCGCAGGATCCCCTCGGTGCCGAGCTCCCCGGGCTGCGTCTTGAGGTCCTCGACCATATCCAGCGCACCACCGGAGCAGGTCCACTGCTCGGGGTCGCTGATCCGGTGACGGTCCGCCCACGCCGCGACCGCACGGAGCTCGGCCACCTCTGCACACTGGGCGCTGGCCCGGTGCTGCGCGATGCACGCCAGCACCGCCTCGTCGTCCAGACCGAGCACGTCGACCTCGTCGCGCGCGGCGGCCGCGGCGACGACCCCAGCAGCCTGTGCGGCACGGACAGCCTCGCGTCGAGTGCGGCGCGTGGTGCGGGTTGTCATGGCACTGAACCTACGGTCGGGCACCGACAATTCTGGGCGGAGATGGGCAGAATCCTCAACCAGAGATGGGAAATCTCCAGATCAGTCCCAGCAACTGCGTACCTGTCACACCAATCGGCGGCGAACGACGAGTTTCAGCGCTGATCCGCGTCGTTCGCCGCCGATTGGTGCGTGCCGGATGCGGCTACGCGGAGCAGTCGCCCGGTGGACCGCGCGTAGGGTCACGGGCATGGCAGCAGCGCAGTCTCCCCTCGGCCTGTTCGACACCGACGACCTGATCGACGCCGTCGACGAGGAGGCCCGCACGATCCGCGACACCGTGCGCCGCTTCGTGGAGGAGAAGTGCAAGCCCCACCTGGCGCAGTGGTACGAGTCCGGCCAGGTCCCCGCCCGCGAGCTCAGCCTGGAGCTCGGCAAGCTCGGCCTGCTCGGGATGCACCTGGAGGGCTACGGCTGCGCGGGCACCAGCGCGACGGCGTACGGCCTGGCCTGCATGGAGCTGGAGGCCGGCGACTCGGGGCTGCGCTCGCTGGTCAGCGTCCAGGGCTCTCTGGCGATGTACGCCATCTGGCGTCATGGCTCGGAGGAGCAGCGCGAGGCGTGGCTGCCGCGGATGGCGGCCGGCGAGGCGATCGGCTGCTTCGGCCTGACCGAGCCCGACTTCGGCTCCAACCCCGCCGGCATGCGGACCCGCGCCCGGCGCGACGGCGACGACTGGGTGCTCACCGGCAACAAGCTCTGGATCACCAACGGATCCATCGCCGACGTGGCGATCGTCTGGGCACGCGCCGACGAGGGGGAGGGGCGGATCCGCGGGTTCGTGGTCCCCACGGACACCCCGGGCTTCTCCGCCCCCGAGATCACGAAGAAGATGTCGCTGCGCGCCTCGATCACCTCCGAGCTGGTGCTGGACGACGTCCGACTCCCGGCCGACGCGATGCTCCCGGAGGCCGTCGGCCTGGCGGGGCCGCTGTCGTGCCTGAACGAGGCACGCTTCGGGATCGTCTTCGGCCCGCTCGGCTCGGCACGTGACTGCCTGGAGACCGCGATCGGGTACGCCGGCCAGCGCGAGATCTTCGACCGGTCGCTGGCCTCCTACCAGCTCACCCAGGCCAAGCTGGCCGACATGACGCTCGAGCTCGGCAAGGCGATGCTGCTGGCACTTCAGCTCGGCAGGCTGAAGGACCTGGGCCGGTTGCGGCCCGAGCAGGTCAGCCTCGGCAAGCTGAACAGCACCCGCGAGGCACTCGCGATCGCCCGCGAGTGCCGCACCATCCTCGGCGCCGCCGGGATCACGCTGGAGCACCCGATCATGCGCCACGCCAACAACCTGGAGTCGGTGCTCACCTACGAGGGCACCTCCGAGGTCCACCAGCTGGTGATCGGCCAGGCCCTCACCGGCGAGTCCGCCTTCCGCTGAGCCGGTTCGGGTCGGGGGTCGCGGCGCGTTGCGGCGGACGACAGGATAGGACCATGACGACCACACAACCGACCCCCACGACGCTGGAGGCGATCGGGGCGCGCGCCGTGCCCGAGTTCGACGGCGTCCACGACGTCTGGCCCCGCGGTGAGCGGCTGAAGGCGGTGCGCCGTTCAGCGCAGGAGTTCAAGACGCGCTTCACGGCGCAGGGGCAGGTCACCGCGGTGCAGTCGGTCGACATCGCCGCGGCGCCGTACCCGGTGTCGTACGCCTTCCACGGCGCGGTCCACGTGCCACACCTGCCGCTGATCTCGATGGTCAACCGGATGCTGGTCGTGCAGTACGCCGACTTCGACGACCGCGCGCGCACCCTCGTCTTCGAGCCGACCATGCCCGAGGGGTCGGCGGAGGCGCCGTTCTACGAGCAGCTCCAGCGGCAGATCCAGAAGGTGCCGCTCGGCATGAGGATCGCCGAGAGCGTGATGGTGAAGTACTACAACGAGCCCCTGGACGTGCTCGCCCAGCTGGGCCTCGCCCCCGACGACATCGACTTCTGCACCTTCGACCACCTGCACGTGCAGGACCCCCGGATGATCCTCGGCTCGAGCACGACGATCCCGGGGGAGACCGCCCCGCGGCGGCCGCTCTTCGGCGCGGCCAAGCTCCTGGTGCACGCCCGCGAGGTGGCGACACTGGAGTCGCTGCACCCGATGCAGTGGGCGTGGTACGTCGAGGACGGGCTGGACGGTGTCGACGCCGACTCGATGATCCGGTTCGATGGCGACATCGAGCTCGGGCCGGGGGTCGCCCTGCTCTGGACGCCCGGTCACACCGACGGCAACCACTCGCTGGTGATCAACACCCCCGACGGGGTCTGGGTGTCCTCGGAGAACGGCGTCTCGTCGGACAACTGGCAGCCCGAGCTGTCGAAGATCCCGGGGGTGCGGCGCTACTCCGAACAGTTCGGGCGCGAGATCTGCCCCAACGCCAACACCCTGGAGGACTCGCTCGACCAGTACGACTCGATGGTCAAGGAGAAGACGCTCGCCGACCACAGCCGTCGCGACCCGCGCTGGCTGCAGATCTTGCCGAGCACCGAGCTGGTGGACTGGAAGCGCTTCTGGCCGGTGCTGCCGACGCACCGCCACGGCGGGATCTCCTACGGCACCATCCGGGGCTCCCGGTGAGCGGTGGTTCCACGGTCGGAGCCCCTGCGGGGACCACGGCAGGGACCGCGGTCGTCACCGGGGCGGGCCGCGGCCTGGGCAAGGCGATCGCGACGATGCTGGCGCGGCGTGGCCACACCGTGGTCGTCACCGATGTCGACCAGGCGACGGCCGAGGCGACGGCCGCCGAGATCGGCGGCAGTTCCTTCGCGCTGGCGCTCGACGTCCGCGGCCAGGCGGCGGTCGAGGCGGTGCGCGACGAGGCGGTGCGGCGCACGGGCCGGCTGGACGTGTGGGTCAACAACGCCGGGGTGCTGCTGACCGGGCCGGCGTGGGAGCAGGACGCCCGGGCCCGGCAGCTGATGATGGACGTCAACGCGGTCGGCACGATGAACGGCACCCTCGCTGCACTGGAGCACATGCGCGGCGCCGGCGGCGGTCACGTCGTCAACGTGATCTCGCTCGCCGGGTTGGTCGCGGTCGCCGGTGAGGCGGTCTACGCCGCGGCCAAGCACGCCGCGCTCGCCTTCAGCATCGGCACTGCCGCCGACCTGCGGTTGGCTGGGGTCAAGGAGGTCGCCATCTCCTGCGTCTGCCCAGACGGCATCTGGACGCCGATGCTGCACGACAAGCTCGACGACCCCGGGGCCGCGCTGTCGTTCTCGGGCAAGCTGCTCCAGCCCGACGACGTCGTCGCGGCGGTCGAGAAGGTGCTGGACAAGCCACGCATGGTCAGCGCGGTGCCTGCCTGGCGTGGGGCACAGGTGCGGGCGTTCGACGCGATGCCGCGGGTGGCGCTGAAGATCTTCCCGCTGGTCGTGGCCCAGGGGCGCCGTCAGCAGCGCAAGCTGAAGAAGAAGCTCGCTCCGAGCTGATCCTTCTCGGTCAGCCGCTGTGGACGGCCACAGCCCCCGCGCGCCGAGGATCCCCGGCAGCGATCAGCCCGAGGCGTGGTGACCAGGCGGCGGCGTTCACCCCGCCGAAGTACATCGAGTGCGCCGGCATCACCCGAGTTGGGAAGCCGGTGTCGTCCGGCACCGGCAGGTCCTCCTCGTGGTCCAACAGCACCGGCTGCTCGTCACGGGGTCTCACCCGCAGGTGCATCCGCGGGTGGGCGATCGCAGACAGCAGGTCGAGGTCGCCGTTGCTGATCAGTGCGAGCACCTGTGCCAGCGCGGTGATGATCCGGTCCGACCCCGGTGACCCGACCGCCAACCCCGCGCCGTCGTCGCGCCTCCCGACGGTCGGTGCCATGTTGGAGGTCAGCCGGGTGCCGGGCGGCAACAGGTGCGGGCCGCCGGTGAGCAGCTCCTGCTCGCCGAGGCAGTTGTTGAGCGCCAGTCCGGTGCCGGGGACCATCACGCCGGAGCCGTAACCCGACGAGACCGTGATCGCGCAGGCGCCGCCCCGGTCGTCGACCGCTGAGACCGTGGCGGTGCTGGGGGAGGTCAAGGGCGGACCACCGCTGCGGCGCACCTGGTCGAGCAGCTCCTGAGCCCGCTGGGTGCGGGCCTCCTCGCTCTCCGGTTCGGCCAGGCCGGCCTGCATCACGGCGCCCTGTGCGCGCGCCAGCAGCCGGATCTCGTCGACCGTCCACTCGCCCTCGGCGGGCGCACCGGAGAGCAGCTCGAGCATCGCCGCGAGCGCGACGCCACCGGCGGCCGGGGGAGGGTTGGTCGCGAACTGCCACGAACCGCTGGTCACCACCAGCGGTCGCCGCACCACGGCGTCGTACGCCGCCAGGTCGGCCGTCGTCAGGATCCCCCCGGTCTCCCGGACGTGCCGGGAGACCGCATCCCCGAGGTCGCCCTCGTAGAGCGCGGACACGCCTTCCTCGGCGAGCTGCCGCACGGTGTCGGCGAGGTGCGGGACCACCACCTGCTGGCCCACCGGGATGACCGACCCGTCAGCCGTGTGCACCGTCGACCGGCTGTCCGGGTGCCAACCGAAGATATAATCATGTACATATGACAAGTAGTAGAACGAGGCGCTGCCGTGCGGGAAGCCGGCCGCCGCCTCCACCGCGGGCTCCAGGAGTCGGCGCCACGGCAGGGAGCCGTGCATCCGCCACGCCGCTTCCAGCGCTTTCAGTGCCCCCGGGGTCGCGACCGAACCCGGCCCGATCGTCATCGTGGTTCCGCCCGCGTAGGGCGTGGTGACGTCCCACAGCCCTTCCCCGAAATGGTGCGAGGGCAGGCCACGGCCGGGCATCTCGACGCCACCGTCGACGGTGACAGGGTCCCCCTCGCCGGGCTGGACCGAGACGTAGCCGCCGGCGGTCAGCGACACCAGCCCGAGCTCGGTGACCATCGTCGCCACGGTGGCCGCGACGGCCGCATCGACCGCGTTGCCGCCCTCGAGCGCCACGCCCACGCCCGCCTGCGCGGCGACGTCGTTCGGAGCTGCCACAGCAACTCCGTGTCCGGTCCGTGCCGGACTCGCGGGCTCGTCCATGGAGGCAGCGTAGACGCGTCCGAGGCACCGCGCCTCCGGCAGCGGTGCCCGCTGTCCGTGAGAGGATCCCGGCCGTGCAGACACGCGACGCGGCAGGGCGAGGGGTCTCGCTGGGCAAGCTCGCGCGCTATGCGGGTGGCTCCGTCGTCGCGACGGTGTGCAGCCAGGTCACCCTGCTGCTGTTGTACGGCGCCATCGGCGTCGCCGCGGGTGTCTCGTCGGTCGTGGCGTGGTTCGCCGGCGCGATCCCGAACTACTGGCTCAACCGACGCTGGACCTGGCAGCGGTCCGGCCGCCCCAGCCTCCGCCGCGAGCTGCTTCCCTACGCCGCCATCATCCTCGGGACGCTCCTCCTGGCAGTGATCACGACCGAGGTGGTGGACCACCTGCTCCGCGAGGCCGACGTCGCCGCAGCGACGCGGGTGACGCTCGTCGCCGTCGCCTTCGGCGGGGTCTACGTGGTGATGTTCGGCCTGCGGTTCTTCCTGCTCGACCGGCTCTTCACCCCTCGCCCCAGCCCGGACGGACGCCCGGACGAACCCCACGAGACGTCCTCGCCCCACTGACCCTCAGGCCGAGAGCCACGCCCGCCGCTTCTTGCGCTTCGCCTTCTTCCAGACCGCCGGCACCTCCGCGTCCGCGGACCGGATCGCCTCGTCCTCGCGCGCCCACAGCACCCCGGCCGGGAAGGTGTCGATGCCGTCCTCCCGCGCCCTCGAGGCGGCGCCGAGCAGTCGCTCCCGGCTCACAGCGGCGTCCTGGATGTCGCCGAGATGTGACTGGAGCTCCTTGACGGTCTTGGCGAGCCGCTCCGCATCGTCATGGAAGGCGGGGATCAACGCCTCGGCGGCGTACCGCAGTCGCTTTGCGGCCTTGCGGGCCTCGTGGAGCAGGTGGAGCCGCTCCATCTGGGTCTGCGCAGCGCCGGCGGCCCGCATCCGGCGCCGTACCCGCTTGTAGTCCTTGCGGACCCGCTGCACCACCTCGGCCCAGTCCAGATCCTCGGCCCACGGAGGCTGGTCGGCGAGCCGTCGCAGCGAGACCAGGAGCTCCTCGTGCCGGGGGCTCTCGAGCTCGGCGATCGCGTTCGTGCGGGCTTGTTCGCGCTCGCGTGCCAGCTCTTCGGCGAGATGGTGTGCGAACGGGTGGTCCACCCATCCCTCGGCCTCGAGCAGGCCGGTGAGCCGCTCGTCGAGCACCTCGAGGTCACGGGCGTCGCCCAGCGCCCTCCCCAGGTGCTGCAGGTCGTCACGCAGCGGCTCCGTCTGGTCCCGCTGCAGGAGCGGTCGGTAGGTCGCCAGCGCACTGCGCAGCCGCCGCGCTGCCACCCGCATCTGGTGCACCGATCCCGGGGAGTCACGGCGCACTGCCGGGTCGAGCTGGATGATCCGCTGTGCCTGCTCGGAGATCCGAGCCTGGATCACCTGACGAGGTGACGGCGTGCCCTGATCGGCATGCGGGTCGGGCGGCGTGGTCCCCGGCTGCGGGGCGAGGGGGCCGAGAGCGCGGCGCAGCTTGGAGGTGTGCTCCGACTCGCGCGCACCCGCCTGCAGCAACGCCCGCCCCACCTGGTCGAGCAGCTCGTGGTGGCCGTCGACCAGCTCGACCTCCCACTCCCGCCAGGTGTCCTCGGTCGACGGCTCGTCAGAGGAGTCCACGATGCGGAACGCCCGAGCCTCCACCTCGTCGTCACAGAATTCTGCCAGTGCCTCGCCGTCCTTGTCGCGGAGCACCCGCACCGTCCTGGTGGTGCGCACCCGGGCAACGGGACGCAGGTTGGTCTCGTCGGCGAGCCCGGTCACCCCCCGGAGCATCGAACGGAACTCGTGCGGCACCGTGCGGATCCCCCGCGCCAGCGGCAGGTGCATCTCGACCCGCTGCTCACCGACCCCCGGAACCTTCAGGTGCCAGCCCTGGTCCTCACCGCCCACCCGACGGCGCAGGGTGATGCCGACGCCGACGAGCGCGAGATCACGGGTGTCGAAGTACGTCGCCTCCATGCGGCCGACCACGGGTTGCTCCACACGGGCGACACCCGGCACATCCTGGAGGCGGGGCAGCTCGGTGTCGGGCGCGACGTCGTACTTGCGCTCGACCTCGACCTCGTCCTTCGCCACCCCCCACTTCTACCGGACCCGGGTGAACGTGCGGCAGCAACGGGTGGCTCAGTCCTGTGGTGGCGATGCGCGCCGGTGGGTCAACCGGGTCCACGCCAGGGCCGCGGCGGGAGGCAGCAGCAGGATCAACGGCAGCTGGTAGCGCCAGACGAACTGGCCGGCAAGATCGGGCACCAGGATCAGCCCCACCCCCACCGAGGCGAGGAAGAACGCCAGTGGCCGGGTCTCGGGCGCACCCGGGCGCGGCACCACCAGGCCGGCGACCGTCAGGACCAGCAGCACAGCCAGCAGCTCACCCGGCACCACCACCCATCGTCCGTACACCGCCACCACCTCGTCCCAGGGCTGACGCGGCTCGAGCAGTCGGCCGCCGTGGGCCAGGTAGGTCGCGGACATGTACTCCGTGGGCTCGTAGGTCACCCACGACCTCAACCGCCACTTCCACGCCGTGTCGTACTCGTAGCGGTCGATCCGCGGCGAGCGGAACGCCATCGCGAAGTCGCGCAGCACCACCTGGGCGTAGTCGCCCGGTTGCGCGCGGATCGCCTTCGTCGCGAAGTCGCGGTGCGCGGCGTCGATCGAGACGCCCTCCGGTGGCTCCAGCCCGTGCGTCCGGTCGGGCATGTGCCAGCCGTAGTCGGTGGGATCGCGTCGCTCGCCGACCGGCTCGGCGGGGCACAGTGGCTCCTGGTACGGCGCCAGGTCGATCAGGTCGCAGTCGACGAAAGCGGTGGTGCGCATGTAGAGCGACCGGCCGCCGGACTCGCTGAATCCGTAGACGTTCCAGTAGGAGTGGTACCAGACCGCGTAGCCGACCAGCGGCGCCACGAAGGTCGCGACCAGCACCGCGGACGTGACGACCCGCTTGCGCCAGGTCACGCCGGCCAGCAGGCAGAACACGATCGCCGCCACGATGACCGGCTGCCCGGTGATCCGCACCAGCGCCGTCGCGGCCAGCAGCAGCCCGGCGAGTGCCGCCTGCCAGATCGTCGGACGTCGGTCCCAGGCCAGCACGGCCACCGAGCACACCAGCAGGAAGTGGAACAGCACGTCGCTCAGGGGCGAGTGCTCCAGGCTCAGCTGCATCCCGTCGTAGAGCACTGGCAGCGTGCCGAGGGTCGCCAGCAGCCCCGAGACCTCCCACCGCCGCAGCAGCGAGTAGAGCACCACCGCGGTCAGCAGGCCGATCAGGTGCTGGGCGACCGCCACCAACCAGACCCCCCGCGTGAGCCACGACAGCATCTCGAGCAGCACGCCGTAGCCGACCACCCGGTCGCGCGAGGGGTAGAAGTCGTCGACCAGGCCGAGATAGGTGGGCCCGTCACTGAAGACGAACGCCGGGGGGAACGCGATCACGACGACGACCCGCACCGCTGCGGCCAGCAGCAGGACGATCAGGAAGACCCGGTGCTCACGCAGGCTCTGCCGCGTCGGCCTAGTCGGTGTCCCGAGCATCCTCGGCCTCTGGCCGGCGGAACGCGGGGGCGCGCTCGGCGACTGGTCGGGGGCAGCCTTCACGCCACCACGTTCCCACGACGACCCTGGCGTACCGGCGTCCGTAGACCAGGTTGCGGCCCTTCTTCGACGCGCCCGCGGAC
Source organism: uncultured Actinomycetota bacterium (assembly GCA_963728505.1). GTDB lineage: Bacteria > Actinomycetota > Actinomycetes > Propionibacteriales > Nocardioidaceae > Marmoricola_A. The sequence goes on along the minus strand of CAVSKH010000003.1, from coordinate 502,899 downwards.
CGCACCTGCATCGTGGCCGGCACCTCCATCAGCCGGAAGCCGTGGGAGATCACGCCCAGCATCAGCTCCGAGGACTGGTACTGCGGCTGGTTGAGCGTCACCGCTCTCGTCACCTCGGCACGCATCGCGCGCAGCCCGAACGAGGTGTCGGTGATCCGCTGACCCGCCATCGCGCTGAGGATCCAGGCGAAGACATGGACCCCGAGTCGACGCACCCGGTCGCGGGTCGCCTGCTTGCCGAGCCGGCGTGACCCGGTGACGAAGTCGGCACGACCCTCCACGATCGGCGCGAGCACCGCCGAGATGTCGCCCGCGTCGTACTGCCCGTCGGCGTCGGTGGTCACGATGTGGGCCGCGCCGTGCTCCCGTGCGATCCGGTAGCCCAGGCGCAGTGCGGCGCCCTGCCCCCGGTTGCGTGAGCAGCGCACGACCAGCGCGCGCGGCGACGCGGCCACGACGTCCGCCGTGGCGTCGGTGCTGTGGTCGTCCACCACGAGCACGTCGGTGTGCAGGCCGAGGACCTGGTCCGGCAGGGAGCCCAGCACCTCGCCGATCCCACGCTCCTCGTCGTAGGCCGCGATCACGATGACCACCGGCCCCAGCTCCAACCCCCCGTGCTCCTGGGTGCTGTGCTCCTGGGTGCTGTGCTTCTGAGTGAAGGCCAGCAGCGCCTCCTCGTCGACCTCGTCGCTCTGCGGACGCGATGCCGCGGGGGAGCGCCGGCCGCTGAGCAGCGCGGTCAACCCCAGGGCCCCAGCGGCAGGCCACGCCACCAGCACCCCGAAGAGGGCCAGCCATGGCAGATCAAGTGTCAGGTCGACAACGAGCAGCGGCGCGGTGGCGAGCAGCAACGCCCCGATCACCACCTGGAGGCCGCTCGCTCCCGCCCGGCCCACCCCGGCCGCGCCCAGCAACGCCGACGCGAGGCACGCCGCGACGAACCACCACACGCGGCCCGGCCGGTCGAAGGTGTCCGGCGACAGCAGCACGACCAGCAGCGCTGCCGATGCAGCGAGACCGGCCAACCAGCGCCACACGCCGTACCGGACCTGGAGGAGGTACGCCGCCGCGCCCAGGGCTGCGGCCGGCACCACGAGGAGCACCGTCACAGGTGGTCGGCCTCAGCTCGCCGCGCTGGGGCCGAAGCTCGCCCACGCGTGCTTCATCCCGAGCTCCAGGTCCACCGTCGGCTCCCAGCCGCGGGAGCGTGCCAGGTCGTTGGACACCACGACCGCGGGCATCTCACCCGGCTTCGGGTCGACGTGGGTCACCGGGATCTCGCACCCGGTGGTCGCCCGGGCCGCCTCGGTCATCGCCAGCACGGTGTGCGACGTGCCGGAGCCGATGATCACCGGGCCCGAGGGCCAGTCGGTCACCGCCATCAGGAACGCGCGCGCGACGTCCTCGGCGTCGACCAGGTCACGCCGCTGCGTGCCGTCGCCGTAGATCTGCACACCCTCGTCACGCAAGGCAGCCCGACAGAGCCGGGCGATGAAGCTGTCCTTGACCTCCATGCCACGCCCGAAGACGTTGGTCAGGCGCAGCATCGGCGTCCGCACCCCGAAGGCACCCGCGTAACCCCAGAGCACCATCTCGCAGGCAGCCTTCGTGGCGCCGTACGGCGTCAACGGGCGCAGCGGAAGGTCCTCGGTCAGCGTGCCCTCGTAGGGCCCGCAGACGGCGTTGGTCGAGGCCAGGGCCAGGCACCCGATGTCGCGTTCCCGCGCCACCTCGACCAGCCCCGCGGTGACCTCGACGTTGTTGGCGTGCACCCGCGCCGGGTTGCGCATCGACCCGAGCACCGAGGTCTCCGCGGCCAGGTGGATCACCGCGTCGGTGTCCGTCCCCAGCGCCTGCTCGCGCACCGCCGGGTCACGCAGGTCGCCGGTCACTGCCCGCACGTGGTCCCGGACGTCGTGGCGGGGTGGCTCCTGGTCGGCGACGGTGACGTCGCTCCCGGCGTCCAGCAACGAGAGCACCACCTGTCGGCCGACGAAACCGGCGCCCCCGGTGACGACGACGCGTGCTGGCACGCGCATCACCCGCGGGTCGGGTTGTTGGCCTCGCGCCACCGCACCGTGGGCATCAGCGCGGCCCGATCCACCTGGTGCACGTGCTTCTCGATGATGCCGAACATCGACTCCAGCAGGTTGTCCGAGAGCAGGTGCGGCTGCAGTCCCAGCGACGGCAGCGCGGTGTAGATCGGGTTGTAGTAGTGGTTCTCGAGCTCCACGCGCGGGTTGTCGATGTGCTCGATCTCGACGCTGCCGTGGAAGCAGTCGGCGACGGTCTTGGCCATCTCCACCAGGGAGAAGCTCTCGGTCGCCTGGTTGAAGACCCGGAACTCCCCCTGGTCCGCCGGGTTCTCGCACGCCAGCCGCACGCACTCGACCGTGTCGCGGATGTCGAGCACGGCTCGGGTCTGGCTGCCACCGCCGTACACGGTCAGCGGGACGCCGAGCACCGCCTGGATGGCGAACCGGTTGAGGACCGTGCCGAACACCGCGTCGTAGTCGAAGCGCGTGGCGAGCCGGGGGTCGATCGCGGTCTCGTCGGTCTCCTGCCCGTAGACCACACCCTGGTTGAGGTCGGTGACCCGCATCCCCCAGATCCGGCAGCCGAACTCCAGGTTGTGGGAGTCGTGCACCTTCGAGAGGTGGTAGAAGCTGCCCGGCCGCTTGGGGAAGAGAACCCGGTCGGTGCGGCCCTTGTGGGTGAGGTCCAGCCACCCTTCCTCGATGTCGATGTTGGGTGTGCCGTACTCACCCATCGTGCCGAGCTTGACCACGTGGATGCCGGGGTCGACCTCACGCACGGCGTACATCAGGTTGAGCGTGCCGACGATGTTGTTGGTCTGGGTGTAGACCGCGTGCTTGCGGTCCACCATCGAGTACGGCGCGGAGCGCTGCTCGGCGAAGTGGACGATCGTCTCGGGGCCGAAGTCGCGGATCGCCTCCACCGTGACGTCGTAGTCGCACAGGTCGCCGTGGTAGAGCGGCATCGTCCGGTCGGTCAGCTCCTCCCAGGCCTGGACCCGGGTGTGCAGCGACTCGATCGGCACCAGGCTCCCCGACCCCAGCTCGGCGTCGTACTGACGCCGCACGCCGTTGTCGAGGACGGCGACCTCGTGGCCACGAGCCGAGAGGTACATCGCGGTCGGCCACCCGAGGTAGCCATCGCCGCCGAGGACCAGGATCCGCATTCTGTGCTCCTGCGATTCATCGTGTGGGGACGCTGCGACCGCGGCTCCCTCCCGAGCGGGGTCCTGGGGAGCATAACTACGTGCGAGGCGTCAGGAGAAGATGTGGCGTTGCGCGCCCGCCCGTGCGCGTCCACCCGCGCTGCTCCGCTGCCGCCCAGCTGTGCGGGACCACCCAGGTCCGGAGCATCCAGCTGGTCTACACGGGGATGTCGGGCCACCGCGGGCGGGCGTAGCGTCGAGAGCTGGTGCTCGGTCCGACCGCCCGTGAGGAGGGACGTCATGTTCGTGCAGGTGATCCAAGGCAAAGTCGCAGACCGCGACCGGCTGTGGTCGCAGATGGCGAAGTGGGAGCAGGAGCTCGCCCCGGGGGCCGAGGGCTGGCTCGGGACCACGGGAGGCGTCACCGAGGACGGCGTCGGGATCGCCGTGGTGCGCTTCGAGACCCAGGAGCTGGCCGAAGCGAACTCCACGCGCCCCGAGCAGGGGGCCTGGTGGGAGGAGACCGCCGGCTGCTACGACGGTGAACCGACCTTCAGCAACAGCGTCTCCGTCGACCTCGACACCCCCGGTGACCCCGGAGCGGCGGGCTTCGTGCAGGTGATGCAGGGTCAGGTCAGCGACCTCGACCGTGCCCGTGCGCTGATGAGCGACGACTCCATCGACATGAGCGCGGCGCGACCCGACGTCCTGGGCACCCTCATGTGCGGCCACGACGGTGGTCGCTGGTCGATGACGATCTGGTTCACCTCCGAGGCCGAGGCCCGGGTGGCTGAGAAGGAGGAAGGCCCGCCCGAGCTGGCCGAGGCCATGGCGGAGCTCGAGCAGCTCAGCGTCGGCGAGACGACGTACCTCGACCTCCGCGACCCCTGGCTCTCGTCGCCGCGCTGAGTCCAGGTCGGCACCCGCGGCCCACACGCTGCCGGGAAGCGGGCTCAGCGCTGCGGGCGCACCAGGAACTTCTGGCCCGTCGCCTGGCGCGCGTAGGTGCGCATGGTCTCGAGGTCGAGCACCTGGGCCAGCGAGATCTCGTCGCTGTAGCTGCTGGCGAAGGTGGTGGTGAGCTCCTCGGCGACCCGGCGCTGCAGCCGCGCCATGTCGTCGGCGGCGAGGGAGGCCAGGAACGGCATGAGCAACCACCCGCCGACGCCCCAGGCGAACCCGAAGCCGCGCCGCAGCTCGATCGGGCGACGATCGAGCGCGCCGTAGACGTAGACCTGCTTGGCGATGTCGGTGCCGTAGCGGTTGTAGGGCGCGTCAGGGTCGGTCACCGCGACCTCCATGGCGTTGAGGATCTGGCTGGCGAGGTCACCGCCGCCGACGGCGTCGAACGCCATGGTTGCGCCGGTGTCCTTCAGCGCGGCGACGAGGTCGGTGAAGAAGCTGTCGGTGCTGCTGTCGATGACGTGGGTGGCGCCCTGGTCGCGCAACAGGTCTGCCTGCTCGGGCTTGCGGACGATGTTGACCAGCGGGACCTCGTCGGCCAGACAGATCCGGTTCAGCATCTGGCCCAGGTTGGACGCCGCCGCGGTGTGCACGAGTGCGGTGTGACCTTCTCGGCGCATCGTCTCGACGAAGCCGAGTGCGGTGAGCGGGTTGACGAAGGAGGACGCACCCTGGTCCGCCTCGACGCCATCGGGTAGTGGCATGCACGAGGTGGTGGTGATCGAGTGCTCGCCGTAGGTTCCTTCGCCCAGGAACGCGACGGTCCTGCCCATCAGGGCCCGTGCCTCGTCGGAGTCGCCCGCGGCAACCACGACGCCGGCGCCCTCGTTGCCGACGGGCAACGACTGGCCGACCCGGGCCTTGAGCGCCGCCATCACCGAGGGGTGGATCGGAGCGGTCAGCCGGGGCTCATCGGCGGTACCGGTCGCCTCGGCCTTGGTCACGTCGGCCATCGCCAGCATCAGCGCCTGGTCCGAGGGGTTGATCGGCGCCGCATCGACACGGACGAGCACCTGGTGCGGACGCGGTCGGGGAGTCTCGACGGTCTCGATCGAGAGCCGCACCTCGCCGCTCTCGTCGACCAGGCTCCGGAGCTGTCGGGTCTGGGCTGGGACGTCGGCCATGGGTCTCCTCGGGGCGTTGCGCGGGGGGTGTTGCTCCCAACCGTAGTCCCGGGCCGGAGGAGTGGTCGGCCGCTCTGCTGCCGGCGGCAGAGCGGCCACGGTGAGGCAAGCCCGATGCTCGTGGCGAGTCAGGCATGCATCCGGCCTGATCGGGGCACGGTTGCTGCGAAGGCAACAACGCCTTCGGATCAGGAGGGAATCAGTCGTGAACCTGCGAGGCATTGCACAACAGGTGATGGGTTCTCAGGGCGGCGCAGGAGCCGGCCGAGGGACCTCGACGGGCGGTGCCGGCACGGCCGCGGGCGGGGCCGGGACCGGCGGCGGCTCGAAGGACGCCGCCATCGGTCGGGGCGTGCGCAAGCTGTTCCGCCGACTGCGCTAGGTGCGCAGCGCCCCCGGGACACACCACCCGGGGGGGCCTGAACGAGTGATTCCGCGGTCCGACCGGGGCCCGGCCGGTGCGACGAAGGACACGGCCGAACTTCCCGGAATGATTTCCCTGGGGCCCGCCAGTGCCGTAGAGTCGAGCCACGGCTCGGCGGACGGTTTGTCCCGGAGCCATCACCGCGTCCCTCCTAGGCTGCCTTCGCGCCGGCTGGAACGCATGAGCTTCGGAGTCACCCCTCATCTCTTCCCCCACTTTCACTTCATCGTCCTCCCCTGCCCGGAACTCCTTCGAGGGTCTCGGCCTGCCCGCATCGCTGGTGCAGCGGCTGAGCGCGGACGGGGTCACCACGCCGTTCCCGATCCAGGCCGCCACCCTCCCGGACTCGCTGTCCGGACGCGACGTCCTCGGACGCGGCCGCACCGGCTCGGGCAAGACCCTCGCCTTCGCCCTGCCGCTGGTCAACCGGCTGGCTGCTGGGCGTCGCGCGCGTCCGGGTCACCCGACCGGCCTGGTGCTCGTGCCCACCCGTGAGCTCGCCGCCCAGGTCGCCGAGGTGGTCAGCCCGTTGGCCGAGAGCCTGGGCCTGCGCACCACCACCATCTACGGCGGGGTCCCCGAGGGACGTCAGATCCGCGCGCTGTCGGCCGGTGTCGACATCGTCATCGCCTGCCCCGGCAGGCTCCAGGACCTGCTGAACCGCGGCCACGTCCACCTCGACCAGGTGCGCGTCACCGTCCTCGACGAGGCCGACCACATGGCCGACCTCGGCTTCCTCCCGGTCGTGCGCCGCCTGCTCGACCAGACCCCGCGCGAGGGCCAGCGGCTGCTCTTCTCCGCCACTCTGGACGGCGGCGTCGACGTCCTGGTCAAGCGGTTCCTCAGCGACCCGGTGCGCCACGAGGTCGACACCGCCTCGTCCACGATCACGACAATGGACCACCACGTGTTGCGCATCGATCGCAACCACCGGGTCACCGTGGTGGCCGACCTCGCCGCCGCACCAGGACGCACCGTGGTCTTCACCCGCACCAAGCGGGGCGCCAAGACCTTGGCGCGGCAGCTGCGCAGCAGTGGGGTGGCAGCTGTCGAGCTGCACGGCGACCTCGCTCAGGGCGCTCGCCGCCGCAACCTCGAGGCATTCTCCTCCGGCACCGCCCGAGCCCTGGTCGCCACCGACGTGGCGGCCCGCGGCATCCACGTCGACGACGTGACCCTCGTGGTGCACGCCGACCCGCCGGTCGACCACAAGGCCTACCTGCACCGTTCCGGGCGCACCGCCCGCGCCGGTGAGAGCGGCACCGTGGTCACCCTCTCCGGGCCTGAGCACAACGCGACGGTCCGCACCCTGATGCGCCGGGCTCAGGTCCAGGCGACCACCCACAGGATCAGCGGCGCCGACGACGCGGTGCTCCGCTCCATCGCGCCCGGTGAGCGGCTCTTCATCGAGGTTCCTGAGGTGCTCGTGCGTCAGGCCCAGGCCAGGCCACAGGGCCGGGGCCAGGCCCGCGGCCAGGGTGCTGGGTCCAGGCGGCCTCGCCAAGCAGGCACGGGCCAGGAGACGAAGTCCGGCAGCTCGCGCGGGCGCCGTCCGCGGAACGGCCAGGCACGGGCCGCGACCGGGGCCGGCTCGGGATCCTCGCGGTCGCACAGCGCTGCGGCTTTCTCCGGAAGCGCCCGCGGGCGCTGACACGAACTCCGACCCGCAAAGTGCGGGATCGGCAACGCTCTTGAAGGGAGCACGACAATGGCACAGGGAACTGTGAAGTGGTTCAAGGCGGACAAGGGCTACGGCTTTATCGTCCAGGACTCCGGAGATGACGTCTTCGTCCACTTCTCCGAGATCGAAGGCACCGGCTACAAGAGCCTGGACGAGAACCAGCGCGTCGAGTTCGAGGTCACCCAGGGCCCCAAGGGTCCCCAGGCGACTCGCGTTCGCGCGGTCTGAGTCCTCTCACCGATACATGCCCGGCGCTTCGGCGGCCGGGCATTGTCGTGTCCGCACGCGCCACCTCGTGCGGAACGCACACCGGGAGACAGGTGAATCCGGGGAAGCCCCCCGGGTGTCGCCAGGTGCCCGATAGCGTCTGGGCATGACCTCGCTCTGGCGGGCCGGCAGATCTCGGGCCCATGACAAGAAGTCACCGTCGCCGCCCCTTCCTGACCGCGCCGAGGTGGTCGTGGTGGGCGCAGGAGTCACCGGCATGGTCGCCGCGCTCCTCGCGCAGCGGGCCGGGCTCGACGTGCTGGTGCTCGAGGGTCGCGATCTCGGTGCGGTCGCCACGGGCAACACCACCGCCAAGATCAGTCTGCTGCAGGGCAGCATCCTGTCGACGATCCGCGCCCATCACGACGAGGACGCGGTTCGTGCCTACGTCCAGGCCAATGTCGCCGGGCAGCAGCTGCTGCAGGAATTCTGCGACGACCTGGGTGTCGCCTACCAGCTCCAGGACGCCTACTCCTACGCCTCCGGGGAGGGCGGCCTCACCGCCCTGGAGCGCGAGCTGTCTGCGGCCCAGGCCGTCGACCTTCCGGTGGAGTGGACCGAGGACCACGAGCTCCCCTTCCCGACGGCCGGGCAGATCGTGCTCGGCGACCAGCTCCAGGTCGACCCGATGGAGCTGCTCGAGGGGATGCGACGCGCGTTCGTCGATGCCGGCGGGAGCTTCCACGAGGGAGTCCGCGTCATCGGGGCCGGACTGCGTGAGGCCAACCTCACCACCACCGAGGGGACGGTGCAGACCCCCAACATCGTCCTGGCGACCGGCGCTCCGGTGCTTGATCGGGCAGGGCACTTCACCCGGTTGGTGGCCAAGCGTTCCTACGCACTGTCCTTCAGCGTTCCTGACCCCACCACGGTCCCGGAGGGGATGTACCTCTCGGTCGACGAGCCCACGCGCTCGATCCGTTATGCGCCGTACCGCGGGAAGCGGCTGTTGCTTGTGGGCGGCAACGGCCACGAGGTCGGTCGCGAGCGCAACACCCAGCAGCGGGTCGACGAGCTGGAGGAGTGGACTCGGGAGCACTGGGCGGGTGCCGAGCTGACGCATCAGTGGTCGGCCCAGGACTACCAGGCCGAGAACCAGCTGCCGATCGTGCAGAAGCTGCCGAGCCGCGCCAACATCCAGCTCGCCACCGGCTTCAACAAGTGGGGGATGACCAACGGGCCGGCCGCCGCGATCGCGATGGTCGCCGCGATCACCGGGGAGGACGAGCCGGGGTGGCGCGCCGAGCTGCGGCGCCGGGTGCCGGGCGTGCGGGACATCGCGGAGGCCTCGGTCACGGGCACCAAGGTCGGCTTCCACATGACCCGCGGCTGGGGCGAGGCGCTGCTGACCTCAGGCACCGACGAACCGGAGCCGGGCGAGGGGAAGGTCGCGCGCCGAGGGGCGGGGCTCGTCGCGACCTCCAACGTCGACGGACGGATCTGCCGGGTCTCCGGGGTCTGCCCGCACCTCGGCGGCATCCTGCAGTGGAACTCCGCGGAGCAGTCGTGGGACTGCCCGTTGCACGGGTCCAGGTTCGCCGCCGACGGGACCTTGCTGGAGGGCATGGCCACCCGGGGGCTGAAGCCGGTGGAGGCCGACGAGGACTAGCCTCGCCGGCGCATCCGCTACATGCCGGGGATCGGCTGGGCCTCGTGGACCTCGATCGTGCAGCCGCCGGGCATGTGGAGGTGGGGATGTGCCTGCGCCAGCCCCAGCGCGGCGTCCATGTCGTCGGCCTCGATGATCGTGTAGCCGACGACCTCGCGCGTGCTCGACCGGGTGGAGTCGGGCGTGACCTCCACGCCCCCGGCGAGCGGGGTCCCGAAGTCCGCCATCGCACCGCCCACCTTCTCGGCCCAGGCGTTCCACTGCTCCATCACCTGCTCCATCTGCTCCGGGGTGGGCGGCGTGGCATCTGCTGGGGTGTTGGGTGCGTGGTAGATGAAGACGTACCTGGTCATGGTCGTGTGGCCTTTCTGGTTGCCGGTCGGGTGATTCAGAGGTTCTCGGTCAGCGAGGCCAGGCAGCCGTTCCAGCCTTCGCTGTGGCGCTCGGCGTCCGCCTGGTCGAGCAGTCGGGAGTGGTCGATGGTGACGGTCGTCCGCCCCTGCGTCTCGCGGAAGCTGACCTCGACGTAGGACTCGTTGTCGACGCCGTCCCACTGCCACGTCATGGACAACCGCGTGGGCTCCTCGACGTCAACGATCCGGCCGCTCACCGCGTGGACCTCGCCACTGGTCCTGACCATCTCGATGCGATAGTCGCCACCGGGGCGCAGGTCCATCGAGGCCACGCTGGGCCCGAATTCGTCCAGTGAGGGCCGGAACCATCGGGTCAGGTGCTCGGGGTCGGTCCACAACGACCACATGGTTGCGGCGTCGACGTCGAAGCTGCGCTCGACCCTGGTTGAGACGTCGGGGAGATCCACGTTCAGCTCCCTTCCTGCTGCGTGGCGGTCCCGCCGAGTGAGGAGATGTAGTCCTCCAGCGAGTCCAGCTGGGAGTTCCAGTAGGTGTTGGTCTCCTCGATCCAGTCGCGGGCCGAGGCCAGCGCCTGGGGTCGGGCGCGGACGTGCTTCTCCCGACCGACCGCTTCCCGCGCGATCAGCCCCGCCGCTTCGAGTGAGGCCGCGTGCTTGTTGAGCAGCTGGGGGGAGATGCCCGCCGCGCCGGCCACGTCGGACATGGCCATGTCGTCCCTGCTCGTGACCAGGAGCCGCAGGATGCTGCGCCGCACGGGGTGGGCCAGGGCCGAGAAGACCGCATCGAGCGGTTGCTCCGCAGTGTCAGGACGATAACCCATATGGTTTAGCGTAGGACCAGGACGGGTGCAGCACAAGAGCCATCGTCTGCGCGGGTCTGCTTCTGCGTGGTGTCGCGCGACAGGTGATCAGCGGCGCGTCGCGACGATCGCCGAGGTGTCCGCGGCGACCCGCAGCTCCACGGCGGTGAACCGATCGTCGGTGAGCCAGCGCTCGCGCAGGCTGTCGACCCGACCACCGGTCAGTGGTGGCCAGCTGTCGCAGGGGGTGAAGTCGTCGAGCACCACCACGCCGCCCGGCTCGACCAGCTCGCTGACCACGTCGGGCCCGCTCGCCTCCGGCTCCCTGGCATCGAGGAAGAGCAGGCTGAAGGGACCGCGACCTGCCAGCGAGCCGCAGTCGGCGGCCACGACCTCGACCTGCTCGTCGGTCTCGAAGACCTCGGCTGCCGCGCCGGCCAGGTCGGTGTCCAGCTCGGCGCTGACGATGCGGGTGCCGTTGCGCACCCCGCTGCGCAGCCACGCCGTGCCGACGCCGCAACCGGTGCCGAACTCGGCCACGGTGCCCGTGGTCGCAGCCGCCAGGGTGGCGAGCAGGCGGCCGGTCTCGTTGCGACAGAAGGATGCGTAGCCACGACGTCGCGACGCGTCGAAGGCCCGGGCGACGACCTCGGGCACGTCGGGGGGAGCGCTCATGCGCCGATCCTCGCACCGCCGGTCGGCTCTGTCCGGGATGCGGTCGGGTGTCTCGCCATTCGGAAAGGGACCAAAGGTGGAGGCGCGATCTCGGGAGGCGCGTTACGGTGTGAGGGTCATGGCAACGTTCTTCGTACTTATCAGCCGCCGCGGCGGGGCCTCCTAAGTAGGGCCACCTCGCCGCGGAGTCTGGCGTTGTTGGGCCCTACGACCCGCGGTGAGTGACGAAGAGCGTATCCGCTGAGATCCAGTCGTTGATCTCTCGAGGGCCGTCCCGCTTTCCACACGCAACCCGTCCGTCAGTCGGACCCCTCTCACTCGCACGCGGACCAGAGTCGGCGCACCCCGGCCCGCAACCGCATCCAGAGAACGACCGAGTGAGAGAAGCAGACGATGTACGACATGTATCCCGACTGGGGCCCGGCGCGTCACCGCACCGACCAGCCCGAGCCGATGAGTGAGCCCACCCGCCGCCCCCGCTACTGGGAGCGCGAGCTGACCGGCGTCGGCGCCCAGGCCGGCGGCACCACCAGCGCCCGGGACGCTGCGGACGACCGACCCGACGACAGCTAGATGACCATCCGCGAGGTCCCGCGTCCTGGGCGGCGATCCCTCGCACGTGATCATCTAGAGTCCGCCGCATGACGCAGACCTCTTCGAACCCCGCGGGCTCCCGCCCTGACGGACGACACCGACTCGCGGTCATCCCGGGAGACGGCATCGGCCAGGAGGTCACCGACGAGGCACTCAAGGTGCTCGCGGTGGCCACTCCGGCCGAGGTGAAGTTCGAGACCGAGCGGTACGACCTCGGCGCCGAACGCTACCTGCGCACCGGCGAGGTCCTGCCCGACTCGGTGCTCGCCGAGATCCGCGAGCACGACGCGATCCTGCTCGGTGCCGTGGGCGGCAAGCCTGGTGATCCCAAGCTTCCGCCGGGGATCCTCGAGCGCGGTCTGCTGCTCAAGCTGCGTTTCGCGCTGGACCACTACGTCAACCTGCGGCCGTCACGGATCTTCCCCGGGGTCACCTCGCCACTCGCCCCAGAGGTGTTGGCGGGGGGCGAGGTCGACTTCGTGGTGGTCCGCGAGGGCACCGAGGGCCCCTACACGGGCAACGGTGGCGCCCTGCGCGTGGGCACGCCGCACGAGGTAGCCACCGAGGTCTCGGTGAACACAGCCTTCGGGGTCGAGCGCGTGGTGCGCGACGCTTTCGCGAGGGCGAGCCGTCGCCCTCGTCGGAAGCTGACCCTGGTCCACAAGACCAACGTGCTGGTCAATGCGGGAGCAGTCTGGTCGCGGTTGGTGGCCGAGGTCGGCCGGGAGTTCCCGGACGTCGAGGTGGACTACCTGCACATCGACGCCGCGATGATCTTCATGACCACCGACCCGGCTCGCTTCGACGTGATCGTCACTGACAACCTCTTCGGCGACATCATCACCGACCTCGCCGCCGCGATCACCGGTGGCATCGGGCTGGCGGCCAGCGGCAACGTCAACCCCGACCGCACCGCGCCGTCGATGTTCGAGCCCGTCCACGGGTCGGCGCCCGACATCGCAGGGCAGCAGAAGGCCGACCCGACCGCAGCGATCCTGTCGGCGTCGTTGATGCTGGACCACCTCGGGCTCCCCGACGCCGCCCGCAGGATCGAGGACGCCGTGGTTGCCGACCTGGCCGAGCGCGACTCGACCACGCGGCGTACCTCGGAGATCGGCGACGCCATCGCCGCGCGAGTAGCGGGCTGAGTCGACCGACCCAGCCCCTCTCGTCCCCGCGTCACAGGAAGTAGCGTGCGCCCATGAGCCTCGAGATCGACGTCCAGGAGCGAACCGACCGCGTCCCCGACGAGCGGCTCGCCGAGATCCTGTCCGCGCCCGGCTTCGGCACCCACATGGCCGACCACATGCTCACGCTGGAGTGGACCCCCGACCGTGGGTGGCACCAGGGCGTGATCTCGGCGTACGGCCCGCTCACCCTCGACCCGGCGACCGCGGTCCTGCACTACGCGCAGGAGATCTTCGAGGGCATGAAGGCCTACCGGCACGACGACGGGTCGATCTGGACCTTCCGCCCGGAGGCCAACGGCGAGCGGATGCAGCGCTCCTCGCGCCGGCTCGCGCTGCCCGAGCTTCCTGTCGAGACCTTCGTGCAGACCGTCGACGAGCTGGTGAGGGTCGACCAGCGTTGGGTGCCGGACGGCGAGGGCGAGAAGAGCCTCTACGTGCGGCCTTTCATGTTCGCCTCCGAGAGCTTCCTCGGGGTGCGTCCGGCGCAGCACGTGACGTACATGGTGATCCTGTCGCCCGCGGGTGCCTACTTCAGCAAGGGCCCCACGCCGATCACGCTCTGGCTCACCGAGGAGTACACCCGCGCCGGCCGCGGCGGGATGGGGGCGGCCAAGACAGGTGGCAACTATGCCTCGTCGCTGGTCGCGCAGCAGGAGGCCATGTCGCACGGGTGCGACCAGGTGGTCTTCCTCGACGGGCAGGAGGGCACCTACGTCGAGGAGCTCGGCGGCATGAACCTCTACTTCGTCCACCGGGACGGCCGGGTGGTCACCCCCGCCCTCGGCACGATCCTGGAGGGCATCACCCGTCGGTCGATCATCCAGCTGCTGCGCGACATGGGCCGCGAGGTCGAGGAGCGTCAGTTCCACATCGACGAGTGGCGCGACGGGGTCACCTCGGGGGAGATCACCGAGGTGTTCGCCTGCGGCACCGCGGCCGTCGTCACACCGGTCGGCTCGCTGAAGTGGGACGGCGGTGAGACCCCCCAGGTCGAGCAGGCCGGTGAGCTCACCATGGCCGTGCGCAAGGCGCTGGTCGACGTCCAGTACGGCCGCGCCGAGGACCGGTTCGGCTGGATGCACCGCGTCTGCTGAGGCTCTGAGCGCAGCCGGTCCCGTGCTGTGCGGTGTGCAGTCACCGGGTGACTGCACACCGCACCACAAGCCCGATCCGGCGTTGTCCACAACCCCTCGGTTCGGCCCTGGCGACCGTCGCGCCGACAGCTCAGGGTCAGCGGGTGCATACGCTTCGGGATCTGCTCGATCACCAGTCGGGGGTAGTTGCCAGGCGACAGCTCATCGAGCTGGGTGTGACGGACAATGACATCCGGCGAGATGTCCGCAACCGGCGGCTCGCCGCAGTGCACCGCGGGATCTTCGTCAACCACACCGGGCCCCTCACGTGGGTGAACCGGGCGTGGGCGGCGGTGCTCTTCTACGAGGGGTCAGCATTGTGCGGCCCGAGTGCGTTGAACCTCAACGGTGATCCCATCCACGTAGCGATGGCACGTGGCAAGAACGTGGCAACGCTGACAGGCGTCGTGGTGCATGATCTCGCGACCCGTGTGCAGTGGAACCGCAGCCCGCCTCGGCTGCGAATCGAGGACGCAGTGCTCGATGTCGCTGGAGCCGCGCGAGACACGGCAGGGGCTGTGGCGGTGATCAGCGATGCCTGTGGCCGTAGGGCAACCACCCCCGAACGACCTTTGTTCGCGCTGGACAAGCGACGTCGTACGCCCCGTGGCGTGGAGCTCCGACGCATCCTTGCCGACGCCGCACTCGGGACCCGCTCGGTGCTGGAGCGCGACTACCTGCTGCGCGTGGAGCGCGCGCACCGGTTGCCACGTGGCAGTCGTCAGTCCCGCGATCGCGGGAGTTCAGGGAGGGTCCACCGGGACGTGCTCTACGAGGCGTTTCGTGTCGCAGTCGAGCTCGACGGGCGGGCCTGGCACTCAAGCTCGCTGGCCCGCGATCGCGACATGAGCCGCGACCTGCTCGCCGCCGGCGATGGGCTGGTGACCCTGCGACTCGGCTGGCGCCACGTCGGGGACGAAGCTTGCGTGACGGCATCGCGGGTAGGCGAGGTATTGCGCCGTCGGGGCTGGACCGGATCGCCGTTGCGGTGCGGCCCAAGCTCAGGGCAGCGTGGTCAGGAAGACCAGACGGCGGCGACGCGCTCGGCGACCTCGGCGGACTGACGTAGACCGGCGCGGGCGGCGTCGCCACGCTTGGCAGGGTCGAGCACGTTGCGTCCGAAGCTGCTGGTGGCCTCGGCGTCGGGGATCACCAAGGCCCGTTGCTCGGGCAACCGGCTCATCTGACGGCGTACGTCGCCTTGCGGACTGAGCCCGCGAGGGATGGGTGCCAGCACCACGACCCGGTCGGCGAAGTGGGCGAGGTCGGCGTTCGCGGGCGTCCGCATGCCGCCGTCGATGTACGGCGTCCCCCCGATGTCCACCGCGGGCCACACGACCGGTACGGCGCAGCTCGAGGCCACCGCGTGCACGACGTCGACACCGGACTCGCGGTCCCAGACGACGAACCTGCCGGTCTCGGCGTTCACCGCAGTGACCCGCAGGTCACGCTCGGGCCAGGCCTCGACCTCGATCCGCGACCGGATCACCCGGATCCGCTCCTCCGCCCCCGGCGGGTGGGCGCGCAGCGCGGCATGTCCGATCCGGCGCCGCTTGGCCCGGGGCGAGCCCGGCACGACGGCGGGCCCCAGCATCCGGAGCACGACGCCGATGCCCATGTCGGCGCCGATCTCACCGTCCGCGGGCGGCAGCTGTCGGTCGTACAGGTCGTCGATGTCGTGCCCACTTGCGATCTGGGCTCCGACCACCGACCCGGCGGAGGTACCGATCACGGTGTCGGCGGTGCTCAGGTCGACACCCCTGTCGCGCAGACCTTTGAGGATGCCGAGCATCCAGGCGATGCCGGTGATGCCACCTCCCCCGAGCACCAGCGCCGAGTGCGGAGGGGTCTCCCGAGGTGAGTGCATGCCCGCAACCTAGCCCGGTGCGGCGCGTCGGCACGCCCGGGCCTGGTGTGAGCCGTAGCGTCACTGGAAATTCCGGGGACAAGGGGGCCGACCATGGCCATGGCGACGGTGAGTCGAACCGCTGGGTCGGGGGGCGCCCCACGGTTGATCGGCAACCGCTGGGCCCTGGTGGGTGCGATCGTCTACCTGTGCGAGTGGGTCGCGATCATCGCGCTCGCCGTCGGGGGTGCGGAGGACTACATCCTGCGCGGTGCATCCGCCGACGTCTTGGTCCAGAGCTACGACGGACGCCAGGACTCCATGTCGTTCCTCGCGGGGTGGCTGGCGGTCGTGCTCCTCGGTCGGGTCCTCTTCTTCGCAGCAGTGCGCCGATCGCTGGCCGACTCCGGGGTGCCGCACGTGCTGCTGGATCTCGCCGTGGTGTCCTCCGCGGTGAGCGTGACACTGGAGGTGGCGTCCTACGCCCTGGTGATCCCGGCCTCGGAGGCCGCGGAGCAGGGGGAGGAGACGCTCACCGCCTTCTTCGACCTCGCCGGTGCCGGGCTGAACCTCATGATCGGCGGTGGGCTCGGGGTGGCCATCGTGTGCACGGCGAGCGTCATGGCGGCGAGCGGGTACTTCAACCGTTGGCTCAACGGCATCGGTGTCGTCTCCGGGGTGGCCATCATCGGCGCCCAGCTGACGGTGTCGCCCTCGCTGTCGGCCCTGTTCGACATCTTCTACTTCTTCCCGTTGGTGTTCTGGGTCTGGATGATCTGGACCTCGGTGGTGCTCTGGCGCCGCGCCTGACCCGTGAGAGCGTGGCCGGGTGACTCACCCGGTGATGTTCGACGAGGGCGACCCGCACCTGGCGCGGGTGCGCGCGCTCTGCCTGGCGTTTCCCGAGGCCGAGGAGCGAGTCAGTCACGGCCGACCGACGTTCCGGGTCGCCAAGCAGTTCGCCGTGTACGGAGGCGGGCGCAAGACTCCCGACGGGCACGAGCAGCACCCGCACGCGCTGGTGTTCATCGCGGACGCCGCGGAGGTGGAGGCCCTGGACCACGATGAGAGGTTCTTCCTCCCTGCCTACTACGGCCCGTCGGGATGGCGTGCACTCGATGTCGACGACCCCGACTGCGACTGGGACGAGGTCGCCGAGCTGGTGGAGACGTCGTACCGGATGGTGGCGAACAAGAGACAGGTCAGGGCCCTGGACGGCTCGGCCTGACCCCTCCGCCGGGCGAGACCGGGTGTGATCCCGCGCGGCATCTGGCAGACTGGTGCTCGTGCAGACACGCATGCTGATTATCAGCTAGCGCGCCGGAGAGCTCCGGCGCGCAGACCTCTCGTTCATCGGGAGGTCTTTTTGTTGGTACGACCACCCGGACCAGAGACCGAGATCGAGGCAGAACCCATGGGGATGGAGAGCAGCTCACCGGCCGGGCACGTCCTGGACCGCGAGGGCTTCCACGTCTACGACACCACCCTGCGCGACGGAGCCCAGCAGGAGGGGCTCAACCTGTCGGTGCAGGACAAGCTCCACATCGCGCGGGCGATCGACGAGCTCGGGGTCGGCTTCATCGAGGGCGGCTGGCCGGGCGCGAACCCCAAGGACACCGAGTTCTTCCGACGGGCTCGTGAGGAGCTGCACCTGGAGCACGGCGAGCTGGCGGCGTTCGGGGCCACCCGACGTGCCGGGATGAAGGCGGCCGACGACCCCCTCGTCGCGGCGCTGCGCGACTCCGGCGCCTCGGTGGTCACGCTCGTGGCGAAGTCGCACGACCGGCACGTCGAGCTGGCGCTGCGCACGACACTGGAGGAGAACCTCGCGATGGTGCGGGACACCGTCGCGCACCTGACCGCAGAGGGCCAGCGGGTCTTCCTCGACGCCGAGCACTTCTTCGACGGCTACCGTGCCAACCGCGCCTACGCCCTGGAGGTGCTACGGGTCGCGGCGGAGGCCGGCGCCGACGTGGTCGCGCTGTGCGACACCAACGGCGGGATGCTGCCGCCGTGGGTCTCCGACGTGGTGCTCGACGTGCGCGAGGCCACCGGTGCCCGGGTCGGCATCCACTGCCACAACGACACCGGGTGTGCCGTGGCCAACTCGCTGGCCGCGATCGACGCCGGGGCGAGCCACGTGCAGGGCACCCTCAACGGGTACGGCGAACGGACCGGCAACGCGGACCTCGTCTCGGTGGTCGCCAACCTCGAGCTCAAGCTTGCCCGCCCCGTCCTGCCCAGCGGCAGTCTGCGTGAGGCGACGCGGGTGGCGCACGCGGTCGCCGAGGTCACCAACGTGCCCCCGTCGTCGCGTCAGCCCTACGTCGGGGTCAGCGCATTCGCCCACAAGGCCGGGCTGCACGCCAGCGCGATCAAGGTCGACCCGAACCTCTACCAGCACATGGACCCTGCTCTGATCGGCAACGACATGAGGCTGCTGGTCTCGGACATGGCCGGCCGCGCCTCCATCGAGCTCAAGGGCAGGGAGCTGGGTTTCGACCTCTCCTCGGACAAGGACCTGGTCAACCGCATCACCGCCCGTGTGAAGGCGATGGAGGCCCGCGGCTACACGTTCGAGGCAGCCGACGCCTCCTTCGAGCTGATGCTGCTCGAGGAGGCCGAGGGAGTGCGACCGACGTACTTCGACGTCGAGTCCTGGCGTGTCATCACCGACTCCAAGCCGGGGGACGAGGCGGTGTCGGAGGCGACCGTGAAGCTGCGGGCCGGCGGTGACCGGCTGATCGTGACCGGGGAGGGCAACGGCCCGGTCAATGCGCTGGACCAGGCCCTGCGACAGGCGATCACACGTGCCTACCCCGAAGTCGCGAAGTTCGAGCTGATCGACTACAAGGTGCGCATCCTCGACCAGGGCCACGGCACCGATGCGGTCACCCGGGTGCTCATCGAGACCAGCGACGGATTCTCCTCGTGGGTCACGGTCGGCGTCGGCGCCAACGTCATCGAGGCCTCATGGGAGGCCGTGCTCGACGCCCTCACCTTCGGGCTGCACCGGCACGGGGAGCGCCCCCTCACCTGAGGATCGGCCCCTTGAGTTCCGGGCGGTCAGCCGGCTGCAGCGCGGATGGCTCGCGCCACCACCTCGGCGGTCGCCACCTCGAGCCGCAGCAGGTCGAGGAGCTCCGGCTCGTCCCTGGCCGGTGCCGCGGTGCTGCACACGAAGACGGTGTCCCCGTCGAACGGGGTGTGCACCGGATGGATCGCTCGGGCCAGTCCGTCGTGGGCCACGACAGCGGTGCGGTGCGCGTGCTGCTTGGTGAGGGGCATGTCGGTGGCGACGACCGCAAGGGTGGTGTTCTGGCCCGGCGACGGGGGAGATGCCCCCGGGGCCTCACCGCGCAAGATCCGCTCGACCGTGCCCGCCCCCGCCAGCACCGTCGCGTCCTCCGAGACGACATCGCCGACCGCGTTGACCGCTGCGACGGCGCCCACCATGAATCCGGAGGGCAACCGCAGGGAAGCCGAGCCGATACCCCCCGGGGCCGTGTGCTCCGGCCCGAACATCTTCCCGACCGTGGCGCCGGTCCCGGCGCCCACCTGCCCGTGCCCCGCGGCCTTGCCCTGCAGCGCATCCTCGGCCGCGGCCCGGCCGGCCGCCGCGTCGGGCCGCACGTCGGAGCGACCGTTGGCCAGGTCGTAGAGAACGGCCGCGCTCACGATCGGTACCCGGCCGGCTGGGGTCTCCCAGCCCACCCCGCGCTCGTCCAACCAGGTCATCACCCCATCCACAGCGGCGAGCCCGAACGCGGAGCCCCCCGTGAGCACCAAGGCGTGGGCGACGGGGACCCGGTTGCCAGGAGCCAGCAGGTCGGTCTCCCGGGTGCCGGGGGCGGCCCCGCGCACGTCGACGGAGGTGGTTGCGCCGGAGTCCGGCAGCAGCACCACGGTGCAGCCGGTGCGAGCCTCGATGTCGGTCCAGTGGCCGACCCGTACGCCGGGCACGTCGGTGATGTCGCCGTTCATTCTCCTGAGGCTAGTCGTCACTCGCGGATCAGGCGCAGCGCCAGCTGAGGGCAGGCCCGAAGCGCCTCGCGGGCACCCGCCATGAGCTCCGGCGGCACCTCGTCCCTCACCACCGGATACCCCCAGTCGTCGAGCTCGATCAGCTCCGGCACCAGCTCTGAGCACAGGCCGCGTGCCGTGCAGGCGGGCCAGTCGACCCGCAGCCGCGCGGTCATGAGCGGCCCCCGTAGCACTGGCCGCGGACGTGCGCGGCGACCTCGTCCGGATAGGCGGAGAGGAGCGACCGGACGAGCCTCGCCGTGCCGTCGGGATGCGCACACGCGCCACGTCCGGTGACCAGGGCAGTGAGCCGCTCGACCTCGCCCCGGGCGCCCACGCTGCCCCCTGCAACCTGGTGCAGCGCCTCAGCCAGCGCGGGAAGGCCGAACCGGCAGGGTCCGCAACGCCGCGCGGACTCACCGGCCAGGTAGTCGACCAGAGCGGTCGTGCGGATCACAGGGCACCCGTCGTCGAGCGGCAGCACCACGCCCGCACCCAGGCCCACGCCGGATTGCGCCAGCTGGTCCGGTGAGACGCTCAGCTCGCGAAGCAGGCCGGGAGCCGCCCAGGTCCCGTGGTAGCCACCGAGCAACACCGGTGCCTCCAGTCTCGAGGTGGGGAGGACCTCGGTCCACGGGGTGCCGTAGGCGACCTCGACGACGACCGGCAGTCGACCGGACGCCTGACCGTCGCCATCGATGGTCAGCAGCGTGGTGCCCGGTTCCGCAGGCGTCCCCCAGCGGTTCAACAGCTCGGGCCCGCCCAGCGCGAGCAGTCCGACGACAGCGAAGGTCTCGGCGTTGGAGAGCAGCGTCGGCGCGCCCCGGAGCCCGGCCACCGCACTGGGCTGCCAGGTGGTCACCGGCAGACCCGGTCGACCGGCCAGGAGCTCGAGCACCGCGGCCGACTGGCCCGAGACGAAGCGGGGCGAGGCACCGTGGAAGCGATGCCGCACCCTCCGGTCCGCCCGGTCGCGGGCGCTGCGCCGCTCCCGGACAGCGGTGCGCAGTGCTGCCTCGGACTGCGGCGCCTCGGCCCCGGTGACCAGGTGCACCTCACGGGCTCCGACTGCGCGAGCGGTCGCCGCGGCACCGTCCAGCACCAGGTGGGGTGCGATCCGGGCGAGCGCGGCGTCCTTGTGGCTGGCCGGCTCTCCCTCGCTGACATTGACCACGACCACAGGGCGGCCTCGCGCTCGCCGCACCGCGTCCAGCTTGCGAGCGAACTCGAATCCCGCACCCCCGCGGCCACGCAGGTCCAACGACCGGCTTCGTTGGAGCAGACTGTGACAGTCGAGCGCCGGCAGGGCGCCCCACCGGGCCCGGTGCGTGCTCAACGCGGGGCCGTCGGTGACCCCGGCCAGCAGTAGCGGCCCGGGCCGCACCTGCACCGGCCCCGCGGCGAAGGCGGCGAGCTGCCGTGTCGGATCGGGTGCCAGCGAGGTCATCGGAGCGCCCCCTCCAGCTCGCGAGCACCCCGGTCGCGATGCACCAGTCCCGAGACCAGGCGAACCGGCAGGGCCACCACCAGCGCCGCGCCACACACGACATAGACCCATCGGGCCCAGCCGGCGGCGGAGTCGGTGCCGATCAGGAAACCGTGGGCGAATGACAGCACGAGGGCCGCGTAGCCGGTCAGGTGGACCACGGCCCAGGCGCGGCGCGGGAGACGTTGACGCATCAGGCTGGTCGCCACGACGGCCAGCAGCAGGTCGAGGGCCAGGATGCCCAGGGCCAGTGGCCACGGCTCGTAGTGCAGCTGCCACGGCAGCACCACGTGCCACCACCGGATGTCGACGTACTCGTCCAGCACCGCGGTCGCCACGTGCGCCGTGAGCAGGGTGGCGCCGATCAGCGCGATGTTGCGATGCAGGGCCTGCCAGGCGAATGCAGGCACCCGGCCTCCCGCTGCGCTGCGGCTCGACACCATGCCCAACAGGGCGGACAGGGTGAACAGGATGAGCAGGGCGACCCCGGTCCCTCGATTCAGGTGCCAGAGCACGGCTGCGTCCATCAGTTGTCATCCTCCTCGGTCACGTTCTGTGGCCAGGCCCCGACGGTTCGGACCAGACCGTGGTCGTCGACGATCCGGCCACCGACCCCGCGCTTTTCCAGCCAGGCGGCTGACTCGGGCCCGAGCACCAGTGCGGCGGTGCTTGCGATGTTGGCGCTCAACGCGTCACGCCCCACCGCGGTGACCGTGCGGACGCCATGATCGACGGGACGGCCGCTGCGCGGATCGATCAGGTGGTGGATCCAGCTGCCGCCGACGCCGGGCCAGCGGCGTGCGACAGTGGTGGAGGTGGCGAGGCCGCCGCGCAGGCTCACCGTGACACTGCGGCCGGCATCGGTCGATGCGGCGTACGTCTCGGCGACCTGGACCGGCCACGCGGGCGGGGGCTCTCCCGGCACGCCCTGCACGCTCACATCGCCTCCGAGCGAGACCACGGCCGTGCAGCCCAGCTCCTCAGCAATAGTTGTCGCGACAAGATCTGCTGCCCATGCCTTGCAGGTGGCGCCGAGGTCCAGCTGCGCCCCGGCGGGGACGAGGACCGCGTCGTCACGCACCTCCAACGACTGCCACCGATCCGGGTGGTGCCGCTCCGGCGGCCTCGACCCCCATCCGCTCCGTCGCCGCACGGTGTCGATGTCGGCGTCGTAGCCCCAGGAGATCAGTGACCTGCCCAGACATGGGTCGACCAGTCCGTCCGTGAGCTCCGCGGCACGAAGCCCCACCCTGACCGCAGCGACCAGCAGCGGGTCGACGCTCGTCCAACGTCCGGCTCGGTGATTGGCCCTGGTCAGGTCGGAGTCCGGGCGGAAGCGGCTGCACGCTCCGTCGACGTCCGACAACACCTGATCGGCCCGCTGACGTGCCGATGGCAGGGCGCCCGCGTCACTGACGGCGAGGAAGGCGTAGGTGCTCCACAGTGACCATCGCTCACAGCCCGGGCTCCCTGGTGTCGCGCTCATCCCACGGCCCCTAGGACCCGGAGGAAGGGGCAGGAGGAGGTGCGGCTGGACGAGGCGGAGGAGCCGGCTGAGAGCTCGGCCCGGGACCGGAGCTGCTGGATCCGCCGGAGCCACCTGAGATTCCGGAGCCGCCGGAGGACGAAGCAACCGTGGACGTGCTGCCGGATCCGCTGCTCGGGGCGACCGACCCGCTGCTCGGGGCGACGGAGCCGCCACCCAGAGCCGACGGAACCTCCCGGTAGACCACAGACGTGTGCGTGATGACCCGGCGAGGCCGGTCCTTGAGGCGCACCGGACGGTCCACCTGGTCGTTGGCGCGGCGCCACTCGGCAAGCGCCCGACGGTGGGCGCGAGCTGTCCGGCGTTCCTGTGCCTGCTTCTGAGCCTGTGCCTGGGCTGCGTCCGCGGCGGTGTCCTGCGCGGCCTGCCCGGCGAAGGCGCCGGAAAGGCCCACGGCGCTGAAGCTGATCAGCGCGGTGGTGCCGGACACCACCCAGCGGAACCGCTCTCGGCGTCGTACGTCGTCCATGGGCCCTGCACCTCACCATCCGCATCGAACGTGGCTCGTCGTTCTCGACGGTGCCGCGCCGGGACGAGCTGCGGAAGTCTCTTGAGGAAGGCTTGAGGTTCACATCAGGCAGTCATGAGGTCGCCGGGACCACGCTGCTGCACATGACACTTCGGACGATCACTCTCAGCGCAGTCACCGGTCTCGCCGGACTCGGCGTCGCCGGCCTCGGTTACCAGCTCATGTCTGCCCCACCGGCCACCAGCACTGCGGCGGAGACACCGGCGGCAGCAGCAACGCCCAGCCGGACTGCCGGCACGCACGCGACCAAGACCCGATTCCGCGACTGCCCACACGGCTTCGAGCTGCGACGCAAGACCTGTGTGCGCATCGTGGAACGCACCGTCGTGGTCGACGTCGCCGCCCCGGCCCCGGTCCAACCGGTTGCTCCCGCGCAGGCACAGTCGGTAGCGAGCCCCGGTGTCGTCGCCGATGTGGATGACGACTCACAAGGTCTCGACGACCACTCTGGAGACCACGCCCGGCGCGATGACCACGGCGACGACGATCGCGGTCGTGCCCGCGACGACCACGGCGACGACCACGGCGATGACCATGGCGATGACCACGGGGACGACCATGGCGACGACCACGGGGACGACCATGGCGACGACCACGGGGACGACCACCCCGACGACTGAGGAGGCGTGGGGACCCGGGTCAGGAAGAACGATGGTGACCGTGTCGTGGCTGCCGGGACTGCTTCAGCCGCGGGATCTCCAGGCGCCCTCGTGTGCCGCCACCCTCTTGGCTCCACGTGAACCGGCCGCCCACCTGCGTCGCCGTACGACGGACGATGTTCAGCCCGAGCCCGGTCTTGCCCACGGCTCGCGGCTCTGTCGGGAGCGCCGGGCCGGGGTCGGCCACCGTCAGCACCGCGATCTCGGTGCCGTCGGCGGTCAGGTCGATCGAGAATCCGACCTCCGTGGCGGTGTGGGCGAAGACGTTGTCGACCAGCACATCGACGATGTCGACCAGGTCGTCGGCGTTGATCGCACAGGGGAGTGGGTGATCGGGCAGTCGGACGTCGACCGGGCGACCCTGGTCATCGGCCAGGGCGGACCAGTACGCCGCGCGGTCGCCCACCACAGCGCGGGCGTCGCACGCGGCGTTCAGGCTGTCGCGCAACGGGCGTCGCGCGTCTCGCACAAGGGCGTCGATGCTCGCCTGCAGCTGCTCGACATGGCTGCCGAGCCGTTCGGCCAGCTCTGCGTCCGGCAGGGCCTCGGCGTCCAGGCGCAGTGCGGTGACCGGGGTGCGCAACCGGTGCGAGAGGTCGCCCACCGCGGTCCGCTCGGCCTGCAGCAGCTCCTCGATCCGGTCGGCCATCCGGTTCATGGTGTCGGCGAGCTCCACCGTCTCGGGAGGACCGTGAGGGTCGGCCCGCGCGGACAGCTCTCCGTCGCCGAGGCGCTCCGCGACGTCGGCGAGCTGGGTCACCGGTTCACTGGCTCGCCTCCCCAGGCGGTCGGCGACGACGACGGCAACCGCAAGCAGCGCTGCTCCGAGCAGCAAGATGCTCACCCAAGCGCGGCCGACCCCCGCCCGCGTCATCGACTCGGGGACGACGGTCACCACGACGAAGACGCCCTCCTCGGTCTCCACGGGCACCACGATCTCGCCACTTCCGCCGTGGAGGTCGGTGAATGCCTCCCCACCCCTGGCGCGCTCCAGGTCACCGTCCGTCACCACGTCGGGGGCAGGCGAGCCGAGCACCTGACTGTCAGGGGTGATCACCGACGTGGTCGCGGGGGAGCGGAGATCGACCTGGTCGACCAGTCCCGGCAACCGCGGGGAGGCGTGAAGTCCGGACACCACGAGGGCGGTGGATCGAGCCTCCTCGTCGCCGATGGCGAGCGCTCGGTCGGAAGCGACCGACCGCACCAGCAGCAGCAGCGGGATCACGAACGCCAGGATGACCGCTGATGTGGTGGCCGCGACCAGCAGCGAGATCCGCCGACGCATCAGCCGGACTCCGTCGGATCGACCAGCTTGACCCCGACCCCGCGGACCGTGTGCAGGTAGCGCGGCTCAGCCGCGGTCTCCCCCAGCTTGCGGCGCAGCCAGGACAGGTGCACGTCGACGGTCCGGTCACCTCCGCCGTACGGCATCTGCCAGATCTCGTCCAACAGCTCGCGCCTGGTCACCACCTCACCGTGTCGGCTCGCCAGGGCCAGCAGCAGCTCGAACTCCTTGCGTGCCAGCTCCAGGAGCTGCCCCTGGAGGGTCGCGGTCCGGCTGCGCGCATCGACGACCAGCTCGCCCACGACGTAGGGCTCGACAGTGCTGTTGGCGCCCCCTCGACGCAGGATCGCCCGGGTCCGAGCGGCCACCTGGTCGATGCCGAAGGGCTTGACCACGTAGTCGTCGGCGCCTCCGTCGAGGGCTGCCACGATCAGCCGGTCGTCATCCTGAGCGGTGATCACGATGACGGGAACGGCCGAGATCGCGCGCACCATCGCCAGCACACGCATCCCGTCGACGTCGGGGAGGCCGAGGTCGAGCAGCACCACGTCGGGGGCCTCCTGGGTGACCTGTTCGATCGCAGGCAGGCCGGCGCCGACGCTTGTCACGCTGAAGCCGCGCTGCCGGAGTCCCCGGACCACGCCGCTGCGGATGGCGTCGTCGTCCTCGACGACGAGCACGCTGGTCATGTGCTGACGGTACGGCGAGGATGGTCGCGTCGGCACGCAACCGGTCAGGCCAGCCTGTCGGCTGCGCCAGGTGGACGGGGACGACTCGGAGGGGAGGTTCCGTGATGGGGCTGCGTTCGTGGCTGATGGCGGCGGGGCTCTGGGTGGGCATCGTGGCCGCCGTTGCTGTTGCGACCTGGTCGGTGATCGACTCGGCGGGTGGGCAGGTGCTGGCCGATCCGTCGTACGACTCCGGCACCTCGGTGCCCGGAGCGGCTCCCGGCGAGCTCATCACCGCTCTCCCGCCGACCAAGCGGAGCGAGACCCGCAAGGATGACGCGCGACCACGCCCGACCAGGCAGCCCGCGGCGACGCCCACCAGCGAGTCGACCGCGACCCCGGCACTCCCCGTGCCCGCCGCCACCACGCCGTCCCGGTCCTCGAGCTCGGCTCCCCGCTCGGTGACTCGCACCTGGCAGGGAGGTGCCGGGTCGGTGTCGGTGCGCTGCCTCGGCACCCGGATCAGCCTGGAGTCGGCCAGCCCCGGGGACGGATGGCGCCTCGAGGTCGAGCAGCGAGGGCCTGAGGAGGTCAAGGTGCAGTTCGAACGCGGGGAGACCGACGGGGAGGACAGCGGGGGTGAGGAGCGAGAGGGCGAGCTCAAGGCCCGCTGTCGTGGTGGTGAGCCGCGGTTCGAGGCCGACTCATGATCGCCGCCCCCCGACCCTCCGGGCGGAGGCGGCTAGATCGCCAGGCCGGCGGGGCGTGATCCAGGCGGGTTGCGGTCCGGGGCCTGGCTCGCGCAGCCCAGCAGCTTCTCGCACCAGGTGACCAGCCGCTGCCTCAGCGGTGCCGCGCGATCGGCGAATTCCCGTTGTGCGGCGGTGTAGACGGACTTGCCGGCGGGCGTCTCGACAGGAACCGGTTCGTAGCCCAGCTCGGTGAAGTCGTACGGCGAGGCTCGCATGTCGAGCGCGCGGATGTCGCGCGCCAGCTCGAAGCAGTCGGCGACCAGCTCCGAGGGCACCATCGGCGAGAGCCGGAAGGCGTGCTTGTAGAGGTCCATCCCGGCGTGCAGGCATCCGGGCTGCTCGAAGGCGGGGCGGTCGTCACGCCCCGGCTGCACGGTGTTGCGCGGACGAGCGGCGGCGGTGAAGAAGCGGAAGGCATCGAAGTGCGAGCAGGCGATGCGGTGCGACTCCACGACCTGGTCGGTCGCCGCTGTCCCCAGCCGTAACGGCCAGGTGGGGTGCCGCACCTCGTCGGGCTGGAGGCGGTAGAGCATGGCCCACTCGTGCATCCCGAAGCAGCCGAAGTTCGGCGGCCGGTCGGCCGTGGCCCGCAGCAGGTTGCGGGTCTGGCGCAGCAGTCGCCCCTGTGCGGCGAGGTGGTCCTGCGACACCGCGCTCACACCCCGGACGGAGACGTAGCCTCGCCGGCCTGCGTGCTCCGGTGAGGCACGGAGCCCGACGCCGTACCCGGGGTGCCAGCGCAGCAGCGCCGCCGGCCGGTGCGAGTAGTAGGTGAACAGGAAGTCCTCGACCGGGTGCGCCAGGCCCTCCCGTCGCCGCGCCAGGTGCGGCTCGGTCCACGCCGAGACCCGCTCGCGGTGCGCGTCCTGCGCCTGCTGCCACTGCTCGACCTCGAGCACGCGCAACGAGGTCGGAGGTGACATGGCGCCACCCTAGAACCCGGGGCACGCACGCCGGTCGCTGTCCCCCACCCGTGGGTGCCGAGGGATCAACACCGCGCCGGTAGGCTCAGCGAGTGCGAATTGCCAGATTCACCACCGGGGACGACCCACGTTTCGGCGTTGTCGCCGGCGAGCTCGACGAGCACGGCGAGCTGCCGCCCGACGCGGTGGTCTCCGTGCTCAGGGGTGACCCCATCTACTCCGGCATCGACCCGACGGGCGAGCAGCTGTCCTTGGCCGACGTGCGGCTCCTGGCGCCGGTGATCCCGCGCAGCAAGGTGGTCGCGATCGGGCGCAACTACGCAGCTCACGCCGCCGAGATGGGCGGGGAGGTGCCTGCCGAGCCGCTGATGTTCCTCAAGCCCAACACCTCGGTGATCGGTCCCCACGACCCCATCGGCTATCCCCGTCAGTCGCGCGAGGTGCACTTCGAGGGCGAGCTGGCGGTGGTGATCGGCCGGATCTGCCGCGATGTCCCCAAGGAGCGCGCACACGACGTGATCCTCGGATACACCGTCGGCAACGACGTGACCGCGCGTGACCTGCAGCGCAGCGACGTGCAGTTCACCCGAGCCAAGGGCTTCGACACCTTCTGCCCGCTCGGGCCGTGGATCGAGACCGAGCTCGAGACCGACGACCTGCGGGTGCAGACCTTCCTCAACGGGGACCTCAAGCAGGACGGCACGACCCGTGACCTCGTCTTCGACATCCCCACACTGATCGCCCACATCAGCAGCGTGATGACCCTGCTGCCGGGCGACGTGGTCCTCACCGGCACCCCCGACGGTGTCGGCCCCATGGAGATCGGCGACGAGGTCGACATCGTGATCTCCGGCATCGGCACTCTCACCAACAAGGTGGTCACGCGTGACTGACAACGCAGGCTCGTCGGGTTCCGCCGTCAGGGTCCGGTTCTGCCCGTCCCCGACCGGGTCCCCCCACGTGGGCATGGCCCGCACGGCGCTCTTCAACTGGGCCTTCGCGCGTCACCACGGTGGCACCTTCGTCTTCCGCATCGAGGACACCGACGCCGCCCGTGACAGCCAGGAGTCCTACGACACGATCCTCGAGGTGATGCGCTGGCTCGGCTTCGGTTGGGACGAGGGCCCCGAGGTCGGCGGCTCCTACGGCCCCTACCGGCAGTCCGAGCGGTTCGACGTGTACGCCGACGTCGCAGCCCGGCTGCTCGAGGCCGGCCGGGCCTACCACTGCTACTGCACGACCGAGGAGCTCGAGGAGCGCAACGACCGAGCCCGGGCCGAAGGCCGTGCTCCCGGTTACGACGGGCACTGTCGTGACCTCACCGACGAGCAGCGCGCCGCCTTCGGGGCGGAGGGGCGCAGGCCGGTGGTGCGTTTCCGGATGCCCGACCGCGACATCGTCTTCACCGACCTGGTGCGGGGCGAGATCAGCTTCGGTGCGGGTCACGTGCCCGACTTCGTGATGGTGCGGGGCAACGGGCACCCCCTCTACACGCTGGTCAACCCGGTCGACGACGCGATGATGCGGATCACCCACGTGCTGCGGGGCGAGGACCTGCTCTCCTCCACCCCACGCCAGATCGCGCTGTACGACGCGCTCGCCGAGATCGGTGTCGGAGACGGCACGACCCCGCAGTTCGGGCACCTGCCGTACGTGATGGGCCAGGGCAACCGGAAGCTCTCCAAGCGCGACCCCGAGTCCAACCTGCTGGGCTACCGCGAGCGCGGCTTCCTGCCCGAGGGACTGCTGAACTACCTGGCCCTGCTGGGCTGGGCGATCGCCGAGGACCGCGACATCTTCTCGATGCAGGAGATGGTCGAGGCCTTCGAGATCGAGCGGGTCAACCCGAACCCCGCGCGCTTCGACCTGAAGAAGGCCGAGGCGATCAACGCCACCCACCTGCGTGGCCTCGACCCCGCTGACCTGGCCGACCGGATCGTGCCGCACCTCGCCGCCGCGGGGGTGCTGCCCGCCGAGCCCAGCGAGGAGCAGCGCGCCTTGCTGCTGCGGGCGACGCCTCTGGTGCAGGAGCGGATGGTGACGCTGGGGGAGTCTGTCGACATGTTGGGCTTCCTCTTCGCAGGTGAGCAGTTCAGCCGTGACGAGGCGGACGCGGCCAAGCTGCTGCACACCGACGACGGCCAGACCGTGGTCAAGGCCTCGCACGCGGCCCTGGAGGGACTGCCGACGTGGGACACGCCGTCGATCGAGGAGGCGCTGCGCACCGCCCTGATCGACGAGCTGGGCCTCAAGCCGAGGCACGCCTTCGGCGCCGTCCGGGTCGCGATCACCGGCCGCCGGGTCTCGCCGCCGTTGTTCGAGTCGATGGAGCTGCTCGGCCGCGACCAGTCCCTGGCCCGGCTCGCACAGTGAGTCCGACGTCGTGAGCGACCAGACACCCCCACCACCCCCGGGCCCAAACCCGAGTGAGCCGTCGCCGCCACCCGGACCGCCGGCGTCATACGTCGCACCGCCCCGCCCGGCGGGCCCGGAGCCGACACCGGAGGAGCGCCGGCGCTACGAGGAGTGGCAGCGCTACGAGGAGTGGCGCCGCTACGAGGAGTGGCGGGCCTGGCAGGAGCATCAGCTCCGCCAGGAGTGGGAGGCGCACCACCAGCGGCTGGGATCCTTGCCCCACGCCGCCCGCGACGGCGTCGGTGCGGTTGCGCCCGTCGCGCCGCCGAGCTTCCCGCACGCCGAGCCCACGCCGTACCACCTGATCCTTCGCACCTGGAGCTACCACTGGTGGCGGCCGTTGGTCGGCCTGGTGATGCTGGTGTTCGGGGCCACGGTCGTCGTGCCGTTGCTCATGCTGCCGGTGCTCCTGGTGGGTGTCGCCATCGAGGAGAACGGCGCCGGCATGGACGCCTACCTCCAGGCAGTCCAGTCAGCCGTCGAGCTGAGTGATGTCTCACCGTCGGCACTGCTGTGGCTCAACCTCAGCCTGGGTGGCCTGATCCTGTGGACCTGGCTGATCGTGCGGGTGCTGCACAACCTGCGGCCCCGGTGGCTGTCCTCGGTGATGCCCAAGCTGCGGTGGCGGTTCCTCTTCGCCTGCCTGGGCATCTCGGTGGTCGCGCTGGTCGCCGGGGTGGTCGCCAGCGTGCTCATCCCCTCTGCCGGCGACCCCACTGTCGGGTCCGAGCCCAACGCGATCACCGGCCGCACGCTGGCGCTGCTGATCGTGATGCTCCTGACCACGCCGCTGCAGGCGGCCGGTGAGGAGTACGCCTTCCGTGGTTATCTGCTGCAGGCGGTCGGCGCATTGACCAAGCGTGCCTGGATCGCCCTGGTCGTGACCTCGTTGCTCTTCGCCATGGCCCATGGACTGCAGAACCCCCCGCTGTTCTTGGACCGTTTCATGTTCGGCCTGATCGCCGGCTGGTTGGTGATCCGCACCGGAGGCCTCGAGGCAGGCATCGCGCTGCACGTCCTGAACAACATCCTGGCCTTCGGCGCCGGCATCATCTTCGGTGACCTCGAGGAGATGGTGAGCATCAGCGAGGTCAGCTGGTGGAACATCCCGGTCACCCTCACCCAGTCCGGGATCTACGTCGTCCTGGTGCTGCTGGTGGCTCGCAAGATGCAGGTGCAGCGACTCACCCGGCCGCCCGTCACCGAGTCGGCGGAACCCGACTCCTCGAGCGCTCCAGCTGTGCCTGCCGCCGGGGCCTGAGAGAGCGCTCACAGGGGCGTCGCCCGCTTTGGATCGGGCCAGGGCCCACGTGTATCCTCGACCGGGCTTCGAAAGAAGCCGATCCCATGGGGTATGGGGTAATTGGCAGCCCGACTGGTTCTGGTCCAGTTAGTCTAGGTTCGAGTCCTAGTACCCCAGCGATTTGGTCGGGATTACTGGCTCCGCTAGAGTTTCGTCCGCTTCAGGCCCCCGTTGTGTAGCGGCCTAGCACGCCGCCCTCTCAAGGCGGTAGCGCCGGTTCGAATCCGGTCGGGGGTACACCACCGAAAAGCGGCTCTGACCAGCGGAAACGCTGGGCGGGGCCGCTTCTCTAATTCTCTCCGAATCGGGCTCGGGCAACACGGGGCAACAGATCCAGGCCGTCGGGACGCTGCCGGGAGGCGGTGCGGGCGCGGTCCATCGCGTCGCCGACCTCGTCGAGCCGGTCGTCGAAGAGGTGGCCGTAGGTGTGGTCGCCGAGCTGTGCCCGAGCATCTGTTGGACCACCTTGACGTCGGCGCCAGAGGCGATGGCCAGGCTTGCGGCCGTGTGGCGGAGCTGGTGGGGGTGCAGGTCGGGGACGCCGACCACCCTGGCTGCCGTGGTGACGGGGGTGCGGAAGGTACGGACCCGCAGGGGTTGGCCGTTGCGGATGCCGGTGAAGTTCGAACCGCCTGACCATGGCCGAGTTCCGGGCGTTGAGAAGCGAGCTTGCGAGCGTCTCGAAAACCACGACGCACTGTCACGCCGATGTGCGGACGGTCTACCTCTGGCTGACGTTGCCTCGGGGGTCAGTGATGACCAAGCCGAAACCCGGCCCTGCCTCGCTCGGCTGCACGCGCTCCACGGTGAGTCGGGCCGGCGGCTCGACAGTCAGCCCGTCTGGCCGCAGGTGGTCAGAGATTCCGATGCGTTCGGCGTGCTCGAGCAGTTCGTCTGCCTGCCGAACGGCTTCCTTCTCGCTGGCGGCGCGGCCAGTCGTGGCGTACGTCCACCCGTTGGGTCTGTTGCGGTGGCCGCATTGCTGGGGGTTGCGGTCCTAGGGAGCGTCTTGTTGGTTCAGGGTGGTTCGTCGTCGGGGCCCGATCGGGACGACCACCGATACTCACAGCGGCACGGTCGGACGCTCTCGCGTCCGGTGCCAACTCGAACGGCGCCAACTCCTACCCATGGAGCGAATCTACGCGCTCGACCAGCGGCATGGCCGGACGCATCCCAAAGTGGGATGCGCACGGGGTACGATGGGTCGCATGAGCACTCAGATCGCTGTTCGCCTCCCAGACGAGATGGTGGCCTTTCTGGACCGCACCGTGGCCACCGGCAAGGCTCCAAGCCGGGCCGCGCTCGTCGCGGCGGCGGTGGAGCGGGAGATGCGTCGACAGGCTGCCGAGCACGACGCCCGGGTCTTGGGTGAGGACGGCCCCGCCGACGACCTGGACGACCTGGTGCAGTGGAGCAGCACCTACCTCGAGGTCGAGGACTGATCGGTGCGCGAGATCTGCCTAGTGCGTCTCGACAAGACCCGGCCGGCGCTGGTCTTGACCCGCGAGGCAGCGCGGGCCGCGATGACCAAGGTGACCCTCGCTCCGATCACCACCACCATCAAGGGCCTATCCAGCGAGGTCCTGGTCGGCCCCGACAACGGGCTGGATCACGACTGCGTGGTCGCCCTCGACAACGTCATCACCGTCCCAGTGAAGCTGCTCGGCCGCACCGTCGGGTACCTCAACGCAGAACAAGAGACTCAACTGGCGCGGGCCGTGGTCTTGACCTACGACCTCGAGCTACCCCTACTCGATTGACCCGCACGCGCGCTGATCGCTGATGGTCGGACGCTCCGCACCGACAGCGGCATGGCCGGGCTCCGCCCCGACAGCGGCATGGGTGCGGTTCAACTGCGGGCCAGTTGAACGTGCAAGCCCCAGCTCTCAGGCCTAAATAATCGGATGCACCGCTGACTTGCACGTCGAGCTGGCCCCACGCCCTGTCGTCGGCATGAGGGTGCGTCGTGGTTTCGAGACGCTCGCAAGCTCGCTCCTCAACCACCGGAACTCGGCATGGTCGGGCGCATCTCAGCGGGGGAGTGAAACACGAGAGCGCGCATGTTCGTTCTGAGGTCGGCCTCTCCTGTCAGCCGCGAGCCAAGACCGGGCTCTTTGGGCCGCAGCTGCATGTCGATCGGGGAGACCGCCGAGACGGCTCGTGATCACGTTGCTATCGACCAGGCCGGCCTGGAGCAGGGCGCGGACGACGTTGAGGTCCTTCTCGCGGAAGGCGATCAGCTTCGCTGCGCAGAGGTCCTCCTTGTCGAGGCGCCAACCGGTGAAGCGTGGCTCGCCGGCTGGTGCGGCGGTATTGGCGTTCTGGACCTTGACCAGGCGGTCGCGCGAGCCCCGAGGGAGGACAGCCGTCTCCAGGTCGACGCCATCGAGATAACCGTCCCCCACCAACCATCAAACATGCCTCTGACCTGCGGTTTCATTGATTCTTGACGACGTCCGATGACCCCTCGATCCCTCTCTCAAGGCGGTAGCGCCGGTTCGAATCCGGTCGTCGATCTTTGCGATCGACCGCCACCCGGGGGGCGTTCCCCTAGCGTTGGCGACATGGCGCACAAGAGACCCGTGCGCCTCCGCTGCGGGGGTGGACACAGGGGTCTCCCGAAACTCTGGGTGGTCGCAGCGCTGGCGGTCACTGCCGCGCTCATCGTGACGTTGCCGCCCGCTCTGACTGCGAGGGCCAGCGCCGCACCGCGGGGCTACACCAACCCCCTGCAGCCACTCTCCGCAGAGGGCGCCGTCTTCGACAGCTGCCCTGACCCCACGTTGCTGCGCGGCCGCGGTCGCCACGCGGGCCGCTGGTTCATGTACTGCACCAACGCGTCCGTCCCTGACTCTGCGGGCGGCCGCGAGGTGGTCTCGATGCCGATGCTGGTGAGTCGGGACCTGGTTCACTGGCGGTCCAAGGGGCCAGCGATCTCGCCGCCGACGTGGGCGGCACCCGGGGCTCGCCTCTGGGCGCCGGACATCGTGTACTCGAAGGCGCATCGGCGTTACTACCTGTCCTACGCGGTCACGGACACCGCCGATGAGGTGAGTGGCGTGCCGGGGTGTCGCAGGGACTCGAGCATCGGGGTGGCCACGAGCGCCGGCCCGCTCGGGCCTTGGCGCCACGCAGCCGGCCCCGTGGTCCCACCACGCCGCACCGGACCCGGTTGCTCCTTCGCCACGACGATCGACCCCGACGTCCTCGGTGATGTCGTCGGCACCCGGGGTGTCCTGTTCTTCGGTGGGTTCCGTGGCGGTATCGAGGCACAGCGGATCCGGCTCTTCCGCCATCGGATGACCCTGACCGGTGAGCGCCGAGGCATCACCACGGACCGCTACGAGGCCGTCAACGTCGTGGTCAGAGGGCGCTACTACTACCTCTTCGCCTCCGCCGGCATGTGCTGTGAGAGCTCTCTCAGCGGGTACGGCGTCTTCGTAGGTCGGGCGACTCGTCCCTTGGGGCCCTACACCGACCGTGAGGGCAACCGCCTCCTCGCGAAGCGCACGGGCGGCACCCCCGTCATCGCCAGCAGCGGCAACCGCTGGTTGGGCCCCGGCCACAGCTCGGTGTTCCGCGACGTCGCTGGACGTTGGTGGACGGTGTACCACGCCATCGACCTGTTCGAGCCCGCGTTTCCGAACCGGCCGGGCTCCACGCGTCGACCGGCCATGCTCGACCCGGTGGACTGGGCGAGAGGCTGGCCCAGCGTGCGCTCCGGTCGTGGAGCCTCAGCCTCGCCGATACCGGGCCCGGCGGCCCAGCGCGGCCAGCAGTCGGCCTACCGCCCGGACTGGCTGCCCAACGACAAACCCGGCGCCGTCATCCCCGGAGCCTCGGACGACTTCGACGCGAAGACCCTCGCCTCCCGGTGGACGTGGGTGCGCGAGCCCGACCCGACGGCGTACCACCTCGTCGACGGTGGCCTGCGGGTGGAGACCAGTGCCCACAACCTCTCCGGCTCGACCAGGGCGCCGGTGCTCACCACGCCAGCTCCGACGGGCGACTACGTCGTGGAGACCACTGTGCGGCTCGGCGTTTCCTCGGGCTCGGTGCCTCATCACCTCCGGGCCGGTCTCGTCGTGTACGCCGACGACGAGCGCTACATCAGCCTCTTCCACGGCACACCCGGTGGGGTCCAGACCACAGCCTTCGGCAAGCACGTGGTGGCCGAGGACTCCGGGCTCCCCACTCGCGGCTCGATGTCCGTGGGACCTCCCGGTGACCTGACCCGGCTGCGCCTGGTGCGTCGGGTCTCGGACGGGCACCAGGTCTTCACCGCCTACACCAAGCAGGACGGTCACGGATGGGTGCGCGGCGGCACCTGGCGGCACGACTCGCTGGGGGCCTCGCCCCGGATCGGGCTGGCCGCCTTCGGTGGCGCCGGGTACACCGCATCGTTCCACTACCTCCGAACGTGGGGCCTGGGCTGATCGCCATGGAGAACTCGGGGCACACGGCCAGCGGGACCGTGGCCGAGGCCACGGTCCCGCAAGGTCCGGAGATCTCTCAGAGGTCCAGCGGACGCAGCACCTGAGTGATGCCGTGTGCGATCTGCTTGTTGCCCTTGTTGATGTCGAGGCGACCAGGGCTGAGACGCGGGTCGAAGTCGTTGGGGTCGTTGTCCCGCAGCTTGACCTTCGGGATGGCCGGGCGCACCACGTCCACCGTGAAGGTGCCGCCCTGGGCCGTGGTGAGCTCCGCCCCGTCCGAGGCAAGGGCTGCCTTGGAGTTGATCTTCTGCCCCGGCACCACGTGGTAGAGCAGCACCTGCTCGACGGCGCTCACGCCGACTGCTGCGACGAGCTCGTTGAAGACGCGCTGCTCACTCTTGTACCAGCGACCGGTCAGGTCCTTGACCAACACCCGGAAGGCCCGGTCGTGGGGGAGGAAGGCGGTGAGCTTGATGCTGCCGTCGGTGAGCGCGGAGACGCCGCTGCTTGAGTCGGCCGCGAGTACGGCGAGCACGGCCTCGGTGACGATGTCGAAGTCGCGCTGGTTCCGATCGAAGTGGTTGCCGTCGGCGGTGAGCACGCTCGCGAGCGCCCGCTCGCCTGGACCTGTCTCCGCGGCCTCTGCCGGCGTGGCCACGGCGGCGAGGCCGGTCGCCAGCGCGCCGGCGCTCACCAACGCTGCCAGGCGTCGGCGCAAGGGGGATGTCGAGTTGGTCATGGGGGCCTCCTGATCTCGGGCCGCCGAGTGCGGCCTCTTGAGCGCAGTTCGGGGGAGCGCCCGCCAAGGATTGGACGAACATGATGCAAACATTCAACAGGGCTAGACCTGTCGCTTGACCTGGCTCGTCCGCGGCGGCATGCATTCTCCGTTGAGGATGACGAATGAGCATCCCGTCGCCGTGTCCGAATCCCGCTAGATTCTGTCACCGGTGGCGAGGCAGGATGGCGGCGTGCAGATGGACAGCGTGGCTTGCTATCGAGCCGTGACGAGCCGGGACCGTCGGTTCGACGGAGTCTTCTACACCGCCGTCCGAACCACCGGGATCTACTGTCGCCCTTCCTGCCCGGCGCGGACGCCCAAGCTCGCGAACGTCACCTTCCACCGCACCGCCGCAGCGGCCCAGGCCGCGGGGTATCGGGCGTGCAAGCGGTGCCTGCCCGGTGCCGCGCCGGGCTCACCCCAGTGGGACCTGGCCGCTGACGCCGCCGGACGGGCGATGCGACTGATCGCCGACGGAGTGATGGAACGCGAGGGCGTCGAGGGTCTGGCAGGGCGCCTCGGCTACAGCTCGCGCCACTTGAACCGGCTGCTCACCCGGGAGCTCGGCGCCGGACCCCTCGCGTTGGCGCGAGCCCAGCGTGCCCAGACCGCGCGGACGCTCCTGGAGACCACTGGCTGGCGCGCCGCAGACGTCGCCTTCGCTGCGGGCTTCGCCAGTGTCCGACAGTTCAACGACACCCTGCGCGAGGTGTACGACGCCACGCCCACCCAGCTGCGCGCGATCAACACGGGCGCCGACCGGGATCGGGGAAGTCTGCACCCGCCGGACGGGCGCGGGGTTCCCCAGTCCGCGGGGGTCAGGCTCCACGTCGCCGTCCGGGCGCCGTACGACGTCGCCGGGATGCGCGGCTTCCTGGCCGCCCACCTGTGCCCGGGTGTCGAGGTGATGACAGGGGACAGCTTCGTCCGCTCGGTGTCGTTGCCCCACGGCCCGGCGGTCATCGAGGTCGACCTGGGCGGTGACGGTGACGACGTCCGATCGGTCCCGGTCACCCTGCGGCTGACCGATCTCCGCGACCTCGCAGCGGCTACCGAGCGATGCCGCCGGCTGCTGGACGCGGACTCCGATCCCTGGCCCGTCGCGGAGGTGTTGGGGCATGACCCGCTGCTGTGCTCCGAGGTGCAGGCCCGACCCGGTCGACGGGTTCCTGGGGCCGTCGACGGCAACGAGCTCGCGGTGCGGACGGTGCTGGGACAGCAGGTCTCACTGGCCGCCGCCAACCGGCTGAGCGGCCGAGTCGCGGATCTCGCGGGAGACCTCGTCCCCGGCGAGCTGGCCGGTGCGACGGTGACCCGCTCGTTCCCGGGCGCCGAGCAGGTCGCGGCGATCAACCCCGACGACCTCCCGATGCCGCGGGCCCGTGCCAGAGCGGTCGTCGACCTGGCGGCCGCGTTGGCGTCCGGCGAGCTCGCGCTGGATCGCAGCGCCGAACGCGCCGAGTCCCGCGCGCGCTTGCTGTCGTTGAAGGGCATCGGTCCCTGGACCGCGGACTACGTGAGGATGCGCGCGCTGGGTGACCCCGACGTGTTCCTGCCCGATGACGTCGCCGCGCGTCGGGTCGCTGCCGCCGAGGAGCCGGGGCTGTCGGACCGATCCGCCCTCGCCAGCCGCGCCGAGGCCTGGCGCCCCTGGCGGTCGTACGCCCTGATGCAGCTGTGGGGGCGGGTCATCCCTGAGCATCAAGTATCGAACCGACAAGAAATGGTGTGACATGTGGACCGTGATCTCGAGCCCCATCGGTGACCTCCGACTGGTCGTCGTCGACGGCCGCCTGGCCACCGTGGACTTCCTCGGCGACATGCCGTCGTCACCAGCTGAGAGCCAGAGCGTCGGGCGGTTCGCAGCCCGAGCAGGCGCTGCGCCGGAGGGTGAACGCGGCGACGACGACCCGCTGCTACGGGAGGCACGAGGTCAGCTGGAGGCCTACTTCGCCGGTGATCTCCGTACCTTCGACCTGCCGCTGGCACCGCGGGGCAGCGACTTCCAGCTGCGGGTCTGGGGTGAGCTGCAACGCATCGGCTACGGCGAGACCTCCTCGTACGGCGACATCGCGGCGCGACTCGGCCTGACCGGCCACGGCGCGCGGGCCGTAGGGACGGCCAACGGTCGCAACCCGATCCCGGTGGTGGTTCCCTGCCACCGAGTCGTCGGTGCTGCCGGCTCGCTGACCGGCTACGGCGGGGGGCTGGAGCGCAAGCGGTGGCTGCTCGACCTCGAGCAGCCGACCTTGCTCTGAGCGCACGCGCGCGTCAGCTTTCGTGCACAAGACCGGTCTTCAGGGCTTTCCTGGCGTGTGCGCGTGCGATCTCGCGCACAAGACCGGTCACTGACGACCGCGCACCGCTCGGCGTCGAGGAACGGTCTTGTGCGTGGAAGTGCACGTGCGGAGTGCTGGTGAGCGCGAAAGACCGGTCTTGTGCGTGGAAACTGACGCTGGGCGTGCAGCTACTCGGCGCGGCGCAGGGACTCCGAGAGCCGTTCCGCGGCGGCGAGTACGGCGGGGGCGTGCATCCTGCCCGGCTGGCGGGTGAGGCGCTCCAACGGGCCCGAGACCGAGACCGCGGCGATCACCTTGCCCGAGGGGGAGCGGACGGGGGCGGAGACCGAGGCGACGCCGGCCTCGCGCTCACCGACCGACTGCGCCCAGCCGCGCTTGCGGATCCCGGAGAGCGCGGTCGCGGCGTAGGCGGCGTTCTGCAGGCCCTGGTTCATCAGCTCCGCGTCTTCCCAGGCCAGCAGCACCTGAGCGGCCGAGCCGGCACGCATCGTCAGCTGCGACCCGACCGGGATGGTGTCGCGCAGACCGGATGGCCGTTCCGCGGCAGCCACGCAGATCCGGTAGTCGCCCTGTCGGCGCCAGAGCTGAGCGGACTCGCCGGTGATGTCGCGCAGCCGCGCCAGGACCGGCCCCGCGGCGGCGAGCAGCCGGTCCTCGCCCGCGGCGGCGGCGAGCTCCCCGAGCCGGGGACCGAGCACGAACCTGCCTTGGACGTCCCGGGCGACCAGGCGGTGGTGCTCCAGGGCGACCGCCAACCGGTGGGCGGTGGGTCGGGCCAGGCCGGTCGACGCGACCAGTCCTGCCAGCGTGGCAGGGCCCCCCTCCAGTGCCGTGAGCACCAGGGCCGCTTTGTCGAGGACGCCGACTCCGCTAGAGTTGTCCATCATCTGATAATGCCGTCTCGCATGGTGATATGCAAGCGGGCCCGGAAATGCTCCGCGACCTGCGAGCCGGCCGTCGAGCGAGAGGAGCGCGCCCATGGGACGCACACTGGCCCAGAAGGTGTGGGACGAGCACGTGGTCCGCACAGCCGTCGGAGAACCGGACCTCCTCTACATCGACCTCCACCTGATCCACGAGGTGACCTCTCCGCAGGCCTTCGAGGGGCTACGGCTCAACAACCGCAAGGTACGTCGACCCGACCTGACCCTGGCCACCGAGGACCACAACGTGCCGACGCTCGACGTCGACCAGCCGATCGCCGACCCTGTCAGCCGCACCCAGGTCGAGACCCTGCGCAAGAACGCTGCGGAGTTCGGGGTCCGGCTCCACCCGCTCGGTGACGTCGAGCAGGGAATCGTCCACGTCGTCGGTCCGCAGCTGGGGCTGACCCAACCCGGCATGACGATCGTCTGCGGCGACAGCCACACCTCGACCCACGGCGCCTTCGGGGCGATCGCCTTCGGCATCGGTACGTCGGAGGTCGAGCACGTGCTCGCCACCCAGACCCTGCCCCAGGCGAAGCCGAAGATGATGGCCGTCACCGTGAACGGCTCGCTTCCCGAGGGCGTCACTGCCAAGGACCTGATCCTGACGCTGATCTCCAGGACCGGCACCGGCGGTGGCCAGGGCTACATCGTGGAGTACCGCGGTCAGGCCATCGAGGAGCTCTCGATGGAGGGCCGGATGACGATCTGCAACATGTCGATCGAGTGGGGCGCCAAGGCCGGACTCATCGCCCCCGACCAGACGACCTTCGACTACATCGAGGGCAAGCCCGAGGCACCCAGGGACGAGGAGTGGGACGCGGCGCTGGCTCACTGGAAGACGTTGCTGACCGACGACGACGCGGCCTACGACAAGGAGATCGTCCTCGACGCCGCTGAGGTGACGCCGTTCGTGACCTGGGGCACCAACCCGGGGCAAGGCGTGCCGCTCGGAAGCGCCGTGCCCGATCCGGACGACTTCGTCGACGAGTCGGACAAGGTGGCTGCACAGAAGGCGTTGGAGTACATGGCGCTCACGGCAGGCACCCCGATGCGCGAGGTCGCGGTGGACACCGTGTTCGTCGGCTCCTGCACGAACGGACGCATCGAGGACCTGCGGCTCGCGGCCGAGATCATCAAGGACCACAAGGTCGCCGACAACACCCGGTTGCTCGTCGTCCCCGGCTCCGTGCGGGTTCGCCTCCAGGCTGAGGAGGAGGGCCTCGACCAGGTCTTCATCGAGGCGGGAGGCGAGTGGCGTGGCGCCGGCTGCTCGATGTGCCTCGGGATGAACCCCGACCAGCTCGCACCGGGTGAGCGCAGTGCCTCGACGTCGAACCGCAACTTCGAGGGCCGGCAGGGCAAGGGTGGCCGCACCCACCTGGTCTCGGTCCCGGTCGCTGCGGCCACCGCCGTCGCCGGACACCTCGCGGCTCCGTCCGACCTGCCCCCGACCACGCCGGTCGAGCCCGTCGAGACCCAGGAGGTCTGAGCCATGGACGCAGTGACCGTGCACACCGGCACCGCGTTGCCGCTTCGGCGCAGCAACGTCGACACCGACCAGATCATCCCCGCGGTCTACCTCAAGCGGGTCACCCGCACCGGCTTCGAGGACGGCCTCTTCGGAGCCTGGCGCAACGATCCGGACTTCGTGCTCAACCAGCCGCAGTACGACGGTGTCACGGTCCTGGTGGCAGGCCAGGACTTCGGCACCGGGTCGTCGCGCGAGCACGCGGTGTGGGCGCTGATGGACTACGGCTTCAAGGTGGTGATCTCCAGTCGCTTCGCCGACATCTTCCGCGGCAACTCCGGGAAGGCCGGTCTGCTCGCGGCCCAGGTCGACCAGGCCGTCGTCGAGCGGCTCTGGCAGCTCGTCGAGGGTGACCCGAGCACCGCGATCACGGTCGACCTCGAGCAGCGAGAGATCCGCGCCGGCGATGTCGTTGCACCGTTCGAGATCGACGACTACACGCGCTATCGGCTGTTGAACGGACTCGACGACATCAGCGTCACGCTGGGCAACGAGAGCCATATCGACGCCTACGAGAAGCGCCGACCGAGCTGGAAACCAGCCACCGTCTGAGTCCTGGTCGACAACCGGAACGACTCACAACCAAGGGAAGCAAGCCACGCCTGACGCGTGGTTTGCGTCCCTTCTGCGTCCTCTGAAGTGAGAAAGACAAGAAAACAGGCGGCAATTGGACCTCTGGTGATTGTGAGCCCGCCCACTTTTGCCTAGCGTGCTGAGCAGGCGCCGAGCGAGATGTTCGGCCAAGGCGCGTTCACGAAAGGGAACCCAGTGAACAAGACAGAATTGATCGACACGCTCGCCGGCCGCTTCGAAGGGAACAAGAAGCAAGCTCAGCACGCGCTCGAGTCCGTGACCGACGTGATCACTCGAGAGATCGCGCGAGGCGAGAAGGTTGCGATCACCGGCTTCGGCTCCTTCAGCAAGCAGGTGCGCAATGCGCGGACAGTCCGCAACCCGCGCACCGGCCAGACGATGCGGGCGAAGAAGAAGGCGGTGCCCAAGTTCACTCCTGGCGCCGACCTCAAGGCGATCGTCTCCGGTGCGAAGAAGCTGCCGCAGGTCCCAGCTGCCCAGAGGGCTGCGGCGCCTGCACGCAAGGCGGCCGACGCTGCGAGAAACACCGCCGCGGGCAAGGCGGCCACCGACGCCGCCAAGCGGGCCGGAGACTCGGCCAAGAAGGCCGCCGGTGCAGCCAAGAAGGCCGCTGACAGCGCCAAGAAGAGTGCCAGCAAGAGCACGGCGAAGAAGTCGACGGCGAAGAAGTCCTCGGCGAGCAAGTCGACTGCCAAGAAGTCCTCGGCGAGCAAGTCGTCGGCGAGCAAGTCGACGGCGAAGAAGGCTCCGGCGAAGAAGTCCTCGACGGCGAAGAAGGCTCCGGCGAAGAAGTCAACGGCCAGCAAGTCGTCGGCGGCCAAGAAGTCGTCAGCG
Organism: uncultured Actinomycetota bacterium; assembly: GCA_963728505.1. Taxonomy (GTDB): domain Bacteria; phylum Actinomycetota; class Actinomycetes; order Propionibacteriales; family Nocardioidaceae; genus Marmoricola_A. Next base: position 460,048 of record CAVSKH010000003.1, on the reverse strand, counting down.
AGCAAGTCGACGGCGAAGAAGGCTCCGGCGAAGAAGTCAACGGCCAGCAAGTCGTCGGCGGCCAAGAAGTCCTCGGCGAGCAAGTCGACGGCGAAGAAGGCTCCGGCGAAGAAGTCCTCGGCGGCCAAGAAGTCGTCAGCGAGCAAGTCGACGGCGAAGAAGGCTCCGGCGAAGAAGTCCTCGGCGGCCAAGAAGTCCACAGCGAAGAAGAGCTGACGCACCGACAACAGCAGGGGCCGGTCCGAGAGGACCGGCCCCTGCTGCGTGTCTGGTGCGGCCCTGGGTCCGGCCCGGGCTCAGAGGCGGTGCTTGGTGAGCACCCACCGGGTGCGTTCACCGAGCCGAAGGCCGGCGACCGCTGCAAGGTCCCTCGGGGTGTCCACGTCGTGACGCAGCCCGGGGGCGGCGGCACCGGAGAGGTCGCTGATGCCCAACCGCTCGTGAGCTGCTCGCGATCCGTGACCGAACGCCGGGGTGAAGCCGCTCAGCGCGAGCGAACGCAGCATCGTGGTGCCAGATCCGGCGGCGTCAGCGACGAAGGCGTTCGACGTCTCGCATGGTACCGACAGCCAGGCGTCCAGGTCCGAGCCACGAAGCGCCGGCAGGTCCGCGCAGCTGGCGAGCACAGCGGATCCCGGGGTGCGGCGCAGCACCTCGTCCGCGCCCCGCACCAGAGAGGCGTTGAGGTCGGTCTGGCCATCGGTGATCGACCAGGCGCCCAGTCTTCGAGCTGTCTCGGCCAAGGTCACGTCGTCGGTCACGACGACGACGCTGTCCGTCGCGGCGGCCCCGATGACCGCGGAGAGCGTGTCGTGCAGGAAGGCCACGACCAGGTCGCGCCGGACGTCGTCGCCGAGCTCGCCCAGGCGCGACTTCGCGGTTCGCAGCGGCTTGACCGGGAGGACCGCACCCCACGTCACAGGGGGTGCGTCCGGCGCGACACCGTTGGCCTGGCTCGACATCGTCCTGATCCTGCCAGCAAGGGTTCAGTAGGGTGCGACCCACGGGGCATGAGACGGTGCGTCAGGTCGGGGGCACTGGCACAGGAGGAGGACAGGGTGGGAAAGCCTCGACGGATGCAGGAACGCCGCACGGCGGCCTGGTTCTTCGCGGCGTCGATCCTCAAGCCCGTCCTGCTGGTGCTCACGCGTCCCCGCTGGATCGACTGCACCAAGATCCCTGCCCACGGCGGTGCAGTGATCGCGGCCAACCACGTCTCCCACGTCGACCCGCTCACGTTCGCCCACCTGATCTGGGACCACGGCCGGCTGCCTCGCTACCTCGCCAAAGCAGGGCTGTTCGACGTCCCCCTCGTCGGCCGGCTGCTGCGCGCGACGGGACAGATCCCGGTCTACCGGATGTCGGCCGACGCCACCCGTGCCTTCACCGCTGCGGTCGAGGCCGTCAAGGAGGGCAAGCTGGTGATCGTCTATCCGGAAGGAACCATCACCCGGGACCCCGACCTCTGGCCGATGCGGGGCCGCTCGGGGGCGGCGCGCATCGCACTGGCCGCCGGCGTGCCGGTGATCCCGATCGCCCACTGGGGAGCCCACGACCTGCTCTACCCCTACGCCAAGAGGCCGAACCTGTTCCCCCCGACCGCGATCACGGCCAAGGCCGGTGACCCCGTGGACCTGGACGACCTGCGGGCGCGGCCGGCCGACCACGCGGTCATCGCGGAGGCCACCGACCGGATCATGGCCGACATCACCGGGCTCCTGGAGGAGATCCGCGGTGAGCCCGCTCCCGCCGTACGCTTCGACCCCAAGACGGCCGGGGTGAGAGAGATCGGCAACCCTCACCAGCAGAGACGCCGCGGACGCAGGAGGTCGGCATGAAGATCGCGGTCTACGGCGCGGGGTCGTGGGGCACGGCCTTCTCGTTGGTCGTCGCGGACGCGGGCCACGAGGTGACGATGTGGGGTAGGCGCCAGGACGTCTGCGACAGCATCAACCAGCGCCACGAGAACACCGACTACCTGCCCGACATCGCACTGCCGGAGTCGATCGCCGCGACGTCGGATCCCGGCGAAGCGGCCAGCGGCGCCGAGGTGGTCGTGCTCGCCGTGCCGTCCCAGACCCTGAGGGTCAATCTCGAGGACTGGGCGCAGCACCTGCCCGAGCAGGCCGTTCTCGTCTCGCTGATGAAGGGAGTGGAGCTCGGCACCCTGAAGCGCATGAGCGAGGTCATCGCCGAGGTGACCGGCGCCGGCGCCGACCGGGTCGCGGTCGTCTCCGGCCCGAACCTGGCCCGTGAGATCGCCGCTCGTGAGCCCGCGGCCAGCGTGGTCGCCTGCGGTGAGGAGTCGGTCGCAGCCGACCTGCGTGAGAGCTTCCACGGACCCACCTTCCGGCCCTACTCCTCGGGGGACGTCGTGGGGTGCGAGCTCGGAGGGGCCTACAAGAACGTCATCGCCCTGGCGGTGGGAATGGCCGTGGGCAAGGGCTTCGGTGACAACACCACCGCATCCTTGATCACGCGTGGGCTGGCCGAGACCGCACGGCTCGCCGTGGGCCTCGGTGCCGACCCGATGACCTTGATGGGGCTCGCAGGCCTCGGTGACCTGGTCGCGACCTGCTCCTCGCCCCTGTCACGCAACCGCACCTTCGGTGAGAAGCTCGGCCAGGGGATGACCACCGACGAGGCAGCAGCCTCCACCCGCCAGGTGGCCGAGGGCGTGAAGTCGTGTGGCTCGATCCTGGCGCTGGCGCAGCGCAACGAGATCGACGCCCCGATGGTGCGGGGGGTGCACTCGGTGATCGTGGGCGAGTGGACCGTCGGGGAGATGATCGACAGCTTCTTGTCGCGCGAGACCAAGCACGAGCGCGACTGAGCCCCCGGTCTCGAGCCGCATCGGCCGTCGAGGTGCTCCGGGCCGCTGAGCCTCGAGTCCGGCCGGCTTGCTCGAACCTCAACGGGCGAGGTCGGCCACCTCGTAGGACCACAGCTCGCTGGACGTGCTGACCGGCTTCGGCTCGGCGTCCTCGCTGCTCGCCTCGCTGCTCGCCTCGCTGCTCGACCGCTCGCTGCCGGCGTGACCGCGTTGGAAGGCCGAGGAGCCCATCCAGGCGGTGAACGCTTCCTCGTCCCGCCAGCGGGTGAGCACCAGCCACACGTTTCGTTCGTCAGTGGGACGCAGCAGCTCGAAGCCCTCGAAACCCTCCTGGTCGTCCACCGCGCCGGCGCGTGCGGCGAAGCGCCGTGCGAGCTCGTCGCCGCTGTCCGCGGGCACTGTGATCGCGTTGATCTTGATGACGGTCATGACCTGATCCTCTCAGGCCGGTGCCGATCCGGTGGTCTCGCCCGGGACGACCGGGGGCGGCTCGATGGTGCGGTCCAGAGCGCGTGAGAGGTCGCGCCACAGGTCGTCGACGTCCTCGATACCGACCGAGCAACGCACCAGTGCCTCCGGGATCGAGCTGGCCTCCACCTTCCACCGGCGGCGCCGCTCGAAGGTCGACTCGACCCCGCCGAGGCTGGTCGCGTGCACCCACAGCTGCGTCGAGTGGGTCACCAGGTCGGCGGCCAACGGACCCTTGGCCGCCACGAAGTTCACGATGGCCCCGAAACCTGGATAGGTGACCTCGGCGACCGCTGGGTGGGAGCGGAGCCGGTCGGCGAGCTCGGCTGCGTTCTCCTGGGCGCGCTCCATGCGCAGGTGCAGGGTTCGCAGGCCGCGCAGTGCCAGCCACGCCTCGAACGGTCCGGGGGAGTTGCCGAGCAGGTCCCGCCGCTTCTTCAGCACGTCGTACAGCTCCTCGGAGCGGGTCAGCAGCGCCCCCATCAGTACGTCGCTGTGACCGGCGATGAACTTCGTCGCCGAGTGCACGACCAGGTCGGCGTCGAGGTCCAGCGGCTGCTGCAGCAAGGGGGTGGCGAAGGTGTTGTCGACCACCACGTAGGCCCCCGCCTCGTGCGCAGCGGCGATCACCGGTGGTAGGTCCACGACCTCCAGGGCGGGGTTGGTCGGCGACTCCAACCACACCAGCGCGGCGTCGTCGCAGGCCTTGATCAGCGCCTCGGTGTCGGTCACGTCCACCAGCCGCGCCTGGAGCCGACCTCGCGCCTCCAGGTCCGCCAGCGCCATGACGGTGCCGTTGTAGGCATGCTGCGGGGCCACGACCACTGCGCCCTGCCCGACGAGATCGAGGACGGTGGCGACGGCGGCCAGTCCCGATCCGAAGGCCAGGCACCGACCACCCTCCAGCGCTCCGAGCGCCTCCTCGAACGCGGTCCAGGTGGGGTTGCCGTAGCGCCCGTACTCCAGGTCACCGCCCGCGACGTAGGTGGAGGCCATGGTGACGGGACTGTTCAACGGCTGGTCGGGCTCGTGCGGCGGGCGGCCGGCCTTGACCGCGAGGGTGGCGGGGGAGAGCTCAGACCGGTTCGGGGTGGGCATGGCCTCACGATAGGCAGAGGGAGACGCGTGTGGTCCGTGCGGGGGCGGCGCAGCCGGGCCGAGAGCACGGCCGAAAGGGTCGAGGCTCCCCGTCGGTGCAGCTCGTGGCCGGTAGGGTCGAGCCACCATGAGCGAGCCCGCCCACCCGGCCACCGCCGCGCCCGGGAACCCCACCGGAGCCCCCGGACGCAAGCCGCGGGTTGCCGTGCTCTTCGGCGGTCGATCCAGCGAGCACGCCATCTCCTGTGTCACCGCCGGGAGCGTGCTGGCGGCCCTCGACCCCGACAAGTACGACGTGGTGCCGATCGGCATCGCGCGCGACGGCCGCTGGGTCCTGGAGGCCGCTGACCCCTCGCGCCTGGCGATCGGTCCGAGCGGGGAGCTGCCCGAGGTCGACTCCGACCGCCCGGTGCTGGCCACGTTGCAGGACGGCGCGACCGGGGCACTCGTCGTGCACGAGCCCGGCGCCGGCGCACAGCAGCTGGACCGCGTCGACGTCGTCTTCCCCGTGCTCCACGGGCCCTGGGGGGAGGACGGCACGGTGCAGGGCCTGATGGAGATGGGCGACGTGCGCTACGTCGGGTCAGGTGTCCTCTCCTCAGCGGTGGGCATGGACAAGCACTTCATGAAGGTGGTGCTGGAGTCGGTCGGCCTGCCCGTCCTGCCGTACGTCGTGGTGACCGCGCAGCGTTGGCGCGAGGACCCCGACGAGTGCCGTGACGCGGTCGGCGGGCTCGGTTACCCGGTCTTCGTCAAGCCGGCCCGCGGTGGCTCGAGCATCGGCATCAGCAAGGTCTCCTCGCGTGAAGAGCTGGGGGCCGCGATCCTCGCCGCTGCGGAGCACGACCCGAAGGTGCTGGTCGAGCCGTGGGCCGGAGACGGGGCGCGTGAGATCGAGTGCGGAGTGCTCGACAGCTTCGACCACGAGCCGCCGCGGGCGAGCCCAGCGGCGGAGATCACGGTGCAGGGCGACCACGACTTCTACGACTTCGAGGCGAAGTATCTCGGCGACGCCGCCCGGATCCAGCTACCTGCCGACCTCGACCCTGACGTCGCCGACGAGATCGGTCGGCTCGCGGTCGCGGCGTTCGAGGCCCTGGAGTGCGAGGGACTGGCTCGCGTGGACTTCTTCCTGCTCGCCGACGGCTCGCTGAGCATCAACGAGCTCAACACCATGCCGGGATTCACACCGAGCTCGATGTTCCCGCGGATGTGGATGGAGACCGGGATGTCCTACGCAGAGCTGGTCGACCACCTGGTCCAGCTCGCGCTGCGGCGTCCCACGGGTCTGCGCTGAGCGAGTCGCGCCGCTGACCAGGCCGGTCACCGGTCACGTCTGGAGACCAGCGGGCGCGGGAGGTAGGTTGTGCTCACCCGCTGACCCTGCGCCGGGACCCGACGGACCGTGACGGACCGCGATGGATAGGAAAGCCCATGACTGCAGAAGCCTTCATCTTGATCCAGACCGACAACGGCAAGGCCGGCGACGTCGCCAAAGCCATCCGTGACATGGAAGGGGTCACCCTCGCCGAGGACGTCACCGGCCCCTACGACGTGATCGTGCGCGCCGAGGCCCCCGACATCGACGCCCTCGGCGACCTGGTGGTCGCCAACGTGCAGGCGGTCGCCGGCATCACCCGCACCCTGACCTGCCCTGTGGTGCACATCTGAGACCTCTGCTCACCCTGCTCTCCGCGCGGCGCCCCGTGGCTTCGGTCCGGGGCGCCGCGTTGTGCGCGTGCGCGCTCCTCCCGCTCGCTGCGTGCGGGACCGGTCCGGTGGCGCTGGACCAGCCTGTGCTCACCGCGGAGCAGCGCGGCGTCTGCGAGGACCTCGTCGCCGACCTCCCGGACACCGTGGCCGACCTCGAGCGACGCGACGTCGAGCCCCCCGGCGCCACCGGCGCGGCCTGGGGTGATCCGGCGATCGTGCTCACCTGTGGCGTCGGCAGGCCCCGCGACTACGACCCGGCCAACGGCTGCACCACGGTGAACGAGGTGGACTGGTACATCCCGTTCCCACAGCTGGACGCCAACGGCGAGCAGGACCTGACGATGACCACGATCAAGCGCGACGTCGCCGTACGCGTCGTGCTTCCGGGTGAGCACTGGCCTCCGGCGACCACGCTCGCCGACCTGTCGCCGGCGATCACCGAGCACACCCGGGCCATGGGCCGGTGCCGGTGAGCAGTGCGGTGGCCATCAGGTTGAATCGGACGCGTGAACGCATCGCAGACGCTGGCTGACATCGGCGAGTTCGCCATGATCGCCCGACTCCTGACCACCTATCCCACGACCGACGACGTCGTGGTCGGCCCCGGCGACGACGCTGCGGTGGTGCGGATCGGGGGGACCGACGTGCTGCTGTCGACCGACATGATGGTCGAGGGTCGTCACTTCAAGCGCGACTGGTGCACGGCCTACGACGTGGGCCGCCGCGCCGCGGCGCAGTCCCTGTCGGACCTCAATGCGATGGGGGGCACCACGACCGCGCTGCTCGCCGCCGTGGCAGCGCCGGCGGACCTCCCGGTGGAGTGGGCCACGGGCCTGGCCAGCGGCCTGGCCGAGGAGGCCGAGCTGGTGGGTGCCGGCGTCGTCGGGGGTGACCTGACCCGCGCCGACCAGCTGAGCATCTGCGTGAGCGCGGTCGGCGCGAGCTCCGGCGCCCCGGTGCTCCGCGCAGGGGCGCGGCCGGGGGACGTGGTGGCGTTGCGTGGCCGGCAGGGCTGGGCGGCCGCCGGTCTGGCCGTGCTCCAGCGTGGCTTCCGTTCACCGCGCGCGGTGGTCGAGGCCTACCGCCGCCCCGAGGTGCCGTACGGCGCCGGGGCCGAGGCACTCGCGGCTGGTGCCACGGCGATGATCGACGTCTCCGACGGGCTGGTCGCCGACGTCGGGCACCTGGCGAGTGCCGGCGGGGTGGCGATAGACCTGCACACCGCGGCGTTCGAGATCGCCGAGCCGCTGCACGCGGTGGGTGCCGCTCTGGGCGCCGACCCGCTGAGCTTCGTCCTCAGCGGTGGGGACGACCACGCGCTGGTCGCCTGCTTCGCCGCCGACACGGTGCCGGAGGGCTGGCTGGTGATCGGGGCGGTCAGCGAGGGCGACGGCGTGAGCGTGGACAGCGAGCCCTTCGACGGCCCGTCGGGGTGGACCCACTTCTGACCCGCTGGTCCGGACGCTTCAACCCACTGGGTGGGTTACGCCCACCTGGTGGGTCGGGAGGTCCGGTCGGGGTGATCCGGGGCCAGAACGGCAGGGGTCAGCGGGTGACCCGGCCGGCCTTCAGGCAGCCGGTGCACACGTTGATGCGCTTCGGGGTGCCGTTGACCTTGGCACGCACGCGCTGGATGTTGGGGTCGAACCGGCGCTTGGTGATCTTCCGGGACCACGGCCGGTTGTGGCCGAAGCCCGGGCCCTTGGCGCAGATGTCACAGACGGCAGCCACCGTGAACTCCTGGATGGATCGAGAGCAGATTGAGGGGTCCGGTCGTGTCCGGACAACCGCGCTAGCGTATCCGATGCCGGTCCGTCGGTGCCAATCGAGCGGCCACGGCCCCGGTGAGCCAACGAGAGAGAAGGGAGCCCCGGTGCCTGCGAGCGAGCTCGAGGACGAAGGCGGACTGGCGCTGCCGCCGCTGCTGCGGTTCTCCGACCTCGCCGTGGCGGCGCTGCAGGCCCAGCGCGAGGAGATCGACGCCCTCAACGTCTACCCGGTGCCCGACGGCGACACCGGCACCAACCTCTTCCTCACCTTCGAGGCGGCCGCCCGCGCTCTGCACGACTCGATCGAGGAGCAGGGCGGCGAGGACTCCGCCGCGCTGTCCACGAGCATCGCGGCGTACGCGCGAGGCCTGCTGCTCGGGGCCCGCGGGAACTCCGGCGTGATCATGTCCCAGCTGGTCGGGGCGCTGTTCCGCAGGATCGCCCATGCATCGCTCGACGAGCGGGCGGCCGAGGTCTTCGCCTCGGGGATGGCCGAGGCCACCCGCGCCAGCTACGAGGCGGTCGCCGAGCCGGTCGAGGGCACGATCCTCAGCGTCGCCAAGGCGGCCAGCCAGGCGGCCGCCGAGGCCGTCCAGGACCCCGCGATCCGCAGCGCCGACGTGATGTCGGTCTCGCGCAAGGCTGCGGAGGAGGCACTGGCCCGCACCCCCGAACAGCTCGAGGTGCTGGCCCGCGCCGGGGTGGTGGATGCCGGCGGGCGTGGTCTGTGCGTGGTGCTGAGCTGCGCGGAGGCGGCGTACACCGGACGTCACGAGCTCGTCGACGTCGACACGGAGCGGTCCCGCCGGTCGGTGCCGGTGGTCGACCGTGCCGTGCCGCACGACGACCTGAGCGAGGAGGGCCCGGCGTACGAGGTGATGTACCTGCTCGATGCAGACGACGACGCCGTCCCGGCGCTGCGGCGAAGCCTCGCGCCGCTGGGTGACTCGCTGGTCGTGGTCGGCGGGGACAGGTTGTGGAACGTCCATGTCCACGTCGACGACGTGGGCGCCGCCGTCGAGGCGGGGATCGAGGCAGGCCGGCCGTACCGCATCCGGGTCACCCACTTCGCCGAGCAGGTCGCGGCCGCCGACGAGCGCCGACGCGTGCGCAGCGGCCGTGGAGTGGTGGTGGTGGCCGCCGGGCCGGGGCTGGCGCAGGTCTTCACCGAGGCGGGCGCCCGGGTGGTCCCCGCCCGCCTGGACGCGCGGCCGTCGACCGGGGAGCTGGTCGACGCGATCGTCGCCACCGGTGCCGACGAGGTCGTCGTCCTGCCCAACGACCGTGACGTGGTGCCCACCGCGGAGGCCGCCGTGCGGCTGGCTGCCGACGAGCACGGCGTCCGGGTGGCGGTCATCGCCACGCGCACCCAGGTGCAGGGCATGGCCGCCATGGCCGTGCACGAGCCCGGTCGCGACTTCGAGCAGGACCTCGTGGAGATGACCGCGGCCGCACGGCACGCCCGATCGGGGGCGGTCACGGTCGCCGTACGCCAGGCGATCACCACGGCGGGGGCCTGCGAGCCCGGTGACGTGCTCGGCGCGGTCGAGGGTGACTTCGCGGTGATCGGCGAGGACCAGGCCGAGGTCGCCTGCCAGGTGCTCGACCGGTTGCTGGGCGGTGGCGGGGAGCTGGTGACCGTCATCGCCGGCGCCGCGAGCGACGGGTTGGCGCAGCGATGCGCCGACTACCTCGCGTCGCGGTACCCGACCGTCGATGTGCTGGTGTACGACGGAGGGCAGGATCGCTACCCGGTGCTGTTCGGCGTCGAGTAGCCGGACGCAGGAGAGTCGAGGAACCCGTGAGCGTGTCGACCGGTGCCGCCTGGGACACCAGGCTCAGCTCGGTGCTGGGGGGCAAGACGGCCAAGGCCCTGACCGAGAACCTCGCGATGACCACTGTCGGTGAGCTCGTGAGCCACTACCCCCGTCGGTTCCTCAGCGCCGGCGAGGCGAGCTCCCTGGCCGACCTGGAGCCGGGGGAGCGAGCGAGCGTGGTGCTGAGCGTGCGGCAGGCGACCGTGCGCGACTACGTCAACAAGCGGACCGGGCGGCGCGCCTACCGGGTCGAGGTCGAGGCCTCGCTGTCCGACGGCACCATCTGGATGACCTTCTTCGACCCCAATGCCGGACGGGCCACCTGGCGCGCCGAGCAGCTGGCGCCCGGCACCACCTTGCTGGCGTCCGGCAAGTTCGAGCGGAGCCGCTTCCGTCGTGGCGGCTGGGAGCTGACCCATCCGTTCTACGAGGTGGGGGAGCCCGGGACGGTCCCGGAGCTGTTGCCGATCTACCCCACCTCGGGCGACCTGAACTCCTGGCAGATCATGCGGGCGGTCCGAGTGGCCCTCGACGTGCTGGGCGAGGTCCCGGACCCGCTGCCGGAGGCAGTGCGCTCCCGCAGGGGCCTGAGCGGGCTCCGGGAGGCGTTGGAGTGGATCCACCGCCCCGACTCGCCGGAGCAGCACGAGCGGGCCCGGCATCGGCTGCTCTTCGACGAGGCGCTGGTGATGCAGACCGCGTTGGCGCAGCGACGCCACGCGCAGCGCGGGCTGAAGGCGGTCTCGCGCGGGGGGTCCGCGGGCGGGCTCTTCGACGCCTTCGACGCGCGCCTGCCCTTCGAGCTGACCTCCGGGCAGCGGGAGGTGGAGGACGTGCTGCTCGCCGACCTGGCTCGGTCGCACCCGATGCACCGGCTGCTTCAGGGCGAGGTCGGGTCCGGCAAGACGGTCGTGGCGCTGCGCGCGATGCTGCGGGTGGTCGACTCCGGGGGGCAGGCGGCGCTGCTGGCCCCCACGGAGGTGCTGGCACAGCAGCATCATCGCTCGATCACCCAGATGCTCGGCGACCTCGCAGCCGGCGGGATGCTCGGCAGCGCGGAGGGTGCCACCGGCGTGGTGCTGCTCACCGGCTCCTCGGGGGCGCAGGCCCGGCGGGAGGCGCTGCTCGACGCCCAGTCCGGGCACGCCGGCATCGTGATCGGCACCCACGCCCTGCTCGAGGACGTCGTGCAGTTCGCCGATCTCGGGCTGGTCGTGATCGACGAGCAGCACCGCTTCGGGGTGGAGCAGCGCGCTGCCCTGGCAGCGAAGGCGCAGGGTGGCTCGCCACACGTGCTGGTGATGACCGCCACCCCCATCCCCCGCACCGTGGCGATGACGATCTTCGGCGACCTGGAGACCTCTGAGCTGCGTGAGCTCCCCGCAGGCCGATCACCCATCCAGACCACGGTCGTCCCTGCGGCGGAGCAGCCGGCGTGGCTGGATCGCGCCTGGCACCGGGTGCGCGAGGAGGTCGAGGCGGGCCGGCAGGTCTACATCGTGTGCCCACGGATCTCCTCCGACGAGGCCGAGACCCGCCAGCAGGACCAGGCGATCTGGGATGCGCCCGGAGACGACGGCAAGCGCGACCTGGCGGCGGTCGAGCAGGTCACCCCCAGCCTGGCGGAGGGGCCGTTGCAGGGGTTGCGGGTCTCGATGCTCCACGGCCGGATGCCGGCGGAGGAGAAGGACGCCACGATGCGCGCGTTCGCGGCCGGCGAGATCGACGTCCTCGTGTCGACGACGGTGATCGAGGTGGGCGTCGATGTCGGCAACGCCACGATGATGGTGATCCTCGACGCCGACCGGTTCGGCATCTCCCAGCTGCACCAGCTGCGCGGGCGCGTGGGCCGGGGCGGTCACGCCGGGCTGTGCCTGCTGGTCTCGCGAGCGATGTCCCCGGGGGCGCGGCACCGGTTGGCCGCGGTTGCGAAGAGTGTCGACGGTTTCGGTCTGGCCGAGCTGGACCTCGAGATCCGCCGGGAGGGCGACGTGCTCGGCGCCGACCAGTCAGGGCGCCGCAGCTCGCTGCGGCTGCTGTCGGTGGTGCGCGACGTCGAGGTGGTCCAGGAGGCCCGTGAGGTGGCCACACAGATCGTCGAGGCCGACCCCGAGCTCGTCGAGCACCCCGGCCTGGGCACGCTGGTCACCGCGTTGCGCGAGAAGGACGCGGCCGACTACCTGGAGAAGACGTGACCCGCATCATCGGAGGATCCGCCGGCGGCCGCAGGCTCCAGACCCCGGCCGGGGACCTGACCCGCCCGACGACCGACCGCACCCGCGAGGCGCTGTTCTCCTCGCTGGAGTCCATGCTCGGCACCTGGTCGGGTGTTGCGCTGCTCGACCTGTACGCCGGGTCGGGGGCGGTCGCCCTCGAGGCACTGTCCCGCGGCGCGGCCGACGCGGTGTGCGTGGAGCACGACCGCCGCACCGCAGCCCTGATCCGGCGCAACGGCGCCACCCTCGACCTGGCGCTCCAGGTCGAGTGCCGCACGGTGGCGGCCTTCCTCACCGGGCAGCCGCGACCCTTCGACGTGGTCTTCCTCGACCCGCCGTACGACCTGCCGGCTGAGCAGGTGGCCGAAGACCTCGATGCGCTCACCCACGGTTGGCTGGGGCCGGGCGGCGTGGTCGTGGTCGAACGCTCCGCGCGAGCGCCGGTGCAGGTGTGGCCGGCGGCGTTGCAACCCGGTCGCGCGCGTCGCTACGGCGAGACCGTTCTGGCGTACGCCCGCTTTGGTAGCGTCGCGGACTGACCTGACCGCTGGGCGCGGCGACCGCCGTCGCGCACCCTGTCGCGCCGAGGAGCCCACGTGCGTCGAGCCGCCTGCCCCGGGTCGTTCGACCCGGTGACCAACGGTCACATCGACATCTTCGGCCGCGCCGCGTCCCTCTTCGACGAGGTGGTGGTGGCGGTCGGGGTCAACCAGTCCAAGAACCGGCTCTTCAACGCCGAGGAGCGGCTCGACATGCTCACCGAGGCAGTGGCCCCGTGGGACAACGTGGTGGTCGACTCCTTCACCGGGCTGCTCACCGACTTCTGCCTGACCCGCGGGATCAGCACCATCGTGAAGGGCCTGCGAGCGGTCAGCGACTTCGACTACGAGCTGCAGATGGCACAGATGAACGCCAGCCTCAGCGGTGTCGAGACGGTCTTCGTCCCGACGAGCCCGGAGTACTGCTTCCTCGCCTCCAGCCTCGTCAAGGAGGTGGCCGGCTTCGGTGGCGACGTCTCCGCGCTCGTGCCCGGCTTCGTGCTGAGCAGGCTCGGGGCCAAGCTCGCCGAGCGCGACCAGGGCTGAGCACCGGCCCGGATCTTTTGGTCCCGCGGTGCCCGCCCCGTTACCCTGGCATGCGGTCCCTGTGTCGCCGGGCCTCGTCGTGACGTGCGGGGGTTCTCGATCTGGGGACCGTGATCTGTCCATGTCGTCGTCCTGAGAAGGTTGTCCCGTGCGTCTCGACCCGAGAGCGCCGCTCGTGCTCGACACCCGCGAGCTCGGCCGACGTCCCGGCACGGAGAAGCACCTGACCTTGGAGGCGCCGGCACCGGCAGATCTCGGCATCGAGGTGCTTCGCGTCCCCGAGGGTCGTCCGGTCGAGTTCGACCTGCGGCTGGAGGCGGTCGTGGAGGGCGTGCTGGTCACCGGCACCGTCAGCGCGGAGCTGGAGGGCGAGTGCGCCCGGTGTCTCGACGCGGTGCGCAGTCAGATCGACGCCGACCTGTGCGAGCTCTTCGTCTACGACGAGGAGGACGTGCCCCGAACGGGTGCTCAGGACGACGATGACGACACCAGCCGGCTGCAGGGTGACCTGCTCGACCTGGAGCCTTTGCTGCGTGATTCGGTGGTGCTTGCGCTACCGTTCCAGCCGTTGTGCCGGGACGACTGCCCGGGTCTGTGCGTCGAGTGTGGCGCTCGCCTGGCGGACGACCCCGACCACGCGCACGCCGAGCCGGTCGACCCGCGCTGGGCGGCGTTGCAGCAGCTGGCCCACGACGGGCCGGAGACCGAGGGGTAGCCCCACCAGCGTCGAACCCCAGAGTCGCGAAGCAGAGTCCAGTAGCAAGAGTCCAGTAGCAAGAGTCCAAGCAGAACCCGGTCGCACCCCGCGACCTGAACGAGGAGTACGAAGTGGCTGTCCCGAAGCGGAAGATGTCGCGGAGCAACACCCGCCACCGCCGGTCGCAGTGGAAGGCCAGTGCGCCCGCGCTCGCCACCTGCGCCAACCCGGCGTGCGGCGCCAAGCACCTGCCGCACCGCGCCTGCCCGACGTGCGGGCAGTACGGCTCGCGCTCCGACCGGCGCCCGGTTCTCTGAGGACCCTCGGGGTCCGATGGCGTCGCAGCTGGATCATTCGACCGACGACGGGGTCGCCGACCCCGTCGGTCCTGGCGCGCCCGAGGGGACGACGTACCCCGACCTGCGCAAGGCGCTCGGCCACCCCTCACTCGAGGACGACCTGCTCGAGCGGGCACTGACTCATCGCTCCTATGCCTACGAGCACGGCGGCCTGCCGACCAATGAGCGTCTGGAGTTCCTGGGCGACTCCGTGCTGGGCCTGGTGGTGACCGAGACCCTGTACGGCGATCACCCAGATCTCTCCGAGGGGCGACTGGCCAAGCTGCGCGCGGCGGTGGTGAACGCTCGCGCTCTGGCCGAGGTCGCCCAGCACATCGGCCTGGGCCGTCACGTGATGCTGGGCCGCGGTGAGGAGATCACGGGCGGGCGCCAGAAGCCCTCGATCCTCTCCGACACCGTCGAGGCGGTGATCGGGGCGGTCTATCTCTCCAGCGGCTTCGAGGGTGCCGGTGCGGTGGTGCACCGCTTGTTCGACTCCGTGATGCAGAACGCTGCCGGGATGGGTGCCGGCCTGGACTGGAAGACCAGTCTGCAAGAGCTGTGCGCCGAGCTCGGGGTGGGCGTGCCGGAGTACGTCATCGAGGACGACGGCCCCGACCACGCCAAGACCTTCACCGCCAAGGTGCGGGTGGGGGAATCGCTCTACGGCCAGGGGGTCGGCGGCTCCAAGAAGGAGGCCGAGCAGCAGGCGGCGGAGACTGCCTACACCGAGCTCAGGGGGGCGGCCTCGGGCTCGACCCCCGCCGACTAGCTCCTCCCCCCAGCGACGCGCGATGCCAGAGCTCCCCGAGGTCGAGGTCGTCCGCCGCGGCCTGGCCCGGCACGTGGTGGGTCGTCGCCTGGAGTCGGTCCAGGTGTTGCACCCGCGTCCGGTGCGCCGCCATCTCGGCGGAGCCGAGGACTTCTGTGCGGTGCTGCAAGGACGGGTGGTCACCGGCGCCCGCCGCCGGGGCAAGTTCCTGTGGCTGCCGCTCGACAGCGGCGACGCGATCCTGGCCCATCTCGGGATGAGCGGGCAGATGCTGGTGCAGCCGGTCTCGGCGCCGGACGAGAAGCACCTGCGGATCCGTTTCGCGCTCAGCGGGCCCGGAGCCGCAGAGCTCCGGTTCGTCGACCAGCGGATGTTCGGTGGCCTGGCGGTCTCGCCGGGCGGGGCCGAGATGCCTGCGGAGATCGCACACATCGCGCTCGACCCGCTCGACCCGCTCTTCGACGACGCCGGTTTCGTCGCGCAGGTCAGGCGCCGTACCGCGGGGATCAAACGGCTGCTGCTCGACCAGCGGGTCATCTCGGGGGTCGGCAACATCTACGCCGACGAGGCGCTGTGGGCGGCTCGGATCCATGGCGAGCGCTCCGGCGGCAGGCTCAGTGCCGCACAGGTGCGAACCGTGCTGCGCGAGGTCCGAGCAGTGATGGGCGCCGCGCTGGATCAGGGCGGGACCTCCTTCGACAGCCTCTACGTCAACGTCAACGGGGAGAGCGGCTACTTCGACCGCTCGCTGTCGGCCTACGGACGCGAGGGGCTGCCCTGCCGACGGTGCGCCACCCCGATCCGCCGGGTGGCCTTCACCAACCGCTCGTCGTTCTTCTGTTCGCGCTGCCAGCCCGTGCCTCGCCGCCCGCGCGCGCTGGGGTGAGGCTCGTCGGGTCGGGAGTGACCACGTCTCGGGCGGCGGAGAGGGGAGGCAGCGACATCTGGTCGAGCGGGCGCCGGGATCGGCGATCGGGATCGTACGGATCGCTGCCTATGTCACGAAAAGGTCACGTTGACCTCAGCGGCGAGGGTGTGCGAGCCTTGAACAGGCCTTCGCGCTCTCCAGCCGCCTGCATGTGCGGCGCCCGCCCAGGCCACCATGCGACCAGCCACTCTGATGGCCGCGAATCAGTTCCGCCCACTGGACACGAAGGACCGCACACCATGGCCAAGGCCCTCATCGGCTATGTCGGCGCCCAGGATCCCCGCATCACCTCGAGTCTCATCGGTGAGAACCGGCGACTCACCCAGCAGGTCGCAGACCTCACGGCCCTGGTGAGCCGGCTCCAGGTGGAGAACGACGCCCTGACCGCCGCGATCGATCCCGCGTTGCTGCAGACCCGCGAGGACATGGCGCCGGTCTGAACGAGCCCGGCTGCGCCGAGCGCCGTCCCAGAGCTTCCCCTCCCGTCCCGGGTCCGCACGTCGAGCACTGTCGGGCCTGGGACGGAGCACGTCCGAACCCCTGAGCCCCGGTCCGGGGCCCGCGACCGGTTGCTGCCCAGCGGCGGACCAGGGCACGCCGCGCCTCCACGGAAACCACCACCGGCCGTACTAGGGTGACGGCGCTGACGTGCTGGCTTCCCCGCGGCGGATGACCGTCGTGCGGCACGACTGAGTGAAGAGAACGCCGGACCACGTCGGGTGGTCGGCGGACCGGTGAGGAGCCCACGTGTACCTGAAGACCCTGACTCTCAAGGGATTCAAGTCCTTCGCCTCCAGCACGACCCTCCAGCTCGAACCCGGCATCACCTGCATCGTGGGCCCCAACGGCTCGGGCAAGTCCAACGTCGTCGACGCGCTCGCCTGGGTCATGGGCGAGCAGGGGGCCAAGTCGCTGCGCGGCGGCAAGATGGAGGACGTCATCTTCGCCGGCACCGCCGGTCGGGCGCCGCTGGGTCGCGCGGAGGTGTCGCTGACCATCGACAACTCCGACGGCGCGCTGCCGATCGACTACGCCGAGGTCACGATCAGTCGCACGATGTTCCGCAACGGCGGATCGGAGTACGCGATCAACGGCCAGCCCTGCCGCCTGCTCGACGTCCAGGAGCTGCTCTCGGACTCCGGCATCGGCCGGGAGATGCACGTCATCGTCGGCCAGGGCCAGCTGGACTCGATCCTGCGCGCGACCCCGGAGGAGCGTCGCGGCTTCATCGAGGAGGCTGCCGGCGTCCTGAAGCACCGCAAGCGCAAGGAGAAGGCGCTGCGCAAGCTGGACTCCACCGAGGGCAACCTGACCCGCCTCGGTGACCTGTTGAGCGAGATCCGCCGCCAGCTGAAGCCGCTGGGCCGCCAGGCAGAGGTCGCCCGCAAGGCGGCGGTGATCCAGGCCGACGTGCGTGACGCCCGGGCCCGCCTGCTGGCCGACGAGCTGGTGACGGTGCGTCAGGCGATGGAGCAGGAGCTGGCCGACGAGACCATGCTTGCGCAGCGGCGCTCGGAGGTGGAAGGTGCGCAGGAGGAGGCGCGCGCCGCGGAGTCCGAGCTCGAGAGCTCACTGCGGGAGGATCTCCCGGCCTTGTCCCGGGCCCAGGAGACCTGGTTCGCACTCTCCGGCATCCAGGACCGGCTCCAGGGCACCGCCTCGCTCGCCGCCGAGCGGGTCCGCAATGCCGACTCCGAGCCGGAGCTGCCCGCCGGTCGTGACCCCGAGGAGCTCGAGGCCGAGGCCGCGCAGGTCGGCGAGCAGGAGCAGGAGATCACCTCGGAGGTGCAGCGCAACCGCGCCGTGCTCGAGCAGGCGCTGGCCGCCCGCCAGGCAGCTGAGGACGCCCACGGCGCGGAGGAACGCCGCGTGGCCGCCCTCCAGCGCGCGGCCGCCGACCGCCGTGAGGGGTTGGCCCGGCTGCAGGGGCAGGTCAACGCCAAGAAGAGTCGAGCCGCTGCGACCCAGGAGGAGCTCGGCCGGCTCGAGGTCGCTCGCGCCGAGGCGGCCGCTCGCGCCGAACGCGCCGAACGTGACTTCACCTCCCTGGAGAGCCGGGTCGCGGGGCTCGACGCCGGCGAGGAGGGTCTGGACGCCGAGCACGAGGTCGCCGTGGCGGGCCTGGAGGACTGCGAGTCGCAGCTGACCAAGATGCGCGAGGAGTCCCAGGCCGCCGAGCGCGAGCGCGCCGCCCTGGTCGCCCGACGAGAGGCGCTGGAGCTGGGTCTGAGCCGCAAGGACGGCTCCGGGGCGCTGCTGGCCGCCACCGAGCCGGTCTCCGGCCTGCTCGGCTCGGTGGCGGCACTGGTCGAGGTCCGCTCGGGCTACGAGGCAGCCGTGGCTGCCGCGCTCGGTGCGGCGGCCGACGCCGTGGTGATCGACGACCTCGACCATGCCGTCGAGGCTCTCGGTCGGCTCAAGACCGATGATCTCGGCCGGGCCGGCATGGTGCTGGGCGGCGCCGCGGGCGACCGCAGCGGCTGGCCGTCCCTGCCCGCCGGGGCGTCCTACGCCGTGGAGTCGATCTCCTGTCCGGAGCAGATCTCGGGCGCGCTGCAGCGGCTGCTCGAGCGGGTGGCCGTCGTCGACGACGCCGGCTCGGCCCGGGGAGTTCTCCGCGACCACCCGGAGCTGCTGTGCGTCACCCGCGAGGGCGACGTCCTGGGCGCCCACTACGTCGCCGGGGGCTCCTCGAGCGCGCCGAGCCTGCTGGAGGTGCAGGCTGCGCTCGACGAGGCCGAGGCCCGGATCGAGGAGGTCACGCACTCCGCCCAGCGGCTGGCCTTCGAGCTCAACCGGGCCGAGCAGGAGCGGCACGACGCCGCCCAGCGGGTCGAGGTCGCCCTGGCCAAGCTGCACGAGTCCGACGCCCACCTCGCCGCGGTGGCCGAGGAGCTTGCCCAGCACGGCAGCACCGCGCGGGCAGCGCGGGCAGAGGTGTCGCGTCTGGAGCAGGCCACCGAGGAGGCAGTCCACGCCCGCGACGCCGACCTGGCGGGCCTGGAGGAGCTGGAGGAGCGGCTGCGCAACGCGGAGTCGGCCGGGGAGGAGGAGCCCGAGGTCGAGGTGCTCCAGCGCCTGGCCGACGAGGCGCGGGAGGCGCGCGCAGGCGAGACCGAGGCACGTTTGTCGCTGCGCACCGCCGAGGAGCGCGCCCGGGCACTGGCGGGGCGGGCCGAGGCTTTGCTGCGCAGCGCCCGGCAGCAGCGCGAGGCGCGGGCGCGAGCCGAGGCTCGTCGTGAGCGGGTGACGCGCGAGGCGGCCACCGGGCGGGCGGTGGTCGAGGCGGTCGGTGTGGTGAGCTCCCACCTGCAGCGTTCGCTGCATCGCGCTTCCGAGCGGCGCGCCGAGATCGAGCAGCGACGTCGTGGCCGCGAGCAGGAGCTGATCGAGGTGCGAGCGCGGCTGCGCGACCTGGCCCGCGAGCTCGAGGACCTGGTGAGCACCGTGCACCGCGACGAGGTGGCTCGCGCGCAGCAGCAGATGCGGGTCGAGCAGATCGAGGAGCGGGCGCTCGACGAGCTCGGGCTGGATCCGGACAACCTGGTCTCCGACTACGGACCCGAGCTGGAGGTCCCGGTGTGGGTGGTGGGCGACGACGGCGAGGCGAGCCAGAGCGGCACGGTTGCGTTCGTGCGCGAGGAGCAGACCAAGCGGCTGCGGACCGCCGAGCGTGCGCTGAACCAGCTCGGCAAGGTCAACCCGCTCGCGCTGGAGGAGTTCACCGCCCTGGAGGAGCGACACAAGTTCCTCACCGAGCAGCTGGAGGATCTCCGCAAGACCCGGCGCGACCTGCTCGACATCGTCAGGGACGTCGACGAGCGCGTCGAGCAGGTCTTCACCGAGGCGTGGCAGGACGTGCGTGACGTCTTCTCCGAGGTCTTCGGCCGGCTCTTCCCCGGTGGTGAGGGGCGGCTGGTGCTCACCGATCCCTCCGACATGCTCACCACCGGCATCGAGGTCGAGGCGCGCCCGCCCGGCAAGAAGGTCAAGCGACTCTCGCTGCTGTCCGGCGGCGAGCGGTCCCTGGTCGCGGTGGCCTTCCTGGTCTCGCTCTTCAAGGCCCGTCCCTCGCCGTTCTACATCCTCGATGAGGTGGAGGCGGCGCTCGACGACACCAACCTGGGTCGGCTGCTCGACATCTACACCGAGCTGCGAGACAGCTCCCAGCTGCTGGTCATCACCCACCAGAAGCGCACCATGGAGGTCGGCGACGCGCTGTACGGCGTCACCATGCGAGGTGACGGTGTCACCACCGTGATCAGCCAGCGGCTGCGTGAGGCCGAGTCCGCGTGAGGATCCGGTGAGCGACCGACCTGCTCGACCGACTCGAGCCGACTACCTCTCGTGGCGCACCGCGACCACGCGCTGGGCGGACGACGACGTCTACGGCCACATGAACAACGCGGCCTACTTCGAGCTGATCGACACTGTGGTCAACGCCCACCTGATCGAGACCAGCGGGGTGGACATCCGTTCGCTGCCGGCGATCGGCGTGGTGGCCGAGGTGTCCTGCCGCTACTTCCACGAGCTCGGCTTCCCCGAGCCGGTAGAGCTCGGGCTGGTGGTCGAGCGGCTCGGTCGATCCTCGGTCACCTACCGCGTCGGGCTGTTCCAGGGCGACGGTGACGAAGCCAGCGCCGAGGGCCGGTTCGTGCACGTCTATGTCGACAACACGGTCGCCGGCGAACGCCCGACGGTGCCGATCCCCGAGGTGATCAGGGAGGCGGTCGCCCCCCTGGTCGCGAGCCCCACGCGCTAACGTGTTTGACGTGCCCCGCGGCGGTTAAGCCCAGGGCTGAACTAGAACACTGACCATCGGGGACGGAGTACGCATGACGACGCTCAACCGGCCGGACCGGGACGAACGGGACGAACCCAGGGACGCAGACCCAGACGCCAGCGCCTCCGAGGCACCGTCCGGCGAGAGCGGCTCGCTCAGCGCGGAGGACGACGAGCAGCGCGTCTCACGCCAGCTTCGTGAGCACGGGGTCCGCCTCGGCACGGGCGGAGTGGCCCCGAGGGTCTTCTTCCCCGCCATCGCGGTGATCGTGGCGGTCAGCGTGCTCGCCGTGGCCTTCCCTGACGGCACCGGGGAGACCCTGAACGGCGTCCAGGGCTGGATCGTGAGCAAGCTCGGCTGGTTCTACATCCTGTCCGTGGCGTTCTTCCTCGCGATCGCGCTCTACATCGGACTGGGGCCCTACGGGCGCGTGGTGATCGGGCGTGACGGTGACGATCCGGAGTTCGGCCTGTTGTCGTGGTTCGCGATGCTGTTCGCAGCCGGCATGGGCATCGGGCTGGTGTTCTACGGCGTGGCGGAGCCGCTGAGCTTCGCGACCACGCAGGTCAAGCCGGGCACGGGAGGCACCGAGGCCGAGCAGGCCCAGCTGGCCTTCGCCCAGACCTTCGTGCACTGGGGGGTCCACCCGTGGTCGATCTACGTGGTGATCGGGCTCTCCCTCGGACTGGCGATCCACCGGCGTGGCCGACCGGTCTCGATCCGGTGGGCGCTCGAGCCGCTCTTCGGTGACCGGGTCAGAGGACCCCTGGGAGATGCCGTGGACGTGCTCGCGATCTTCGGCACGGTCTTCGGCGTAGCCACCTCGCTCGGGCTCGGCGTGCGGCAGATCGCCGCGGGGCTGTCCCACCTGGGTGTGGTCGACAAGGCGGACAACACCGTGCTGGTCATCCTGATCGCCTGCATCACCTTCGTGGCCACGCTGTCGGTGGTCAGCGGCCTGGGCCGGGGGATCAAGTGGCTCTCCAACATCAACATCGGGCTGGCAGGCGTGCTGCTGCTCGCGGTGCTGGCCTTCGGTCCCACGATCTTCCTGCTGCGCAACATGGTCGAGTCGATGGGCGTCTACCTCGCCAACGTGCTGCAGATGACCTTCGACACCTCGGCCTACTCCGGCCAGGCAGGTCAGACGTGGCAGAGCTCCTGGTCGATCTTCTACTGGGGCTGGTGGATCTCGTGGGCACCCTTCGTGGGCGTCTTCATCGCCCGGATCTCCCGAGGCCGCACGGTCAGGCAGTTCGTCATGGGGTCGCTCCTCGTGCCGATGCTGGTCGCCGTGGTGTGGTTCTCGGTCCTCGGTGGGACCGGGGTGCACCGGGAGCTGATGGGTGCTGGCGGGCTGGTCCAGGACGGCGCAGTCACCGCTGACCAGGTGCTCTTCGAGACCCTGGACGCGTTGACGCTGGGCACGGTCCTGTCGGTCATGGCTCTGGTCCTGGTCGCGATCTTCTTCGTCACCTCCTCGGACTCCGGCTCATTGGTGGTCGACATGCTCTCCTCGGGTGGTCACCCCAACCCGCCCACGTGGAGCCGGGTGCTGTGGGCGCTGATGGAGGGAGTCATCGCGATCACCCTGCTGCTCGCAGGGGGCCTGACCGCGCTGCGGGCGGGAGCCATCGCGACCGCGTTGCCCTTCAGCGCGATCATGATCCTGATGGCGTTCGCGCTGCTGCGTGCACTGCGCGTGGACCTGTACGAGCTCGACCGGCACGACGAACGGCGTCGACGCCACGAGGTGCGCGAGCACCTCACGCGCGACTTCGACGACGCCTTCGGTGACATCGTCGACGGCCGGGTCGACGACCGGATCGACTACCGGCTCAGCGCCACCGGCAGAGGCAAGACGCTCTTCCGTCGCTCGGACTCCTGATCGGAGTGGCCCGTCCGGTGACTTCGTCATCGGACGGGCCATGACCAGGATCACGCCGCCGGACTGGTGGTCGTGCCGCACGATGGGAGACGATGAGGGTCCAGGTATTCCCACCAGAGGACATCCTCGTGCTCGCCCTCATCACTTACTCCCTGCTCTGCCTCGCCATCTGCGTCGGTGTGATGCGGTTCGTCGCCGCCACCGGTCGCCGCCGTGACCGCTCCGACCGTGGCGACGCGCCGGAGCCGCGCGCCGACCGCACAATGCCCCAGGCCCAGGCCCAGGCCCAGGCCCAGGCCCAGGCCCCGGCCCAGGACGCGGGCAGCGCGCGCCGCTCTTCTCCTGGTCGCCCGCGTGGTCGCAAGGCGACCACGCGCGGCTGACCCCAGAAGGCACCGCGAGGGGTCGGGTCTGACCGGTGGCGGGGAGGGCCCTCGGACCGGTTCGCCGCCAGATGGTTTGATGCGGCCGTGGATGACTTGCTCTATCTGATCATCGCGATCGCCGTCGTGGCGCTCGCCGTCGTCGTCGGCTTCGTCTCGACCGCGTCGCGGCGTCGAGGGCGTGGTGCCGCCGGCACGGACGTCATCGCCCGGCCGAGAGTCGACCAGCCTGCGCCCGGGCGCACCGAGGCCCCCGAGCTCGCAGAGCCCGGGCTCGCGGAGCCCGAGCCGCCGGTCCTGGAGCGCCCGGAAAGTGCCGCCGGCCGGTTGGTGCGGCTGCGCCAGCGCCTGGCTCGTTCCCAGGGCGCGCTGGGGCGCGGTCTGCTCTCCCTGCTGTCCCGCGACCGGGTCGACGAGGACACCTGGGAGGAGATCGAGGACTCCCTGCTCACCGCCGACATCGGCGTCGGGCCCACCCAGGAGCTGGTGGAGAACCTGCGCCGGCGGCTTCGCGTCGAGGGCTCATCGGCATCGTCGGTGCACGACGTCCTGCGCGAGGAGCTGCTGGCCCTGGTCGACCCCACGATGGATCGACGGCTCGCCGTGACCCGGCACGAGGGCACCCCCGCCGTGGTGCTGATGGTCGGGGTCAACGGCACCGGCAAGACCACGACCGTCGGCAAGCTCGCCCGGATCCTGGTTGCCGAGGACCGCCAGGTGCTGCTGGGTGCCGCCGACACCTTCCGCGCCGCGGCGGCGGAGCAGCTGACCACGTGGGGCGAGCGTGTCGGTGTCACGACCGTGAAGGGCCCCGAGGGCTCGGACCCGGCAAGCGTCGCCTTCGAGGCCGTGCGCAGCGGTTCGGAGCAGGAGGTCGACACGGTCATCATCGACACCGCCGGGCGGCTGCAGAACAAGGCCGGGCTCATGGACGAGCTCGGCAAGGTCAAGCGGGTGGTCGAGAAGCAGGCACCGGTCTCCGAAGTGTTGCTCGTGCTGGACGCCACCACCGGCCAGAACGGGTTGACCCAGGCCCGGGTCTTCGCCGAGGTGGTCGACGTCAGCGGAATCGTGCTCACCAAGCTCGACGGGTCTGCCAAGGGCGGGATCGTGGTCGCCGTGCAACGCCAGCTCGGAGTGCCGGTCAAGCTGGTCGGGCTCGGCGAGGGTGCCGATGACCTCGCGCCCTTCGACCCCGACGTCTTCGTCTCCGCCCTGCTCGGCGAGGAGTAGCCCCGGCGGGCGAATGCCCTCGTGCGGTGTCGGCTCGGCCGGACTGTTAACACCTCCGAAACAGACCCACCTCATCCGTCACATCTGCGCAACGTGCCTCGCCGCAACCTGAAACCTCGGCATCGCATCGTTGAGGGCGTTGCTGGGGAGTCCTCCCGGACAGAGCCGTCCGAGGTGGCCTTCTTCCTGAATATCGATTCCGGTCCGCACGCGGCCGGACAGTCACGGAGGTCCCATGGACGGCTACTACGCCTTCATGCTGGTGGCATCGACCTTGGTGTTGATGATGACCACACCGGCGCTCGCCCTGTTCTACGGCGGCATGAGCCGCTCGAAGTCCGTACTCAACATGATGATGATGTCGTTCGTCTCGCTCGGCATCGTCGGCATCGTGTACGTGCTGTGGGGCTGGTCGATGAGCTACAGCCAGGGCGCAGGAGAGGACGTCCTCGGGTTGTTCGCCAACCCCTTCACCCTGTTCGGGCTCAAGGACGTCGGTGCGGGTGACTACGTCTACGTGGCCTTCCAGATGACGTTCGCAGTCATCACGGCCGCTCTCATCAGCGGCGCGATCGCCGACCGGGTCAAGTTCTCGGCCTGGGTGGTCTTCGTGCCCCTCTGGGTGACGCTCTCGTACTTCCCGCTGGCCCACATGGTCTGGGGTGGTGGGTTCCTCAACCCCGGCAACGAGAACGGCCTGCCCGCACTGCTCTACGGCTTCGCCGACGGCATCGCCGGGGTCATCCCCCAGGACTACGCCGGTGGGACGGTGGTCCACATCAACGCCGGGATGGCCGGCCTGGTGCTCGCCCTGGTGATCGGTCGTCGACTGGGCTTCGGCAAGGAGCCGATCAAGCCGCACAACCTGCCGCTGACGATGATCGGTGCCGGGCTGCTGTGGTTCGGCTGGTTCGGCTTCAACGTCGGCTCGATCGTCTTCGTCGAGGGCGACGGTGGCGAAGCAGACATCGCCCAGTTCATGACGGAGACGGGCGTGACCTGGATCAACACCACGGTCGCGACCTGCGCGGCGATGCTGGCCTGGCTGCTCGTGGAGAAGATGCGCGACGGCAAGGGCACCTCGCTCGGCGCCGCGTCGGGCGTCGTGGCCGGCCTGGTGGCCATCACCCCCGCCTGTGGTGCGGTGACACCGATCGGCGCGATCGCGATCGGCCTGGCCGCTGGTGTGCTGTGTGCCCTGGCTGTCGGCCTGAAGTACCGGTACAACGTCGACGACTCGCTCGACGTGGTGGGCGTCCACCTCGTCGGTGGTCTGGTCGGCACCCTGATGATCGGCCTGGTCTCCGCCGGATCCGCGCCGGGCGGCATCGACGGTCTGCTCTACGGCGGCGGGATCTCCCCGTTGGTCATCCAGACCCTGACCGCACTGTTCGCGATGCTCTGGTCCGGTGTGGCCACGCTGATCCTCGCGCTCCTGATCAAGGCAACCATCGGTTGGCGGATCGAGGACGACGACGAGGTCGAGGGCATCGACTACGTCGAGCACGGTGAGGCCGGCTACGACCTCACCGCTCGTGCCGGCGGTTCGCTCACCTCCCGCCCGACGTCGGTCGCGGCGGCCAGCAAGAAGGAAGGTGCACTGGCATGAAGCTCGTCACCGCGGTGATCAAGCCGCACAAGTGGGAGGACGTCCGCGCCGCCCTCGAGACCTTCGGGGTCACCGGGATGACCGTCAGCGAGGTCTCCGGCTACGGACGCCAGAAGGGTCACACCGAGGTCTACCGAGGCGCCGAGTACGACATCGCCCTGGTGCCCAAGGTGCGGCTGGAGATCGTCGTGGACGACTCGGACGCCGAGGACGTCGTGGGCGTGGTCGTCAAGGCCGCAGCCACCGGCAGCATCGGTGACGGCAAGGTCTGGGTCGCTCCGGTCGACACGATCGTGCGGGTCCGGACCGGTGACCGCGACATGGCTGCGGTCTAGAGCGAGCACAACCACCCCTGACCGCCCGAGCGGCCGGTCGGCGAACCAGCCCCCTTCCCAGCTGGGAGGGGGCTGGTTCACGTGTCTGTAACACGGCGTACTCGGCTGTGAAACAAACCCACTCAAGGGTGTGGCTCGCGCCCGCTCACGTCGGCGCGCGTGACCATGTCGCCGGCCTCGTGAGGACCTCACCACCATGACCAACACTGGAGACACCGCGTGGTTGCTCGCCTCGGCAGCGCTCGTGATGCTGATGGCCCCCGGCCTGGCGCTGTTCTACGGCGGGATGGTGCGCTCCAAGAGCGTGCTCAACATGATCATGATGGTCTTCGGCGCCATGGCCGTGGTGAGCGTGACCTGGGTGGTCGTGGGCTTCTCCCTCGCCTTCGGCGACGACCTGGGTGGCGGACTGGTCGGAGACCCGACGCAGTACTTCGCCTTCCGCGACATGCTGACCGACCTCACCTCCGAGGACGGGGGCATCCCGATCACGATCTTCGCGATGTTCCAAGGACTCTTCGGGGTCATCACGGTGGGACTGATCGCCGGCGCGATCGCGGACCGCACGAAGTTCGCCACCTGGCTGGTGTTCTGCGCGGTGTGGACGGTGCTGGTCTACGCGCCGATCGCGCACTGGATCTTCGACTTCTCCCATGGCGACCACGTGGGCGGCTGGATGGCCAACGAGCTGGCGGCCCTCGACTTCGCCGGCGGGACCGCGGTGGAGATCAACTCCGGGGCTGCCGGCCTGGCGGCAGCGCTGGTGCTCGGGCCGCGCATCGGTTTCGGTCGTGAGGCGATGAAGCCGCACAACCTCACCCTGGTGATGCTCGGCGCGGGCCTGCTGTGGTTCGGCTGGTTCGGGTTCAACGCGGGGTCGGCGCTGGCGGCCAACAACACCGCTGCGGTCGTCTTCGTCAACACACTTCTCGCGGGCTGCACGGGGCTGCTGTCCTGGCTCGCCGTCGAGCGGGTGCGTGACGGCCACGCCACCTCCTTCGGCGGCGCCTCGGGTGTGGTCGCCGGACTGGTCGCGATCACTCCTTCCTGCTTCGCGGTGACGCCGATGGGCGCGATCGTCGTCGGAGCGCTGGCCGGGGGCGTCTGCGCCCTCGCCGTGGGCCTGAAGTACCGCTGGGGCTACGACGACTCGCTCGACGTGGTGGGGGTCCACCTCGTGGGTGGCCTGGTGGGGATGTTCGCCATCGGGATCATCGCCAGCGCTGCGGCACCGGCGGGGGTGGACGGGCTGCTGTACGGCGGCGGCGTCGACCAGCTCTGGCGCCAGCTGGTCGCCATGGGCGCGACGTTCACCTACTCGTTCGTGGTCTCGGCGGCCGTGGTCTGGGCGCTCCACCGCACGATGGGCTTCCGGGTCGAGCAGGAGCACGAGACCTCCGGCGTCGACCTGGTGATCCATGCCGAGACCGCCTACGACCTGCACGCGAGTGCGGGCGCGCGGCCCCACATCGGGGCCGGGAGTGCCCCATGAGGCGTCGACCGACGTTGGTGGCAGGCTGGGACCTGCCCGCAGGGCGAGGTCAGGGTCAGCGACGCCGGGGAGTCCGGCGCCAGGAGAGGACGGGACGTCGATGAGGCTGGTCAGCGCGGTCATCAAGCCGCACCGGTGGGAGGACGTGCGCTCGGCCCTGGAGGCCAAGGGCGTCACAGGCATGACCGTCAGCGAGGTGTCCGGCTACGGGCGGCAGAAGGGTCACACCGAGGTCTACCGAGGCGCCGAGTACGACATCGCCCTGGTGCCCAAGATCAAGATCGAGATCGTGATCGACACCCCCGAGGTCGACGAGGTCGTCGAGGCCATCGTGGGCGCGGCACGCAGCGGCAGCATCGGAGACGGCAAGGTCTGGGTCACCGACGTCGAGACGGTGGTGCGGGTGCGCACCGGCGACCGGGACCGGGCCGCCCTCTGAGGTTCGCCGAGGAGTCGTCGGACCGGGAGACGCAGTGAGCTCTGCCGAGCGCCAGCAGCGCACCAGCGAGGCCGACGCCCTGTGCGTCTCCGCCCTCGCCTCGGCGTTGGGTGGTCGTCCGGAGACCGGGATCGCTCTGGTCGCCGTGGGGGGTTACGGCCGGGAGGAGCTGGCGCCGTACTCCGATCTCGACGTCGTGCTGGTGCACGACGAACAGGTCTCCGAGGACGTCGTCGCCGAGGTGGCCGGCCAGGTCTGGTATCCGCTGTGGGACAGCGGCAGGCCCCTCGACCACTCGGTGCGAGCACTGGACGACGTCACCGAGGCGGCGCGAGCCGATGTCCGGGTGGCCCTGGGGTTGCTCGACGCACGACACCTTGCCGGCGACACCGCCACCACGCTGCGGCTCCGTGCCGAGGTGCTGTCGGGCTGGCGCCGCGACGCCCGTCGCAACCTGCCGCTGCTTCGCCGGCTGGTGCGCGAGCGAGTCGAGAAGAACGGCGAGCTCGCACACGTCTCGGTGCCCGACCTCAAGGAGTCCGCTGGGGGACTGCGCGACGCCACCCTGCTCAAGGCGCTGGTCGCGACCTGGATCGTCGACGTGCCCCACGTGGACCTCGAGCGCTGCCGGGGGCGACTCCTCGACGTGCGCGACCTGCTGCACGACGCCGCGGGGCGCGGCACCGACCGGCTGACCCCCGAGCTCTGGGAGCAGCTGGCTCCCGGCCTGGAGGTCGCCGGAGCCATGCAGGCCCAGCAGGTGGTACGCCGGCTGGGCCGTCGTATGACCCACCTGTCGCGCATCAGCTGGCGCCGGGTCGACCGGGTCCTCGACCCACCCCCTGGTGCACGACAAGGACGGATGCCGCGCCTGGAGCGGATCGCTCCCGGTGTCGCGCTGTCCGCGGGCGAGGTGGTGCTCGACCGCGGAGCGCAACCGCAGCAGGACCCGTTCCTGCTGCTGCGCTGCGCCGTCGCCGCTGCTGAGCGGAACCTCCCGCTGGCCCCGCCGTCGATCGCACGCCTGGTCCGTGAGCTCGCGCCGCCGCCCGAGCCGTGGAGCGAGGAAGGTCGTGGTCTGCTCACCCGGCTGCTTGCCTCGGGGCGTGGCCTCGTGGCGGTGTGGGAGACCCTCGACGAGGTCGGTGCGCTGCCCCTGCTGATCCCGGAGTGGGACCGGATCCGGCTCCTGCCGCACGCGTCGGTGGTGCACCGGTTCACCGTCGACCGGCACGTGGTCGAGACCTGCGTCGAGGCCGCCGCCCTGATCCGCAAGGTCTCCCGGCCGGACCTGCTGGTCGTCGCGGCGCTGCTGCACGACATCGGCAAAGGTGGCTCGCAGGAGCACAGCGAGGCGGGGGAGCCGATCGCCCGCGAGGTGGCCCGTCGCTGGGGCTTCCCCGAGCCCGACGTGGACGTGATCGGCACGCTGGTCCGCCGTCACCTGCTCCTCCCGCAGGTTGCGACCACGCGCGACCTCAGCGACCCGGCCACTCCCACGGAGGTCGCCGAAGCGGTCGGCGAGCGACGGGTGCTCGACCTGCTGGAGGTCCTGACCGAGGCGGACGCACGCGCCACCTCACCCCAGGCCTGGACCACGTGGCGGGCGGGTCTGGTGCGCGAGCTGGCGCGCGGCGTACGGCGGGCCTATGTGGGTCAGGTGCCGGAGCAGCCGGAGCTGACCGAGCGCGGGAGCGGCGATCGGATCGAGGTGGCCGGCTCCTCGGCCGGGGTGGTCGTCGTGGTGCGCGAGCCCGACCGGGTGGGACAGCTCGCCGACATCGCGGCCGCGATGCTGACGCTGCGGCTCCCTGTGCTGTCGGCCCGGGCGAGCGTCCAGGACGGTGTCGCCGACTCGACGTGGCTCCTCGACCGCGAGGACGTCGAGCCCACCTGGCTGAAGCGGAAGGTCGCCGAGGCTCTCGACGGGCAGGCCCGGCTGCGCGACCCCGACCCCCCCAAGCCCGGCGAGCTGCCGCCCGAGGTCACCGTCGCCGATGTCTCCTCCGACGCGACCGTGATCGAGGTGCGGGCCCAGAACCGGGCCGGCACGCTGCACACCGTGCTCCGCACGCTCAGCGACCTGGGGATCTCCGTGCGCTCGGCGCACGTGGCCGCCGTCGGTCCCCAGGCGGTCGACGTGTTCTACGTCCACGATGTCGAGGGTGACCGGCTGACGCACGACGCGACGGACGCCGCGGTGACTGCGGTACGTCGTGCGCTCGCGCCCGCGGCTACCCTGGACGCCTGACTCTGTCTGACTCCGCCGGCACCCGGCGGGCCCGTTCCCGACGTACGAGGACTGACTGCACGTGTTCGCCACCCTGTCCGACCGGCTTGCCGAGACCTTCAAGCACCTACGCGGCAAGGGAAGGCTCTCCGAGGCCGATATCGACGCGACCGCGCGCGAGATCCGGATCGCCCTGCTCGAGGCGGACGTCGCGCTTCCCGTGGTCAAGCACTTCGTGGCTGCGGTCAAGGAGCGCTCCCGCGGCGCCGAGGTCAGCCAGGCGCTCAACCCGGCCCAGCAGGTGGTCAAGATCGTCCACGACGAGCTCGTGGAGATCCTGGGAGGGGAGACCCGGCGGATCCGCTTCGCCAAGCAGCCGCCGACCGTGATCATGCTCGCCGGCCTCCAGGGCGCCGGCAAGACGACGCTGGCAGCCAAGCTGGCCCTGTGGCTCAAGGAGCAGGGCAACACGCCACTGCTGGTCGCCGCTGACCTGCAGCGGCCCAACGCCGTCAACCAGCTCCAGGTCAACGGCGAGCGGGCCGGGGTGAAGGTCTATGCCCCCGAGCCAGGCAACGGGGTGGGTGACCCGGTCGCTGTGGCGCGCGGTGGTGTGGCGGAAGCTCGTCGTTCGCTGCACGACGTGGTCATCGTGGACACCGCCGGTCGCCTCGGTGTCGATGCCGAGCTGATGCAGCAGGCAGCCGACATCCGCGACGCCGTCCAGCCCGACGAGGTGCTGTTCGTGGTCGACGCGATGATCGGTCAGGACGCCGTGCTCACCGCTCAGGCGTTCCTCGACGGAGTCGGCTACGACGGCGTCGTCCTGACCAAGCTCGACGGCGACGCCCGAGGTGGCGCGGCACTCTCGATCCGCCAGATCACGGGCCGACCGATCATGTTCGCCTCCTCGGGGGAGAAGCTCAGCGACTTCGACCTCTTCCACCCCGACCGGATGGCCTCGCGCATCCTCGACATGGGTGACGTGCTCACCCTGATCGAGCAGGCCGAGAAGGCCTTCGACGCCGACCAGGCCGCCAAGGCGGCGGCGAAGCTGACCGGCGAGGGCGGTGAGTTCACCCTCGACGACTTCCTCGAGCAGATGCAGCAGCTGCGCAAGATGGGCTCGCTGACCAAGATCATGGGGATGCTCCCCGGGATGGGGCAGTTCCGCGACCAGCTCGCGAACTTCGACGAGCGCGAGATCGACCGGGTGCAGGCGATCATCCGTTCGATGACGCCGGGGGAGCGGCAGAACCCCAAGATCATCAACGGCTCGCGTCGCGCCCGGATCGCGAAGGGTTCCGGCGTCCACGTCTCGGAGGTCGGGGGCCTGGTGGAGCGGTTCTTCGAGGCGCGGAAGATGATGCAGAACCTCGCCCGCGGCGGTGGGGTCCCCGGCATGCCCGGCGTGCCCGGAGCCGGCAAACGTGCCCAGCAGAACAAGACGAAGCAGAAGGCCAAGGGCAAGGGCAAGCGGGTCTCCGGCAACCCGGCCAAGCGTGCCCAGCAGGAGCGCGAGGCGGCGGCTCGTGCCGCCGGTGGCGGCACGGAGTCCTCCGACGCCAACCCGTTCGGTCTCCCCGCCGACCAGGAGGACCTCGACCCCTCCGACTTCAACCTGCCGCCCGAGGTCGCCAAGTACCTCCAGCAGTAGCCGCCGGAGGGGGACAGTTTCCCAAGGGATGCAGGCCAGCTGGGACTCCCCACGAGAAATTTCGCATGGGGAGTCCGAGTTCGGCTGCATCCCTTGGGAAACCGAGCCACCCCTACAGTGGCGGGATGAGTGCGTTGAAGTTCTCCGGACCCGTGCTCCCGGACGGCGAGCCCGCCGAGCTGTACGTCGTCGACGGGAGCATCACCCACGAGGTGCAGCCGGGTGCCGACACGGTGGCGCAGGGGTGGCTCGTGCCCGGCTTGGTCGACGCGCACTGCCACCTGGGTCTGGAGGACCACGGACCGATTCCCGACGACCAGACCGAGCAGCAGGCACTGCTCGACCGCGACGCCGGGGCCCTGCTGATCCGCGACTGCGGATCGGCGGCCGACACCCGCTGGATCCACCAGCGTGAGGACCTGCCCCGCCTCATCCGCTGCGGGCGGCACATCGCGCGCACCAAGCGCTACATCCGCAACTACGCCCACGAGGTCGAGCCCGACGAGGTCGTCGACTACGTCCGGCAGGAGGCGCGCCGGGGCGACGGCTGGGTGAAGCTGGTCGGCGACTGGATCTCCCGGGACGAGGGTGACCTGGTGCCGTCCTTCCCGGCCGAGACCTTCACCGCCGCCATCGAGGCCGCGCACGACGCGGGCGCCAAGGTGACTGCCCACTGCTTCGGGCACGATGTGCTGCCCGGGTTGATCGAGGCCGGTATCGACTGCATCGAGCACGGCACCGGGCTGACCCAGGACCTGATCGGGGAGATGGTCGAGCGCGGGATCTCCCTGGTCCCCACGGTGATGCAGCTGGAGAAGTTCCCGCAGTACGCCGATGCCGGACGCGAGAAGTTCCCCGACTACGCATCGACCATGGACGACCTGCACCGCCGCACCCGCGAGACGATCATGGCGGCCTACGAGGCGGGCGTGCCGATGTACGCCGGCTCCGACGGCGGAGGGATCTCCCGCCACGGGAACCTGCCTGGCGAGGTCGCTGCGATGACGCAGCTGGGGATGCCCGTCGACTACGCCCTGGGCGCCGCGAGCTGGCGCGCGCGGGAGTGGCTCGGCTGGAACGCGTTCCTCGAGGAGGGCGCCCCTGCGGACTTCGTGGTCTACCCGCGTGACCCGCTGACCGACCTGACCGTGCTGCGCGAACCGACCTGCGTCGTGCTGCGGGGCCAGGTCGTCGCCGGTCCGTGACTGATCCGCAGCCGTTCGCGACCCCCGAGACCCCGGCAGGAGAGCGCGAGCCGGCACGTGGCCGCGGCTCGAGTGGTGCCGTCGCCATGGTCCTGGCCGCCGTGGTCTCGGTGCAGTTCGGCGGTGCGGTGGCCGCCACGTTGCTGCCGGTGATCGGGGTGCTGGGGTCGGTCACCGTGCGCCTGGCCCTGGCCGCGGTGCTCCTGTGCGTGCTGGCCCGCCCTCGGGTGCGGGGGCGCAGCAGGCAGGACTGGCTGACCGTGGTGACGTTCGCCGTGGCCCTGGCACTGATGAACACCGCGTTCTACGGCTCGCTGGCCCGGTTGCCGATCGGGGTCGCGGTCACCGTGGAGTTCCTGGGGCCGCTGGTGCTGGCCGCGGTGCTGTCACAGCGACGACGCGACCTCGCGGCAGCGGGAGCTGCGCTGGTCGGCGTCCTGCTGATCACCGAGGTGTTCACGATGCCGTGGGCCGAGCTGGACCTGATCGGCATCGGGCTCGCGGCCACGGCGGGAGCCTGCTGGGCGGCGTACATCATCCTGAGCGGGCGGACGGGAGCGCGGTTCGAGGGCCTGGACGGGGTCGCCCTGTGCATGGCGATCAGCACCGCCCTGGTGGCGCCGTTCGGAATCGCCAGCGCCGGGAGCGAGCTGCTGGCGCCGCGGGTGCTCGTGCTGGGATTGACGGTGGCACTGCTCTCCTCGGCGATCCCGTACTCCTTGGAGCTGATCGCGTTGCGGCGGTTGGCCGCAGGAGTGTTCGGGGTGCTGCTGAGCGTGGAGCCCGCTGTGGCGGCGGTTGCCGGGCTCGTGGTGCTGGACCAGCGGCTGCACCTGATCCAGCTGGTGGGCATGGCGTTCGTCATCGCTGCCAGCGTGCTGGTCCTGGGTGGCAGGGCAGGCACGGCCGTCGCGGAGCCACCGATTGGCTCAGGGGAGGCGGAGTCTGGCAGAATGACGGGCTGAGTCCTGGCGGTCGGACCCCTCTCACCCGACTGCGAGGCCCACGCGAGCGTCGAGTTCGGTGTTCCCCACCTGGACTGTGCCAACGACGCTCACCCGACCGAAACCTCAAGGAGACACCACACTCGTGGCCGTCAAGATTCGTCTGAAGCGCCTGGGCAAGATCCGCCAGCCGTACTACCGCATCGTCGTCGCCGACTCCCGCACCCGCCGTGACGGCCGGGTGATCGAGGAGATCGGCAAGTACCACCCCAAGGCCGACCCCTCGGTGATCCACGTGGTCTCCGAGCGAGCGCAGTACTGGCTCTCCGTCGGAGCCCAGCCGACCGAAGCCGTCGAGGCGATCCTCAAGGTCACCGGCGACTGGCAGAAGTTCAAGGGCGAGCCGGGCGCCGAGGGCACCTTGAAGGTGGCCGAGGAGAAGAAGTCCAAGCAGGACATCTTCAACGAGATCCTCCAGGAGAGCCACGGCAGCCTCGGTGGCGACGCGGTGACCGAGAAGGCCGACAAGAAGGCCGAGAAGAAGGCGGAGAAGAAGCCCGCCAAGAAGACCTCGAAGAAGGCCGAGACCCCGGCCGAGACCCCGGCAGCCGATGCCGCGGCCACCGAGGCGACGGCAGCAGCCGCGGTCGAGGAGAAGGCTGACCAGACCACGGCGGAGGCCGCAGTCGAGGCGACCGGTGGCGACGCCGCCGAGCCCACCCCGGCTGCCGAGGCGACCGGTGCGTCGTCGGAGGGCACCGAGGAGCCGGCTGAGGCCAAGGAGGCCTGAGCATGCTCGCCGATGCGCTGGAGCACCTGGTCCGAGGGATCGTGAAGCACCCCGACGACGTCGACGTGCGAGACAAGAACACCCGCCGTGGTCCGCTGCTCGAGGTCCGGGTGCACCCCGACGACCTGGGCAAGGTCATCGGCCGTGGTGGCCGGACGGCGACCGCGCTGCGCACCGTGATCAGCGCCGTCGGGGGCAAGGGCTCGGCCCGGGTCGACTTCATCGACGTCGACCGGCGCAGCTGATCGTCTCGGGCCAGCTGAGCCGGGCGTGGGTGCCGCTGAGCAGGTGACCGTGGGGCGCATCGGGCGCCCCCACGGCGTGCGTGGCGAGGTCACGGTCGAGCTCCGCACCGACGAGCCCGACGAGCGCTTCCGCCGTGGCACCCGGCTCAGAGTCGAGGCGCCACGGGTCAGCGCTCCGGTGCCCGCCGAGCTGACCGTCGCCAGCACCCGCTGGCACCAGGGTCGGCTCTTGCTCGGCTTCGACGAGATCGGCGATCGCAACGCGGCGGAGGCGCTGCGTGAGGTCAGGTTGCTGGTCGAGGTCGATCCCGCGGCGCGACCGGAGGACCCCGAGGAGTTCTACGACCATCAGCTCGTCGGGCTCGAGGTGCACGTCAGTGGCTCCGGCGGTGTCCGGATCGGCGAGGTGACCGAGGTGCTGCACTCCGGCGCCCAGGACCTGCTCGTCGTACGACGCGACGACGGGCGCGACGTCCTGGTGCCGTTCGTGGCAGCACTCGTGCCCGACGTGGACGTGACCGCCGGACGCCTGGCCGTGGTCGACCAGCCCGGCCTGCTCGACCCCGAGGAGTGACGGTGCGCATCGACGTCGTCACGATCTTCCCCGACTACCTGGCCCCCCTCGACCTGTCGCTGCCCGGCAAGGCCCGCCGTCGCGGCCTGGTGGACCTGCGTGTGCACGACCTGCGCCGTTGGACCCATGACCGTCATCGCACCGTCGACGACTCGCCGTACGGCGGGGGCGCGGGCATGGTGATGAAGCCCGAGCCCTGGGGAGAGGCGCTCGACGAGCTGGCGTCGTCGCAGACGGTGCTCGTGGTGCCGACCCCGAGCGGGCGCCGGTTCGACCAGGCGACCGCCGCCGAGCTGTCGCGGGCCGAGCACCTGCTGTTCGCGTGCGGACGCTACGAAGGCATCGACCAGAGGGTGCTGGAGCATGCCGGCGAGCGGATGCCCGTGGTCGAGCTCTCCCTCGGCGACTACGTCCTGAACGGGGGCGAGGTGGCCGCGCTGGCAGTGGTCGAGGCTGTGGTCCGCCTGCTGCCGGGGTTCCTGGGCAACCCGGAGTCGCTGACCGAGGAGTCACACGTCGGTGGGCTGCTGGAGTGCCCGGTCTACACCAAGCCGGCCGCATGGAGAGGGCTGGCGGTGCCCGAGGTGCTCCTCTCCGGTGACCACCCGGCGGTGGACCGTTGGCGCCACGAGCAGTCGCGGCAGCGCACCGCCGAGCGGCGCCCCGACCTCCTGGCCCCCTCCGACCTGGTCGGCCCGACCGACCTGGCGGGCCCTGCTGAGGGGCTCGAGTGGCGTCCGGCGCGCGTGGCTGACGCGGGGGAGCTGCTGACCCTGCAGCGAGCCTGCTGGGTCGACGAGGCGCTCAGCCTGGAATGGCTCGGCGTCCCTGCCCTGCACGAGACCCTGGACGACGTACGTGCCGACCTGGACCACTGGGACACCTGGGTGCTGCGCTCCCACGGGCGACTCGTGGGCTCCGTGCGTGGTCAGCTCGAGGGCGACGTCTGGGTCATCGGGCGGCTGATGGTCGCCCCCGACCTGCGTGGCCGCGGCCTGGGCCGGTGGCTGCTGGACCGGGGGGAGCAACGGGCACCCGCGAGCGCCACGTCGTACGCCGTGGTGACCGGTGACGCCAGCACGCACAACCACCGGATGTACCGCCGCTCCGGCTACCGCCCGGCCGGGCCCGCCGGCGAACGTGCCGTCCGGCTGCGCAAGGCACGCCGGCAATGAGCCACCTCACCCCTCGGCGGCAGCTCTGCCCAGGGGGTGAGGCACCGATTGGTCCGAGGCCGCCCGGCTGTGGCAGAATCATCGTTTGGCCCGAAGGGCCTGACGGCTCCTTCCCGCATCGACGGTGAGGCCGGCGGCGCACCTGCCACAGGGGGTCGCCGCAGCAGCATCCACCTTCGGACAACACGTTCTGCCACCAGACCGTGGGCGACCTGTGGCGCCGACGAGGAGACAGCCATGACCAACGTCATCGATGACATCGCAGCGCAGTCCAAGCGCGACGACCTCCCGGGGTTCCGCGCCGGAGACACGCTCAAGGTCCACGTCAAGGTCGTGGAGGGCAACCGCGCCCGCATCCAGGTGTTCCAGGGTGTGTGCCTGCGCATCCAGGGCTCCGGCATCGGGCGCACCTTCACCGTCCGCAAGGTCTCCTTCGGCGTCGGCGTCGAGCGCACGTTCCCGCTGCACACCCCGATCGTGGACAAGATCGAGGTCGTCACCCGCGGCGACGTCCGCCGCGCGAAGCTGTACTACCTGCGCAACCTGCGCGGCAAGGCTGCCAAGATCCGGGAGCGTCGCGAGCCGGCTCGCTGAGCCGGGTGCCGTGTCGCCCGAGTATCGACTCCGACCGGGTCGTAGGCTCGCCCCGTGACCCAATCCGAGCGCGACGGCGACGACGACGCATCGGACAAGGGCTCGCACAAGGCGGGCAGGGCTCGAGGAGCCTGGCCAGTCGCAGAAGGCCGCGAAGGAGCGCACCCACCTGCCGTGGTGGCAGGAGATGGGGCTGCTCCTCGGGTTCGCCCTGGTGCTGGCCGTGGTCATCAAGGCCGTCCTGGTCCAGGCCTTCTACATCCCATCGGGGTCGATGAACGACACCTTGGTGTACAACGACCGGATCCTGGTCCAGAAGGTCTCCTACTGGGGTGACGGGGGTCCACGCCGTGGAGACGTCGTGGTGTTCTCCGACCCCGGAGGGTGGCTCGGCGGCAACGAGGGGCCGCAGGCCGGCAACCCCATCGCCAAGGGTCTGGAGCTGGTGGGCCTGTTCCCGACCGGTGGCCACCTGGTGAAGCGGGTGATCGCGGTCGGTGGCGACACCGTGCAGTGCTGCGACGGCAAGGGACGGATCAGGGTCAACGGGCAACCACTCCAGGAGCGGGCCTACCTCGCGCCCGGCACGCGGCCCTCGCTGACGACCTTCAAGCAGGAGGTGCCTGAGGGTTACCTCTGGGTGATGGGTGACAACCGTCCCGAGTCCGCCGACAGCCGGGTGCACCTCGGCGATCCAGGAGGTGGCTTCGTGCCGGTCGACAACGTCGTGGGCAAGGTCTTCGCGGTGGTCTGGCCGTTCGGACACATGAAGTTCATGCAGCGGCCGAAGACGTTCAACGCCGTCGGGGAGTGAGACCGGTTGAGCGAGCTGCCGCGCGGGTCGACCGTACGCCGTGACGCCGGCCTCTACGGCTACGAGCGGGCACTGCGTCGCCGTGGGCTCTCACCGATCGCCGGCGTCGACGAGGCTGGCCGCGGGGCGTGCGCCGGTCCGCTGGTCGCCGCCGCCGTGGTGCTTCCCGAAGGGGCGCGGGGTGTGGTCCCCGGGCTGGCCGACTCCAAGCTGTTGACCCCCGCGGCCCGCGAGCGCTGCTACGACCAGGTGGTGCGGCGCGCCGACGCGTGGTCCGTGGTCGTCGTACCTCCGGGGGAGTGCGACCGGCTGGGGATGCACGTGGCCAACGTCGAGGCGCTGCGCCGGGCGCTCGCGCGGCTCGACGTCCGGGCGAGCTACGTGCTCACCGACGGCTTCGCCGTGGACGGGCTCGGGGTGCCGGGCCTGGCGGTCTGGAAGGGCGACCGGGTCTCGGCCTGCATCGCCGCCGCCTCCGTGCTCGCGAAGGTGACGCGCGACCGGATCATGGTCGAGGAGCATCAGCGCTGGCCGGTCTACGACTTCGCGACGCACAAGGGTTACATCACCTCGGTGCACTCCGAGGCTCTGGAGACCCACGGGCCGTCGGAGATCCACAGGCGTTGCTTCATCAATGTGCGGCGGGCGATCGGTGACAATGGCAGTGTCGTCGACGTCGGCGATCGGGACGATGAGCCCGGGCGTGTGCGTCAGTGGGTGCTGGAGGAGAGCCGATGAGTGCTGAGGACCTCGAGAAGTACGAGGCCGAGATGGAGCTGCAGCTCTATCGCGAGTACCGCGACGTCGTCGCGATCTTCAAGTACGTGGTGGAGACCGACCGGCGGTTCTACCTGTGCAACCAGGTGGACGTGAAGGCGCGCACCGAGGCCGACGACGTGTTCTTCGAGGTCACCCTCACCGATGCCTGGGTGTGGGACATGTACCGCCCTGCCCGCTTCGCCAAGAACGTCAAGGTGCTCACCTTCAAGGACGTCAACGTCGAGGAGCTCGCCGAGTCCGAGCTCCAGCCGCCGGAGGACTGAGCCCGGGTCCGGGCCGTTTCGCGTGACTCCGGGGTGAGACCCTGCGGCTGTCCACACCCTCGCGCCCGGGGTCCCTGGGACGTCGCAGCGGGTCGTCAGGGTGTGCCTCATGACCACGGCACAGCAACGGCAGGCACTGGGCGCGTTCGGCGAGCGAGTCGCTGCGAGGCACCTCACCGAGGAACGCGGGATGACCCTGCTGGCGAGCAACTGGCGATGTCCGGCGGGGGAGATCGACCTGGTGCTGCGCGACGGCGACACCTTGGTGGTCTGCGAGGTGAAGACCCGCCGCGGCTCGGACTACGGCGACCCGTTGGAGGCAGTGACTCCTGAGAAGTTCACCCGGCTGCGGGACCTGGCCTCGTTCTGGATGGAGCACCACGGCCTGAGCATCCCCGACGTCCGGATCGACCTGGTGGGCATCGATCTCAGCAAGCCGGTCAGCGAGCGCCTCACGCACGTCCGGGGGGCCGCGCGATGACTGTCGCCACGACCCACACGGTGTCCCTCCAGGGGATGTCCGGTCACCTGATCGACGTCCAGGCCGACGTCTCGCAGGGCGTTGTCGGCACCTCCCTGGTGGGGCGCCCGGACGCCTCGATCAACGAGGCGCGCGACCGCTGTCGTGCAGCATTGACCAACAGCGGCCTGGCCTGGCCCGCGACCAAACGGGTCACCGTGCTGCTCTCGCCGGCCGACCTGCCCAAGACCGGTCCACACTTCGACCTGGCCATCGCCGTGGCCGTGCTGGCGGCCTGCGAGGTGGTCGATGCAGAGTCGCTCGGCGGCCTGGTGCTGATCGGCGAGCTGAGCCTCGACGGTCGGGTGCGGGCTGTCCCCGGGGTGCTGCCCATGGTCCTGGCCGCCCGGGACCGTGGCTTTCGGCACATGGTCGTCCCGGACGCCCAGTGTGACGAGGCCCAGATGGTGCCCGGTGTCGACGTCACCGGGGTCCGCTCCTTGAACCAGGTGGTCGCGCTCCTCCAGGGCGAGGAGCTCCCCGACGCACCTGAGGTCGCGCCACGGGTCGCGGGACGGGTGGTGAGCTGGCGTGGAGAAGATCGTGCCGAGCGCCTCGACCTGGGCGACGTGCAAGGGATGCAGGACGCCCGGTTCGCGTTGGAGGTCGCCGCTGCCGGCGGGCACCACCTGCTGCTCACCGGCCCCAAGGGTGCCGGCAAGACGACCCTCGCCGAGCGGCTGCCGGGGCTGCTCCCCGACCTCTCCCTGGAGCAGGCGCTGGAGCTCTGCGCGATCCATTCCCTGGCGGGAGACCTCGTGCCCGAGGCCGGACTCGCGCTCCGTCCGCCCTTCCGGGCGCCCCATCACTCGGCGACCAAGGCGAGCATGCTGGGTGGCGGCAGTGGGCGGGTCCATCCCGGCGAGATCTCGCGTGCGCTGCACGGGGTGCTCTTCCTCGACGAGTTCCCCCTGTTCAGCCTCGACATCATCGACGCTCTGCGTCAGCCGCTGGAGAGCGGCGAGGTGACGATCGCGCGCCGCGACGAGGTGGCCACGTTCCCCGCGCGGTCCCTCGTGGTCATCGCCAGCAACCCGTGCCCCTGCGGTGACTTCCATCCCGATGCGCGGGTGAGCCGCTGCTCGTGCAGCGAGGTCCGCCGCCGTCAGTACCGTGCGCGGGTCAGCGCCCCCGTCGAGGACCGCATCGACATCAAGCGGCACGTGCAGCCCGTCCAGCCCTATGAGCTGCACGACCCCTTGGCCACCCCCGAGTCGACGGCAACCGTGCGGGAGCGGGTGGTCTCGGCGCGGCTGCGTCAGCAGGCTCGCTACGACGGCACCCCCTGGCGGACCAACGCGGACATCCCTGGCCCCGAGCTCAGCGGCCGCTGGCCGTTGACCGACGACGGCAGTCGGCTGCTGGACTCGAAGGTGATCGACGGTTCCCTCACCCGTCGGGGCGCTGTGCGGGTACGCCGTCTGGCCTGGACGCTGGCCGACCTGAGCGGTGTCTCCGACTGCGATCTGCCTGGTTCACGAGAAGTCGACACCGCGGTCCGGCTGCGGCTGGGGGCATCCCTGTCGCTGAGCGTCGTCCAAGGGGTCGGCCGATGACGGCGGGTGCCGGGCCATCGGCCGTGCGGGACTCCGATCGCCTGGCCCGGGTCGCGCTCAACGCTCTTGCCGAGCCGGGCGATCTCAGGTTCGCCAGGCTCTTCGGGCAGATCGGGCCGGAGAGGCTGTACGGCCTGTTGCTGGCCGACAAGGATCTCGAAGGAGCTCGCAGTCAGGCGGCCGCACGGCTGCGAGGGCTCGAGCCGGAGCGCATCCTGGAGCAGGCGGAGCGCTTGGGCATCCGCTTCGTGGTCCCGGGTGACGGTGAGTGGCCGGCGGGCCTGGACGACCTCGACCACGTGGAGCCGCTCAACCAGATGGCCGGCGCGCCGCTGGGCCTGTGGGTGAAGGGCGAGGTCGACCTCGGTGACGTCCTGGCGGGTTCGGTCGCCGTGGTCGGTTCGCGTTCCGCCACCACCTACGGCGCCCAGGTCGCCGGTGACCTGTCAGCACACCTGGCCGGGCACAGCACGACGATCGTCTCGGGTGCGGCCTACGGGATCGACCAAGCCGCCCACCGAGGCGCATTGGCCGCGCGTGGTGCGACCGTTGCCGTGCTCGCGTGTGGCGTGGACCGCGCCTATCCCGCAGGGCACAAGGCGCTGCTGGACTACATCGCTCGCACCGGCGCGTTGGTGTCCGACCTGCGACCCGGCTGCGCGCCCTCACGGCACCGGTTCCTGGCCCGCAACCGCCTGATCGCGGCGATGACCCGGGGCACGGTGGTGGTGGAGGCCGCGGTTCGCAGCGGGGCACTCAACACCGCGAGCTGGGCACAACGGATGCAGCGCACCGTCATGGGCGTGCCGGGGCCGGTGACCAGCGCTCCTTCGGAGGGGGTTCACGAGCTGCTCAGGACCGGCGCGGCAAGTCTGGTGACGCGGGGCGAGCACGTGCGCGAGCTGCTGGCCCCGGTCGGGGAGCAGACCTGGACACCCCCTCGCGGCCCGGACACCCCCCTCGACCTCCTCGACGACATCGACCGCCGGATCGTGGATGCGCTGCCGGTGGCGCGACCGGCGTCGGCCGGCTCGATCGCGCGTACCGCTGGGACGAGTCGAGACGACACCGACGCCGCGCTGGGACGCCTGGCCTCGTTGGGCTGGACCACCGAGGTCGAAGGGGGCTGGCGGCTCACGCGCGCGAAGCCGGCTTGAGCAACCGCCCGGGGCGTGCGCTGTGGGTGCATCTGCCCATGACCACCTCCCTGAAGTTGGGTCAGTTGCCCGACGCGTCGCCCCGGGTCAGGCGCGCAGGGTGAGGTCATGAACTCACCCAGCACTCTCGAGACGATCATCGTCGGTGGCGGACAGGCGGGGCTCGTGACCGCCTACCACCTCAAGCGGGCGGGTCGCGAGTGCCTCGTGCTCGATGCCAACGAGCGCACCGGGGACGGCTGGCGCCACCAGTGGGACTCGCTGCGGCTCTTCACCCCGGCCAAGTACAACAAGCTGCCCGGCATGGAGTTCCCCGCCGACCCCTGGAGCTACCCCGGCAAGGACGCGGTCGCGGACTACCTGGAGGCCTATGCGCGGCGGTTCGACATCCCGGTGCGCCATGCGACCCGCGTCCTCGAGGTCACTCCCGGCGGCGCCGGCTACCGGGTGGTGACGGACCGCGGGACCTTCGAGAGCACCAACGTCGTCGTCGCCACCGGCACCTTCGGTCGCGCGCCCAGGATCCCCGACTTCGCCGGCAGGCTGGACCCGGCGATCAGACAGCTTCACTCCAGTGAGTACCGCCGACCGGCCCAGCTGCCGAAGGGGCCGGTGCTGGTGGTCGGTGCCTCCCACTCCGGCATGGACATCGCC
Organism: uncultured Actinomycetota bacterium; assembly: GCA_963728505.1. Taxonomy (GTDB): domain Bacteria; phylum Actinomycetota; class Actinomycetes; order Propionibacteriales; family Nocardioidaceae; genus Marmoricola_A. Next base: position 416,994 of record CAVSKH010000003.1, on the reverse strand, counting down.
TACGAGCTGTCCACCGAGCGGACGACCGTCCTGGCCGGCCGGGACTGCGGAGAGATCCCGGCCAAGCCGGGCACCGCGAAGTTCAAGATGGTGTTTCCCGTGGTCTGGTTCGTCGGCGGGCACATCCTCTCCCGCCGGACGCCGATCGGACGAGCACAGATCGAGGAGCACCGCCAGCACGGTGGCCCGGCACTCCGGGTCAAACGGGGCGACCTCGAGGAGAGCGGCGTCGAGTGGGTCGAGCAGCGGGTCGTCGGGGTGACCGACGGACGCCCCGCGCTCGCCGACGGCAGGTCGCTCGAGGTTGCGAGCGTGGTGTGGGCCACGGGCTTCCGCCAGCAGTTCGACTGGATCGACCTGCCCGTGTTCGACCAGGAGGGGTGGCCGCGCGAGGTGGGCGGAGTGGTCAAGGATGCACCGGGCCTCTACTTCTGCGGCCTGTGCTTCCAACGGTCCTTCCGCTCGATGCTCATGGGGGGTGCCGGTTCCGACGCCGAGCACGTCGTCCGGCACCTGCTGCGGCGCGACCGTCAACGGGTCCTGGCCTGAGCCCGGTCCTCACGTGCGTCACGGTGAGCTCCGCCCTGATCCGCGTACCCTGTCTGTGAGGAAGGACGCGGGCATGGGTGTCGTCGACGATCTCAACCTCAGCCGTGAGGCATTCGGCCGAGGCGACTGGGTCACGGCGTTCAACCGGCTCGAGGCGATCAGCGCGACGGGGGAGCTCGAGCCGGCGGACCTGGAGCGTTGGGGCACGGCGGCGTTCCTCCTCGGCCGACCCGATGCGTCGGTCGAGGCGCTTCAGGAGGCCCACCGTTCCTACCTCTCCCGTGGCGACGTGTCCGCCGCGACGAGGTCGGCCTTCTGGGTCGGTCTCACCTGCTTCCTCAGTGGCGAAGGCGCGGTCGGTGCCGGGTGGATCAAGCGCGCGTGGCGACTGGCTGCTGCACTGGAGGACGACTGCCTGGAATCCGGGTACCTGTTGATCCCACGCACGCTGGAGCTCGAGGCCGGCGGCGACTTCGCCGCGGCCGAGGAGGTGGCCGCGCAGGCGGAGCGGATCGCGCGGCTTCATCATGACGCCGACCTGACCGCTCTCGCCCTGCACCAGCGGGCCCGGGCGCAGATCTATCTCGGGCTCGTCAGCGACGGGGTGGCCGGGCTCGACGAGGCGATGGCAGGTGTCGTTGCCGGTGAGGTGAACCCGATCTTCGCCGGGGTCATCTACTGCAGCACGATCGAGGCGTGCCAGGAGATCGCAGACTTCCAGCGCGCCCGCCAGTGGACCTCGGCCCTGACGCGCTGGTGCGACGACCAGCCCGGCTTGGTCCCCTACACCGGGCAGTGCGCGGTGCACCGAGGACAGTTGATGCGGCTCGACGGAGCCTTCGCGGCAGCGCTCGAGGAGCTGCGGCTGGCGTGCCGGCGCTACCACGACAGCGGATCCCCTCAGGCGGCCGGACTTGCGTTGTACGAGTCCGGGGAGGTCCATCGCCTCCGGGGTGACTTCGAAGCAGCCGCGAAGGCGTTCGAGGAGGCCAGTGGCTGGGGGTACGAGCCGCAGCCGGGTCTGGCGTCGCTCTGGATGATGCAGGGCCGCGCGGAGTCCGCGGCCCATGCGATCCACCGGGTCCTCGGGGAGGCTCGCACGGACGTGAGGCACATCCAGGTGCTCCCCGCTGCCGTCGAGATCCTGCTCGCCTGCGGGGACCTCGCAGCCGCCGAACGCGCAGTCGAGTTCCTGGCCGAGCTCGCCGACAGGTTCGGAGGGCAGGCGCTCGAGGCACGCGCGCTGCTCGCGAAGGGGACTGTGCTGCTGGCAGCCGGCGCTCCGGCCGAGGCGCTGCCCCACCTGCGGGGGGCGTGGCACCGGTGGACCGAGCTCGCGGCTCCCTACGAAGCGGCGGCCGCCAGGACCGGCCTCGGGCGTGCCTTCCGGGCGCTGGATGACGAGGAGTCGGCTCGCCTGGAGCTCACCGCTGCTGCGCAGGAGCTGCGCGAGCTCGGCGCCCTGCCGGCGCTCAGGGAGGTGGAGTCCCTCCTGGGCCCGTCGTTGCCGGACGGCCTCACGGCTCGCGAGGTCGAGGTGCTGCGCCTGGTCTCGCGTGGGCTCAGCAACGCCCGCATCGCCGAGGAGCTCGTCATCAGCCAGAAGACGGTGGCCCGACACCTGAGCAACATCTTCACCAAGATCGGCGTGACGAGCCGCACAGCAGCCGCGACCTACGCCCTGGAGCAGAGGCTGACGTGAGATCGACCGCGCCACCAGAGCGAGTCATCGGCTCGGGCTCCTGAATCGCCGCGTCGGACAGGTGACCCGCCCTGGCGTGACGCGGTGAGACGAGCGCTTGTCGTGTCGACCTCGCTCACCGAGGACGCGGCTCGGGCGCTCGCGGAGCGCCGGGGGCGCAGCATCCGGTTCGACCGTCGTCAGCAGGAGGCGACCTTCGGCTACCGCCGCAGCGGAGTGCGTCACGAGGTCTGGTTCTCCAACCCGCGTGCGGTGGCGCGGCGCACGAGATTCGCGCGTCAGCGGGGGTTCAGCGGAGCCGTCTACTGGGCCGCGGGGCTGGAGATGTCCGGCACCTGGGCTTGGGTGCTCGGTTGATGTCGGGCTGCGTCGTCGTCCCCACCGAGCGTGGCTCGAGCATCGGTGCCTCGCTGGGACCTACGCTGCTGAGATGGGAGTCGGCGCGACCGAGCCGCAGGCCCTCTCGGCTCAGCTGCGAGAGGCCGTGGAGGAGTTCGCCCGGCACCTCTCGGTCGAGCGCAACCTCAGCGAGCACACCGTGCGTGCCTACACCGGCGACGCGGAGTCGCTGTTGGCTCACGGGGTCGCCCTGGGGGTCGGGGGACTCGACGACGTGACCCTGCGGACCCTGCGCAGCTGGCTGGCCAACCAACAGACCCGCGGCAAGGCCCGCTCGACGATGGCCAGGCGTGCCACGGCGGCGCGGGTGTTCTGCTCCTGGGCGGTGCGCACCGGTCGGATGAGCGAGGATCCGGCGGCGGGCCTGGGCTCTCCCCGGGCGCAGCGCACGCTGCCTGCGGCACTCGGCCACGACGACGTGCGTCAGCTGATCGACGCCGCCGCCGAGCGTGCGGCCGGCGGCGGCGCCCTCGGCGCCCGGGACCTGGCGATCCTCGAGCTGCTCTACGCGACCGGCACCCGGGTGGGTGAGCTGTGCGCCCTCGACGTCGATGACCTCGATGACGGTCGGCGCGTGGTCCGGGTGCTGGGCAAGGGCCGCAAGGAGCGCACGGTCCCCTACGGCGTGCCCGCCGAGCGAGCGCTGCGCTCCTGGCTCGCCCATCGCGGACAGCTGGCCAGACCCGGCTCGGGTCCGGCGCTCTTCCTGGGTGCCAAGGGTGGCCGGATCGACCCGCGGGTGGTCCGCGGGCTGGTGCACGCCCGCCTGGCGGAGGTGCCGGGAGCACCCGATCTCGGACCTCACGGCCTGCGCCACACCGCTGCCACGCACCTGCTCGAGGGCGGAGCGGACCTGCGCTCGGTGCAGGAGCTGCTCGGCCACTCCTCCCTGGCGACCACGCAGATCTACACCCACGTCAGCGCCGAGCGGCTCCGGGCGGCGTACACCCAGGCACACCCGCGCGCCTGACCAGGAGATGGCGGCGGTGGGTCACCAGGGGAGCAGGCGCACCGGTTGCGGTGCGGCCACCAGGGACAGGGGATCGAGGTAGGTCTCGCCGCGGCGCAGGCCCCAGTGCAAGCAGGTCCGAGGCGGGCAGTGGCTCCCGGTGGCGACCAGCCGCCCGACCACCCGGCCGGCATCGACCCGCTCACCGCGCTGCCGGGTCGCGATCACCGGCTGGTACGTCGTCCGGGTGCGTCCGTGGTCGACGACCACGACCGGGCGTCCGGCCACCCGCCCGGTGAACGAGACCCGCCCGGCGAGCGCGGCGCGCACCGGTTGCCCGGCGTGGCCGGCCAGGTCCACTCCCCGGTGACCTGCGCCCCAGGTGACCACGGGCGGATCGAACCGTTCCACCACCTCCGGCCGCGGACGCAGCGGCCACTCGCCCCGCACCGGCGCCGCAGGCCCGGCGGGGGCGTGGCGCACCTCCGCGAGCGATCCGGCGCCGGCCACCGGAGCCACGTCGGCCGGGGTCTCGATTCGTGCCGACGCCGGGGGCGACCAGATGACCTGCCCGCTGAGCGCCAGGAGACCCAGCACGAGGCACAGCAGGGCCGGAGGAAGTGATCGGGGTGGTGAGACCATGGCGCCACCGTCGGGGTGCAACGCTCGCGGAGCCAGGCCGGATGCCCGCGCTGGGGACGGCCCGGCGGTTGTCCCACGGTGGGGTCCGATCCGGCCCGATCATCGATTTCGTCCCAGCACCGAGCAGCGACTACACTGCTCTGTGGCGATCCGTGTGAGCGGATCGACTATCGCACGTCCGTCCAACCGCACGATGCCCTCGTGGGCAGCGGGCAGGGTGCCTCGGTCCGACCGGCAACGGTCAGGCGGCGCCCTCGCCGGGCGTCAGGGCAGGCCGCAACCGCGTCCTGCGACAACCGAGAGCAGCGTCACCGCTTCGACATCCGACCGGCCCGCCGGTGCGGGTTTCGTGTGCCGTGGCGCGATGAGAAAGTGAGTCGAAGGCCATGGCCGTCGTCACCATGCGCCAGCTCCTCGAGAGCGGCGTGCACTTCGGGCACCAGACCCGACGGTGGAACCCGAAGATGAAGCGCTTCATCATGACCGAGCGCAACGGGATCTACATCATCGATCTCCAGCAGTCGCTGGCCTACATCGATCGGGCCTACGCCTACATCAAGGAGACCGTCGCCCGTGGCGGCGCCGTGATGTTCGTGGGCACCAAGAAGCAGGCCCAGGAGGCCATCGCCGAGCAGGCCACACGCGTGGGTATGCCCTACGTCAACCAGCGCTGGCTCGGCGGCATGTTGACGAACTTCCAGACCGTGCACCAGCGGATCAACCGTCTCAAGGAGCTCGACGAGCTCGACTACGACGACGTTGCCGGCTCGGGTCGCACCAAGAAGGAGCTGCTCCAGCTCAAGCGTGAGCGCGACAAGCTCGACAAGACCCTGGGCGGTATCCGCGACATGAGCCGCACGCCCAGCGCGATCTGGGTCGTCGACACCAAGAAGGAGCACCTGGCGGTCGAGGAGGCGCGCAAGCTGCGGATCCCGATCATCGGCATCCTCGACACCAACTGCGACCCCGACGAGGTCGACTTCCCGATCCCGGGCAACGACGACGCGATCCGCGCGGTCTCGCTGCTCACGCGCGTCGTCGCCGACGCCGTGGCCGACGGGCTCATGGCCCGCGGTGCCGCCGGTGCCGCAGACAATGCCGAGACCGGCTCCGAGCTCGGCGCCGACGAGCCGATGGCCGACTGGGAGCGCGAGCTGCTGTCGGGCAGCGCCGATGAGGCTGCTGTCGCGGCCACCGGCGGTGAGAATGCGGAGAGCACCCCGGCGGTCGAGGCCACCGGAGCGTCGTCCGAGGGCGCCGAGCAGCCCGAGACCGAGGCGCAGGCCACGGCCCCGCAGGAGCCTGCCGAGCAGGCCCCTGCCGAGCAGGCAGTCGCTGAGGCTCCCGCCACCGAGGACGAGGTCGAGGAGTCCACGACCCCGGAGGCACTGGGCGAGCAGGCCCCGCCGGCCGCCGCCGCCGACGCTGCTGCCAGCGGCGTCGACGCCGCGACCGAGCCCTCCTGAGCGACACAGCCGGACGGCACGCAGCCCCGCGCTGCGTGCCCGTCCCGGATGCTTTCGAGTTCGCTCCCCATCCACACACGAACACCGAGGACAGGACCAGATGAGCTTCACCGCTGCTGACGTCAAGCGGCTCCGGGACCAGACCGGCGCCGGAATGATGGACTGCAAGAAGGCTCTGACCGAGGCCGACGGCGACTCCGAGAAGGCCGCCGAGATCCTGCGCGTCAAGGGCATGGACAAGATGAAGAAGCGCGGGGAGACCCGCGAGGCGAAGGCCGGCCTGGTGGCGACCGCCGGCCGCGCGTTGGTCGAGCTCAACAGCGAGACCGACTTCGTGGCGAAGAACCAGGAGTTCATCGACGCCGCCCAGCAGATCGCCGAGGCTGCCGACACCAGTGGTGTCAGCGACGCCGAGGGGCTCAAGGCTGCCGCGCTCGGCGACTCGACCGTCTCCGAGGTGGTCGAAGGCCTCGCGGTCAAGATCGGCGAGAAGATCGAGCTCGGCCGCGTGGCGCGCTTCGACGGCGAGACCGTGGCCTACATGCACCGTCGCGCCGCGGACCTGCCGCCCACCGTCGGTGTCCTGGTGGAGTTCGACGGTGGTGACTCCGAGGCCGCCCGCGGCGCTGCGATGCAGATCGCCGCGATGCGCCCACGCTTCGTCACCCGTGACGAGGTGCCGGAGGACGTCGTGACCAAGGAGCGCGAGATCGCCGAGGCGACCGCGCGCGAGGAGGGCAAGCCCGAGCAGGCGCTGCCCAAGATCGTGGAGGGTCGACTCAACGGCTTCTACAAGGAGGTCGTGCTGCTCGACCAGCCGTCGGTGACCGACAGCAAGAGGAGCGTCAAGGCGGTGCTGGATGCCGCCGGTGTGACCGTGACGCGTTTCGCCCGCTTCGAGGTCGGCGCCTGATCGTGCGAGCCGGCGCAGCCGGACTCGCCGGCGTTACGCGACGGTAGGGTGAGGCAGTCGAGCACGTGAGGCCGGTCAGTGGTCAGATCACTGACCACTGAGCGGCCCTGCGCGTGAAGTGCTCCGAACATCGCGGAGCGGAAGGAGCGCGACGAGTGTCGTCGTACAAGCGGGTGTTGCTGAAGCTCTCGGGCGAGGTCTTCGGGGGTGGCTCGGTGGGCGTCGACCCCCTGGTCGTCCGTGGCCTCGCCGCCGAGATCGCCGATGTGGTGCAGCGTGGGGTCCAGGTCGCGATCGTCGTCGGAGGCGGCAACTTCTTCCGCGGCGCCGAGCTCCAGAAGAGCGGCATGGACCGCTCGCGCGCCGACTACATGGGCATGCTCGGCACGGTCATGAACTGCCTGGCACTCCAGGACTTCCTGGAGAAGGCGAGCGTGGAGACCCGGGTGCAGACCGCGATCACCATGGGTCAGGTCGCCGAGCCCTACATCCCGCGGCGCGCGATCAGGCACCTGGAGAAGGGACGCGTGGTGATCTTCGGCGCCGGCGCCGGGATGCCCTACTTCTCCACCGACACGGTCGCTGCGCAGCGGGCCCTGGAGGTCCACGCCGAGGTGATCCTCATGGGCAAGCAGGGCGTCGACGGGGTCTACGACTCCGACCCCAACATCGACCCCAGCGCGGTGAAGTTCGACAACCTCAGCTACGACGAGTTCCTCGCCCGCGGGTTGCGGGTCGCCGACGCGACCTCGGCCAGCCTGTGCCGCGACAACGACATCGACATGGTGGTCTTCAACCTCTCCGACGAAGGAAACATCGCCCGGGTCGTGCAGGGTGAGAAGATCGGCACCACGATCTCGCGCGATGGCTGAGCCGATCGCGTGCCGGCCCGCGGCTCGGGCCTGCGGCCGACCCGGTGCGACCCAGCACTCCCAGGCTCGACCAGCCACTGACCCGAACTGCGACGGAGGACAACGGTGATCAAGGAAACCCTGAACGAGGCCGCCGACAAGATGGACAAGGCGGTGTCCGTTGCTCGCGAGGACTTCGCCGCGATCCGCACCGGACGGGCCCACCCGTCGATGTTCCACAAGATCAACGTCGAGTACTACGGGAACCCGACGCCGCTGCAGCAGCTGGCCTCCTTCACCCTCCCGGAGCCTCGGGTGATCCTGATCAGCCCCTTCGACCAGAGCGCAATGGCCAACATCGAGAAGGCCATCCGCGACTCCGACCTGGGTGTCAATCCGGCCGACGACGGGCGCAACATCCGCGTGGTCCTCCCCGAGCTGACCGAAGACCGCCGCAAGGAGTACATCAAGCTCGCCAAGCACAAGGCCGAGGAAGGTCGGGTCGCGGTGCGCAACGTGCGTCGTCACGCCAAGCAGACGCTGGAGAAGCTGGAGAAGGACGGCGAGGTCGGCAAGGACGACCTGGTCGGAGCCGAGAAGCGTCTGGACGGGATCACCAAGAAGCACGTCGACGCGATCGACGACATGCTCAAGCACAAGGAGACCGAGCTGCTCGAGGTCTGACCTCGACAGCGCACGCCATGGCCACGACTCCCGACACCCCGGGCACACCGGTGCCCGGTGAGCCGACGGCGGGCCACGACCCGACCACGGAGCGGTCGGTCGAGCCGGAGAGGAAGAGCCGCGCCGGCCGCGACCTCCCCGCGGCGATCGTCTCCGCGGCCGTGCTGCTCGCGGCGATCGCCCTCTGCCTGGCCACCTTCGATGGATTCCCCTTCGTCTTCCTGGTGATCCTGGCGATCGGGGGCGGCATCTGGGAGATGCGGCAGGGGCTGGCTGCGCGCGAGATCGTGCTCCCCTGGGAGCCCGTGCTCGTGGGCACCGTCTTCATGCTGCTCGGCGGCTGGTACGGCGGCACACCGGCGACGGCGGCCGCCCTCGCCGTGACTGCCCTGGCGGTGATGCTGTGGCGGCTGCGGCAGGGCGTCGACGGGTTCGTCCGCGACACGACCGCCGGGGTCTTCACCGCGGTCTACCTACCCTTCCTGGCCAGCTTCGTGGTCCTGCTGCTGCGCAGCGACGACGGTGTCTGGCGAGTGCTCACCTTCATCCTGGTCACGATCGCCTCCGACATCGGCGGCTACGCGGCCGGGGTGCTCCTCGGCAAGCACCCGATGGCACCGGTGATCTCGCCGAAGAAGTCGTGGGAGGGCTTCGCCGGGTCCGCGCTCTCCTGCATGGTGGTCGGTTGGCTGTGCGTCGTCTTCCTGCTGGACGGTGACTGGTGGGTCGGTGTGCTGCTCGGCGCGGTCGTGGTGGTCACCGCCACCCTGGGAGACCTGTGCGAGTCGGTGATCAAGCGGGACCTGGGGATCAAGGACATGTCGCAGATCGTGCCCGGCCACGGCGGGCTGATGGACCGGCTCGACTCGCTCCTCGCCACGGTGGCCCCGACCTGGCTGCTGCTCTACTACCTCGTCGAGGTCAGTCCGAGCGCGGGCCTGTGAACCTCCCCCTGGTCTTCGACGAGCCCCGAGGTCGGCGCAAGCCACCTCGGCACCTGGCCGACCTCAGCTCACAGGAACGACGCGAGCTGGTCACCGAGCTGGGACTGCCGCCGTTCCGGGCCCGCCAGGTCTCGACCCACTACTTCTCCCGGCTGGTCGACGACCCGGAGCAGATGACCGACCTCCCGGCCGCTGAGCGGGCTCAGATCGTGGAGTCGCTGCTGCCCCGGCTGATGGAGCCGCTGCGCACCATGGAGGCCGACCGCGGCACCACCCGCAAGACCTTGTGGCGTCTGGGCGACGGGAGCCTGGTCGAGTCGGTGCTGATGCGCTACCCCGACCGAGTCACCATGTGCGTCTCCTCCCAGGCCGGGTGTGGCATGGCGTGCCCCTTCTGCGCGACTGGTCAGGGTGGGCTGCAACGCAACATGTCGACCGCGGAGATCGTGGAGCAGGTGCTCGCCGGCGCCCGTGCCCTGAGCCGCGGCGAGGTTCCCGGGGGACCGGGGCGAGTCTCCAACGTGGTGTTCATGGGCATGGGTGAGCCCATGGCCAACTACAAGGCCATGATCGGCGCTGTACGCCGGCTGACGGACAAGACACCGGACGGGCTCGGGATGTCCGCGCGAGGCATCACGGTCTCGACCGTCGGTCTCGTGCCGCGCATGGAGCAGCTGGCCGACGAGGGCATCCCGGTCACGCTCGCCCTGTCGCTGCACGCCCCCGACGACGAGCTGCGCGACGAGCTGGTGCCGATCAACACCCGGTGGAAGGTGCACGAGGCGGTCGAGGCGGCGTGGCGCTACGCCGAGCGCACCGGACGACGGGTCTCGATCGAGTACATCCTGATCCGCGACATCAACGACCAGGCGTGGCGGGCCGACCTGCTGGCCGACGTCCTGCTGTCGTACGGCGGCTCCGACCGCGGACGCTGGGTGCACGTGAACCTGATCCCCATGAACCCCACCCCCGGGTCGAAGTGGACCGCGAGCCGCCGTGAGGACGAGCGAGAGTTCGTCCGCCGGCTGGAGGCCAAGGGCGTACCGGTCACGGTGCGCGACACCCGCGGTCAGGAGATCGACGGCGCCTGCGGGCAGCTGGCGGCTTCGCCCTAGTCACCGCCCGGAGGGACGGCACGCGAACAGCCCGGCCAACCGGTGGAACCGGGTGGCCGGGCCGCTCTCGTCAGGCTCTGGCAGTGATCACCGGAGCCGACGGATCGGCGTCCACGTGTCCATCGTCTGGGAGGTGGGCTCGACGTGGGCCCGATAACGCTGCACCTTGGTCTTGCGCACATCCCTGACCACGAAGCGTGCGTTGCCGTAGGCACCTGCGGTCCTGACCGCGACCGCCGGCCGGATCAGGCTCCCGCCAACGCGGACCTTGAACAGCCGGACCCTCGCGCCCGCCGCACTCGACGGCGCGTTGACGACCGCGACGTCGTTGCCGGTGGCGTTGTTGCTGAGGGCCAGGCCAGCGGTGATCGGTGCCTGTTGCGGAACCGGCTCAGGAACCACGAAGGACCGGGTGTAGGTCGCGCTGTTGTCGGCGAGGTCGACCGCTTTCACGGCGAGCTCGTACGAGCCGGGCTCCAGGTCGGTGTACGACTTGGCGCCCGCGAGGCAGTCCTCCCAGGTCCCGGCGACGCCGTCGGACGACAGGCGGCACTGCAGCGACTTGGTGGTCTCGTCGACTGCGATCGTGAAGGACGCGGTGCCCTCCAGCAGCGCATCGAGAGTGACCGTGACGACCGGCGCGTCGGTGTCCTCACCGACATCCGGTGGCTGCTGGCCGTGCGTCTCGCCGGCAGCGATGCTGACGTAGACCGGCTCCGCCAGGTCAGTCCCACCAGTGATGCCCACGTCGATGCCGTACTGCCCGACAGGGGCAGAATCTGCCACGAGGAGGTACCAGGTCAGATCGGTGTAGCCCTGGCTCAGTGCGGCCGGCCACGTCCCGACGAGCTGGCCTGACGCGTTCAGTGTCAGGGCCATGGGGGCCATGTCGGACCCGTCGTCGCCGTAGAGCTTGGCGTCGCCCGCCACCAGCTCCTCCACGAGCGGGGTGAGGGGGTCGTCGCCAGGCCCGGTCAGGCTGAACGTGAGCTCTCCAGAGCCCGGCTGCGGCGAGTACACGCGCACCGGCAGGGGGATGTAGGCGCCCTGGACGGCGAGCGGCGAGATCTCGCCTCCCCAGAGGACGGCGAGAGCGTTCTCGTGGACGGCCATGGTCTCGACATCGGTGGCCAGGGTCGCGAGCACGGCCCCCGAGCCGTCGACCTCGACGAGCTCCAGGGTCATGGTGTAGTCACCGGCAGGCGCGCCGTCGGTCACCATGGCGTCGAACGTCGTGGCGTCCTGGTAGCCCTTGTCGACCGGGAATCCGGTCGGCGGTCCCCACCAGCCCACGAGATCCCCGCTCACGGCCGTGAACGGCACATCCTCGGGGACGTCGACCAGCGTGGACGTGGCGGACACGTCCCCCTGCTCGAGGGCGGCATCGCCGGCATCAACGGTGATGCGCAGCCGAGCGCCGGCGATGTCCTGGCCACCCCACGGGTTGAACAGGGAGGCCGTGATCTGGAAGGGCAGCGTCTGGAACACCTGGTCCGGGATGCTGGTGAAGTCGACCGCGGGATTCGTGGTCGCTGCGAGCTGCTGCGCGGTGGTGTCGACCCCGACGGGATCCATGTAGAACCCGGGGAGGACGACCTCGTGCTCATGCAGGAAGACGATTGCGGAGCGGACGTCGTCGGCCAGCTGCGCGAACGCGGTCACACCGGTCAGCGTGCGGTCGGCGACGGGTTCCTTGGTGATGTCCGTGAACCCGACTGCCTGCAGGATCGGCGTGACCTTCCACTCCAGCTTCGCCACGTCGAGCCAGGTGGTGCTGCCGATGAAGGTCTGCGACCGGTTGTACCGGAAGTCGCTGTAGTCGACGAACTTCTCACTGCCGGGCAGGACGTCCGTCGGGAGCGGCATCCCATCCCCGGGCTCAGGGTCGGTGGACTGGATGAAGGGGTACATCCCCGGCCACGACGGCTGCGGGTCCGCCATGGTGAACCCGACGACCCGGTTGTAGTACTGCACGGTGTCGACCGTGATCGGGACGTACTTGCCGGCGGCCGTTCCGATCGCGACTGCTCCGAGCTCGTAGGCGTCGAACGTCCCCGCTGCGCCTGCTGGGATCTCCGCGGGCGGTCCTGCCATCGAAGCGGGCAGACCCGGGATCGTCCCGGTCGTCATGAGCGACTGGTACATCGCGGCGTACTCCGGAGCGGCATCCAGCGCCGCCCCGTCGGTCGCGATCCGTCCCGCAGGATCGAGGGTGATCTCGTCGGCGATCCGGAGCTTGGTCTCCACGTCCTGGATCTTGCGGGCCAGCACCTCGGCTGTCGTTCGGGTCAGGTTGAGCCGCTCCAGCTCGGTCTCGGCCACGAACATCGCGTACTGCGGCTGCGGGTCACACGCCTCGATCTCCTCCACCGGCAGAGGCTCTGTCGAGCCGAGCCACTCGCCCTGGAGCGGGATCACCCACACGTCGCGACCGTCGAGCGGGTTGGGGATCACCGTGACACCGGGCACGCGTTCGTACGACACCGGCTGGACGCAGTACTCGGGGGTGTCCAGAGCCCCGCCCTCTTCGCTGGCGACCATGTACTTCTTGAGGATCGGTGTCCCATCAGCCGCGCGGAGGGTCACGACCAGGTCGGAGTACAGCGAGCCGACATCGGGGGCTGTGCCGCCGCCCCCGCCGCCCCCGCCGCCTCCGGGGCCGGCAGCGAACGCCGGCGTGGAGAGGACCAGGACAGCCGAGACACCCGTGGCCACAACCGCACGTACCAAATTCCGCCTGTTGTTCATGACTCCTCCTCGGGGTCTCGACTCGGCAGGGACTTCCGATGACGGGGTTCACGGGGACCCGAGTGGCAAAGGCGGATGTCTTCATCTGGAGTTGTCGTTCGGCGCGTCCCGCGCGCCCTATGTCCATTCTCCGCTCAAGTGGTCCAGACGGAAGGGTCCGATGGCCCCAGGGGCCGGTGATACTGGACACGCAGCCAAGCCTTACCGAAGGACGACAGCCGCCCCGTCCGCGCCAGCAGGGTTGGTTCCACCAGCTTGTCCGGACCGAAGCCGAGGATGGTGGCGTCGAGGCAGTAGGTCGCCTCGCCGCAGGTCTCCCAGACCTCGGTGTCCGTTTTCGGTACGCGCGTCCGCCGCACGCTCGCCGTGAGGACGAGCGAGAGTTCGTGCGCCGGCTGGAGGCCAAGGGCGTCCCGGTCACGGTGCGCGACACCCGCGGTCAGGAGATCGACGGCGCCTGCGGGCAGCTCGCCGCCGCCCCCTCCTGATCAGCCCGTGCTCTCGGCCAGCTCGCGCCCCCACTCGGTGGCGCGCTCCTCCTCGCCGGGCAGCAGAGGACCGTCCATGTCCGCGACGTAGAAGCTGTGCGTGTCGGCGGCGCGGTAGCCGTGGCGCCGTACCGAGCGGGCGGCGCTGCGTGCCGCTGAGCCGGGCAGGTGGCGCACCTTGTCGACGCGGGTGTCGAACGTCGCCACGGCGGGGCGGCGCCCGACCTCGGGCAGCCGGTCCAGCCACTCGCGAAGCCCGACCGGGCCCGCCTCGTGCGTCGCGCCCTTCTGCAGCGCGTCGGCCCGGGTGCTCGCCCGGGTCATGGAGAACGCGTGGGTGGGGCCTCCGGCGACCAGCAGCTCGACGTCCGATGCCAGCTCGGGGATCTCGCGGACGTCGGCGACGGTGACCTCGGCGGTCTCGGCCAGGCCCGCGGCGACCGAGCGGGCCACCTTCTCGGTGTTGCCCCACAGGGACTCGTAGACGACCAGTGCCTTCATGGTCCTCACCTCTCAGCCTCGCGGAGGTGTCGTGGTGATCGCCTCCATCTCCACGCTCCTCCTGCCGGTGGTCGGCGACAAGCGGCGCGGCGCGTCTGCTCGGTCACACCGGGGGTCGCCTCAGAAGGCCTGTGCCACGACCTCGCCGAAGAGCTCGTGCTCGTCGACGTCGAGGCCGCGGCGCCTGAACCAGGTGCACAGGTTCGCGCAGTCGCGCAGCAGGAAGTCCTGGCCGGCGGGGTTGCCGACGAGGTCGACCACCTGGGGGAGGTCGATCACCACGAGCCGCTCGCCGGCGGCCAGGACGTTGTACGGCGACAGGTCGCCGTGCACCCATCCCTCGCGCGCCAACGTGACCAGGAAGTCACGCAGCTGCTGGAGGTAGTCGACGAGCAGACGGCGGTCCGGTCGCGTGCTGACCAGGCGTGGGGCCGCGTCCCCCGCCAGGTCGGTGACCAGCTCCATCAGGAGCTCCGCGCCGTCCACCTGCACCGGGTAGGGGACCGCGGCGCCGAGCTGCCAGAGCCTGCGCAAGGCCTCCCACTCGGCCTGCGCCCACTGCCCGGCCGCGACCTCCCGGCCGTGCGAGGTGCCTTTGGCCATGGCCCGCGTGTCCCGGGTGCTGCGCACCCGCCGTCCGTCCGTGTAGGCCGCGCTGCGACGGAAGGCGCGATGCTGGGCGTCGCGGTAGCGCTTGGCTGCGAGCAGCACGCCGTCGTCGCCGGGGACCGCGCGTCGCACGACGACCACGTCGGCCTCCTTGCCGCTCTTCAGCACGCCGAGGTCGGTGTCGATCGCGGCCGCGTCCGTCACCAGCCACGCGGGGACGGGGGAGGGACCGCGGCACAGCCGCTCGACGTCCCAGTAGGTGCTCCACCGCTGGCCCTCGGCGAGCTCGCCGGGCGCGACGAAGTCCAGGGTGAAGCAGAGACGGGGTGCGGCGAGAGCCCGCGGGGCGGACGCCTGGGGGTCAGGCGGCTCGGTGGTCGGGTCCGGGGGGTGGTTCGGGTGGTGAGGTGTCACGACGGGTTCCTCGGAGGATCGATGCAGACAGGGAGCTCGGGAATGACCTGGCCATGGCTCGCCCTCCTCGTCGTGGGTCCCACCGGTGCACCGGACCTGCACCGGGTCGGCGTCGCGCGCCTCCCGGTGCTCAGGATGCGCCCGGTGCCCCGAGGACTCAACTGATTTTGTCGGGAATCGGACCTACCCTGGTCTGACCTCGCAGAGAAGAGAGCTCGTGCCGCACCCCCGTCGCCTCGTCGTCGCAGCCCTGACGGCTGCCGCGCTGGCCCTGCCGACGCTGCCGCTCGTGAGCGCCTCGGCGATGCTGGACAGCGCACCCGGTCCGGTCGACGGGTCCGCCCGTGGGGGAGACGACTACTTCCCGCTCGACGGCAACGGCGGCTACGAGGTGCGCCACTACGACATCCGCACCACCTTCGTCACCGGGGACGGCAGGTTGCGCGGCCGCACGGCAATGTCGGCGACCGCGGGGGAGGCCCCGCTCAGGAGCCTGAGCGTCGACCTGGTCCTGACCCCCGACTGGGTCAAGGTCGACGGGCGGCGTGCCGCCTTCACCAAGCCCGACCGCCACGAGGTGCGCGTGACGCCCGCGGTCGCGATCGGCGAGGGCAGTGACTTCACGCTGGAGGTGGCCTACCACGGCAAGCCCGGGGGGATCGCGGCGACCGGCGTGCGGCCCTTCCTCCACTCGCGTGGTGAGGCGGTCGCGATCGGCGAACCGCAGATCGGGCCGTGGTGGTTCGCCGCCAACGAGACCCCGCGCGACAAGGCGTCCTACGAGGTGACGGTCCGGGTGCCGCGCGGACAACAAGGGGTGAGCAACGGGAGTCTGGTCACGCGCACCCCGGGCAAGCGTTGGACGACCTGGCGGTGGCGGCAGGACGAGCCGATCGTCACCTACCTCGCGTTCTTCGCCGCCGGTCGGTTCGCGTTGCGACGCAGCGTGGTCGACGGACGCCCGACGGTGTTCGCGGTCTCGCGCAAGCTCTCCCGGGCACAACGCGATCGTTCCTTCCGTCTGCTGCAACGCACGCCGGGGGTGACCAGGTGGCTGGAGGCGTGGCTGGGCGACTATCCCTACCCCGACCTCGGGGGCGTGGTGCACGGGATGAACGCCGACTTCGCCCTGGAGAACGCCGGCCGCCCCACCTACCCCTACATCGGCGGCCCGAGTCGCTACAACACGAGCCTGCTGGTCCACGAGATGGCCCACCAGTGGTTCGGCAACGACGTCTCGCTGCGGCACTGGCGTGACATCTGGCTCAACGAGGGCCTGGCCTCCTACGCCGAGTGGCGCTACGCGGAGGACCAGTGGGGCGACGAGGTCCACGCCCGCCTGCTGCAGAGGCACGCGGCACCCTGGGGCAGCGCCTTCTGGGCGATCCGCATCAGCGACCCCGGCGCAGACGACCTCTTCGCCCACGCGGTCTACGAACGCGGCGCGATGGCCGTCGCCGCACTGCGTTGTCGTATCGGTGATGCCACCTTGGACGATCTCCTGCAGCGCTGGCTCGCCGAGCGGTCAGGGGGCCACGGGACAGGCCCGGAGTTCCGCGCACTGGCCGAGGACGTGAGCGGTGAACCGCTGGACACGTTCTTCCACGCCTGGCTCGACGCCACCGTCCGGCCCGCCAAGAACACCGTGAACGGGCTGGAGAACTGCGTCTGATCGGTTGACACGCCCGGCGGGTCACGCCTGTCGCCACGCCCGGACTGTCCTCCCGGCCCTGCCCTGACGACCGCAGAGTTGACAGGATGCGGCTATGCCTTCCTACTCCCAGGCTTTCGAGCGCAGCATCTCCGACCCGGCGGGTTTCTGGGGTGACGCCGCCACGTCGGTGGACTGGATCCGCAGACCGCGACGGGTGCTCGACGACGACCGGCCGCCGTTCTACCGCTGGTTCCCGGACGCCTCCCTGAACACCTGCTACAACGCTCTGGACCGACACGTCGCCAACGGTCGAGCCGATCAGGCTGCCCTGATCTACGACAGCCCCATGACCGGGGTGAAGCGCACGATCACCTACGCCCAGCTGCTGGAGGAGGTCGCGGCGTTCGCGGGCGTCCTCCGTGGTCTCGGTGTCGGCTCCGGCGACCGGGTCATCGTCTACATGCCGATGATCCCGGAGGCCGTGGTCTCGATGCTGGCCTGCGCCAGGCTGGGAGCCGTCCACTCCGTCGTCTTCGGCGGCTTCGCCGCCAACGAGCTCGCCGTGCGCATCGACGACGCTCGCCCGAAGGTCGTGATCGCTGCCTCGGGCGGCATCGAGCCGAGCCGCGTCGTGAAGTACAAGCCGTTGGTGGACCGGGCGATCGAGCTCGCGGCGCACGAGGTCGATGCGGTCGTGGTCAAGCAACGTGAGCAGGTCCCCGCCACCCTGGTCGAAGGCCGCGACCTCGACTGGGACGTGGCGATGCGTGCCGGGCGCACCGACCCGGCGGAGTGCGTCGAGGTCGCTGCGACGGCCCCCCTCTACGTGCTCTACACCTCGGGCACGACGGGCAGGCCGAAGGGCATCGTTCGCGACAACGGCGGCCACGCGGTCGCCATGGCATGGTCACTGCCCCACGTCTACGACATCCATGCGGGGCAGGTGTGGTGGGCGGCCTCCGACGTGGGGTGGGTGGTCGGCCACTCCTACATCGTCTACGCGCCGCTGATCGCCGGAGCCACGTCGGTGCTCTACGAGGGCAAGCCGGTGGGCACCCCGGACGCCGGCGCTTTCTGGCGGGTCGTTGCCGAGCACGGCGTCGAAGGGCTCTTCACCGCGCCCACCGCCATCCGGGCGATCAAGAAGGAGGACCCGGCAGCAACCCTGCTCGCCGAGCACGACATCTCGAGCCTGCGCAACCTGTTCCTTGCCGGAGAGCGACTCGACCCGGACACCTACGAGTGGGCCGGCCAGGCGCTGGGCGTCCCCGTGGTCGACAACTGGTGGCAGACCGAGACCGGATGGCCGATCGCTGCGAACCTGCGAGGCCTGCAGGCGTTGCCGATCAAGCCGGGCTCACCGTCTGTGCCCGTGCCCGGCTACGACGTCCAGGTGCTCGACGCCGGCGGCTCGCGCGTCGCTCCCGGACAGGAGGGGGCGATCTGCGTCCGGCTGCCGCTCCCTCCAGGCACCTTGCCCACGCTGTGGGGAGACGACGAGCGGTTCGTGACCTCCTACCTCTCGACCTACGAGGGCTACTACGTCTCCGGCGACGGTGGCTTCGTCGACGCCGACGGCTACCTCTACGTCATGGGACGCACCGACGACGTCATCAACGTGGCCGGGCACCGGTTGTCCACGGGATCGATGGAGGCGGTGCTCGCCTCCCATCCAGCGGTCGCGGAGTGTGCCGTGATCGGTGTCGCCGACCCGGTCAAGGGACAGGTGCCACGCGGGTTCGTGGTGTTGAAGGCAGGCGTCGACACCGATCCCGACGACGTGCGGCGCGAGCTGGTGCAGCAGGTGCGTGAGGAGATCGGGCCGGTCGCGGCCTTCAAGGAGGTGGACGTCGTGCCCGGCCTGCCCAAGACGCGATCCGGCAAGATCCTGCGCAAGACCATGCGCGAGATCGCCGACGGCGAGGTCGGCAAGCCGCCATCGACCATCGAGGACGAGGGCGTGCTCGAGGCGCTACGCCCGACCCTCCGGGCTCAGCGCACGCCCCAGGAGTAGGTCTGCTTGCGCAGCTTGAGGTAGACGAAGATCTCTGTCGCCATCACCTGCGGGATGGAGCGGATCCGCTTGCTGACGATCTCGAGGAGGTGGTCGTCGCTCTCGGCGACGACCTCGACCATGACATCGAAGGAGCCAGCGACCACCACGACGTAGTCGACCTCCTCCATCTTCGAGATCGCGTCGGCCACGGTGTCGATGTCACCGGAGACCTTGACCCCGATCATGGCCTGGCGGTTGAACCCGAGCTCGGTCGGATCCGTGACCGCCACGATCTGCATCACGCCGGACTCGATGAGACGCTGCACCCGCTGCCTGACCGCGGCCTCGGAGAGCCCGACGACCTTGCCGATGGCCGCGTAGGAGCGCCGCCCGTCCTGCTGGAGCTGCTCGATGATCGACTTAGAGACGTCGTCGAGCTGCGAGCCGCCGTTGCCGGTGCCGGTGCGTGCGCGTCCCCTGTTCACTCGCTGATGGTGACACCGAGGATCGCTGCCGTCAAAGGTTTGCGGCGGCTTCGTTGGCTGAATCCGTTGCGTAACACAAATGCAACGACGGAATCCCTTGTGAGCGGGTTGCCATCATGCGATTATCCACGCAAGCGCCAAGGAGGTCATTCTATGTCCCGCCGCCCCTTCCGAGTCCGACCCGAGCAGCTGCTCGCCATGTCCGACCTGGACCGCCGGCTCTTCCTGCGGGGTGCAGGGGCTGCGTCGCTCGGCCTCGGTGCGTCAGGGATGCTCGCCGCCTGCGGCACGGAAGGTGCTCGGGTCAGTGAGGACGAGTGCAAGAGCACCGACAGCTCCGACACCGAGAAGCAGCTGAACTGGAGCAACTGGGTGGAGTACATCGACCCGTCGAGGAAGAAGAGCTCGACGCTTCGGGGCTTCGAGCAGGAGACGGGGATCGAGGTCACCTACAACGAGGACATCAACGACAACAGCGAGTTCTTCGCCAAGGTGCAGAACCAGCTGGGTGCCTGTGAGCCGGTCGGTCGCGACATCGTCGTCCTGACCGACTGGATGGCTGCGCGGATGGTCGACTTCGGCTGGATCCAGAAGCTCGACAAGGACAACATCCCCAACGTCGAGTCCAACCTGATCGAGACCCTCCAGAGCCCCGACTGGGACGAGAACCGCGAGTACAGCGTGCCGTGGCAGAGCGGCATGACCGGCATCGCCTACAACGCCAAGTACACCAAGGAGGTCGGCAGCTTCGAGGAGCTGCTGACCCGCAGCGACCTGAAGGGCAAGGTCACCCTGCTCAGCGAGATGAACGACACGATGGGGTTCTTGCTGAAGCTGGTCGATGCCGACCCCGCTGACTTCGACGACGACCAGTGGGCTGAGGCGATCGATCGGTTGGAGAAGGTCGTCTCCAGCGGTCAGCTGCGTGGATTCACCGGCAACGAGTACGTCAACGACCTCCCCACCGGAGACATCGTGGCCTGCGAGGCCTGGTCCGGCGACGTCATCGCGCTGCAGTTCGACAACCCCGACATCAAGTGGGTGGTCCCCGAAGAGGGCTTGATGATCTGGACCGACAACATGCTGGTCCCCAACAAGGCCAAGCACAAGGCGAACGCCGAGGCCGCCATGAACTACTACTACCAGCCCGAGGTGGCCGCGAAGCTGGCCGCCTGGGTGAACTACATCTGCCCGGTCGAAGGTGCGCAGGAAGCCATGGCGAAGGTCGACAAGAGTCTGGTGGATGCGCCGCTGATCTTCCCCAGCGACGACTTCCTGAAGCAGACCGTGGAGTTCCAGAGCCTGGACGAGAAGACCCGCCGCCGCTACGAGACCGAGTTCTCCCAGGCGATGGGCTGACTCCGGTGTCCGGTGCTCCGCAGGACGAGCGGTCCCACCTCGCCGCAGACACCTCCGGTGAGGCCGGTCAGGACCTGGTGCTGGAGCAGGTCACCAAGCGTTTCGGCTCCTTCACAGCTGTCGACGACCTCAGCCTGACCATCCCGCAGGGCTCCTTCTTCGCGCTGCTCGGCGCCTCCGGGTGCGGCAAGACCACCACGTTGCGCATGGTTGCCGGCCTGGAGCGGCCGACCCAAGGGAAGGTGCGACTCGGCGAGCTGGACATCAGCGACCTCAAGCCCTACCAGCGCCCGGTCAACACCGTCTTCCAGAACTACGCGCTCTTCCCACACCTGTCGGTCTTCGAGAATGTCGCCTTCGGCCTGCGTCGTCGAGGTCGCAAGCAGGTCAAGGAGCCGGTCAAGGAGATGCTCGAGCTGGTCGAGCTCGGCCAGTACGCCAACCGGCGCCCGGCGCAGCTCAGCGGTGGCCAGCAGCAGCGTGTCGCGCTGGCTCGAGCGCTGATCAACCGTCCCCAGGTGCTTCTCCTCGATGAGCCACTCGGAGCCTTGGACCTGAAGCTGCGCCGCGGCATGCAGATCGAGCTGAAGCGGATCCAGACCGAGGTGGGCATCACCTTCGTGCACGTGACGCACGACCAGGAGGAAGCCATGACGATGGCGGACACCATCGCGGTCATGAACGCCGGCCGGATCGAGCAGATGGGTGCCCCCGGGGAGCTCTACGAGCACCCGAGGTCGACCTTCGCGGCGAACTTCCTCGGCCAGTCCAACCTGGTCGAGGGCAAGGTGACCCGAGCCGACGGTGACGACATCAGTGTCGACGCGCACGGGGCCAGGCTGGGGGCGACCGCAAGCCGTTCGGCCCAGACCGAGGGCAAGGTCTGGGTGGGCATCCGGCCGGAGAAGATGGTGTTGGTCGAACCGTCCGCGGAAGGCGCCGGCGCCAACCGGCTGCCCGGCGGCAAGGTGGTCGACGTCAGCTTCGTCGGTGTCAGCACGCAGTACCTCGTGCGGATGCCCTGGGGGCAGGAGCTGATGGTGTTCGAGCAGAACACCGGGGCCCGGCGCCCTTTCGGCAACGGTGCCGACGTCGATGTCACCTGGTCGCCAGACCACACCTTCCTGCTCGATGCGCGAGAGGACGCCCACGCCGGCGACCAGTCGTTCGGAGAGGTGCGCGTGTGAGCGGGGCCCGGACGTGAGCGCCGCTCTGGGGGGAGCCCCGGGGGCGGCCGCGGCGGCCGTGCCCGAGGAAGGGCAGGCTCGGCGTCGAGGGTTCGTCGGCTACTTCCTTCTCGGCCCCGGTCTCTTCTGGTTGATCCTCTTCTTCATCGTGCCGTTCGTCGCGATGGTGGCCAGCAGCCTCTACGACCCGAGCGGGTCGTTGGCCGACGGTTACCAGATGACCGGCCACTGGCAGAACTACCTCGACGCCTGGGACGAGTACGGCTCGGTGTTCCTCAGGTCCTTCACCTACGCGGGCATCTCCACGGCGGTGTGCATCCTGCTCGGGTTCCCTCTGGCCTACGCCATCGCGTTCAAGGCGGGCCGCTGGCAGAGCCTGATGCTGGTCGCGGTCATCGCCCCGTTCTTCACCAGCTTCCTGGTGCGCACGCTCTCGTGGAAGCTCATCCTCGGCGACAACGGGGTCATCGTCGACACGCTGCACGCCCTGCCCGGCGTCCCGGACTCGATGCGGCTGCTCGCCACGCCGGTCGCGGTGGTGACCGGCCTGTCCTACAACTTCTTGCCGTTCATGGTGCTGCCGCTCTACGCCAGCCTGGAGAAGGTCGACGGCCGGCTGATCGAGGCGGCGGGGGATCTCTACGCCTCGCCGTTCACCGCATTCCGCAAGGTGACGCTGCCCTTGGCGATGCCCGGGCTTGTGGCCGGGACGCTGCTCACCTTCATCCCCTCCGCGGGTGACTACATCAACGCCGAGCTGCTGGGCAATCCGCAGACCCGGATGATCGGCAACGACATCCAGGAGCTGTTCCAGGCGGCCGCGCTGCCTGAGGCCTCGGCGCTCTCGGTGTCGTTGATGGTCGCCATCGTCGCCCTGGTCGTGGTCTACGTACGCCGCGCCGGCACCGAGGACCTGTTGTGAAGCGAGTCGTCGACTGGTTCTCCGACCGGCTGGTGCTGATGCTCGGGCTGCTGGTGCTGCTGTACATGGTGGCGCCGGTGCTCGTGGTCATGCTGATGTCGTTCAACCAGGGCGGCAAGCGTGGCTACGACTTCCGCGGTTTCACCCTCGACAACTGGGCCGACATGTGTGCGCCCAACGGGATGTGCTCCTCGGTCCTGCTCAGCATCCAGATCGCGTTGCTGGCCACGCTGGTGGCCACAGCACTCGGCACACTGATGGCGTTCGCGATGGTGCGTCACCGGTTCCGCGGCAGAGCCGCTGCGAACCTGATGGTGTTCCTGCCGATGGCCTCACCAGAGATCGTGCTCGGCGCCTCACTGCTGGCGCTGTTCGTCAACGCCGGCTTCGCCGGGCAGCTGGGCTTCTGGACGGTCTTCGTCGCCCACGTCATGTTCTGTCTGTCCTTCGTGGTGATCACGGTCAAGGCGCGACTCTCCGGCATGGATCCCAGGCTGGAGCAGGCCGCTGCCGACCTGTACGCCAACGAGTGGCAGACCTTCTGGAGGGTGACCTTCCCGCTGGTGCTGCCGGGCATCGTCGCCGCGGCGCTGCTCAGCTTCTCGCTGTCCTTCGACGACTTCATCATCACCAACCTCAACTCCGGCCAGTCGGTGACCTTCCCGATGTTCGTCTGGGGATCGGCCCAGCGCGGTGTGCCGATGCAAGTCAACGTCATCGGCACGATCATGTTCCTGACCGCGCTGGCACTCGTCCTCAGCCAGCAGGTCGTCCAGAGGATCCGCGAGCGCCCCGTCAAGGAAGCCGCCTGAGCTCCTCAGGTCCGCGCGAGGCCGCGCCGGCCCCGTCCGCGTCGGTCACGACCTCACGCTTGCGGGTGTGCCGAGCCACCTGCTGCGGGTGGCCGGGGGGTGTCGCCACCCCCGGGCGCCCGCGACCGACACGTGGGCACTCAGGCCCGCAACCGGCATCTGGGCACTCAGAGGGGGCGAACCCTCAGAGGATCGTCCAGGCCTCGGTGAGGACGGAGCGCAGGATCTGCTCCATCTCGTCGAAGTGCTCCTGCTCGCAGATCAGGGGGGGAGCGAGCTGCACCACGGGGTCGCCGCGGTCATCGGCGCGGCAGTACAGCCCGGCGTCGTAGAGCGCCTTGGAGAGGAAGCCGCGCAGCAGCCGCTCGGACTCGTCGTCGTCGAAGGTCGTCTTGGTCGCCTTGTCCTTCACCAGCTCGATGCCGTAGAAGTACCCGTCGCCGCGGACGTCGCCGACGATCGGCAGGTCGGTGAGCTTCTCCAGGGTGGATCGGAAGGCACCCTCGGTGTCGAGGACGTGCTGGTTGATCTGCTCCTTCTCGAAGATGTCGAGGTTGGCCAGTGCCACCGCGGTGGACACCGGGTGACCACCGAAGGTGTAGCCGTGCAGGAACATGTTGTTGCCCTGGAGGAAGGGCTCCATCAGCCGGTCGGTGGTGATCATCGCTCCGAGCGGTGAGTAGCCCGAGGTCAGCCCCTTCGCCGAGGTGATGATGTCGGGCTGGTAGCCGTAGCGGTCGGACCCGAACATGTGCCCCAGCCGTCCGTAGGCACAGATCACCTCGTCGCTGACCAGGAGCACGTCGTGGCGGTCGCAGATCTCGCGCACCCGCTGGAAGTAGCCGGGAGGGGGTGGGAAGCATCCGCCGGAGTTCTGCACCGGCTCGACGAAGACCGCCGCGACGGTGTCGGCGCCCTCGAACTCGATGGCCTCCTCGATCCGGTCGGCGGCCCAGAGACCGAACGCCTCGAGGTCGTCGCCGTGCTCGGGGGCGCGGTAGAAGTTGGTGTTGGGAACTCGGAAGGTCGAGGGCACCAGGGGCTCGAACGGCGCCTTCATCCCCGGGATCCCGGTGATGGACAAGGCGCCCTGCGGAGTGCCGTGGTAGGCGACCGCCCGGCTGATCACCTTGTGCTTGGTGGGTTGCCCGGTGAGCTTGAAGTAGGCCTTCGCCAGCTTCCAGGCCGACTCGACCGCCTCACCCCCGCCCGTGGTGAAGAACACCCGGTTGAGGTCACCGGGGGCGAGGTCTGCGATCCGAGCAGCGAGCTCGATCGCGTTCGGGTGCGCGTAGGACCACAACGGGTGGAAGGCGAGCTCGGAGGCCTGCTTGGCAGCGGCCTCGGCGAGCTCTCGCCGCCCGTGGCCGAGCTGGTTGACGAAGAGGCCGGCGAGGCCGTCGAGGTAGCGCTTCCCGGCGGCGTCCCAGATGTAGGGGCCCTCGCCGCGCACGATGACGGGCACGTCGCCCTGGTCGTAGGAGGAGTGACGGGTGAAGTGCATCCACAGGTGGTCCTTCGCCAGCCGCTGGAGGCGCTCGGGCCCCTCGGTTCCGGACGGCTGGGGCGCGCTGCCCGGGCCGACCGGGTCTGGGGTCTGGCTCGGCGGCGCACCGGGCAGGTGGGACCAGGGCACGATTCACTCTCCTCAGGGGCGGGTTGGTCCCATTGTGCCGCCGGGGTGGGGGCTTCAGCAAGCGATTCAGTCGAATCTAGTCGCTGCAACTTTGGCTTGCGGCGTTGGCACCCCACTCTGCTACGAAATCCGTTGCCGCGCTGCTCTTCCGTAGGTCAGAACCACTGACTAGTGTCGGGCCATGACTCAGAACTTCCGCAACGTCATCAACGGGGAACTCGTCGACGCCGCATCCGGCGAGACCTACGACGTCGTCAACCCGGCGACCGGTGAGGTCTACGCCCAGGCATCCGCCTCGAGCGCCGAGGACGTCGACCGCGCCATGCAGGCCGCCGAGAAGGCCTTCGAGAGCTGGGGCGAGAGCACCCCCGCGGAGCGGCAGCTGGCGATGCTCAAGATGGCCGACGCGCTGGAGAAGCGCCAGGCCGAGTTCGTCAAGGCCGAGTGCGAGAACACCGGCAAGCCCATCCACCTCACCGAGGAGGAGGAGCTGCCGCCCTGCGTGGACCAGCTCCGCTTCTTCGCCGGAGCGGCCCGCGTGCTCGAGGGGCGCTCGTCGGGTGAGTACATGAAGGACTACAACTCGGTGATCCGACGCGAGCCGATCGGCGTCGTGGGCCAGGTGACTCCGTGGAACTACCCACTGATGATGATGGTGTGGAAGATCGGGCCGGCTCTGGCCGCGGGCAACGCCGTGGTGCTCAAGCCCTCCGACACCACACCGGCGACGACCACGATGTTCGCCGAGCTGGCGCAGGAGTTCCTGCCGCCGGGTGTCTTCAACGTCGTGTGCGGGGACCGCGACACCGGCCGTGCGATCGTCGAGCACCCCACGCCGGAGCTCGTGGCGATCACCGGCTCGGTGCGTGCCGGCATGGAGGTCGCCGGGTCCGCGGCCAAGCAGCTCAAGCGGGTGCACCTGGAGCTCGGCGGAAAGGCGCCGGTCATCGTCTTCGACGACGCCGACCTGGAGGCGGCGGTCGAGGCGATCTCGGTGGGCGGCTACTTCAACGCCGGACAGGACTGCACCGCTGCCACCCGGGTCATCGCTCAGGGCGGGATCCACGACGAGTTCGTTGCCGCGTTGACCGAGGCGGCCAAGGGCACCAAGACCGGGATGCCCGACGACACCGACGCCGCGTACGGCGCGCTCAACAACGCCACCCAGCTCGAGCGGGTCTCCGGCATGGTCCAGCGCCTGCCCGACCACGCGAACCTCACCGCCGGCGGTCACCGGGTGGGCGAGACCGGCTTCTTCTACGAGCCGACGGTCGTCTCGGGACTCAAGCAGGACGACGAGCAGATCCAGGAGGAGATCTTCGGCCCGGTCATCACCGTCCAGAAGGTCTCCGACGAGGCGGAGGCGCTGCGCTACGGCAACGGGGTGAAGTACGGCTTGGCCAGCTCGGTCTTCACCACGAACCACAGCCGGGCGATCCGGATGTCGAAGCGGCTCAACTTCGGCTGCGTCTGGATCAACACCCACATCCCGTTCGTGGTCGAGATGCCGCACGGCGGCTTCAAGAGCTCCGGCTACGGCAAGGACCTGTCGATGTACGGCTTCGAGGACTACACGCGCATCAAGCACGTGATGTCCTACATCGGCGACTGAGCAGCGCCCACGAGGGACGAGTGGGCGCGTCGCGAAGGAGGGTCGAGCAAGTGCCACGACCGAGGAACCAGGTCGTGACGCACGCGTCGAGACCAGGTAACGAGAAAGGCCAAGTGACGTGAGGATCCTGCTGATCGGCGCCGGTGGTGTCGGCGGGGCGTTCTGCGCGATCGCCGCGCGACGAGACTTCTTCGACGCGATCGTGATCGCGGACTACTCGCTGGAACGCGCCCAGCAGGCCGCGGCGACCGACGACCGGTTCACCGCGGCCCAGCTCGACGCCTCCTCGGCCGTCGCGGTCTCGGCGATGTGTCGAGAGCACCGGATCACCCACGTGATGAACGCGGTCGACCCGGTGTTCACCATGTCGATCTTCGACGGAGCGCACGATGCCGGCGCCCACTACCTCGACATGGCGATGTCCCTGTCCCGGCGCCACGACTCCGCGCCGTACGAGCGGGTCGGGGTCAAGCTCGGCGACGAGCAGTTCGCCAAGGCCCAGGACTGGCAGGACGCGGGGCTGCTCGCGCTGGTCGGCATCGGCGTGGAGCCGGGGCTGTCCGACGTCTTCGCGCGCTACGCCGCCGACCACCTGTTCAGCGAGATCGACGAGCTCGGCACCCGCGACGGCGCCAACCTCGTGGTCCGTGACGACGACGGCAACGAGATCTTCGCGCCGTCGTTCTCGATGTGGACGACGATCGAGGAGTGTCTCAACCCGCCCGTGATCTGGGAGAAGAGCCGGGTCGGGGTCGACGGCGGCTGGTTCACCACGCCCCCGTTCTCCGAGCCCGAGGTCTTCGACTTCCCCGAGGGCATCGGCCCGGTCGAGTGCGTCAACGTCGAGCACGAGGAGGTGCTCCTGATGCCTCGCTGGGTGGACTGCAAGCGAGTGACGTTCAAGTACGGGCTGGGCGAGGAGTTCATCACCGTCCTCAAGGTGCTCAACACCCTCGGCCTCGACAGGACCCAGCCGGTGCGAGTGAAGGGCGTGGAGGTCTCGCCGCGCGACGTGGTCGCGGCGGTGCTCCCCGACCCGGCGAGCATCGGCCCGCAGATGAGCGGCAAGACCTGCGCCGGACTCCAGGTCACGGGCCGGGGCAAGGAGGGCGAGCCGCGGTCGACGTACCTCTACCACGTGGTCGACAACGAGTGGTCGATGCGCGAGTACGGCCATCAGTGCGTGGTGTGGCAGACCGCGGTCAACCCCGTGATCGCCCTGGAGCTGCTCTCGCAGGAGGTCTGGGAGGGCAGCGGCGTGCTCGGCCCGGAGGCGTTCGATGCGGTCCCGTTCCTCGACCTGCTCCGCGAGTACGGCGCTCCCTGGGGCCAGCGCGACGACTGAGATCCGCCCGGGAACGGCGCCCGGAGGCCCACGGAGGGGTGCCGGATGACGGCTTCGCGGCTTATGCTCCGCTCAAGGCCGTTCGGCCGGGGGAGGCCACATGGAGCTGTCACGTCGCACGTTCGTCCGCTCGGCCACGGCGTCCGCCGCGCTCGCCGCGGCACTCGGTGGCCGAGCCACCACGGCGTACGCAGCGACCCGCAGGCGCGGCACGACCCTGCGGTCGAAGATCGTGCGGGGCGCTCGTGGCCGCAAGGGCTATCGGCGGTTGCGACGCATCGACGGCGAACCCCACCTGGTGCGGACCGACCTGGGAGCCCCTGCCAAGCGTGGCCGGGCCCGACGCCGGGTCGGGGTCGCGGCGTTCGTGCAGCTCAGCGACGTGCACATCGTCGATGCCCAGTCGCCACTCCGGGTGGAGTTCCTCGACCGCTACGAGGACAACGGCGACGCCCCGTCGCCCGGCCTGTTCAGCTCGGCCTACCGGCCGCAGGAGGTCCTGACGGCGCAGGTTGCGGAGGCGATGGTGCGTCGGATCAACGCCATCGGGCGTGGACCGGTGAGCGGTCGCAGGCTGGCGTTCGCGGTGCAGACGGGGGACAACTCCGACAACTCCCAGCTCAACGAGGTGCGGTGGAACATCCGCCTCCTCGACGGCGGCCGGCTCCGTGCCGACTCGGGTGACCTCACCAGGTACGAGGGCGTCATGGACGGCCATCCCGACTCCTACGACGTCCACTACTGGCACCCCCACGGCACACCCGAGGGCAAGGAGCGCGACCTGCCGAGACGCGACTACGGCTTCCCCGTGGTGCGTGGACTGCTGGGCGCCGCGCGCCGTCCGTTCCGTGCCACCGGGCTCGACATGCCGTGGTTCACCACGTTCGGCAACCACGACGGTCTGATCCAGGGCAATGTCCCCGCCAGCACGATCAACCTCAACGCCATCGCCACGGGGACGACCAAGGTCGTCGCCCTCCCGCCCGGTGTCACCGGCTCCGAGGTGCAGGCCGCGCTGGAGTCCGGTGAGTTCGCCACACTCCTTGCGCTGATCACCGGCCCCGGCGCCGCGACCCGCCAGGTCACCGCCGATCCCAACCGCCGGCTGCTGGCGCGCGCCGAGCTCGTCGAGGAGCACTTCACCACCTCGGGCGTGCCGGTGGGACATGGCTTCACCCAGCAGAACCGCACCGAGGGCACGGCGTACTACGCGGTGGACCGCGGCCCGGTGAAGCTGGTCGTGATGGACAGCGTCAACCCCAACGGGTACGCCGACGGGTCACTGGACGCCATCCAGTTCGCCTGGCTGCAACAGGTGCTGGCCGCGACCACCGACCAGCTCGTGGTCGTGTGCAGCCACCACACCTCCGACACCATGGACAACCCGTTGGTCGCCACCGGCGGGGACCCCACGCCCCGGGTGCTCGGCGACGAGGTCGTCTCCGAGCTGTTGGCGCACGAGAACGTCGTCGCCTGGGTCAACGGGCACACCCACACCAACCGCGTCATGGCGCACCAACGCGAGGGCGGCGGTGGCTTCTGGGAGATCAACACCGCTTCGCACATCGACTGGCCACAGCACGCGCGGATCATCGAGGTGCTCGACAACCGGGACGGCACCTTGTCGCTCTTCGGCACGCTGATCGACCACGCCGCCCCGGTCTCCTACCGCGGGCGCACCGACAACCCGCTGCGCCTGGCGTCCTTGGCACGGGAGCTGGCAGCCAACGACTGGCAGCGCCGTGACAAGGGTCTGGGGGCCCGCGACGCCCGCAACGTGGAGCTGCTGGTCCGGCGCCCCGCGTTCATGAGCCCCTAGGCCGAGAGGCTGGGGGTGACCGGGCTCAGAGGTCGACCCACCAGCCGAGGTTGTGCTCCTCGAGCTCGTCCTGGCGCAGGTCGGTGCAGGACCAGTGCGGTGGAGCCAGCGACCCGAACCAGGTGGACTTCCACTGGATGCGGTAGTTCCGATAGGTGTCGCCGGTGATCGAGACGCACTCGCGCTCCGCGGCCGCGGCGAAGTTGGGGGTGAGCGGGGGCCCGTAGAGGTAGTAGAAGAGACCGAGGAAGACCAGGGCTGTCGAGAAGGCGAAGCGGATGGCCTGGGCGCTCATCCGCTGACCGATGGAGGAGATCCCCACAGGTGCCCCTTCCGCGCGACGCCGGACGTGTGTCACCCAGCGTATGACCCGCACCGGGGTCGCGCCGGGCATTGGCACCCCTCGGCTGGGAGGATGTCGTGGTGACCAAGCGTGACGTGGTGATCCTGGGTTCCACCGGATCGATCGGGACCCAGGCGCTGGAGGTCGTCGACGGCCATCCCGAGCGGTTCCGGGTGGTGGGCCTGACCGCGGGCGGATCCAGCCCCGACCTCTTCGCCGAGCAGGTCAGCCGGTTCTCGCCCAGGTTCTCCGGCATCGGCGAGGATGCCTCGGTCGAGGCGGCGGCACTCGACTGTGACGTCGTGCTCAACGCGGTCACCGGAGCGGTCGGGCTGCGGCCCACGATCGCCGCGCTGGACGCGGGCAACACGTTGGCTCTGGCCAACAAGGAGTCGCTGATCATCGGCGGCGACGTCGTCACCCGGCGGGCCGCCGAGGGCCAGATCGTCCCCGTCGACAGCGAGCACAGCGCTCTGGCGCAGTGTCTGCGCGGCGGCCGCGCGGAGGAGGTGCGCCGCCTGGTCCTGACCGCCAGCGGGGGACCGTTCCGTGGTCGGGCGCCGGAGCAGCTGCACGACGTCACCCCCGAGCAGGCGCTGGCCCACCCGACGTGGGCGATGGGGCCGGTGGTGACCCTCAACTCCGCGACGTTGGTCAACAAGGGGCTCGAGGTGATCGAGGCGCACCTGCTCTTCGGCATCCCGATGGAGCGGATCGAGGTGGTGGTTCACCCGACGTCGGTGGTGCACTCGATGGTGGAGTTCACCGACGGCTCGACCCTCGCCCAGGCCTCGCCGCCCACGATGCTCATCCCGATCGCGCTCGGCCTCGCCTGGCCGGAGCGGCTGCCGGACGTCGCGCCTGGCGTCGACTGGACCCAGGCGCAGACGTGGGACTTCTTCCCGCTGGACGACGAGACCTTCCCAGCGGTGCGCCTGGCGCGGGCCGCCGGGAAGCGTGCCGGCACCGCCCCGGCGGTCTACAACGCGGCGAACGAGGTGTGCGTGGCTGCCTTTCTCTCCGGACAGATCGGTTTCACCGAGATCGTCGCGACGCTCGAGCGCGTCCTGACCGCCCACGTCGTACCCTCAGAAGTGCACGAGCTCACCGTCGACGACGTCCTCGCGGCCGACTCCTGGGCACGCGCCCAGGCGAGATCCGCGCTGGCGCTCGACGCCTGACCAGAGACCCGAGGAGGTGGCCACGATGACGACGGTCCTGCTGTTCCTGCTCGGTGTCGTGGTCTTCGTCGTGGGTATCGCCGCCTCGATCGGGCTCCACGAGATGGGCCACCTGGTCCCGGCCAAGCGGTTCGGGGTCAAGGTCACCCAGTACTTCATCGGCTTCGGCAACACCTTCTGGTCCTTCCGGCGGGGTGAGACCGAGTACGGCGTGAAGTCGGTGCCGCTGGGCGGCTACGTCAAGCTCGTCGGGATGCTCCCCCCGGCCAAGGACGACCCGAGCGGCAAGCCACGGCAGGCGACCACGGGGATGTTCAGCCAGCTGATCTCCGACTCCCGGGCCGCGGAGGCGGAGCACATCGGGCCCGGGGACGACGACCGGCTGTTCTACCGGTTGCCGGTCTGGAAGAAGGTCGTGGTGATGTCCGGCGGGCCGCTGGTCAACATCGCGATCGCGTTCGTGCTGTTCGCCGGTGTCTTCGGCCTGTACGGCACGTTGGAACCCACCACCACGGTCCAGGAGGTCTCGCGCTGCGTGGTCCCGCAGGGCGAGGGTGACCGCGAGTGCACCGCGGACGACCCGGTTGCTCCCGCTGCGGACGCCGGGCTCCTGCCCGGTGACCGCATCGTCGCCTTCAACGGTGAGCCGGTGGCCACCTGGGACGAGCTGGTGCTGCTGGTGCGCGACAACGCCGATGGTCGCGCCGTGATCCGCTACGAGCGCGACGGCGAGCCTCGGACCGCGACTACCAACACCACGGTCAACTCGGTCCGCTCCCTCGACGGCGAGGAGGCCTACGTCGACGCCGGCTTCCTCGGAGTGGTCAGCACCAGGGTGCGCGAGCACCACGGCCTGCTCTACACCGGCGAGCAGATGGGCGTCATGACCAAGAACGTGGCCGAGGCCCTGGTCACGCTGCCCGCGAAGGTCTGGGGCGTCGGCAGGGCCGTGGTGGGGCTGGAGGAGCGCGCCCCGGACAGCCCGATCAGCATCGTGGGGGCGGGCCGGATCTCCGGAGAGGTCACCTCGGACACCAGCAGCCCCTGGGTCGACCGCCTGGTCTTCCTGGTCATGCTCCTGGCGAGCCTCAACCTCTTCATCGGCATGTTCAACCTCGTGCCACTCCTACCGCTGGACGGCGGTCACATCGCCGGCGCGCTGTACGAGGGGCTGCGCCGGACCTGGGCGAAGTTGCGGCATCGCCCCGACCCGGGGTTCGTCGACGTCGCCAAGCTGCTTCCGGTCGCGTACGTCGTTGCGGGAGCATTGCTGGTGATGGGCCTGGTGCTGATTGCCGGCGACCTCGTCGCCCCTGTCCAGATCAGCTGACTCCACGAAAGGACCATGATGACTTCGGTCTCTCTGGGCATGCCTTCGGCTCCGCCTCCGGTGCTGGCTCCGCGACGCGAGAGCCGCCAGATCAAGGTGGGCAAGGTGCTGGTCGGGGGCGACGCGCCTATCTCGGTGCAGTCCATGACCACCACGCTGACCGCAGACGTCAACGCGACCCTGCAGCAGATCGCCGAGCTCACCGCCTCGGGGTGTGACATCGTGCGCGTGGCCTGTCCCAGTCAGGACGACGCCGCGGCGCTCCCGGCGATCGCGCAGAAGTCGCAGATCCCCGTGATCGCCGACATCCACTTCCAGCCGCGCTACGTCTATGCGGCGATCGAGGCCGGTTGCGCGGCCGTGCGCGTCAACCCCGGCAACATCAAGAAGTTCGACGACCAGGTCAAGCAGATCGCCCGTGAGGCGGCCGACCACGGCACGTCGCTTCGGATCGGGGTCAACGCCGGCTCGTTGGACAAGCGGCTGCTGGAGAAGTACGGCAAGGCCACGCCCGAAGCCCTGGTGGAGTCAGCGATGTGGGAGGCGAGCCTCTTCGAGGAGCACGGCTTCCACGACTTCAAGATCTCGGTGAAGCACAACGACCCGGTGGTCATGGTCCGTGCCTACGAGCTGCTCGCCGAGCAGGGCGACTGGCCGCTGCACCTCGGGGTCACCGAGGCGGGCCCCGCCTTCCAGGGCACGATCAAGTCCTCTGTCGCCTTCGGCGCGTTGCTCTCGAAAGGCATCGGCGACACGATCCGGGTGTCCCTGTCGGCGCCCCCCGTCGAGGAGGTCAAGGTCGGCATGCAGATCCTGGAGTCGCTGAACCTGCGGCCTCGTCGCCTGGAGATCGTGTCCTGCCCGTCGTGCGGGCGCGCCCAGGTCGACGTGTACAAGCTGGCCGACGAGGTCACTGCGGGGCTCGACGGTCTGGAGGTGCCGCTGCGGGTCGCGGTCATGGGATGCGTGGTCAACGGCCCCGGCGAGGCTCGTGAGGCCGACCTCGGCGTCGCTTCGGGCAACGGCAAGGGTCAGATCTTCGTCAAGGGTGAGGTGATCAAGACCGTGCCGGAGTCGCAGATCGTGGAGACCCTCATCGAGGAGGCGATGCGCATCGCCGAGTCGATGGAGACCGCAGAGGGATCGCCCGAGGTCAGCGTCGGCTGAAGCCCCTCGCCGCTCGGCGGCGCCCGCGTAGGCTGCGCACGTGCTCGCCTCACGCAGCGGTGACGTGCGCGTCCTGGGTCCTGACGACCTCGACGCGGTGACGACGCTGCTCGCGTCCGATCCGGTGCGCAACGTGGTGGTCGACTACCGCGCGCGACTGACCCGGCTGGACCCCCGCTGGCTCGGTGGTGAGTTCTGGGGCTACGAGGTCGACGGTGAGCTGACCTCGGTGTGCCACGCAGCGGCCAACCTGATCCCGGCGATGGCCTGCGAGGACGCGTTGCGCAACTACGCCGGACGTGCCCTGACCAGCGCCCGACGGTGCTCGGCGATCGTGGGGACCGCGCGCGACGTCGGGCTGCTCTGGGGTCAGCTCGAGCCGCACTGGCCCGAGCCCAGGGAGCTGCGGCTGGAGCAACCGCACTACGAGATCTCCTCGCCGCCGCAGGTCGAGCCCGACCTCCGGGTCCGGCGCACCTCAATCGGTGAGCTGAGCGCGCTCTACCCGGCGAGCGTCGCGATGCACGTCGAGGAGGTGGGGGTCTCCCCTGAGGAGCGGGGCGGCGCGTCGGCGTTCCGGGCCGGGGTGCAGCACATGATCATGACCAAGCGCTCCTACTCCCGGATCGAGGACGGCCGGGTGCTGTTCAAGGCCGACCTCGCGGCGGTCACCCCCCATGCCTGCCAGGTGCAGGGCGTGTGGGTCGACCCTGAGCTGCGTGGGCAGGGGTTGGGGACCGCGGGGATGGCCACTGTTGTCGCCCTGGCGCTGCGCGACGTCGCCCCCGTGGTCTCGCTGTACGCCAACTCCTTCAACACCGCGGCCCTGCGCACCTACGAGAAGGTGGGCTTTCGCCGCACCGACACCTTCAGCACGATCCTGTTCTGACCACGTTGATCACCCTCGCCCGAGGAGCGCCCGTGCCTCAACCTCTGCGCAACGACGCCAAGGTGGTCGTCGTCGCCTTCACGGCCTCCGGGATCGTGCACCTGGTGAAGCCAGAGGTGTTCGAGCCGCTGATGCCGGCCTGGGTCCCGGCCCACGGCGAGGTGATCCTCTGGAGCGGGGCGGCCGAGCTGGCGTGCGCCGTGGGCATGCTGCTGCCCGCCACCCGTCGGGCTGCCGGTCTGGCGAGCGCGGCGATGCTGCTCGCGGTGTTCCCCGGCAACATGAAGATGGCGGTGGACGCGATGCAGACCGACAAGCGTGGCCTGCAGGCGGCGACTCTCGCCCGTCTGCCCCTCCAGCTGCCCATGATCCGCGGCGCGCTGCGCGCCGGCCGCTGACCACACCCCGCTCACCCCGCGCCGAACCAGTCCGCCGAGCCAGCGAGAATGGATTCCATGAACCGCCTCCACCGCACCCTTGCCGTCATCCCCCTGGTCTTCGCGCTGGTGCTGCTGGCTGCTCCTCAGGCCAGCGCGGCCCTGCCCAGCAAGAAGGCGTGGAGCGCCGACGTGCGGGCGGCGATGCGGGGCTCCCACGACTACCTGGACCGTCGACTGGGGCAAGGGGTCGGCCGACCGGCGGTCAATCTCGACATCGACAACACCTCGCTGGCCTCCCACTACGCCCCGGGACGACCCGTGGCCAGGGTGCTGCGGTTCGCGCGCTACGCCCGTGAGCGCGGGGTACGCCTGTTCTTCAACACCGCTCGGCTGCGGGGGGACGGGCGGATGCGCAAGGCCAGGCGTCAGCTCGAACGCGCCGGCTACCGGGTCGCGGGCATCTGTGGGCGCAGGGCGGGGGAGGGGCTGGTGCACAGCAAGACCCGCTGCCGTCGACACTTCGTGTCCCAGGGGTACACCTTGATCGCGAACGTCGGCAACCGGGACACAGACTTCCGTGGCGGCTACTACGACAAGGCCTACCGACTGCCCAACTACGGCAACCGGCTCACCTAGGCAGTTGCCGATGCGGTCCCCGGTTTCCCAAGGGATGTAGGAGAACCGGAACGCCCCACGGGAGGCTTCTCGTGGGGAGTGTCAGTTGGGCTACATCCCCTGGGAAACCGTCGAGGGTGAAACCCGGGGGCGGGGGGACGCAGCGCGCGGCTAGCCTTGCGGCCATGATCCTGCGGATGTCGAGCCTGTTCCTGCGCACGTTGCGCGACGATCCAGCCGACGCCGAGGTCCAGAGCCACCGGCTGCTGGTGCGGGCCGGCTACATCCGACGCGCCGCCCCTGGCATCTACTCCTGGCTGCCGCTGGGGTACCGCGTCCTGCGCAACGTCGAGAACGTCGTCCGCGACGAGATGGACGCGATGGGTGCGCAGGAGGTGCACTTCCCGGCGCTGCTGCCGCGCGAGCCCTACGAGGCCAGCGGTCGCTGGACGGAGTACGGCGACAACCTGTTCCGGCTCAAGGACCGCAAGCAGGCCGACTACCTGCTCGGGCCCACGCACGAGGAGATGTTCACCCTGCTGGTGAAGGACCTCTACTCCTCCTACAAGGACCTGCCGCTCGCGCTCTACCAGATCCAGACGAAGTACCGCGACGAGGCGCGTCCCCGTGCCGGGCTGCTACGCGGCCGCGAGTTCGTGATGAAGGACTCCTACTCCTTCGACGTCGACGACGCCGGCCTCCAGCGCTCCTACGACGCCCACCGCCAGGCCTACATCCGGATCTTCGACCGGCTCGGTCTGTCCTACGTCATCGTCAGGGCGACATCGGGCGCGATGGGCGGGTCGGCGAGCGAGGAGTTCTTGGCCAACGCCGAGGTGGGGGAGGACACCTACGTGCGCTGCACCACCTGTGACTACGCGGCCAACGTCGAAGCCGTGGCCGTGACACCCCCTCCGGCCCAGCCCTACGACGACGCACCCGCAGCGCACGTCGAGGACACCCCGGACACCCCGACGATCGACACCTTGGTCGACCACCTCAACCAGCGGTTCCCCCGGGAGGACCGGCCGTGGCGCGCGAGTGACACGCTGAAGAACGTCCTGGTCATGATCGTCCACCCCGACGGCAGGCGCGAACCCCTCGCCATCGGCGTGCCCGGCGATCGGGAGGTCGACCAGAAGCGGCTGGCCGGACAGCTCGAGCCGCTGGAGGTCCAGGCCTTCACCGACCAGGACTTCGAGGCTCACCCCTCGCTGGCGAAGGGCTACATCGGGCCCGGTGTCCTGGGGGAGAAGAACGCCTCCGGCATCCGCTACGTCCTCGACCCCCGGGTCGTGGAGGGCACCCGATGGGTCACCGGAGCCGACTCGTCGGGCAACCACGTGGTCGACCTGGTGGCGGGGCGCGACTTCACCGCAGACGGCACCGTGGAGGCCGCCGAGGTGCGCCCCGGCGACCCGTGCCCGGAGTGCGGCAGCGCCCTGGAGGCGGCCCGCGGCATCGAGGTGGGTCACATCTTCCAGCTCGGCCGCAAGTACGCCGAGGCACTCGACCTCAAGGTGCTCGACGAGAACGGCAAGCTGGTCACGGTCACCATGGGCTCCTACGGCATCGGTCCCTCCCGGCTGGTCGCCGCGATCGCAGAGAACACCAACGACGACCTCGGCCTGGTGTGGCCGCGCGAGGTGTCGCCGGCGGACGTCCACCTGGTCGCGACCGGCAAGGATGCTGCGGTCTTCGAGGCCGCAGAGCGGCTTGCCGCGGAGCTGCACGAGCGCGGGGTGAGCGTGCTCTTCGACGACCGCCCCAAGGTGTCGCCCGGGGTGAAGTTCAAGGATGCCGAGCTGATCGGGGTGCCCACCATCGTCGTCGCCGGCCGAGGTGTGGCCGACGGGGTGCTCGAGGTGAAGGACCGCGTCACCGGCGAGCGCAGCGAGATCGCGGTCGACGACGCGGCCGACCACGTCGCCTCGGTGGTGCGCTCCTGAGCGAGCTCAGTCGAGCTCGGCGAGCCCCGGGTACGCCGTGGGCGCCGCCCCCAGGCTCAGCGAGCGTCGCGCAGACTCGGTGAGCGCGTCGACCGCCCAGCGCCGGGTGCGACCGGTCGAGCTCGCCACCAGCTGGGCGTAGGCCTGTGCGCAGCGGGTCTCGGTGCGCAGTGCCAGGCGCAGCAGGTTCGCCGCCGCACGGTTGTCCGAGGGCACGGCGTACGCCGGCTCCGCACCGACCGGTGTCGCCCCACGCCGGGTGATCTCGGCGACCAGGAAGTCGCGGCGTCCCCGGTGTGACTCGTAGGCGGAGCGGATCAGTGATGCCGCGGCGGGCGAGGCTGTCGCCGAGATCCGGCCGCCGAGCTCGGCCAGCACCTGCACCGCTGCGTGCTCGGTCTCCAGCGTGCGCTGCATCGCCTCCACCTGGTTCACGTCATGCCCGCCAGACCTGAGCCTGCTGGGCACTGGCCGCTGCCATGCCCGCGAGCACCCGGGCGAACGGCCCGCTGGCCGCACCCACCGCGGCATCGCGGTGTCGGCGGCTGGCCCGCTCCTCTGCACGCGCCACCCGGGCTCGCTGCCGACGTTGCTGCTTGCGCCCCAGCTGCTGCGACCCCCCCTGGCTCGATGGAGCACCTCCCAGCAGCTCGAGATGCTCCTGATGGATCCGCAGAGACGTCCTCGCCGTGTCCCGGTCGCGCTCGGGTCCGGTGCCTGTCAGCGGTCGCAGGAGGCGCACCAGCTGGGTCTCCACCGCGATCGCTGCCTCGACCAGCTCCTGGTCACGTTCCCGGGTGGGAGCCGTGCCACGCTCCCGCTCCTGCCCGTCGTCCGAGAGCAGCTGGCACGCCGAGAGCGGGAGTGCCAGCAGCGCACCGAGCAGCACGGGGCGCCGAGCGGTGCCCGTTGCGGCGGGCGCTGAGACAGGCGCTGGGACAGGCGCTGGGGCAGGCGCAAGGGGCGTCTCGGCGGCGGCCCCCGGTCCGGACGGGGCGGCGGTCACGTCCGACGGCTCACTTCACACTGAAAGCGACGAGCTCCCAGTGGCGCTTCTTGGGCTTGCCCTTGGCCTCGATGTCGATGAGGAACTTCGCCTTCTTGTGGGCCTTGTTGTCGTTGCGGAAGGTGCCGTCGTCGAAGAACGAGCGGGACTTGGGGATCGTGACCACCGCAGTCGCCTCGCGGATGCTGCCGCGACTGCCGAAGGAGATCTTGCGGATCTTGGCGCCGGAGAAGTCGACGTACCACCCCTCCTTCTTGCGCTGCTTCAGCTCCTTCTTCACAGGCTTGCAGCCCCGGCACGGCTTCTTGCCGGAGGCGCCCAGCAGAACCGATGGGTCGTTGGTGCGCAGCGCATAGCTCCAGCCGTCGACGATGTAGGCCACGAACGCCTTCTGGCCCTTCTTGCCCGAGCGGAACTTCGGCTCCTTGGGCTTCTTCGGCTTGGGCTCGGACTCCTCCGTGGGAGACGAGGACGGGGACTCCGAGGTGGACTTGGAGCTGGAGTCGGTCGCGCTCGGGGTCTCGCTGGGTTCTGAGGCGGCCTCGCTGGTGTCGTCACTGCATCCACTGATCAGCAGCACCGCGACGCACACCGCGACGCCGGCGAGTCTTGCTCGTCTCGGCAGCCGACCCTGTCCGAGCGCAGCGATGGGCTCCCTCATGCCCCGAGGCTATACCGACACGCCGCCGCTCGGCTCGGTTGTCAGGCTCATGTTTCGGACTGCGTTCACAGGTTGGGTAGTGTCCGAATCAAGGCATGCCCCCGTCGGAGTCCGAGACGGGATCAGCTGCCCCGCCAGACACGGCACAACAGCAGAGGAGGCGTTCCATGGCCGTTGACCTGACCAAGGAACAGCTGGTGGACGAGCTCACCGGACCTCTGCTCGACTCGGGTTACGACCTCGAGTCCGTAGAGGTGAGCCCAGCCGGTCGACGACGCCTGCTGCGGGTGGCGATCGACAAGGACGGCGGCGTCACCATGGACGAGATCGCCGAGGCCACCAAGACCATCTCCCGGCTGCTCGACGGCTCCGAGGTGATGGGTGAGCAGCCCTACACCCTGGAGGTCACCTCGCCGGGCGTCGACCGGCCGTTGACCATGCCGCGGCACTGGCGCCGCAACGTCGGTCGCTTGGTCGCGGTGAGTCTCGTCGGTGGTGACGAGCTCGGCGGGCGGATCAACGCCGCCGACGAGGAGAGCGTCGAGCTGGAGACCTCCGAGGGCACCCGCACGCTGGCCATCGACGACGTGGCCAAGGCGCGCGTCCAGGTCGAGTTCAACCGGAAGGAGACCTGAGGCATGGACATCGACCTGTCGATCCTGCGTGCTCT
The DNA here is from genome assembly GCA_963728505.1 of uncultured Actinomycetota bacterium. Lineage (GTDB taxonomy): Bacteria > Actinomycetota > Actinomycetes > Propionibacteriales > Nocardioidaceae > Marmoricola_A. Next base: position 377,002 of record CAVSKH010000003.1, on the reverse strand, counting down.
GGAGCGAGACAAGGAGATCGGTCTCGACATCGTCATCGACGCACTCCAGCAGGCTCTGCTCACGGCGTACCACAAGACCCCCGGCGCCCAGACCCACGCGAGGGTCTCGATCGACCGCAAGACCGGTCGGGTGACGGTCTTCGCTGCGGAGACCGACGACGAGGGCGAGGTGCTGCGCGAGTACGAGGACACTCCGGAGGGCTTCGGACGGATCGCGGCCACCACGGCCAAGCAGGTCATCCTCCAGCGGTTGCGCGATGCGGAGGACGATCTGCGCTTCGGTGAGTTCTCGGGACGGGAGGGCGACCTCGTCTCCGGCATCATCCAACAGGGGCGAGACCCGGCGGACGTGATGGTCGACCTCGGCAAGATCGAGGCGCTGCTCCCGGCCGCCGAGCGGGTGCCTGGTGAGCGCTACGAGCACGGTGTCCGGATCAAGTGCCTGGTGATCAGCGTGCGTCGCGGCATGCGCGGGCCGCAGGTGCACCTGTCGCGCTCCCACCCCAACCTGGTGCGCAAGCTGTTCGCTCTCGAGGTGCCCGAGATCGCCGACGGCACGGTCGAGATCATGGGGGTGGCCCGTGAGTCGGGCCATCGCACCAAGATCGCGGTCAAGTCCACCGTGCCCGGCGTCAACGCCAAGGGAGCCTGCATCGGCCCGATGGGGCAACGGGTCCGCAACGTGATGCACGAGCTGCACGGCGAGAAGATCGACATCATCGACTGGTCCGACGACCCCGCCCGGCTGGTGGGCAACGCGCTGTCACCGGCCCGGGTGTCGTCGGTGCAGGTGGTGGACGAGGCCGCGCGAGCCGCACGTGTGATCGTGCCCGACTACCAGCTCTCGCTCGCGATCGGGAAGGAAGGGCAGAACGCCCGTCTCGCCGCGCGGCTGTCCGGGTGGCGGATCGACATCCGCTCCGACGAGGAGCCCACCGACACCGCCGACTGAGGGCCGCACCTCACGCCTCCGCCGTCGGTCGAGCTTGTCGCTTGTCCTGAGGAGGGAGCGCAGCGACCGTCTCGAAGGGCTTGTCCTGAGAAGGGAGCGCAGCGACGGTCTCGAAGGGCTTGTCCTGAGCAGGGAGCGCAGCGACGGTCTCGAAGGGCTTGTCCTGAGGAGGGGGCGCAGCGACCGTCTCGAAGGGCGACCCCGCAACGAGGTGCCGGAGAGCAACGAGGAAACTCTCGAGAAAGTTGTTCTGACCTGCGGAAACGGCCCGGAAACTGTCGGTGGTGGTCCGTAGGTTCATGGGTATGACGACGCGGCTGGCACGGGGCTCTCGGGCCGCTGGGCGTGCTGCCGGGGTCGCTGCGGCAGCGGCCACCCGGGACGAGGTAGACGTGCTCGGGCTGGACGACGAGGCGGTGCTGACGTGCATCGCCGAGCACCGGGCCTGCGCCCAACGCGCCGAGGTCGCCGAGCTGCGAACCGTGGCCGCGTGGGCGGACCGTCACCGGATCACCGACCCTGACCAGTGGGTCTGCTCCGGTGACGCGCTGGAGATGGTCGAGGACCTCGAGACCACCCCGACAAGGCCAGCCCGGCTGACCCACGAGGCCGGTGTGCTGGGCACCGAAGGGATCCTGCGGCTCTTGCGGTGAGGGGGCGTTCATGGTGCGCGAGTTCGCGGTCACCGACCTCGCGGTCACCCTGGCGATGTCGGAGCAGGCCGCTCGGCACTACGTCGCCGAGACCGTGGAGCTGCGCGACCGGCTCCCGCGGTTGTGGGGCCAGGTGATGGCGGGGCGGTTGCCGGTGTGGAAGGCCCGCCGGGTCGCCGAGCAGACCATCCCCCTGAACGCCGCCACCGCCGGTTTCGTCGACGCCCAGCTCGCCGAGTTCGCCCACCGGCTGTCCCTGACCCGGATCACCCGCTGTGTGGAGGCCGCGATCATCCGCTGCCAGCCCGACCTCGCCGAGCGCCGCGCCGAGGCCGCGGCCGAGGCCCGCGGGGTCTGGGTCGAGGACGACACCACCGACGGCACCACCCGGATCGAGGCCGTGGTCGACTCACCCGATGCCCACGCCTTCGACCGGGCACTCGACGACACCGCCACCGTCCTCGGCGCACTCGGCGACGGATCGTCGCGGCAGGTGCGCAGGGCCAGGGCGGTCGGGGTGCTCGCCGACCCGCAGTACGCCATCGACCTGGCCACCGCCGCCACCACCCCGACCGTGGACGGACCGGCCAAGGTCAAGAAGAGCGCGGCGTCACCGGTGTTCCACCTGCACCTGCACACCAGCTGCCGCTGCGGAAGCGACAGTGAAGACGCGTCGGTGTTCGGGCCGGTGACCCGGGTCCAGGCCCAGGGCCTGCACTCCTGGCGACCCGGACCGGTGCCCACCGCCGCGGTCGAGCGCTGGCTGGCCGGGCTCACCCCCGGCACCCGGGTCGAGACCACCCGGGTGGTCGACCTGGCCGAGCAGATCGCGGTCGACGCCTACGAACACCCCGCCGCGCTGGCCCGGGAGGTCTCCGAACGCGACCACGCCTGCGCCTTCCCCTGGTGCGGCCGGCAAGGTGCGACCTACGACCTGGACCACATCGACCCCTACGTGTCACCCGACGACGGCGGACCGCCCGGCCAGACGTCGACCGCGAACACCGCGAGGCTCTGTCGCTACCACCACCGCGTGAAGACCCACGGCGCCTGGGACTACCGAACGCACCGGCCCCACCCAAGTCACCTGGACCAGCCCCCAAGGCCGGACCTACACCGTCGACCACACCGGCACCCACACCACCGACTGATCCACCCCTGGAGTCGTTGCGCTGCGGACCCTCCAGGTTGCGCTGACCGAGGGATGAACCCAGTCAGGTTGCTGGGGACCGGGCCGCCGGTTCGGCGTATCCCGAGGTGCGCGTTAGACTGGTCGGCGGCTGTTCGCTCCCACCTGTCCCAGGATGCTGACCCATGTCTTCCACACCGGTCCGCACGTGTGTCGGGTGCCGGGCACGAGCTGCCAAGCAAGACCTGTTGCGAGTGATCGCGCAGGATCTCGGCCACGGCCTGCAAGCCGTGCCGGATCCGGCGGGACGAGCAAGCGGACGCGGTGCCTACCTGCACCCGAGCATCGCTTGCCTCGACCGAGCCGTCCGTCGCCGGGTGTTCTCCAGGGCGCTGCGCGTCCCGGTGGGCGCCGACGTCGAGCGGCTTCGAGACCACCTGGAGCGGGGAGACCACAGCAAGACCGACAGAACCAGGAGCAGCAGCTCATGAGCACTCGATGAGTACTTCGCGATGAGCGTGCAACACAGCTAGCGGTCTGGGTCACCCCGGCTCGGACCAGAAGGAGAAGCGTGTCTAAGGTCCGAGTCCACGAGCTCGCCAAGGAGCTCGGAGTCGAGAGCAAGGTCGTCCTGGCCAAGCTCAAGGAGATGGGGGAGTTCGTCAAGTCGGCATCGTCGACGGTCGAGCCCCCGGTCAAGAAGAAGTTCATGGACAAGTACGGCGCCGAGCTCGGCGCCGGAACGAGCGCGCCGCAGCAGGCCCCCGCGAAGCCGACGCCGGCCAAGAAGACCCCCGCCAAGCAGGCCGAGCCCGCGCAGGAGAAGGCCCCCGAGGCGGCCCCTGCGCAGCAGCCCGAGGCGCCCGCGACACCCGAGGCGCCGGCGACGCCCGAGGCCCCGGCCGCCGCACCGGGCCCCAGGCCCGGCCCCCGGCCCGGTCCCAAGCCTGCGCCGCGCCAGCCCGAGGCCCCGGCGGCCCCCGAGGTCCCGGCGGCGCGCGCCGAGCAGCCGGCCCCGCGTCCCAGTGACGCCCCGCAACCGCAGGGCGGTGCTGGTGAATCAGGCGGCGGCGGGTCTGCGCCCCGCCCCTCGGCCCCTCGGCCCGGTGCTCCACGGCCCGGCAACAACCCGTTCGGCGCCGCCCAGGGCATGGGCCGCCGACCCGCACCCGGTGCGCCTGGCGCTCCCGGTGCCCCTGGTGCCCCCGGTGGCGGCGACCGGCCGCCGCGTCCGCCCGCCGGACGTGACGACGGCCTGCCGCGCCCCAATCCCGCGATGATGCCCAAGTCGCCCGCCGCCTTCGGAAGCGGACCGGGCGGACGCCCCGGTGGACCCGGTGGCCCCGGTGGCGGTCGCGGCGGCGCGCCCGCTCGCGGCGGAGCTCCCGGCCGTGGCGGCCCCGGTGGTGCGCCCGGTGGCGGACGCCCCGGCGGCGGCCCCCCAGGTCGTGGCGGGTTCGGTGGCGGACCCGGTGGCCCCGGAGGACGTCCCGGAGGCGGTGGCCGCGGTGGCCGCGGCAGCACCCAGGGTGCGTTCGGTCGCCCCGGCGGCCCGTCGCGTCGTGGCCGCAAGTCCAAGCGGCAGCGTCGTCAAGAGTTCGACAACATGGAGGCGCCGACGATCGGCGGCATGCGCGTCCGCAAGGGCAACGGCGAGACCGTTCGCCTGGCGCGAGGCGCCTCGCTGACCGACTTCGCCGAGAAGATCGGCGTCGACGCCGCCCAGCTGGTGCAGATGCTGTTCCACCTGGGCGAGATGGTGACCTCGACCGAGTCCGTCAACGACGCGACGCTGGAGCTGCTCGGTGACGAGCTCAACTACGCCGTCGAGGTGGTCTCGCCCGAGGACGAGGACCGCGAGCTCCTGGAGTCCTTCGACCTGGAGTTCGGCTCCGACGAGGGCGACGAGGGCGACCTGGCAGCACGCCCGCCGGTCGTCACCGTCATGGGTCACGTCGACCACGGAAAGACCAAGCTCCTCGACGCGCTGCGCAAGGCCAACGTCGTCGACAAGGAGGCCGGCGGCATCACCCAGCACATCGGTGCCTACCAGGTCCACGCCCAGGTCGAGGACAACGATCGACCCATCACGTTCATCGACACCCCTGGTCACGAGGCGTTCACCGCGATGCGTGCCCGTGGTGCCCAGGCGACGGACATCGCCGTCCTGGTCGTCGCGGCCAACGACGGCGTGATGCCGCAGACGGTCGAGGCGCTCAACCACGCCAAGGCCGCCCAGGTGCCGATCGTGGTCGCCGTCAACAAGGTCGACCTCCCCGAGGCCGACCCGTCGAAGGTGCGTGGCCAGCTCACCGAGTACGGAGTCGTGCCCGAGGAGTACGGCGGCGAGACGATGTTCGTCGACGTCTCCGCCAAGGCCGAGCAGGGGCTGGAGGAGTTGCTGGAGGCCATCGTGCTGACTGCCGACGCCTCCCTGGACCTGCGGGCCAACCCGGAGCAGGACGCCCAGGGCATCGTCGTCGAGGCCCACCTCGACCGCGGTCGGGGGCCCGTGGCCACCGTGCTGGTGCAGCGAGGCACCCTGCGGGTCGGGGACTCGATCGTCGCCGGACCCGCCTTCGGCCGGGTCCGCGCCATGCTCGACGAGCACGGTGACAACATCGAGGTCGCCTACCCGTCGCGCCCCGCGATGGTGCTGGGCCTGACCGCCGTCCCTGGCGCTGGTCAGAACTTCCTCGTGGTGGACGACGACCGGATGGCCCGTCAGATCGCTGAGAAGCGCGAAGCCCGCGAGCGTGCCGCGATGCAGGCACAGCGCCGCGTGCGCCGCAGCCTCGAGGACTTCATGAAGTCCATGGAGGAGGGCGAGGCCCAAGAGCTCAACCTCATCCTCAAGGGCGACGTGTCCGGTTCGGTGGAGGCCCTGGAGGACTCCCTGGCCAAGATCGACGTCGGCGAGGAGGTCTCGCTGCGCGTCATCGACCGCGGAGTCGGTGCGATCACCGAGACCAACGTCATGCTGGCGGCGGCATCGAATGCGATCATCATCGGCTTCAACGTCCGCCCGCAGGGCAAGGCCACCGAGGTGGCCGACCGCGAAGGCGTCGAGATGCGTTACTACTCGGTGATCTACCAGGCCATCGAGGAGATCGAGGCAGCGCTCAAGGGCATGCTCAAGCCGGAGTTCGAGGAGCAGCAGCTCGGCACCGCCGAGATCCGCGAGATCTTCCGCTCCAGCAAGATCGGCAACATCGCCGGCTGCATGGTCACCTCCGGTGTCATCCGACGCAACGCCAAGGTGCGGCTGCTGCGGGACGGGGCTGTCGTCTCCGACAACCTCGACCTGGCCTCGCTGCGACGCGAGAAGGACGACGTCAACGAGGTCCGCGACGGGTTCGAGTGCGGTCTGGTGCTGCGGAACTACTCCGACATCAAGCAGGGTGACGTGGTGGAGGCGTTCGAGCTCAAGGAGATCCCGCGGAGCTGAGGGTTTGTCGATGCCCCCACCCCCGGGGTGCCCGCGACGGGCGATCCCCGGGGGGTGGGGGCGAGGCAACCACCCTCTCCGCTCCTCCGTCGCTCCGAGGGGGCCAGGCCCATCCACGCCTCGCCCCCACCCCCCGGTGCTCACCCGCCGCGGGCGTCGGGCGGTCGTCGTCGGGGCCGGGTGGCCAGCAGTGGTCGGCGACCGGCCGGGGACGACGGCGGCGGGTGGTTGCCCCGCCGGCCGGGGGTGTCGGCCACACACGCAAGACAGTTGAGAAGCAGAGGGAAGCTGAAGGCATGACTAGTCCGAGGGTCAGGAAGATCGCTGACCGGGTGCACGTGATCGTGGCGGAGATGCTGGAGCGGCGGATCAAGGATCCGCGGCTCGGGTTCGTCACCGTGACCGACGTCCGGGTCAGCGGGGACACCCAGCACGCGACGGTCTTCTACACCGTGCTCGGTGAGGACGACCAGCTGTTGGCGTCGGCGGCCGCGCTCGAGTCGGCGAAGGGGCTGATTCGTTCCGAGGTCGGCAAGCAGCTCGCGATGAGGCACGTGCCCTCGTTGGAGTTCATCCACGATGCGCTGCCCGAGAACGCACGACACCTCGAGGAGCTGCTCGAGCAGGTGCGGGAGTCCGACGCGGCCGTCGCCGCCGCCTCGCAGGGGGCCAAGCATGCCGGGGAGGCCGACCCCTACCGGAAGCCGCGCACTGCCGAGGAGGACGTGGACGCGGACGGGTTCGACCCGGCCGTCGAGGCGACCAGTGACGCAGGCGACGGGGACCGCGAGGCGTGAGTCCCCACGGGCTGCTCGTGGTGGACAAGCCCCCGGGCATGACCTCGCACGACGTGGTCGCGCGGGTGCGACGGCTGGCCGGCACCCGCAAGGTCGGTCACGCCGGCACCCTCGACCCGATGGCCACCGGCGTGCTCCTGCTCGGCCTGGGCAGGGCGACACGGTTGCTCGGGCACCTCGCGCTGGCGGAGAAGACCTACGAGGCCACGATCCGGCTCGGTGTGGTGACCACGACCGATGACGCCGAGGGCGAGGTCGTCAGCAGGTCGTCGACCGAGGCGCTCGAGGAGTCCGCGGCCCGTTCTGCCCTCGGCGACATGGTGGGGGAGATCGACCAGGTCCCCTCGGCGGTCTCCGCGATCAAGGTGGGCGGGCGCCCCAGCTACGAGCGGGTGCGGTCGGGGGAGCAGGTCGAGCTCGCTGCGAGGCGGGTGCAGGTCCACGCCCTCGACGTGCACGACGTGCGACGCGTGGACGAGCCCGAGGGGCCGGTGCACGACCTCGACGTCACGGTGCGGTGCAGCAGTGGCACCTACGTGCGGGCCATCGCACGTGACCTGGGTTCGGTGCTCGGCGTCGGCGGGCACCTCACCCGGTTGCGGCGAACGGCGGTCGGATCAGCCGAGTCCGGGGTGACGCTGGCCGACGCTGTCACCCTGGACGCGGCAGAGGAGGGTGGAGCACTTCCCGTGCTGGACCTCGACCACTCTGCCCGCCGCTTCTTCCCGTCCGTGGACCTGAGCGAGGCGTTGGCGCAGGACGTCCGGCACGGGAGGGCCTTGGACCTGGAGCTGCCGGCGTCGGGGCCGCACGCGCTCTTCTCGCCCGATGGACAGTTCCTGGCCCTGTACGAGGACCGCGACGGGACGGCCAGAGCCGTGGCCGTCTTCGTCTGACCTCGCCCCCTGCGCACCTTCCTGTCCCCGGGCCGCAGGTGCCGGTGAGAGTGGATGTGGCAGGCTCGACCTGGGTGCCTGTTGCGCAGGTGGCCCACGACGAGGAGGTGGCGATGGTGCGGGTATGGCGCTCGTTGGACGAGGTGCCGGAGGACCTCGGTCACACGGTGCTCGTCGTCGGCAACTTCGACGGGGTGCACCGCGGTCACCAGGCCGTGGTGGTGCGCGCCCACCAGGTCTCCGCGCGGCTGGCTCTGGGACACGTCGTCGCCGTCACCTTCGACCCCCACCCGATCGCCGTGCTGCGTCCTGAGCACGCGCCGATGAACCTCACCACCGTCGAGCAGCGGGTCGAGCGGCTCGCCGCGGCGGGAGTCGACGACGTGCTCGTGCTTCCGTTCGACCGCCAGGTCGCCGAGTGGCCGCCGGAGCGGTTCGTCGAAGAGGTCCTGATGGACGGTCTGCACGCGGCCGCGGTGATCGTGGGGGCGAACTTCCGCTTCGGTCGGCGCGCTGCGGGTGACGTGGCGCTGCTTCGCCAGATCGGTATCGAGAACGAGTTCATGGTCGAGGGGATCGACCTCGACGGCGGGCCGATGGTGTGGTCCTCCAGCTACATCCGAGGCTGTCTGAGCGGCGGTGACGTCGAGGGGGCCGCGGAGGCGCTGGGCCGCCCGCACGCCGTACGCGGGAGGGTCGAGGGGGGTGACCACCGCGGAGCCGAGCTCGGCTGGCCGACGGCCAACCTGCCGGTCGCCTCGGGAGTCGCCGTCCCGGCCGACGGTGTGTACGCCGGGTGGCTGCGCACCCTGCCCGAGGGGGAGCGGATGCCGGCGGCGATCAGCGTCGGCACCAACCCGACCTTTCGCGGCCGTCGGGAGCGGCGGGTCGAGTCGTTCGTGATCGGAGCGCCGACGGACCTGGACCTCTACGACCTCGAGATCGAGGTCGAGTTCGTCGCACGGATCCGCGGTCAGAAGCGTTTCGACGAGGTCGAGCACCTGGTCGCGGCGATCGGCGACGACGTGGAGCGTGTCAAGATCCTGCTCGGCATCGACCGCTGATCCCGTTCTCCAGGAGTTCCTGTGCCGCTTCGCGCGAAGTCGTCCGCCGACCCGATCCGCGACACCGAGACCTGGTTCGTCCGCAACGGGCTGCCCTACTTCGTGCCTGCGGAGCGGGCCCAGGTCAGGCACGGGCTCGAGCCGCGACGCACCTTGCCCCTGCTCGGCTTCAGCGTCCTGGCCGCGGTGGGTGTCTCCCTGCTCTTGAGCTGGGTGACGTCGGACTTCAACCTCGACCCGACCAAGCTGATCTCCTTCGGCCCGGCCAGCCTGCTGACCTTCGCCGGGCTCACCGTGGCGTTCTACGGCGTCACGACCCTGCGGGCGCGCCCGATCCTCAGCTACGCGCTGCGGCACTCCGGCGCCAGCATCCGCACCTTCATGACGCTGGTGACCCGCGCGCTGCCACTGCTGCTGGTGTTCATGACGTTCCTCTTCGTCAACGCCGAGGTCTGGCAGATGAGCTCCGAGCTCGACGGTGGTGCGCTGTGGATGACCATGCTGATGTTCGGGACGTTCGGGATGTTGTTCTTCCTGGTCAGGCTGCCGGAGGAGATCGACCAGGCCGATGACGACCTCGACGACGCCCGAGTGCTGGAGGTTGTGAAGGACACCCCGATCGCCGACCAGGCTCGCCGAGTCGCACGCCACGAGGGGTTGTTGTCGGCAGAGTCGCAGGTGAAGGGCTACGAGCGGCTCAACCTGACCCTCGTGCTGCTGATCACCCAGACCGTGCAGACCATCTTGCTGTCGGTCTCGGTGTTCGTGTTCTTCGTGATCTTCGGCTCGATCACGATGAAGCAGCGGGTCGCCAACGCCTGGATCGGCGACGCGGGACCGGTGCACAACATCGACTGGCTGCCGAACCTCTCGGTGGAGCTGATCCAGGTCTCCCTCTTCCTCGCCGCCTTCGCCGGGCTCTACTTCACCGTCTACGCCGTCACCGACGAGATCTACCGCAACCAGTTCTTCTCCCGGGTGCAGCGCGACCTCGAGCGCGCCATCGCGGTGCGAGCGGCGTACGTGGGGTGGCACAAGGTCAACGGCCGTGAGGCCGACCTCGACGAGCGACACCTGCTGCCTGAGCACGATGAGGAGGGGCCGACCACACAGCTGCCGGTGGCGTCCGCGGACGACCACGCCACGACCCAGCTCCGGGCGCGTGACTGAGGGAACCGTGCCGTCGCCTGCCACGTCCTAGGGTGAGCGGGGAGGAGGTGGCCGTGGTCAGCGCGAGTCGGTGGATCGTCCCGGTCGCGGGGCTGTGCGCGGTCGTGGCGGGGTGCGGCTCCGCCGGCGACCCCGACGCGTCCTCGGAGGAGCCGGCCGGGCTCGCCGGGCGCTCCTTCGTCGTCACCGAGATGGACGACCCCCGCCGGGAGGTCGTGCCGGGCAGCTCGATCCGCCTGGAGTTCACCGCCGACGGCGTGGCTGTGCAGGCAGGCTGCAACAACCTCGGTGGCTCCTACCGGGTCGAGGACGGCCGGCTCGTGGTCGACCAGCTGGGGGGCACCGAGCTGGGCTGCGACCAACCGCTGATGGCGCAAGACGTCTGGGTGACCGCGTTCCTGTCCGCTGATCCGTCGGTGTCGTTGCAGGGGCCGGACCTCGAGCTCGCCACGGAGGCGACCACTCTGCGCCTGAGCGAGCCGTCCACCGAGTCATCGCCGCTGGAGGGAACGCAGTGGCGAATCGACTCGCTGGTCGACGGGGCGGGTCCGGACGGAACCGTTGCGTCGGTCCCCGCCGGTGCGGCCGACGGGCGGCTGCTCATCGAGGGCGGCTCGCTCACACTGACCTACGGGTGCACCACGATCACCGCGCCGGTCGACGTGGCCGATGCTCAGCTGCGGGCCGGTGAGATCTCTGCCACCTCCCGTGACTGCAGCCCGCGACTGGGCGCGCTGGAGCAGCGGTTGGCACAGGTGCTGGAGCCCCCCACGGCCTACGTCGTGACCGGCCGCAACCTGATGCTCAGCAGCGACGACGGCACCACCGGCCTCGGCTTCGTCGCCGACGACGACTGATGCCTGGGATCGCGGTCCCACTCACCCGGTGACCGGAAACCGCGACCTGGACCTGGGCCTGGATCTGGATCTGGCGCGCAGCTAGGGCAGGGCGGCCTCGACGCCGGCGAACAGCACCGTGATCAGGGTGCTGCCCAGGCGTACGTGGTAGCGGGTCCGGCCGCGCTTGACGACCGTGCCGGTGCGGCCCTTGAACTCGCCCGGGGCGATGACGCGCACCAGCGCCCCCGGCGGGAACCGGCGCGGCGCGACCCCGGCCCGCAGGTCGCGCAGCTCGGCGAGGTAGTTCGGGTGCATCGGCGCCGGGACGCCACGGTAGGTCCAGGCGAACGCGTGGGCCACGGAGAAGGTTGCGCAGCACTGCGGGCAGGTCAGCACCCGCTCGGGCCGACGATGGCGCTCCACCGTGTGCCCGGCAGGGCAGACGCCGAGCCAGGCGCCGGGAAGGCGGGGCGCGTCGGGTGAGACGCAGCGTCGGGCGCTGCACCCGATCGCTGCGGCCACCTCGCGCCAGACCGGGCCGTGGCCCGCCTGCGCGCCTGCGAGCGCGTGGGCGATCTCGTGCAGCACGGTGTCGCGGACCTCCGCCTCGTCGTGCAACCGAGTCAGCCCCGCGCTGAGGCTGACGACGCGGTCGTGGAACCGGCACTGGCCGGCGCGGCGCTTGGCGTTGTCGTAGGCGACGGTCCAGTCGTGCAGTCCGTGCTGGGTGAGGAGCTGGGTGGCCAGGTCGTGGGCGGCGAGGAGATCCATGCCGACAAACCGTAGAGGCGACCACCGACAGGCTCGGACGAGAAAGGCGAAGGCCCCCGTCACGAGCTGGTGACGGGGGCCTTGCTCGGCGTAGGGACTGAGTGCAGGACTCAGGCCTTGGCGCCGGTGGTGGTGCGAAGGTAGGGGTAGTGCTCCTCGACGTCGTCGTACTTCTCGCGCGCGTCCTCGGTTGTCACCGGAGCCGGCACGATGAGCTTGTCGCCCTTGCGCCAGTCGACGGGGGTCGAGACGGCCTGGGCGTCGGTGATCTGCAGGGCGTCCACCGCGCGCAGGATCTCGTCGAAGTTGCGGCCCACCGACTTCGGGTAGGTCAGCGAGAGCCGGATCTTCTTCTTCGGGTCGATCACGAAGACCGAGCGCACCGAGGAGCTGTCGTCCTCCTGGGGGTGGATCATGTCGTAGAGCTCGGCGACCTGCCTGTCCTGGTCGGCGATGATCGGGTAGTCCACGGTGGTGTTGCTGTAGCCCTCGATGTCCGGCTTCCAGCTCTTGTGGTCCTCGGCGGAGTCCACGGACAGCGCGATGACCTTGACGCCGCGGGCGGCCCACTCGTCCTGGAGCTGTCCGACGCGACCCAGCTCGGTGGTGCAGACCGGCGTGAAGTCGGCGGGGTGGGAGAAGAACACCACCCAGCTGTCGCCGGCCCAGTCGTGGAAGGAGACGTCCCCCTCGCTGGTGGAGGCGGTGAAGTCGGGGGCGGTGTCGCCCAGCTGCAAGCTCATGGCTGACCCTCTCTGCTCGATTGATCGGTGTTCGTCTGGTGTGGACGCCACAACGTCCAGCCCTGGTCTGGTGTTCCCACTGTGACACCGCGCGGCGTGCCCCCTCGGAGGCGTGTCACGTGGTGGACGCGAGGCGCTCGGACGCTGGTCCGCGTGGTAGCGCGGCTCAGCTCGGTGGATCGGGCTCAGGCCCGAGCGAGGGTCACCGGGACGCCGTTGAGCGCACTGTTGCCGCTGATGTCGAGGTGCTCGGGGTCGGTGAGATCGTTGATGCTCACCCCGGGCACGTCGTTGGCCCGGCTCAACCGGGTGCCGCGCTTGCCGTGGCCGTAGCCATGGGGGAGCGAGACCACCCCGGGCATGATCTCCTCGGTCGCCCGCACCTCGACCTCGACCTTGCCGACGCGCGAGGCCACGGCGACCCTCGCGCCGTCCTCGATCCCACGCACCGCGAGATCGTCGGGATGGGCGAGGAGCTGGTGGCGAGCCTTGCCCTTGGTGAGCCGCTCGGTGTTGTGCATCCAGGAGTTGTTGTCGCGCTGGTGGCGCCGCCCGATGAGCAGCAGCCCCTCACCCTCGTCCCGCTCGCCCAGGGTGTCGCGGACCCGCTGCAGGTCGTCGAGCACCATCGACTGGGCCAGCGCGACGCGTTTGTCCTCGGTCCGGAGCCGCTCGGGGAAGCGGGGCTCGAGCGGGCCGAGGTCGATGCCCTCGGGGTGCGCCTTGAGCTTGCGCACCGACAGCCCCGCCGGGCCGCGACGCAGCAGGAGGTCGAGCAGGATGGTGGGTGACGTGCGCAGCCGCAGCTCACGCTTGAGGCGACCCAGCAGGCCGGAGCGCTTGCCGCTGCGCTGCTCCTGACGCTTGGTCAGGCCCAGCGCGAGGTCGCGGAAGATCTCCCAGTCGTGGCGGGCGCCCTTCGGCTTGGGGAAGACCGCCTCGGTGTAGCGGGCGGTGTTGCGGACCGCGAGCGCGTGCAGCACGACGTCGTAGTGGTCGCGCTCCAGCAGCGTCGTCGGCGGCAGGATCACGTCGGCGTGCCGGGTGGTCTCGTTGAGGTAGATGTCGACCGAGACCATGAAGTCCAGCTGCTCCATCGCCTCGCTGAGTCGCTTGCCGTCCGGGGTGGACAGGGCGGGGTTGCCGGCGATCGTGAGCAGTCCGCGGACCTGGCCCTCGCCCGGGGTCAGCATCTCGTCGGCCAGGGTGGAGACCGGGAGCTCTCCGGAGGTCTCCGGCAGGTCGCGCACCCGGCTGCGCCACCGGCCGTGCGCGCCGCGACCGGCGACGCCCTGGCCGATGATGTCGACCCCCGGGCTGGTGAGCATCATCCCGCCGACCCGGTCGGTGTTGCCGGTCAGCAGGTTGAGGCAGTGCAGCGCCCAGGAGCTGACGAGCCCGAACTCCTGGGTGGAGACCCCGAGCCGCCCGTACGCCGCCGCAGCCCCCGCCGCGGCGTACTCCCGCGCCAGCCGGGTCACGACGTCCGCCGGCACACCGGAGACCTGCTCGGCCCAGGCAGGGGTGAAGTCGGCGACGGCCTCGCGCACCCGGTCGACCCCGTCGACGTACTCCGCGGGGCGGGTGAGCCCCTCCGCGAACAAGGTGTTGACCATGGCCAGCAGCACCGCCGCGTCGCTACCGGGGCGCACGAAGTGGTGCTCGTCGGCGGTCTTGGCGGTCTCGGTGCGCCGCGGGTCGAGCACGATCATGCGGCCGCCGCGCGCCTTGAGGTCGCGCAGCCGCTGCGGGAAGTCCGGGACCGTCCACAGGCTCCCGTTGGAGGCCATCGGGTTGCCGCCCACGACGAGCAGCAGCTCGGTGCGGTCGATGTCGGGCACCGGCAACATCAGCTGGTGGCCGTAGAGCAGGTGGGCGACCAGCTGTTGGGGGAGCTGGTCGACCGAGGTGGCGGAGTAGAGGTTGCGCGACTTCAGCGACTTGGCGACCTGGCCCGCGTGGGTCATGCCGCCGAGACTGTGGATGGTGGGGTTCCCGAGGTAGGCGGCAACGGCGTCCTGACCGTGCTGGTCCTGGACGTCGGCCAGGCCGGTGACCGCCAGCTCGAGGGCCTCGTCCCAGCCGATCTCCTCCCACCTGTCTTCACCGGCCGAGCCATCGTGGCCGGCACGTACCCGGCGCACCGGACGCCGCAGCCGGTCGGTGTCCTCGTAGATGTCGGCAAGCGCCGTGCCCTTCGGGCAGATGTGGCCACGCGACAGCGGGTCGTCCGGGTTGCCTCGGATGCCCGTGATCCTCTCGCCGTCGGGGCCCGGCTCCACGGTGATCAGCAGCCCGCACATCGCCTCGCACAGGTTGCAGGCGCTGTGCCGCACGTCGGGCTCGACATCGGAGCGGGTCTCGGTCGTCATCCCGCCATCCTCACACGCCCCCGGGCCCGACGAACCTGCCTGAGGCCGACCCGTGAGCGGTCGGCAGCCTCACAGGTGCTTGACGGCCTCGCGCACGGACAGAGGTGAGAGGCGCTCACCGAGTCGCTCGATCTCGGCGCGGACCCAGTCGGGATCGGTGCGGGCGTACTGGCGCAGCGCCCACCCGATCGCCTTGCGCAACCAGAACGACGGGTCGGCGGCGTTGTTCTCGATCACGTGCTGGAGCAGGTCCAGGTCGGTCTCCGCCCCGTGCGAGAGCTGACAGATGACCGAGGTCCGGCGTAGCCAGACGTCGGCCGCCGTCGCCCAGGCACGGACACGGGGGGTGCTCTCGAGGCGGTGACGTCGGAGCACATCGCCGACCAGGTGGATCGCCGCCTCGTCGACGAGGTCCCACCACGCCCCCGTCACGGCCAGGTGCTCGCACAGGTCCAGGAAGGCGGGATCGCGCCATTCACGGGCGCTGGCGAGGCGAGCCCAGGTGAGCGCGGCATACCGTTCCTCGCGACGTCGCGCGCCGTCCCACACCGCGAGGACGGTCTCCTCCCAGGCGGCCCGGTCGCGGAAGGGCTGATCGTGGGCCAGCTGGCGGGCGACCCGGCGGACCTCGCCCATCGGGACGCCGTAGCAGGGGAGCGCCGACTTCATGTAGCGCTGCTGGGCCTGCGCTCGCTCAGGATCCCCCGCGGCAGCAAGCGCCGTCCGAAGCTCGGGGATCATTATCGGCCCGTGAGGCTCATATCGTCTCGATCTCGGGGTAACGGGGCTGCCACATCCGGTCGAAGATCTGCTGGATCGGGTCGGAGAGCGGGCACTCCGCGACCCCTTCCTCGGCGGCCCGCTCCGCCACGGCGATCGCGACCGTCGCGGAGACGAGCCTCAGGTCGCCGATGCCCGGGAGCAGGGGCGCACCGGGTCGCCAGGCGTTGACCAGCCCGGCCAGCGCCTCGGCTGCAGCCGCGATCATGCCTTCGGTGACCCGGGTCGCGTGGCAGGCGGAGACGCCGAGCCCGAGCCCGGGGAAGATCAGCGCATTGTTGGACTGCGCGATCACGTGACGAACGCCGTCGTGGTCGACCGGGCTGAACGGGCTCCCGGTCGCGATCAGGGCCTGACCGTCGGTCCACTCCAGCAGGTCGGCCGGTGTGGCCTCGGCGCGGCTGGTCGGGTTGGACAGCGGGAAGATGATGGGTCGCGAGCAGTGCTGCGCCATCTCTTGCACGACCTCCTGCGAGAAGGCGCCGCCCTTGGTGGAGGTGCCGATCAGGATGGTCGGCTTCACGTGACGCACCACGTCCAGCAACCCGATGTACGGCGGCTTGTCCAGCTCCCAGTCCTCGACGTCGGCACGCTCGCGGGCGTAGGGACGCTGGAAGTCCAGCAGCTCCTCGTCGCCCTCGACGTAGAGACCCTGCACGCCGATCGGCCAGAACCGGTCGTGGGCCTCCTCCTCGGACTCGACAGAGCCCTCGCGCAGCATCTCGTCACGGATCAGGTTGGCGATCCCCATGCCGGCGCTGCCGGCCCCGAAGACGACGATCCGATGGTCCTCGAGATCCATCCCGGTGACGTCCACCGCCGCCAGCGCGGCTGCGAGCACGACGGCCGCGGTCCCCTGGATGTCGTCGTTGAAGGTGCAGACCTCCTCGCGGTACCGGTCCAGGATCCGGTAGGCGTTCTTGGTCCCCACGTCCTCCCAGTGGATCATCGCGTTGGGGAACAGCTCGTGGATGGTGCGCACGAAGCGGTCGACGAAGTCGTCGTAGCGCTCGCCCCGCACCCGGCTGTGGCGTTCGCCGAGGTACATCTCGTTGCTCAGCAGCCCGAGGTTGTCGGTCCCCACGTCGAGGACGACCGGGATCGTGCGGCGTGGGTGGATGCCCGCGGCCGCGGTGTAGACCGTGAGCTTCCCGATCGCGATCTGGATCCCCCCGATGCCCTGGTCCCCGATCCCGAGGATGCCCTCGGAGTCGGTCACGCAGACCAGGTCGACGTCCTCGCCCCCCAACCCGTAGTTGCGCAGCGAGCCCTCCATCAGCTCCGGGTGGTCGATGGACAGGAAGACCCCACGCGGCCGGTTGTAGGTGTGGCTGAAACGTTCGATCGCCTCACCGATGGTGGGGGTGTAGATGATCGGCAGCATCTCCTCCAGGTGGGAGGTCAACAGGTTGTAGAACAGCACCTCGTTGCGGTCCCGCAGCGCGTTCAGGGTCAGGAACTTCCCCAGTGGGGTGGAGGTGTTGCGGAACTGCTCGTAGACGCGCTGGCTCTGGTTCTCCAGGGTCATCATCCCGGTCGGGATCAGCCCGTCGATGTCCAGCGCGGTGCGCTCGTCCTGGGTGAAGGCCGTGCCCCGGTTGGTCATCGGGTTGGACAGCACCGTGCGACCCCGGGCCCGGATCTGAAGGGTGCCCGAAGCGACGGTGGTGTCCTGCTCGTAGTCGGCGCTCATCGGGCCACCTTGCTAGTCCTGCGCCCTGCTCGGCAAGCAATGGCCAAGATTGGCCCCGGTCCAGGCCGGGCCGACGCAGTAGGTGCTGGGCATGACGCAGGGCGCGGGTCGGGGCATGCCTCCCGTGCTCGATTGAGTCGCGGGGCGCCTGCGGCAATACGCTGATCCGATGCCGAGCGACGCCTCACCTGAACCAGTCCCCACCTTCGACGACCTCGGCATCGACAAGCGCGTGCTCAAGGCGCTGCGCGACGTGGGCTACGAGACCCCGTCGCCGATCCAGGCCGCGACCATCCCGGCGCTGTTGGAGGGCCGCCACGTCGTCGGTCTGGCGCAGACCGGGACGGGCAAGACTGCGGCGTTCGCCGTGCCGATCCTGTCCCAGATCGGCCTTCGGCAGAAGGCGCCACAGGCCCTGGTGCTGGCTCCCACCCGCGAGCTCGCGCTCCAGGTGGCCGAGGCTTTCGAGCGCTATGCGGCGCACCTCCCCGGCCTGCACGTCCTCCCGGTGTACGGCGGTCAGGGCTACGGCGTGCAGCTCTCTGCGCTGCGTCGTGGCGTCCACGTGGTCGTCGGCACCCCGGGGCGGATCATGGACCACCTCCAGAAGGGCACCCTCGACCTCTCCGAGCTGCGATTCCTGGTCCTCGACGAGGCCGACGAGATGCTCAAGATGGGCTTCGCCGAGGACGTCGAGACGATCCTCGCCGACACCCCGGACGACAAGCACGTGGCGCTGTTCAGCGCGACGATGCCGCCGCAGATCAAGCGCATCGCGAAGAAGTACCTCACCGACGCCGCCGAGATCACCGTCAAGGCCAGGACGACCACGTCGGCGAACACCACCCAGCGCTACCTGCTGGTGAGCTATCCGCAGAAGGTCGACGCGCTCACGCGCATCCTCGAGGTCGAGAACTTCGAGGGCATGATCGTCTTCGCCCGCACCAAGAACGAGACCGAGACCCTGGCGGAGAAGCTGCGCGCCCGCGGCTACTCCGCCACCGCGATCAACGGCGACATCGCGCAGAACGTCCGCGAGCGCACCGTCAACCAGCTGCGCGACGGCAAGCTCGACATCCTCGTCGCCACCGACGTCGCCGCGCGCGGCCTCGACGTGGAGCGGATCAGCCACGTCGTGAACTACGACATCCCCACCGACGCGGAGTCCTACGTCCACCGGATAGGCCGCACCGGGCGAGCGGGGCGCACCGGCGACGCGATCTCCTTCGTCACCCCTCGCGAGCGCTACCTGCTCAAGATCATCGAGAAGGCCACGCGCCAGCCGCTCACCCAGATGCAGCTGCCCTCGCCCGAGGACGTCAACACCACCCGGCTCGCGCGCTTCGACGACGCCATCACCGCGGCGCTGCAGAACACCGACCGCATCGAGGGCTTCCGCGACATCATCCAGCACTACGTCACCGAGTACGACGTGCCCGAGGTCGACGTGGCCGCCGCGCTGGCGGTCGTCGCGCAGGGGGAGACCCCGCTGCTGCTCGACCCCGCCGCCGAGGTCGCCCCGCCACCACGGGAGCGCGCGCCGAAGCGGGAGCGCGGAGCTGCCCCCGAGCGGGGGCCGCGCCGACGCGGCGCCGACGTCCCGCTGGCGTCGTACCGGATCGCGGTGGGCAGGCGCCACCGTGTCGAGCCCCGCCAGATCGTGGGCGCCTTGGCCAACGAGGGCGGCCTGAGTCGGGGCGACTTCGGCAGGATCGACATCAAGGGGGACCACTCATTCGTCGAGCTGCCCGCCTCGCTCTCCACCGACCAGTACGCCGCCCTGGAGCGGACCAGGATCTCCGGCAAGCTGATCGAGCTGAGCCCGGCCTCGCCGTCACCGGGCGGCGCCCGGGACCCGCGCCCTCGTCCCGGTGAGAGGCCCACGGGGAAGCCCGGTGGGAAGGCGAGTGGGAAGTCCACGGGCACGCCGCGCGACAAACCGCGGCAGAAGAAGCCTCGGCAGAAGAAGCCGCGCGCCTGAGCCGGGCCAACCCCGGGGCCCACCGATTAGGGGGGTCAGGGTGGGGATTGGTAGGATCTCGGAGTTGCCGTCTGAACGGCCGCGGATCGAGAGTGCCCGGGTGAACAGGCCCCGGCGCGCCGCGCAACAAGACCCCCGAGAGGAACCACATTGTCACGCGGTACCCAAGCCGAGACCAAGAAGCAGATCATCTCCGAGTACGGCCTGTCCGAGGGTGACACCGGTTCCCCCGAGGTGCAGGTCGCGTTGCTCAGCCACCGGATCGCCCACCTCACCGAGCACCTCAAGCAGCACAAGCATGACCACCACACCCGTCGGGGCCTGCTGCTGCTGGTCGGCCAGCGTCGCCGGCTGCTCAACTACATGCAGGATCAAGACGTCAACCGCTACCGCTCGATCGTCGAGCGACTCGGTCTTCGTCGCTGACCCGATCTCGGGTCAGCCGGAGCGGCTGCCCGGTCCGGGTCGCCGCTCCGGCTAGTTTTGGGGTAGGCGGGCAGCGCCAGACCTGCACAACTGAACACAACTGAACACAAGAAATCCTCAAGGAAACCAGGAGCGACCGCGAGCCGCCGGCCCGGTCCTCGGTAGTGGCCCTCGGGAATGGGGACCTCAGTGCCTGACACTGAACCCACCCGCGGGCTTCGATCGAAGACCGGCCACCAGGTCCGGAGCATGTCTCCCCACCTGGCCCGCTCAGTGCGTCGCGCTGTCGCTCCTCGACAACGCAAAGGAGTTCCCGTGGAGGAACCCGTCATCTCCGCCGTCGAGACCGTGATCGACAACGGCAAGTTCGGCACCCGCACCGTCAAGTTCGAGACCGGGCTGCTGGCCCGTCAGGCCGCCGGTTCGGTGACCGCCTACCTCGACGACGAGACCATGCTGCTGTCGGCGACGACCGCCGGCAAGCACCCGAAGGACCACTTCGACTTCTTCCCCCTCACCATCGACGTGGAGGAGCGGATGTACGCCGTGGGGCAGATCCCCGGCTCGTTCTTCCGGTCCGAGGGCCGTCCCGGCGAGGACGCGATCCTCACCTGCCGTCTGATCGACCGCCCGCTGCGCCCGACCTTCAAGAAGGGTCTGCGCAACGAGGTCCAGGTCGTCATCACGGTCATGGCACTGGACCCCGACCACCCCTACGACGTGCTCGCGATCAACGCGGCGTCGCTGTCCACCCAGCTCTCCGGCCTGCCGTTCTCCGGTCCGGTCGGTGGCGTGCGCGTGGGTCTGATCGACGGCCAGTGGGTCGCCTTCCCGAGCCACAGCCAGCTCGAGGACGCCGTCTTCGACATGGTCGTCGCCGGCCGGATCACCGAGAGCGGTGACGTCGCCATCATGATGGTCGAGGCCGAGGCCACCGAGGAGTCCCACGAGCTGGTCCGCTCCGGCAAGCAGGCGCCGACCGAGGAGGTCGTGGCCGGCGGGCTGGACGCCGCCAAGCCGTTCATCAAGCAGCTCGTCGAGGCCCAGCAGGAGCTGGCCAAGCAGGCCGCGAAGCCGGTTCAGGAGTTCCCGGTCTTCCTCGACTTCGAGGACGACGTCTACGCCGCGGTCGAGTCCGCGGCCGGCTCCCAGCTCGCCGAGGCGCTCACCATCGCCGGCAAGCAGGAGCGCGAGTCCAAGCTCGACGAGGTCAAGGACTCGGTCCTCGACGGCGTCAGCGGTCAGTTCGAAGGACGTGAGAAGGAGATCGGCGCGGCGTTCCGTGCGGTCACCAAGAAGCTGGTCCGGGAGCGCGTGCTGCGCGACAAGATCCGCATCGACGGCCGTGGGCTCTCCGACATCCGTGACCTGCACGCCGAGGTCGGGGTGATCCCGCGGGTGCACGGCTCGGCGCTGTTCGAGCGTGGCGAGACCCAGATCCTGGGTGTGACCACGCTCAACATGCTGACGCTGGAGCAGAAGCTCGACACGCTCTCGCCGGAGAAGACGCGTCGCTACATGCACAAGTACGTCTTCCCGCCGTTCTCCACCGGTGAGACCGGTCGGGTCGGCTCCCCGAAGCGACGCGAGGTCGGTCACGGCGCGCTGGCGCGCCGCGCGCTGCTGCCGGTGCTCCCCGACCGCGAGGAGTTCCCCTACGCGATCCGACAGCTCTCCGAGGCGATGGGTTCCAACGGCTCCACCTCGATGGGCTCGGTCTGCGCCTCGACGATGTCGCTGCTCCAGGCCGGTGTGCCGCTCAAGGCGCCGGTCGCGGGCATCGCGATGGGTCTGATCTCCGGTGAGGTCGGCGGCGAGACGCAGTACGTCGCGCTGACCGACATCCTCGGGGCCGAGGACGCCTTCGGCGACATGGACTTCAAGGTCGCCGGCACCCGGGAGTTCGTCACCGCGCTGCAGCTCGACACCAAGCTCGACGGCCTCCCGGCCGACGTGCTGGCCTCGGCGCTCACGCAGGCCAAGAACGCCCGCATGGAGATCCTCGACGTCATGGCCGAGGCCATCGACGAGCCGGGCGAGATGAGCCTGAACGCGCCGCGGATCATCACCGTGAAGATCCCGGTCGACAAGATCGGTGAGGTGATCGGTCCCAAGGGCAAGGTGATCAACCAGATCCAGGACGACACCGGCGCTCAGCTGAGCATCGAGGACGACGGCACGATCTACATCGGTGCCACCAACGGCGAGGCCGCTGAGGCCGCGCGCCAGGCGGTCAACGCCATCGCCAACCCGACGATGCCGGAGGTCGGGGAGCGCTACCTCGGCACGGTGGTGAAGACCACCAACTTCGGTGCCTTCGTCTCGCTGCTGCCCGGCAAGGACGGCCTGCTGCACATCAGCAAGCTGCGTGCCCTCGCCGGCGGCAAGCGCGTGGAGAACGTCGAGGACGTCGTCTCGGTCGGCCACAAGATCCAGGTGGAGATCGGCGAGATCGACGACCGCGGGAAGCTGTCGCTGATCCCGGTCGTCGACGACGACGAGCCCCAGGACTCCGAGGACTCCGACGAGTCGGGCGACTGAGCCGTGCCCGTGCTCTTCACCGAGCAGGAGCCGGGCACCGCAACACTGCTGCAGGAGCACGACTCCGCCGGATCGGTGGTCTCCACCGTCCGGCGGAGCGTGCTTCCTTCCGGTCTCCGTGTCGTCACCGAGGAGATGCCGGGGCTGAGGTCGGCCTGCCTCGGAGTGTGGGTCGGCACCGGCGGACGTGACGAGAGCGCCGGGCTCTCGGGGGCCTCACACTTCCTGGAGCACCTGCTCTTCAAGGGCACACCGTCACGCTCGGCCCTGGAGATCTCGGCCTCGATGGACGCGGTGGGTGGAGAGTTCAACGCCTTCACTGCCCGGGAGTACACCTGCTACCACGCCCGCGTCCTCGACGACGACCTGCCGCTGGCCGTCTCGGTGCTGGGCGACATGCTGACGGCCTCGCGACTTCGCGGTGCCGACGTCGAGGCAGAGCGCGAGGTCATCCTCGATGAGCTCGCGATGCACGACGACGACCCGGAAGACGTGGTCGCGAACCTCTTCGCCACTGCTGCCTGGGGCGACGGCCCACTGGGGCGACCTGTCGGTGGCCGCCCCGACTCGGTCTCGGCGCTGGGCCGCGAGCAGATCGCGCGGTTCTACCGGCGCCACTACACCGCGGACAACGTGGTGGTCTCCGTCGCCGGCAACCTCGACCACGACCGGGTGGTCGAGATGGTGGCATCCGCCTTCGACTTCGGAGACGACCGCTTGTCCCCGCCCCGCCGGCCCCGGCCGGGCGCACCCCGGCGGACCACCATGGGAGGCGAGCGGCGGGTGTCGCGAGCGTTCGAGCAGGTCAACGCGATCCTCGGCTTCGACGGCCCGGCGCGCGGTGACGAACGGCGCTACGCGCTCGGTGTGCTCGCGACCGTGCTCGGCGGCGGGCCGTCGTCGCGGCTGTTCCAGGAGGTGCGCGAGCAGCGGGGGTTGGCCTACTCGGTCTACGCCTACCCGATGCACCAGGCAGACAGTGGCGCGGTGTGTGTCGGACTGGGATGCCTGCCCGGCAAGCTCGACAGCGTGCTCGACGTGGTGCGCTCGATCCTGGCCTCCCTGCGCGAGGTGGGGGTGAGCGAGGAGGAGCTGACCCGAGGCAAGGGTCAGGTCCGTGGTGGCCTGGTGCTGGGGCTGGAGGACTCGACCTCCCGGATGGCCAGGATCGGGAAGGCCGACCTGCTCAACGGCGAGCTGAGCAGCATCGACGAGACCCTCGCCCGGGTCGACGCGGTGACCGGCGACGAGGTCCGAGACCTCGCCGCCGACGTCTTCTGCACCCCCGAGACCCTCGCCGTGGTCGGTCCCGGTTCCTGAGAGCCGTCGGTCCTCGCCGCGATCACCACGCCCACGGAAGCTCCGCAGCCGTCGAGGCGCGTCGTCCGTCGTGGACTAGGGTCGGGACGGTGAGCCAGACGATGAAGGTCGGGGTCCTGGGAGCGCAGGGCAAGGTCGGGCGCGAGGTGTGCGGCGCTGTCGAGAGAGCCGACGACATGGAGCTCGTGGCCGCCGTGGACGCGGACGACGAGATCGATGAGCTCGTCACCGCCGGCGCCCAGGCGGTCGTGGACTTCACCCATCCGGACGTGGTGATGGACAACCTGGAGTTCTGCATCGACCACGGCATCCACTGCGTGGTGGGCACGACCGGGTTCGACGACGAGCGGCTGGCGCAGCTCGAGACCTGGCTGGGCGACTCACCCACGTGTGGCGTCCTGATCGCCCCCAACTTCTCGATCGGGGCGATCCTGATGATGCGGTTCGCGCAGGAGGCGGCGCCGTTCTACGAGTCGGTCGAGATCGTGGAGATGCACCACCCCGACAAGGCGGACGCACCCAGCGGCACCGCGCGCCGTACGGCGCAGCTGGTGGCCAAGGCCCGCCGCGAGGCCGGCGCCGGCGAGGTGCCCGACGCGACGTCGAGCTCGCTGGAGGGCGCCCGGGGCGCGGACGTCGACGGCATCAGGGTCCACGGGCTGCGGATCCGCGGCATGGTCGCCCACCAGGAGGTCGTGCTCGGCGGCATCGGGGAGACCCTGACCATCCGGCACGACTCGATGGACCGGGTCTCCTTCACCCCCGGCGTGCTTCTCGGTCTGCGGCAGATCGCCGACCACCCGGGCCTCACCGTCGGGCTCGAGCCCCTCATGCCGTTGGACTGAGCTGTGGGATGAGCAGCCGTCGGGCTGACGGCGCGACCGGCTTGACAGGATCGGGTCATGGAGCAGCGGATCAGTTTCGTCACCCTGGCGGTCGCCGATCTCGACCGCACCCACGCCTTCTACGTCGACGGGCTCGGCTGGCGCCCGGAGCTCTACCAACCCGGTGAGGTCCTGATGATCCGGGCGGGGGAGCACCTGATGCTGTCGTTGTGGGTCGAGTCCGGCTTCGAGCACGAGGTGGGTGCGATCCGCCGGGGCCCGGGGGTCGTCCCGATCACGCTGGCTCACAACGTCCGCACCCGTCGAGAGGTCGATCAGGTCCTTGCACTGGCCGCCTCCCTGGGCGCCGAGGTGAGCCGGCCGCAGGCCCGGGAGTGGGGCGGATACACCGGCTACTTCGCCGACCCCGACGGATTCCGGTGGGAGATCGCCACCAATCCCGGTCCCATCGGCGATGCCGTGCTCCCCGGCTGACTCCTCAGTCTGCGAAGCGGCGCTCGGCCCGACGCAGGCTGGCCGGGTCGTCGACGTCGATGCCGAGTCGCTCGGCCACCCGCTGCGCCCTCGGGCTGTGCAGATCGGGTGCCGTGAAGGTCTCAGGCTCGATCCCGGCGTCGAGCTCGGAGTACTGTCGCTGCTGCTCGGCCAACGCCGTTGCCAGCCGTGCCGCGTCGCGCCGGTTCTTCTTGCCGCCGCCACCCCCCTTCACCTTGCCGCCGAGCGTGGGGCTGACGGTCGGGGTGTAGCCATCGGCGTGCCCAGCGCGGTTCGGGTGGTAGGACTCGCTGATCGGCGAGGACAGCCCGTTGATCCACTCCGGGGAGTCACACACGGCGTGACGTCGGAACCGCGACGTCGGGTCGGCGAAGGCGAAGCCCGCGGTGGACGCCCGCTGGAAGGTGACGGTGTTGATCAGGTCGGCGGTGGCGTTGAGGTCGCGCATCTCCGATCCCGAGAACCAGGTGAGGGCGTTGCAGTCGGTGCCGTTGAAGATCCGCGGGTACCCCACGACGCTCACCGTGGCGTTGGGCGCTCCCGCGCGGATCTGCTGGTAGAGCGTGGCGAGGTCCCCGGGCAGGACGTCGGAGATGTAGGTGCGGGCCGCTGAGATGGCTGCCGGGCAGTTGCTCAGCCATGACGGCTGAGCGCACTCGGTGAGGACGTCGGCGAAGCCGGCGTCGTTGCCACCGACCGAGATGGAGACGTACTCCGTGTCGCTGGACAGCGCGCCGAGCTGAGCGTCGCGCACGTCAGCGACCTCGGCGCCCGAGCATGCCCGGAAGTTGAGCGCGTAGCTCGAGGCGGTCGAGATCAGGGTCGGGTAGGCGTAGACGGACCGTTTGCAGGTGGTGCCGTCGTCGATGTAGCTGCGGGTGCCGACGCCCGAGGAGTAGGAGTCACCGAGCGCCACGTAGGCCGGTTGTGGCGCGGCCTGCGAGGCTGGCGTGAACCACCCGCCCACAGCGACTGCGAGCGAAGCAACGCCGACAGCGGTGGCACGAGCAACGGTGGACCGGGACATGGGATCTCCTAGCGACGGGGCCGTGGCGAGGTTAGGCACAGCCACTTCCGCTGCGCCATGACCCGGTCGGGTCATGGGTGACCGGGATCCGGACTCAGAGCAGACGGACCAGCGCGGCGGAGAGAGCAGCGGCGAAGACGACCACGAGGAAGGACGCCCGAAGCAGCAGTGCCACGACAGCGACGCCCAGTCCGACCAGGCGGGCGTCGAGGGTCAGCGCACTGTCCGCGCCGAAGACCTGCACGGCGACCAGAGCCGACAGCAGCGCGATGGGCAGCAGGTCCGCGGCCAAGGAGACCCGTGGATGGCGCAGCACACGATCGGGCACGGAGAGCCCCGCCAGCTTGGCGAGGTAGCAGCCCAGCGCGGACCCCAGCACCCCCAGCCACAACCCGTTCATGGCAGCGTCCCGGTCGGCTCGTCGGCCGCGGGCTCGGGCGGTAGGTCCCGCGCGACCACCGCCAGGACGACGGCGACGCCTGCGGCCGCCAGCACCGGCAGGCCTGCCGGTGTGAACGGCACCAGACCGAGCGCGAGCGCCGCTGCTCCGGCAGCAGTGAGACGGTGCAACGTGCCGTGCAGGCGCGGCCAGACCAGGGCGAGGAACGCGGCACCGACCGCCGCGTCGAGGCCGTAGGCGCGAGGGTCGCCCAGCATCGTCCCACCGACGGCGCCGAGCAGGGTGAAGAGGTTCCAGCCGAGGAAGATCGTGACTCCCGTGACCGCGAACCCGGTGCGGGCCGCGGCACGGTCGGCTCGACCGATCGCCATCGCGGTCGACTCGTCGATGACGAAGTGAGCGGTCGCGAACCGACGTGACCGGGGCACCTGCAGCACCGAGGCGAGGCGCAGGCCGTAGAGCGTGTTGCGCAGTCCGAGCAGCACCGCGGTCAGTGAAGCCGACCAGACCCCACCACCACTGGCGAGCACCCCGACGAAGGCGAACTGCGAGGCGCCGGTGAACATCAGCAGGCTGAGCGCGCAGGTCTGCCACACGTCGAGACCCGAGGCGACCGAGACCGCGCCGAACGACGCGCCGTACACGCTCACGGCGCCGCCGACAGCGAGGCCCTCACGCCGGGCGACTCGTTGGCTGGGGCTGTGCCTCACCCGCGCACTGTAGGGCCGGCGGACGGGTGGAGTCGCGGGGGTTTCCGGGCTGTCCCTCTCAGGCGGGGCGCCCGCGCTGCGTCACGCTGGACTTGTTCCCGAGCGTGCGGCAGTAGGCGCTGACCAGCAGTGGGGCGGCGAGCGCACCGGCGACCGCGCCGTACTGCCAGACCACGGGAAGTGGGGTGCTGAACGCCAGCCAGGCGCCCGCTCCCATGCATGCGATCACGCCCACGACCCACAGGGTGAAGCGATAACGGTGGGGGAGGGTCTCGATGACGAACGACTCCTCCCGTTGCCGCCGAGGGGTGTGCCCGAGTGCACACCATCGGCTACGTCGACTTCTTTACCCAACGTTGCGTCACCCAAACGCGAGGGTCAACCAGTGGCCGGTGGACTCCCCCGGGTCCGACCACCCCGGTCAGTCTGGGGTCGGTCCAGGAAACCGTGGGCGATCAGATCCCCGTGTGCAGTCGGACCTGCTTGATCCGTGTCGAGCCGTCGCCGACCAGGTCCAGCTCGCGAAAGGCGCCGTCAGCTGCCCAACCCGCATCGGTGAGGAAGCGGCGCCGGACGTCATCGGTGGCGCCGACCCAGCAGGTGGCGCGTGTGAACTTGTCGGCCCGCAGGGTGTCCACACAAGCCTGGAGCAGCCGGGACCCGTGACCGGCGCCGCGGTGGTCGGGGTGCACGACCAGCTCGCCGATCTCGCCGTCGAGGATCGGGTCGCAGTCGGGGTCCGGGGCGGGTGTGGTCACCGCGAATCCCCGCAGCGTGTTGCGCTCGAGTGCGACCAGGACCCGGTTGCGGGCGTCCTCGGGGCGCGACATGGAGGCGTGCCACGTGGCGGCGAACTGCTCGGCATCGATCTGGTCGAGCAGCTCGGCGGGCAGCAGGCCGGCGAACTCGAGCCGCCAGGCCACCGCCTGGACGGCGGCGAGGTCGGTGGCGTCGGCGGGCCAGCCGACCCGGACGGAGACGTCGGCAGTGGGGTGCTCAGCGGACATGCCCGCCATTCTCCCGGTGCCGCCGCAGGGTCGGTCGGCGGTGCTAGTTTGCTCCGATGCAGCAGTACCTCGACCTTCTCCGCCGGATCCTCGACGACGGGGTCGAGAAGGGCGATCGCACCGGCACCGGCACGCGCAGTGTCTTCGGCCACCAGATGCGGTTCGACCTCACCGACGGCTTCCCGCTGGTCACCACCAAGAAGGTCCACACCCGGTCGGTGTTCGGCGAGCTGGTGTGGTTCCTGCGAGGCGAGACCAACGTGCGGTGGCTGCAGGAGCGCGGGATCTCGATCTGGGACGAGTGGGCCGATGAGCAGGGCGACCTCGGCCCGGTGTACGGCGCGCAGTGGCGGTCGTGGCCCACGCCCAACGGCGCACACGTCGACCAGATCCTCGGCGTCCTGGAGGCGTTGCGCACCGACCCCGACTCACGCCGTCACATCGTCTCGGCGTGGAACGTCGCCGACATCCCGCAGATGGCGCTCGCTCCGTGCCACACCATGTTCCAGTTCTACGTCGCACCGGCCGAGTCCGCGGGCGGGCGTGGGCGGCTGAGCTGCCAGCTCTACCAACGCTCCGCGGACGTGTTCCTGGGGGTGCCGTTCAACATCGCCTCCTACGCGCTGCTGACGCACATGGTCGCCCAGGTCTGCGACCTCGAGGTCGGCGACTTCGTGCACACGCTGGGGGACGCCCACCTCTACCTCAACCATCTCGACCAGGCGCGGCTCCAGCTGACCCGCGACCCGCGCCCGCTGCCGGAGCTGTGGCTCGACCCGGCGGTGCGAGACATCGACGCCTTCGACCTGGAGCACATCGACGTCAAGGGCTACGACCCGCATCCGGGCATCAAGGCGCCCATCGCCGTATGACCCAGCGAGTGGTGCTGGTCGCGGCCGTCGCGGACAACGGCGTGATCGGAGTGGACGGCGAGCTGCCCTGGCACCTCCCGACCGACTTCGCACACTTCAAGCGCACCACCCTTGGCCACGTCGTGGTGATGGGGCGCAAGACGTTCGAGTCGATGGGGCGTCCGCTGCCCCGGCGTACGAACATCGTGGTGACCCGACAGAGCGACTGGCATCACGAGGGAGTCCTCGTCGCGGGGTCGTGGCGCCAGGCGCTGGAGCTGGCCGCCCGGCACGACGGCGACGTCATGGTGATCGGCGGCGGTGAGGTCTACGCACAGGCGCTGCCCGTCGCCGCCGAGCAGGTGCTGACCGAGGTGCACCTCACGCCGGAGGGCGAGACCCGCTACCCGTCGTACGACCCGGCGCACTGGCGCGAGGTGCGGCGAGAGGCCCACCGCGACGGGGACGTCGACTTCGACATCGTGTGGCGCGAGCGGATCAAGGACTGAGCCGGGTGGCTCGGGCGCGCTGGGCAGCGCGCTGCTGGGCGGCTGCATCGCGCTGTGATGACGTCGCGGTAGTAGCCCAGGATGCTTTCGCGCGGGATCTCGGGGTTGTGCAGCGACCAACGGCAGAACGCCTCACTGATCCCGGAGATCGCGTTGGCGAATGCCTGCAGCTCTTCGGGATCGAGGTTCGGGGCGTAGGCGCCTGCCAGCAGGCCGATCTTCTCCACGGTCGAGAAGCGCAGCTTGGACAGCTCGACCGCCAGGTCGCCGCTCTCGCCCACCGCGCCGCTGAACAACAGCGCCCATCTGCTGGGCTCCTCGTAGAGCAGGTCGAAGAGCAGCCGGCCGCCGAGCTCGACGAAACGCTCGAGGTCTCCGTCAGCGGCCCGGTGGGCACCGGCGATGCTCGCCTCGAACTCCTCGCGCGCCCGATGTGCGCACGCGAGGAACATGCCTTCCTTGGAACCAATGCTGGTAGATCACCGGCCTGCTGACTCCCGCGGCCTTGGCGATGTGCTCGATCGAGACCTTGTCGTAGCCACTGGAGGTGAACAGCTCCTCAGCGATGTCGAGGAGCTGGGTGCCGCGGTCCTCGTGCGACATCCGGGTGGCGGCCATGGGTCTCTTTCAGGTCGAGAGCGGGTACGGATCGGGCCGGCGACGAGACATCGCTGCGGCGCCTGTGGTGCGGCGCGGACGGGGCCCGCTCTCAGTATCGCCCGTCCCGGGGCCGGCACCGACCAGGCCCGACGGGGAACGTGAGCAAAGCCACGTCCCCGCCGGGCCCGAGGGGCGGTCGGCCGATCGTCAGATCAGCCGCCTGCGCAGCACCGCCGCTGCGGCAGCCGCGCCGAGCAGACCGAGGGCGGCCGCGCCACGCAACAGGTTGCGCTGGTCGGAGTCGTCCTCGCCCTGGATCTCGTAGGTGTACGCCGCCAGGCCGATGGCGTCGTCCGGGGCGCCGACGACCATGCTCTCGGCGTCGGCGCGCTGGGCGCCGGCCTCGAGGATGGCGTACATCTCGCCGTACTTGACGGCGGTGTCCTCGCCGGCCTCGACGAGCTTCTTGGTGCCCTCGTCGGAGAGTCGCTGCGCGCCGTCGACCAGCTTGGGCGCACCCTCGGCGGCCGTGGCCAGACCGTCGGCGAGCTTGCCGGAGCCGTCGGCTGCGTCGAGCAGGCCATCGGCAAGCTCCTGCGCACCGGCAGCCAGCTGCTCGCTCCCGGCCGAGGCCCTGCCCGTGCCGTCTGACAAGAGACCTGCGCCGTCGGAGAGCTCACCTGCGCCGGCGTCGAGGCGGCCGGCGCCCTCATCGAGGCGGCCCAGACCGTCCGTCAGAGTGCCGGAGCCCTGGTGAGCCGCCCCCGCACCGTCGGCGAGCTCGAAGACACCCGACACCGCCGCGCCGAGGCCCACGGAGAGCTGGTCGAGCCCACCAGAGACCTGGTCGAGGCCACCGCGGGCACGCATCGCGCCCAGCTTGAGCTCGCCGGCACCTGCATTGGCCTGCGTGATTCCGGCCTGCAGCTGCTGGGCGCCCGGCAGGATCTGACCGGTGAGCCCGTCGATCGCGCTACCCAGCCCGCCCGAGACCTGACCCAGTCCGGCCGAGGCGTCGGTGAGGTCCGACTTGGACTTCTTGGCGCCCTGGATCAGCGCGTTGACGGTGCCCGCGCACTCCTGGTCGTTGGAGCAGCCGTCCATGGTCAGCAGCGAGGACAGGCCACCGATGAGCTGGTCCAGGCTTCCGCCCTGGGCGATCGCGGAGTCCAGGCCACCCTTGACCTGGTCGACGCCACCCTTGGCCTGCGGCAGACCTGACGCGAGCTGGTCGAGGCCGCCGACGAGCTGACCCGAGCCGCCCTCGAGCTCGCCCAGCCCGCCCTCGAGCTTGACCAGACCACCGATGAGGGTGGTCGGGTCGTTCGAGGAGCCGAGGCCCGCCTGGAGTGCCTGGACACCCTCCTGCAGCTGCACGACGCCGGCCTGCGCCTTGGGCAGTCCCTCCACGCCGGCCAGCTGGTCGAGGCCGCCACTGATCTGGGCCAGGCCGTCGGTCAGCTCACGGCTGCCGGCAGCGGCCGCAGAGGCGCCGTCGGCGAGCTTGCCGGAGCCGTTGGCGAGCTTGCCGGAGCCGTCAGCGAGCTTGCCCGCGCCGTCGTCGAGCTTGCCGAGACCGTCGTTGAGCTCGCCGGCGCCGTCGGCCAGCTTGGCCGAGCCCGGGGCGGCCTTGCCGCTCAGCCCGTCCTCGAGCTTGTCGGCGCCGTCACGCAGCTTGAGCAGGCCAGCGAGCAGGTCGCCGGCGCCGTCACGCAGCTTGAGCAGGTTCTCGTCGATCAGGCCGGCACCAGCCGCCAGCTCGGCGCCCGTCGCCGCACCGGAGCGGTAGGAGTCGCCCGCGCTCGTGAACGTGGGGCTCTCGAGCGGGTTCACCGGCAGGGCGGTCACACTGGCCCGCGGCAGCTCGGCGTCCTTGATCTCCGCGGTGTAGCCGAAGCTCACCGACTGCGCGCCGACCGGCGGCACCAGGGTCATGGTGAAGCTCAGCTTGGCGTTGCCGCGGCCGTCACCGGCCATGTTGGCCTGCTCGGACCGGATCTCACGGAAGGTCGGGGGAAGGACGGTGGTCAGGCTGCCGACCATCGGCAGGGCGACCTCGACGTCGCGCTCGACAGTGCCCCCCTTGCCGTCGTCGACCTCGACGGTCTCGGTGCGACCGGTGATGTTGGTGACGGTGTAGCGCACCTCGAGCGTGCCGGAGACTCCGACGACGTCGCTGGGCTCGACTTGCTCGCCGTCGAGGAGGTAGACCGCCTCGATCTGCAGCGGAAGGTCGCCGTCGTACTCGGTGACCGTGCGCAGGTCCTCGGTGCCATCCACCTCGGCCTGGACCACCTGGTTGCCGTCGACGACGTCGAAGCCGCCGAACTCGTCCAGGTTGCGGATGCCGTCGGTGAGCGCGGGGTTGGTCACCTCGGTGCTGCCGTTGCCGGTGAGGTGCAGCTGCTCGTAGAGCCTGCTGTCCTCGGGCTTGCCGGTGGCGTCGGTGTAGGTCTGCACCGTCTCGGTGTTGACGACCTCGACGCGGTCGGCGTCACCGGTCGCGGCTGCGGCGGGGGACGCCACCGCGACGCTGATCAGGATGGCGCCGGCGCCGGCGAGCGCTCGGCGTGAGGTGCGCGTGAATGCGGTGTTCATTGAGACGTTCTCCAGGAGTTCGTGACGGTCGGTGGTCAGGAGGCGAGCAGGTCGTCGAGCTCGACCTCGTCGCCGCCGTCGGCGCGACGCGGGGTGCGCGACTGGGTCGGCACCGTGACCGACTCGGTGTGGGGAAGGGTGGCCGCAGGGACGGCCGGGGTGACGGGTCGGGCGATGGTGCCCGTCAGGAAGCCGGCGGCGACGGCCAGCAGCAGCGCGGTCAGCGTCTCGGTGCCGGTGCTGAGCAGCTCCGCGGGAGCCGCGGTGTAGACCCGGTCGTAGGCGCCGGCGAAGGTGCCGGCCCCGAGCAGCGCCGCCCACAGCGGCAGGCGGTTGCCGGTGGTGGCGGCCAGCAGCGTGACCAGCAGCATCACGATCGCGACACTCACTGCTCCGCCGCTGGTGGAGTCCGGCAGGACCAGCGCCCGGGTGAGGTACCCCAGCAGCGCGATGCCGATGCCTGCGCCGAAGGCTGCCAGGCGTCCCGCGGCGCTGTGGTCGTGGGACAAGGCGACGACGGCGCCGGCAGCGAGGCCCAGCAGGGCAACCGGCTCGAGGTTGAGGTCGAAGACTCCGCTGACCACGACGACCGAGACGGCGGCGAGGGTCAAAGCGATTCCGCCCAGCAGTGGATAGCGCATGCTGGCGCTCCCTTCCAGTTCTTGGGTGAGTGGGGGTGGCAGCCCTGGCTGCCGAATCGAACGCTGGGGGCTCTCTTCCCTGCGCTTGTTACAAACCGTAACTTACGTTGTGTTAGTTGGGGAGATCCTGCGGTCATGACCCACGTCACACCGACAAACGTGCGCCTGGAGCGCAGTAAGCGGGGACTTTCGTCCTCTTGCGTCCGCGTGGCCGCGGCGGAACAGCGGCCGGAACCGCTCGAGGTGGTCAGCCCTGGGGGGCAGCGCGGGGGGTCAGCCCTGGGTGGCGGTCTCGAGCGGAACAGGCTCCTCGAAGTCGCCGAACAGCGCCCGATAGGTCGCCCCCGCCAGCAAGCCGCCCAGGGTCGGGAACACCAGGAACACCCACAGCTGGATCAGGGGCTCGCTGCCGGCGAAGAGCGCCGGGCCGAGCGAGCGCGCGGGGTTCACCGAGGTGTTGTCCACCGGGATGCTGATCAGGTGGATCAGGGTCAGTCCCAAGCCGATCGCCAGCGGGGCGAAGCCCTTGGGAGCCCGGGTGTCGGTGGTCCCCAGGATGATGTAGAGGAAGAACGCCGTGAGCACCACCTCGGTGACGATGACCGCCAGCAGGCCGTAGCCGGCAGGCGAGCGGTCGCCGTAGCCGTTGGTGGCAAACCCCGACTCCGAAGCCGAGAAGCCCGCGAGACCGCTGGCGATCACCAGCAGGACCAGTGAAGCCGCGACCGCGCCCGCGACCTGCGCCCCGACGTAGCCGGGCACGTCGCGCCACTCGAAACGCTTCGCGGTCGCCAGCCCCACCGTGACCGCCGGGTTGAAGTGGCCCCCCGAGAGGTGACCCACGGCGTAGGCCATGGTCAGAACGGTCAGCCCGAAGGCGAAGGCGATACCGAGGACACCGACCGCCTCCCCGGCGAGGACGGCCGTGCCACATCCCCCAAGGACGAGCCAGAAGGTGCCGAACGCCTCCGCTGCCAGGCGATGTGGACGGGGGTACACGGGACCTCCAGGGGGCTGGGCGCGTCGCGGGTCATGCTAGACCCGGGCCATGGGCGACTCCAGGGACCAAGGGCCGTGCGACGACCGGGAGCCACAGGGTGCGAGTCGCCCGCAGACGGTGGCGAAGTCGGGGCCGGTCAGCAGTAGCCTGAGGGCATGGCTGACCAGATGCTTCCCCCTGCTCCGTTCGGTCGGGTGCTCACGGCCATGGTCACCGCCTTCCATGACGACGGCTCGGTCGACCTGGACGGGACCGCACGGGTGGCCGACCACCTGCTCGCTCACGGCAACGACGGAGTGGTCGTCTCCGGGACCACGGGGGAGTCGCCCACCACCACCACCGAGGAGGACGGCGAGATCCTGCGGGCTGTGATCGACGCGGTCGGCCATCGGGGGACGGTGGTCGCCGGAGTCGGCACCAACAACACCGCCCACTCCGTGGAGCTCGCCGAGCAGGCGCAGCGTCTGGGCGCCGACGGCGTGCTGGTGGTGACGCCCTACTACAGCAAGCCCACGCAGGAGGGCGTCGCTGCGCACTTCGAGGCTGTGGCCGACGCCGCCGAGATCCCGGTGATGCTCTACGACATCCCCGGGCGCAGCAGTGTCACCATCGCCCCGGAGACCTATGACCGGGTGGCACGCCACGGCGGCATCGTCGCGGTCAAGGACGCCGTCGGTGACCTGGAGCGCGGCGTACGGCTGATGCGCGACACCGGGCTGTCGGTGTACTCCGGGGACGACGTGCTCAACCTCGGCTGGCTCACCCACGGTGCGGCCGGCGTGGTGTCGGTGGTCGGCCACGTCGCCGGTCGGCCGTACGCAGACATGGTGAGCGCCGTCGACAAGGGCGACTTCCCCGAAGCACTCGGGATCTACCGTGAGCTGCTCCCGCTGGTCGAGGTCGTCATGGCCCGGGCCCAGGGAGCGATGACCGCCAAGGCCGCGATGCAGCTGCTGGGCGTGCTCGACAACCGCAACGTACGACTGCCGCTGGTGCCCTGCGACGACGCGCTCGTCGCCGAGCTGCGCGGCGTCATGACCCAGCTCGGCTTCCTGGACGGAGAAACCGCGTGACCCACGCACACCACGAGCTCGAGCCCGTTGGGCCGCTCGCCCACGACGCACTGCGCGTCATGCCTTTCGGCGGGCTCGGCGAGGTCGGGCGCAACATGACCGCTTTCGAGTACGACGGCCGGATGCTGATCGTCGACTGCGGGGTGCTGTTCCCCGAGGAGCACCACCCCGGCGTCGACCTGATCCTGCCCGACTGGTCCTCGATCTCCGATCGGCTCGACGATGTCGAGGCGCTGGTGCTCACCCACGGTCACGAGGACCACATCGGCGCCACGCCCTACCTCCTGCGCGAGCGTCCTGACATCCCGCTGGTGGGGTCGAAGCTCACCCTGGCTCTGCTGCGCTCGAAGCTGCAGGAGCACAAGCTCAAGGAGACCGCGCAGCACGTCGTCACCGAGGGCGACCGCATCAGCTTCGGGCCCTTCGACCTGGAGTTCATCGCGGTCAACCACTCGATCCCCGACGCCCTGGCGGTGGCGATCCGCACCGGCGCGGGCACGGTGCTGCACACCGGTGACTTCAAGATGGACCAGCTGCCGCTCGACGGTCGGATCACCGACCTGCGCGCCTTCGCCAGGATCGGCGAGGAGGGCGTCGACCTGTTCATGGTCGACTCGACCAACGCCGAGGTGCCGGGCTTCACCACCTCCGAGGTCGAGATCGGCCCTGTGATCGACCGGGTCTTCCACCGCAGCGGCGGGCGGATCATCGTGGCCTGCTTCGCCTCCCACGTGCACCGGGTGCAGCAGGTGATGGACGCCGCGGTCGAGCACGGGCGCAAGGTGGCCTACGTCGGCCGCTCCATGATCCGCAACATGAACATCGCCCGCGACCTGGGCTACCTCAACGTGCCCGAGGACACCCTGGTCGACAGCCGCGACATCGAGAACTACCCGTCCGAGCAGACCGTGCTGATCTCGACCGGCTCGCAGGGCGAGCCCCTGTCCGCGCTGGCGCGGATCGCTCAGCGCAACCACAACTTCGTCCACATCGAGGAGGGCGACACCGTCGTGCTCGCCTCCTCGCTGATCCCCGGCAACGAGAACGCCGTCTACCGCGTCATCAACGGCCTGGCCCGCTGGGGCGCCACGGTGGTGCACAAGGGCAATGCCCTGGTGCACGTGAGCGGGCACGCCAGTGCGGGCGAGCTGCTCTACTGCTACAACGTCGTACGCCCCCGCAACGTGCTGCCGGTGCACGGCGAGGTGCGACACATGCAGGCCAACGCAGCGCTGGCGCTCGCCACCGGTATCCCGGCCGACAACGTGGTGATCGCCGAGGACGGTGTGGTCGTCGACCTGGTCGACGGCAAGATCTCCGTGGCCGGCAAGGTGCCGTGCGGCTACGTCTTCGTCGACGGGCAGTCGGTCGGCGACATCACCGAGTCGTCGCTGAAGGACCGGCGGATCCTCGGCGAGGAAGGCTTCATCTCGGTCATCGTCGTGGTCGACCTGGTGGAGTCCAAGGTGGTCTCGGGACCGGAGATCCATGCCCGCGGGTTCGTCGAGGACGACTCGGTCTTCGACGAGGTGAAGCCGGTGATCGTGGAGACCCTCGACTCCTCGATGCGCGACGGCATGGAGGACGCCTACCAGCTCCAGCAGGCGATCCGCCGCGTCACCGGCCGGTGGGTCAGCAACACCCACCGCCGCCGCCCCATGATCATCCCCGTGGTCGTCGAAGCCTGACCGCTGCGCGGTCGTCCCCCCCTTGTAAATCGGGGTTACGGTCCGTGGACATAGCGCGTAACCCCCAGGGACGGTCCACAGCGCTCGCGAAGTCGGGTGCGCCCGTGGCCGAGGTACGGCGGCCATGGCGATCTCGGCAGGTACCGGAACTACTGCGGTGCTGTGGACCGTTAGCACGCGTCGTACGCCATGTTGAGCGACCGTAACCCCGATTTACAAGGGGGGCGGGGGGCGGCGGGAGCAGGGGGTCAGAGGGCGGGGTGGGGGACCTCTGCCTCGATCTTGCGTCGCGGGGCCAGCTCGACCAGCAGCATCGCGGTCACCACCAGGGCGCCGCCGACCAGCATCCGCGAGGTGAGGTCCTCACCGCCCAGGCCGACCGCGAAGACGACCGCGAAGACCGGTTCCATCGTCATGATGATCGCCGCCCGGGTCGGCGGAAGATGTGCCTGCGCCCAGGTCTGGGCCGCCAGTGCGAGTGCCGCGGCCACGACCGCCATGTAGACCACGCTCCACCAGACCGAGGCACTGCTCGGCAGCTCGATCCCGTCGGGAGCGCTGGCCACCAGACAGACCGTCGTGATCACCGCGAGCTGCAGGATCGTCAGCCCGATCGCCTCGCTGGGTCGGGACCAGGCCCCCAGGCCGACGATGTGCAGCGCGTAGAGCACCGCGGCGACCAGCGTCAGCGCCTCGCCGTAGCCCACGGAGAGCCCACGCAGGCTGAGCACTGCCAGACCGGCCAGCGACAGCAGGACGGCGACCCAGGTGAGTGGCCCGATGCGCTGCTTGAGCAGGGGAGCGGCCAGCAAGGGGGTGCACACGACGTACAGCCCGGTGATGAAGCCGGAGACGCTCGCGGGGGTGTGCGCGAGTCCGATGGTCTGCAGGATCTGGGCGATCCCGTAGAGCAGCCCCAGCATGACGCCGGCGCGCCGGGCCTGCGGTGACAGCTTCGCAAGGGCGCGGGGGAAGAGCACCAGCAAGGAGAGCGTCGCGATGCCGAAGCGCACCGCGAGGAAGTCCAGGACGGGCAGCTGCTCCAGCACGATCTTGATCAGGAAGAACGTGGACCCCCAGGACGCGGTGACCCCGACCAGGGCCAGTGTCGCGAGCAACGAGACCTGGCGCGAGCTCATCGGTCCGATCCGGCCGTGGTGCGCAGCCGTTTGAGCAGTGGGATGTCGGGGTCGTCGACCTGGCGGCTGCCCGGTGTCTCGAGCACGAAGGGGACGCGCTGCAGCGCTGGATGGGCGAGGAGCTCGGCGAACGCCTGCTCCCCGATGTGCCCCTGGCCGATCTTCTCGTGGCGGTCCCGCATCGAGCCACGTGGATCCTTGGAGTCGTTGGCATGGACGAGTCGCAGCCGGTCGGGACCAGTCAGCGCGATCACACGGTCGACGGTGTCTGCGGCTCCACCGGGCCGCTCGAGCGGCTCCCCGGCCGCGAAGGCATGGCAGGTGTCGAGGCAGATCCCGACCTTCGGGTGGTGCTCGAGCGCCTCGAGGTAGGGCTCGAGGTCGGCGACCGTGGCGCACAGCGAACGCCCCTGCCCGGCGGTCGGCTCGAGCAGCAGCCAGGGCGAGGCGTCGTCGAGGACGTCGAGCACCGGCAGCAGCGCCTCGCGCACCTGACGCAGCGCGTCGTCGTAGCCGCCCTCGCCCACGCACGACCCGGTGTGCACCACCACGCCCTCGGCGCCGACCCGCACCCCCCGGGCGAGGTTGTGAACCACCGACTCGACCGAGCGCTGGTACGTCGTCGGGGTGGGGGAGCCCAGGTTCACCAGGTACGGCGTGTGCACGAACACCGGCATGCCGGCCTGTCGGCAACCGTCCGCGAAGGCCACGTCCTCAGCCTTGTCGCCCTGGCTCAGCGCCCAGCCGCGCGGGTTGCCGAGGAAGACCTGCACGGCCTCGGCCTCGATCCGCACGGCGTGGGCCAGCGCGCCGCGGACCAACCCCTTGCCCACGGGGAGGTGGGTCCCCACGGGGCTGGTCAGTCTCGTCATCGCCGGCGCCATCAGGCGCCCATCACACGACGTGCAACCATCACACGACGTACAAGGTGATCGTGCTGCCTTCAGCTGCGGAGGTGCTCGCCTTCGGTGACTGGCGCACCACGCGGTCCCACCCGATGTAGAGGTCGGTGCGCTCGGTGCTCACCTTGAAACCGAGCTCCTCGAGCTGTTCGGTCGCGGTCTCGACCGGCAGGGTCGTCACCGACGGGACGGAGACCATGACCGGCCCCTGGGAGACCACGAGCGTGATCTCGTCGTCCTGGTAGCCCGTGCCCGAGGCGGGGTCCTGGGAGATGACCCGGCCCTCCTTGACCTTGTCGTGGTTCTCCTCGGTGATGCTCACCTCGAAGCCCAGACCGCTCAGACGCCGCTCTGCCCGCCCAGCGGACTTGCCGGTGAAGTCGGGGATGTCGATCGGCTGAGGTCCCTTGCTGACCGTCACCGTCACCGCGCTGTCGCGCCGCAGCTCGGTGCCACGGGACGGGTCGGACTTGACCACGATCCCTTCCGGTACCGACTCGTGCCAGACCTGGCGCATCGCGCCGAGCCCCAGGTTGCTGGCGGCCAGCACGCCTTCGACCTCGTCCGCGGTTCGTCCGGCGAGCTTGGGTACGGCGAAGCGCTCGGCCCCCTTGGAGAGCACGACCTCCACGGTGCCCCCTCGCACGATCCGGCTGCCGGCAGCCGGATCGGTCTCGAGGACCGAGCCTCGGGTCACGCTCTCGGAGAACTCCCGGCCGATCACCTCGAACTCCAGACCCGCCTCCTCGACCTTCTGCTGCGCGTCACCCTTGCTCAGGTTGATGACTCCGGGCGACGAGGTGTAGCGGCCCATGCCGAGCCACCACCCGGCCAGGGCCACACCGGCGACCAGCAGCACCACGATGAGCAGCCCCACGGGTCCGCGGCGGCTACGGCGGGACCGGGTGGACCGGGGAGGGCGGCCGCCCGGTGTCCCCGGTGATCGTGGATGTGGTGGTGGGGGAGTCGAGCGCGCCGGGGGGACCTGCCCCTGCATCCGCGGCGGGGGCGGGGGCGGCGCGACCGCCACCCCTGGCCCTGCCGCCATGGTGCGCTGCTGGGCGACCGGGCGGATCACCGCGGTCTCGTCGGCGCTGACGTCGTCGGGGATGCCGCTGCCGACCTGCTGCTCGGTGGTCGTGACCAGCGCCTTCACCGGCGCCATGTGCAGGGTTTCTGCGTCGTCGACGTAGTCGATGCTGTCGAGGTCGGCCGGTCGGCGGCCGGGACGGAAGTCCGCGGCCAGCTCGGGGTCGTCGAGCACCCCCGCCTCACAGGCCGCGCGTGCCCGGCGGACCTGCAT
Organism: uncultured Actinomycetota bacterium; assembly: GCA_963728505.1. Lineage (GTDB taxonomy): Bacteria > Actinomycetota > Actinomycetes > Propionibacteriales > Nocardioidaceae > Marmoricola_A. The sequence continues at coordinate 336,639 of CAVSKH010000003.1, read as the reverse complement.
GAGCATCACCTTGGCGTCGGCCGGTCGCAGGTCGACCGTGCGCGAGGTGGCTGCCCCCACCAGGGCGTCGACATAGTCCGGGACGTGCTGCCCGGTGCTCCCGGAGGGAGCCGCGACGTCCTCGTTGACGTGCTTCCACGCCACCTGGATCGCACTGTCGCCGGCGTGCGGCTTGAGACCGGTCAGCATCTCGAACAGCAGGACGCCGGCGGAGTAGACGTCGGTGCGCGCATCGGCCACGCCGTGCTCGATGACCTCGGGAGCGAGGTAGGACACCGTGCCGATGACCGCGCCGTTGGCGCGGGTGTGCTGGGTGTCCGCACCCAGGGCTCGGGCGAGACCGAAGTCTGCGACCTTGACCTCACCGGTGGTCGAGATGAGCACGTTCTCGGGCTTGATGTCGCGGTGCACGATGCCTTGGGCGTGCGCAGCGGAGAGCGCCTGCAGGACCTGCTCCAGCAGCGCCAGCGACCGGGCGGGCGACATCGGGGCGTGGTCGCGGATCTCGTCTCGCAGTGTCGTTCCCCGCACGTGCTCCATGACGATGAAGAGCCGGCCGTCGTCGTCGCCCTGGTCGGTCACCGCGACCACGTTGGGATGGGAGATCCGGGCCGCAGCCCGCGCCTCACGCACGAACCGGCTTGCGAAGTCGGTGTCGTCCCCCAGGTCGTCGTGCATGACCTTGACGGCCATCTCCCGGGCGAGCCGCCGGTCGTGCGCCTCGTACACCGACGCCATGCCCCCGCGCGCGATCCGTGGGCCGAGCACGTAGCGACCGTCGAGCACCCGTCCGCTCATCGGATCGGCGGCGTACGGCACAGCAGGCGTCCCTTCGGGTCGGGCGCGGATCGGGTGGAGATCGCGGCGCAGCGGATGGGCGGTGGTCGGTCGGGCCGAGTGCTTCAGTCGATTCTAGGTCCGCGAGGCCCGATGGCCCGGCATGGGCGTGTCTCCGCCGCGTATCGTCTGCGCCATGACCGCGCAATCACAGCCCGGCCCTGACCGTCGCCAGCTGGACCTGGGGGTCCTCATCGAGGAGTGGCTGGACTGGCCCGAGGTCGCTGAGGTGCTGGACGTGCCGGTCAGCAAGGTGGGGCGACTCGTGCAGGAGCATCAGCTCGCTGCGGCCACCCCCACCCCTGGGGCAGGGGCGAGAGTGCCGGCCGCCTTCCTCCAGGACGGCGCGATCGTCAAGGGCCTGCCCGGGCTGCTGACCGTGCTGCACGACGCCGGCTACGACGACGTGGCGATCCTGGCCTGGGTGTTCACCGACGACCCGACGCTCCCTGGCCGGCCGATCGACGCACTGCGCGAGAACCGCGGTTCCGAGGCCAAGCGCCGCGCCCAGGCGATGGGCTTCTGAGGTAGCTGACCCCGACGAGCAACGTGAGGAGCTGCCCCGCCACGAGCCGGTCCAGCCCTGGCCCACCGGTCTCCGCCTGCTGCGCAACGCCATCCGGGCACGCTGGCTGCGTTGGCGCCGCTCCCCAGGCCACCAGCATGCCTTCGTGGCGCCGCCTTGCCAGCGCACCCGTCTGGTGTCGCTCCCGACGGCGGCCATCGGCGGATCCGGGCTAAGGTCGGAGTAGAGGCCGGCACCCTGGCCGGCGACACGGCGAAGGAGGACCTTGATGAGTGGACTCGCGGCGCTGCTTGCCGGGCACAACCCCCCGGGCGCCTACCAGTGGCACAGCGGGGCCAAGGTCGACGACGTACGCCATGCGGTGGAGCACGCCGGCTGGAAGTTCGCTCACCTGGACGGCTGGACCGTCGAGGAGCGTGAGCCGTTCGCCAAGGCGCTCGGCGCAGCGCTCGGCGTGGACGACTCCGGCGACCTCGACGCGGTGGCCAGGGCGCTGCCCGCGGTGGGCGAGGGCCACGACCAGGGCACGGTCCTGCTGTGGGACGGCTACGCGCCGTTGGCGCGCCACGACCAGGCGGCGTTCGAGCAGGGGCTTGCAATGCTCGCCGACCGCAGCCGGCAGCAGGAGGCACCGTTCGCGGTGATCCTGCGAGGCGAAGGCCCCAGCCTCGATCTGGAGGAGCTGCCGCTCAAGCACTGAGCTGAGCCACAGCCGTGCGTCGGGCGGGTCCTCACACGACGCGCTGGGTGGCGGCATCGGCGAGCCCCCGGAGCACCTGACGGGCGTCGTCGGTGAACGGCCCGTCGTCCAGCGCGTGGAGCGCATCGGCCGTCAGTGTCTCGATCCTGCTCTCGACCTCAGCGTGAGCCCCGCTGCGCTCGATGATGCGCTGCAGCTCTGCCACCTGTGAACCGGGTAGGTGGTGCCCCAGGGACGAGGCGAGCTTGCGGGCGTCGCTCGGGTCGGCACTGCTCAACGCCAGCGCCACCAGCACCGTTCGCTTGCCCTCGGAGAGGTCGTCGCCGGCCGGCTTCCCCGTCACCGCAGGATCGCCGAAGACCCCCAACAGGTCATCGCGCAGCTGGAAGGCCTCCCCCAGCGGGACCCCGACGTCGGTGAGCGCGGTCATCGTCTCCTTGTCCGCTCCCGCGAGCGCGGCCCCGATGTGCAGTGGTCTCTCCACCGAGTACTTCGCCGACTTGTAGCGCAGCACGTGCATCGCCTGGTCGATGTCCGACTCGCCTCGGGCCTGGAGCGAGACGTCGAGGAACTGCCCGGTGATCACCTCAACCCGCGTGACGTCGAAGACCTCGAGCGCCGCGTGCACCTGGTCCTGAGGCAGGCCGCACGAGCGGAGCAGCTCGTCGGCCCACACCAGCAGCAGGTCACCGAGCAGGATCGCTGCGGCGGCGCCGTACTGCTCGTGGTGCGCAGGCCAGCCCGCTCGGTGGGCCTCCTCGGCGAAGGCCCGGTGGGCTGCGGGGCGACCGCGGCGGGTGTCGCTGTCGTCCATGTAGTCGTCATGCACCAGCGCGGAGCTGTGCAGCAGCTCCAGGGAGGAGGCGGCGCGGAGGATCGCCTGCTCCTCGACGGGGTCCGCGAACGGCCGGACCGCACGGAAGCCCCACAGGCAGAACATCGCGCGGAACCGCTTGCCGCCTTGCACCGCCAGTCCCGCGGCCTCCACCAGTCGGGCGGCGTCGTCCCCGAGGCTGCACAGCGAGTCGGCCTGCCGATCGACGTAGTCGTCCAGGATCGACTGGACGTGGCTTCGGAACCACTCGGGATCCCACGACGCGGCGGTGAGGGTCACGAGCGCGAGCCTAACCCGCCGACGCGCCGGCAGTCGGCTCCGCACCCGTGGCACCAGGGCATGCCCGTCCCACCGATCGGGGGCCGCTGCGGTGGGTCCGCGCTGCGCCGTATCGTTCGGGACATGGGACTCCAGGACCACGCCGCGGGCGACGCCGAGACCCCCGGCGACACCGTCCCGGAGCGGTTGGCTCGCGGGCAATCGTTTTCCTTCGAGTTCTTCCCTCCCAAGGACGAGGCCGGCGCGCAGGTGCTGTGGAGCTCGTTGCGCGAGCTGGAGCCGTTGCGACCGACCTTCGTCTCGGTGACCTACGGCGCCGGGGGGTCCACCCGGGACCACACCATCGAGATCACGCGCCGGATCGCCACCGAGACCTCGATGCTGGCGATGGCCCACCTGACCTGCGTCGGCCACTCCGTGGCCGAGGTCTCCGACGTGGTCGAGGACTACGCGGCCGCGGGCATCCGCAACGTGCTCGTGCTCCGCGGCGACCCGGAGGACGGACCTGGCACCCCATGGGTCTCGACACCGGGAGGACTGAGCTATGCCAGCGAGCTGGTGGCGCTGGTGCGCTCGCTCGGCGACTTCAGCGTCGGGGTGGCCGCCTTCCCCCAGGGCCACCGCGAGGCTGTGAGCCTTGAAGACGACGTGCGCGTGATGCGTGCCAAGCAGGAGGCAGGCGCGCAGTTCGCGATCACCGAGATGTTCTTCCGCGCCGAGGAGTACTTCGGTCTGCTCGAGCGCGCGCACGCGGCAGGTGTCGAGATCCCGATCATCCCGGCGATCATGCCGATCACGAACCTCAAGCAGATCCAGCGCATGGCGCAGCTGTCGGGCCGTGACGTGCCGGCCGAGGTGGTCGAGCGGGTCGCCCGATGGGAGGGCGACGCCGAGGCGGTCCGCAGGGAAGGCGTGCAGATCGCCTCCGAGCTGTGCGCGACGCTGCTCGAGCGCGATGCGCCAGGGCTGCACTTCTACACGTTGAACCGCTCCAAGGCGACGCGCGAGATCTACGCGAACCTGAGGCTGCCGGTCGGCTGAGGGTCAGGCTCAGGCGGGGCCGATCGCCTCGGCGACGACGGCCGCGCTCAACCCCACGAACGGGACCAGCCCTCCGCCGCCGACGTGCGCGCCCGCGGCATAGACCTCCTGCAGCGGGGTGCGGGTCGTGACCCGGTCGGTGACGGTCGCGCGGCCTTGCCACAGGACCCCGGCGGGGGACCCGGACCACAGCTCCACCTGCTGGCGGGGCGAGAGGCGCAGCTCGGTCTCGATGACGTCACGCAGGTCGATGCGCTTGCGGACCAGTGCCATGACCAGCCCCTCGGAGATCTTGCCGCGTCCGGACAGGGTCCACGCCGCCTTGCCCTGCGGCGCCCGGCCGTCGGTGCGCACGGTGATCACGAACTCGTCGTGCACCACGATCTCCGCGGGCAGGTCGGGCACCTCCTCGGACAGCCCGACATGGGTGACGAGCGGTGGGATCGCGGGCATCGAGCGGTCGACGTACCGGCGCAGCGCGGGGAGCATGCGGGGGTCCACCGCGACCACGACCTTGTCGGCCTCGACAGTGCCCGCGCTGGTCTCCACGCAGGTGGGGCCCGAGGGGCCCATGACGATGTCCTTGGCCGAGGTGGCGGTCAGGAGGGTGACGCCGCGCTCGCCGAGCCGCTTGGTGAGCAGCGCGGCGAGGCGACCGAACCCGCCGGGGAAGGTCCAGGTGCCGAAGTTCTGCTCGAGGTAGTCCACGACGCCGTACCACGCCGGGACGTTGCGGGGGTCGTGCCCACCTTGCACCGCGTGGTGCCAGGCGAGGGTCCGCAGCCGTTCGTCCTTGAACCGCTTGGTCACTGCCTTGTGCATCATCAGCCGGTCGCGCAGCAGGTGGTGGGTCTCCTTGCTCGCCAGGTCAGGGGACCACGGGCGCTCGAGGTAGTCGCGTCTGAGCAGGTCCCAGGTCTCGGCGTGGTCGTGGACGTAGTCGGCCCACTGTTCCCCCAGGCCCGGCCCCATCGCCTCGTCGATCGCCTCGATCTGGGCGCTGCGGCTGCCTGAGGGGAGGGCCAGGCGGGTGCCGTCGCGGAACCGGTGCTCGCGCATCGGCTCGACGTGCTCCAGCTCCAGCTCACGCTCCAGGGGGCGCCCGGACTTGCGGAAGAGGTCCCGCAGGACGGCGGGCAGGGCGCTCGCGTGCGGCCCGGTGTCCCACTCGAAGCCGTCCTGCTCGACCACGCCGATCGCTCCGCCCAGCGTGGGCAGAGCCTCGATCAGGGTCACCTCGTGACCGAGCTTCGCCAGGCGGGCAGCGCTGGCACAGCCCGCCAGGCCACCCCCCACCACGACCACGCGTGCCACCTCAGCGCACCTCGATCTCCACGGCGCGGGTCATCGCCCGCAGCTCGTCGTAGGTCGTGGAGAAGACGGCGGCCGGGTGTCCGGCCGCAGCCCAGATGACGTCGTAGGCGCGCAGCGAACGGTCGAGGTAGGTCGGGACGGGGCGGGGATGGTCCAGCGGGGAGACCCCGCCGATCACCTGACCGGTGTGGCGGCGCACGAACGCGGGTGCGGCCCGTCGCAGCGGCCCCAGGCCCAGGTCGGCGGAGACCTTGGCGGTGTCCACCCGGTGCGCACCGCTGGTGAGCACCAGCACCGGCTCGTCGGCGCAGTCGAACAGCAGGCTGTTGGCGATCGCCCCCACCTCACAACCGAGTGCCTGGGCCGCCAGTGCCGCGGTGTGCACCGCGTCGGGCAGCGTCACGATCTCGCCTTGCCCGCCGGCGGCTCGCAGCGCCGCGCGGAAGCCGGTGATCGAGGGGTGCTCGCCGGTGGCTCCGGATCTGTCGGTGGCCTCGGGTTGGGTCAGCGGTATGGCGGACGGCAGCGCAGGCACGGCGGGTGTGGGTGGGGTCGACGGTGTGGACGGCGGGAGCGGTCCTCCCGAGGCGCTCTGGTCTGACAACGACGTTCTCCACAAGTCCGAGGAAGGGCTTGACCTGGTGTCGGGGGGTGGGTGTAGCGTGAAGTCATTCGAACATGTGTTCGAGCACGTGGCGGGGGTGACCTCGACCCCCACCTCCGCCACAGCACTCTCTCACACGAGAGCCAGGGGTCGGGACGGGTCGAGACGTCACTGGTCGGTTGGGATGACTCGTTCGGAGGAGCAGATGCGCAGGTACGACGACCTCGTGGAGGTTCGTAGAGGGATGGTGGCCGGGACCCGCGGCCCCACGGAAGGACCGGCCCAGTTCCTCTGGCACGGTCGACTGTGGAAGGTCTTCGACGTGCTCGCCCAATGGGTGGAGACCGCGCCGTGGTGGCAGCCCGAGCAGTCCGAGCAGGCGCGCGACCTTCTCAACGAGCGCGAGGTCTGGCGGGTGGAGGCAGCTCCTGGTCGCACGGCCCGGGAGAGCTCGGGTGGAGTCTTCGACCTCGCCTTCGACTGGGCGCAGGGCACCTGGACCCTCGCCCGGTGCCTGGACTGAGGTGAGTGGCATGACGACTGACCTGACCCGTGAGATGACGAGGCCCCAGAGCCAGGTGCTCGGTCCCTTCGACATCCCCGCCGCCTCCTTCGCCTATCTCGAGCGTGCGGCCGCCTCGCTGCGGGAGGCGGTGATCTCCACCGACGTCGGGCTGCGCTACGCCCATGCCCATATCGCGGCGCTGCGCGCCACCGCCGCGCTCCTCGCGGCCCGGGCGGAGCCGCAGCTGCCTCGTCGTGGCCGTGCGCCTCAGCGCAATGCCTGGGTGCTCCTGGCGCAGGTGGCTCCCGAGTTCTCCGAGTGGGCAGGCTTCTTCGCGTCGGGGGCGGCCAAGCGCGCGGCCGCCGAGGCGGGGTCGCGTCGAGCGGTGAGCGAGCGTGAGGCCGACGACCTGGTGCGTGACGCTGATCGATTCCTCGCGCTGGTCGAGGAGTCTCTCGGTCTTACCCGGCACCTACCCGTGGGCGACCGGCTCGCCCGGGTTGCGGCGGGGTGAGGCGCGGTGGGCGACCCGTTCGTCCACCTCCACGTCGCTTCCGGCTACTCCCTCCAGCACGGCGCCTCACATCCCGAGGTGCTGGTGGAGCGCGCCGTGGAGCAGGAGATGGACACCCTGGCACTGACCGACCGTGATGGCACCTACGGCGCCATCCGGTTCGTCCGTGCCTGTCAGTCCGCCGGGGTCCGGCCGGTCCTCGGGGTCGACCTCGCCCTGGCCGACCCGGCGGATGACCGGCCCGGGATCGCTGCGCGCACCCCGGTGCGCGGCGGCGCCCACCGCGACCTCCGCCTGCCCCGGGTGACCTTCCTGGCTGCGGGGAAGCAGGGGTGGGCGGCGATCTGTCGGCTGATCTCGGCCACTCACCTCAGTGGCGAACGAGGTGAACCGGTCTGCTCTCTCGACCTGGTGGCCGAGCACGCTGCAGGCGCAGGCGTGGTGGCCCTGCTGGGGCCGTCCTCACCGTTGGGCCGGGCGGCAACTGCTCGCCGCGACGACCAGGGCACTGCGGTGCTGCGGCAGTGGCGGGAGCTGTTCGACCCCGGTGACCTCGTGGTCGAGGTCGTCGACCACCGGGTGGCGGGTCGCGGTCCCGGGTCGGCCTCCCATGCAGCCCGGATGCTGGGGGTGGCACGGGCCGCCGGGGTGCCGGCCGCGCTCTCCAACACCGTGCGCTACGCCGACCGGGCCGACGCCGTGGTCGTCGACGTCCTCGACGCCGCCCGTCGACTGGTGCCGCTGGACCTGCGCCACCTCGACCGGCGCAACGCCGAGGGCTACCTCAAGTCGGGCAAGGAGATGGCCGAGGTCGCGCAGGAGGTCGCCCGGGCTGCCGGGCTGGGGAGCCGCGAGGCGCAGGAGCTGACCACGCGCACCCGGGTCGTCGCCGACCGCTGCGCGCTCGACCCACGCGGTGACCTCGGTATCGGTGAGGTCCACTTCCCCGAGCTGGGAGCCGGCCCGGCCCATCGTGACGGCAGCCGTGACAGGGCAGGGGCCACAGCCGGCGCCCTGCTGCGACAGCGCTGCGAGGCCGGGGTCGCCGAACGCTACGGCAACGCACCCCGGCAGCGGATCTGGAAGCGTCTCGACGACGAGCTGAGCGTGATCGATCAGCTCGGCTACGCCTCCTACTTCCTCACCGTGGCCGACGTGTGCGACATGGTGCGCCGGATGGGCATCCGCAGCGCGGCCCGCGGCTCGGGGGCCGGCAGCCTGGTGAACTACCTGCTGCGGGTCTCCGGGATCGACCCACTGCGCCACGGCTTGCTCATGGAGCGCTTCCTCTCGCCGTTGCGCTCGGGTCTGCCCGATATCGACATCGACGTGGAGTCCGCGCGGCGGCTGGAGATCTACGAGGCGATCCTCGACACCTACGGCGGGGAGCGCTGCGTCAGCGTCTCGATGCGCGACACCTATCGGGTGCGGCACGCGATCCGTGACGTCGGCGCGGCGCTGGCACTGCCGCCGGCGGAGATCGACGCGGTCGCCAAGGCGTTCCCCCACATCCGTGCCCGCGACGCCCGCACCGCGCTGCGCGAGCTTCCCGAGCTGCGTGCTGCCGGGCTGGGGGAGGAGCGTCTTGGCCTGTTGTTCCGGCTCGCCGAACGGCTCGACGGACTTCCACGCCACATCGCGATGCACCCGTGCGGGGTGCTGCTCTCCGACATCTCCCTGCTGGACCGCACCCCGGTGGAGGCCAGCTTCGCCGGGTTCCCGATGACCCAGTTCGACAAGGACGACGTGGAGGACCTCGGGTTGCTCAAGCTCGACGTGCTCGGCATCCGGATGCAGTCGGCGATGGCACACGCTGTCGCCGAGATCAAACGGGTCGATGGGGTGGAGGTCGACATCGACGACGAGGCCCAGGTGCCCCCCGACGACCCGGAGACCTACGAGCTGATCAGCAGTGCCCGCACCCTCGGCTGCTTCCAGATCGAGTCACCGGGACAGCGCGAGCTGGTCGGCAAGTCCGGGATCGAGACCTTCGAGGAGGTCATCGCCGACATCTCGCTGTTCCGGCCGGGGCCGGTCAAGAGCGACATGATCACCCCCTACCTCGAGGCCAAGCAGGGCTGGCGGATGCCCCGCTACCTCCACGACGACTTCCGCCCGATCCTGGGGCAGACCCGCGGCGTGGTGGTCTACCACGAGCAGGTCATCGAGCTGTTCTCCCAGCTCACCGGCTGCACCTTGGCCGAGGCCGACGAGGCGCGTCGGGCCATGGGCACTCCGGAGGGCATGGAGAACGTCCACACCTGGTACCTGCCCCGCGCACTGGGGCGCGGCTACTCCCAGCGGCTCGCGGTGCGGATGTGGGAGGTGCTGGCCTCCTTCGCCTCGTTCGGATTCTGCAAGGCCCACGCCGCGGCGTTCGCGCTGCCGACCTTCCAGTCGGCGTGGCTCAAGACCCACTACCCGGCCCACTTCCTCGCCGGGGTGCTGACCCACGACCCCGGGATGTATCCCAAGCGTCTGATCCTCGATGATGCCCGCCACTTCGGGATCGAGGTGCTCGGTGTCGACGTCGACCACAGCGAAGCGGCCTACACCGTGGAGCCGCTGGGCGAGCAGCGCTACGCGATCCGGATCGCGCTGGCCGAGGTCAAGGGCATCTCCGGGGCCGAGGTCAGCCACGTCGTGGCGGCACGTCCCTTCGCCTCGTTGACCGACTTCTGGCACCGAGCCGGGGTCTCGCGTCCCGTGGCCGAGCGGTTGGTGCTGGCCGGGGGTTTCGACGGGGTCTACGGCATCCACGCCGGGGGCGGGCCGGGCAAGCGTGGGCGGGTCACCCGGCGTGACCTGCTGCTGCAGATCGCCGATCTCGACCGCTACACCCGCGGACTGCAACGGGCCGCCACACGTGCGGGAGGCCGGCGCTCGGCTGCCTCCCAGCCGGCCAGACCGTCCAGCCGGCCCCCTCGGTCGGAGTCCGTGAACGCGCCGCCGCCCAGGCCCGCACCCCGCGCCCGGCAGGTCCGGCGGAGTCGGTGCAGCTGGCCCTGGACCTCGGCGACTCCCCGGCCGATGCGCTGCACACCGGTGAGGTCAGCGGGTTGCCCGAGATGGCTCCGATCGACCGGGTGCACGCCGAGCTGGAGGTGTTGGGGCTGGACACCAGCCGACACGTCATGGAGTTCTACGACGAGATGCTCCACGACCTCGGGACCGCTCGCTCGACCGATCTGCTGCAGCGTCGCCCGGCCGAGTCGGTGCTGGTGGCCGGGGTCAAGGTGGCCACCCAGACACCACCGATCAGGTCCGGACGGCGGGTGGTCTTCCTGACCCTGGACGACGCCACCGGTCCGGTCGACCTGACCTTCTTCGAGGACGCTCTCACCCACTGCGCCACCACGGTCTTCCACTCCTGGATGGTGCTGGCACGCGGTGAGGTCCGCCGCACCGGGAGACGGGGGATCTCGCTGCGGGCCACGGGGTGCTGGGAGCTGACCGCTCTGCACGAGCTGTGGCGCACCGAGGGTGTCGAGACGGTCCACCACCTGCTGGCCCAGGACCCCGGTCCAGGACCGGCCGGGAGCGACGACGACATCGCGGGACCACCCCGACGAGTGCTGGTGCACTCCAGTGGCTTCCGGCTCTCGCCCTACGCAGACATCAAGCCGGCCGGGGGTGGGCAGCCCGCATGGACGCCCTCCCGGTCGTTGTGGCACTCCTCCCCCGGGAGCGCAGGGTGATGACCTCCCCCAGGACCGTAAGGTGGGCGCCATGGTCGGTGTCGGCGCCTCCAGCGCAGCGAGTTCTCGCGCCCACATCCGCACCGCTGTGGTCTGGCAGGGCCTGGTCGGCAAGCTCCAGAACCTCCCGGCCGGATCCCAGGTCCTCGACGTGGGGGGTGGCACGGGCGGCTTCGCCGTCCGAGTGGCCGAGCAGGGGCATCAGGTCACCGTGGTCGATCCCAGCCCCGACGCGCTGGCGATCCTGGGCCGCCGTAGTGTCGAGACCCAGGTCGCCGACCGGGTTCGTGGCGTGCAGGGCGACATCTCCCAGCTGGTCGACCTGGTCGCTGCCGGGGACGTGGCGACCGAGTTCGACCTGGTGCTGTGCCACGGGGTGCTCGACGTGGTCGACGACCCGGCCGCGGCACTGCAGAAGCTGGCTGAACGGCTCCGCCCCGATGGTGTGCTCAGCCTGCTGGTGGCCCAGCGCCACGCGGCCGTGGTTGCCCGGGCGAGCGCGGGGCACCTGGCTCAAGCGCTGGCGACGCTGCGCGAGGTCGACTCCCCCGGGCGCTTCACCGCCTCGGAGATCTCCGGGCTGCTCGACCAGGCCGGCTTCACCGACACCACCATGCACGCGGTGCGGGTCTTCACCGACCTGGTGCCCAGCACCCTGGTCGATCTCGAGCCGGGCGCCGCAGGGCTGCTCGCCGAGCTGGAGCACGAGGTCGCCGAGCGCCCGGAGTACCTCGCGTTGGCGACTCAGGTCCACGCGCTCTCACGTCGTCCCTGAGCCGACACCTGGCCCCGGGCGCTACCTACCTGAGGGGCGCTGTGGCGCCGAGGTGGCCCGATGACCGTGATCCTCCATGTCGACATGGATGCCTTCTACGCAGCGGTCATGACCCGCGAGCGGCCCGAGCTGGCACGAGTCCCGGTGATCGTCGGCGGCGGTCACCGTGGGGTGGTGCTCTCGGCCAACTACCTCGCGCGTGGCAGTGGTGTGCGCTCGGGAATCGCGATGGGACGTGCTCGGCGGCTGTGTCCCCACGCCGAGGTGCTCCGACCCGACTACGACCTGCTCAGCACGGTCTCGACCTCGGTGATGGAGATCTTCGCCCGGGTGACGCCCCTGGTGCAGCCGTTGTCGTTGGACGAGGCGTTCCTCGATGTCAGAGGCGCCGTACGCCGGTTGGGGACGCCGCCGATGATCGCCGAGCTGATCCGTGCCCAGGTCACCGACGAGCAGGCGATCACCTGTTCGGTGGGGGTGGCCGACACCATCGGGGTCGCCAAGGTTGCCAGCCGCCACGCCAAGCCCGACGGCGTGGTGGTGGTGCGCGCGGGTGAGGTGGTGCCGTTCCTGCACCCGTTGCCGGTCGAAGACCTGTGGGGGGTGGGGGAGAAGACCGGTGCGCAGCTGCGTCGGTTCGGGTTGAGCACGGTCGGCGACGTCGCCCACACCCCGGTGGACACCTTGCGCAGGGCGATCGGACACGCTGCCGGGACACACATCCACGACCTCGCCTGGGGGATCGACGACCGCACCGTCTCAGGGGTCCGGTCGGTGCGAGCCTTCGCTCCCGCGGCGACCCCCGACAAGAGCATCGGTGCCGACGAGACCTTCGGGCGAGACACCGACGACCCCCGGGTGCTGCTGCGTGAGCTGCTGCGCCTGACCGGCAAGGTCACCGCACGGATGCGCGCTGCAGGAGTGGTGGGTCGCACCGTGACCCTGAAGATCCGGTTCGCCGACTTCACCACCATCACCCGCAGTCGCACTCGCAAGGAGCCCAGTGACGTGACCTGTGAGATCTACGGCACGGTCCAGGAGGTGTTCACCTCCCTGGGTCTGCAACGTGCTCGGGTCCGTCTGGTCGGGGTGCGGGTCGAAGGGCTGACCTCACGCAGCGGCAGCACGCGGCAGCTGGTGCTGGGGGAGGCAGATCGCGGCTGGGCAGAAGCCGACCGTGCGGTGGACCGCGCCGTGGGTCGTTTCGGTACGGCCGCGGTGCGTCCGGCATCGCTGCTGGAGGGGAGCCACGCACGGACCTGAGGCGCCCCCGGAGCCCGCCGCATCGTCGACCGTGCTGGGCCCGCTGCGGTCATCACCCCGGGCCTGCGTGGGAGCCTCGAGGCTGGGAAAGACTCACCTGCACAGGTCGCTGCCGCGACAGAAGTAGGCGGCCGAAGGTCGATTCCGAGTCTAATTTGGTCTCGCCGGTACCACGTCAACCGGGTGGACCCTAGAATCGACACCACGAACCGTCGCCTTGGAGGGACCGTGCCGCTCTCGGAAGAAGAGCTGCGTCTGCTGGAGCAGATGGAGCGTGCGCTAGTCGCCGAAGACCCCAAGCTGGCATCCGCCATGCGCGGAAGCCGGGTTCATCGACACGCTCGCCGACAGATGATCGCGGGCGGGCTCGGGTTCGTCATCGGCGTCGCCCTGCTCATGACCGGCGTGGTCATCCGGGTCAGCCCGGTGGGCATCATCGGGTTCGTCGTCATGTTGATCTCGGCCTACCTGGCGCTCGCCGCCTGGCGCGGCCAGGCCGCTGCCTCCGCCGAGGGGGAGGAAGCTCCCCCTGAGGACGCTGAGCCTGGGCTTCGCATGGTCCAGGGCGGGAAGCGCCCCAAGCGCGGTGCCTCGCGGAAGTCCCACGGCTCCCAGGGCTCCCACGGCTCGATGATGGAACGCTTCGAGGAGCGCTGGCGCCGCCGCCGCGAGCAGGGTGGATTCGGCAGCGACTACTGAGCCGTGCGGGCCGGCGTCGCCGTGGTCACCCGCAGGGGCGCAGGGTCTATACCTTGACGTTGTCATCTGAGACCTGAGGCGTCTGGCTCAACCGGCTCCGGCGCCACCCGACTGCTTCGGGGACTGAACGCATCGAGCGTGGCCACCACTGAGCCCGTCGCCGATCCTGGGCCTCGCTACGCGCCCAGAGCGCCTGGGTGATCGTCATGGCGCGCTCCCAGGCGGCGTCGGCCTCGTCGCGAGAGACCGGCGCGACGCCGAAGCGAGCGCGCTCGACCGATCCCACCAGGGCGTCGAGCTCGGCGACCACGAGGTCGACCGGCACCGGGGACGCCGAGCCGGTGGTGCGCCCGGAGACCGGGGCACGCGCGATCAGCGATCTCAGGTGGCGCTGCTGAGATCGCAACGTCGCGTCATCGTCCCAGCTATGACCGAGGTCGAGCACCTGGGAGCGCACCTCGGCCCACGCCGCTTCCACGGCGGGGTCGTCGCCGCCGCTGGCAAGGCCGGTCCTGCGGCGGCGCTGTCGTGACCTGAGCGTTCGGGGGACGAGCAGCACGAGCAGGATCACCAGACCGGCGGCTGCCCAGAGCCACGCGCGTGAGGAGCTCCCGCTCCCCTGCGCCTCCTGCGGCGTGGTGGACAGGTCCTTCTCGGACAGGGCAGAGGGTGCGGTCGCCGACGGACCTGTGGTGGCGCTGGGCGCCTCGCTCGGATCCAGCTGCGGAAGCAGGCCAGCGGTGTAACCAGGAACTGTCGCCGCCTGGTCGGCCGGTGTGGGCTCGAAGCGGACCCAGCCGCTCCCGGAGAAGTAGAGCTCGGGCCACGCGTGCAGGTCATGGGCGCTGAACAACCACGTCCCGGGTCCGACAGCGTCCGGCCTCAGGAACCCGACGGCCACGCGCGCCGGGATGTCAGCGACGCGTGCCATGACGGCCATGGCGGATGCGAACTGCTCGCAGTAACCCGCGCGCCCGCTGGGCCCCGGGGTCAGGAAGGTACGCAGGTCGTCCAGGCCGTTGCCCGCGACTCGATCTGTGGTGTAGGTGAAGTTCTCCGGATCGCGGAACCAGCGCTGGATGGCAACAGCACGTTCGAAGTCGGTCTGGGCGCCCTGCGTCACCTCGTCGACCAGGTCCTGCAACCAGCCGGGCGTCTCGTCCTCGAAGGGAAGCGCGGTGTTCTCCCGGGTGATGGCCGCGGGGGCGCTGAAGGCTTGGAGCAGCTCGCGGGCGGTCGGTGCTCTGCGCAACCGGGTCGCGGAGTAGTCCAGGTCGGCGGTGGTGAGGTCGCTGTCGACTGTGGTCACGTCGCGGGTCTCCTGGTCGTAGCGCCAGTCGCCCACGGCGTCGGCGGCGACCGCCGGGAAGGGCAGGGGCAGCCACTGGGAGTCGAACGCCTCGAACGCGGAGAGCTCGTAGCGGTAGCGCACAGCCCGCCCGTCGTCGCTCATGCCGACGGGGAGGGGCAGCTCTCCACCGAGGCGTTGGCTGACCGGCAGGTCGCGCGGGGAAGGCCTCCAGGTCCGTCCGTCGAAGGAGTCGAGCACGCTGATGCGCAGGTACGACGGGTCGGGGTCCTCGGTACGGGCGAAGACCAGAGGGACGTCGGGACCTTGCACCAGGTCGCGCCGCAGGTCTGTGATCGGGTTCTCGATCCGCACTCCGCCACCACCCCCACCACCTGCCCCACCGCCGAGGAAGCCGGTTCCCTCAGGCACCAGGACCGAGCCTGCGACGGCCAGTGCGAGCGCCGGACCGAGCACCCGGATCAGCGCGCCGCGGCTCCGGGCCATCATGCTCGCCGTGCTCAGCACTGACGGCGGGCTCCCGTCGCTGCCCCCGGAGGCGCGCGTGGCCACCAGTGGACGTCCCCAGTGCCCGATGCTGGTGAGGTGATCGGCGGCGAGCAGCAGCAGGTAGGCGCCACCGGCCAGGACGAAGTGGTCCCAACGGATGCCACCGGTCACGGCGACGGGCATGGTGAAGGCAGCCAGCAGCGGGAGTCCCGCCAGGGCCGGGCGGCGGTAGGTGACAGCGATCGCGTCGACCAGGAGTGCAACCACCGCTCCGATGAGGATCATCAGCGGGGGAAAGGCCGTCGCCTGCTCAGGCACCGGAGCGGCCCAGGCCTGCGCGTCGTCGACGGCGAGCCCCAAGGTCGCCGTGACCTCGCCCAGTGAGGCAGGGGTGGGCACGACGCCGAGGGCGGCCTGCGCCCCACCCCACCAGATGTGCAGGGTTTCGGCGACGAGGATCACCTGGGTGACGACGACGAGCGATCGGGGGGTCCGCAGGCTGCGCAGCGCGACTCCGGCGGCGGCCACCCCGAGCGCGATGAACAGCACGGGGCCGGTGAAGGCAGATGGGTCGACGGAGAGGCCGTACCACCCCAGGACCGTGAAGTAGGTCGTGAACGCGCCGAGGAGCCCAGCGGTCAGGCCCCGGGGCGCACTTCTCGTGGTCCGCGCCATCAGCTCACGTCCTCGGCGCGGAGGGACTGGTGTGGGTGTGCATCGGCGCACGGGAGGCCCCCAGCGAACGCCACACGTCAGGTAGCACGTCGCGCACACCGAGCTCCGCGGCGCGCCAGCCCTGGGCGCGCAGCCAGGTCACGTCCACCGACTCGGCAGGGCGAGACGCAGGACTCACCGGGGCCGCGGCACCACCCCACTGCGTGACGCGCAGCTGCACTGCCAGCGCATGGTCGCCGGCGTGGCGCAGGTGGCGCAGGCCCTGTTCGTCGGCAGTGGTGCAGTTGCCGAGGACCGCCACCACGACGCCGCCCTGTCGTGAGCCCCCGACCCAGGAGGTGTCGATGCGCAGCCGGTCGGTCAGCTCCAGCATCGCCAGCGACTCCAGGATCGAGGCCGCCTCGCTGGTTCTCACACCGTGCTCGTGCCACTGGTGGGCGAGGGCGTCGGTGGATTCGGCGGTGGCGAGCCGGACGCGGTAGCCGCGGGCCAGGAGGTGGAGTGCCACCGAGGCCGCAGCGGTCACCGCGCGCTCGAAGGACGCCGTCGGGCCCTGTCCCCGGTGGGCGCGACGACGGTTGTCGATGAAGACCGTGGCTCGGGACTGCCAGGGCTGCTCCTCGCGGCGCACCATCAGCTGGCCGGTGCGAGCGCTGGAGCGCCAGTGCACTCGTCGCAGGTCGTCGCCGCGCCGGTACTCACGGATGGTGACGTCCTCAGCGCTTCCGCCTGCGAAGGCGCGGGGCCGGTTGTCGCCGGAGCCGGTCCAGGCGCCGGACATGGCGATGGGCGGGAGCTTGTGGACGGCCGGGGTCACGACGAGGTCGGAGTAGGAGGTGAAGGAGCGCTGCAGCTCGGCCATGCCGAAGGGGTCGGCGACCCGCACGGTCATCGGGCCGAGGGCGTAGTGACCACGCACGTCGGGGCGCACCCGGTAGACCACCTCGCGGCTCCAGCGTCCGGCCGCCGGGTCGAGCACGAATCGTGGCCGCCCTCCCAGGGTGTACGGCAGCTGCTCCTCGAGCATCACGATGCCGCCGACCGTGGCTCCCTCACTGGACATCCGCAGCCGCACCGTTGCCTGCTGACCGACCTCGACGGTGGCCGGGTCGACCCGCCGAGACAGTCCGAGTCGGTGCTGGAACCGGCGCAGCAGAATGGCCGAGAGGAGCGGGACCAGGAGCAACATCACCGCGACCCGGGCGAGGTCGTCCAGCCCGAGGGCGTAGGCACCGAGCAGCGCGGTGACGCCGGCGGAGAGGAAAGCCCGCCCGCGGGGGGTCAGTGAGCCGAACAGTGACCGCACGACAGCTCCATGTTGCTCCGGTCATCCCCGCCAGTCGCCGCCGGGTGCGGGCACCGCGGCGACCACCTGGTCGAGGACGCGGTCCACGGTCCTCCCGCTCATGGTGGCCTCCACCGTCGGGAGCAGCCGGTGGCAGAGCACGTGTGGCGCGAGGGTCTTGACGTCGTCGGGGGTGACGAAGTCGCGGTCCTCGAGGGCGGCCGAGGCCCGCGCTGCACGGATCAGGTGCAAGGTGGCACGAGGCGATGCCCCCAGCACCAGCTCGTGGCTGTTGCGGGTGGCGGCAGCCAGGGCGACGGCATAGCGCTGGACGGCGGGCGAGACGTGGACGCGGGCCACGGCGGCGATCAGGGACCGCACTGTCTCGGCATCCGTGACCGCGCGCAGGTCTTCCAGTGGGCTGTGCTGGGAGTGGGTGTTGAGCATCGCGAGCTCAGCGGCCTCGAGCGGATAGCCGATCGAGACCCGGGCCATGAACCGATCGCGCTGTGCCTCCGGCAGTGCGTAGGTGCCCTCCATCTCGATCGGGTTCTGCGTGGCCACGACCATGAAGGGCGGGTCGAGCCGGTAGGTGGTCTGGTCGACGGTGACCTGCTGCTCCTCCATGCACTCCAGGAGCGCCGACTGGGTCTTGGGTGATGCCCGGTTGATCTCGTCGCCCACGACGATGTTGGCGAAGACACCACCAGGACGGAACTCGAACTGCCGGGTGTCCTGGTTGAAGACCGAGACCCCGGTGACGTCGCTCGGCAGCAGGTCGGGGGTGAACTGGATCCGGCGCACCGTGCAGTCGATCGAACGGGCCAGGGCCTTGCTCAGCATCGTCTTGCCGACGCCGGGGACGTCCTCGATCAGCAGGTGCCCCTCGGCCAGCAGCACGACGAGGGCAGTGCGGACCACATCGGGCTTGCCCTCGATGACGCGCTCGATGTTGGCCGCGATCTGCCCGGCGGTGGTGGCCACGTCGATCTCCACGCGGGTCAACGGCGTCGTCACGTGGGCGTCCCTCTCCTGCGGCAACGAAATCGGTGACAACTCTCCCAGCCCGGGTGGGTCGGCGCCACGAGGTCGGCCCAGGAGGGTCGTCGCTGCCCACTGTTCCAGCCCGGCACAACTTCCACGTGGTCCACGCGGGGGAGAAGTGGAGCAAAGATGATTGACGGTGGGGGAAAGTGGAGTAGAGTGGAGCGTAGTGGATGAAGAGGAGCCCCAAGTGGTTGTTCAGTGGGGAGCCGCAAGGAGCCTCGTGGCGTCGGGAGGTGTCGGATGTTCTTCGGCACGTACACCCCCAAGCTCGACGAGAAGGGCCGCCTCTTCCTCCCCGCCAAGTTCCGCGACCAGCTGTCGGGAGGCCTGATGGTCACCAGGGGCCAGGAGCACTGCCTCTACGTGTGGCCGCAGGCCGAGATCGAGCGGGTCACCGAGCGGCTGCGGGAGGCGCCGGTCTCGCACAAGGCCACCCGCGACTACATCCGGATGTTCTCCTCCGGCGCGTCCGACGACGCCCCCGACAAGCAGGGGCGCGTCACGATCCCGCCCACGCTGCGCGAGTGGGCCGGCCTGGGCAAGGACGTCGTCGTGATCGGTGCGATGACTCGCCTGGAGATCTGGGACGAGGCCCGTTGGGAGAGCTATTCCGACGAGCACGCGGAGTCCTTTGCCGAGCTGTCGGAGGAGGTGCTCCCCGGCATCATCTGAAGAACCCTCGACCGGCTTCGATCAGGGCCGCTTCGCGAGACGAGGCCCACGCCCGCTCGGCTCGCCGTCTGACGCACCTTCCCCGGCGTCAGAAGGCATCTCCCGAGCAGAGCGGGTGGGGACCTGGCCTCGCGAACCGTCACCCGGTCCGCGCCAGCACCGCCCAGCACCGCCCAGCACCGCCCAGCACCCCCCATCCATTACTCGACCAGCGAGGGGAGGACCCGTGAGCATCGCCGTCCCGGGAGCGCCCAGCGATCCCAGACCACGGACCGAGCCCGACCCGATCGGGTCGGTCCCTCGGTCGGGCCAGGGCTCCCACCGCGCGCTCATCACCGATGCGCTGGACAACCGCAGGTGCCCGCGGCGGGTGCGCTACGAGGTCCGCGACGGAGTCACAGTTGCCGCCTTCTCCGCGGCATCCTCGACCGTGGCAGCGCTTGCCTTCAGCTTCCTGCTCTCACGGGTCGGGTAGCCGGTGGCCCTCATGACCGCGCCACGACACGTACCGGTCATGCGGGAGCGGGTCGTCGAGCTGCTCGCTCCTGCGCTGGTCACCGCCGGTGACCGACCACCGGTGCTGGTCGACGCGACCCTCGGCCTGGGCGGACACAGCGAGGCACTGCTCGAGGCCGTGCCGACGCTGCACGTGATCGGCATCGACCGCGACCCGGAGGCGCTGCGGTTGGCCGGCGAGCGGTTGGCGCCGTACGGCGACCGGCTGCACCTGGTGAACGCGGTCTACGACGAGATCGGCGAGGCGGTGGCCGACCTCGGTCACGGCAGGGGCACCGGTGGGGTGCAGGCAGTGCTCTTCGACCTCGGGGTATCGAGCATGCAGCTCGACGTGCGCGACCGCGGCTTCGCCTATGCCGAGGACGCCCCGTTGGACATGCGGATGGGACAGGGCGGCATCACCGCGGCCGAGGTCCTGAACACCTACACCCACGGAGAGCTGGCCCGCGTCCTCTCGGAGTACGGCGAGGAGCGGTTCGCAGGCAGGATCGCCTCCCGGGTGCTCAGGGCGCGCGAGCAGGAGGCGTTCACCACCTCGGCCCGGCTCGTGGACGTGATCCGCGAGGCGATCCCCGCCGCTGCGAGACGCGAGGGCGGTCACCCGGCCAAGCGGACGTTCCAGGCCCTGCGGATCGAGGTCAACGACGAGCTCGGCTCTCTGCGGCGCGCGCTCCCGGCGGCCGCGGATGCACTGGGGCCCGGCGGTCGGCTGCTCCTGATGTCCTACCACTCGCTGGAGGACCGGATCGTCAAGCGGTTCCTGACCCGGCACACCACCAGCGATGCTCCTCCGGACCTGCCGGTGGTGCCGGAGCACGCCCAGCCGTTGTTCCGCCTGGTGACGCGAGGTGCGGAGCAGGCCGTGGCGTCGGAGATCGAGGACAACCCCCGGGCGAAGTCGGTGCGGGTGCGAGCAGCGCAACGAGTCAGGTCGGGATCGGTCTCGGCCAAGGAAGGGATGGGGGCCCGATGAGCTCACTGATGGAGCAGGCGAGGTCGCGACTGCCGAGGATCGCCGAGCAGGCGGTGCAGCGGGCCCGGCTGACGGTCGTGCCGCGCGCGCGGAGCACAGCCCCGCGCGCCCCGTTCGTGGCGGTGGTGGTCGGTCTGCTGCTCGCCGGCGTCGTCGGCCTGCTGATGTTCAACACCTCGATGCAGCAGTCCTCGTTCGCGGCCGCCGAGCTGGAGGAGCATGACGCCCGGCTTCGCGCCCAGCGACAGGAGCTCCAGATGGACCTCGACCGGCTGCGTGACCCGCAGCGGGTCGCGGAGCAGGCGCAGCGCCTGGGCATGGTGCCGATGCTCACCCCGGTCTTCCTCGACATCTCCGACGGGTCGGTGGTGGGCGAGCCGACGCCGGCATCGCCGTACGACCGGATCAGGCTGCGTCCGCAGCCTGCAGTGGTGCCCCCGGAGCACCGACTCCCGCCGACCGTGGTGGAGGTCCCGGTCGAGCACGGCCAGGATCAGGTCAACATCGAGGGCGGCGCGCCTGCGATGGTCTCGCGCCGCGAGCAGCGATCCTCGGAGGAGGCAGAGGCGCCGCGCCGCGATCCGGGCACCGACGCCGAGTCCACGAACGACGCCGAGACCGAGTGACCTGGAGCTGCCACCGTGCCGACCCCGCCGTCCGTCACCGAGGTGCGTGAGCGCACCTCGCCGCAGGGACCGCGAGCACCTCGGCAACGCCCCCGGGCACCTCGTGATGCGCCGCTGCGTCGGTTGCACGTCGGCTTCGTGCTGGTCGCGATCCTGGTCTCGGTCTTCGCCGCTCGCCTGGTCCAGCTGCAGGGGGTCGACGCCAAGGCCTACGCCGAGCAGGCACGTCAGCTGGGTGTGGTCAACGAGGTGCTGCCGGCGACGCGGGGCGCGATCCGTGACCGCAACGGGGTGCCACTGGCCGAGTCGCTCGACGGCATGATGATCGTGGCCGACCCCTCGAAGACCCGTGACGACGCCCCGGCGATCGCCGAGGTCCTCCAGAGCCGGCTGGACATCAACTACCTCGACGCGGTCAAGAACCTCGCCTACCCCGACGAGGACTCCAGGTTCCGCTACGTCGCGCGGCGCGTGCCCTCCTCCCAGGCCAGAGCGGTGGTCGAGCAGCTCGACGAGCTGGGGTACAAGGGCATCGACGTGCGGCGCGATCCGCTGCGCAGCTATCCGAACGAGGACATCGCCGCCAACCTGCTCGGTTACACCAACCGGCAGGGGCTCGCGGTCGGCGGGGTCGAGATGCTCTACGACGAGCTGCTGGCAGGCAAGGACGGCTCCACGACGTACGACGTCGGCACCGGCGGCGCCCGGATCCCCCTTGGCGACAACAGCGAGGTCGAGCCGAGCGACGGTGAGGACCTCACCCTCACCATCGACCGGGACGTGCAGTTCTACGCCCAGCGGCTGCTCCGGCAGGCGGTGGACCAGTCACGCGCGGAGTCGGGCAGCGCCGTGGTGATGGACGTGCGCACCGGTGAGCTCATCGCCGTCGCGGACTACCCGTCGTTCGACGCCAACGTGGACTACCACGACGAGACCGAGGAGCTCGGGTCGGCGGCCTTTGCCGACCTCTACGAGCCCGGGTCGGTCGAGAAGGTCCTCACCGCCTCGGCCCTGATCGAGGAGGGCGCGGTCGCTCCCCGGACCCGCATCACGGTGCCGGAGAAGATCAAGAGCTCGGACCGGTGGATCGGGGACTACTTCGACCACGGGACGCTGCGGCTGACGTTGGCCGGCGTGATCGCCAAGTCGTCCAACGTGGGCACCGTGATCGCTGCGAGGCAGATCAACGACCGCACCCTGTACCACTACCTGCGCGGCTTCGGTCTCGCCGACCGGGTGGGGATCGAGGGCTATGCGCAGGAGCCCGGCATGCTGGCGCACTGGTCGGACTGGATCCAGGTGGAGCGGGACAACATCGCCTTCGGCCAGGGGGTCGCCGTCACTGCGATGCACATGACGAGCGCTCTGAACACCATCGCCCGGGGAGGGGACTACATCGCCCCCAGCCTCGTGCGGGGCCGGGTGATCGACAACGAGGGGCGGGCGACAGGCTCGGCGACCTCCGCGAGCCGGCGCGTCGTCAGCCCGGTGACCGCCAAGAAGGTCACCCAGATGATGCAGATGGTGGTCGACGAGAAGGAGGGCACGGCGCCGGGCGCGGCCGTCCCTGGCTACCAGGTCGCCGGCAAGACCGGCACCGCGCAGCGGGTGAACGAGAGCTGCGGGTGCTACGGGCGCGACTTCACCGTCTCCTTCGGCGGCTTCGCCCCGGCCGACGACCCGAGGTTCACCGTGTACGTCGTGGTGCACAAGCCGCGCAACGGCGGTGGCGGTGGTTCCACCGGAGGTCCGGTCTTCCGCAAGCTGATGGGCTACCTGCTCCAGAAGTACTCCGTCCCCCCGTCGGGGGAGAAGGCCAAGCGACTCCCCGTGACCTGGGAGCCGACGGCGCGGGAACGCCAGGACCGGGCGTTGCGCCGAGCCAGCATGGGACGCAACCCGCAGTATCTGCGCCTGGGGCGGTAGATTCCCGGCGTGATCAGGACCAGGCCCCGGAGTCCTCGTCGCACCCCTCTCGGTGAGCTGGCTGCGCAGCTGGGTCGGCCCCTCGCCGGTGCTGCTGGCGAGGTCGAGCTCACCGGGATCACCGTCGACAGCCGAGGTGTGGAGCCCGGCGACCTCTACGTCGCGGCTCCTGGCGCGACGACCCACGGTGCCCGGTTCGCCGCCGCTGCTGCGAGCGCGGGCGCGGTTGCGGTGCTCACCGACCACGCCGGTGCCGATCTCTGTGCCTCCCAGGGCGTGGACCTGCCGGTGCTGCAGGTCGACTCGCCCCGTCGGGTCCTCGGCAGCGCCTCCGCGGAGGTCTACGGGCACCCCGCGAGGTCGCTGCGGCTGGTCGGGGTGACGGGCACCCAGGGCAAGACCACCACGACCCGACTCGCCGAGGCCGCACTGGCCGCGTCAGGAGAACGCGTTGCCGTCGTGGGCACGGTCGGAACCCGGATCGCGGGGCAGGACGTCGCCTCCTCCCTCACCACGCCGGAGGCCCCCGCACTGCACGCGTTGTTCGCGGTCATGGTCGAGGAGCAGGTCTCCGGTTGCGCGATGGAGGTCTCGAGCCACGCCCTGGTCATGGGCCGTGTCGACGGTGTGGTCTTCGACGTGGCCGCGTTCACCAACCTCGGACGTGACCACCTCGACTTCCATGACGGCCTGGAGGACTACTTCCACGCCAAGGCCCAGCTGTTCACCCCGGAGCGCGCGCGCACCGGCCTGGTCAACCTGGACGACGAGTACGGCCGTCGCCTGTTCGAGCAGGCGTCGATCCCGATGCGCGGTTTCGCCCGGTCGCCCGGCACCGGAGCCGACTGGTGGGTCAGTGACGTCGAGCCGACCACCACGGGCTCGCGCCTGACCGTGCACGGCCCCGTGGGCGAGCTGGCGCTGGTGGTCCCCCTGCCCGGCGACTTCAACGTCGCCAACGCGTTGTGTGCGGTGGCGATGCTCTTCGAGGTCGGCTACGACGCGGCGAAGGTGGCGAGCGCGATGGAGCGTGCCGGGGGTGTGCCCGGACGGATGGAAGCCGTCGACGAGGGTCAGGACTTCACCGCGGTCGTCGACTACGCCCACAAGCCCGATGCGGTCGAGGCGGTGCTGGCCAGCGTGCGCCCGGCGAGCCCCGGTCGCGTCATCGTGGTGCTGGGAGCAGGCGGTGATCGCGACCGCGGCAAGCGCGAGGTGATGGGGCAGATCGCCGCTCGGCTGGCCGACGTGGTCATCGTCACCGACGACAATCCCCGGACCGAGGATCCCGCACTGATCAGGCGTGCGCTGCTCACCGGTGCGCGCGAGGGCGGGTGGCGGCTGCACGAGGTCGGGGACCGGGCCGAGGCGATCGCCCTCGCCGTGGAGCTGGCTGAGCCGGGGGATTGCGTGGTGGTCGCGGGCAAGGGCCACGAGACCGGCCAGGAGATCGATGGTGTGGTGCACCCCTTCGACGACCGCGAGGTCCTTCGGGCCGCGCTGCGCCGGGCCCAGGCGGGCGCCTCGTGATCGCCCGGAGCCTCGCCGACATCGCTGCGATCACCGGAGGAGTGGTCGCCGGTGACGTCGCGGGGGCCGAGGACGTGATCGTGACCGGGCCGGCCTTCATCGACTCCCGGGAGGTGGTGCCCGGCGGTCTCTTCACAGCGTTCGTGGGTGAGAGCGTCGACGGACACGACTACGCCGAAGCCGCGGTCGGCGCCGGTGCCGCGGCCGTCCTGGGCAGCAGGCCCGTGGGGGTCCCGGCCGTGCTCGTCCCGGATCCACGAGCCGCGCTCCAGGCCCTGGCCCGGCACCTGCTGGCCGAGCTGGACGACCTCACCGTGGTCGGGCTGACCGGCTCGCAGGGCAAGACCACCACCAAGGACCTGTTGGCGGCCGTCCTCGGCGTGGGTGGACCGACCGTGGCCACACAGGGTTCCTTCAACAACGAGCTCGGGCTCCCGCTGACCGTGCTGCGCGCCGAGCCGCAGACCCGTCACCTCGTGCTGGAGATGGGCGCGCGAGGGGTCGGACACCTGCTCGAGCTCTGCCGGATCGCGCGGCCCGACGTGTCCCTGGTGCTCAACGTCGGCAAGGCCCACATCGGTGAGTTCGGCACCCAGGAGGACATCGCCAGGGCGAAGGGCGAGCTGGTCGAAGCGCTGACGCCGGACGGTGTGGCAGTGCTCAACGCCGACGACCCACGGGTGGCTGCGATGGCGAGCCGGACCTCTGCGCGCGTCCTCAGCTTCGGGCGAGGCGCGGACGCCGACGTCCGGATCGTCGGGGAAGAGCTGCGACCCGACGGGTGCCCGTCGTTCCGGCTGGAGCACGAAGGCGCCTCGGTCGCCGTGCGCCTGGAGCTGCTCGGCGCCCACATGGCCATGAATGCTGCCGCCGCGGCAGCCGTGGCGCTGGCTGCGGGGATGGACCTGCCCACGATCGCGACTGCCCTGGGAGGGGTCACCTCGCTCTCGCGCTGGCGCATGGAGCTCCACGAGCGGGCGGACGGACTCTGCGTGCTCAATGACGCCTACAACGCCAACCCGGACTCCACCGCTGCGGCCTTGCAGGCGCTGGTGGCGATCGCACAGGGCCGGGGAGCGCGATCCGTCGCGGTTCTGGGCGAGATGCTCGAGCTGGGCGAGTCGGCTCCCCAGGAGCACCGCGAGGTCGGCAGACTGGCTGTCGACCTCGGGGTCGCGCAGGTGGTCGGAGTGGGGGCGGCCGCCGAGGACGTCGTACACGGTGCCCGCGAAGGCAGATCGGCACCGCAAGGCGTTCGAGCGCTCGGAGAGGAGCCGGTGCTGGTGACCGACAACGAGGCGGCGGTCGACTGGCTGCGCGCGGAGACCGGGCCGGGCGACGTCGTCCTGCTCAAGGCATCGCGTGGCGCCAGGCTCGACGAGGTTGCCCAGGCGATCCTGGATCCGGTGTCGACACCAGCAGCGGACCCGCCAGCCGGGCCCCTCGACCACGACAGGGGGCGCCGATGAGAGCGATCCTGCTGTCCGGTGGGCTGTCGCTGGTGCTCACGATGCTGGGCACGGTGCTGGCGATCCGGCTGTTCGTGCACAAGGGCTACGGACAGCTGATCCGCGACGACGGACCGACCACCCACCACACCAAGCGCGGGACGCCGACCATGGGCGGCACCGTCATCATCCTGTCCACCGCGGTGGCGTACCTGCTGGCATCGCTGCTCACCGGGCGCACGCCGAGCGCCTCGGGACTGCTGCTGCTGTTCCTGTTCGTCGGCCTGGGAGCCGTGGGGTTCGTCGACGACTACATCAAGATCGCCAAGCAGCGCTCCCTCGGCCTGCGGAGCAAGGCCAAGATGGCCGGGCAGTTCTCCGTGGCGATCGTCTTCAGCCTGCTGGCGCTGCAGTTTCCCAACGACAGGGGGGACACCCCTGCCTCGCGCTTCATCTCCTTCACCAGGGACTGGGAGAGCTGGGCGCTGCCGACGGCACTGGTGGTGGTGCTGATCCTGGTCATGATCGCGGGAGCCTCCAACGCGGTGAACCTCACCGACGGGTTGGACGGCCTGGCCACCGGCGCCTCAACCATGGTCTTCGGCGCCTACACGATCATGAACATCTGGCAGAACAACCAGTCCTGCCGGCTCAGTCCCGGGCCTGCCTGCTACGGGGTGCGGGACCCGCTGGACCTGGCGGTGCTGGGAGCGGCGCTGACCGGTGCCTGCTTCGGGTTCCTGTGGTGGAACGCCTCGCCGGCCAAGATCTTCATGGGCGACACCGGCTCGCTGGCCCTGGGGGGCGCCTTGGCCGGGTTCGCGATCTTCACCCGCACCGAGCTGCTGCTGGTGGTGCTCGGGGGCCTGTTCGTCGCCCAGGCGGCCTCCGTCATGCTGCAGGTCGGCTACTTCAAGGCGACTGGCGGCAAGCGGATGTTCCGGATGGCACCGTTGCACCACCACTTCGAGCTCAAGGGCTGGGACGAGATCACCGTGGTGATCCGGTTCTGGATCATCTGTGGCCTGTGCGTCGCCGGTGGCCTGGGGCTGTTCTACGCCGAGTGGGTGGCCGGGGCGTGAGCCGGCCGGGCGCACCGGACCTGTCCACCTTGGGCTGCCACGACTCGTGGGAGGGGGTGCGCGTCACCGTCGCCGGCCTCGGGGTCTCGGGCTTCGCCGCCGCCGACAACCTCACCCATCTGGGGGCGCGAGTCACCGCGCTGGACGAGTCCGATGCTGGTGACCGTGCCGAGAAGGGCCAGCTGCTGCAGATGCTGGGCGCCGAGGTGCGCCTCGGTGAGGGAGCGACCGCCACGCTGGGCGACGAGGTCGACCTGGTGGTCACCTCCCCGGGTTGGCGACCTGACGCGCCGCTGTTGAGTCAGGCCGCAGCCCGCGGCGTGCCACTGTGGGGAGAGGTCGAGCTGGCCTGGCGGCTGACCCACCAGGGCACCCAGCCCGCCACGCCCGCGCCGTGGCTGGCCGTCACCGGCACCAACGGCAAGACCACCACGGTGAAGATGCTCGACTCGATCCTGCAGACCGCCGGGCTGACGTCAGTGGCCTGTGGCAACGTCGGCCTCCCGATCGTGGAGGCGGTGATGACCGAGGCCGCGGCCGAGCACCGCTTCGATGTCTACGCCGTGGAGCTCTCCAGCTTCCAGCTGCACTACACCTCCTCACTGTCGTGTGAGTCGGCTGCGGTGCTCAACGTCGCCGAGGACCATCTGGACTGGTACTCCTCCTTCGACGACTACGCGGCCGACAAGGGGCGGGTCTACCAGGCGGTGCAGCGAGCCTGCGTCTACAACGTGGCCGACCCCACGACCGAGCGGCTGGTGCTCGACGCCGAGGTGGTCGAGGGCGCGCGTGCGATCGGGTTCACCCTGGGGGTGCCCGCCGTGGGCATGCTGGGCGTGGTCGACGAGATCCTCGCCGACCGGGCCTTCATCGAGCAGCGCCAGCACAGCGCGGCTGAGCTGTGCACCATCGACGACCTTGCCTCACCCGCACCGCACTTCGTGGCCAACGCCCTGGCCGCGGCCGCTCTGGCGCGGGGCCACGGCGTGAGTCAGGCAGCGGTGCGCGACGGGTTGCGTGCGTTCCGGCCCGACGGCCACCGCATCGCCCAGGTGGCCACGATCGACCAGGTGAGCTACGTCGACGACTCCAAGGCCACCAACCCTCACGCCGCCCGCTCCTCCCTGCAGGCCTACGAGCGCGTGGTCTGGGTGGCGGGAGGCCTGGCCAAGGGAGCCCGCTTCGAGGACCTGGTCACCGCGGTGCGCGAGCGACTGCGTGGTGTGGTTCTCCTCGGCCGGGACCGCGCGGTCATCGCCGAGGCGCTGCAACGACACGCCCCCGAGGTGCCGGTGATCGAGGTCGCCGACGAGGACACTGGAGCGATGGATCGTGTGGTGCGCGCTGCGGCCGGTCTTGCCCAGCCGGGTGACACCGTGCTGCTCGCGCCGGGCTGCGCTTCCATGGACATGTTCGCGAACTACGGTGCCCGCGGAGACGCTTTCGCCGAGTCGGTGAGCCGGCTCCGCGTGGAGTGATCCAGGGGCCGGAGAGGCCTGGAGAGAACCAGTGACGACCACGACGCACCGCCCCGCTCCCACACCGGGTGGCCGGGCCGGTGCGGGGCGCCCCGGCGGTCCGGGTCGCCAGGCGATGAGCTCCCTCGGGGAGCGGCTCCAGGCCACCTTCGACCGGCCGTTGGCGGGTTACTACATGCTGCTGGGCTCGGTCGGCCTGCTGCTGACCATCGGCCTGGTCATGGTGCTCAGCTCCTCCAGCGTCAACGGCTTCCGCACCTACGGCAACAGCTACTACTTCTTCCTGCGCCAGCTCACCTGGGTGGTCCTGGCGCTCCCGGTGGTCTGGGCGGCAGTGCGACTGCCGCACCGAGTGCTGCGGGCCCTGGCATGGCCGGCGATGCTGGTCGCGGTGGTGCTGCTCGGCCTGACGCAGTACATGGGGGTCGAGGTCGACGGCAACAAGAACTGGTTGGCGTTCGGGCCGGTCAGGATCCAGCCCTCCGAGCTGGCCAAGCTCGCCTCGATCCTGTGGTGCGCCCACGTGTTCGCGACCAAGGAGCGGCTGCTGGGGGATTGGAAGCACACGCTGATCCCGGTGTTGCCGGTGATGAGCGGAGTCGTGGCGCTGGTGGTGCTCGGCCACGACCTCGGCACGGCCCTGGTGCTGCTGGCGATCGTGCTCGGGATGCTGTGGGTGGTGGGCGCTCCGGCCAAGATGTTCATCGGGTCGTTCCTGGTCTCCGCAGTCGCGGCCTTCTCACTCGCGGCCTCCTCGCCGGAGCGGATGGAGCGGCTCACCAGCTTCGTCGACCCCTTCAAGACCTTCGAGGGCGCCGGGTGGCAGGCGGCCCACGGCATCTTCGCGATGTCCAGCGGCGGCCTGTTCGGCAAGGGCATCGGAGCCAGCCAGCAGAAGTGGGGCACCTTGCCCGCCGCCCACACCGACTTCATCTTCGCCGTGCTGGGCGAGGAGCTCGGCATGGTCGGCACGTTGCTGGTGCTCGGTCTGTTCATGACCCTGGCCTATGCCGGCTTCCGGGTGGCGCGCCGCGCCGCGACACCCTTCTCCCGCTACCTCGCGGCCGGAGTCACCATCTGGCTGATCGCCCAGATGCTGATCAACATCGGCATGGTGCTGGCGCTGCTGCCGGTGATCGGGTTGCCGCTGCCGCTGGTCTCCTACGGCGGATCGGCCCTGGTGCCGTCCCTGGTCGCGGTCGGGCTGCTGATCTCGATCGCACGTGACGAGGCAGGCGCCGCACCCCGTGGCCGCACCCGCCGCCGCCTCGCCGGGGTCGTCGCACGCGGCCTGTCTGCCCACCGGACCCGCGCGGGGCAGAGCCGGTGAAGGTGCTGATGGCCGGCGGTGGCACAGCCGGCCACACCTCGCCACTGCTGGCGACGGCCGACGCACTGGGTCGGTTGGAGCCCGGCACCGAGGTGACCGCCGTGGGTACATCGCGCGGCCTCGAGGTCCGGGTGGTCCCGGAAGCGGGCTACCCCCTGGAGCTGGTGCCGCCGGTGCCGTTGCCGCGCACGTTCTCGGCAGACCTGTTCCGGGTGCCCGGCCGGTTGCGTGCTGCCCGTCGGGCCGCCCTGGAGGTG
Organism: uncultured Actinomycetota bacterium; assembly: GCA_963728505.1. Lineage (GTDB taxonomy): Bacteria > Actinomycetota > Actinomycetes > Propionibacteriales > Nocardioidaceae > Marmoricola_A. The sequence continues at coordinate 306,406 of CAVSKH010000003.1, read as the reverse complement.
GTCGACCGGATCCAGCCGGACGTGGTCGTCGGGTTCGGTGGCTACGTCTCGGTGCCGGCCTACCTCGCGGCACGATCGCGCAAGCTCCCCATCGTGGTGCACGAGGGCAACGCCCTGCCGGGCGTGGCCAACAAGCTGGGCGCCCGGATCTCGAGTCATGTGGCCACGAGCTTCCCCGAGACCCCCTTGGCCCACGCGCACTACATCGGCCTCCCGATCCGTCGGATGATCTCGACGCTCGACCGGGCGGCCCTGCGGGCCCAGGCCCGCCAGAGCTTCGAGCTCGACCCCGACCTGCCCACGCTGCTGGTCACCGGCGGGTCCCAGGGTGCACGTCGGCTCAACCAGTCGGTCAGCGCTGCGCAACCGGCGCTCGCCGAGGCCGGGGTCCAGGTGCTGCACGTCGTCGGGCCGAAGCAGGAGGTGCAGGTGAGTCCGTCGCCCGGCGCGCCGCCGTACCACGTGATGTCCTACGTCGACCGGATGGACCTGGCCTATGCCGCGGCGGACCTCGTGGTGTGCCGCGCCGGGGCCAACACCGTCACCGAGGTCGCGGCGGTGGGGTTGCCCGCGGTGTTCGTGCCGCTTCCCTTCGGCAACGGCGAGCAGGCGCTCAATGCCCGACCGGTGGTGGACGCCGGCGGTGGGCTCCTGGTCGACGACGCGGCCCTGACCCCGGAGTGGGTCACCGCCACCGTGCCCGACCTGATGGCCGATCGCGACCGGCTCTCGGCGATGGGTCGTGCGGCTGCCGACCTGATTCCGCGCGATGCGGACGAGCAGCTCGCCGCGATGATCCTGGAGGCCGGACGATGAAGCTGCCCGTCCCCACCGAGATCCCCCCGGCGCAGGAGCTGGGGCGGGTGCACTTCGTCGGCATCGGGGGTGCCGGGCTCTCCGCGATCGCCCGCATCATGCTGGCGAGGGGCGTGAGGGTCAGTGGGTCCGACGCCCACGAGTCGGCCACGCTGCAGGCACTGCGTGACCTCGGCGCCTCGGTGCACCTCGGGCACCAGGAAGAGCAGGTCCGAGAGGTCGACACCCTGGTGGTCTCCACGGCGGTGCGCGAGGACAACCCCGAGGTGGTCGCTGCGCAGCGGGCAGGGCTGCGGCTGCTGCCGAGGTCAGCGGCGATGCACTCGATCATGCAGGGCAGGCGTGTCGTGGCCGTCGCGGGCACGCACGGGAAGACCACGACGACCTCGCTGCTGACCACGGCCCTGCTCGCCTCGGGTGCCGATCCGACCTACACGATCGGCGGTGACCTCGCGGCCAGCGGCACCAACGCCGCTGAGGGCTCCAGCGAGCTGTTCGTGGCCGAGGCGGACGAGAGCGACGGTGCCTTCCTGGTCTACACGCCCTACGCCGCGGTGGTGACCAACGTCGAGGCCGACCACCTCGACAACTGGGGCACCGAGGAGGCCTATCGGGCGGCCTTCGAGGAGTTCGTGGCCCGGGTCTCGCCCGAGGGGTTCGTGGTGCTCTGCGTGGACGACCCGGGCGCTGCAGCCCTGGTCGAGGGGGCGCGGGCGCGAGGGCTCGAGGTCGTGGCGGTGGGGGAGCGTGGCGACTGTGACCTGCGGGCCGTGGGCATCGAGCTGGTGGGCGGCACCTCCCGCTTCGAGGTGGTGCGGGCGGGCGAGAAGCTCGGCGTGGTGCAGCTGCAGATCCCTGGGCACCACTACGTCCTGGACGCGTTGGCGGCGTTGGCAGCCGGCCTGTGGCTCGGGGAGTCCTTCGACAGCCTGGCGGCCGGTCTGGGTTCGTTCACCGGCACCCGACGGCGCATGGAGCTCAAGGGTGAGGCCGGTGGGGTCCGGGTCTACGACAGCTATGCCCACCACCCCAAGGAGATCGCCGGTGACCTGCTCGCCGCGCGTTCCCTGGCCGGCGAGGGCCGGGTGGTCGTCGCCTTCCAGCCCCATCTGGTCTCGCGCACCCGACTCTTCGGGGCGGCGATGGGCCAGGAGCTCGGTGCGGCCGACGAAGTGGTCGTGCTGGAGGTCTATCTGGCGCGGGAGGACCCCGAGGCCGGCGTGGACGGCGCGCTGGTCGCGCGTCACGTGCCGCTGCCGCCCGATCGGGTCAGGTTCGTCCCCGACCGCGACGTGGTGCCTGGTCTTCTCAGTGATCTCGCGCGCCCCGGCGACGTGGTCCTCACCCTGGGCGCTGGCGACGTCACCGAGCTCGGCCCCCGGGTGATCGATGAGCTCTCCAGGCAAGGAGACACCTGATGCCCGTTGTCCGCACCCGCCCGAGGCCGGCGTACTCCCCGCCCGTTCCGGACCCCGCCGACCAAGGGACGCGGCGCCGGTTCCTGCGGCGGATCCGGGAGCGCCGGTGGCGCCTGCTGAAACGGATCCTGCTGGCCCTGGTCGCACTGGCCCTGGTCGTCGGCGGTGTCTGGCTGGTCTTCTTCTCCTCCACCACGTCGGTCAAGGGCGGGGTGGTGCGTGGCGTCGACGTGCTCTCCGAGCGTGAGGTGCTGCGGGCCGCGCGGGTGCCTGTCGGCGTGCCGGTCGCGACCGTCGATCTCGACGCCGTGCAGGCACGCGTGGAGCAGCTCGCCCCGGTGCGGGAGGCGGAGGTCTCACGGGCCTGGCCCGACCAGATCGCGATCGAGGTCACCGAGCGGGAGGCCGTGGTTGCGGTCGAGCGCGAGGGCGCCTGGCGTGGTGTGGACGAGCAGGGGGTCGTGTTCCGAGACTTCCCCGATCAACCGAAGGGTCTGCCGGTGGTGGCGATGAGCGCCACGACGTCGGTGGAGGCGCTCGCGGAGGCCGCACAGGTGGTCGGCGCGCTGCCGCCCGACATCCTCCAGCGGGTCGAGAGGCTCGAGGTCGGGAGCATCGACCGGATCGCGTTGTTGCTCCGCGGTGGAGTCACCGTCAACTGGGGGAGTGCGGACCAGGGTGAGGACAAGGCCCGTGTCCTGCAGGTGCTGCTGGACCAGAAGGGTCCGGCCAGCACGGTCTACGACGTCACAGCACCCGGGCGGCCCACCGTGCGCCGGTGAGGCGACCGGGGGTCCCCAGATTTCTCGGCTGCAATTTCGCGACATGCCTGCGTGTCTGCGGCATGGACCGGCTCCCAGCGCCTAGTTTCTTCGGCAACGACAGGTTGACATAACGTTAACCCTCCAGTTGAAGGTTAAAGTTCTGTCAGCCAGTCACTTCCCCGCCGATCGACAATCCAGTGGCCGCACACAGCGGCCCACTTCAAGAGAGGGACGACTGCCGTGGCAGCACCGCAGAACTACCTGGCCGTGATCAAGGTCGTCGGGATCGGTGGCGGAGGTGTCAATGCCGTCAACCGGATGATCGAGGTCGGGCTCAAGGGCGTGGAGTTCATCGCCATCAACACCGACGCCCAGGCGCTGTTGATGAGCGACGCCGACGTCAAGCTCGACATCGGACGTGAGCTCACCCGCGGCCTGGGCGCGGGGGCCAACCCCGACGTCGGTGGCAGGGCCGCCGAGGACCACGCCGACGAGATCGAAGAGGTGATCAAGGGCGCCGACATGGTCTTCGTGACCGCAGGCGAGGGAGGCGGCACCGGCACCGGCGGAGCACCTGTGGTCGCCCGCATCGCCCGCTCCCTGGGCGCACTGACCATCGGTGTGGTCACCCGCCCGTTCGCCTTCGAGGGCAAGCGCCGCGCCACCCAGGCCGACGAGGGCATCAACGGGCTCCGCGAGGAGGTCGACACCCTCATCGTCATCCCCAACGACCGACTGCTCTCGATCAGCGACCGCGCGGTCTCGGTCCTGGACGCTTTCAAGCAGGCCGACCAGGTGCTGCTGCAGGGCGTCTCCGGCATCACCGACCTGATCACCACCCCCGGGCTGATCAACCTGGACTTCGCCGACGTCAAGTCGGTGATGCAGAACGCCGGCTCCGCGCTGATGGGGATCGGATCGGCCCGTGGGGACGACCGAGCGGTGGCGGCCGCGGAGATGGCGGTCTCCAGTCCGTTGCTGGAGGCCTCGATCGAAGGAGCCCACGGCGTGCTGCTCTCGATCGCCGGAGGCTCCGACCTCGGCCTGTTCGAGATCAACGAGGCCGCGGCCCTGGTGTCCCAGTCGGCGCATCCCGACGCCAACATCATCTTCGGAGCCGTCATCGACGACGCCCTGGGTGACGAGGTGCGGGTCACCGTGATCGCGGCCGGCTTCGACGGCGGCATGCCGAAGCGGCGCGAGAGCGCGACGCAGCAGCGACGCGAGCCGCTGCCCAGCCAGAGCCAGAGCGAGACCCGGGCAGCCGTCTCCGGCCTGCGTCGGGAGCCCGACCGGCCCACGCCGAGCCGTCCGGCCGGCACCCAGCCGAGCACGCGCCCGGCCGAGGCCCCCCGGACCCCGGCTCCGGTCGGCAGCTCGAGCCGCCCTCGGGCGCTGGAGGAGCTCGACGTCCCCGAGTTCCTGAAGTAGGTCGCGCGCCGCGAGGTGTTCGCCTTCCAGGACACGCTCGGCCCGGTCGGTGTTGGATTCACCGACCGGGCCGGTGGCGTCTCCCGAGACCCCTTCTCCAGCCTGAACCTGGCGGTGAGCACGCCGGACGACTCCGCCTCGGTGCGGGAGAACCTGCGCCGGGTGATGGCTGCCTTCACCGGATCGCCGGACGGCCGGCTGGCCCGGATGCGGCAGGTCCACGGGTCGCAGGTCGCCGTCGTCCGGGGCGCCACAGCTCGAGCCGGCGGCCCCGACGAGGCCGCCGCGATCCCCGAGGCCGATGCGCTGGTCACCGCCGAGGCAGGGTTGGTGCTCATGGTCCTGGTCGCCGACTGTGTCCCGATCCTGGTCGCCGACCCGGACCGGGGGGTCGTCGCCGCGGTGCACGCCGGCCGTGTCGGGGTGCGGTCCGGCGTGGTGCCCGCGGCCCTGGAGCAGATGCGCCACCTGGGTGCGGTCGAGCTGACGGCGTGGGTCGGCCCCCACGTGTGCGGTGCCTGCTACGAGGTGCCCGAGGCGATGCGTGAGGAGGTCGCCGAGGTGGTTCCTCAGACCTGGGGCGAGACCTCCTGGGGCACCCCTGCGCTGGACCTGGGCGCCGGAGTCACCGCTTCGCTGCAGCAGGGCGGAGCCACCGTGATCCAGGTCGACCGGTGCACCCTGGAGCACCAGGAGCTCTTCTCCCACCGCCGCGATGCCGCTGGTGCCGGTCGGATGGCCGGTCTGGTGTGGCTGCGCCCGTGACCGGTCGTCGAGCCCAGGTCCAGGAGGGACTCGCGGCCGTCCACGAGCGCATCGAGCGCGCCTGCGGTCAGGCCGGGCGCAGCGTCGAGGAGGTCACACTGGTCGTGGTCACCAAGTTCTTCCCGGCCTCGGACGTGAGGCTGCTGACCGAGCTCGGGGTACGACATGTCGCGGAGAACCGGCACCAGGAGGCGCTGGCCAAGCACCAGGAGTGCTCCGACCTCGATCTGACCTGGCACTTCGTGGGTGGGTTGCAGAGCAACAAGGCTGCGGCGGTCGCGGGGTGGGCCGACGTGGTGCAGTCCGTCGACCGGCCGCGGCTCGTGGGAGGTCTCAGCCGTGGCGCGGTCCGGCGCACCGCCCCGGTGGACGTGCTGGTCCAGGTCAGCCTCGACCGAGCCGGGGCTCAGGGTGCGCGCGCCGGCGTGGACCCTGCCGAGCTCGATGACCTGGTGGACGAGGTCCTCGGTGCCGAGGGGCTGCGGTTGCGGGGACTGATGGCGGTCGCGCCGCTGGGAGAGGACCCCGAGGTGGCCTTTGCCCGCGTGGCGGAGCTGGCGCAACGGCTGCGCCGCGACGTCCCCCAGGCGAGCTGGCTCTCAGCCGGCATGAGTGGCGACCTGGAGCACGCCGTACGACATGGCGCGACACACGTGCGCGTCGGCAGCGCGGTCCTCGGAAACCGCCCGTTGCCTGGGTAGCCTCAGGGATGCACCGATTCGACTGACAGCGGAGGTTGGGCCATGGGAAGCGCGATGCGCAGGATGGGTGTCTACCTCGGCCTACTCGAGGACACCGAGCGCTACGACGACGAGATGGACTTCGACTCGCCTGCGGAGCGTTCAGCCCCCGCAGTGCCCCGCCAGGGCGACGACAGCCCGGCTCCGGTCTCCCAGCTGGCGTCCCGCCGTCGGACGGGCGGTGGGGGAGGTGCGGCCACGCTGACCGCCGCTCCTCCGGTCACCGAGCTCTCGCGGATCACCACGCTGCACCCCACCACCTACAACGACGCACGCGCCATCGGCGAGGCGTTCCGTGCCGGGGTGCCGGTGATCATGAACCTCTCCGAGATGGACGACGCCGACGCCAAGCGCCTGGTCGACTTCGCCGCCGGGTTGATCTTCGCGGTCCACGGGTCGATCGACCGGGTGACAGCCAAGGTCTTCTTGCTCTGCCCGCCCAACGTGGCCGTGGCTCAGGAGGAGAAGCAGCGCATCGCCGAGCACAGCTTCTTCAACCAGAGCTGACCGGCAGCGCCTCACCCATCCAGACAGCCTCCCCCTAGGCTTTGTCCGTGCAGATCGTCGGGCTCGTGATCGGGCTGGTTCTCCAGCTCTTCCTCATCTTGTTGTTCGTGCGCTTCGTCTTCGACTGGGTGCAAGTCTTCGCACGCACCTGGAGTCCCAGCGGACCGTTGCTGGTGATGCTGGAGATCGTCTACTCAGTCACTGACCCACCGATCAACCTCGTGCGACGCTTCGTGCCGCCGCTGCGCATCGGATCGATCATGCTCGATCTGGCCTTCATCATCGTCCTGATCGCAGTCTTCGTGCTCATGGAGCTCAACCGAGTGGTCTTCGGTCTCTAGCTCGCCAGCTCCTCGAGTGCTCGAGCCGGGCTGTGGGCTCTGGCTGTGGACGCGGCGCGGTCACGGTACGGTGTGGCACGGCACGCTGACTTCGCGTGCGTGACCAGACCGAGCACAGGGGGGTTGCATGCCTCTGACACCTGAGGACGTCAGCAACAAGCGCTTCACCGCCGTACGCCTGCGTGAGGGCTACGACATGGGCGAGGTCGACCAGTTCCTCGACGAGGTCGAAGCCGAGCTGACTCGACTGCACGCCGAGAACGATGAGCTGCGCTCGAAGCTGGAGGCCTCCCAGCGAGGCGAGGACGTCGAGGTGCCCCCGCGTCCCGAGTCTCAGCCGGAGCCGGAGCCGGAGCCGGAGCCGGAGTCTCAGCCCCAGCAGGAGCCCGAGGAACAGCAGACCGCTCAGCCCTCGCAGCCCGAAGCCGACGACGACGACGTCGTCGCGCAGTTCGACACGGTCCGGGTCACCACCACGGCGGAGGCCTCGCGTGCTGCCACCCGGCTGCTGGAGATGGCCGGGAGCAACGCCGACGAGCTCGTGGCCGAGGCGCACCAGGAGGCCGACAAGATTCTCAGGGACGCCAAGGCCGAGGCCGAGAGCCTGGAGAAGGAGACCACCGAGCGCCGTCAGCAGCTCATGGGCCGGCTGGAGGAGGAGAAGAGCGAGCTGGACCGCGAGGTCGGCGAGCTGCGCGAGTTCGAGAAGTCCTACCGCCAGGAGCTGCGCGACTACTTCCAGAGGCAGCTGAGCTCGCTCCAGGACGACACAGGGCAGTCATCCGGCGGCGCCGACGACGCAGCAGGAGCCGAGGGCTCCTCCGAGGACTCCAGCGACGCCTGATCCGGCTAGGCGCTACAGCTGCTCAGCGCCTGCGAACGCTGAAGCTGAGCCCCAGTCCGGCGTCGCCCAGCACGGGTGCCTCTGGCTTGCCTGCGGAGATGGAGGTCGCCAGCACCTCCTCGCCGATCAGGCCGGCATGTTCCTCGATGGCGGTGGCCAGCTCACCCTCGGCCTGCCAGATCAGCACGATCCGGTCGGAGACGTCGAACCCGCTGTTCTTGCGGGCCTCCTGGACCAGCCGCACCACCTCACGCGCCAGCCCCGCGCGACGCAGGTCGTCGGTGATCTCCAGGTCCAGAGCGACGGTCTCACCCTGCTCGTTGATCACCGACCAGCCTTCGCGGGGTCGCTCGGAGATCAGGACCTCCTCGGCGAGCACCTCGACCACCTCGCCCTCGAGGTCCACCTCGGCGCGACCGTGGTCACGCAGGTCGCGGGCCAGTCGCTCGGCGTCCGACTCCGCGATCGCCGCGGCCACCAGCGGCGTACGGCGCGCGAATCGCTTGCCCAGCGCTCGGAAGTTGCCCTTGGCGCTGTGATCCACGAGGTCACCGGCCGATGCCAGCGACTCCACCGCTCCCACGTTGAGCTCCTCGGCGACCTCTGCGCGCAGCTCGTCGCCGAGTCGTTCCCACGCCCGCGACGGCACCAGCGCCCGACGCAGGGGCTGGCGGACCTTGACCTTGGCCTCCGCACGGGCAGCGCGCCCCAGCTCCACCAGTCGCCGCGCGAGCTCCACGCTCGCCGCCAGCTCGGGGTCCATCAGCCCGGTGGTCGGAACCGGCCATGGCGCCAGGTGGACCGACTCCGGTGCATCCTGCGATCCGGCGAACACGTCCTGCCACACCCGCTCGGTGACGAACGGCGCGAGCGGGGCCATGAGCAGGGTGACGGCCTCCAGACACTCGTGCAGTGTCGTGAGCGCGCTGGGATCCCCGGTCCAGAAGCGGCGACGCGAGCGGCGCACGTACCAGTTCGACAGGTCGTCGACGTAGCCGGAGATCAGGGCTCCGGCCCGCTGGGTGTCGAACTGGTCCAGGGCTGCGGTGACGCGCTCGACCAGGCGATGAGCCTCGGAGACCGCCCACCGGTCGAGCACCGGTCGTTGCGCGACCTCAGGGACCGAGACCGCTCCTGGCTGCCAGTTGCTGGTGCGGGCGTAGAGCACCTGGAAAGCGACGGTGTTCCAGTAGGTCAGCAACACCTTGCGCACGGTCTCCTGGAGCGCGTTGTGACCGACCCGCCTGGCCACCCAGGGGGAGCCGGAGGCAGCCATGAACCAACGCACGGCGTCGGCGCCGTGCTCGTCCATCAACGGGATCGGCTCGAGGATGTTGCCCAGGTGCTTGGACATCTTGCGCCCGTCCTCGGCGAGGATGTGTCCCAGGCACACGACGTTCTTGTAGGAGTTCTGGTCGAAGACGAGCGTGTTGACCGCCATCAGCGTGTAGAACCAACCACGGGTCTGGTCGATCGCCTCGCAGATGAAGTCCGCGGGGAAGGCGTCCTCGAACTTCTCCTGGGAGCCTTCGACGTAGGGGTAGCCCCACTGGGCGAACGGCATGGCACCGGAGTCGAACCAGGCATCGATGACGTCTGGTACGCGACGTGCCTCCTGGCCGCATGTCGGGCAGTCGAAGGTGACCTCGTCGACATAGGGCCGGTGGGGGTCCAGGTCGGACTGGTCGGTGCCGGTGAGCTCGGTGAGCTCGGTGAGGGAGCCGACGCAGGTCCGGTGGTCGTCCTCGCAGCGCCAGATCGGGAGGGGGGTGCCCCAGTAGCGCCTTCGTGACAGGGCCCAGTCGACGTTGTTGTTCAACCAGTCGCCGTAACGCCCCCATTTCACGGTGTCGGGGAACCAGTGGGTGCGCTCGTTCTCGCGCAACAGCTCGGCCTTGCGCTGAGTGGTCCGCACGTACCACGAGGGCTGGGCGTAGTAGAGCAGCGCGGTGTGACAGCGCCAGCAGTGCGGATAGCTGTGCTCGAAGGCCACGTGGCGGAACAGCAGACCGCGCTGGTCGAGATCGCGGACCAGGGCACTGTCCGCGTGCTTGAAGAACTCGCCGCCGACCAGGCCGACGGATTCCTCGAAGTGACCGTCAGGGCGCACCGGGTTGACCAGAGGCAGCCCGTAGGCCCGGCACACGATCATGTCCGGCTCCCCGAACGCGGGAGCCTGATGCACCAGCCCGGTGCCGTCCTCCGTGGTGACGTAGTCGCCGAGGACCACGAAGTGGGAGCGTTCACCCTGCTGGGGCGGGGGGAAGTCCACCAGCTCGAAGGGACGGTCGTACTCCCACCGCTCCATCTCGGTGCCGGCGACGCGAGCGGTGACCTCCCAGCCCTCACCGAGGACCGTCTCCCAGAGCGGCTCGGCCACCACCAAGGTCTCCTCGCCGTCCGTGGCGACGACGTAGTCGACGTCAGGGTGGACGGCGACGGCGGTGTTGGACACCAGGGTCCAGGGCGTGGTCGTCCACACCAGCAGGGAGGCGTTGCCCGCGTGTGGACCGCTGGTGAGCGGGAAGCGGACGAAGACGCTGGGGTCGACCACTGTCTCGTAGCCCTGGGCGAGCTCGTGGTCGGAGAGCCCGGTGCCACACCGTGGGCAGTACGGCGCGACGCGGTGGTCCTCCACCAGGAGGCCGGCGTCGTAGATCTGTTTCAGCCCCCACCAGACCGACTCGACGTACTCCGGCTTCATGGTCTGGTACGGGTCGTCCATGTCGACCCAGTAGCCCATCCGCTCGGTCATCGCCTCGAAGGCGCCCACATGACGCAGCACGGACTCGCGGCACTTGGCGTTGAACTCCGCGATGCCGTAGCGCTCGATGTCCTGCTTGCCGGAGAAGCCGAGCTCCTTCTCCACAGCCAGCTCGACCGGCAGTCCGTGGCAGTCCCACCCGCCCTTGCGTTCGACCCGGTAGCCCTGCATGGTCCGGAACCGGGGAAAGACGTCTTTGAACACCCGGGCCTCGACGTGATGGGTGCCGGGCATCCCGTTCGCGGTGGGCGGGCCCTCGTAGAAGGTCCAGGAGGGTGCGCCGGCACGGGCCCGCAGCGACTTCTCGAAGGTGCCGCGGCGCTCCCAGAGCTCGAGGATCTCCCGCTCCATGGCGGGAAGGTCGATCTGCGGCGGCACCGGGTTGTAGGCATGCGGTGCTGCGGGCCTGGCGGCCTGCTCAGGTCGAGAGGGGCTCATGCGGGCTGCTCCTGCGTCTGCGGCGGTGCTTCGTCGGTGTACTGACAAAGGGACGAAGCCGGAGCTCCGCGGTACCACCCTTCTTGACGTCTCCCGCGGGGAGCGCCCACTCTTCGGGCACCGCAGCCGGGTCTACCTGCCGGTCGTGATGCAGACCGGCGCTCTTCCAGCGGCTCGGGGGTGATCTTCGCTCCGGACAACACCCCTGAGCTCTCACCGTTCCCAGGTCGCTGTCGGCTGTGCTCGGAGCTACTCGTCCCGTCGGTGCCGTGCGGTGGTGCCATTTTGCCAGAGAATCGGGCACAAGTGGCGGCGGGGGAGCCCTCACGCTGGTCCAGCGGCGCCCAGTGGTTGGGCGTGGGAGGTTGTTTCCGCAGGTCGGGGCGCATACTCTCACTGCGAGTTTGGGTGGGGGAACTCGAATTCGGAAGGATGTTCGACCCAGCGTGGGCGGACATCTGCTTCCAGCATGTCTCTCGGAGATCGTGGACAAGGAGTCTCACGTCATGGCTCGATCGGCCGCGAAGAAGTTGGCCAGCCGCACAGCCGCGGCCGCTCGCAAGGTGTCGTCCGTGGGGCGCAAGCCCGCTGCCGGGAAGTCCGCCACCTCCTCGTCCCAGCCCGCGAAGAAGGCGCCGGCGAAGAAGGCGCCGGCCAAGAAGGCGCCGGCCAAGAAGGCGCCGGCCAAGAAGGCGCCGGCCAAGAAGGCGCCCGCGAAGAAGGCGCCGGCGAAGAAGGCGCCCGCGAAGAAGGCGCCGGCGAAGAAGGCGCCGGCCAAGAAGGCGCCCGCGAAGAAGGCGCCGGCCAAGAAGGCGCCCGCGAAGAAGGCGCCGGCCAAGAAGGCGCCGGCCAAGAAGGCGCCCGCCAAGAAGGCGCCGGCCAAGAAGGCGCCGGCCAAGAAGGCGCCCGCGAAGAAGGCGCCGGCCAAGAAGGCGCCGGCCAAGAAGGCGCCGGCCAAGAAGGCGCCGGCCAAGAAGGCGCCCGCCAAGAAGGCGCCCGCCAAGAAGAACTCGGCGGCGACGGCGCACAACAGCACCTCGACGACCGCTGCCGTGCCGAAGCGGACAACCAAGGCAGCGCGGCATCAGCTGGCGGTCAAGGCTGACGAGAAGCCGTGGTCCAAGGCCGAGCTGGATTCAGTGCGTGCTGAGCTGACGGCCGACGTGGAGCGCCTGGAGGAGGAGCTCGACAGCGCTGAGCACGAGCTCACCGACCTGATGCGCGACGCCGGGGACGGCGCCGGCAACGACCAGGCGGATGTCGGCTCAGCCACCTTCGAACGCGACCATGAGCTGAGCCTGGCCAACAACGCCCGCGACATGTTGCTGCAGACCCGCCACGCTCTGGAGCGGATCGACGACGGCAGCTATGGCCGCTGCGAGCGATGCGGGCAGCCGATCGGCAAGCTGCGGCTGCAGGCTTTCCCGCGTGCGACACTGTGCATGACATGCAAGCAGCGCGAGGAGCGTCGCTGACACCAGGCGACCCGGCACCCCGTCGACGGGTTCGCCTCCTGCTCTTCGGCTGTGCCCTGGCGGCATACCTGCTCGACGTGGTCACCAAAGCCGTTGCCGTCGCTCGGCTCGAGCCGGGCCGGTCGGTCGAGGTCATCGGGCCCTACCTGCAGCTCACGCTGGTCCGCAATCCGGGAGCCGCGTTCAGCACCGGGACCTCGTGGACCCTTCTGCTGTCGCTGGTGGCGATAGCGGCAGTGGTCACGATCCTGTTCGTGTCACGTCGGGTGGGATCGTGGGGTTGGGCCGTCGCCCTGGGGTTGCTCCTGGGAGGAGTGGTCGGCAACCTGACGGACCGACTGCTCCGGGAGCCGGGGGTCCTGCGTGGACACGTCGTCGACTTCCTCCAGCTGCCGAACTGGCCGGTCTTCAACGTGGCCGACATCTGTATCAACACAGCGGCGTGCCTGATCGTCCTGCTCTCCCTGCGCGGTCGGACCCTGGCTGGGCACCTGGTGCAGGACCGAGCCGAGGGAGGCCCGGTCGAGGTCGAGGTGCCCCCCCAGCAGACCCCCTCAGCCGACCCTCCTGGCCGCGAGGGTCGCCATGAGCACCGGGGGGACGCTGGTGTCTGAGCACCGCACGTTGCTGGTCCCCGACGGTCTGGCCGGTGAGCGCGTCGACACCGCGCTGTCGCGTCTGTTCGGGCTCTCGCGGTCCCGCGCCGCCGACATCATCGGTCAAGGGCTGGTGCACGTGGATGGCCAACGGGTGTTGAAGTCCGACCGGGTGATCGCTGGTGCATTGCTCGAGGCGAGCTTCCCAGCGGCGCAGGATCCGGTCGCGCTGGTGCCCGAGATCGTGGAGGGGATCAAGATCGTCCACGACGACGACGCCTTGGTCGTGATCGACAAACCGGTCGGTGTCGCGGTGCACCCCAGCCCTGGGTGGCACGGCCCGACGGTGGTGGGTCACCTGGCGGCTGCGGGGTTCCGCATCGCCACCAGCGGGGCGAGCGAGCGGCAAGGCATCGTGCAGCGACTCGACGTCGGCACCTCGGGCCTCATGGTCATCACCAAGTCCGAGCACGCCTACTCCCGGCTGAAGAACGCCTTCCGGCGCCGCGACGTCGACAAGACCTACCACGCCATGGTGCAGGGTCACCCGGACCCGCTGCGCGGCACCATCGACGCCCCCATCGCTCGCCACCCCAGGTTCGACCACAAGTTCGCCGTCATCAGTGGCGGCCGGCACAGCGTCACCCACTACGAGACGTTGGAGGCCCACCGTTTCGCCAGCCTGCTGGAGGTCCGCCTGGAGACCGGTCGCACGCACCAGATCCGAGTGCACATGCAGGCGCTGAAGCATCCCTGCGTGGCCGATCCGCTCTACGGCGGCGACCCGGTGCTCGCGGCACGCGTCGACCTGGACCGTCAGTGGCTGCACGCGGTGCGCCTCGGTTTCGAGCACCCGGAGTCCGAGGAGTACGTCGAGTACGAGTCCGACTATCCCGATGACCTCCAGCACGCACTGGACCTGATCCGTGAGCTCGACTGACGACTCGGGCAGTCGTGGAGATCGGGCCGGGTTGAGCATCCAGCTCGCGGTGGCCGACGACACGGAGCAGCTGGAGAGGATCGCCGCGCTGGTGGCGGCGTCGTGTCGGGCGGCCCACCTCCCGATGCCGGCCGGCACCGCCGGCCTCGACGGGCTCCAGGAACACCTCGCCGAGCGGCTGCACCTCGCGCAGGGCTGGGTCGCGACGGCGGCCGACGGGTCGCCGCTCGGCTTCGCCCTGGCGACGCCGGGCTGGCTGGAGATGCTCTACGTGCACCCCGGCCACGTCGGTGCCGGCGTCGGCTCCGCGTTGCTGGGATTGGTCAAGCACACCTTCCCGGAGGGCTTCGGGCTCTGGGTCTTCGCCGGCAACGAGGCGGCACGCGAGTTCTACCGGCGCGGCGGCCTGGTGGAGCTCGAGGTCACCGACGGCCGGGACAACCAGGCGGGTCGTCCAGACGTCCGGATGATGTGGCCAGGTCAGCGGCCGCTGGACTACCTCCGCAGCCAGGTGGACGACGCCGACGACGAGCTCGCATCGGTGCTGGTACGCCGACTGGCGCTGACTCGCGAGATCCAGCGTCACAAGCCCGTCCCCGGGCACGAGGGCCGCGACCTCGAGCGCGAGGTCGAGATCGCCTCGCGGCTCGCGCGCAGGGCACCGGAGCTGAGCATCGAGGAGTGGTCTCGGATCGTGCACACGGTCGTCTCTGCCAGCCTCGACGCGGTGGAGCGCGAGCAGCGCGATCATCCCGACACATGACCAGCGCCCGCCCCGCAGCTCGCGGGACGGGCGCTCCGGTGGGGAGGGGGCGCGGTCAGCGCTTGGTGGCCTTGGCCACCACCACTGACAGGCCGGTCAGCAGGATCGCGGAGAGCACCGAGCCCAGCAGGGTCGCGCCGGTGATGACGAACGCGGGCAGGACGGCCAGCGCCATCGGGATCGACCACCAACGAGCCTTCCCTGCCCGCACCAGCGCACCGAACCCGACGGGCAGGCAGAGGAACAGGCTCAGGATTCCCGGCGTGATGTAGGTCTTCAGCGCCCACTGCTGGGACTGGATCTCCTTGCCGATCGCGTCGGCAGTGTCCACGTCGACGTGGTTGGCGATGCCGGCGAAGAACATGTCGCTGATCATCAGCCCCGGCATGCTGATCGCGGCGATGGCCCCGAGGACGACGGCGGTGTTCATCAAGGTGCGTCCCCGGGTCACCACCAGACCTGCCAGCGCCAGCGGCACCAGCGCCCACAGGCCGTAGGAGACGTGGAGGAACGTCATGTGCCACTGGAGCAGACCCAGGTTCTCGGCGTAGACGCGGATCATCTCCTTGCCATCCGCGCCCGCTCCGGGGTCGGTGGCGGTGGCAGCGACCAGAAGAAGTCCTGCGGCTGCCGGGAGGGCCACGGCGGTGGCCTTGCGGATGTCGAAGGTCCTGGTCCGGGCGCCGGTGGTCGCAGGCCGGTCGTTCACGGCGGGTGGGAGCTGGGGAGCGGTCTTGGTGGCGGTCATGGCGACTCCTTCGGGTTGGCCACGCGGGTCGTGGCCGATGACCCAAGGTTCTGCCGCCCACCGTCCCGGGATGCAGAGTGCGATGTCCCCTTCCTGCGGGACGAGCGCGCCCGGTCGATCCGGGATCAGCCGGGAGCGCCCAGCCCTGCGTCCCGCGCCAGCGCGACCATCTCCGCTCGTGACCCGGCGTGGAGCTTCGACAAGATGGTGCTGACCCGGTTGCGCACGGTTTTCTCGCTCAGGAACAGCCGCCGCGAGATGGAACCGTTGTCGAGCCCCTCGGCGATCAGCTCGAGCATCTCCAGCTCCCGCGGGGTCAGCTCGGGGAACGGGCTGGCGGCGCTGCGTCCCTGAGCGAAGATCCCGAGCACCCGCTGGGCGACGCCGGCCCCGAAAACTGCTTCGCCGCGTGCGACACCGTCGATCGCTCGCTCGATGTCCAGGCCGTCGCTCTCCTTGAGCAGGTAGCCACGCGCTCCGGCACGAAGGGCGGCGAACACCGAGTCGTCGTCGGAGTCCATCGTCAGGACGATGACTGCGGTGCTGGGGTGCTCGACGCGGATCCGCGCAGTGGCCTCGAGCCCACCCACGTCGGGCATCCTCAGATCCATCAGCACCACGTCGGGGGAGGTCCGGCCGACGACCTCGATGGCCTCGGCCCCGTTGGACGCCTCGCCCACCACCTCGACGTCGGGCAGGTCCTGGAGCACGGTCACCATGCCTGCTCGGAAGACGGGGTGGTCGTCGGCCACCACGACGGTCGTCGTCATCACGCCACCTCTCTGGGCAGGTAGGTCGTCACAGTCGTTCCACCACCGGGGGTCGGCTCGATGGTGATCCGCCCACCGACCTCCCCGGCGCGCTCACGCATGCTGCTGAGACCCACGCCGGCGCTCACCTTGGCCGGCATCCCGATGCCGTTGTCGCGCACAGTGATCACCAGGTCGTCCCGCACATCGCTCAAGCTCACCTCGACCTGACTGGCGACGCTGTGTCGCAGCGCGTTGCCGAAGGCCTCGGACACGATCGCATAGGCGGCCACCTCCACGGCGGCGTGCTGCGGGGCCAGCTCGCCGATCACCACCGATGTGACCGGTTGCTCGTGACCCGAGACCAGCTGGCGGACCGCCCCGACCAGCCCGAGCTGGTCGAGCACCGGTGGCCGCAAGCCATGCACCACGGCGCGGAGCTCACCGACACCGGCGCGGAGTCCGTCGCGCAGCCGCAGGGCGCGCTCGGCGAGCTCGTCGTCGAGCGGACGCAGGCGTCGGGCCAGGGAGTCCAGCTGCAGCGCCGTACCGGCCAGGGCGGGGGCTACTCCGTCGTGCAGGTCGGCCCTGAGTCTGCGACGCTCCTCCTCGCGAGCGGCCACGATGCGGCCGCGGCTGCGAGCGACGTCACTGACCAGGTCCGCGGCGTAGGCCAAGGTGCCCGCACGAGCGGCTACTTCGCTCACCGCGCTCTCCTGCTGGGTGGTCCACCGCTCGTTGTGGGCGCGCAGGCCCACGTGGAGCCGTCCCACCTCGTTCCCCAAGGCCTCGACCGGCACCTCGCGGCTGCCGTGCACCGGAGCGCCGGAGGTCAGGCTCAACCCGTCGCCGACGAAAGCGACGTACGGCAGGCGCAGCGACTCGCGCAGCCCGTCCACGAGACGCTGCAGGGCATCGACCGGCTGCGACGCCGCAGCCACGTGGCGGCCGACGTCCGCCACGACCGCATACGCGTTGTGCCGGTGCCCGAAGAGTCTGCGGTCGACCACGTCCTGCACGCGGTCACGTGCGGCCGCGGCAGCCAACGCCGCCACGGCGACCAGGAGGACCCCCCACTGCGAGCCGGGCGCGACCGCCTCGATGCCGTAGACCAGGACGACGTAGGTCCCCACACCCAGAGTCGTGATCAGGGCGAAGGCGACGGTGCGGCTCAAGGTGAGCTCGACGTCGAAGAGCCGGTGACGCAGCATCGCCACCGTGATCGCGACCGGCGGACCCGCGAGGCCCAGCGCGAAGCCCCACGTCTGCCCGACCGGGCTGAAGGCCAGCAGGGCGCCGGCGACCAGCACGAGACCGCCGAGGATCAGCCAGTACAGCTGGGTCCGCTCCCGCTCGTCTGCTCGGCGGAACCGGACGACCAGGGAGACCACGCCCAGGGGCACCCCGACGAGGAAGAGTCCGGCGGCGCCGATCCTGGTGACGTACAGCAGCCACGGCGCGGACTCGATCGCCAGGGGGTTCCCCACACCGGGTGCCAGGTCGGCAGCCGGTCCCGGGCCGAACATCCGCGCCAGGGTCGCCGAGGTCGCGACCACGAGGATCACCCGCACGACAAGTCTCCATCGTCGCGAGAGGGCTCGACCGTCGGGGAAGAGGTACGGCAGGACCGGCACGGTGAAGAAGTACGGCGCGAACCCCCAGATCGCGATCCAGGCGGCAATCCCGCCCACGAGCCCGGCCCCGTCGGTCTGGGTCGCAACCACCGCTGCCACGTGGTAAGGGCCGATGAAGGCGTTGACCAGCATCACCCATCCGACCGCGTTGCGGGGCTGAGCCTGCACCACCAACGCACCCGCGAGTGGCCAGGTCGTGGCGAGCACGAGGTCGCTGATGATGAGGTCGACGCCGAGGCCGGCGTCGGTGGCGACCGAGAGCCACAGCGCGAGGCCGGCGCACGTGACGGACGTCAGGGCGGCGCCCCAGGCGAACGCGACCCGGCCGCGGAAGGTCGCGGCGGGCTCCGGCGGTGTCACGAGGAGCATGGTGCCTCATGGCTTGTCCCTGAGGGAGGGGTCCGGTGTCCCTGGTGCCCGGGTCGCGGGGCGCAGCAGCGTGTCTCTCTGCCGCTCCCACACTCCCCGTGGAGCGGGTC
Source organism: uncultured Actinomycetota bacterium (assembly GCA_963728505.1). Taxonomy (GTDB): domain Bacteria; phylum Actinomycetota; class Actinomycetes; order Propionibacteriales; family Nocardioidaceae; genus Marmoricola_A. The sequence goes on along the minus strand of CAVSKH010000003.1, from coordinate 288,194 downwards.
GACACGAAGTGAGGCCCGGCCATGACGCAGACCCACAGGCCCTCCCGTGCCGCCACTGCCGGGTGGCCCAGGAGATCGCGGTGGCCGCTCACCCTCGTGGGGGCCGGCATGTCGGGCGGCCTGGCCACGATCGTGCTCGATGGCTCTGGTGCTCCCGCGGGGGGCGGTCTCGGGCACGGACTCGTCCCCGCTCTGGACCCGTCGGTGCTCCGCGTCAGCATGGTGGTGGGATACCTCGGCGTCGTGCTGTTGCTCGTCGGTGCCGCCCAGTGGCGACGACGGGTGGAGCCTCGGGTCCCCGGCTCGACTGCGGCCCACCTGGTCTCCAACGGACTGGTCGCAGCGGCTGCGGGCCTCGTCTACGGGTACGGCTGGAAGGGCGCGCTGGGGTTGTCCCTGCCAGGAGCCCCCGAGGCCGGAGCCTTCGACGACCAGGGGCCTTCCGTCCACTACCTGCTCAGCGACCTCGGAGCCTGGATCGGGTGGGTCGGTGTGGTCGTGGCGGCGGGGGCCGTCTCGTGGATGGCCCTGCGAGAGCGCACGGTCTCCCGGTGGCTCGGCGTGGTCTCCCTCCTGCCGGTGGCACAGACCAGCCTGATCGTGGTGGGACTGGGCGTCCCCGCTGTGGCCGCCCTGTCGGCGCCGGCGTGGCTGGTGGTGACCGGCCTGGGCCTCACGCTGGGCCGCAGCACCATCGCGCGCTGAGGCCGGCGCCGGTCGCGACGAGGGGTCGAGCCTTCCGCGCCGCCCGACACGTGCTGCGCCACCTCGGGCGGGGGAGCTCATGCCGACTGGCGAGGGTCTCGGTTTCAGCCCCTTTTCCTGAACCGCTGAGGAATCCCTGAATGCGTGCCTACTATTCCGAGGGCCGCTACGGGGGAATCACCGTTTCGGCGTTTGGATCGATGACGCCTACTCGGGGCAATGGTAAAGATGTTCTCTCATGATCGGGGCTTTCGACGAGCAGGATTCCTCGTGGCCGTCATCGCCATGGCCTTCGTGCCCGTTTCGCTCGTCGGGCTCGGACGGGAGCCGGTCGAGGCCGCCGTGAGCAGGCCCAACATCATCTTGATCACGACCGACGACATGGCCGCAACGGATCTGCGTTGGATGCCGAAGACCCGCAAGCTGCTCCGTCGTGCCGGAGCGAGCGTCGGCCCGTTCCTCAGCAACCACCCCATGTGCTGCCCGGCGCGCGCGGAGATCCTCACGGGGCGCTACGCCCAGAACAACGGTGTGCACCACAACACCGGCCCGTGGGGAGGCCACGGGGCGTTGCGCGACCCCCGCGATCACATCGGCGCCTGGATGCAGGCCGCGGGTTATCAGACGGCTTTCGTCGGCAAGCACCTCAATGGCTGGCCGGACAATCCTTCGGATGATCCTGGCTGGACGATCTTCAACCCGTCGCTCGAGGGGGTGTACCACCCTTTCGAGATCACGATGTGGAACGACGGGCAGCCAGAGGTCCACAGCGGCACCCACACCTCCGACCTCATGGGTCGCTTCACCAAGCGATACATCCGACAGTTCGCCACCGAGGATGCTCCGTTCTTCATCTGGAACTCGCAGCTCGCGCCGCACGCCATGCAGGTCGGCGGGCAGTGGCGGCCAGCGGTGCCGGCCAGGCGGCACCGAACGGTCTATGCCAACGCCAGGCCTCCGTCGCTGTCCAGCCCTTCCTACGGCGAGCGGAATGTCCAGGACAAGCCGACGTACGTCCAGGAAAGCCTCACCTGGCACCCGCGGCAGGTGAAGAGGAGTCACCGCGCACGCATCCGCTCCCTGAAGTCGGTCGACGACCAGATCGGAGGCATGGTGAAGACCCTGCGGGAGCAGGGCCTGCTGCGGGAGACCTACATCTTCTTCACCTCGGACAACGGCTTCGTCCTGGGTGAGCATCGCCTCAAGGGGAAGAACTTTCCCTACGAGGAAGTGATTCGGGTTCCCCTCCTGGTCCGCGGCCCCGGAGTCGCGGCCGGCAGCGCGGCCCACGGGATGTACGGCCTGGTGGATCTGGCTCCCACCTTCCTCGACATCGCAGCTGCCGACGCCAACCCCACCCCCGCCCTCGACGGCCGATCGATGATGCCGACCCTCACCCGAGGGCGTCCGGGCTACGACCGCTACCTGATCCAGGCCGGTGACACGGACAAGCAGTGGTGGTGGCGCGGAGTCCGCTCCAAGAACTTCACCTACGTGCGCTACGACGACGGGTTCGAGGAGCTCTACGACCTGCGACATGACCCGCATCAGCTGGCCAACCGGGCGGCAAGGCCCCAGTACGCCGCGATCCTCGAGGAGCATCGTGCTCGTCTCGAGCAGCTGGAGGGATGTTCGGGTCCCGATTGCTGGCAGGGTGACGCGCCCCAGGGGTGACTGGGTGCGGTCGGGCCGGCGGTGACGGCCGGGTTCCAGCCCGTTCCGGTCGCCGCGAACCGCGCCGGGGGCGTGTAGCGGGGAGTGCCGCCGCAGCGGCGAGACCCGATCCGGAACCGGAGTGGTCGAGCCTGCTCGCCCGGGCGCGGTGACCAGGAGTGTCGGTGGGCCGCGCCATCCTCGGTCACGTAGGCTGAGCGACCTTCCCCGACCGACTTCCCCAGCAGGTCCCAGCAGGTCCCAGAAGTGGGTGCGATCCTGCGTGGCGCCTGCTCGTCGAGCCGTGCCTGGTCGTCGTGCTGTGAGAGAGGAGCACCCCGCGCCCCATGTCCGTGTCGTCAGGTCGGTCCGGTTCCGGATTCGCCCACCTCCACGTGCACACCGAGTACTCCATGCTCGACGGTGCGGCTCGCCTCGACGACCTGTTCGCGCGCACCGCAGAGCTCGGCATGGACTCGATCGCGATGACCGACCACGGCAACGTCTTCGGCGCCTACGAGTTCTACGCCAAGGCGAAGGACCACGGGATCAAGCCGATCATCGGCACCGAGGCCTACTTCACGCCCAACACCTCGCGGTTCGAGCGCAAGCGGGTGCGATGGGGCGACGGAGGCAGGGACGACGTCTCGGGGTCCGGGGCCTACACCCACATGACGCTCCTGGCCGAGTCCACGGCCGGGATGCACAACCTGTTCCGGCTGTCCTCGCGCTCCTCGCTCGAAGGCTTCTTCTACAAGCCACGAGCCGACCGGGAGCTGCTGGCGGAGTACGCCACGGGCCTGATCGGCACCACCGGGTGCCCCTCGGGTGAGGTGCAGACCTGGTTGCGCCTGGGCAACTACGAGAAGGCACGCCAGGCGGCCGCGGACTTCCGCGAGATCCTGGGACCGGACAACTACTTCCTCGAGCTGATGGACCACGGGCTCTCCATCGAGCAGCAGGTGCGCGAGGGTCTGCTGCGGCTGAGCAAGGACCTGGGGATCCGGCCCCTGGCGACCAACGACAGCCACTACGTGCACCCCGGCGACGCCACCGCCCACGAGCACCTGCTGTGCGTCTCCTCCGGCAGCACGATGGCCGATCCCAAGCGGTTCAAGTTCGACGGCGACAGCTACTACGTCAAGTCGCCGCAGGAGATGCGTGAGCTCTGGGCGGACCAGTACGGCATGCCCGAGGCCTGCGACAACACGCTGCTCGTGGCTGAGCGCTGCCACGTCGAGTTCAACGAGTCGGCCAACTACATGCCGCGCTTCCCCTGCCCGGAGGGCGAGAGCGAGGACTCCTGGTTCGTCAAGGAGGTCGAGCGCGGTCTGCAGGTGCGCTACCCCGCGGGCATCCCGGACGAGGTCCGCGCCCAGGCCGACTTCGAGACCGGGGTCATCACCTCGATGGGGTTCCCCGGCTACTTCCTGGTGGTGGCCGACTTCATCAACTGGGCCAAGGACAACGGCATCCGGGTCGGGCCGGGTCGGGGGTCCGGCGCCGGCTCCATGTGCGCCTACGCGATGCGGATCACCGACCTCGATCCGCTCAAGCACGGACTGATCTTCGAGCGGTTCCTCAACCCTGACCGGGTCTCGATGCCCGACTTCGACATCGACTTCGACGACCGGCGCCGCCCGGAGGTGATCGACTACGTCAGCAAGAAGTACGGCTCCGACCGGGTCTCGATGATCGTCACCTACGGCACGATCAAGGCCAAGCAGGCGGTCAAGGACTCCTCGCGCATCCTGGGCTTCCCGTTCTCGATGGGTGACCGGATCACCAAGGCCATGCCCCCCGCAGTCATGGGCAAGGACGTCCCGCTCAAGCAGCTCTTCGACAGCGACCACCCGCGCTTCGGTGAGGGTGGCGACTTCCGGTCCCTCTACGAGGCGGAGCACGACGTCAAGCAGGTGGTGGACACCGCCATCGGCATCGAGGGTCTGAAGCGCCAGTGGGGTGTCCACGCGGCCGGCATCATCATGTCCAGCGCGCCCTTGATCGACGTCATCCCGATCATGCGCCGCGAGCAGGACGGCGCGGTCATCACCCAGTTCGACTACCCCACCTGCGAGTCGCTCGGCCTGATCAAGATGGACTTCCTGGGGCTGCGCAACCTCACCGTCCTCGACGACGCGCTGCGCAACATCGAGCTCAACCGCTCCGAGCAGGTGGTGCTGGAGGACCTCACCCTCGACGACGACGAGACCTTCCGGCTGCTCCAGCGCGGGGACACCCTGGGTGTCTTCCAGCTCGACGGTGGGCCGATGCGCGCCCTGTTGCGCGGCATGCGACCTGACTGCTTCGAGGACATCTCAGCGGTCGGCGCCCTCTACCGGCCCGGGCCGATGGGGGCGGACTCGCACAACAAGTACGCCCGCCGCAAGACGGGCCGCGAGCAGGTCGAGCCGATCCATCCCGAGCTCGCCGAGCCGCTGGCCGACATCCTGGGGGAGACCTACGGCCTGATCGTCTACCAGGAGCAGGTGATGGCGATCGCGCAGAAGCTCGCCGGATACTCCCTGGGACAGGCCGACCTGCTGCGCAGGGCGATGGGCAAGAAGAAGAAGGCCGAGCTGGACAAGCAGTTCGAGGCCTTCTCCGCCGGCATGACCGAGCGCGGCTACTCGATGCATGCCGTGCAGACCCTCTGGGACATCCTGCTGCCCTTCTCCGACTATGCCTTCAACAAGGCTCACTCCGCGGCGTACGGCGTGGTGTCCTTCTGGACCGCCTACCTCAAGGCCAACTACCCGGCCGAGTACATGGCGGCCCTGCTGACCTCGGTCAAGGACGACAAGGACAAGTCAGCGATCTACCTCAACGAGTGCCGGCGGATGGGCATCAAGGTGCTGCCGCCGGACGTCAACGAGTCCGACGCGACCTACACCCCGGTCGGGACCGACATCCGGTTCGGGCTCAACGCGATCCGCAACGTCGGCGGCAACGTGGTCGACGGCATCGTCCGGGCGCGCACCGACGAGGGCAGGTTCAGCGACTTCAACGACTTCTTGTCCAAGGTCGAGTCGACGGTGTGCAACAAGCGGGTGATCGAGTCGCTGATCAAGGCCGGTGCCTTCGACTCGCTGAACCACCGTCGAGCATGCCTGGTCGCGGTGCACGAGACCGCTGTGGAGCAGTACGTCGACGTCAAGCGCAACGAGGCGATCGGCCAGGACTCGCTCTTCGGTGGCCTGGGCGAGGACGACCAGGCCGGGTGGGGAAGCACCGTGGACATCCCCACCTTCGAGGAGTGGGACAAGCAGACGTTGTTGGCCAACGAGCGCGACATGCTCGGGCTCTACGTCTCCGACCACCCGTTGACCGGCCTGGAGCATGTCCTCGGGCAGGAGGCGGACTGCACCATCGGGCAGGTGATGACCGACGATGAGCGCCCGGACGGGGCGACGCTCACGGTCTGCGGCCTGGTGACCTCGGTGCAGCGCAAGATCACCAAGCAGGGTGCCACCTGGGCCACGGTGACGCTGGAGGATCTCGAGGGTGCGATCGAGGTGCTGCTGTTCCCCGCCGCCTACCAGCTGGCCGCTCCGCTGCTGGTGGAGGACACCGTGCTGACAGTGAAGGGCAGGCTGTCGCGGCAGAAGGACCAGCCGGAGATCAAGGGTCAGGAGGTCACCCGACCCGACGTCAGCGAGGGTCCTGGCGGCCCGGTGGTGCTGTCGCTGCCGGTGACCCGCTGCACGCCCGAGGTCGTGGACCAGCTGCGCGAGGTGCTCGCCACTCATCCGGGGGTGACGGAGGTACGGTTGCAGCTCATGACGCGCTCCTCGACACGCATGATGCGCCTGGACGACCGGCTCCGCGTTGCTCCGTCGCCGGCGCTGTACGGCGATCTCAAGGCGCTCCTGGGCCCTCACTGCCTGAGCGGCGTGTAGTTCGTTGAAGGTTCGCGTCCTGCGCGACGTCATGGTCGTCGTGCTCTGCCAGGTGGCGGCTGCCTGTCTCATCGGCCTGCTGCTGCCCCACGTCACAGATCTGGCCGAAGCCGTGCGCACCGAGCAGGGTGTGAGCACCGGCGAGGTCGAGCTCGGCAAGACCTTCAACGACGACGGGTGGCTGATCGCCCTCGGTGGCGCCGCCGGACTGGTGCTCGGTCTCACGCTGCAGGTGTGGCGCCGCACCCACGAGGTCGTCACCGTGGTGGCGATCGCCGTGTCCTCCTTCGGTGCGGCGCACCTGGCTGGGTGGATCGCGGAGGCGACCGGGCCGGGAGATGTCGCCGGCGCGCTCGCCGAGGCAGAGATCGGCGCCACCGCGTCCGTGCCCGTGGTCATCGACTCGGAGGTCGCCTACCTGGTCTGGCCGCTGTGCGCCACGCTGGCTGCTCTGGTCGCCCTGTTGTCCTCGACGTCCGAGCGGAGCCGCGAGCCGGTCTCGGATGCCCCCTCCCGGTGAGGGCGGCTCAGGACCACAGTCCGCTGCACCGACTTTCGTGGCAGCACTACTCACAACGAGCCGTTCGGCCAGTCTCCCTCGGTGAGCAGCCAGGCTAGGGTGTGGCGACACAAGTCCGCTGGAGGGAAGGAACTCCGTGAGCAACCAAGATCCTCAGGGCCCGTCGGGCATGGAGTATCTCTCCGATGACTACAGCCCGGGCTCGTCGCCCTCCTCCGGGCGCAAGCGGATAGTCGCCGGGGTGGGAGCCGCGGCCCTCGTGGTCATCGGCGGCGCTGCTGCCTACGGCTTCGTGCAGTTCATGAGCTCCGGGCAGAGCGCGGCGACCGCGGTGCCGGCCGACGCGTTCGGCTACCTGCAGCTCGACCTGGACCCGTCGGGGGGGCAGAAGGTTGCCGCTTACGAGACGATGCGGAAGTTCCCCGCCCTGAAGGAACAGCTCAACCTCGAGTCAGACGACGACCCGCGTCAGTGGCTGATCGACGCCATCAACAGCGAGGCTCCTGAGGAGTGCCGGCTGGACTTCAAGGACGACATCGAGCCCTGGATGGGTGACAAGGTCGCGCTGGCCGGCCGGGACTCCGAGGAGGGGCCGCAGCCCTTCTTCGTGGTGGAGGCCCGTGACCTCGACGCTGCGGCGGAGACGATGCAGGACGCTGTCGCGTGCAGCGGAGGCGAGGAGGACTTCGGCACTGCGACCGTCGGTGACTTCGTGGTGGCGGCGCCGTCCACCGAGCTCGCCGAGGCGTTCGCCGCCGACGCCGAGGAGTCGTCACTGTCCGACGACGAGGCCTTCCAGGCCCGGATGGACGACGCCGGTGACGCCGGCATCATCTCCGGCTACGTGTCCCCGGACGTCGTGGACATGCTCACCGAGGAGATGGAGGGTGGCCAGTCGACCCTGCCCGAAGGGGTCGAGGGCGACCTTCCCCCCAGCTCCTCCGAGATGGACTTCGTGCGCGACTACCTCGGTGACTTCGACGGAGCAGCCATGCAGGTGCGCTTCGCCGACGAAGGGCTGGAGATGGAGGCGGCCTCCGCCGGTGTGAAGCAGATGGCCGACATGGAGGGTGGCGCCAACGGCCTGACCGAGCTGCCCGGCTCCACGGTGTTCGCCTTCGGCATGTCCGTCGGGCCCGACTTCGTGCAGCAGATGGCTGATGCCTTCAGCGCGCAGGTGAGCGACGAGGAGTTCGAGTCCCAGGTCCAGCTGTTCGAGCAGCAGACCGGGATCGCGTTCCCCGAGGACGTCCAGACGCTGCTCGGTGACGGGCTGTCGTTGTCGCTCGACTCCTCGATCGACCTGGACGCGCTGGACCAGGCATTCTCGACCGGGCAGGTCGAGGGAGTCTCCGTGCCGGCAGGCATCCGGATCGTCAGTGACGACACCGGTGAGGTCGTGGACGTGCTCGACAAGCTCCAGGCTCTCCTGCCTCCGGGCCTGCCGGTCTCGATGGAGGTCGAGGAAGGCGATGGCGCGGTCGCGGTCGGAATCGACGCCGACTACGTCTCCGAGCTCGCAACCAGCGGTGACCTCGGTGAGTCCGAGTCGTTCCAGGACGCGGTGCCCGACGCCGAGGACAGCCTCACCGGCATGTACGTCGACTTCGACGGTGACGGCTGGCTGGAGGACCTCGTCAGCGACGAGGACCCGGAGACCTGGGAGAACCTCGAGCCGCTGTCGTCGGTCGGGGCGGGCTCGACCGCAGACGGCGAGGACGCTCACCTGCTGATGCGACTGACCACCGACTGAACGGCCTCAGTTGGGGCTCCAGCTCGAGCGTGCGATCTGGGTCGCCGGCAGCGACGGGACCGCCTGCATCAGGGTCCGTTCGTTGCTCAGCATCCGGTGCACCAGCCGCAGTCGCTGCAAGGTGGTCGGTGTCTCCAGCAGTCGTTGCTGCTCGGCGAGCGGGAAGACCGACGCCGCGCTGAGCTGGTACGAGACCGCCGTGGCGTCGCCGTCGCCGGCAGGGGCCTCCGGAACCGTGCTGCCGGTGAGATCCTCCAGCCGCGCGCGGTAGGCGGCGAAGGCAGCGACCGCAGCCGCTTCGGCCTCGGCGAGCTCGTGGGCTGCTCCCCCGAGGGGCTCGCTGAGGGTGGTGGTCTCGGCCCGCAGGTAGGAGGCGGTGGTGTCGGTGTCGACCACTCGGAAGCGTCCCTGCCCGACGGTGCTCACCTCGTAGCGACCGTCGGGGTAACGATGAGCGGCGTGGAGCTGCATCAGGCATCCGACGCGGAACATCGAGCGGGTGGAGTGCTCGCCCACCTCGTAGCCCTCCCGGATCGCCACGACGCCGAACTGACGCTCCGACGGCTCGGGGATCGCGAGCAGGTCGGTCACCAGGTCGCGGTAGCGCTCCTCGAAGATGTGCAGGGGGAGAGTCATCCCCGGCAGCGCGACCGTCCCGAGGGGGAAGAGCGGCAGAAGCGTGGACATGCCTCCAATCTAGAATGTCCCCATGATCCGTCGAATCGACCTGCGTGGCCGTGACGCGGACGAGCCGCTCGACTATCGCGGGGTCGTCCCGCGCGCCGCGACCGACGTCGAGGGCACCCTCGAGGTGGTCAGGCCCATCGTCGACGACGTTCGCCGTCGTGGCGTGGACGCCGTGCTGGAGTTCTCCTCGCGCTTCGACGGGGTGAGCCAGGACGACGTGCGCGTGCCCCGCGAGGCCCTCGTCGCGGCCCTGGAGGCCCTCGACCCCGACGTACGGCGTGGCCTGGAGGTCGCGATCGAACGGCTGCGTGCGTCGTGTGAGAACGAGCGCCACCGTGACACGGTCACCGACGTCGTGCCGGGCGGGCGGGTGACCCAGCGACTGGTCCCCGTGCAACGGGTCGGCCTCTACGTCCCCGGCGGCGTCGCACCGCTGGTGAGCAGCGTGGTGATGAATGTCGTGCCGGCGCAGGTCGCCGGGGTCGACTCGATCGCGCTCACCTCGTCGCCGCAACGGGACCACGGTGGGCTGCCGCACCCGACGATCCTCGCGGCGTGTGAGCTGCTCGGTATCGAGGAGGTCTACGCCGTCGGCGGTGCTCAGGCGATCGCGATGTTCGCCTACGGCGCCGGGCCCTGCCGTCCCGTCGACATGGTCACCGGGCCCGGCAACATCTACGTCGTCACCGCCAAGCGCCTGGTCAAGGGTGTGGTGGGCATCGACAGCGAGGCGGGCCCCACCGAGATCGCGGTGCTCGCCGACGACACCGCCGAGGCGAGGCACGTCGCAGCCGACCTGCTGAGCCAGGCCGAGCACGACCCGCTCGCCGGAGCGGTGCTGGTGACCCCGAGCGAGCAGCTCGCCGGCGAGGTCGAGGCCGAGCTCGACAAGCAGGTCTCCGTCACCAGGCACGTCGAGCGGATCCGCACGGCCCTGTCGGGCCAGCAGAGTGCGATCGTGCTGGTCGATGACCTCGAGCAGGGACTGCGCGTGGTGGACGGCTACGCCGCCGAGCACCTCGAGATCCAGACCGTCGACGCCCCCGAGTGGGCGGGCCGGGTGCGCAACGCCGGCGCGGTCTTCGTCGGGCCGCACGCGCCGGTCTCCCTGGGCGACTACTGCGCGGGGTCCAACCACGTGCTGCCCACGGGAGGGTGCGCCTGCCACTCCTCGGGGCTCTCGGTGCGCTCCTTCCTCAAGGCGGTCCACGTCGTGGAGTACGACGAGAACGCCCTGCGCGAGGTGGCGCCTCACGTGGTCGCGCTGGCCGAGGCCGAGGACCTGCCGGGCCACGGCGCGGCGATCAGGGCACGAGTGGGGGAGCGCTGATGCCGCTTCCTCTTCGGGAGGAGCTGCGTGGCATCGAGCCCTACGGCGCCCCACAGCTCGCCCTGCCCGTGCTCCTCAACGTCAACGAGAACCCCTATCCGCCCTCCGAGCAGGTGGTGGCGGACGTCGCGCGCGCCGTCGCGCAGGTCACGGGCTCGCTGAACCGCTATCCCGACCGTGAGTTCGTCGCCCTGCGCACGGCGCTCGCCGACTACCTCGGGCACGGGGTCGGGGCCGAGCAGGTGTGGGCGGCCAACGGCTCCAACGAGGTGATGGTGCAGCTGCTGCAGGCCTTCGGCGGCCCCGGCCGCGCCGCGGTCTCGTTCGCTCCGACGTACTCGATGTATCCGGAGTACGCCCGCGACACGAACACCCGATGGGTCACCGGCCGCCGGGCCGCGGACTTCGCGATCGACCTGGATCAGGCTCGCGAGGTGATCGAGGAGGAGCGCCCCAGCGTGGTGCTCCTTCCGTCGCCCAACAACCCGACGGGGACCGCCCTGCCGCCGGAGCACGTGGGCGCGCTGTGCGAGGCCACAGCGGCCGTGGGTGGCGTGCTGGTGGTCGACGAGGCCTATGCGGAGTTCCGGCGCTCCGGCGTTCCGAGCGCACTGGAGCTGCTGCCCGAGCACGCCAACCTGGTGGTCACCCGCACGATGAGCAAGGCGTTCGCGCTCGCGGGGGCCCGCGTGGGCTATCTAGCGGCGTCACCCGAGGTGTGTGACGCCGTGCGGGTCGTGCGGCTGCCCTACCACCTGTCCTCGGTGACCCAGGCGGTCGCGTTGGCCGCGCTTCAGCACGCCGAGGAGCTGCTCGGCAACGTCGACCTGCTCCGAGCCGAGCGCGATGCGTGCGTGAGCTGGCTCCGTGGCCAGGGGCTCACCGTCGCCGACACCGACGCGAACTTCGCGCTGTTCGGCGTCCTGCCCGATCGGCACGCGGTTTGGCAGGGTTTGGTGGACCGCGGTGTGCTGATCCGCGAAACTGGTCCCGAGGGGTGGCTGCGCGTGTCGATCGGCACCCCCGACGAGATGGCGGCCTTCCGGGCCGCCCTGCTGGAGGTCTTGGCATGAACATGTCCCACGACTCGGCTGCTCCCGCGCGCACTGCGCGGGTGGAGCGCGAGACCAAGGAGTCGAAGGTCGTCGTCGAGGTCGACCTCGACGGCACCGGCCGGCACGAGGTGTCCACCGGTGTCGGCTTCTACGACCACATGCTGAGCTCCTTCTCGCGGCACTCGCTGGTCGACCTCGTGGTCAGCACCGAGGGTGACGTGCACATCGACGCCCACCACACCGTGGAGGACACTGCGATCGCGCTGGGCCAGGCGCTGCACCAGGCGCTGGGTGACAAGCGCGGCATCCGGCGCTTCGGTGACGCGACGGTCCCGCTGGACGAGGCGCTGGTCCAGGCGGTCGTCGACGTCTCGGGCCGCCCGTACTGCGTCCACGTGGGTGAGCCCGAGGGCCAGGAGTTCGTCACCATCGGCGGCTCCGGCGTGGGCTACCTCGGGTCCCTGACCCGTCACGTCTTCGAGACCTTGGCCTTCCACGCCCAGATCGCCCTGCACGTGCGGGTGCTGTCGGGCCGCGACCCGCACCACGTCGTGGAGACCCAGTTCAAGGCGGTGGCGCGGGCGCTGCGCGACGCGGTCGCCGTCGACCCGCGCGAGACCGGGGTGCCCTCCACCAAGGGCACCCTGTGACCGCTGGCCCCTCAGGGCCGAGCACGGCTGCCCCGGACGTCGTCGTCCTGGACTACGGGTTCGGCAACGTGCGCTCCGCCGTGCGCGCCCTGGAGCGGGCCGGGGCTCGGGTCGAGCTGACCGCCGACCGCGAGCGAGCCTCGCAGTGCGACGGGCTGGTCGTGCCCGGCGTGGGTGCCTTCGCCGCCTGCGTCGCCGGGATCCGTGCGGTGCGGGGCCACGAGGTCATCGGACGCCGCCTCGCCGGTGGGCGACCGGTGCTCGGGATCTGCGTCGGGCTCCAGGTGATGTTCACCCACGGCGTCGAGCACGGTCACGACGCAGCCGGCCTCGACGAGTGGCCCGGTGTGGTGGAGCGGCTCCAGGCGCCCGTCGTACCGCACATGGGGTGGAACACCGTCGACGTCGCGCAGGGGTCCCGGTTGTTCGCGGGTGTGGAGGACGAGCGGTTCTACTTCGTGCACTCCTACGGCGTGCGCCACTGGGAGCTGCAGACCAACGGGCGCACCACCGCCCCGCTGGTGACCTGGGCCGAGTACGGCGGTGACCGGTTCGTCGCGGCGGTGGAGAACGGTCCGCTGGTGGCGACGCAGTTCCACCCCGAGAAGTCGGGGGACGCCGGCGCGGCGCTGCTGCGCAACTGGGTGTCGAGCCTGCCCGTCACCGCGGTCACCGCGGTCACCGCGTGAGCAAGGAGCGCGCTCGCCGCCGCGCGGAACGGGAGCGCGAGGCCGCGATCAAGCAGGCCGCCCGCGCCGCGGAGGAGGAACGTCGGGAGCGGCAGGCAGCCAGGCGCAGTGCGCTCCGACGCACCGGGTCGAAGGTCGGGCTCGTGCCTCGCACGAAGGTGGGTCGTCCGACCGGCTCGCTGGCGACTCGGCGGCGGCGTCAGCACCTGATCACCGTGGCGCTGCTCGCGGCCGCGGTCGTGGTGGTCTTCATCGTCCGGCCCGACTGGTCGGCGCGGCTGGCCGTGCTGGTGCTGGCGGTGCTGGCCTACCCCGTCCTGCGCACGCTCCTCTTCCGCCGCGCCTGAGTCCCGTCGTCGGTCGAGCGTGACGCTTGTCCTGAGGAGGGAGCGCAGCGACGGTCTCGAAGGGCTTGTCCTGAGGAGGGGGCGCAGCGACGGTCTCGAAGGGCTTGTCCTGAGGAGCGCAGCGACCGTCTCGAAGGACGACCTCGCAACGAGGTGCCGGAGAGCAACGAGAAAGCTCTCGAGAAAGTTGTTCTGACCTGCGGAAACGACCCGGAAACTGTCGGTGGCCGTCCGTAGGTTCATGGGTATGACGACGCGGCTGGCACGGGGCTCTCGGGCCGCTGCGCGTGCTGCCGGGGTCGCTGCGGCAGCGGCCACCCGGGACGAGGTCGACGTGCTCGGGCTGGACGACGAAGCGGTGCTGGCGTGCATCGCGGAGCACCGCGCGTGCGCCCAACGCGCCGAGGTCGCCGAGCTGCGAACCGTGGCGGCGTGGGCGGACCGTCACCGGATCTCCGACCCTGAGCAGTGGGTCTGCTCCGGTGACGCGCTGGAGATGGCCGAGGACCTCGAGGCTCACCCGGAGAAGGCGGCCCGGTTGACCCACGAGGCCGGTGTGCTGGGCACCGAGGGTGTGCTGCGGCTGGCCGGTGAGGGTGCGTTCGCGGTGCGGGAGTTCGCGGTCACCGACCTCGCGGTCACCCTGGCCATGTCGGAGCAGGGCGCACGGGACTACGTCGGGCAGGTCGTCGAGCTGCGGGACCGGCTCCCGCGGTTGTGGGGGCAGGTGATGTCGGGGCGGTTGCCGGTGTGGAAGGCCCGCCGGGTCGCCGAGCAGACCATCCCGCTGAACGCCGCCACCGCCGGTTTCGTCGACGCCCAGCTCGCCGAGTTCGCCCACCGGCTCTCCCTGACCCGGATCACCCGCTGTGTGGAGGCCGCGATCATCCGCTGCCAGCCCGACCTCGCCGAGCGTCGCGCCGAGGCCGCGGCCGAGGCCCGCGGGGTCTGGGTCGAGGACGACACCACCGACGGCACCACCCGGATCGAGGCAGTGGTCGACTCACCCGATGCCCACGCCTTCGACCGGGCACTCGACGACACCGCCACCGTGCTCGGCGCACTCGGCGACGGATCGTCGCGGCAGGTGCGCAGGGCCAGGGCTGTCGGGGTGCTGGCCGACCCGCAGTACGCGATCGACCTGGCCACCGCCGCCACCACTGAGACCGTCGACGGACCGGCCAAGGTCAAGAAGAGCGCGGCGTCGCCGGTGTTCCACCTGCACCTGCACACCGGCTGCCGCTGCGGAAGCGACACGGTGAGGCACGCGTCCGTGTTCGGGCCGGTCACCCGGGTCCAGGCCGAGGGCCTGCACTCCTGGCGACCCGGCCCGGTGCCCACCGCCGCAGTGAAGCGCTGGCTGGCCGGGCTGACCCCCGGCACCCGCCTGGAGACCACCCGGGTGGTCGACCTGACCGAGCAGATCGCGGTCGATGCCTACGAACACCCCGCCGCACTGGCCCGCCAGGTCGCCGAACGCGACCACACCTGCGTCTTCCCCTGGTGCGGCCGGCAAGGTGCCACCTACGACCTGGACCACATCGACCCCTACGCGCCTCCCGACGACGGCGGACCGCCCGGCCAGACCTCGACCGCGAACACCGCGAGGCTCTGTCGCTACCACCACCGCGTGAAGACCCACGGAGCCTGGGACTACCGACAGAACCGGACCCACCCACGTCACCTGGACCAGCCCCCAAGGCCGGACCTACACCGTCGACCACACCGGCACCCACACCGGCTGATCACACGCTGCTTACCGGCGCCTCCGGGCGCCCCGTCCCCACCAGTGGGCGGTCGTGGCTGCCGCCGAACGTGCGTTGCTCACCCTGGCGGGCCTTTCGGCGATGAAGTGGGCACCAACGCACGTCGGAAGCGCGCCCCGCCCGTCGATAGGCTGCGGGCCATGCCCACATCCCCGTACCTCGAGCTGCTGCCTGCCGTCGATGTCCAAGGCGGCCGGGCTGTGCAGCTGGTGCAAGGTGTCGCCGGGTCGGAGAAGACCTTCGGCGACCCGATGGAGGCAGCCCAGCGCTGGCAGCAGGCCGGGGCGGAATGGATCCACCTGGTCGACCTCGACGCCGCCTTCGGGCGGGGCCACAACCGCGAGCTGCTCGGGGCGATCGTCGGTGAGCTGGACCTGAAGGTGGAGATGAGCGGCGGCATCCGCGACGACGACTCCCTCGCCGCAGCGATGTCGACCGGGTGCCGCCGGGTCAACATCGGTACGGCGGCGCTGGAGCAACCCGAGTGGTGCGCCCGTGCCATCGCCGAGTACGGCGACCGGGTGGCGGTCGGCCTCGACGTCCGGGGCCGGACGTTGGCAGCGCGCGGGTGGACCCGCGACGGTGGCGACCTCTACGAGGTCCTGGCGCGGCTGGACGGTGAAGGCTGCGCCCGATACGTCGTCACCGACGTCAACAAGGACGGCATGCTCCAGGGCCCCAACCTCGGCCTGCTGCGCGATGTCTGCGCCGCCACGGACCGTCCGGTCGTCGCCTCCGGCGGCATCACCGAGCTCGATGACCTCCAGGCACTTCAGGGTCTGCTCGACGATGGTGTCGAGGGGGCCATCGTCGGCACCGCCCTCTACGAGGGCCGGTTCACCCTGAGCGAGGCGCTCGCGCTGACGCTGCCGAAGGACACCAGGTGAGCCTGGCCGTCCGCGTGATCCCCTGCCTGGACGTCGATGCCGGACGGGTGGTGAAGGGCGTCAACTTCACCGGGCTGCGCGATGCCGGCGATCCGGTCGAGCTGGCGAAGACCTATGACGCCGAAGGCGCCGATGAGCTCACCTTCCTCGACATCTCTGCCAGCCATCAGGGGCGTGCCACCACGTTGGAGATCGTCTCCCGGACCGCCGAGCAGGTCTTCATCCCGCTGACGGTCGGTGGGGGAGTCAGCTCGGCGGAGGACGTCGACACCCTGCTGCGGGCCGGGGCGGACAAGGTCGCGGTGAACACAGCCGCGATCCGTCGGCCCGAGCTGATCGCGGAGATCGCCGACCGATTCGGCAGCCAGGTGCTCGTGCTGTCCGTCGATGCCCGCCGTACGCCCGCGGACCAGCCGCCGACGGAGTCCGGCTTCGAGGTCACCACGCACGGCGGGCGCCGCAGCGCAGGGTTCGACGCCATCGAGTGGGCACGTCAGGGAGCCGAGCTGGGTGCCGGAGAGATCCTGCTGAACTCCATGGATGCCGACGGCACCCGCGACGGCTTCGACCTGGAGCTGGTGGCTCGGGCGCGCAGCGCCGTCGACATCCCCGTGATCGCCAGTGGCGGCGCGGGCGCGGTCGAGCACTTCGCCCCGGCCGTGGACGCCGGAGCCGATGCCGTGCTGGCCGCGTCGGTCTTCCACTTCGGAACCATGCGGATCGCGGAGGTCAAGCACGCCCTCGCCGAGGCAGGCCACCCGGTGCGAGGCGCCTGAGGGTCTCAGATCCCCAGGGAGGCCGCGTGGAGGGCTTCGACGTCACCCGGGTCGCCCTCGAGGTCCACCCGGCAGTGCTCCTGGCGGCCGTAGGCGAACAGCAGCAGCTCCGAAGGCGGGCCGGTCACGTCGACGTCGCCGGCGCCGTCCGGTGCCTTGCGCAGCCTGCTCACGGCCCCGGCCATGTCGCTGCGACGCATCACCACTCCGGTCGGGGCCTGGAGCGAGGTGGCACGACCCAGGAGCGTCAGCAGCCTCCAGAGCGTGTCCTCGGCCTGCGTGCTCTGCGCCCGCGGCGACCAGTCGTCCTGCG
Source organism: uncultured Actinomycetota bacterium (assembly GCA_963728505.1). Classification (GTDB taxonomy): domain Bacteria; phylum Actinomycetota; class Actinomycetes; order Propionibacteriales; family Nocardioidaceae; genus Marmoricola_A. Next base: position 271,164 of record CAVSKH010000003.1, on the reverse strand, counting down.
CCCTGCGGATGTCCTCGTGGTGGACGAAGAACTCCGCGATGTTGGCGATACCGCCGAGCTTGGGCACCGAGAACGGTGACCACACCGGCGGTCCGTTGCGGACCTTGGTGACGAGGTCGGTGAAGTCCTGCTGCATCAGCGAGTTCTCGACCCGGCGACGTACGGAGGCCAACGGGGGCAGGAAGATCCCAGCGGATGCCACGGGGTGTCCCTCCCGCACCAGCAGGTGGACCACGAGCTCCCGGACGTCCCAGCCGCCGCAGAGCGTGGGCGCCTCGGGCCCTTCCTGGAGGGCGGTGGCGCACAGCATTGCTCGTTCGTGTGCCGCGAGTGAGCTCATGTACAACAGCCTAGGGAACAGGCTGAAGCGCTCCGGTGTTGCACCGAGTTGGCGCCGCCGCGCCATGCTCCCCGCACATCTGTCACCCACTCCGAAGGAGACCCGTGTCCGCTCCCACCCACGCCGCCCACGACCGGGCGACGCTGCGGCGCGGCTTCCAGGTCCTCGGCGTGGCAATCCGGCGGGAGCCCACCGTCTTCACGATCTCCACGGTGGGCGCCCTGCTGTTCGGGGCACTCACCGTGGCCGATGCCTGGGTGCTCGGCTGGGCGACCGACAACGTGGTGCTTCCGGCGTTCAGCGACGGTGTCACCCCCAGTGGAGCCCTGCTGACCGCGGTGGCGATGTTCATCGGGGTGGCGATCGTGCGCGGGGTCAGCATCGTGGCGCGGCGCTGGGGCGCGGGGGTGATGCAGTACCGGATGCAGGCCCACGACCGTCGCGCGGTGACGCGGCAGTATCTTCGGCTTCCACTCCGGTGGCATCAGCGCCACCCGACCGGTGAGCTGCTCTCCAACGCTGCCTCCGACGTCGAGGCGACCTGGGCGCCGATCGCACCGCTGCCCATGGCAGTGGGGACTGTGGCGATGATCCTGATCGCGGTCGTCCAGATGGTGCTCACCGACGTGGTCCTGGCGCTGGTCGGGCTGTCGGTCTTCCCGCTGGTGGTTCTCAGCAACCTGGTCTTCCAGCACTACCAGTCGCCGCTGATGACGCGGGCCCAGGCACTGCGCGCCCAGCTCAGCGAGGTCGCGCACGAGTCCTTCGACGGTGCCATGGTCGTGAAGTCCCTGGGCCGCGAGTCCGAGGAGACCACGCGCTTCGCCCACACCGCCCGCACGCTGCGGGACACCGCGACTCGCGCGGGCAGGATCCGTGCCGTCTTCGACCCTGTCCTGGAGATGCTGCCCAACCTCGGCGTCCTGGTCGTGCTCCTGGTCGGCGCGCAACGGGTCGCCGCCGGTGACGCGCAGCCGGGCGACGTGGTCAACATCTCCTACCTGCTGACCGTGATCGCCTTCCCGATCCGCTCCTTCGGGTGGCTGCTCGGGGAGTTCCCCCGCAGCGTCGTCGGCTTCGACCGGGTGCGTGCGGTGCTGGGGGAGCCCGTCGGCACCTCGTACGGCTCACGCCGGGCTCCGGCCGGCCGAGGCGGCGCAGCGCTGAGCGTGCGTCAGCTGGGCTACGCCTACGAGCCGGGCCGCGACGTGCTGCGCGAGGTGTCGTTCGAGGTGGCCCCCGGGCGGACCCTGGCCGTGGTCGGGGCGACAGCGTCCGGCAAGAGCACCCTGACCAGCCTGCTGTTCCGGCTGTTCGACCCGGACCGGGGAGCCGTGCTGATCGACGGGGTCGACCTGCGCGACCTCGCGCCGGGGGCCCTGGCCCAGGTGGCTGCCCTGGTGCCACAGCAGGCATTCCTCTTCGACGACACCGTGCGGGGCAACGTCACCCTGGGGCGCGACCACTCCGACGACGAGGTCTGGGACGCGCTCTCGACCGCGCAGGCCGACGGCTTCGTGCGGGCGCTGCCCGGGGGTCTCGATGCCCGCCTCGGCGAGCGCGGCACCTCCCTCTCCGGTGGCCAGCGACAGCGGCTCTCACTGGCTCGCGCCCTGGTCGCCCGACCACGGCTCCTGGTGATGGACGACGCCACCTCGGCGGTCGACCCGGACGTCGAGGCGCGGATCCTGGCCGCTCTGCGTGAGCGATCGGGCGGCGCCACCGTCCTGGTCGTCGCCTACCGCAAGGCCACGATCTCGCTGGCCGACGAGGTCGTGTTCCTCTCCGGGGGCTCGGTCGCCGCCCAGGGCCGCCACGACGACCTGCTGCGCTCCCACCCGGCGTACGCCGACATCGTCGAGGCCTACGAGGTGACCACATGACTCAGCTGCGGACCTCGTCGAAGCCACAGGACACCGAGCCCGGCGCCGGGCGGCACGACACCGACGACACCGACGAGAGCGCCGCGGGCTCCGGCGCCCCCGACACGGCGACCGACCAAGCGGGTGTGCTGCGCAGCGGCGACTCCTCCGGTGCCTGGCAGGTCCTGCGCCGGGGTGCCGAGCTCAGCCCTGAGCTCACCCGCGGCCTGTGGGTCACGATCCTGCTCGCCGTGATCGCCACGGCCGGTCGGGTGGTCGTGCCGGTGGCGATCCAGCAGGTCGTCGACAACGGCCTGGGGGCCGGCGGCGGCGCCGATCTCGGCTTCGTCAGCAACGCCGTGCTCATCACCGGGTTGTTGTTGCTGGTGACCGCGGGGTGCTCGGCGTGGATGACCGCGCGACTGTTCCGCACCGCCGAGGGTGGCCTGGCAACGCTGCGGATCAAGGCCTTCCGCCACGTCCACGACCTCCCCGTGCTCACCCAGAACACCGAGCGCAGGGGGGCGCTGGTCTCACGCGTGACCAACGACGTCGACCAGGTCTCCCAGTTCCTGGTCTTCGGGGGCGTGATCGCCATCGTCAGCGTCGGCCAGATCACGGTGGCCACGGTGGTGATGCTGGTCTACAGCTGGCAGCTCACGGCCGTGGTGTGGCTGTGCTTCCTGCCGCTCTTCATCAGCCTGCGGTACTTCCAGCGCAAGCTCTCGGCCGCGTACGCCACGGTGCGGCGCCAGGTCGGGGCGATGCTGTCCGCCGTCAGCGAGCCGGTGGTCGGGGCGGCGGTGGTGCGCAGCTACGCCGCCGAGGAGCGCACCCAGCTCCGGATCGACGACGCCGTGGCCCAGCACCTGGCCGCCAGCAGCCGGGCCCAGGCGCTGACCGCCTTCTCCTTCTCCCTGGGAGGCGTGCTGGCGGGTGTGGCCAATGCGGGTGTCATCGCGACCGGCGTCTGGCTCGGTGTGGCCGGCGAGGTGTCCAGCGGAACCGTCCTCGCGTTCGCCTTCCTGGTGACCTTGTTCGTCGGTCCGATCCAGATGGGCACCCAGGTGCTCACCGACGCCCAGAACGCCTTCGCCGGGTGGCGGCGCGTGATCGGGATCCTGGACACCCCTGCCGACGTGGTCGACCCGGGCGACGCCGGCACACCACTTCCCGACGGGGAGCTGCGAGTCGAGTTCGAGGACGTCGCCTACTCCTACCCGCACGGTCCGCCGGTCCTGACCGACATCGACCTGCGGTTCCCGGCCGGTGGCCGGGTCGCGGTGGTCGGCGAGACCGGCTCCGGCAAGACCACGATCGCCAAGCTGCTCACCCGGCTGATGGACCCCGACCGCGGGCAGGTGCGCGTCGGTGGCGTCGACCTGCGCGACGTGCCCTTCTCGGACCTGCGGCGCCGCGTCCTGCTGGTGCCCCAGGAAGGGTTCCTCTTCGACGCCTCGCTGCGGGACAACCTGCGCTACGGCAGGGTCGGGGCGGACGACGACGCCATCCGGGCCGCAGCGGCGCAGCTCGACCTCGGCGACTGGCTCGATGCGCTGGCCCATGGCCTGGACACGAGCGTGGGTCAGCGTGGGGAGTCGATGTCGGCCGGGGAGCGGCAGCTGGTCGCGCTCATCCGAGCCCAGCTCTCCGACCCGGACGTGCTGGTGCTGGACGAGGCCACCAGCGCCGTGGACCCAGCCCTGGAGATGCGGATCACCGCGGCCCTGGAGCGGCTCACCCGTGGCCGCACGTCGGTCACGATCGCCCACCGGATGAGCACCGCCGAGCGTGCCGACCTCGTGGTCGTCGTCGACCAAGGTCACGTGGTCCAGCAGGGCAGTCATGCCGAGCTCGTGGCCGAGGGTGGTGTCTACGGTCGGCTGCACCGCTCGTGGGTCGCCCAACGCGGCGTGGAGGCCGGGGGGCGATAATCGCTCCCATGAGTGAAACGCTCGACCCCTCATCTGCTGGGCCCGCGTCCGGCCTGGCGCCCGATGTCGCGGCGCGGCTGAAGCGTGACGCGGCCGGTCTGGTCCCGGCCGTCATCCAGGAGCACGCCTCCGGGGCGGTGCTGATGCTGGGCTGGATGGACGACGAGGCGCTGCACCGCACCCTCACCACCGGGCGCACCACCTTCTGGAGCCGCTCCCGACAGGCCTACTGGGTCAAGGGGGAGACCTCCGGGCACCGACAGCGCGTCCGCTCGGTGCGCCTGGACTGTGACGGAGACACCCTTCTGGTCTCCGTCGACCAGGAAGGACCGGCGTGCCACACCGGGGCGCGCACCTGCTTCGACGCCGACCTGCTGCTGGACGGCTGAGCGTGCAACCCGGACTCGGACCGACCGCCGTCCTCGGTCTCGCCGGCGCGGGGCTGGCCGCGGTCTCCTCGGCGCAGGTGTGGGGCCGCGCCGAGGCCGCCATGCCCGCGGTCCGCACCGTCGAGGCACGCGGTGCGGATGTTGCGCCCCTGGCGCTGCCGCTGGCGCTGGTCGCCCTGGCCTCCTGGGGCGCGATCCTCGTGCTGCGTCGACGCGGCAGGCAGGTCGTGGCACTCCTCGGTCTGGCGGCCGCCATCGGCGTGGTCGTCTCCGTCCTCACTCGGGTCGGCGACGTGACCGGGACCGCAGGCTCACTCCTGGCCGGCAGCGAGACCCGCGCCGACCTCACCACCTCGACGACTGCCTGGCCCTACCTGGCGTGCGCCGGGGCGGTCGTGGCGGGCATCGGGTTCGCGCTCGCCGTGAGAGGCGCGGCCACGTGGCCGGAGATGTCGCGGCGCTACGACTCACCCTCAGCCGGTGCCGCGCCTGTCGCCGGCTCCGAACCCGCGGCCGGCCCCGAGGACGAGGGGGGCTCGGCGCCCGTCGATCTGTGGCGGGCACTGGACGAGGGTCGCGACCCGACAGCCTGAGCCGCACCCTCTACGATGGCTCGCAGTCGCCGCAACCTGAACGACCAGGAGTGACCATGAACGCGCATCACGGCAGGACCCCGGCCGCATGGACCGGAGTCATCATCGCCCTTGTCGGGTTCGTCCTGGGCGGGGTCGGCCTGCTCATCGAGTCGATGCCGCTGTTCTACGTCGGTGTCGTGCTCGCGGTCGCCAGCGCCGTGGTCGGTGGCGTGATGTCCAAGATGGGCATGGGTGCCCAAGTCAGGTGAGTTCGCCGTCGCCGTGAGTGCGTCGCCGAGCCCGGCAGCTGCCCCGCCCGACCCCCAGGGTCCTCGGGCCGGTCACTCGGGTGAGCCGGCAGCCGCGGCGCGTCTCCCCACCCGATGGAGACGCATCCAGACCCCGGTCCTGCTGGCGGGATTGGTCCTGGTGGGAAGCCTCGCGCTGCACCTGCGTGACCCGCACCAGCAGGGCAGCTGGGGGTTCTGCCCATGGCTGCTGCTCACCGGCACCTACTGCCCCGGGTGCGGCGGCCTGCGCGCCGTCAACGACCTGACTCACGGGGACGTGCTGGCGGCCGCGTCGAGCAACCTGCTCCTCGTCCTCGGCGCACCCGCGGTGGGTGTGCTGTGGGCGCGCTCCCTGGTGCACCGCTGGCGGGCGGTCACCCGTCCCTGGCCTCCGTGGCGGGTCAACGTCGCCTGGACCGTGGCGGTGTGCTCCATCGTGGTCTTCACCGTGGTGCGCAACCTCCCGGTGGACTCCCTGCGCTGGCTCACTCCCTGAGGCCGGCCTGAGCCCGGGGCCGAACCGGCGGCGCTCGTCACCAGCCGGCAAGGAGGGCGAGACCGAAGAACAGGACGAAGCCGGCCCCGACGAGCACTGCGACGATGCCGGTCACCAGCCCAGCGATCGCGAGACCGTCCCCCGTCTGTCGGCCCCCCGAGGCCGCGATCTCCTTGCGTGCCTGGATGGCCAGCACGATCCCGGCGATCCCTCCGAGGCCGAAGAGCGGGAAGCAGCAGACCAGGAGGATCGAGGCCAGACCACTGCCCAGTGCCCAGGCCGCCTTCTGGTTCGTGACCGGGCCGAAGCTGCCGTAGCCAGGGCCGTAGGGCTGTCCGTAGCCCGCCGGCTGCCCAGGTGCCGGGTACCGGCTGTACTGCGGGGGCGCACCCGGAGCGGGTGGAGGCACGTCGAACCGGCGTGTGGGCTCGGCGGCCCAGGGGTCGTCGAGCGGCCGGGTCGGCTCGTGGCCCGGTGGTGGACCGTACGGCTGAGCGGGGGTCCCTGGCAGCTGCGGCGGATCGACCGGGGAGGCGGGACTCGGAGTCCCCCACCCGGGAGGCGGCGCCGGTGGCCGTGCCTCGGAGCCGCTCTCGCCGCCGTCGTCGGGCGAAGGGTCGTGCGGCTGGTCGGGGTCGCTCATCTGGGCTCCGGGATCTGAGACTCGACGCGAACTGGGCCCAGAGGCTATCGCGGGCCCTTGTGGTGCCAGGTGCCCCAGCCGGTGACGGCTGCCCGGTCCTGCCGTGCTCAGCGTTGTCCGTGCGTGAGATTGTTGGAGCCGGTCCGGGTGCAGCTGAGGACACCCGGGCAGATCCGATCCGTTGGAGGTCACACCATGTCGCGCGCCACGACCGTCCTGGACGAGATTCTCGCCGGGGTGCGCGAGGACCTCGAGCAGCGCCAGCGCGAGGTCACGTGGCAGCAGCTGCGTGACGAGGTCGACGCCCAGACCGCAGCGTTGGACCCGATGCCGGCGCTGCGTGGCGCCGGCGTCCAGGTCATTGCCGAGGTCAAGCGTGCGTCCCCGAGCAAGGGTGACCTGGCTGACATCCCCGACCCTGCTCTGCTCGCGCAGCGCTACGCGACCGCGGGCGCGGCGGCGATCAGCGTCCTGACGGAGCCGCGGCGGTTCAAGGGCAGCCTGGCCGACCTTCGTGCCGTGCGCGCCCGGGTCGAGGTGCCCGTGCTGCGCAAGGACTTCCTGGTGACTCCCTACCAGCTCTGGGAGGCACGTGCCGCCGGCGCCGACCTGGTGCTGCTGATCGTCGCCGGGCTCGACCGGCCGCTGCTGGCCGACCTGCACGCGGAGGCGGTCTCCCTGGGGATGACGCCGCTGGTCGAGGTGCACGACGTCGAGGAGGTGGAGGTTGCGGTGGGTGTGGGCGCCCAGCTGATCGGGGTCAACGCCCGGGACCTGAAGACGCTCGAGGTCGACCCGGAGCGTTTCGCCAAGGTCACGCCGGCCATTCCCGACGGTGTGGTCCGCGTTGCCGAGTCCGGGGTCTCCGGAGCCGATGACGTGGGTGAGCTTGCAAGCCACGGTGCCGACGTGGTGCTCGTCGGTGAAGCCCTGGTGCGGGCCGGCGACCCGGCCCAGGCCCTCACCGAGCTGCTCGAGGCGGGCGCCGCTGCCGAGGCTCGGCCGGCGGGGGAGACGCTGCGGCCATGACCGACGTCACGCCCGCGTCCGCCTTCGAGCCGGACGCCACCGGCCACTTCGGCCGGTTCGGCGGCCGGTTCATGCCCGAGGCCCTCGTCTCTGCTCTCGACGAGCTGACCACGGCGTGGCGCGAGGCGATGGCGGATCCGGAGTTCGTCGCCGAGTTCGAGCGACTGCTGCGCGACTACGCCGGCACCCCGTCACGGTTGTACGAGGCCACGCGGCTCTCCGAGGTCGCGGGCGCCCGGATCCTGCTCAAGCGCGAAGACCTCAACCACACCGGGGCGCACAAGATCCGCAACGTCATCGGTCAGGCGCTGTTGACCAAGCGGATGGGCAAGACCAGGGTCATCGCCGAGACCGGTGCCGGACAGCACGGGGTCGCCGCTGCGACCGCCGCGGCGTACATGGGCCTGGAGTGCGTGGTCTACATGGGTGAGGTGGACACCCGGCGCCAGGCGCTCAACGTGGCCCGGATGCGGCTGCTGGGAGCCGAGGTGGTGCCGGTGACGACCGGCGCACGCACCCTCAAGGACGCCATCAACGAGGCGCTGCGCGACTGGGTGGCCACGGTCGACCACACCGCCTACCTCTTCGGCACCGCGGCCGGACCCCACCCCTTCCCCAGCCTGGTCCGCTCCTTCGTGCGCGGTATCGGCGACGAGGCACGCGCCCAGTGCCTGGAGCTCACCGGCGCGCTGCCGGACGCAGTGACCGCGTGCGTGGGCGGGGGGTCCAACGCGATCGGGTTGTTCGCCGGTTTCGTGGACGACCCGCAGGTGCGGATCGTCGGGTTCGAGGCCGCGGGCGACGGGGTGGACACCCCGCGTCACGCGGCGACCATCCACGCCGGTGAGGTCGGCGTGCTGCACGGGGCGCGCACCTACGTGCTGCAGGACGAGGACGGCCAGACCGCCGAGTCGCACTCGATCTCGGCGGGGCTCGACTACCCGGGCGTCGGACCCGAGCACGCGCATCTGGCGGCCGTGGGACGTGCCGAGTACCTCCCCGTGACCGACACCGAGGCCATGGATGCCTTCGCGCTGCTCGCCCGGACCGAAGGCATCATCCCGGCCATCGAGTCCGCTCACGCGGTGGCCGGCACGTTGCGCCTGGCGGAGCAGATGCCGGGGGCCACGATCCTGGTCAACCTCTCCGGCCGAGGCGACAAGGACATGGGCACCGCCATGGAGTGGTTCGGTCTGGGCACCGACCGCGGTGAGGTGCTCGACGAGTCGGCCACGGAGGAGCCCGCGTGAGCCCGGGTCCGGCCCCGTCCTCGACGCCGAGCCCGGTGGCCGCGGCGTACGCACGTGCCCGTGACGAGGGACGTGCCGCCCTGGTGGGCTACGTTCCCGCCGGCTTTCCCAGCGTGGCTGCCTCCATCGAGGTGATGCGGCTGATGGCCGAGGCGGGCTGCGACGTGATCGAGGTCGGGCTGCCCTACTCCGACCCGGTGATGGACGGCCCGGTGGTGCAGGCGGCCGCCCAGCGGGCGCTCGAGCAGGGCTTCCGGGTCCGTGACGTGTTCCAGGTCGTCGAGGGGGTTGCAGACACCGGGGTGGCGACCGTGGTGATGACCTACTGGAACCCGATCGAGCGCTACGGCGTCGAGGCGTGGGCGACCGATCTGGCGGCGGCCGGTGGCGCGGGCCTGATCACTCCCGACATCACCCCCGAGGAGGCCGGTCCCTGGCTGCAGGCATCGGCGGAGCACGGTCTGGACCGGATCTTCCTGGTGGCCCCCTCGTCGACCGACGAGCGCATCCGTTACACCACCCAGCACAGCTCAGGCTTCGTCTACGCCACGGCGGTCATGGGAGTCACCGGCACCCGCGACTCGACCAGCGACCTGGCTCGGCCGCTGGTCGAACGCACCCGTGCCACCACCGACCTGCCCATCGGTGTGGGGCTCGGGGTCTCCGACGGAGACCAGGCCGCGTCGGTCGCCGAGTACGCCGACGGCGTCATCGTGGGGTCCGCCTTCCTCCGTCGGATGTTGGAGACGGGTGACGGCTCCGCGCTGACCAAGGAGGCGGCGGCCGCTGTCGAGGAGCTCACCAGGGACCTCGCTGAAGGAGTACGCCGCGGAGGGGCAGCCCGTGGCCGTTGAGACCCGCACGGCCGGGTCTCGCCGGCTCCGTCGGGGCCGCCCGCTGGCGATCGCCGTCGCGCTCGTGACCGCGCTGTCACCGTTGTCCGCGTGCGGTGGTGGCGACTCCGGCGAGGACGGTGACGTGGTCTCCGGCATCGTCGCCGACGACCCGGACGGGCTGAACGGGAGCACGCTGTCCGAGGGCTGGCCGCTGGCCCCTGTCGAGCTCGAGGACACCGGGGGTGAGCGGGTCGAGGTCGACGCGGCTGCCGACAAGCCGCTGACGCTGCTGTTCTTCGGCTACACCCACTGCCCCGACATCTGCCTGGCCGTGATGTCCGACATCGCCTCGGCCCTCAACCGGCTCGAGACCCAGGAGGCCGAGCAGGTCGAGGTCTGGTTCGTCACCACGGACCCGGCGCGGGACGACGGCGCGACGATCAGGCAGTGGCTCGACAGGTTCGACCCCTCCTTCCAGGGTTACACCGGGGGGCTCGGGACGATCACCGAGCTGGCCGATTCCGTGAACGTGCCGCTGGAGAAGGGCAAGCAGCTCGAGACCGGCGGCTACGAGGTGGCTCACGGCACGCCGGTGCTCGGCGTGGCCCCCGGGGGCGAGGCGCGAGTGGTGTGGACCGAGGGCACCTCGGCGGCGAAGCTCGCCGCCGACGTGCGTGCGATCCTCGACGACCCTGGTCTGATGAGTGAGGCGTGAGTGGCATGAATCCAGCGGTGGCGATGCTCACCCCACTGTCGATCCCCAGTCCTGAGCAGGGCGTGTGGCACCTCGGGCCGGTGCCCTTGCGCGGCTATGCGCTGTGCATCATCGCGGGCATCGTGCTGGCCGTGTGGCTGGGGGAGCGGCGACTGGTCGCGCGGGGGGGACGACCGGGGCAGGTGCAGGACATCGCCTTGTGGGCGGTGCCCTTCGGCATCATCGGCGGTCGGATCTACCACGTGATCACCGACGCGGACAAGTACTTCGGTGCGGGACGCGACCCGGTCGATGCCCTCTACATCTGGCAGGGCGGCCTGGGGATCTGGGGGGCGGTCCTGTTCGGCGCCCTGGGTGCCTACATCGGTGCTCGCCGACAGGGTGTGAGGTTCACCTCGCTCGCCGACGCCATCGCGCCCGGCATCGTGCTCGCGCAGGCAGTGGGGCGATGGGGCAACTGGGTGAACCAGGAGCTGTTCGGTCGGCCCACGGATCTCCCCTGGGGCCTGGAGATCAGTCCCGAGCACCGTCCCGCCGGCTACACCGAGTTCGACACCTTCCACCCCACGTTTCTCTACGAGTCACTGTGGAACATCGGCGTCGCTGTCCTGCTGATCTGGGCGGACCGCAGGTTCCGGCTCGGCTACGGACGGGTCTTCGCGCTGTACCTCGCGGCCTACTGCTCCGGGCGGGTGTGGATCGAGATGCTGCGGATCGACCCCGTGTCCGCGGACGACGTCTTCGGTCTCCGGCTCAACGTCTGGACCTCGCTGGTGGTCCTGGTTGCTGCCGTCGGGTACTTCGTGTGGTCCGCGCGCAAGCGCCCCGGCCGGGAGCCGTCGGCGTTGCGCGACGACGCCCCGGGGGCCCAGTCACAGCCCCCCACTAGCCTGGAGTCATGACTGAGTCCGAGCCGTCCGACGTCCGGCCCGAGCGCGCCGACGCGACGGAGACGAGGCAGGAGATCGGCCACGAGCACCCCGACGTCACCGGGGGCTGGCTGCGCCCCGCCGTCTTCGGGGCGATGGACGGCCTCGTTTCCAACGTCGCGCTGATCGCGGGCGTCGCCGGCGGCACCGCCGCCGCTGCGGGGTCCCAGCCCATGGTCCTGGCAGGCCTCGCCGGCCTCAGCGCCGGTGCCTTCTCGATGGCTGTGGGCGAGTACACCTCGGTCGCCAGTCAACGCGAGGCAGCACTGCGCGAGCTCGACAAGGAGCGACGCGAGATCGCGATCAACGAGGAGGCCGAGATCACCGAGCTCGCCGAGATGTACGCCGAGAAGGGGATCGACGCCGACCTGGCGATGTCGGTCTCGCGGCAGATCCACCGTGACCCGGAGCGAGCAGTCGCGGTCCATGCTCGCGAGGAGTTCGGCATCGACGCCGACACTCTGGCCTCGCCGATGGTGGCGGCGGTGTCCTCGTTCCTCGCCTTCGCCGTGGGTGCGCTCGTGCCGGTCCTGCCCTACCTTCTCGGTGGCGAGTCGATCTGGCCCGCCGTGCTGGTCACCCTGCTCGCACTCTTCGCCTGCGGTGCCGTGGTGACCCGGCTCACGGTGGCCAACTGGTGGTTCGGCGGGGCCAGGCAGATGCTGCTCGGCGGTGTCGCCGCCGCCATCACCTACGCCGTGGGCAGCCTGGTGGGGGCAGGCCTGGGCTGACCGGGCGACCATCGAGTAACATCGGCCATCGCTTGGGCCAACGTCGTCCCGCGCCACGTGCTCGATGAGCGTTCCATCCCTCCGCAGCGTTCCCTCCCGGGTGTGCTGCGGCTCCGACGACGCGAAAGGGCGTGCCATGCAGGCCTTTCCCTCGCCCCAGGGGCTCTACGACCCGCGCTTCGAGCACGACGCCTGCGGTGTCGCCTTCGTCGCCACCATGAGTGGCGAGCCCAGCCACGACATCGTGGCCAAGGCGATCCAGGCGCTGCGCAACCTCGAGCACCGCGGCGCTGTCGGCTCCGAGCCCGACTCCGGCGACGGCGCCGGCATCCTGATGCAGATCCCCGACCGTTTCCTGCGCGAGATCGTCGACTTCGACCTGCCCGGTGCGGGCGAGTACGCCGTCGGCACTGCGTTCATCCCCGGTGACGAGGACGAGGTCGCCAAGGCCCGCGACAGGGTCGAGACGATGGCGGCCGAGGAGGGGCTGCGCGTCCTGGGGTGGCGTCTGCTGCCGGTGGAGCCCGACCTGCTGGGTGTGACCTCCCGCAAGGTGATGCCGACCTTCGTCCAGCTCTTCGTGGCGCCGGAGAAGAGCGTCGACCAGATGGGTCTGGAGCGCAGGGCGTTCTGCCTGCGCAAGCGCGCGGAGCGCGACCTCGGCGTGTACTTCCCCTCGCTGTCCTCGCGCACGTTGGCCTACAAGGGCATGCTCACCACCGACCAGCTCGACCGGTTCTACCCCGACCTGGTCGACGAGCGGGTCGAGGCGGCATTGGCCGTGGTCCACTCACGCTTCTCCACCAACACCTTCCCGAGCTGGCCGTTGGCCCACCCGTTCCGTTTCATCGCCCACAACGGCGAGATCAACACGGTCATGGGCAACCGCAACTGGATGCGGGCTCGCGAGTCCCTGTTGTCCAGTGACCTGATCCCGGGCGATCTCAACCGGCTGTACCCGATCTGCACCGAGGGCGCGAGCGACTCCGCCTCCTTCGACGAGGTGCTGGAGCTGTTGCACCTGGGAGGGCGCTCCCTGCCGCACTCGGTGCTGATGATGATCCCGGAGGCCTGGGAGAACCACGAGCAGATGGACCCCGACAAGCGGTCCTTCTACGCCTTCCACTCCACCGTCATGGAGCCGTGGGACGGCCCGGCGTGCGTGGTGTTCACCGACGGCACCCAGATCGGTGCGGTCCTGGACCGCAACGGCCTGCGGCCCAGCCGCTACTGGGTCACCGACGACGGTCTGGTCGTCCTCGCCTCGGAGGTCGGGGTGCTCGACATCGACCCCACGACGATCGTGCGCAAGGGACGGCTCAAGCCCGGTCGGATGTTCCTGGTCGACACCGCGGAGCACCGGATCATCGAGGACGAGGAGATCAAGGGCGATCTGGCCGCAGAGCACCCCTACGACGAGTGGCTGCACGGCGGGCTGGTCCGCCTGCCCGACCTCCCCGACCGGGAGCACATCGTGCACACCCACGCCTCGGTCACGCGTCGCCAACAGGTGTTCGGCTACACCGAGGAGGAGAAGCGGGTCCTGCTCACGCCGATGGCCAAGACCGGCATGGAGCCGATCGGGTCGATGGGCACCGACACTCCCATCGCGGTCCTCTCGGAGCGGCCGCGGCTGATCTTCGACTACTTCAGCCAGCTCTTCGCCCAGGTCACCAACCCGCCGCTCGACGCGATCCGCGAGGAGCTGGTCACCTCGCTCTCGGGCTCCATCGGGCCGGAGTCCAACCTGCTCGAGCCGAGCCCGCACTCGTGCCGTCAGATCGTGCTGCCCTTCCCGGTGATCGACAACGACGAGCTGTCCAAGATCCGACACGTCAACCGTGACGGGGACATGCCCGGATTCACGGTGCACATCGCGCGCGGTCTGTACGACGTGCACGGGGGCGGCGAGGCGCTCGCTGCCAAGCTCGACGAGATCTGCCAGGAGATCTCGGGCGCGATCGCGGACGGAGCGCGCACCATCGTGCTCTCCGACCGCCACTCCAACGCCGAGCTGGCGCCGATCCCCTCGCTGCTGCTGACTGCGGCGGTCCACCACCACCTGGTGCGCCAGAAGGAGCGCACCCAGGTCGGCCTGCTGGTCGAGGCCGGTGACGTGCGCGAGGTCCACCACGTCGCCCTGCTGGTCGGCTACGGCGCGACGGCGGTCAACCCCTACCTCGCCATGGAGACGGTCGAGGACCTCGCCCGGGACGGGTTCTTCATCGAGACCGAGCCCACCCAGGCCGTGCGCAACCTGGTCAGGGCGCTCGGCAAGGGCGTGCTCAAGGTGATGAGCAAGATGGGCGTCTCGACCGTCGCCTCCTACACGGGCGCGCAGATCTTCGAGGCCGTGGGACTGTCCCAGGACCTGGTCGACCGCTACTTCACCGGCACCGTGAGCAAGCTGGGCGGCGTCGGTCTCGCCGTCATCGCCGACGAGGTGCGTCGCCGTCACCTGACCGCATACCCCAGCGACGGTGTGCCCGCGGCGCACCGCAAGCTCGAGGTGGGTGGGGAGTACCAGTGGCGCCGTGAGGGTGAGCCGCATCTGTTCGACCCCGAGACCGTCTTCCGCCTACAGCACTCCACCCGCACGCAGAGCTACGAGATCTTCAAGGGGTACACCAGCCGCGTGGACGAGCAGGCCGAGCGCCTGATGACCCTGCGGGGGTTGTTCAACTTCAAGAGCGCCGAGGACCTCGGACGATCCCCGGTGCCGCTCGACGAGGTCGAGCCGGTCTCCGAGATCGTCAAGCGCTTCTCCACCGGCGCCATGTCCTACGGCTCGATCAGCATGGAGGCGCACGAGACCCTCGCGATCGCGATGAACCGGTTGGGCGGCAAGTCCAACACCGGCGAGGGCGGCGAGGACGCGGAGCGGCTGTACGACCCGGAGCGTCGTTCCTCGATCAAGCAGGTCGCCTCGGGTCGCTTCGGTGTCACCTCGGAGTACCTGACGAACGCCGACGACATCCAGATCAAGATGGCGCAGGGCGCCAAGCCCGGCGAAGGCGGTCAGCTGCCGGGTCACAAGGTCTACCCGTGGGTGGCCAAGACCAGGTTCAGCGTCCCGGGCGTGGGATTGATCAGCCCGCCGCCACACCACGACATCTACTCGATCGAGGATCTCAAGCAGCTGATCCACGACCTGAAGAACGCCAACCCCTCGGCGCGGATCCACGTCAAGCTCGTGGCCGAGGTGGGCGTGGGCACCGTTGCCGCGGGCGTCTCGAAGGCGCACGCCGACGTGGTGCTGATCTCGGGCCACGACGGCGGCACCGGCGCCTCGCCGCTGACCTCGCTGAAGCACGCCGGCGGTCCCTGGGAGCTCGGCCTGGCCGAGACCCAGCAGACGCTGCTGATGAACGACCTGCGCGACCGCATCGTGGTGCAGGTCGACGGACAGCTGAAGACCGGGCGTGACGTGGTCATCGCGGCTCTGCTCGGTGCTGAGGAGTTCGGCTTCGCCACGGCCCCCCTGGTCGTCTCGGGCTGCATCATGATGCGGGTCTGCCACCTCGACACCTGCCCGGTGGGCGTGGCGACGCAGAACCCGGTGCTGCGGGAGCGCTACACGGGCAAGGCCGAGTTCGTCGTGACCTTCTTCGAGTACATCGCCCAGGAGGTGCGCGAGCTGCTGGCACAGCTCGGTTTCCGCACCCTGGACGAGGCGATCGGCCATGTCGGGTCCCTCGACGTGCGGCGAGCGGTGGAGCACTGGAAGGCCAGCGGTCTGGACCTCAGGCCGATCCTGCACGTGCCGCACGACCTTCCCGAGGGCATGGACCTGCACAACACCCGCAAGCAGGACCACGGCCTCGACAAGGCCCTGGACAACGAGCTGGTCTCGATCTGCGCCGAGGCGCTCGAGGACGGGTCACCGGTGCGTGCCCAGCTCGAGATCCGCAACGTGAACCGCACCGTCGGCACGATCCTGGGCCACGAGATCACCAAGCGGTTCCGGGGTGAGGGCCTGCCCGACGGCACGATCGACATCACGTTCACCGGTTCGGCCGGTCAGTCGTTCGGTGCCTTCGTCCCCTCCGGGGTCACGCTCCGGTTGGAGGGGGATGCCAACGACTACCTCGGCAAGGGACTGTCGGGTGGGCGCCTGGTGGTGCGCCCCGACCAGCGCGCCGGGTTCGACGCCTCCCAGCAGATCATCGCCGGCAACGTGATCGGCTACGGCGCCACCGCCGGTGAGATCTTCCTGCGGGGTCAGGTGGGTGAGCGGTTCTGCGTGCGCAACTCCGGTGTCTCCGCGGTGGTCGAGGGTGTCGGCGACCACGGCTGTGAGTACATGACCGGAGGCAAGGTCGTCGTCATCGGGCCGACCGGACGCAACTTCGCAGCCGGCATGTCCGGCGGTTACGCGTTCATCCTCGACCTCGACGAGGATCTGGTGAACCGGGAGCTGGTCGAGCTCGGCCCGGTCAAGGACGATGCGGCGGCAGAGCTGCGAGACCTCGTGCAGCGTCACGCCGAGCAGACGGGCTCGCCCGTCGCCCAGGAGCTGCTGGAGGACTGGGACCTGTCGGTCCAGCGGTTCACCGAAGTGATGCCCAGTGACTACAAACGGGTTCTGGAGGCGCGTGCCGAGGCCCTCGAGGAGGGCCTCAACGAGGACGAGGCCGCGGCCAGGATCATGGAGGTGCTCCATGGGTGAGCGCAGCGAGGCTGAGTGCATCGAGCAGGTGGAAGGAGCGGCACGGCATGGCTGACCCCCGAGGATTTCTCAAGCACGGGCGGGAGGTCGCCGAGCGGCGACCCGTCGAGGAGCGGGTCAACGACTGGCAGGAGGTCTATCCCGAGAGTCCGGGACGGGCGCTGCTGCCGATCATCGCGACCCAGGCAGGACGCTGCATGGACTGCGGCATCCCCTTCTGCCACCAGGGGTGCCCGCTGGGCAACCTGATCCCCGACTGGAACGACCTGGTCTGGCGTGACGACTGGGACGAGGCCGTCGAGCGGTTGCACGCGACCAACAACTTCCCCGAGTTCACCGGCCGGCTGTGCCCCGCGCCGTGCGAGACCGCGTGCGTGCTCGGCATCAACCAGGACCCGGTCACGATCAAGAACGTCGAGGTCGCGATCGCCGACCGGGGGTGGGAGTCCGGCATGGTGAGGCCGCAGCCTCCGGAGTGGTTGACCGGCAAGACAGTCGCGGTGGTCGGGTCCGGCCCCGCCGGCCTCGCAGTCGCCCAGCAGCTCACCCGGGTCGGTCACACGGTCGCGGTCTACGAGCGTGCCGACCGCCCCGGCGGGTTGATGCGCTACGGGATCCCCGAGTTCAAGATGGAGAAGGCCGTCCTGGACCGGCGGCTGCGCCAGATGGAGCGCGAGGGCACGATCTTCCGCAACGGTGTCGACGTCGGTGGCAAGGTCACCGGTGGCAACCTGGTCGAGAGGTTCGA
The DNA here is from genome assembly GCA_963728505.1 of uncultured Actinomycetota bacterium. Classification (GTDB taxonomy): domain Bacteria; phylum Actinomycetota; class Actinomycetes; order Propionibacteriales; family Nocardioidaceae; genus Marmoricola_A. The sequence goes on along the minus strand of CAVSKH010000003.1, from coordinate 253,728 downwards.
TGCCGTGGTGCTCGCGGTGGGCGCGTGCGATGCGCGCGACCTGTCGGTGCCAGGACGAGAGCTCGGCGGCATCCATCAGGCGATGGAGTTCCTCCCGCAGGCCAACCGAGTCGCTCACGGCGAGGAGGTCGAGGACCAGATCCTCGCCACCGACAAGGACGTCGTGATCATCGGCGGCGGTGACACCGGTGCAGACTGTCTCGGTACCGCCATCCGTCAGAAGGCGCGCTCGATCACGCAGCTGGAGATCATGCCGCGGCCCGGTGAGGACCGTGCGCCGAATCAGCCGTGGCCGACGTACCCGATGACCTTCCGGGTCTCCTCCGCCCACGAGGAGGGCGGTGACCGGGTGTACGCGACCTCGACCACGGAGTTCGCCGGTGACGACGAGGGTCGGGTCAGCGCCCTGAGGCTGGTCGAGGTGGACTCCACGTTCCAGCCGATCGAGGGAAGTGAGCGTGAGATCCCCGCCCAGCTCGTGCTCCTCGCGATGGGCTTCGTGGGGCCGGAGAAGCCCGGCCTGGTCGAGCAGCTCGGGGTCGACCTGGACGAGCGCGGCAACGTCAAGCGTGACAGCCAGTACCGCACCTCGGCGCCGGGGGTATTCGTCGCCGGCGATGCGGGACGAGGACAGTCGCTGATCGTCTGGGCGATTGCCGAGGGCAGGGCGTGTGCGGCCGCGGTGGACACCTATCTCACCGGCTCCTCGACGCTGCCGGTGCCGATCGCCCCCACCGAGCGTCCCCTGATGGTCTAGGGGGAGGCTGGGCCTCCCGAGGCGGCAGCACCGGAGGCGGGTCAAGTAGGGTCGACGCGTGCGGAGAGCCAAGATCGTGGCGACCCTCGGTCCGGCCACCTCGACCCCTGAGCGCATCCGTGAACTCGTGGACGCCGGGATGGACGTCGCCCGGCTCAACCTCAGTCACGGGACTCACGCGGACCATGAGCGGGTCTACCGGATGGTGCGCGAGGCATCGGACAAGTCAGGGCGTGCGATCGGGATCTTCGCCGACCTCCAGGGGCCCAAGATCAGGCTCGGTCGGTTGCGCGGCGGCCCCATCGACCTGCGGGAGGGGCAGGAACTGGTCGTCTCCACCCGCGACGGCGCCCAGGGCGGCGGTGAGGGGACGACCGTGGTGCCCACGACCTATCAGGGTCTGCCCGGTGACGTGCGGCCAGGCGACCCGCTGCTGATCGATGACGGCCGGGTGCGCCTGGAGGTCCTCGACGTCGACGAGACCGAGGTGCGCACCGCCGTGCGGGTGCCGGGCCGGATCAGCAACCACAAGGGGATCAACCTGCCCGGAGTGCCGGTCTCGGTGCCGGCGCTCTCGGACAAGGACGAGGCCGACCTGCGGTGGGCGCTGCACATGACTGTGGACATGGTCGCGCTGTCCTTCGTGCGCAGCGCCGACGACGCCGACGCGGTGCGCCGGATCATGGCCCAGGAGGGGATCCGCGTCCCGGTGATCGCCAAGATCGAGAAGCCGCAGGCGATCGACAACCTCGACGACGTCGTCAGCGCCTTCGACGGCTTCATGGTGGCTCGCGGCGATCTGGGCGTGGAGTGCCCGCTGGAGGACGTTCCGTTCCTGCAGAAGCAGGTCATCGAGACCGCGCGGCGCAACGCAAAGCCGGTCATCGTGGCCACGCAGATGCTCGAGTCGATGATCTCCGCACCACGACCCACCCGCGCCGAGGCCTCCGACGTCGCCAACGCGGTCCTCGACGGCGCCGACGCAGTGATGCTGTCGGGTGAGACCAGTGTGGGGGAGTACCCCGTCGAGACCGTGCGCACGATGAGCCGGATCATCGAGTCCACGGAGGACCACGGCTTGGAGCGGGTGGCGACCATCGACTGGCAGCCCCGCACCCGGGGTGGTGTCATCGCCAAGGCCGCCGCCGAGGTCGCAGAGCGCGTGGGAGCCGCGTATCTCGTGGCCTTCACCCAGAGCGGCGACTCGGCGCGTCGGCTCTCCCGCCTGCGCAGCAGGGTGCCGGTGCTGGCGTTCACGCCGATCCAGTCGGTGCGCTCGCAGCTGTCGATGTCCTGGGGGACCGAGACCTTCATCGGCGAGCGGGTCGACCACACCGACGAGATGGTGCGACAGGTCGACGAGGCCCTGCTGCGGATCGGCCGGGTCAAGGAGGGCGACCTGGTGGTGATCATCGCCGGCAGCCCGCCCGGTATCCCCGGCTCGACCAACGCGTTGCGCGTGCACCGGATGGGTGACGCGATCAACGAGGTCGCTCCGGCGTACCGTCGGCAACGTTGATCCACCCTGGGTGCCCCGGGTGAGATTCGAACTCACACTGGATGGTGTTTGAGACCACTGCCTCTGCCATTGGGCTACCGGGGCTCGTGCGCGGGCAACGCTAGCGGACACTGTGCCCTCGCAGGCAGGCAGATATGTCGGGAGCGGGACCAACTCGGGACAGCAACACCCCAAGGGACGTTGGCAACCGTCGCATGGTTTGGCAAGGTTGCCCACGAACCCCCCACCGGAGGATCGTCTGTGAGCCTGAGGGAGCAACTGCTCGACCTGGGCCTGGAGCTCGTGTCACGCATGAGCAGCCAGGAGCGATCGGTGGCCAACGCCCGGGCCGCCACGACCGCGTTGTCGCGCGCCCGCGTCGAGCGCAATGAGGTCGAGCTCTTCTTGGAGCAGCGCCTCTGTGACGCCGAAGCCGGCCAGGCAGCTGAGCAGGACGCGCAGCGCAGTCACGAGGCGAGCAACCGCGTCAGCGGAGGCTGAGCGAGCCGCCAGCTCGGGCCGATACGCTGCATCGGTGACCTCGACAACTGCTCGGCGACCGCTGCGCGTCCTGGTTGCCGAGGACGAGGCCCTGATCCGCATGGATCTGGTGGAGATGCTCGGCGAAGCAGGCTACGAGGTCGTTGCCCAGGCAGCGGACGGCGAGGCAGCCGTCGAGCTGGCCGAGCGCGAGCAGCCGGACCTGGTGGTGCTTGACGTCAAGATGCCCAGGCTGGACGGCATCACCGCGGCACAACGCATCGCCGAGCAGCGGATCGCGCCGGTGGTGATCCTCACCGCTTTCGGCCAGCGTGAGCTGGTGGAGCGTGCCCGCGACGCCGGGGCGATGGCCTACGTCGTCAAGCCGTTCACCAAGGACGACCTGGTCCCCGCCATCGAGATGGCCGTCAGCCGCCACGCCGAGATCCGGGCGTTGGAGGGCGAGGTCGCCGACCTCAGCGAGCGACTGGAGACGCGCAAGGCCGTGGAGCGGGCGAAGGGCGTGCTGCAGCAACAGCTGGGCATCTCCGAGCCCGATGCCTTCCGCTGGGTCCAGAAGACCGCGATGGATCTGCGGCTGTCCATGCGCGAGGTGGCCGACGGAGTGGTGTCGCACGGCCCGGGCCTCGGGCATCGCGACACCTGACCTGCGATTACGCCCGATATGTGCCCCCGGGTACGCCCCAAGTTGTCACGAATCAGCAACAACCACACGCCGCAGGACTCGCGCCTCTCTCGCTCAGGCCCGATATGACGTTACGTTGCCTCACGAATAGATGCCACGGTTGGCCGTGGCACAAGGGCAGAAACACATGGAGGCTTCATGAAGCGCCCCACTCGAGTAGTACGACTTGCTGCGGCCGTCGCGGCGACGTCGCTCGTCCTGGCCGCCTGCGGCGACGACAGCTCGTCGTCCGACGACGCGTCTAGCGACGAGAGCAGCTCCGACAGCGGCGCCGCGGCCGAAGGCGACGGTGTCCTGACACTGGGCACCCTGCTGCCGGCCACGGGCGACCTGGCCTTCCTTGGGCCCCCCGAGTTCGCTGGTGTCGACCTCGCCGTCCAGGACATCAACAAGGCAGGTGGCGTCCTCGGCAACGACGTCAAGGTGTTCGACGCCGACTCGGGTGACGGCACGCCGGACATCGCGGGCCAGGAGGTCGACAAGCTGTTCAACAAGGACGTCGACGCCATCATCGGTGCCGCCTCGTCCTCGGTGTCCCAGAGCGTGATCGACAAGATCACCACCCAGGGTGTGGTCCAGTTCTCGCCGGCCAACACCGCAGCCGGCTTCGACACCTACGAGGACAACGGCCTCTACTTCCGCACAGCTCCCTCGGACGTCCTCCAGGGGCGTCTGCTGGCCGACCAGATCGTCAAGGACGGCTTCAACAACGTCGCGATCATGGGACGCCAGGACTTCTACGGCGAGGGTCTGGCCGAGCAGGTGCAGACCACGCTCGAGGAGAAGGGCGCGACGGTCTCGGAGTTCGTGCTCTACAACGCCGACGCGCAGAAGTTCAGCGCCGAGGTGGCGAAGATCGCGGCAGCCAAGCCCGAGGCACTGGTCCTGGTTTCCTTCGACGAGACCAAGAAGATCATCCCGCAGCTGATCGCCAACGGCGTCGGCCCGCAGGACATCCAGCTCTACTTCGTGGACGGCAACCTCTCTGCCGATGCCTACGTGGGTGAGAACTACGACCTCAAGGGCGTCAAGGGCACCGTCCCGGTCTCGGGTGACCCCGACCCGAACTTCAACGACAGGTTGAAGTCGGTGGACCCGAAGCTGAAGGAGTTCGCCTACGGTCCGCAGGCCTACGACGCTGGCATCATCATCGCGCTCGCGGCGATCGCTGCCGACAGCGACGCGGGTGAGGCGATCGGCGACGAGATCGTCGGCGTGACCGTCGAGGGCACCGAGTGCACCACCTTCGAGGACTGCGCGAAGCTGCTCGAGGACGGTGAGGACATCGACTACAACGGTGCCAGCGGTCCTGCGGACATGAACGAGAGCGGAAGCCTCATGGCCGGCACGTACGGCATCTTCGAGTACGAGAAGGGCAACACCTACAAGCAGATCGACACTGTCTCCGGTGTGCTTGAGTGATCGCCTGACTCGTTGAGTCACCGAGCGGGGCCTGGTCTTCGGACCGGGCCCCGTTTGTGTGTCGACAGGTGGGTGGGTTGGAGCAGGGCGCTCCACCCGTTGCAAGCAGATCGACACCGTCTCCGGTGTGCTTGAGTGATCGCCTGACTCGTTGAGTCACCGAGCGGGGCCTGGTCTTCGGACCGGGCCCCGTTTGTGTGTCTTCCGGGAGTCTCACCTGTCCACGCGAAGTCGGGTGAGAGGCCGGATCGGTCATCGCCGCCCGCGCTTCCGCCGTGTCGTCCGGGGCTCGCGCGGTGGATCAGTCAGCCGACGGGACGCCACGCCTCCCTAGTGCGCGGACGGCGACGACCGCTCCGACCTCCCGCGCGGGGTGGTCGTGGGCGGCACCCGGCCGGACCTCCCCGCGGGTGGTCGTGGGCGGCGCGTGGACTCCGGCCCAGGGGGCGAGGCGTGGATGGGACTGGCCCCCCGGAGCGACGAAGGAGCAGCACCCGGCGGAACGGGTGGTTGCCCCAGGGGGCCTGGCCCGAACCACCCCCCGGGGTGACTCGAGGGAAGAAGGGAGGGGGTCAGCCCTTGGCGAGGGTGCCGAGGTAGAGCTCGATGACCTTCGGGTCGTTGGCGAGCTCGCGGCCGGTGCCGGTGTAGGCGTTGCGGCCCTGGTCCATCACATAGCCGCGGTCGCAGATCTGCAGGCAGCGGCGAGCGTTCTGCTCCACCATGACCACCGAGACCCCCGCGCGGTTGATCCGGCGGGTCTGCACGAAGACCTCGTCCTGCAGCACCGGTGACAGCCCGGCCGACGGCTCGTCCAGCAGCAGCACAGAGGGGTTCATCATCAGTGCCCGGCCCATGGCCACCATCTGCCGCTCACCGCCGGAGAGCGAGCCGGCCCGCTGGGCGCGCCGGTCGTGCAGTGCAGGGAAGAGCTCCCCCACGAAGTCGAACCGCTCCTTGAACGACTTCGGTCGCTGGTATACGCCCATCTCCAGGTTCTCCTGGATGGTCAGGGACGGGAACACGTTGTTGCTCTGCGGGACGAACCCGATGCCCTTGGTGACCAGGGCGTCGGCGCGCTGGTTGGTGACGTCGTCCCCGCGCAGGCGCACGTTGCCGGTGCTGACCTTGACCAGGCCGAAGAGCGCCTTCAGCAGGGTGGACTTGCCGGCGCCGTTGGGGCCGATGATGCCGACCAGCTCACCCTCCTGGCAGTAGAGGTCCGCGCCGTTGAGGATGTTGACACCCGGCAGGTAGCCGGCGACCAGATCGTCCGCCCGCAGGACCGCACCCTCAGCCGCCCGGAGGTGCTGCTCGCGGCCGGGGATCTGCTCAGCGCTCTGCTCGCTCATGACTTCTTGCCCTCCTGCTTGGGGGCCCCGCCGTGCTCGGCGGCGATCTCGGCCTCGGCGGCGGCGAGGATCTCGGCCTCCTCCTTCTCGGACAGGTCGGTGTCGTGGTGGGCGCCGAGGTAGGCGTCGATCACGCGCTGGTCAGCCATCACCGAGTCCGGTGGCCCTTCAGCGACGATCCGGCCCTGCGCCATCACGATGACCCAGTCGGAGATGTCGCGCACCATGTCCATGTCGTGCTCGACGAAGAGGACCGTACGGCCTTCGTCGCGCAGTGACTTCACGTGGCCGAGCAGGCTCTGCTTGAGGGCTGGGTTCACTCCGGCCATCGGCTCGTCGAGCATCACCAGCTCCGGGTCGGCCATCAGGGCTCGAGCCATCTCGAGCAGCTTGCGTTGCCCACCGGACAGAGATCCGGCGAAGTCCTCGCGTTTCTTGATGAGCAGGAAGCGCTCCAGAAGCTCGTCGGCCTTCTTGGTGATGCTCTCCTCCTGGGCTCGCCACAGCGGCGCGAACATCGCTGACACCAGGGACTCACCACGCTGTCCCGTCGCACCGACCCGCATGTTCTCCAGGACGGTCAGCCTGGAGAGCACCTTGGTGAGCTGGAAGGTGCGCACCATGCCCCGGCGCGCCACCTTGTAGGCCGGCACCTTCTTCAGGCTCTTGCCGTTGAATGACCAGTCGCCCTCGTCGGGGTTGTCGAAACCTGTCAACAGATTGAAGAACGTGGTCTTCCCGGCGCCGTTGGGGCCGATCAGCCCGGTGATCACTCCTCGCTGGATCTCGACGTGGTCCACGTCGACCGCGGTGAGTCCGCCGAAGCGTCGTTTGATCCCGGTGGCGACCACGATCGGGTCGGGCTTCTTCACGCCGGGCTCCGTGGTGAGGTCGGCCAGCCCCGCTCTGGCCTCGGAGAGCGGTGGGGTGGAGCTTGTCTCAGCGGGCATCGAGCGCCAGCTCCCTTCGGTCTCCGAAGATTCCCTGTGGTCTGAAGACCATGAGCAGCATCAACCCCAGGCCGAGGAAGATGAAGCGCATCAGACTCGCTTGCTGGGAGTCCATGATCGAGGGGGGTATCAAGGGGTCGGTTCCGGCCGTTGCCTGGCTGAAGAAGATGCCCAGCGCCGTGATCAGGAACCAGAAGATGATCGAGCCCGCGACCGGCCCGAGGACCCGGGCCGCCCCGCCGATCAGCAGCACCGTGTAGGCGAAGAACGTGACGTCCGTGGCGAAGAACGAGGGTCCGATCTGCGCCTGCCTCAGGGCGGTGACGACGCCGGCCAGACCACCGAAGACACCGCCGATCATCAGCGCCTGCATCTTGTAGGCGTAGACGTTCTTGCCCAGCGAGCGAACTGCGTTCTCGTCCTCCCGGATGCCCTTGAGCACACGACCCCAGGGGCTCCGCATCAACAACCAGACGATCACGCAGGCTGCCGCCACCAGGGCCCATCCGACGGTCATGACGTAGAAGTCGTAGGAGCGCCAGGTCACCAGGCCCGGGATGCCGAGCGTCCCGGAGTACGGGTTGTACTCCCGGAAGCCGTCGATGAAGTTGGTCAGACCGTCCTGCCCACCGAAGGTGTCGGAGAACGTCGCGGCGCTGATGGTCTGTCGGATGATCTCCGCAGCCGCGATCGTCACGATGGCGAGGTAGTCGGCACGCAACCGAAGCGTGGGGACACCGAGGATCACCGCCAGGACCAGTGTGAGCAGCAGCCCCACGGCCAAGCCGAGCCACAGGCTGAGGCCCCAGATGGTGAACAGCGACACAAAGGCGTAGCCGCAGATCATCATGAAGCCGGCCTGGCCGAAGTTCAGCAGACCTGCGTAACCGAAGTGCACGTTGAGTCCGATGGCGGCCAGGGCGTAGATGATCGCGGTCGGACCGAGCGCCTGTTGCAGCGAGAGGCTCAGAATCGTCTGGAAGTCCATGGGTTTTCCCTTTCTCAGCCTCAGCCGACCCGCTCGGCCTTGCCGAGCAAGCCTTGTGGTCTCACGAGGAGCACCAGGATCAGGACGACCAGCGCACCGACGAACTTGAACTCCGCGGGGATGAACAACGTGGTCAGCTCCACGAAGGTCCCGATGATGAAGGCGCCCACGATGGCGCCCCAGATGGTGCCGAGCCCCCCGAGGACGACTGCGGCGAAGATCAGCAACAGGATCTTGAACCCGATCTGGAAGTCGAACCCCTGGGTGACGGCGAGGAGTGCGCCTGAGAGGCCGGCCAGAGCGGCACCACCGATCCACACGATGTTGATGACGCGCTCGACGTTGATGCCGGTCGCCGCTGACAGCGCCGTGTTGTCGGCCACGGCCCGGGTGGCCTTGCCGACTCGGGTGTAGCGCAGCAGCGCGGTCGTCGTGATCAGGACGATCATGCCGCAGACGATGACGATCAGGTCTCGCGAGGTGATCAGCACTCCGCCGATGTCCCACGGTCTCACTGCGGTGTACTGGGAGTAGTTCCTGGCGCCTCCGCCGAGGTAGTACTGGTAGATGTTGCGCAGGAAGATCGACAGGCCGATGCTCACGATCATCATCGCGATGACGCCGGTGCCCTTGCGCCGAAGGGGACGCCACAGCGCGACGTCGTTGAGCCAGCCGAAGCCGGCCGAGATCACGAAGGCACCGATCACCGCGACGATCACGGTGATGTCGGTCCCGCCGATACTGATCTCGCCGGGAAGCTGGTCGATGGTGAAGCCCGCCAACGCCCCGAACGTGACGAGCTCGCCATGGGAGAAGTTGGTCAGGCCGGTGGTGCCGAAGATCATGGACAGGCCGAGAGCGGCCATGGCGAGCAGGACCGAGAAAACCAACCCGCCCACGAGCAGCTGAGCCGCTTGCGAGAGCTTGCCGCTGAGGCTGTTCTGGTTCTCGCCGACCGGGAAGGTGATCGAGATGTCGGTGTCCAGGCTGACGAAGATCTCGCGCTCGGTGTGGTCCGGATTGACCAGGGCCGCGCCCTCGGGAAGTGACTCCTCGTCCAGGATCACCGTGTACCTCTTGCCCAGGTTGTCGATCGCTGTGCCGGGCAAGGGGATCTCGAAGGTGCCGTTGGGCTGGGTCTCGGTCTCGCCGACCAGCTCCCCGGCCTCGTCCTCGACCGCGATCCGAACCCCCGAGACCGGTGACGGAGGAGCGTCCCGGTTGTCGCAGATGCGCCCGAGGATGGAGATCGCGTCGTCGTCGCTGACCTTCGGGAGGGTGCACTTCGCGGGTCCGGACGACTCGTCGAGCTCGTTCGGGTCGGTGGGGGAGGCGGAAGGCGACGGGGCACCGGGGACGACCTCGTCCTCCGGGTCGTTCGTGGCAGCCGGGGCACCGGGGGCGATGTCGTCGTCCGTCGCGTGTGCGGCCGACAGAGCACCGAGACCGAGACCGATGAGCAGCGAAGCGGCGAGCACTCCACCCCCCGCGGTGAGGAGGATCCGCGCAAACCTGGCGAGCATGTCACTCCTTGAGCAGGCGGACATCGGCACGCGGCGCCAGAGCACCCCGCTTGATCGCTCACCCTATTGCGTGCCATGGGGCTGCGCGAGGACCAAGACCGGCTCAATTCCTCCGAGGTTGAACCGATCCGGACCCAGTCATCAGCGCAGGACGACCACCGCCTGGGTGATCAGCGGCGCGATGATCAGCGCCGGGAGCAGGTCACCGACCGGGATCCGACGCAGGCGGAGGAGGCCGAAGGCCAGTGCGACGAGCACCAGGCCGCCCGCAGCGCTGATCGCCGCGACGTGCGCGTCGGGCAGCACGTCGCCGAGCAGCACGCCTGTGAGTGTCAGCCCGCCCTGCACCACCGCGAGCACCAGCACGCTGGCGGCAACCCCCCAGCCGAAGGACGCGGCGAAGGCGATCGCGGCGAAGCCGTCCAGGGCGGACTTGACGTACAGCTGGTCCGCCCCGCGGCCCAGCCCGTCGTTCAGTGCGCCCAGGATGGTCAGCGGTCCGATGCAGAACAGCAGGGACGCCGACACGAAGCCCTCGACGAACCGGTGACGGGCCGACTGCTCGTCAAGCACACCAGGGAGCTCGACGTCAGAGGGGCCCTCGGCTGCAGACCGCCCACTGGTGAGCCGGTCGCGGAGCCATGCCCCCAGTGACTCGAGCCGGTCCTCGATCCGTAGGAGCGAGCCGATGATCCCGCCGATCAGGAGCGCCCCCAGGACGATCAGGACCGGGGCCCGGGGGCCGACGGCGGTTTCGAGAGCCGGTGACCTGACATCGATGACCGTGAGCCCGGCGATCATCAACGTGACCAGGCCCAGCGCGTCGGTGACCAGGGAACGAGTGCGCTCGGAGAGTCGGTTGCCGACCAGGACTCCGATGCTCGCGCCGAGGAGTACTGCGACGATGTTGACGGCAGTGCCGATGCCGGGGAACAACGGGAGCCACCTTTCCTGGCGATTCTTGGTCAAACGACCAAGTAGTCTAGACTCGAGCGGATCTTTCCCTGGGAGGCTTTGAGTGTCACGCATGCCCGTTGAGGTGCGACCGCTGGCGGTCGACGACGGCCCCGCCTTGCACGCATTGTGGGCCCCGCTGCTGCCTCGCGACATCACCGGGTCGACCCCGGAGGAGTTCGCCTCGCACGTGCTGGGGATGTTGACCCTCGAGCCCGAGGCCTCGGTCGTCGTGGCCTCCCTCGACGGGCAGGTCGTGGGAGCCGCCTACCTGCACCGCACCTGGGTCGCTCCGCTCGCGGGCGCCCACACCCTCGAGGTCAACCTGCTCGCCGTCGACCCGGGATACACCCGGCGAGGAATCGGACGAGCGCTGCTGGAGTCTGCGGTCTCCCGAGCCGAGGTGCTGGGGATCGAGGACGTGGTGGTGGTCGGGGCGCCTGCCAACCGCGAGGGCCATCGCTTCCTGGCCAGGCTGGGACTGACGACGGTCGCGGTGCTGCGCACCGCACCGGTCCCGGTGTTGCGCACCCGTCTGGTCAAGGAGAACGGCGGACTCGTGAACGTCCAGCGAGTGGCGCGGCGCAATCGTCACGTCGGGCAGGTGATCGCCGCTCGGCGTAGCCAGCAGCGGGCGCGCGCCCGTCACCTCGCACGCTGACCTCGGCTCACGCCGCTGTCAGCCGCCGTCGGGATGGTCACCGGGGCTGGTTAGCATCGCCTGATGGCCGTCACCAGCACGACAGCACGTCCCCGCCTGCTCCTTCTCGACGGCCACTCCCTTGCCTACCGCGCCTTCTTCGCCTTGCCGGTGGATAACTTCTCCACCACCACCGGCCAGCACACCAATGCCGTCTATGGCTTCACCTCGATGCTGATCAACGTGCTCCGTGACGAGGCGCCCACCCATGTCGCGGTTGCGTTCGACGTGTCGCGCCAGACCTTCCGTGCCGAGGAGTACGCCGAGTACAAGGCCAACCGCTCCGCCTCCCCGAGTGAGTTCGCGGGACAGGTGTCCTTGGTCAAGGAGGTCCTCGACGCCTTGTCGATCTCCTACATCGAGAAGCCGGGGTTCGAGGCCGACGACGTGATCGGGACCCTCGCCACGCAGGCCGTGGCAGAGGGCTTCGAGGTGCTGATCTGCACCGGTGACCGGGACTGCTTCCAGCTCGTCGACGACCAGACCACCGTGATCTACCCGATGCGCGGGGTCTCGGAGATGAAGCGGATGACTCCAGCCGCGGTCGAGGAGAAGTACGGCATCCCGCCACACCTCTATCCCGACCTGGCCGCGATCGTGGGGGAGACCTCGGACAACCTGCCCGGAGTCCCCGGCGTGGGTCAGGGCTTCGCGAGCAAGTGGTTGGTGGCCCATGGCGACCTCGACGGTGTGATCGCCAATGCCGACAAGATCACCGGCAAGAAGGGTGAGGCGCTGCGTGAGCACCTGGGGGACGTGCTGCGCAACCGCCGGCTCAACGCGCTGGTCCGCGATCTCGAGCTCCCGCTGACTCCCGTCGAGCTCGCTGCTCGGCCGTGGAATCGCGAGCAGGTCCATGAGGTCTTCGATGCCCTGGAGTTCCGCGTGCTGCGGGACCGCCTGTTCAGCACCTTGGAGTCGGTGGAGGAGATCGACGACTCCGGTTTCGACCTCGCGATGACACGGCTGGGCGCCGGTGAGGTCGAGCCCTGGTTGCTGGAGCATGCGCCGGCAGGGGTCCGGGTGGGTCTCCAGGTCAGCGGCACCTGGCGGGCCGGCAGCGGGGACGTGCACGCGCTCGCCCTGGCCAGTGAGAAGGGAGCGGCCTGGATCGACGTGGCCACCCTGGGGCCCGACGAGGACGCCTCGGTCGCGAGCTGGCTGGCTGACCCGGAGCGACTGAAGGTGGTCCACGACGCCAAGGGGCCGATGAACGCTCTGGCGAGCCGCGGCTGGCAGCTGCGCGGTCTGCACGCTGACACGGCGCTGTCGGCCTACATCGCACGACCCGACCAACGCTCCTACGACCTGGAAGACCTGACGCTGCGCTACCTCAAGCGTGAGCTCAAGGCGGCTCCCTCGGAGGACCAGGATCAGCTGACCCTGGACGCGGTGGGCGACGTCGCCGCCGGCGAGACCGCGATGCTGCAGGCCCGGGCCGTCCTCGATCTCGCCGGGGCGCTGGAGGAGGAGCTGGCCGGGCGCGGGGGCAGCGAGCTGCTCGCGCAGGTGGAGCTGCCCTTGGTCTCGGTGCTCGGGGAGATGGAGCGAGTGGGCATCGCGGTCGACATCGGACACCTCGAGGCCTTGGAGCGTGAGTTCTCCGAGGAGGTCCGCAAGGCTGCCGACGATGCCTACGACGTGATCGGCAAGGAGATCAACCTGGGGTCGCCCAAGCAGCTCCAGGTCGTGCTCTTCGACGAGCTCGGCATGCCCAAGACCAAACGGACCAAGACCGGTTACACCACCGATGCCGATGCACTCGCCGGCCTGTACGAGAAGACCGAGCACCCCTTCTTGATGCATCTGTTGCGCCACCGCGACGTGATTCGACTGCGCCAGACGGTCGAGGGGTTGCTCAAGACCGTGCTGCCCGATGGGCGGATCCACACGACCTTCAACCAGCTGATCGCAGCGACAGGCCGACTCTCCAGCACCGACCCCAACCTGCAGAACATCCCGATCCGCACCGACGAGGGACGCCGGATTCGCGAGGCGTTCGTCGTCGGAGACGGGTACGAGTCACTGCTGACCGCGGACTACAGCCAGATCGAGATGCGGATCATGGCCCACCTCTCCGAGGACGCCGGCTTGATCGAGGCGTTCCGGTCCGGACGTGACTTCCACAGCGTGACCGCAGCCCGGGTGTTCTCCGTGGACGCCTCCGCGGTGACTCCGCAGCAGCGCGCCAAGATCAAGGCGATGAACTACGGGCTGGCCTACGGCTTGTCCGCCTTCGGGCTCTCCCAGCAGCTGAGGATCGACACCTCCGAGGCACGAGCACTGATGGAGGAGTACTTCGAGACCTTCGGAGGTGTGCGCGACTACCTCGCCGGTGTGGTGGACGAGGCCAGGCGCACGGGGTTCACCGAGACCATCCTGGGGCGGCGCCGATACCTTCCCGACCTGCTCAGCGACAACCGACAGCGCAGGGAGATGGCGGAGCGAATGGCGCTCAACGCGCCCATCCAGGGCTCTGCTGCCGATCTCATCAAGGTGGCGATGCTGCGGCTGCACGCGGCCCTGGCCGAATCGACCATGTCGTCGCGGATGCTGCTCCAGGTCCACGACGAGCTGGTGCTCGAGGTCGCGCCGGGGGAGCGTGAGGAGCTGGAGCGGTTGGTGCGCCGCGAGATGGGAGCCGCGGCGGAGCTGACCGTGGAGCTCGACGTCTCGGTCGGGTCCGGGCTCAGCTGGCACGCGGCCGCCCACTGACCCGGTGCGCTCTGCGGCGGCGCCCTGAGTGACCAGGGTTAGGGGGCAACCTCTAGTCAGGTCGCACTGCTTGCGGCGCTGCCAGCTGCACCAGCTACTCACCAGGTGGCGGGACGTTCGTCCCTGCTTCCGGGCCCTCCATTCTGGTCGAACGACCAACTTCCGTGTCATTGTGGACCTTGGGGAAACATCGCATGATGCCCAAGTGGCATGTCTCGCACCATGACCACACTTGCTGATTGGCCCGGGCTGACCATGCCCAGGGCAATCTGGACGGGGGACGTCTGACAAGACGGGGGAATCGTCCAGAAGGGAGCGCATCACCAATGCGCAGAGAGTTGTACGTTGGCCTGTCGCTCGGCGCGGCAGGACTGTTGCTGGTCCTCATCGGGGGCTGGCTCGATCTCGAGCTGTCATCCGTGGCGCTGCTCGGTGTCGCCTCGGGAGCAGTAGTAGCGCTCGTGCCTGACCGGACGGCTGCTTTTCGCCTGGGCGGATTCGCCGCGGGCTTCGCGATCTCATGGGTGGGTTACTTCATCCGAGCTGGGCTGTTGCCGGACACCGAGACCGGTCGCGCGGTCTACGTCGGCCTCGTCCTGCTGCTCGCCATGGTGGTCTCACTCGCCGCCGTCGCGCGGGTGCCGTTGTGGTCCGTGCTGGTCGGTGTCGCCACCTTTGCCGGCGCCTATGAGCAGATCTACGTCGTCGCGCCCCCGTTGGTGGCGAGCAGCTCGGTCAGCACTGCGACCACCCTGCTCCTGACCACCGCAGTCGGCTTCATGGCCGCGGCCTGGATCGCGCCTGAGCACGAGACGCCGGCACCCACCAAGGATCACGCAGATCCCGACGAGCCCGCACGCACCAAGGACGACGACACCGTCGCCCTCGACTCGATGATGGACAGCAACCGATGACCCACGACACTGCAGCAATGCACCCGCGGCGATCCCGCACCCTGACCAGACTGGCCGCGACCACCGGCGGCATCGCGATGATCCTGGCCGCCGGCGCCTTTCCTGCCGTTGCCGCCGAGGACGACGGCGACGTGCAGGTGATCAACACCGAGACCGTGCAGGCCTACACCGACGCCACCGGTGAGGTGCAGAGCAAGCGGCTCTACGAGCAGCTCGCCCTCACGGGCAACGGCCCCGTCGACCTGGCCAACCCGGTCGAGCTCTCGGGCCTTCGCAACCTCAACGGGTTCGGTGGCTTCAGCACCGAGAACGGCAACCAGCTGGTGGATGTCATGGTGGACGGTGAGAAGAACCTCCGCTCGGTCAGCAACTACGACAAGGAGCTGCCGCTGCAGATCAGCGTCGAGTACATCCTCGACGGTGAGCCGATCAGCCCCAAGAGCCTGGTGGGCGAGAGCGGTGAGCTCGAGGTGATCTACACCGTGCAGAACGTCACCAACCAGGCACAGACCATCACCTACACCGACGGCAAGGGCGGCGAGATCGAGGAGTCCGCCGAGGTGATGGTGCCGATGGTGGGCAGCCTGGAGACCACGGTGCCGTCGAACTTCCGCGAGGTCGAGGGCAACGGCGCCAGCATGGCCGGAGATGGCGAAGGTGGCACCAGGCTCAGCTGGACGATGACCCTGTTGGCCCCGCTCGGTGCGGACACAGTGCAGCTGGGCTACACCGCGCAGGTGGACGACGCCGTGGCGCCCGACGCAAGCATCAGCGCGCTGCCGGTGAATCCGCTGGACAACCCGACGCTGTCCAACGCCGCGAAGTCGTACAAGGGCGGCGCGGACACCGGCGAGGAGCTGGCCGCCGGAGCGGCGGAGATCGACTCCAACCTGCTCAAGCTGCGCGATGGAGCCTCCGACCTGCTCGCCGGCCTGATCAAGCTGCGCAACGGTGCCGACCAGCTCGAGGACGGCCTGAAGAACGACGCGGCACCGGGCGCCAGCAAGCTCGCGGACGGCGCCGGTGACCTCAACGACGGACTCGGCGACCTCGAGGACGGCGCCGGTCGCCTCGCTGACGGCACCGGTGACCTGCGTGATGGCGTGGGGGACCTCTCCGACGGCGCCGGGCGGCTGAACGACGGCGCCGGCAAGCTCGCCGACGGCACGACCCGAGCGGAGGCCGGGGCCAAGGAGCTGACTGCTGGGCTCAAGAAGATCGCTGCTGGTCTCGACCAGCTGTCCGGTGTAGCCGGTCTGGGTGCGGCAGCCGAGGGCATCGACCAGCTCCAGTCAGGGGTGCAGGCCATCATCGCCGGGTTCGGCAGCGCAGGCCAGGATGGCACCCTCATCGACGGGCTGACCAAGCTGGCGGCAGGTCTCGAGCAGCTCGAGACCGGTCAAGGACAGGTGGTGGGCGGTCTCCAGCAGCTGGCAGACAACACCACTGGGCTGCCTGCCGCCAAGGGCGGAGTCGACCAGGTGAAGACCGGGTTGGACGATTCGCTCTCCACGGGCGGGAGTCTGGACCAGCTCGAGGGCGGGCTGAACGCGATCAAGACCAACTTCTGCTCCTTGGTCCCCGATGCCGGGGGACCCCCCACCGCGCGTCAGCAGTGCATCGGCACGGTCGATGCACTCTTGTCCGGCGTGTCCGACTCTCGCTCGGACCTCACGACCGCGTCGGCCGGCCTCGGGCAGGTCTCGACGGGACTTGCCGGGGCGATCACAGCGATCACGACCCAGCTGATCCCGGGCGCACAGGAGATCGAGACGGGTCTGGGTGACGCCAAGGACGGGGCGCAAGCAGCGCTCACAGGAGCCCAACAACTGAAGGCCGGTGCGCAGCAGGTTGCCGGTGGCCTCGACGCTCTCGAGGTCGGCCTGACCAAGGCACTGGCAGGTGTCCTCCAGCTGGCCAATGGCGCCGACGACGCAGTTGCCGGAGGGCAGGAGCTGAGCAGCGGACTGGGTGAGCTTGACGCGGGGGCCGGACAGCTGTCTGACGGCACCGGCGACCTCGTCGACGGTGTCGGGCAGCTCGGTGATGGCGCGGCGCAGCTCGACGACGGTGCCGGCCAGCTGGCCGACGGTGCGTCCGCTGCCGAGGCCGGCTCGTTGCTGATCGCCAACGGTGCTCAGGAGCTCGCCGACGGTCTGCTGGAAGCGGCGGGCGGCTCGGGTCTGCTGGCGGAAGGTCTGGCCACGGCGGCGCAGAGCACTCCCCAGCTGGTCGACGGCGCCTCACGCCTGTCCGAGGAGGGCACCAAGAAGCTGGTCGAGGCTGGACAGGAGACGGCTCAGGACTACGGCAAGCAGTACTCCCTGATCCTGGCCGGAGCCGAGCGCGCCGAGGACGAGAAGATGATCATCGGCGCACCCGACGAGGCCCTCGGCCTGGCGGCGTACAGCTTCGAGGTCCAGGGTGAGGACGGTGAGGGCAGCCGCAACCTGGCTCGCACACTCGGTGGACTCGCGCTGCTGGGTGCCGGTGCTGGGCTCTTCGCCCTGCGTCGTCGCCTGGTCTGATCAGCAACACCTGACTGAGGGTGCCGGTCCCACAGGGGCCGGCACCCTCAGTGCTTGTGTGCCTGGGATCGGACCGGCAACGCCTGACGGCAGGGATCTGCGCTGACTGAGCCGGTTCCTGACCCTTGGTTCGCCAGCGACGCGGCCCTCCACAGCCGCACGTGGCGCCCGTGCCCGCACGGCCGGGCAGGTCGATCCTGTCGCGATGACGACGCTTCGCGACATCTTCGACGCACAGGCCGGAGTGGCACATCGCCGCCAGCTCCTCGATCAGGGCTTCACCGACAACGACCTGCGGCGGCTGGTGCGACAACGGCGCTTGGCGCGACTGCACCAGGGCGTGTACCTCCACCACACGGGACCGCCCTCGTGGCTCAGCAGAGCGTGGGCGGCGGTGCTGTTCTACGGTGACGCGGGCTGGTGGAGACCTTGGCGATGCGGCAGCGCACGCCGCGAGGCACCCAGCTGCGTCGCGCCCTGCTCGACGTCGCCGACGGCATGGCGTCGACGCTGCAGTCAGGAATGGTGCGGCGGGTGCTGCGCCCCCATGGCCTCCCGGTCGGCAGACGTCACGTGCGTGACTCCACCGCACGAGGTGTGGTCTACCGCGATGTCATGCTCGAGGAGTTCGGCCTGGCGCTCGAGCTCGATGGGCATGCCTGGCACGGCGACCCGGTGGCGCGAGCCAAGGACATGACTCGTGACCTCGTCGCCGCGGGCGCGGGTCTGCTGACCATTCGGCTGGGCTGGCCGCACATCCACGACACGCCCTGTGTCACCGCCGCCGGTCTGACTGACGTGTTGGAACAACGGGGTTGGCGTGGCAGGCCGCGGGCCTGCTCCGCCGACTGCGCCGTACGTAGCGCTGCGTGACGTGCCTGAGATCGGCCCGGTCGGGCTTCGCGGTGGGATCGCAGTCGTGTGGTGCCTGGGATCCGCCCGGTAGCGACTGTCGGGCGGATCCCAGGCAGCTCAGACGGGGCGGGGGTTGCGGCGGTGAGCGGTCTGGCTGAGCACGACCAGGACCGTGAGCACGACCACGTGCACGCTGGCCACGAGCCAGAGCAGCTCGGTGATCGAGGTGACGGCCTGAGCACCCAGCACCAGCGCGGCCAGCCCGAGCCAGATGACCGCGACGGAACGACGCGACTGCCGGGCCACCGTGCTGTAGACCATGAGCTGCTCCATCGCCCACAACGTGCCGATCGCAGCAAATGCCCAGATGATGCTCTCGATGGCGGCGTACTCCGCGCCTCCCACGAACAACACCGCCACGTGGCCGAGAACCCCTGCAGCCACGGTCACCGCGGCGCCCAACGCCAGGACGACCGCGAGCGCGCGCAGCTCCATCCGGCGACGCTGCGTTGGGTCGGCCATGTCGGGGAACGCGATCACGACGACGAACTGCGGGAGGAAGAGCACGGCCTTGGCCAGGATCAGTCCACCGGCGTACCACCCACTGACCTGATCGCCGAGCAGGCTGCGCGCCAGCACCACGTCGGCGTTGGTGAGTGCGAAGAACGCGAGCAGTGCGTGGCTGTTGTGGAGGACCTCGACCAGCAGGAGCCCGGGCTGTGGAGTGTCGTCGCCGTCGGCGGACGCCTGCCCTGGTCGGGGCGGCCTCAGGGCCAGCCAGCCGATCAGGACGGGGACGAACGCGCCGACAGTGACACCGGCCATGGCCCCGACGACGTCCTCGCGCCACCACATTCCCAGTACCCCGAAGCCGAGCCGCCCCGCTCCCACCCCGATGTAGACCGCGGCCAACGGCAACCAGCGGCGCTCGCCCTGCAGGATGCCGGCCTGGCCCCCCATGACAGTGAGCGGCAGGCAGGAGATCGCGAGCAGCACGACGGGCAGCGCGTTGTCGAGCCGCAGCAGCGGCACCAGGATCGGGAAGCTCGCCAGCGTGAGCAGCGCCAGCGTCAGCGCGGCACGCGAAGCGGCCGACACGACGTTGTGCCGGATCTGGGTCAGCCCCGCAGGGTGGCGGGCGATCCGGCGGGCAGCGGTGGCCTGCAGGCCGAGCGCGATCACGTTGAGCACCAGCATCAGGCCCATCAGCGCGGCGACCGCGCCGTACTCCGACGGGCCGAGGATGCGGGCGGCCAACAGGGTGAAGCCGTAGTTCGTGACGTTCATGATTCCCATGCCCACCGCGATCACGCCGCTGCCGGTCAGCCAACCGGGCAGCGCTCGCAGGGACCTCGTCACTCCAGGGAGCCTAGGTGGGGGACCCGGGTTCGACTCAGCGCGGGTCCAGCGTGGCGACGAAGATCGCGGTGCCCGGGATCAACCGGCCACGCAGCGGACCCCATCCGCCCCAGATGCGGTCGAGACCCTCGGGCCACTGGGGCTCGTGCAGGTCGGTGATCCGCAGACCGGCGGAAGCGAGCAGGTGCACCCAGTCGCCGAGGGTGCGGTGATGCTCGACGTAGCGTGCCTCTGCGTCACGGTCCTCCTCCACGTACGGCGTGCGGTCCCAGTAGGAGCTGGACACGATGAGTCCGTCGGGGCCGGCGTCATCCGGCATCGACCAGCGGATCGGGTGGGTGATGGAGAACGCGAAGGTGCCGCCAGGACGCAGCACACGGGTCACCTCGCTCACCATCTCCTCGCCGTCGGCGACGAACTGCAAGGCGCCGAAGGAGGAGAAGACGATGTCGAAGGTCTCGTCGCCGAAGGGCAGAGCGGTCGCGGTCGCGCAGACCGACGGCACAGCAAGGCCCGTGCTCTGGTCCAGGCGACGGCTGTGCTCGAGCTGACGTTCTGAGACATCGATCCCGAAGGCGTGCGCGCCCTGCTGCCGCAGCCAACGGGAGCACTGTCCGGCACCACTGCCCACCTCCAGGGTGCGCTTGCCCTGAACGTCTCCGAGCACGGCCATCTCGGCCTCGCGCAGACCCTCGGGCCCCCACACGAATCCGACGTCGCCGAGGAAGCTGCCGTGGGTGGCTTGGTACTCGTCGGCATAACGGTCCCAATCGGCGCGGTTCGCGCGCCGCGACTCGTCCTCGCCGACCGCGCGGCGCACCGGACTCACCTCGTCGGGTGTGCTGGTCACGGTGTCCTTCTACCACGCGAGGGTGCCAGTTGGACTAGGCGCGCGCCACGCCGGTAGTGTGGGACGTTGCGTGTGCGGTCCGCACGAGGCACAGACCTAGTTGCCCCGCCGCTCGCTCGCCCGTCAGGTCGCCAGCCGTGTCGTCAGCATCGTTTGACAGCACAGACTGTCCGGCCACATGTCAGGTAGTGAAACCGGCCTCGCGCGCCCGTACGACATCTATCCACCCCAAGGAACAATTCTCCTGATGACGAGCACTCCCACTCTTTCCGACGCCCCGCAGGTCGCAGTCAACGACATCGGCTCGGAGGAGGAACTCCTCGCTGCCATCGACAGCACCATCAAGAACTTCAACGACGGAGACATCGTCGAAGGCTCCATCGTGAAGGTCGACCGGGACGAGGTCCTGCTCGACATCGGCTACAAGACCGAGGGCGTGATCCCCAGCCGCGAGCTGTCGATCAAGCACGACGTCGACCCGGCTGAGGTCGTGACGGTCGGTGACCACGTCGAGGCCCTGGTCCTCCAGAAGGAGGACAAAGAAGGTCGGCTGATCCTCTCCAAGAAGCGGGCTCAGTACGAGCGCGCCTGGGGCACGATCGAGCAGGTCAAGGAGGAGGACGGCGTCGTCGAGGGCACCGTCATCGAGGTCGTCAAGGGTGGCCTGATCCTCGACATCGGGCTGCGCGGCTTCCTCCCGGCATCGCTGGTGGAGATGCGACGCGTTCGCGACCTCCAGCCCTACGTCGGCCAGCAGCTCGAGGCCAAGATCATCGAGCTCGACAAGAACCGCAACAACGTCGTCCTGTCGCGTCGCGCGTGGCTGGAGCAGACGCAGAGCGAGGTCCGTCAGGGCTTCCTCACCCAGCTCCAGAAGGGCCAGATCCGCAAGGGTGTGGTCTCCTCGATCGTCAACTTCGGCGCCTTCGTCGACCTCGGTGGCGTGGACGGTCTCGTGCACGTCTCGGAGCTGTCCTGGAAGCACATCGACCACCCGAGTGAGGTCGTCACGGTCGGTGACGAGGTCACCGTCGAGGTGCTCGACGTCGACATGGACCGCGAGCGGGTCTCGCTGTCGCTCAAGGCGACGCAGGAGGACCCCTGGCAGCACTTCGCCCGCACCCACCAGATCGGGCAGATCGTGCCGGGCAAGGTCACCAAGCTGGTTCCCTTCGGCTCGTTCGTCCGCGTCGAGGAGGGCATCGAGGGCCTGGTGCACATCTCCGAGCTCGCCGAGCGTCACGTGGAGATCCCCGAGCAGGTCGTCCAGGTCAACGACGACGTCATGGTCAAGATCATCGACATCGACCTCGAGCGTCGCCGGATCTCGCTGTCGCTGAAGCAGGCCAACGACACCGCGACCGCAGGTGACGTCGAGGACTTCGACCCGACGCTCTACGGCATGACCGCTTCCTACGACGACCAGGGCAACTACATCTACCCCGAGGGCTTCGACTCCGACACCGGCGAGTGGCTCGAGGGTTACGACGACCAGCGCGCCATCTGGGAGAAGCAGTACGCCGAGGCACACGCTCGCTGGGAGGCCCACGTCAAGCAGCAGCAGGAGGCGGTCAAGGCCGCCACCGAGGCCGGCGAGGCCACGTCGTACACCAGCGATGCCCCGGACGAGGGCTCCCTGGCCAGCGACGAGGCGCTGCAGGCGCTGCGGGAGAAGCTCACCGGCAGCGACGACGAGTGACCGACTGACCTGCATGACGCCCGTCCCCGATCGGGGACGGGCGTCGTGCCTTTTCCTGCGCACCCGAGTCCGTGGGGCCCGCTCCCGCTCCGCGGGCCCCGCGCGAGATGATCGGAGCATGTCTGGCAGCGTGAAGTCATGACCGCCGGCATCTGGTTGGGCACGATCTTCGCGGCAGGGCTGGTGTCGGTGTTGCTGCGGCTGCCACCCCTGATCGGATTTCTCGTGGCCGGCTTCGTGCTGAACGGGGCCGGGGTCGAGGAGCTTCCCGCGCTCGACGTGATCGCGGAGCTCGGCGTGACCCTGCTGTTGTTCAGCATCGGCCTGAAGCTGGATCCGCGCCAGCTGATCCGACCCGAGGTCTGGGGAACCGCGATCGCCCACATGGTCCTGGTGACGGTCTCGGCGGTGCTCTTCCTGGCGGCGCTCGGTGTGGTGGGAGTGCCGCGGCTGGCCGATGCCGAGTGGGTGACGCTGCTGCTGCTGGCCTTCGCGCTGTCCTTCTCCAGCACGGTCTTCGTGGTCAAGGTGCTGGACGACCGCAGTGAGTCCCAGGCGCTCTACGGTCGGATCGCGATCGGCATCCTGATCATCCAGGACCTGGCGGCCGTGGCCTTCATCGCCGCGACCGGCGACGAGCCCGTCAGCCCGTGGTCGCCGCTGCTGGTGCTGCTCCTGCTGGCGGTCAAGCCGGTGCGGGCGCTGTGGCGCCGTCTGGGCCACGGTGAGATGCAGGTCCTGTTCGGGGTGTTCATGGCTTTGGTGCCCGGCTACGCGTTGTTCGAGGCGCTCAACCTCAAGGGCGACCTGGGTGCCCTGTTGATGGGGGTGCTGCTGGCCGGGGGGCCGCGAGCCTCGGAGCTGTCCCGCTCGCTGATGTCGGTCAAGGACCTGCTGCTCGTGGGTTTCTTCGTCAGCATCGGTTTCTCCGGCGACCTCTCCTGGGAGGCGGTCGGCCTGGGGCTGCTGCTGGTGCTGCTGCTGCCGGCCCAGTCGTTCCTGTACATGCTGCTGCTGAGGCGGGCGCGGCTGCGACGACGTACGGCAGTGTTCGCTGGTCTTGCGTTGGCCAACCATTCCGAGTTCGGCCTGATCGTGGTCGCGGTGGGCGTATCGGCTGGGCTGCTCGCCGACGAGTGGCTGGTGGTGCTCTCGGTCGCGGTGGCCGCCAGCTTCCTGGTGGCCGCGTTGCTCAACAGCCGGACCTCGAGCCTGGTGCCGCGGATCACCGCACGCCTGCCGCTGATGGACCCGTCGGTGATCCACCCCGACGACCGCAAGATCGACATGCGCGGTGCGCAGGCCCTGGTGATGGGCATGGGCCGGGTCGGCGCCTCGGCCTACCGCCGGCTGCAGGCCAAGCACGAGCTGCACGTGCGGGGGGTGGAGATCAGCCCCGCCCGGGTGGAGCGGCTGCGACGCCAGGGGCTCGACGTGGTCGAAGGCGATGCGGAGGACCCGGAGTTCTGGGAGCGCATCGCCCAGGCCGACACGGTGCAGGTGGCGATCCTGTCGATGCCCTTCCATGGGTCCAACGCGATCGCCTTGAGACGGTTGCGCGAGGCCGGGTTCGACGGGCGGGTCGTCGCCGTCGCGCAGTACGACGACGACGCCCTTCGGTTGCTCGAGGGTGGCGCGGACGACGTGCTCCAGATCTACGACGGCGCCGGAGCCGAGATGGCCGACCGCGCCATGGGCAATCTGACCTGAGCCCCGGGGCAGGGCTCAGGCCGGCGCCGGTCAGCGGTGGTAGAGCACCCGGTCGAGCAGGGACGCCGGGTAGGCGTCCTCGGGCCGGCTGCGCGGCGGCGTGGGGCCGGGCCCGGGGCCGACGCGCCCGTCGCCGTGCACGACTGCAGCGGTGAGGGCGAGGACGCCGCCGCCGACGGCGATCGCGAGGAGCAGGATGAGAAGGATGGTGTCGTTCATGGCAGTTAATCTGCCACCGCAAAGATCCTGCCAACAGTGGCAGGAATGCCATGCTCCATCGATTTTCTGCCAACTCTGTGGCATCGTGGGGGGATGCTCCGCAATGTCGCCGTCATCGTCCAGGACGGGGTCGAGCCGTTCGAGCTGGGCCTGCTCTGCGAGATCTTCGGGGTCGACCGCAGTGACGAGGGTCTGCCCGTGGTCGACTTCGCCGTGTGCACGCCACGCCCCGGGCAAGTCCGCACGCCGTTCGGGATGGCCCTCGAGGTGGAGCACGGGCTCGACCGGGCGCACCAGGCCGACCTGCTCTGCGTGGCGGCCAGCCACGGTCGGGTGGCGGTTGACCCGGAGGTGCTGGGCGTCCTGAGGGCGGCGGTCGACCGCGGCGCAAGGGTGCTCTCGGTCTGCACCGGTGCGTTCGCGCTCGGCGAGGCGGGTCTCCTGGACGGGCGCGAGTGCACGACCCACTGGATGCACACCGACGACCTCCAGG
This sequence comes from uncultured Actinomycetota bacterium, assembly GCA_963728505.1. Lineage (GTDB taxonomy): Bacteria > Actinomycetota > Actinomycetes > Propionibacteriales > Nocardioidaceae > Marmoricola_A. The sequence continues at coordinate 229,056 of CAVSKH010000003.1, read as the reverse complement.
CTCGCTACCCACGAGCCCACGTGGTGCCCGAAGTGCTCTACGTCGATGCCGGGCAGGTCATCACCTCCGCCGGGTCCGCCGCCGGGATCGATGCCGGCCTGCACCTGTGGCGCGCGGAGTACGGCGCTCGGGCCGCGGCGATCATCGCGCGCCGCATGGTGGTGCCGCCCCACCGCGACGGTGGTCAGGCGCAGTTCATCCGCTCGACGATCGTCGAGCCGGAGTGCGAGACCTTCGGCCCCGTGCTGGAATGGATCCGCGAGAACCTCGCCGATCAGCTCTCTGTGGAGTCTCTGGCCGACCGGTTCGCGATGTCCTCACGGACTTTTGCGCGGCGCTTCCGTGAGGAGACCGGCACCACTCCTCACGCCTGGGTCACCGCTGCCCGGGTGCGGTGGGCAGAGCAGCTGCTCGAGGCCACCGACCACCCCGTGGAGCGCATCGCCGCGGACGTCGGATTCGGCAACGCGGCCGCCTTGCGACACCACTTCACCCGTACGCGTGGGGTCAGTCCGCAGGACTACCGCCGTACTTTCGGTGAGCGGGCCTCCTGACCTGCGACGCGCGGCCGCCCGCCCGTTGGCCCTCGGTGGCACCGCGTTGTCCCAAGATTTTCGTGGCCTCCTCGCGTGTTGGGCTTGGCTCGAACATAGGTTCGGATAGCATGTATCCATGACGTTGCTCGACCAGCTTCCGCACCTGGATCGGGGGCTGGGTGCGCCCTCGGTGGTCGAGGGGGTCCACGAGCTGTTGGACCTGCTGACCGACGACCCGGTGACGGCCCGTGAGTTCGCGGGGTTGGTGCGGGACTGCGCGCGGGTGCGGGCTCGGTTGCAGGCTCTGGAGCTGAAGCTGGTCGCTGCTGCCGACAAGGCACGGGTGCCGCAGGCTGCTGGTGCTGCGTCGGCGTCGGACTGGTTGGCCACGGCCACGAACTCCGAGCCGGCGGAGTCGTTTCGGCAGGCCCGGTTGGCCAAGGACCTGGCCGGGGAGATGTTGGCCGGCACGCGGCGCTCGTTGAGCACCGGTGAGGTGTCGGGGGAGCATGCGCGGGTGATCGCGGACGCGATCCGCAAGCTGTCGAAGGACCTGAGACCGGAGCAGGTGGCCGCGGTCGAGGCTGCGCTGGTCGCCCAGGCCAAGACCATGGACCCCAAGCAGCTGCGGGGAGCCGCGCGGCGGGCGTTGGCGGCGGTCGAGGACGACCGACGCACGGTCGATGCCGCCGAGGACCAGCAGCTGCGCGACGAGGAAGAACGAGCCCGCACCAAGACCACGTGCACCGTGTACGACAACGGTGACGGCACGATGCGGGTCACCGCGACCGTGCCGACCCTGGCCGGGGCGATCCTGAAGAAGATCCTGGACCAGATGTCCTCACCCCGCCGGGGCCGCCTCGGCGCCACCCAGGCCCAGATCGGTGTGGTGGGCAACCCGAATGCCGAGGGGTTCGACTGGGCCCGACGTCGCGGTGAGGCGCTGGTCTCGCTGATCGAGCACCTGCCCACCGACCGGCTGGCCGGGAGGGTCCGAGCGAAGCGAGGAGGTTGAGGTGCGAGCGCAGCGAGCCTCGAAACCTAGCCGCCGCGCGCGATCGGTCGCTGCCCGAGCTCACCAGGTTTCGAGGCCCTCGCCCAGCGGCTCGGGCACCTCAACCACCAAGCCCGGCCGGGCCGACCGGTTCTTCACCGAAGCCCAACGCACCGCCGCCGCCCTACGACACCAGACCTGCGCCGCCCACGGCTGCCAGATCCCGTACGCCTGGTGCGAGGCTCACCACCGGGTCCCGTGGCACCAGGGCGGCCGGACCGACCTGCGAGACCTGGTCCCGCTGTGTGGATACCACCACCAACGCATCCACGACCCCGAGTTCGACCACCGCTACCGACCCGACGGCGCGCTCAGCTTCGTCAGGCGTACGTGAGGGGTCTCGACCCTTCGACAGGCTCAGGACACCGCAAGCTCGACCGACGGAACTCGCTCGACCGACGAGGCTTCGGCTCCACGGGGGAGGCGCAGCGCCACTGCACTCGCGGGGCGGACTGGCACAATGGCCACAGAGTGCGTGTGAGCCGCGTCACCATCGCGGTCACGCCCTTGATGATTCGTCAGCCCGGCGCTCCCACCCCCGAGCGCTGCCAGCGAAGGAGCTGCTCATGTCCGCGCCCGTTGCCCCCCGATCTTCGGCAGAGCCGGAGGTGGTCGAGCAGTTCGAGCGGATCCTCGCCCAGGAGCACCGTGTCGAGCCGCGTGACGCGATGCCCGACGCCTACCGAGCCACCCTGGTGCGTCAGATCGCCCAGCACGCACACTCCGAGATCATCGGCATGCAGCCGGAGGGCGCCTGGCTGACCCGGGCGCCGTCGTTGCGCCGCAAGGCGATCCTCACCGCCAAGGTCCAGGACGAGGCGGGCCACGGCATCTACCTGTACGCCGCGTGCGAGACCCTCGGCGTCGACCGGGGTGATCTCACCCAGCGGTTGATCGAGGGGCGCCAGAAGTACTCCTCGATCTTCAACTACGCCACCCGCTCCTACGCCGACGTCGGCACGATCGGTTGGCTGGTCGACGGGGCGGCGATCTGCAACCAGGTGCCGCTGTGTCGCTCGTCCTACGGTCCCTACGCCCGGGCGATGATCCGGATCTGCAAGGAGGAGTCCTTCCACCAGCGGCAGGGTTACGAGCTGCTCGCGACGATGATGCGGGGCACGGACGCGCAGCGGGAGATGGTGCAGGAGTCGGTGGACCGTTGGTGGTGGCCCACGCTGATGATGTTCGGCCCGCCCGACGCAGCCTCGCCCAACTCCGCCCGCTCGATGGCGTGGGGCATCAAGCGCCACTCCAACGACGAGCTGCGGCAGCGTTTCGTCGACATGACCGTGCCGCAGGCCGAGGCCCTCGGTGTCCGGCTGCCCGATCCCGAGCTGCGGTGGAACCCCGAGCGGGACTCCTACGACTTCGGCGAGCCGGACTGGGAGGAGCTGACCCGGGTGATCACCGGCGGAGGCGAGTGCAACGCCGAGCGGGTCGCGGTCCGCCGGGCGGCGCACGAGGAGGGTGGTTGGGTGAGAGAAGCCGCGACTGCGTATGCGGCACGGGGCGGTGATGGCCGGTGACCGATGTCGAGTGGCCGCTGTGGGAGGTCTTCGTGCGCGGGCGCCGGGGGCTCAACCACGTGCACGTCGGCTCGCTGCACGCGCCCGACGAGGAGCTGGCGCTGCGTCACGCGCGCGACGTCTACACCCGACGCAACGAGGGCGTGAGCATCTGGGTGGTGCGTTCGACCGACGTTGTGGCATCCAGCCTCGACGAGCGCGACCCGTTCTTCGCTGCCGAGCGGCGACAAGGTCTACCGGCATCCGACCTTCTACGAGGTCGGCGACGACGTGCCGCACATGTGATCGCCGTGACCGAGCCGACCCACGACATCGACGACAGCCCCTACCTCTCGCTGGGTGAGGTGGGGGAGGACTCGCGCTGGGCGTTCGGCGGAGGCTTCGACGACCCGCTGGAGGGTGTCGACAGCAGCGTCCCCGACGGCGTGGACCCGCGGTCGCTGGGAGCGGTGTGCCTGGCGCTGGGGGACGAGTCGCTGCTGGCGGCCCAGACCCTGCAGCGCTGGTGCACCCGCGCGCCCGAGCTGGAGGAGGAGGTCGCGATCGCCAATGTCGCGTTGGACCTGATCGGGCAGACCCGCATCCTCTACGCGCGGGCGGCGGCCGCAGACCCTGGCCGCGTGCCTCAGCTGCCGACTGACTCGCCGGTGCCGCCGGAGGACCGCTTGGCCTACTTCCGCCGGTCCGAGGAGTTCACCTGCTCGGCCGTCGCAGTCATGCCCGACGCCGACTTCGCCGGGTTGATGGTGCGTCTGGCCGCGTTGGCGGGCTGGCGTGACGAGCTGTGGCGCGAGCTGTGCGGGGGGCCGGACCCGGTGCTGGCCGCGATCGCTGCCCGCGCCTGCGTCGAAGTCGCCTACCACCGAGAGCTGGCCGGCCGCTGGGTCCAGGTGCTGGCCGGGGGCACCGAGGAGTCAGCTCGGCGGGTCGGATCCGCGTTGCGCCAGGTCGCGCCGCACGTCAGTGCGCTCGGCGTCGTGCCGCCCGCGGTCGGCGACGACTCCGAGTGGGCGCGCGCCTGGCGGGCGGCGGACGAGCGATTCTCGACCTGGTGGCAGGGGCTGGTGGGCTCGCTGGAGCAACCGGCTGAGCCCGTGACCCCGGTGGATCCGGCCGCATGGCGCGCAGACCTGGTCGAGGAGCTGCAGTCGGTGGCCCGCCAGCATCCCGGAGGTCTGTGGTGAGGCAGGACCTGTCACGACGACCCGCGGTGACCCCGGCCCGGCTACGGGAGGCGGTGGAGTCGGTCCGAGACCCTGAGCTGCCCGTGCTGACCCTGGCCGACCTCGGGGTGCTGCGCGAGGTGCAGCTGGAGGGCGGGCGGGCACGCGTCAGGCTGACCCCGACCTACATCGCCTGCCCGGCGCTCGGCGCGATCAAGGACGACGTACGTCGCGCGGTCACCGACCTCGGGCTCGAGGTCGACCTGGAGGTCGTCCTGTCACCTCCGTGGCATCCCGGCTTGATCACGGCGCGAGGGCGTGAGCGGCTGGCCGCGGCCGGGATCGCGCCGCCCGGCACCGGACCCGAGGGGCCCGTCGAGCTCGGCATGCCCGGGCAGGCTGTTCCCTGTGCGCACTGCGGCAGTCACGAGACCCGTGTGCTGTCAGAGCGTGGCCCGACCCCGTGTACGTCGATGTACGTCTGCGGCTCGTGTGGCGAGCCGTTCGAGAAGGTCCGCGACCAGTGACCTGGCACCCGTTGCGGATCGAGCGCGTCGACCGGCTCTGCGAGGATGCGGTCGCGCTCACGCTGACGCCTGCCGAGCAGGACCGCGCCCGCTTCGAGTTCACCCCTGGCCAGCACCTGGTCGTACGGCGTCCGGGCACGGACGCGCGTCGCACCTACTCACTGAGCAATGCGCCCGGCGAGCCGACGCGGATCGGGGTCCGTCGCGTCGCCGTCGGCGAGGTCTCGGGGTGGCTGGTCGACCGGGCCCGCCCGGGTGACGTGCTGGAGGCGCAGCCACCGACCGGTCGGTTCATCCTGGGCGAGACCCGCCCGCGGGAGCACCACGTGCTTGTCGCTGCAGGGTCGGGGATCACCCCCGTGCTCTCGATCGCGGCCACGCTGCTGCGTGACCGCGGGGCCGCGGTGACGCTGCTGCTGGCCGACCGCACCAGCGCCAGCGCCATGTTCACCGATGAGGTCGCTGAGCTCAAGGATCGGTGGCCGAGCAGGGTGGTGGTGCTCCGGCTGCTGTCCAGGGAGCCCCGGGACAGTGAGCTGCTCAGTGGACGCCTCGACGGTGATCGGTTCGCGGAGGTGCTGGATGCCCTCGTCCCGTGGCGCGAGTCGAGCGGTTTCTGGTTGTGCGGCCCGTGGTCCATGGTCACCGCGCACCGGGAGGTGTTGAGCGCTCGTGGGGTCCCCGCGGAGTGCGTGCACTCCGAGCTGTTCTTCGTCGAGGACTCCCCGCCGCCCCCGCCACCCCCGCTCCCGTCCTCCGGGCCGGTGCCCACCATGAGCGTGACACTGGAGGGTCGGACCACCCAGGTGCCGCAGGTGCCGGGCACTGTGCTGGACTCCGTTCGATCGTCACGGGCGGAGGTGCCGTTCGCCTGCCGCGGAGGAGTGTGTGGCACCTGCCGGGCGCTGGTGCTCGACGGGGAGGTGGAGATGAGGCGCAACTTTGCCTTGGAGCCCGACGAGGTCTCCCGCGGCTATGTCCTGACCTGTCAGAGTTACCCCCTCGGAGCCGGGGTCCGGCTCGACTACGACGCCTGACCAACCGGCAGGCTCGCCGGGTGCCGGGCAGCGGCTGGAAGGAGCACGGATGCGGGTCGCGCTGACCGGCGGAATCGCGTCGGGGAAGAGCACGGTCTCGGCGCTGCTGGCCGACCTCGGCGCTCTGGTCATCGATGCCGACGAGCTGGCACGCGACGTCGTCGCCCCGGGCACGCCCGGCCTGGAGCAGGTGGTCGAGCGGTTCGGGCGCAAGGTGCTCACCGACGACGGCGAGCTCGACCGCGCGGCGGTCGCGGCGATCGTGTTCAAGGATGTCAAGGCACGCCAGGACCTCGAGGCGATCGTCCATCCGCTGGTCTACGAGGCCAGCGTCCACGCGGAGGCGCAGGCCGAGCCCGGCCGGTTGGTGGTGCACGACATCCCGCTGCTGGCCGAGTCGGGCAGAGCCGGCGGCTTCGACGCGGTGATCGTGGTCGACGCACCGGCGGAGACCCAGGTCGCGCGGATGGTCGAGGACCGCAGCTGGCCCCGGGCGGATGCCGAGGCCAGGATCTCGGCGCAGGCCACCCGCGAGGAGCGTCGGTCACTGGCCACGCACGTGATCGACAACAGCGGGACGCAGGAACAGCTGGAGGCTCAGGTGCGTGAGCTCTACGCCGAGCTCACCGGCTCGGCGGCAACGAGCTAGCCTCAGCCCGGATCTCGGACTCGGCAGGTGGCCGCGCGCTGAACCCCCCGATGAGTGTGAGGCAGAGGAGGAACGCCGCCGAGGTCGCGGTGCCACCGAGCAGGGGGTCGCTGAAGCCCACCTGTGCATAAAGCGTCACCGCGCCGAACGAGGCCAGTGCGACCACGGCCCACCCCGCCGTGGACAAGCCGCGCGCCGCAACCAGCAGCAGTACTCCACACACGACAACCACCAGGCCACCGACCAGGTTGAACTCACCCAGGCTCACCGAGAGGTCGGTGGACCTCAGTCCCGGGCCGCGGGCGGCCAGTGGGTCGTCGAGGGAGGTGATGATGCTGAATCCCCCGACCAGCACGGCCAGACCACCCCAGACCTGGGCCAGCAGCCGTGGGCCAGAGATGCGGGCGCGGACCGCGTCGACCGACAGCACCCGCCCACTGGAGGTCAGCAGCAGCGCGAGGTGGATGCCGATCATCATCCAGTAGGCCCACGGCCACTCCTCCGGAGCGAAGGCGACGGACATCGCGATGGCGACGGACTGGGCGAGGCCGAGTGCGGCCGCCAGCCGCACCCAGCTGCCGGTGAGCAGTAGCACGGCCAGCGCTGTCTCGGCGGCAAGCACCATCCAGCCGAACGGAGCGAAGTGAGGCAGCACGAGGTGCTCCACCACCCAGGAGTACGGCGGGAAGACCGGGTGCTCCACGGCGAAGCTGGTGAACTTGTAGAGGCCGTTGTCGGCCCCCACCCCGAAGTCGGGCGGGCGTTTCCAGGCGACGTTGTAGAGCCACATCAGGCCCACCACGGTGCGCAGCACCCAGACCCCCCAGACCTGGTGGCGCGGCACCTCCTCGGTCGCTGGGGCCGTCAGCCAGCGGATCAGGTCACGCACATCGGAACACCTCCCTGCCGCTCGCCGCAGCGGCATCCTGCACCGCGACGGTGTCGCGGACGACGCCGAGCACCTCGGAGACCGGCAGCGGGTCGTCCGCGATGCGCATGGTGGGGTTGGTCACGGCCACCGGGTGCCACCAGGCGCCGTCAGCGGTCAAGGTCGGCTCGGGCTCCAAGGAGTCGATGGACACGTGCACCCCGGTCTCGGCGAAGCCTTCCTGCGCCACTGGGCGGATCACACGGTCCTCGGGGTCGATGCCCTCCTGGTCGAGACGCTGGTGCAGCGCCTCGACGCCGGCGGGATCCTCGTCGAACAACGTGGCGGCGACCCGGACGCGGAAGCCCAGGGAGTGGGCCAGCGCGATGCCGTCGATGGCTCGCGACCAGGAGCCGGCGCCCCGTTGCCGCTCGTGCAGATCGGGCCCGGCGGAGTCCAGGCTCACTTGCAGCACGACCGAGCGGTCCATGGATTCGAGCACCTCTCGGCGACGCCCTCGACCGAAGATCATCGCGTTGGTCAGGATCGTGCGCTGCATCCCTTCGGCCGCGCTCACCAGGTCCCCGAGGTCGGGGTGCATGAAGGGCTCACCCCCGGTGAGGAGGACCTCGCGACCACCCATCCCCTCGAACTCGGCGAAGGCCTCCCGGGCCACCTCGACCGGGAACCGACGGGCAGCGGCCCTGGGGGAGGACTCCGCGCAGCAGTACGTGCAGGCGAGGTTGCAGTCGAAGTTGCTGTAGACCCACAACCGCTGGCCCACCGGGGTGGCGCCTCCGAGTGAGAACACCGTGGCTGTGTCGCTTGCTCCAGCTTTGGTCACGGCGAACCACCACGGCCCGTCCTGGCTCTCGGCGACCTGCTGCGAGATCTCGTGACCGACCAGGTCGGCCCATACCGGGAGGTCGACGGTCACGCTGCGCTCGGCGCTGCGGATGCCGAGCAGGTCGCCGTCCTCGAGCCGCCGCATGGCGCGGGTGATCAGCAGCAGCAAGCCGCTGCCGCAGTCCATGTCGGCGCCGTCGACGAGTCCTGCAACCTCACCGACCGGGGTGGGTGGCATTCACCCACCCTAGGCGGAGTATGAAATGGGGGGGTTTCGTCGCTTCCGGGCGCCGGGTCGCGTCGATCGGCCAGGAGGCGCCGTCACGACCGGCTAACGTCGTCGGGATGGACGACCAGCCACTCGACGGGGAGAGCGTGCGCCCCGCCGATCATGAGGGGCGCCAGGACTTCTGGGAGGGCGTGCACGACAGCAAGGACGTGGACAGCGTCTCGTGGTGGCAGTCCGTGCCCGAGCTGTCTCTCGGCCTGGTGGACTCGACCGGCATCGACAAGGCGGCCCCGGTCATCGACGTCGGTGCTGGGTGGTCGACGCTGGTGGACCACCTGCTCGCCCAGGGGTACACCGACCTGACGGCCATCGACCTGTCCACCACGGCGCTGCGGACGGTGCGTGATCGCCTCGGACCGCGGGGAGCCGACGTCCGCCTGGAGGTGGCTGACGTGCTGGACTACCGCCCCGGACGCCGCTTCGCGTTGTGGCACGACCGCGCGGTCTACCACTTCCTCACCGAGCCCGACGAGCGGGAGGACTACCTCGCCTCGCTGCAGCGTTGCCTGCGACCCGGCGGCTGGACGGTGGTGGCAACCTTCGGCCCCGACGGGCCGGCCACCTGCAGCGGCCTACCGATCGTTCGCTACACCCACGAGGAGCTCGCGGCGCAGTTCCCGGGCTTCGAGCTGGTCGCCACCAGTGGTGAGGACCACGTGACCCCGTGGGGGACACGCCAGCAGTTCACTGCGGTGTTGTTGCGCGCCGGTCGCGGCTAGAGCTCAGGCCGCCAGCTCCGGGTCGGCGATGCGGCGTAGCTTCTGCAGCGCCTCCCGTTCCAGCTGACGCACCCGCTCGGCTGAGATCCCGTGCTTCGCGCCGATGTCGGCCAGACGGTGCACCCGACCGTCGTCGAGGCCGTAGCGGCACCGGATGATGTCGGCGGAGCGTTCGTCGAGCCGCTCGACCAGCGCCTTGAGCCGGTCGCGTGACTCGGTGTCGATGAAGGTCAGGTCAGGACCGGGAGAGCTCTCCTGGGCGATCAGGTCGCCCAGCGAGGTGTCACCCTCCTCGTCCAGCGGGGTGTCGAGGCTGACGTGCTCACGGCTCCACCCCAGCAGGTCGATGACGCGGTCGACGTCCATGTCGATCTCGGAGGCGATCTCGTGCGGCTCGGGCTCGTAGCCGAGCTGGCGCTCCAAGGTGCGCCGCGCGGCGTTGACCTGGTTGATCTCCTCCACCACGTGGACCGGGAGCCGGACGACGCGGGCCTGCTGGGCGATACCGCGGGTGATCGCCTGCCGCACCCACCAGGTCGCGTAGGTCGAGAACTTGAAGCCCTTGGTGTAGTCGAACTTCTCCACAGCGCGGATCAGGCCGGTGTTGCCCTCCTGGATCAGGTCGAGCATCGGCATCTGGCTGCGGCCGTACTTGCGCGCGATCGAGACGACGAGGCGCAGGTTGGCCGAGACGAACTGCTGCACGGCGCGCTCGCCCTCCTCCACCAGCCACTCGAGCTCGTCGCGGGTGGCGCGCTTGGGGGCCCCACCCTTCCTGCGGCCGACTCGGCCCTCGGCGAGCAGGTGCTTGGCCAGCATGCCCGCTTCGATGGTCTTGGCGAGCTCGACCTCGGTGGCGGCGTCGAGCAGCGGCGTGCGTGCGATCTCGTCGAGGTAGAGGCCGACGCTGTCCCGGCCCTCGATCTCGCGGTCCCGCGTAGGCCTCGTGCTGGTCGTGGTGGTCACCACTCACACCTCTCTCTGCCCCGGGGCATCCGTGGATGCCATTCCCTAGGACGGAACACCGTGCCGGCGCCAGGGATTCCGAGCCGCCGACCCGCTGCGTGCCACGGTGACGGGAGCGGTGACTCACGGCGGACCGTTCCGCCGTACACAGGTGATACGCATCCGAGCCCACAGAAGTTTCCTCCCGCGGCCCGATTTCAGGGAGTTCTTAGGCTGGAGCCGTCCTGACTGGGGTTCTTCAGATGATTCTCAGGTCACCGGAGGCCGTCGGCCTCACCCCGAATGGGTGAGACCGACCTGGTCGAGGAGCCAGGCGTAGGTGAAGGCACGGTCGCGCCACGCGTTGTAGCGACCACTGACGCCGCCGTGCCCCGCGGACATCTCGCACTTGAGCAACATCTGCTCGGGGTTGTCCACCACCTCGCGCAGCCTCGCCACCCACTTGGCGGGCTCGACGTAGAGCACCCGGGTGTCGTTGAGCGAGGTGTCGGCGAGGATCGGGGGATAGCGCCGCGCCGCGACGTTCTCGTACGGCGAGTAGCTCTTCATGTAGGCGTAGACCTCGGGGTCGTCCAGCGGGTTGCCCCACTCCTCCCACTCGATCACCGTCAGCGGCAGCGAGGGGTCGAGGATCGAGGTCAGCGGGTCGACGAAGGGGACGCTGGCCAGGACCGCCGCGAAGGCGTCAGGTGCAAGGTTGGCCACCGCGCCCATGAGCAGTCCGCCGGCGCTGCCGCCCTCCGCGACCAGCCGGTCTGGGGCGGTCCAGCCGGACCCCGCCAGGTGTTCGGCACAAGCCACGAAGTCGGTGAAGGTGTTCCGCTTGTGCAGCAGCTTGCCCTCGTCGTACCAGCCGCGGCCCATCTCGCCACCACCGCGGACGTGTGCGATGGCGAACCCCATGCCGCGGTCCAGCAGGGACAGCCGGGCGATGCTGAAGTAGGGGTCCATGGACGCCTCGTAGGAGCCGTAGCCGTAGAGCACGAACGGTGTCGAGGAGTCTTGCGGTGTCCCGGCCGGCACCACGATCGAGATCGGCACCTGGGTGCCGTCCGGGGCGCTGGCCCACTCCCGGTGCTGCTCGAAGGCAGCGGGGTCGAACCCGCCCAGGACCGGCGTCTGCTTCAGCAGGGTCCGCACGCCGGTGCGCAGGTCGAGCTGGAGGACCGCGCTCGGCGTGGCCAGGGTCGTGTAGTGGAAGCGCAGCACGGGCTGGTGGAACTCCGGGTTGCCGCCCGGACCCACGGTGTAGAGCGGGTGCTCCATCTCCAGCAGCTCGTCGGACGCGACGCCGTCCGCGTCCAGCCGCAGCACCCGCAGCTGGGTCAGTCCGTCGCTGCGCTGGCTCACCACGAGGTGGTCGGCGAAAGCCTCGACGTCCTCCAGCCGCACGTCGGGATCGTGGGCCAGCAGCGGCTCCCACTGCTCGTGACCGGTCGCGTCGACCGGGGCGATGCTCAGCTCGAAGTTCTGGGCCGCGTCGTTGTGCAGGATCAGCAGCCGGTCCTCGCCGGCGATCACGGCGTGCTCGACGGAGTACTCCACGCCCTGCCGGCGGGGCGCGACCACGCGGAAGCTCCCGGTCGGGTCAGCGGCGTCGAGCAGGTGGTACTCGCTGGTGGTCTTGCTGCCCACCGCGAGCACCAGGAAGCGCTCACTGCGGGTGCGCCCGACCCCGATCCAGAAGCGCTCGTCGGTCTCGTGGTGCACCACCACGTCCTGCGACGGGTCGGTGCCGACCTCATGGCGCCAGACCTTCTCGGGGCGCCAGGCATCGTCGACCGTGGTGTAGAAGAGGTGCTCGCCGGAGCGGTCCCAGGTGGCGCCGTAGCCGATCCCGACGATCTCGTCGGGCAACAGCTCGCCGGTCTCGAGGTCCTTGATGCGCAGGGTGAACCGCTCGTCGCCCGTCGTGTCGGTGCTGTAGGCGAGGAGTCGACCGTCGGGGCTCACCGAGCTGGCGCCCATCGAGAAGTAGTCGTGCCCCTCGGCCAGCTCGTTGGCGTCGAGCAGCACCTGCTCACCCTCGACCGGCTCGTCGGGGCTGACGGCGGGAGGCAGCCAGTCCTCGGGGTCCGCGACGGGGCACCGGCAGCTCAGGCCGTACTGCTTGCCCTCCTGGGTGCGGCCGTAGTACCACCACTCACCGCGGCGGACCGGCACCGAGAGGTCGGTCTCCAGCGTGCGGCCCTTGATCTCGGAGAAGATCGCCTCGCGCAGGTCGGCCAGGTGCGCGGTGCGGGACTCGGTGTAGGCGTTCTCCGCCTCCAGGTGGGCCACCACGTCCGGCGACTCCTTGTCCCGCAGCCACTCGTAGTCGTCGACGACGACGTCGCCGTGGTGGGTCCGCTCGGTCGGGCGGCGCTCGGCGGCAGGTGGCTGGAGGTCCTCGGTCACCGTGGTCACGGCGCCACCCTATGAGCCCGGTGGGGACGCCCGCGCCTCGCCTCGGGGCACAATCGGAGGCATGCAGGTCGATCTCAACGCGGACCTCGGCGAGGAGGTCACCGACGACGCGGCGCTGCTCGAGGTGGTCACCTCGGCGAACCTCGCCTGCGGCTTCCACGCGGGCAGTGTCGAGATCATGCGCAGCGTCTGCGCCGCGGCCGCACAGCGAGGCGTCCGGGTCGGCGCCCAGGTGTCCTACCGCGACCGGGAGAACTTCGGGCGACGGCACATGGACGTGCCCCACGAGACGCTGGCCGACTGGGTCGCGGAGCAGGTCTCCGCGCTGGCGCGGATCGCCGAGCAGGAGGGCGCGCGGGTCAGCTACGTCAAGCCGCACGGCGCGCTCTACAACCGCGTCGTGGACGACGAGGAGCAGGCGGCGGCGGTGCTGCGCGGCTCCGGCGACCTGCCGGTGCTGGGGCTGCCCGGCGGCGCGATGCTGCGGCTGGCCGAGGGCGAGGGCCGGGCGGTGTTCACCGAGGGTTTTCCCGACCGCGGCTACCAGGAGCCGGACCACCGGGGTGTCGCCCGGCTGATCCCGCGCGACCAGCCCGGAGCGCTGGTGCGGGACCCCGACGAGATCGCCGCGGCCGCCGTACGGCTGGCGGCGGAGGTCGCCTCGGTGTGCGTGCACGGTGACGGGGAGCACGCCGTGGCCGCGGCCCAGCGGGTGCGGCGCGCCCTGGAGGAGGCGGGACTCGGGCCGGTGTCCTTCACGTGAGCGACGGGATGCGGGTGCGGTCGTGCGGCGAGGACGCCGTGCTGCTCGAGGTCGACGCGGCCGAGCTCGCCGCGACGTACGACGCCGTCCTCAGGGCGCTGCGGGGCGGGGCCTGGTCGGCTCGCGAGGTGGTCCCCGCGGCGACCACGGTGCTCCTCGAGGGCCTGGTCGGCCCGCTGGACGAGCTGGTGGCGCAGGTTGCCCGGCTGCGCGAGCACGGCGGGGCCGGTCCCGGCGGCGACACCGTGGAGGTCCCGACCGTCTACGACGGCGAGGACCTCGACGAGGTGGCACGGCTGTGGGAGATGACCCGGGCCGAGGTGGTCAGCACCCACGTGGGCATCGACTTCCAGGTGGCGTTCTGCGGGTTCGCCCCGGGGTTCGCCTACTGCACCGGGCTCCCCGAGCCGCTGCACGTGCCGCGGCGACGGACGCCTCGCTCACGGGTGCCGGCCGGTTCGGTGGGGCTGGCCGGAGGGTTCACCGGCATCTACCCGACCGCCTCGCCGGGCGGGTGGCAGCTGCTGGGGCGCACCGACCTACGGCTCTGGGACAGCGAGGCGGACCCGCCGGCCCGGCTGCCACCGGGCACCCGGGTCCGCTTCGTCGAGACCGAGCGGTCATGAGCGCCGCCGTCGAGGTGCTCGACGCCGGCACCTTCACCACCGTCCAGGACCCCGGCCGGCCCGGCTACGGCCACCTCGGGGTGCCGCGCTCGGGCTGGCTGGACCCTGTGGCCGCGCGGCTGGCCAACCGGCTGGTCGGCAACCCCGAGGACGCGGCCCTGCTGGAGAACGTGCTCGGCGGCCTGGAGCTGCGCTGCGCCGGGCCGCTCGGCATCGCGGTCACCGGAGCGCCGGTGGCGGTCAGCGTCGACGGCCGGGTCGTGGACGCCTCCGGGCGGGTGGCCGTGCCCGCCGGGAGCCGGGTGCGCCTGGGCACCCCGGCGGTGGGTCTGCGCTGCTACGTCGCGCTGAGCGGCGGCGTGGCGGTCGAGCCGGAGCTCGGCTCGCGCGCCACCGACACGCTGTCGGGGCTGGGGCCCGACCCGCTCTCTGCCGGCGACCTGCTCACGCTGGGGACGCCGTACCCCTCGCCGGAGGCGGGGGAGCAGGTGCCCGCGCTGGTGGGCGGGCCGGTGCACCTGGCGTGCCTGCCCGGGCCGCGCGCGGACTTCTGCCCGCCGGGCCTGGCAGACCGGCTGGCGCAGAGCCGCTACGAGGCCGGCCCGGACTCCGACCGGGTGGGTCTGCGGCTGCGAGGGCCCGTGCTCGAACGTCGCGAGGGGGAGGTGCCGAGCGAGGGGATGGTGCTGGGCGCCGTACAGCTGCCGCCCGACGGGCAGCCCGTGGTGTTCCTCAACGACCATCCGACCACCGGCGGCTACCCGGTGGTGGCCGTGGTCTCGGCCGCCGACGTGCGGCAGTGCGCCCAGGTGCGGCCCGGCGACGAGGTGCGGCTCATTCCTCGACGGGCGCCCGGATGGCCGTGAGGGCCGGGTCGTCGGTCCGGAAGGTGCGCACCGGCCCGGTTCCGGTGGCCGCGGTCTCGAAGCGCACCGTCACCCTGCCGGCACCGGAGCCCCACACCCAGCCCTGACCGTGCTCGTCGTGGTGCACGTCCATGCCCGGCGCCCAGGCCGTGCCGGTGGGCTCGGGCGGTGGCGCCGGCTCGGTCTCGCTCTGCTCCACCTCCCCGCCCAGCTCGGTGACGTCGAAGAGGTCCTCCTGGATCCAGTCGGCCAGCCCGGACACTCCGACACCCAGCAGCCGCACCCCGTCGCGGGTGTCGACCTCGCTGAGCAGGGACCGGGCGACGCGCGCCAAGGTCGCGGAGTCGTCGGTGGGCGAGGGGAGGGTCAGTGAGCGGGAGTGGGTGGTGAAGTCGTGCAGCCGCACCTTGACGGTCACGGTGCGGCCGGACAGACGCGCCTTGCGGAGCCTGGCCCCGACCTTGTCGGCGTGCCGGGTCAGCAGCCCCTCCAGGATGCGGCGCTCGACCAGGTCGACCTCGTAGGTGTCCTCGACGCTGATCGACTTCGCCTCCTGCTCGGCGACGACGGCCCGGTCGTCCTGGGCCCGGGCCATGGCATGCAGCGAGGTGCCGTGCGCCTGACCGACCAGCCGCACCAGCTCGGCCTCCGAGAGGGTCCTGAGCCGCTCGACATCGGTCACGCCCACGCGGCGGAGTCGCTCCGCGGTCGCCGGGCCGATCCCGGGGATGGTCCGCACCGGCATCGGCCCGATCAGGTCCGCCTCCGTGCCGGGGGCCACGACGACCAGGCCGTCCGGCTTGTCGAGGTCGCTGGCGATCTTGGCGATCAGCTTCGAGGTCGCGATCCCGACCGACGCGGTGAGCCCACCGGTGGCTTCCTCGATGCGCTGCTTGAGCTCTCGACCGACCTCGGTCACCGCGGTGATCGAAGGCTCCGGCAGGTCGCCGGCCGCCAGGTCGACGAAGGCCTCGTCCATCGAGAGCGGCTGCACCAGGGGGGAGAGGTCGCGCAGCACCGCCATCACCTGGCGACTGGCCGCGCGGTAGACGTGGTGCCGCCCGGAGAGGTACGCAGCGTTGGGACACCGCGACCGCGCCTCGCGGGTCGACATGGCTGATCGGACGCCGAAGACGCGGGCCTCGTAGGAGGCGGTCGCGACGACACCGCGCCAGCCGACGCCACCGACGATCACCGGCTTGCCGCGCAACGAGGGCTTGTCACGCTGCTCGACGGAGGCGAAGAACGCGTCGAGATCGACGTGGAGGATCGTCGGGTCGGCGCGCACCCGGCCATGATCTCCGACCGCGGGCCGCTTCTCGTGACTCCGCGGCCCGATCCTCGAGTTGTTCACCGTTGCGGCCGCGCGCACGGCGGCCGTCGGCGCTTCGACGTCGGATGGCCGCATGACAACTCACGGACACAGCCCTCGCTCGCCTCGCGAGCGGATCACCCGCCGACCCGGAGTCGTGCCGAGCCGCTCGGACGGCGACCGCAGACCGACCAGGCTCACGCTGCGCACGGAGGCCGACCTCTTGGCGGTCGTGCCCTCCGTCTTCGGGTTCCACCCCGAGGACTCGCTGGTGATGATGCTGGTCGGCTCGGCGGGACGACCCATGTTCGCTCGCGTCGACCTGCCCACCACGAGCGAGGAGGCGGAAGCCGCGTGCACCGAGCTCGTCCAGGCCGCGCGGGTCAACGAGGGTGAGGCAGTCGCCCTGATCGCCTACACCGACGACGAGCGCGGGGCCTACATCGCCCTCATCCAGGCCGCTGGTGAGCTGGGTGACCTGGGCCTGACGCTGCTGTTCGGGCTGCGTGCCGATGGCCGCCGGTGGTTCCGGGTCGTTCCCGGCCCGGAGGACCACGAGGGAGTGCCCTACGACCTGGAGTCGCACCCGATCACGGTGGCGTCGGTGCTGGAGGGCCAGGTCACCCACCGGACGCGTGAAGGGCTCGCGCAGAGCCTGCTTCCCCGCGACCCAGAGCTCGTGGACCACGTGGCCGAGGCCTGCGCCGCCCTGGCGCCACTTCCGCGCGCGGGAGAAGCGTTGTGCGGGGAGGCTCACTGGCTCGACCGGTGGGTCACCGACCGGCTGCGCGCCGGTGGCGCAGCCGACGAGGTCGACGCCGAGGAGCTGGCTCGAGTCGTGCGAGCCCTCGGTGACACCGAGCTGCACGAGGTGGCATCGGTGACGATGAGCCGCGACAACGCGGTCCAGCACGTGCGGCTGTGGACCGACGTCGTGGTGCGCTGCCCGCTCGACCTGCTGGCACCCGCGGCTGCGCTGCTGGCGCTCGCTGCGTGGCTGGAGGGCCACGGTGCGCTGTCGTGGTGCGCGATCGACCGCGCCCTGCAGAGCGACCCGGACTGTCGGCTCGCCATGACCGTTGCCCGCGTGCTGGAGGCCGCGTTGCCGCCGACGGCCTGGGAGCCCGGCGACCGCCGGATGCTCAGCCTGCTGTCGGGGTGAGCCGCTCGTCCGCGCTTCGCGGCACCCGCTCGGGCGGGTTGGCGAAGTGGAGTGCTCCGTCCTCGAGGTCTCCTCGTCGCAGTGACAGCGCATCGCGGAAGTAGTTCTGGCGCAGCTTCCAGGGTGCGCGGGAACCCTGCACGGGCAGCACCTCCAGCGACCGGAGGACGTAGCCGGCCTGGAAGTCCAGGAACCGCTCCTCGCCCATCTCGGCGGGACGCACCGGGACGCACACGCGTTCTCCCGTGCGCTGCATGTGGCGCAACAACCGCACGACGTACTCGCAGACCAGGTCGGCCTTCAACGTCCAGGAGGCGTTGGTGTAGCCGACGATCAGGGAGAAGTTGGGGACGCCGCTGAGCATCGACCCCCGGTAGACCATGGTCTGCGAGGGCTCCACCGTGACGCCGTCGACGCTGATCGTGATGCCGCCGACGAGGAGCAGCTCCAGGCCCGTGGCGGTGACGATGATGTCGGCGTCGACGTGCTCGCCGGACTCCAGCCTGATGCCTTCGGCGTCGAACCGCTCGATCCGGTCGGTGACCACCGATGCCGTGCCGCGCCGGAGCGTGCGGAAGAGGTCACCGTTCGGTACCACGCACAGTCGCTGGTCCCAGGGGTCGTACGGCGGGTTGAAGTGCGTGTCGACGTCGTAGTCCTTCGGCAGCTGCTTGCGGATGCCGGCCCGGATCAGGCGACGGGCAAGCCGCGGGCGGTTCTGGCTGAGCTGGTAGAAGAGCGTCTGCTGGACGATGTTGCGGGCCCGGACCAGGCGATGGACCACTCGCGGAGGCAGCTTCTCGGCGAGTCTCGAGGTGAGGAACGGGTCCCGGGCGGGCAGGGAGACGACGTAGGTCGGTGTGCGCTGCAGCATCGTCACGTGATCCGCACGCTCGGCCAGTGCCGGCACCAGCGTGACCGCCGTGGCGCCGCTGCCGATCACCGCGACGCGCTTGCCGTCGTAGTCGAGACCCTCGGGCCAGTGCTGTGGGTGCACGATCTCGCCACCGAAGTCCTCGCGGCCCTCGAAGTAGGGGGTGTAGCCGTGGTCGTAGCGGTAGTAGCCGGTGCACCCCATCACCCACCCGGCCGTCATGGTCAGCAGCTCGCCGGTGTCGGTCCGCTCGACCTCGAGCCGCCAGCGCCCCTCCTGCGACGACCAGTCCATCGACAGCACCCTGTGGTGCAGGCGGATGTGCTGCTCGATCCCCGAGGCCCGAGCGGTCTCGCGCACGTAGCGCAGGATCGACTCCCCGTCGGCCATGGTGACCGCCTCGGTCCAGGGCCGGAACTTGTAGCCGAGCGTGACCATGTCGGAGTCCGAGCGCACGCCGGGGTAGCGGAAGAGGTCCCAGGTGCCACCTGTCTCGGCTCGCGCCTCCAGCACCGCATAGCTGCGGTCCGGGAACGCCGTGCTCAGGTGGTGCGCGGCGCCGATGCCGGACAGGCCGGCGCCGATGACGACGAAGTCGAGCTCCTCCATCAGTGGGGTGAGGCCACGCCGGACTGGTGCTCGACGGTCCGCGCGCTGGTGGCCCGTCCGAGTCGGCGGACCTCCTCGTCCATCCGGGAGATGAGAGTCGGCGCCTGCTTCAACGTCTGTCCCTCCGTGAGCTTGCGGGCGAGCTCTCGTGCCTTGCCGAGGCCACCCACCCAGCCCGGCACGTGCACGGCGCGGGAGCGGCGCTCCACGGCATCGACGAAGGCGTCGACGCACACCTGGACATCGTTCACATGGTTCAGCGGCGGGGGGTAGGAGCGCAACGCCTCATCGAAGGCGCTGAGGTCGCTGCGGACCTCACGCACCATCGGGGTGTCGATCCAGGACATGTGCGCACAGCCCACCGCGACCCCCTGGTGCGCGACCTCCAGCCGCAGTGCGTGGGCGAAGTTCTCGACCCCGGCCTTCGTGGCGGTGTAGGCCGCCATCCCGGGAGCGGGCATGAAGGCCGACAAGGAGGAGACCACCAGCGCATAACCCTGTCGCTCGATGAGCGAGGGCAGCGCGGCACGAACGGTGTGGAAGACACCGGTCAGGTTGACGTCGACCACGCGGCGGAAGACGGCCGGGTCCACAGCCCCGACCGAGCCGTACGAGGCGATGCCGGCGTTGGCGATCACGACGTCGATCCCGCCGTACCGACTGATTGCCTGGTCGACCGCGGCCTGCATCTGCTCGAAGTCACAGACGTCCGCGTCCACACCGAGCACGGCGTCCGGACCATGCTCGTTGGCGATCTGCTGACACGTCGCTTCCAGCGCCCCCTGGTCGACGTCGGTCAGCACCAGCTTGGCGCCGCGGCCGACGAGCTCCTGGGCGGTGGCGGCGCCGATGCCGGCACCACCGCCGGTGATGAGCACGACCTTGCCGGCGACCGGCTCGCGCGGTGACCGGTCGGGGAGGAACGGGAGACGTGACAGCTTGTCGAGAACCATGTTCGGCAGTCTTGCACCGCGCCCGAGGGTGCGCGAGCGCTGGTTCCACCCCGCGGAGCCGGGATCCCTCCGCGTCCGGCGCGCAGTCGCTGCTCAGCTGTCGCCCGCACGCAGCCGGGTGACCAACCAGTCGACGGACTCGGGGACCGTCGTGCGCGGCAGTGCGAGGTGGCCGCCGGGGTTCTCCACGAGCGTCTTGTCGGCCGACCCGAGTGCACCGAAGAGCTCACGGCAGGACTCTGCCGAGACCATGTCGTCGTCGGACTGGACGTAGAAGAGCACCGAGGCGGTGACCAGCGGGGCGGAGGCGATCGGGCCGTCGGCCAGCCCCAGCACCGCTGCCGCGACCCGAGGTTCCGCAGCGAGCAGGGGCAGCCCGACGCGGGTGCCCTGGGACAGCCCGTAGAAACCGATCGGCCCGGGATGCTCGGCGAGCAGCCCAGGCACCCCGTCCAGCGAGCGCACCACCGCCACCGAGCAGCCGGCGTCGGTCAGTGCCGTGGCGCGAGCCACGACCCCGGGGGAGGTGTGGTCCTGGCCGCCCCCAGGGGCGAGCAGGACGAGGGCGTGCGAGGGCGAGGACGGAGAGAACAGATGCATGGAGATCCTTCGAGCCGTGGGACTCCCGGCCCGGCCGCCCGCGATCTCAGATCGACGAGAGCGTCGCCGAGGAGAGGGCCCCGGTGTCTGCGACGTGGATGGGACTCACCTCCTGGGATCGCTGGTGGCCTGACCGTACTCCCGTCCGTTCACCGTGAGAAGGGGCAGACCGATTCACCCGGGCCGGTGACGGGCATCGGGCCGTTGCCCGAAACGTGGCGCGCGGTAGGACGAATCAGCGCGTGTGACTCTAGGGTGTCGTCATGGGCGAGCAGGTCGACCAGCAGTCCTTCAGCCGCGAGGACCGCACGCGGTACCGCCGAAAGGTGCGTCAGTGCCTCGACGTGTTCGAGCGGATGCTGGTCGAGGCGCGCTTCGACGCCGACCACCCGGCCACCGGGCTGGAGATCGAGCTCAACCTCGTCGACGACGAGGAGCGTCCGGCGATGTGCAACAGCGAGGTGCTGGACTCGCTGAACGACCCCGACTTCCAGACCGAGCTGGGCAAGTTCAACATCGAGATCAACGTCCCTCCCAAACGGCTCTCCGAGCAGGGGCTCGGGGCGTTCGCCGAGGGGATCAGGCACAGCCTGAACGCCGCGGAGGGAGCGGCCAACAAGTTCGGGGTCAATCTCGCGATGATCGGCATCCTGCCGACGTTGATGGAGCGCGACATGGGCAGGGACTCGTTGTCGGGCAACCCTCGCTACCACTTGCTCAGCGACGAGATCCTGGCTGCGCGAGGCGAGGACATCGAGCTCGACATCCGCGGTGTGGAACGCCTGACCTGCAGCACGGACACGATCATCCCCGAGGCGGCGTGCACCAGCACCCAGCTGCACATCCAGGTCAGCCCCGAGGACTTCCCCGCCTACTGGAACGCTTCCCAGGCGGTCAGCGGACTCCAGATCGCCCTGGGTGCCAACTCGCCGTACCTCCTGGGCAAGGAGCTGTGGCGAGAGACCCGCGTCGTGCTCTTCGAGCAGTCGACCGACACCCGCGCCGAGGAGCTCAAGGCGCAAGGGGTGCGGCCCCGGGTCTGGTTCGGGGAGCGATGGATCACCTCGATCTTCGACCTCTTCGAGGAGAACGCGCGCTACTTCCCGGCGCTGCTGCCGGTGATGTCCGACGAGGACCCGGTCGAGGTGCTCAACGGTGGGGGAACCCCCAGGCTCGGCGAGCTCACGCTGCACAACGGGACCGTCTATCGCTGGAACCGCCCGGTGTACGCCGTCGTGGACGGCGTGCCGCACGTGCGGGTCGAGAACCGTGTGCTGCCGGCGGGACCGACCGTGATCGACACCTTGGCCAATGCGGCCTTCTACTTCGGGCTGGTCCGCGCGCTGGCCGAGCAGGAGCGGCCGGCGTGGTCGAAGATGTCGTTCACCGCCGCCGAGGAGAACTTCCACGCCGCGGCGCTGGACGGCATCGACGCCCAGGTGTACTGGCCGGGGATGGGGCAGCTCCCCGCGACCGAGCTGGTGCTGCGGCGGCTGCTGCCGAAGGCGATGACGGGTCTTCAGCAGTGGGGGGTCTCCGACAGCGAGGCCGGGGAGCTGATGGACATCATCGAACAGCGCTGCCTGACCGGGCAGAACGCCTCGTCCTGGTTCGTGAACCAGGTCCACGCCCGGGAGAAGGACGGCAACCGCGAGGAGACGCTGCGTGCGGTCCTGGCCGACTACCGGGCGCACATGCACGAGAACGTCCCCGTGCACACCTGGGAGTGACGCAGGGACTCAGCCGGGGCGCACCAGCCGAAGCCGTTTCCAGCGCCGGACCTCACCGGTGGCCGGGTCCAGCCAGCCGTGCCGCGTCACGACCCGGAAGCCGAGCAGGTCGACCCCGTGCGCATCGAGCGCCCACAGCGCCGCCGACAGCCAGCCGGGATCCTCGTCGTGCAGGTGTGGCTGGCCCGGGCGGGTGAGCCAGCACCAGGTCGGCATGGCCCCCAGCTCAGCGCGCCACCGCCCAGCCAGCCGGTCGCAGGCATCGCGGCGGGCCCCGGCATCCATCCAGGGGGGCAACGGCCAGGGGGCTCCGTTGAGCGGCCCCAGGGCGTCGGAGGCGAGGCTGCGGGGGGTGCCGGGGTGACCCAGGTGGATCCGTGCGGGGAAGACCCGGCGCCGCTCCACCCGGCGCAGCCACCCGACCTCGCGACGCAACCCCTCGCCCAGGGTGAGATCGGCTGTGGGGAGCAGGGGTGCCTCAGGCATGGGCCTCAGTGTGCGACAGGACGGCCGAGACGTGCTCCGCGCTGTCCACAGGCTCCGCAGGGGTCCACGGACCACGGTGTGCTCGGTGGGCACCGCGTGCCACGATTCCCTCATGAGCGAGGCGACGTGGAAAGAGCCCCCTGCCGGCACGGGGCTGGGCCACCGGGAGATCACCCTGACCAGGACGGGTCAGGGCGAGCTCGAGGTGCACAACGTGCGTGGCGGGCGACTCCGGCTGGGCAACGGCAAGACCGAGGACTTCACGCCGGTCGAGCTGCTGCTCGCCGCCGTCGCCGGGTGCAGCGCGGTCGATGTCGAGGCGGTCACCTCCCGGCGCGCGGAGCCGGACAGCTTCGAGGTGACCTGTGCGGGCGAGAAGCGCAAGGACGAGCAGGGCAACTACCTCGACGACATCGAGCTGACCTTCACGGTGCGCTTCCCCGAAGGCCCTGACGGCGACAGAGCGCGCCAGATGCTGCCGCGGGCGATCTCGATGTCTCACGAGCGGCTGTGCACCGTCACCCAGACCGTCAAGCGCGGCACGCCCATCGCCACCCACACCACCTGACCCCTCCCGCCGCCTCCCCATGTAAATCGGGGTTACGGTCGCTCAACATGGCGTACGACGCCTGGCAACGGTCCGCACTCCCGCAGAAGACGGCCGCGGGCTGAGGCAGGATGAGGCCATGGGCCTTCAGATCGCCAACGAACCCCAGGCCGACCGCGTCCTCGACGAGCACCCGTTCGCCCTGCTGACCGGGATGCTGCTCGACCAGCAGTTCCCGATGGAGCGGGCCTTCGCCGGCCCGGCCAAGATCCTGCAGCGCTTCGGTTCGGTCGAGCCCGGCGACATCGCCGCCGCAGACCCCGACGCCTTCCGCGAGCTGTGTGCCCAGCCGCCGGCCGTGCACCGCTACCCGGGCTCGATGGCGCAACGGATCCAGGCGCTCGCCGCCCACGTGGTCGAGCGGTACGACGGTGACACGACCCGGCTGTGGGGGGAGGCCGAGTCGGGCAAGGACCTGCTCCGACGGTTGCTGGACCTGCCGGGCTTCGGCAAGCAGAAGGCGCAGATCTTCGTCGCCCTGCTGGGCAAGCAGCTCGACGTCCGGCCCGAGGGCTGGGAGCAGGCGGCGGGCAGCTACGCCGAGGCGGGTTCGTTCCGCTCGGTCGCCGACGTCGTCGACGAGCAGTCGCTGCAACGGGTCCGTGACTTCAAGAAAGCCGCCAAGTCCAAGGCCAAGCAGGCATCGGCGTAGCGCCTCGCGTAGGGTTGTGCGGACGCAGTCGGGGGATTCGGGACCGATCAACCCGTTCCTTGGAAAACCCTGAGAGCGTGCCACAATGGCAGTCGCGGCCGAACAACTCGCGTGGTGCCGCGATCAAGCAACCTGGACGAGAGGTAGTTCGTGTCGTCGCGTATGCCGCGCAAGGTCGCAGCTGAGGCTTTGACCCATCCCGACATCGAAGCTCTGATGATCCTCGGCAAGGACCTCGGTGAGGTGAGTGCCCACGCAGTGCGGCAGACCTCCGATTCCGCGGGCCTTGCCCCGCAGCAGTATCGAGCGCTCCTCAAGCATCTCGCCGCCGCCGGGATCTCGGTCTCCCTCGACAGCGAGGACACCAAGGCGCGACCACGTGTGGCCGCCGCTGCCTCGACCACCCGGAAGGTGACGGCCTCGACCAGCAAGAAGGCGGCCGCGAAGAAGGCCCCCGCGAAGAAGGCCCCCGCGAAGAAGGCCCCCGCGGCCGACGACGGCGCGACCGAGTCGAAGAAGGCCTCGAAGTCGGCCAAGTCCGCCGACAAGCCGGCGGCGAAGACCACGAAGTCTGCGAGCAAGTCGGCGGCGAGCAAGACCAGCGCCAAGAAGGCTTCCTCGTCCAAGGCCGCGAAGGCGGCATCGCCCGAGGAGGTCAGCGTCCCCACAGCCCCGGTCATCGGCCCCGATGGCAAGAAGGTCCTCCCCGACATCCCCGACGCCGAGTTCGAGAAGGACCTGGCGCAGGATCCCACGCTCAAGGAAGACGAGAAGCAGGGCTACGTCATCGACCAGTCCGATGACACCGACGAGCCCGAGCAGCAGGTCATGGTGGCCGGCGCGACGGCCGACCCGGTCAAGGACTACCTGAAGCAGATCGGCAAGGTCTCCCTGCTCAACGCGGAGATGGAGGTCGAGCTCGCCAAGCGGATCGAGGCCGGTCTCTTCGCCGACGAGAAGCTCGCCAAGGGCGGTCGGATCTCGGAGAAGGTCTTCGAGGAGATGGAGTGGATCGCGGCCGACGGCCGGCGGGCGAAGAACCACCTGCTCGAGGCCAACCTGCGTCTGGTCGTCTCACTGGCCAAGCGCTACACCGGTCGCGGCATGCTCTTCCTCGATCTCATCCAGGAGGGCAACCTCGGCCTGATCCGCGCGGTCGAGAAGTTCGACTACACCAAGGGCTACAAGTTCTCCACCTACGCCACCTGGTGGATCCGGCAGGCGATCACCCGTGCGATGGCCGACCAGGCCCGCACCATCCGGATCCCGGTGCACATGGTCGAGGTGATCAACAAGCTCGCCCGAGTGCAGCGACAGATGCTGCAGGACCTCGGCCGCGAGCCCACGCCCGAAGAGCTCGCCAAGGAGCTCGACATGACCCCCGAGAAGGTCGTCGAGGTCCAGAAGTACGGCCGTGAGCCGATCTCGTTGCACACCCCCCTTGGTGAGGACGGTGACTCCGAGTTCGGTGACCTGATCGAGGACTCCGAGGCCATCGTTCCGGCCGACGCGGTGTCCTTCACGCTGCTTCAGGAGCAGCTGCACGCCGTGCTCGACACGCTGTCGGAGCGAGAGGCCGGCGTGGTCTCGATGCGCTTCGGCCTCACCGACGGTCAGCCGAAGACGCTCGATGAGATCGGCAAGGTCTACGGCGTGACTCGCGAGCGGATCCGCCAGATCGAGTCCAAGACCATGTCGAAGCTGCGCCACCCGAGCCGCTCGCAGGTCCTGCGCGACTACCTGGACTGAGTCGAACCCTCGTTCTCACCCTGCGCCGCACGACTACTCCAGCCGTGCGGCAGTTCGGGACCTTGAGCACGACTTCTTCAGCAACAGGCTCTACGGCGTTGTCAACGGTCCGACTTCGGTGTCAACTATCCCCCTACCGCAGAGCCAACGGGGGCGAGGCGGGTCTCCTTGGGGGTATCGATGCGCGGGCACGGATATTATCTGACTCGACCTTGGCGCCGGATCGTTCTGATTCTCGCGCTTGCGCTGGGGATCAGCACGCTGTCAATGACATCCGCCAGCGCGTCCACGACCCGTGAGGTTCGAGGGACCGTCGTGTGCCGAAATGGGAATACCGTGACTGGCGTCTGGGTCAACTCGAGCGGAGGTGGGTCGAAGTTCGCGCCGATCTACAAGTTTGCTGAGAAGCGAGCTGCCGCTTGGTTTAAGACCACGATCACGACGTCGTCTTCGTCGACCGGGATTCGTCTGGACATCGGGTGTGGTGGAACTGCCTCAAAATGGTGGTCGAACAACAGAACGCCCACCAAGACCGTCACAGGCAACACCACGTTGAACGCGCGATGCCGCGAGTCTGCTGGCGCCGGCACTCGGTGTGTCTGGCCGCCGACCGGTACGAAGCAATCCGCCAACGGCGCTGTGGCGGGTAACTGCACCTGGGGCGCGAAAGAGCAGTGGAAGCGCTACACGGGCTACTACCCGCTCACCTCCGGCAACGCGAGGGATTGGGATACCACCATGGCCAGCTACGGCTGGCAGGTGTCTCCGGTGCCACACCGACGCTCCATCATGATCATCGAGCCGTACACCGCTAACACAGGTGTTGGGAGTTACGGGCACGTCGCTTGGGTCACCGGTGTGGTCCCGAAGGGTGGCGGCGTGTTTGACGTCAAGGTCACCGAAATGAACGCTTTCCACGGAGGCGGCGGTTTCAACAAGTACAACTCGTGGACCTACCGGCACGTGCCAGGAAAGATGCACTACGCCGTCGCGACAAACTGAGGCCGCCGCACACTGGTCAAGTCCCGGTAGTGGTGTAGCGCTGCGTTCTCCTTCGTGATGGGTCAGGCAGTCAGTGCGGGCAGGTGTTCAGCTCCGATCTCGGTGTCGGTGTCGGGGACGATGTTGACGCGGCAGCGGGCCAGCACGTCGAGGCCGAGGTAGCGGCGGCCTTCGGCCCATTCGTCGGTCTGCTCGGCCAGGACCGCACCGACGAGGCGGACGATCGCTTCGCGGGTGGGGAAGATCCCGACGGAGTCGGTGCGGCGGCGGATCTCGCGGTTGAGGCGTTCGGCGGGGTTGTTGGACCAGATCTGGGTCCACACGTCCTTGGGGAACTCGGTGAAGGCCAGGATGTCGGCGCGAGCGGCGTCGAGGTGGTCGTGGACCTCGGGCAGCTTGCCGTCGACGTAGTCCAGGAGCCGGTCGAACTGGGCGTGGACCGCTGGGCGGTCGGGCTGGTCGTAGACGCTGTGCAGCATCGCCTTGACCGCCGGCCACATGCTCTTTGGGGTCACGCCCATCAGGTTCGCGGCGTAGTGGGTGCGGCAGCGTTGCCAGCTGGCGCCGGGCAGGTTCGCCGCGATCGCCTCGACCAGGCCCTGGTGGGCATCGGAGGTGACCAGTCGGACCCCGGCCAGGCCGCGGGCGACCAGGTCGGCGAAGAACTCGTTCCACGCCGTCCCGGTCTCGCTGGTGGCCACGCGCAGCCCGAGGACCTCTCGGTGCCCGTCGCCGTTGACCCCGGTCGCGAGCAGCACCACGGCGTTGATCACCCGGCCCCCCTCACGGACCTTCATCGTCAACGCGTCGGCGGCGATGAAGGTGAACGGACCCGCGGCGTCGAGGGGACGGTGGCGGAAGTCCTCGACGATGCTCGTCGAGGTCGGCGGCCATCCGTGAGACCTGCGACTTGCGACAACGAGTCGATGCCCAGGGTCTTGACCAGCTTGTCCATCCGACGCGTGCGAGACCCCGGCGAGGTAGCAGTCGGCGACCACGGTGATCAACGCGGCCTCGGAGCGCTTGCGGCGCTCCAGCAGCCACTCGGGGAAGTAGGTGCCCTTGCGCAGCTTGGGGATCGCGACGTCGATCGTGCCGACGCGGGTGTCCAGGTCGCGGTGACGGTAGCCGTTGCGCTGGCTGGCCCGGCCCGGTGTCGGGCGGCCGTACTCGGCGCCGACCACCGCGTCAGCGTCCGCGGAGAGCAGGGCGTTGATCATCGTCTGCAACAGCGTGCGCATCAGATCCGGGACTGGCCTCGGCGAGTGCTTCGCCAAGCAGGCCGGCAGGGTCGACAATGTGTGGAGCGGTCATCGTGATGGCTCCTTCGAGGATTCTGTGAGAAGGTTGACTCGAAGGATCACGCGGTGGCCGCGTCTTCGTCCGACGTACACGCCGGTGACGATCTCGGCGACCGCGCTACACCACTATCGGGGACTCAACTTCATGTTCCGCCGTGTCGGCGCCAGCAGCATCAACAACGGCGCGTTCCGCATGCTCAACAAGTCGGCCTAACAGTCCAGGGTGGAGACCTCAGGCATTGCAGGGGCAGTCCGCGTCCCGCGAACAATCTCAGGGGCGACTGATGATGACATGATGACTTAGTGGATACCGCTCCAGAGGGCTTTGATGATGCAGACGACGTTGGGCTTCAGCGCGAACTCATTAGACCTCTGCCGTGGGCCTCACGTCTCTCTTCGATGCCGTACCTGCCGGGCGGAGGAGCGAAGCAGATCCTGATCTTGCGTGAGCTCCTGCAGGGGTCTTCGCGAACGACGGCCTACTGACAGCGACAGTCACGACGGGAACGGCAGGAGCGTTCACTCCGTGACGCTTTGAAGCCCTTGTCGACTGCCGGGTTCGTGCAGCCGTTCGACCGTGAACACGTGGCCGTGACTGAAGAGGCGTCGGCATGGCTGGCCTCGGGCGACGAGGCGGCGCTGCTGGGAATCTTCCATCGACACATCCGTTTCGTCGGGGAATTGCTGTCCACGCTGCGGCAAGGCCCGCTATCTGTGCGCGACCTCACGGAGGTGGCACGCGATCACTACGACCTCGCATGGACCACACTCGATCAGGCGCGGCGCCGCGTAACCTGGCTGTCGTGCTTGGGAGCGGTTGAGTACCGACCGCAACCCTGCTGGCGATCACCGAGCAGGGCGAGGCATTGCTTGACACTCTGGAGCTGGACGGCCCAGCGAAAACAGAGCTTGCTCCCCCTGCGCCTGTCGAGCTCAAGGTACCACCGCCACCTCTTGCCGATATCCTTGCCGGGCTCACTCAAGCCTCTCTCGCGGGCCGCAATCCCGTCCTCGGTTATGTGCCACGAGGCAACGTGACGTTGTCGAGGCTCTGCGGCGCTAGTAAATGCCGCCTCCCCCTCGATCACCAAGACCGATTTGCTCGCCTTTACGGAGAGACATTTCGGCGTCAATGAGTCATCGTTCGGGGCGGTCCTGACAACGCTAACTAAGTCCGGCCTCATAGAGCAGACCTCCTTGAACCGCTATGAGCCCACACCCCCTGCCCGTGCTTGGCTAGAAACCGCGGATCCCCTGGACCTGGCGCTTCTGATACATGCGCGCTACCTCTTCGTTCTCGAGATCATTCCGATGCTGCGGGAGCATGACCGCGCGCCGGATTTGGCGCGCGCTGCTGTGGACTACTACGGGCTGATTCGCGCAGATGCCGCCGGTGTTCGCACACGCATCCAGATTCTCAAGGCAGCCGGACTGATCGTGGAGCGAGCGAACTGGCGCTATCAGGCCACTCCGCTCGGGGAGGAAGTCGCGTCCCGGTTCCCACTTCAGGCTCCGCGGGACGAGGTGTTCGTGACTCCAGCGAGGCAGCCGCGAGCGCAGAGCCCGACCACTCCAGTCGTATCCAGTTTGCTCGCCAGCTCGGTAGGAGTTGGTGCAGGCTGGAACAGACTCCGATAATCCCGTCCGTCTTGAACAGCTCACAGCGGATTCACTCCAATCCTCGGTTTCCGTGCGCGGCATATCGGGGGCGGAGGCAAGACAGATGTGTTGCGACCGTGACAACGAGATCTAAAGCCGGTACGCATCATTGTGGACGCCAAGTCCGCACGATCTGAGCTGTCAACGAGAGCGCCGTGTCCTTCGACACCTTGCGAGAGCACCAGTCCCAGAATCGAGCAGACTACTGGTCCTCGTCGGTCCGAGTTTCGACTCTGGCCGAGTTCAAGCGCGCGCCCAACAGAACCACGTCACTCTCATCACGACGGCCGAACTCGCCGAGATCGTGGCGCGTCATGCGGACACACCCCTGTCTGCCCACCACTACCTCGGCTTGATATCGGAAAGAGAGGACCATCGCCGCGCGGTGAAGTCGCGGTGGTCTGCAGCCAGCGCCGACGAACTTGCTGGCGCAGATCATCACGGTACTTGCGGAGGAGGCCCGTGATACCGACGAGGTGACGCATAGTGCGCTGACGAGTGATCAGATCTACTTGATCGCTCGCGAAGGGGGTACCAGCTCACGCCACAACCGAAGGACATCGAGGCGGTGTTGGACCTCTTCAGCATCCGCTTGTGGACTCAGTGCGGGAGGTGCAGGCCGATCGCAGCCGCCCGGTCGCCTATCACCTCGTCGATGACCCGACCCTTGTTCAGGCCAAGCTCCGACGCTAGTTCAGCCTTAGACGGACTTGCCGAAGTGTCGAGTCGCGACTAAGCCTCGCTCAGTCGAAATATTTCCCGCTATAGCGCTCCTGGATCGCCCGCGCTAGGCGCACTGGCATTAGGCGTCCCTAATGCGCGACTACCTGGACTGAGTTCGCCCCATCCGGCGACGCGGGAGGTAACTTGGGCCTCGTCCGTGTCTGCTGACCCAAAGGTGCTCACTGTGCCCCTCCGCACCAGCCTCGTCGGGGCTCTTGCTGTCGCCGCTGTCGGTCTGGCGGGTTGCGGGGGCACCCCCTCGGCCGAGAAGTCGCCGTCGCCGCCCGCCGCGCAGGCTGCATCCCGACTGACCGCCGACGAGGTGAAGGTGGTCGCTGTCGGTGACGTCGCCTGCCCCCCAGGCTCTCGGGTCACTGCCGGCGAGTGTCGCCAGGCCGACACCGCGGCGCTGGCCGGGCAGATCGACCCTGACGCCGTGATCGCGCTGGGGGACCTGCAGTACCAGTCGGGTGCGCTGACCGATTTCCGGAACTCCTACGACAAGTCGTGGGGCGCGCTGAAGCCGATCACGTTCCCGGTGCCCGGCAATCACGAGTACCGCACGTCGGGAGCCTCGGGCTACTACGGATACTTCGCCGACCGCCCCACCGGCAAGAGGGGTTACTACTCACGCATGCTGGGAGACTGGCGGGCGTACATGCTGAACTCGAACTGCTCGAAGATCAACTGCGCCGCCCAGCGGCGCTGGCTTCGCCGCTCGCTGACCAACCGCCCGGCGGCGTGCACGCTCTTCGCGATGCATCACCCACGCTTCTCCTCCGGTGAGCACGGCTCCCAGGTCGCGATGAAGCCGTTCGTGAAGATCGGCTTCAACCACCGGGTCGACCTGGTGCTGAGCGGGCACGACCACCACTACGAACGATTCCGCCGTTCCAGCCCCGGTGGGGCCAATGCCCCGGCCAAGGGTTTCTTCCAGTTCGTGGCGGGGGCGGGCGGCAAGTCCCACTACGAGGCAGACCCGCCGATCCGGGGGAGCCTGGCCCGCAACGACTCCGACTTCGGCGTGCTGGACCTGACCCTGCGGAAGGGCGAGTTCAGCTTCGCCTTCAGGACCATCGACGGTGCGACCTCCGACCAGGGCGTGCGCTACTGCAAGTGAGCCGGTCGACGCGGCGCTCGCCCGAGACCGTGGACTGGCTCATCGTGGAGCCCTATGGCCGCTGGGGGACGCTGCCCACCCGTCGGCAGCGCCGCGCGAAGGCGACCGACCGCATGGGTCACGCCCGACCAGTCCACATCCAACTCCAGCCCCATGAGTTGCGACAGGACGCGGCAGCCCCCACAGCCACCGCGACTCCCAGTTCCCGCTGGGGAGCCTACCCACCGCGATCCTCGGACGACTCGGGCGAGTCACAAATAACCCAGATCTGGACCAAAGGGCCCATGGGAGCAGGACGAGTGTGGGCCGTCATCCTCAGGGCCCCTCGTGGCTACCCCGCGGTGACCAGGGCGACGCAGACCCCGCACAGCAGCAGTCCCAGGACCTGGCCGCGTCCGATCCGTTCCCGGAGCAGGACGATGGCCAACACGATGGTCATCGCGGGGTAGAGCGAGGCGAGGACCGCCGCCACGCTCAGCAGTCCTTGCGTGGTCGCCAGGTAGAACGAAAGCCCCGCGAGCGCGCTGAAGGGTCCGGCGTACCAGGCGCGCAGGGCGCCACGGGGGAGCGGGAAGACCCGCACGCCGAGCAGCAGGGCGAGCAGCGGCACGGTGGCGGCGCTGGAGACCTGCGTCGTCACCAGCGGCCAGAGGCCGGCGCCCTCGGAGACCTGCCCGAGCCCGATGAACGTGAGCGCGAAGCCGACTCCGGCAAGCAGGCCGTCCATGACCCCGTTGTCGACCGGCGACCGCGGGGCGGCGCCGTGGGGCTCGCCCGGCGCGTCCTCGCCGGCGGAGACCAGCCAGATCCCCGGCAGTGCCACCACCAGCCCGAGCATCACCAGGATGCCGAAGCGCTCCCCGAGTGCGACTCCGGTCGCGGCGGGGATCACCGCGGCACCGACTCCTGACAAGGGCGCGACCACGCTCATGCGCCCGGCTGCGAAGCCACGGAACAGGAAGCTGACGCCCATGCCGGAGCCGACTCCCGCAGCGACTCCCCAGGCCAGGTCGGACAGGTCTGCGGTGGAGGCCACCCATGGGGCGAAGACCAGCAGGGTCACGGCGCTCGAGGCCTGCACCACGAACGCGACCGGCCAGGCACTCGTGCGACGAGACACCACCCCGCCGATGAAGTCGGAGGTGCCGTACGACGCCGCGCAGAGCAGGGCGAAGAGCAGGGCGGTCATGTCTTCGCTGCCCCGACCGCCCAGATGGTCGCGGCCACGAACCCGCCCGACAGCTCGATCAGGATCGCGAGCCCGACTGCGGTCAACGCGTGCCGAGTGGCGGGCCAGGCCTGCTGTGAGCCGAGTCGCTGAAGCTCGGAGAGGTAGATGCCCAGCACGAAGCCCAGCGGCAGCCCGACCACGGGGACCACGAAGAATCCGATGATGCCCAGCAGGCCGCCGACGATCATCGTGCGGTGGGGGACGCCCTTGGCGCGCATGTGACGACCGGCGATGAGGTACTTCGCCAGCGCTGCGGCCGCCAGGACCAGCAGACCGACGAGAGCCACGGACCAGGCCACCGTGCCGCCGACGTACGCCGCCCAGCCGACCAGGGCGGCCGCGATGAGGAGCAGGCCCGGCAGGACGGGGACCACGATCCCGACGAGACCGACCAGGATGACCAGACCGGTGATCAGGTCGACGGACTGCATGCTCACCTCGCGGGTCCGGGGCGGGTGCGGCGCGCGCCGCAGGGCGGAGACAGACCGAGGCCCCGGCGGGGAGCCGGGGCCTCGGTCGGGAAGCTTCTGGGTCGGTGTCGGCTCAGCGCTCGGATTCGGCAGTGACTGCCGGCGTGTCGAGCAGCTTGCCGGTCTCGTCGTGGATGTTCACCGCGATCGCCTTGATCTTGTCGTGGTGCTCGCGACCGTGGTGGGCGCAGAAGAGCAGCTCGCCACCGCTCGTGAGCTCGATGCGTACGTAGGCCTGGGCGCCGCAGCGGTCGCAGCGGTCACCAGCGGTCAGGGGGGAGGGGGCAACTGCTGTGGTCACGATGGCCTTCCTCTCTGGTCGCGCAGAGCGACGTCGGCGGAGTCCACGTGAACTCCTAGGACCGGTGTCGTCCTAGTCAACAATCACACACCCGGGTCTCTTCCCGGACGCTGCGTCCTGCCTTTGAGATCTCCAGTGAAGCATCTCACGTCTGGTTCGTGACCCACGGTCGTGTGGATTGCACCCGCATTGCCCTCAGTGTGGCGGCAACGCCCCCGTGCCGTCGCGGATCCGCATGACCTCGTGGAATCGTATCCCGTGTTCGCAGGCTACCCCCGTGCCGGTGACTTCATTCCGGTTACGCGCCGGGTAGATTTCGAGCGGTCCGGATCGGACCCGCCCCGGCGCCCAGCGCCGCCGGCACCCGCGCCGGACGCGCCTCAGCCCTGCTGACCGTCCTGGGAGGCCGTCATCGACAACGCCTACAACGCCGCGCACCTGCTGGTCCTCGAGGGTCTCGAGGCGGTCCGCAAGCGACCGGGCATGTACATCGGGTCCACCGACACCCGGGGCCTGATGCACTGCCTGTGGGAGATCATCGACAACGGCGTGGACGAGGCGCTGGGAGGCCACTGCAGCCGGATCGACGTCCTGTTGCACCCCGACGGCTCGGCCGAGGTCCGTGACGACGGGCGCGGCGTCCCGGTCGACAAGGAGCCGAAGACCGGGCTCTCCGGCGTCGAGGTGGTCTTCACCAAGCTGCACGCAGGAGGCAAGTTCGGCGGTGGGTCGTACGTCGCCACGGGTGGTCTGCACGGCGTCGGCGCGTCGGTCGTCAACGCGCTGTCCGCCCGGCTCGACGTCGAGGTCGACCGGTCACCTGCGACCCAGCACATGTCCTTCCGGCGCGGCGCCCCGGGCGTCTTCGCCGGCGACGGCCCCCAGGGCAAGTTCACCCCCGCCTCGGGACTGCACAAGGGCACGCGGGTCAAGAAGGGCGTGACCGGCACCCGGATCCGCTTCTGGCCCGACCGCCAGATCTTCACCAAGGACGCCACGTTCCTGATGGAGGAGCTGGTCACCCGGGCGCGTCAGACGTCGTTCATCGTGCCGGGCCTGGAGCTGGTGATCCGCGACGAGCGTGGCGCCGAGCCGGTCGTGGAGTCCTTCAAGCACGACGGTGGCATCACCGAGTACTGCGAGTTCCTCGCACCTGACGAGCCGCTGACCGAGACCGTGCGGTTGCAGGGGCACGAGGTCTTCACCGAGACCGTCCCCCTGCTCGACGAGCAGGGCCACATGACGCCCCAGGACGTGGAGCGTGACCTCGGTGTGGACGTGGCCCTGCGCTGGGGGTCCGGTTACGACACGGTGCTGCGGTCCTACGTCAACGTGATCGCCACCCCCAAGGGCGGCACCCACGTCGGTGGTTTCGAGACCGCGCTGAGCAAGAGCTTCAACGAGGTGCTGCGCGACTCCAAGACGCTGAAGGTCGCCGAGCCGGACGTGGTCAAGGACGACGTCCTGGAGGGGTTGACCGCGGTCGTGACGGTCCGCCTGGCCGAGCCGCAGTTCGAGGGGCAGACCAAGGAGGTGCTCGGCACCCCGGCGGCGCGTGCGATCGTGCGCAAGGTGGTCTCCGCGGAGCTGAAGCGATTCCTGACCTCGACCAAGCGCGCCGAGAAGGCCCAGGCCAAGCTGGTCCTGGACAAGGTCGCCAACGCCTCCCGCACCCGGATCGCGGCGCGCCAGCAGCGCGACAACCAACGGCGCAAGAACGCCCTGGAGTCCTCGGCCCTGCCGGCCAAGCTGGCCGACTGCCGCGCCAATGACACCGAGCGCACCGAGCTGTTCATCGTCGAGGGTGACTCCGCTCTGGGGACGGCGAAGCTCGCCCGCAGCAGCGAGTTCCAGGCGCTCCTGCCGATCCGGGGCAAGATCCTCAACGTCCAGAAGGCCTCGATCGGCGACATGCTGAAGAACACCGAGTGTGCCGCGATCATCCAGGTGGTCGGCGCCGGCTCCGGGCGCACCTTCGACCTCGAGCAGGTCCGCTACGGCCGGGTGATCTTCATGGCCGACGCCGACTCCGACGGTGCCCACATCCGCACCCTGCTGACCACCCTGTTCTTCAAGTACATGCCCGAGCTGGTCCTTGCCGGACGGGTGTACTCCGCCGTCCCTCCGCTGCACCGGATCGAGCTGACCAACCCGAAGAAGGGCGTGGAGAAGTACGTCTACACCTACTCCGACGCCGAGCTGCAGCGCAAGCTTGCCGAGCTGCAGAAGAAGGGCATGCGCTGGAAGGACCCGGTGCAGCGCTACAAGGGCCTGGGGGAGATGGATGCCGACCAGCTCGCCGAGACCACGATGGACCCACGCCACCGCACCCTGCGTCGGATCACGGTCGACGATGCCGAGGTGGCCGCCGAGGTCTTCGACCTGCTGATGGGCTCCGAGGTCGCTCCCCGCAAGGAGTTCGTCATCAGCAACGGGGGACAGCTTGATCCGGACCTGATCGACGCGTAGCGAGCCCGCGAAGCGCCCGGCTCAGGTTCAGGTCCTGCCCCGGAACCGACTCGTGACGAGGTCCGTGCGGCCGACCGACGTGCACTGCTGCCCGTGCAGGGCTGCCATCGATCCCATGGGCGAGTGGTGCACGTCCGGCGACGACTTGCGCTCGTGCGAGCTTGCGGTCGATCAGAGGACGCTGTGGGTGATCGTGCCGGTGTAGGTGCCGGCGAAGTCCCCGGACTGGGTCTGTACCACCAGACGCGGGTCCCAGCTGGCCGAGGAGGAGCCGATGACGCCCAAGGTGCAGGAGAAGGCGGTGCGCTCGACGTCGAGGGACTGCGCGAGCGCCGAGGTCAGCTGGCCCGGAATGCACGTCAGCCCGAGCCCACCACTGGTATCGGTCGCAGGACCCGACCAGTAGCGGATCCGCTCCGCGGGGAAGGTCGCGCTCTGGCCGTCCTGACTGACGGTGAACGGAGATGAGATCGAGACGCTGGCGGTCCAGCCCAGCGTGCCGGACCCCGCGACGCTGACCGTGCCGAGCTGGCCGGTGAGAGTCGATCCCACGGTGCCGGAGCCCAGCGTGGCACTGGTCGGCGCGGAGACGCTCAGGCCGTCGGCGAGCTTGATCGGCACCAGTCGCGGTGTCGAGGCGGGCGGTAAGGCGTGCGCGGCCAGCACGAAGGTGGGCGCAAGGGTGAGCACGGCGGAGCCGGCCACGAGCACCACGCTCCTGACCCCCCGTCGCAGGCGCCGATTCCGTCACGGCTCTGCCGGCACCGCCGGTTCCCCGGTCTCGTCGGGGTCGCTGTTGCGCCTGCGTCGACGCAGCCACCACAGCAGCGCGGCCAGCAGCAGGAGGAGAAGCAGCCCGAGCCCGACCCAGAGCGGCCAGGACTTCCACCACGGCGTGTCGTCCTCGACCTCGACCGCGCCGCCCTTCCCCAGGTCGGGGAAGGTGATCGTCGCTGACGCGCGCTTCTCGAGCAGACCGCTGCTCAGCTTCAGGCGGGCCTTCCAGGGGCCGGCCGGGGTGCTCTTGTCGAGCAGGACGGGCAAGGCTTCCTTGTCACCGGGCGCGAGCGTCTCACTGCGGACCTCGAACGGGCCGGCTCGCAGCCCCCCCGGCCCATCGGCGAGTCGCAGTATGCCCTCGAGATCCAGTGCGCGCCCGCCCGTGTTGGTGACGACGGCCTCGACGAAGGGTCGGCCCCTCTGGTTGCGGCCCGGCGTCAGGGACTCGATCGTGAAGTCCGAGGCCGGTTCCCCGCCTGGACCCACCGAGAGATAGATCCTGATGCCGACCCGGTTGATGGTCTGCACCTGTTGGCCCTTCTCGGTCGATGCCGTCGATGCCCACAGCACGCCGTAGCGCTCACCCTCCGAGGCCTCGGGGGGAACCGTGATGGTGGCCTGGACCTCGTCGGTGCCCCCCGGCTCGAGCTCCACCCGGCTCTTGTCCAGGGTCGTCCACTCGGTGAGCTCGCTGCGCTCACCGGCCTCGGCGCCGACGAACTGGCCACCCTTGATGCCGGCCGGGCCCGGATAGAGCTCGATCACGCGGTTCTTGTCCGTGGTGTTGCTGACTTCGAACGCCCGCTGGATGCTCGTGCCGGGAGCGAGGTGGTCGATGATGTAGGAGCGAGCCCGCGGATCGTCCGAGCGATCGACGGGAGCTTCCAGGAGGCGTACACCGATGTTGCCGTCGTCGGCGGCTCTGGCGTGTGCTCCTGTGGCAGGCGAGAGCGCGCCCGCCGCCAACGACATCATCATGGTGATGATGACCGGGACGGACGCGCTCCAGCCGCGGGTGCTAGTCACGCGCTCAAATGTAGAGCGAAGCTCAGAGCAAGGAGTGCGTGACGGTGCCGGTGTAGGTGTCGGCCACTGCACCGACCGGCACCGTGACACCCACCGTGGGCGTCCACGAGGCCGAGTTGCTCCCCGTGCCGGCCCCGACCAGCGTGGAGTTGACGGCCATGGTGGCCGCGATGCTCGGTGTGACCACGAGCCCCGCGGACGAGGTGACCGCCCCGCTGGAGTAGTTGGCCTGCGCGTTGGAGATCGTCTCGCCGTCGGTGGCGCCGGTGAAGTCGGTGGCGGAGACCTGCACCGTCCACGCGGCCACCAGGTCACCGCGGTTGTCGGTGACGCTCACGGTGTCGTCGAAGGCTGCCGACGTCGTGCTGCCGGGTGCGATCCCGGCTGTGCCGAGGTCCTGGGTCGTCGATGGCGCGGAGATCGCGATGGCCCCCGAGTTGATGGTGAAGGTGACGGTCGTGTCGTCCGCGTGAGCCGGCACGAAGGCCCCGGCGGCGACGGCGGTCATGGTGAGCCCTGTGACCAGGGCAGCACGAGCGTGCAACATGGTGGTTCTCCCTTGTTTCCCAAGCGGCCCTCCCACGAGGGCTGCTGCTCCCAAGAGCACCGTGTCAGGACTTACGTCCTATTTCTGGACAACTGACCAAGAAGGGCTCATCTAGTGCAATCGGCCTAGACAATATGCAATTTCACGATATGAGGGGTTTGCCGGGAGCCAGCACCTGGGTAGGACCGGCGGTCCCGGCGGTCCCGGCGGACGTCAGGCGTGACGAGTCAGCAGGCCGGTGTCGACGTCGTAGAGGAACCCCGCCACCGTCACGCTGTCGGGGATCAGCGGGTGCGAGGTCACCCGATGGATGTCCTCGCGAAGCGTGGCGACCTGGTCGTCGATGACGTGGAAGCGCTGCCAGGTGGCATCGGTGCCGGCGGACTCCGCGACTCGTCGGCGCAGCTCCTCCTCGGAGCTGCTGGCCACCGCGCACCGGGTGTGAGGCACCACGACGACCCTGGTGACGTTGAGCAGGTGGGTGGCCAGGACGAGGGCCTCGAGGGCCTGATCGGTGACCCGGCCGCCGGGATTGCGGAAGATCTTGGCGTCGCCCGGCTCGAGACCCACCATGCCGAGCGGGTCGATGCGTGAGTCCATGCAGGTGACGATCGCGACTCCGGCGTGCGCGACGCCGTCGAAGCCCGACAGCGTGAAGCTCTCGGCGAACGTGCGGTTGGCTTCCAGCAGGTCATCGAACTCGTGGTCCACGCGCGCAGCATATCCGCGGCTCGCTGGGTGCCGGTGAGCGGTCTTGTGTGCGGAAATGAACCTGGGGGCGCTTCCGAGGGCGTCAAAGACCGGGCTTGTGCACGGAGGCGCCCGGCTGTCTCGCGCGGCGACTACTGGGCGGTGTCGGGGCGCCTGATGTCCTGGTTCACGTCGTACTGACCGACCTCGAGGGTGTAGCTCACGTCCTTGGCGCCCTTGTAGAAGGGCCCGGTGAGGGTGGCGCTGCTCAGCTGGTCGTCCTCGAGCTGGTACTCAGCGGCGAAGGTGCCCTTCGGATCGGCGGTCTCCACCAGCTGGGAGATGACCGAGCCGGGGACCTTGCCGGTGACGGTGTCACCGTCCTCCTCGGCCCCCTTCGTGGCCGCCAACCAGCCTGCGATCCCGTGATCCGGGTCCATCAGCTCAGCGGTCTCGAACGTGGCGTAGCTCGCCGGGTCGATCTCGGAGTAGATGTCGGTGTAGGGCAGCTGGGCGTAGACCGCACCGTCCACGACCCGCATCGGCAGCTCGGCGTCGATGTCGTTGACGTTGACCTTCACGGTGCCGTCGAACGCCGGCCCGTCGGTCAGCGTGCCGTCGATCACGAGGAAGCCGTCGGTGCCCTTCGGCAGCTTCTCGGTCGACATGGTCATCTCCACACCCGAGGTCTCCTCCAGGGCGTCCTGCGCGGCCGACAGCCCGCCCTCGGACCCGCCGCCGTCGTCATCGCCGGTGCAACCGGCCAGAGCACCGGCCGCGAGCAGTCCCGCGGCGAGCGCAGCAGCGGTGCGCGGGCGTGTGAGAGTCAGTGCCATGTCGTCCCCCGTCGGTCGTCGCCTCGCCGGGTCGGCGCGGCGGAACGTTCAGGCACCCAGAATCGCACGGGACGGCGACACGTCGCGAGACGAGGTGCCGCGCAGCACCAGCAGCGCCACCACCGAGGCGATCGCGCAGCTCACCGCCGCTCCGGCGAACACCGTCTGGAGCTGGGCCACACCCGCCTCCTGCACCAGGTTGCTGAAGGCCTCGCAGCGGCTGACGCCATCACCGCACACCTCGAACGGCGCCGGCAGGTCCCCCTGCTCGGAGTAGAACCGGCGCAGCCCCAGGGTCGTGAGCACACTGATGCCGATCAGCATGCCGACCATCCGCGCCACGACCAGCAGTGCGCTGGCGACCCCGTGCACCGCGCCGTCGGTGGCCGCGAGCAGGGCGGCGTTGACCGGCGCCAGGGCGAGCCCGAAGCCGAAGCCGGTGACGACCAGCGCGACCGTGGCCCACGGTGACTCCAGGGCGGTCATGTCCCAGCCGGCCATGACGACGAACCCGCCTCCGGCGAGCGCCATCGCAGCGGCGGTGAGCAGCGAGGCCGGGAGCCGTTGCAGCAGCCAGCCGCCGGCCAGTGCGCCGACCGGCAGGGCCACGAGGAATCGAACCAGCACCAGCGCAGCCATCAGCTGCGACTCGGGGTACGCCGTGAGCCGGGCGAAGAGCGGGATGTCCACGATCGCGGCGATGAGCGCCGCTCCGACGAAGAAGTTCACCACGAGCGACCCCCATGCCGGCGCCGAGCGCAACGAGCCAGGGGGCACCACCGGATGGACCCCGCGTGCGTTGCGCAGCACGAATCCGATCGCAGCCAGCGCCGAGACGCTCAGGTACCACTCGGCGTCCGAGGACAGCGCCGCTCGCTCAGGGTCCGCCGTGGCGAAGGCCAGCACCACGCCCCCGAGTCCAAGGGCCAGGAGCGCGGCCGCGAGCAGGTCCACCTGAGCGGCGACCCCTCGCCACCGACGGAGGTCGACCAGAGGGCGAGCAGCGAACCAGCACCGCACCCAGAAGCCGACACCGAGGGCCATGGCAACGAGACCGACCGGGCTCAGCCAGCGGCCCTCACCGACCACCGCGAGGAACGCCAGGCCCCAGGTGACGTCGGTGACGAGCGGCTTCGGTTGCAGCATCACCAGGAGGACGGCGACCAGAGCCGCCAGCAGGAGCGCGAGACCGATCCAGTCGACGCGTGGGCGCTGCCCTGCCGACCGACCGAGCTCGTGAGCATCACCCCGGCGGGCCAGAGCCAGCATGAGGAGCAGCCCCACGACCAGGTTGACCCAGAAGATGTCGCGCCAGTCGCCGACGGCCAGCACCAGAGCGCCGTACAACGGGCCCAGGACGCTGCCGAGCTCCTGGACGGCGCCCACCACGCCCAGCGGGACACCGCGGCGTTCGGGCGGATAGAGGTCTGCCACCAGCGCCAGCGTCGCGGGCACCAGCCCGCCACCGCCGATGCCCTGGAGCAGCCGGCCGGTGACCATCGAGGGCAGGTCATAGGCAGCCGCGGTCACCAGGGAGCCGATCGCGAAGACCGCGAGCGACCCCACGAGCACCGGGAGACGCCCGCGGATGTCGGCGATCCGTCCGATCAGCGGCAGCACGGCGACGTAGCCGAGCAGGAATCCGGAGATGATCGGGGCCGCACGCTGCAGCTGCTCCACCGACAGCCCGGCTGCGCCCATCATCTCGGGCAGGGCGAGCACGACCACGTAGGTGTCGGCGGCCGCGAATGCGACTGCGACAGCGGCGAACGCCAGCAGCACCCGCCCCTGGCGGGACCCGGTCTCAGTCACAACCGGTCACGGAGCGGTGATCTCCGGCGTGGCGCCGTAGTCGGAGATCGTCAGGTCGTAGGTGACCTCGTCGCCCTGCGCGTAGAACGGCCCGGTGAAGGTGCCGCCCACGACACGGCCCTCGTCGTCGACGCGGAACTCCGCATCGAAGGAGCGCTCGGCCACCGCGGTCGGGATCGAGGCGGCCACAGCGTCCCCGGGAAGCCGGCCGGAGTACGTCGTCACGACCGTGCGCCCGTCGCGCACCTGGTCGCCCTCCTCGACATCGGTCGCCTCGACGAGCCAGGTGGAGATGCCCTCGTCCGGATCGAGCAACCCGACAGGGTCGGGGGCGTCGTAGTCCTGCGGCTCGATCTCGCTCCACTGGGCCTGCAACGGCGGCACCTTCGCATAGACCGTGCCGTCGACCGAGATCACCGGCACGTCGGCGGTGATGCCGCTGAACTTCACCTTCAGCGCGCCGTCGAACGCAGCTGGGTCGTGGGTGCCGGTGCCGCTGGCGTCGAGGATTCCGGACACGCCGTCGGGCAGCTCCGGGGTCGACAGCGCGATGGCGAACCCCGGGGTCTCGTCCAACAGCCGCTTCGCCTCGGCCAACACCTCCCCGGCATCGTCACCGGTCGGCTTCCCCTGATCGTCGCTGCAGGACACCAGCAGCACGGTCGCCAGGGCAGCACACAGCGCAAGGCACACACCCCGGAATCGGACGGCGGGACGGGCGGCAGTGGTCACGGGGTCAGCCTGACAGACACCGGGGCGGCGACACCTGTGATGGCCTGCGGCGTCGGGATTCCCGAACCGTCCCGACGGCCGTCGGCGGCCGGGAGGTCGACCGGCTGTCCCGACCCTGCGGCCGCCATGGCGGGAGCTGGGCCGATCCATGCGATCTGCAACGTGTCCTCCCCCTTGAGGAATCGATGGCAACGCACACCGCCGGTCGCTCGGCCCTTGCTGGGATAGTCGTCGAACGGCGTGACCTTGACCGAGCCCGCCTCCGTGCCGGGCAGCGCATCGGACGATCCGGAGACGGTCACCACCACCGGGTCAGGAGTGTCGAGATCCACCGCGCCGAAGAACACCACCCGCTCGCCGTCGGTCACCCGGACGCCGCCGATCCCACCGCCGGAGCGGCCCTGCGGCCGGACCCCGACGGCGGAGAAGTGCAGGAGCTGGGCGTCGGAGGTCACGAAGCACAGCTCCTCCTTGCCCGTCCTCAGCTCGGTCGCGCCCACCACCCGGTCACCCTCGGCGAGCCGGATCAGCTCCCAGCTCTCCTTGCCGAGCAGCTCGGGGTTGACCCGCTTGACCACTCCCTGGCTGGTGCCCAGAGCAAGCCCCGGCCCTTCGGTGGCCAGACTGCACAGGGCCAGGACGTCCTCGTCGCCCTCGAGCGCGAGGAACATGCTGATCGGCTGCCCGCCCTGGAGGTGGGGACTGTTGGCCGTGGGCGGCAGGGTCGGGAGGTCGAGCACGTCGAGTCGCACCAGCCGCCCCTGCGTGGTGAGCGCACCCACCTGGCCCCGTGCGGTCGCCGCCACAGCAGAGACCACCACGTCGTGGGTGCCGCGGGCACCGTCCGCGCCAGGGGGCTCGGCATCGGTGGTGCGTGCCAGCAGACCGGTGGAGGAGAGATAGACCCAGCAGGGGTCGTCGGCGACCTCCAGCGGCACCGAGGCGGCGACCGACTGGCCCGCAGACTCCAGGAGCACGGTGCGGCGCGGGGTGCCGTGG
The DNA here is from genome assembly GCA_963728505.1 of uncultured Actinomycetota bacterium. Lineage (GTDB taxonomy): Bacteria > Actinomycetota > Actinomycetes > Propionibacteriales > Nocardioidaceae > Marmoricola_A. The sequence goes on along the minus strand of CAVSKH010000003.1, from coordinate 185,783 downwards.
GCCTTGGCGACCTCGGCCAGCTCCTCGGAGACCACGCGCCGCAGCTCCTTGTCATCGGCCAGGATCAGGTCGAGCTCCTCGATCAGCTGCTCCAGCTCCCCCTTCTCGCTCTCCAGCTCGACCCGGGAGAACCTCGTCAGCCGGCGCAGCTGCATGTCGAGGATGTAGGTGGCCTGGGGATCGCTCAGGTCGAAGACCTGGATCAGCCTTTCCTTGGCCTCCGCGGAGTTGTCGCTGGACCGGATCAGCTGGATCACCTCGTCGATGTCCAGGATCGCGACCAACAATCCCTCGACCAGGTGCAACCGGTCGGCGGCCTTGCCTCGACGGTAGGTCGAGCGGCGACGGACGACCTCGTAGCGGTGGTCGAGGAACACCTCGAGCATCTGCTTCAAACCCATGGTGCGGGGCTGACCGTCGACGAGGGCGACATTGTTGATCCCGAAGGAGTCCTCCATCGGTGTCTGGCGGTAGAGCTGGGCCAGGATGCCCTCGGGGTTGAAGCCGTTCTTGACCTCGATCACGAGGCGCAGACCGTGAGCACGGTCGGTGAGGTCCTTGATGTCGGCGATGCCCTGCAGCTTCTTGGACTGGGCCAGCTGCTTGATCCGCTCGATCACCTTCTCGGGCCCGACGCCGTACGGCAGCTCGGTGACGACGATGCCCTTGCGGCGCGGCGTCACCGACTCCACGCGGGTGGTGGCCTGCATCTTGAAGGAGCCGCGGCCGGTGGCGTAGGCGTCGCGGATGCCGGACAGTCCGATGATCTTGCCGCCGGTCGGCAGGTCGGGCCCCGGCACGAAGCGCATCAGCGCGTCCAGGTCGGCGGCGGGATGGGTGATCAGGTGTCGTAGTGCCTGCACCACCTCGACCAGGTTGTGCGGGGCCATGTTGGTGGCCATGCCGACCGCGATGCCCGAGGCGCCGTTGACCAGCAGGTTCGGCAGGGCGGACGGGAGCACGACGGGCTCGAGCTCTCGGCTGTCGTAGTTGGGCTTGAAGTCGACGGTGTCCTCGTCGGTGGAGTCCGTCATCGCCGTCGCGGGCGGCGCCATCCGGCACTCGGTGTACCTCATCGCCGCCGGGGAGTCGTCCGGAGATCCGAAGTTTCCGTGACCGTCGACCATGGGCAACCGCATCGACCACGCCTGGGCCATGCGCACCAGGGCGTCGTAGATCGCACCGTCCCCGTGGGGGTGGAGGCGTCCCATCACCTCACCGACGACGCGCGCCGACTTCACGTGGCCCCGGTCGGGCCGCAGGCCCATGTCGGCCATGGTGTGCAGGATCCGGCGCTGCACCGGCTTCAGCCCGTCGCGCGCGTCGGGGAGCGCCCGGGAGTAGATCACCGAGTAGGCGTACTCGAGGAAGCTGCTGCGCATCTCCTCACCCACGTCGATGTCGACGATGTGCTCCTCGAAGTCCTCGGGGGGCAGGGTGGTGCGAGCGGAGCGGCGAGCCATGGGGCGCATTGTCCAACGTCGCTGCGACACCCCCGCGCGGGGCACGCCGTGGGGGCCCGGGTGACCGAGATCGCCTCGTCGGGGGCGGGGTTCCGGAGGGTGACGCCGATACCCTGGGCCAGGTGAGTGGAGCCGAGGAGCGAGCGGACCGGAGCCAGGGCTACCCGAGCCACTGGGAGGCCGACGTCGTGCTCCGCGACGGCGGGACCGCCCACCTGCGACCGATCTCGCCGGCCGACGCCGAGCTGCTCGTCGAGTTCTATGCCCAGGTCTCCCCGCAGTCGAAGTACTACCGGTTCTTCGCCGCGATGCCGACGCTCTCGCCGCGAGAGGTTCGCCGCTTCGTCGACGTCGATCATCACGACCGGGTCGCGGTCGTGCTGACCGTGGCCGACCGGATGATCGCCGTGGGCCAGTTCGAACGCCTCACGGGCACCGGTGAGGGACCGGACCAGGCCGAGGTGGCCTTCCTCGTCCAGGACCAGCACCAGCACCGCGGCATCGGCCAGCTCCTGCTGGAGCACCTCGCGCAGCTCGGCCGCGAGGTCGGCGTCGGCGAGTTCGTCGCCGAGATCCTCCCGGACAACGCCGGCATGCTCCAGGTCTTCCGCGACGCCGGCTACCAGGTCACCGGCGGCTACGAGGACGGCGTGGTCGCGATGCGGTTCCCCATCGACCCCACCCTCACCTCCATCGGCGTCATGGTCGCGCGCGAGCACCGGGCGGACACCGCCTCGGTGCGCCGCTTCCTGGATGCCCGCAGCGTCGCCGTCGTCGGGGCCTCCCGTCGCACCGAGACGGTCGGGCGTGCGCTGGTGCGCAACCTGGTCAAGGGCGACTTCCAGGGGCGGGTCTACCCCGTGAACCCGGCGACCGAGTCGGTCTCGGGCATCCCGTCCTACCCCTCGGTCACCGACATCCCCGACCACGTCGACATCGCCGTGATCGCGGTTCCGGCTGCCTCGGTGCCCGACGTGGTGCTCGACTGCGCCGCCAAAGGGGTGCACGGGGTGGTCGTGGTGTCCTCCGGGTTCGCCGAGACCGACAAGGAGGGGCGCGCCCTGCAGCGGCAGGTGCTGAGGCTGTGCCGCACCTACGGGCTGCGGCTGATCGGGCCCAACTGTCTGGGCGTGATCAACACCTCGGCCGACCAGCAGCTCAACGCATCGCTGGCCCCTGAGCTCCCGCCCAGGGGTCGAGCCGGTTTCTTCTGCCAGTCCGGGGCGCTGGGCGTCGCGATCCTCGAGAACGTCGCCAAGCGGGGGCTGGGTCTCTCCAGCTTCGTCTCCGCGGGCAATCGTGCCGACGTCTCGGGCAACGACCTGATGCAGTACTGGGAGGAGGACGACGCCACCGAGCTGGTCCTGCTGTACCTGGAGTCTGTGGGCAATCCGAGGAAGTTCAGCCGGATCGCCCGCCGGGTCTCCCGCCGCAAGCCGGTGATCGCGGTGAAGTCGGGACGCGCCACCCAGGGCGTGCCGATGGGGCACGCGGTCCGCACCTCGGAGCACGGCTCCGAGGCGGTGGAGGCGATGTTCAAGCAGGCCGGGGTGATCCAGGTCGACTCGCTCGACGAGATGTTCGACGTGGCCCAGCTCCTCGCCCACCAGCCGCTGCCCGCGGGAGACCGTCTGGCGGTGGTCAGCAACTCCGACGCACTGGCCCTCCTGGCCAGCGACGCCGCGGCCGCGATGGGCCTCCACGTGCGCGCGACGCCGGCGCTGCGGGCCGACACCTCGGCGGAGGAGTTCGAGAAGAGCCTCGACAAGGCCCTCGACGACGACGACGTGGACTCGGTCCTCGCGGTCTACCTGCCCCCGGTCGAGGCCACCGGGGACGCAGTGGCGCGAGTGCTCGCCGATCGCGGGCGCACCTCCGAGAAGCCGCTGCTCTCGAGCTTCCTCGCCTCGCAGGGGTTGCCCGAGCTGCTGCGGGTCTCCGAGGACGGTGAGGACACAGCCGGACGAGGCTCGGTGCCGTCGTTCGCGACCCCGGACGCCGCGGTGCGCGCACTCGCTCGGGCGGTCGTCTACGCCGACTGGCTGCGGCTGCCCGACGAACGGGGGCTGCCGGTGGACCAGGTCGACGACGCCGAGGCGCGCGCGGTCGTGACTCGCGCCCTGTTGCGTTCGTCGGAGGGCCGCCAGCTGACCGAGGACGAGCTGGGGCGGCTCCTGGCGGCGTACGGCGTGGAGGTGTGGCCGCGGATCGCGGTGAGCTCCGAGCGCGCGGCGGTTGCCGCGGGAGAGGAGCTCGGGTGGGACGTGGTGCTGAAGGCGACCGCCGACCGGTTGCGGCAGAGGTCCGACCTGGCCCACGTCCAGCGAGGCATCCGTGACGCCGAGCACATGAAGCAGGCGTGGAAGGACCTGAAGTCCATCATCGACTCGCCCAGGTCCGCGCGCTTCGTGGTGCAGCGCAGCGCTCCGCCGGGTGTCGCGGTCACCATCCGCGGGGACGAGGACCCGCTGTTCGGGCCGGTGGTCTCCTTCGGTATGTCCGGGTTCGTCAGCGACCTGCTCGGCGACCGGACGCTGCGGATCCCACCGCTGGACCGCCATGACGCGGCCACCATGGTGCGCGAGATCAAGGCAGCCCCGCTCCTGTCGGGCTACCGAGGCAGTCCGGCGGTCGACGTCGAGGCGGTCGAGACGCTCCTGCTCAAGGTCGCCCAGCTCAAGAACGACCTGCCGGAGGTGCGCAGCCTCGACCTCGCGCTGGTGCTGGTGGGGCCCGGTGGCGCCAGGGTGCTCACCGGTGAGGCGTGGGTGCAGCATGCGTCCCACGCGCGGAGCGGATGGTTCGAACGTCGCCTGAGCGACCCCGCGATCGACACCCTGCCCGGCTGAACCACCCACGTGGGGCGCACGGCCCGATCGGATCGAGGGCTGTTGACAGCCCTCTGAGGTGCCTCGCCCCGCGTGGCACACTGCTCGCATGCCGCACACCGCCGACGCGTCCGATGCACTGCGCGCCGCCATCGAAGCCTCCGGCTACTTCCCCGAAGTCGTGGCCGACGCGGTCTTCTCCGCTGTCGGAGGCGAGTCGGTCGATGCGCACCTGGTGCACCACGAGCCGACCATCGACGAGCGTGACGAGGTGCGGCGCCACGTCACCGTCCTGGTGCTCACCCCCACGCGGCTGATCCTCGCCCACACCGACGACCACGCCCCGGACGACCTCCTCCCCGCGCCGTACACCTCCTCGACGACGGAGGCGATCAACCTGGGTGCGGTCCGCAACGTCGTGGTCTCCCGCATGGTGACCGACCCGGCGCAGCAGGACGCGGGCCGCCGCGATGCGGCCGAGGCCGTCCTCACCGTCGGCTGGGGCGCGGCCAACCGGATCGACCTCGAGCCCGCCGCCTGCGCCGACCCCACCTGTGAGGCCGACCACGGCTACACCGGCGTGCTCGCCTCGGACGACTTCTCGCTGCGCGTCAGTGCGGCCGCCGAGGGGCCGGGTGCGGTGCGTGACCTGCTGGGCTTCGCCTCAGCGCTGTCGGCCCGCACCCGGGCATGAGCCACTTCGTCGAGCCGGCGTACGGCGACCGGTCGCTCGCCGACGTCATGCCGGCGGTGGCGCAGGCCCTGGGCAAGCCGATCGAGGACACCGAGTGGGTCCTTCCCCCCGCTCCCGCGTACGTCGTCTTCCTGGTGGACGGGCTCGGGCGGATGCTGCTGGAGAGCCACGCCCAGGAGGCGCCGTACCTCCACAGCCTGCTGGCGGGCTCCGAGACAGCCACTGCGGGTGTGCCCTCGACGACGGCGACGTCCCTCACCAGTCTCGGCACGGCGCTGCCGCCGGGGACGCACGGGGTGGTCGGCTTCACCTCGCGGATCCCCGGCACCGACGACCTGCTGAACGCCCTGGCGTGGTCGAAGAACGTGGACCCGCAGGAGTGGCAGCCCCACCCGACCGCCTTCTCCCGGATGGTTGCTGCCGGCATCGAGGTGACCACCGTCAACAAGCGCGAGTTCCGTGACTCGGGGCTCACCCAGGCATCCTCGCGCGGAGCGGAGTTCGTCGGGGCAGACCGGCTGGGGGAGCGCCTGGTCGCCGTGCAGACGGCCACCCGGGGTCAGCCGTCGGCGACCTACATGTACGAGGGCGACCTCGACTGGACCGGCCATCGCTACGGCGTCGACTCACCCCATTGGCGAGCGCAGCTGGCGATGATCGACCTCGCCGCCGAACGACTCCGCGAGACGCTCCCCGACCAGGTCCGCGTGGTGGTGGTGGCCGACCACGGCATGGTCGACCCCACCGAGCGCATCGACATCGACGAGGTCGACGGGATGCGGGACGGGTTGGTGCTGCTGGGCGGTGAGGGCCGGCTCCGCCACCTCTACTGCGCCAACGGGGCCGTTGACGACGTCGCTGCCCGGTGGCGTGCCGAGCTCGACGGCCGCGCCGAGGTGTTGGTGCGAGACCGGGCCATCGAGCGGGGCTGGTTCGGTCAGGTCGGGTCGGTGGTGCGGCCCCGGCTGGGGGACGTGATCGTGGCCGCGCGGGGTGACACCGCACTGCTGAGCAGTCGCGACTTCCCCTACGAGGCGCAGCTGGTGGGGATGCACGGGTCGTTGACGCCGGAGGAGATGCTGGTTCCGCTCCTGGTGGACTGAGGTGGCGTGGGCGGCCTGTCCGCCCGGGCGTGCCGCTCGGCTACCGGGGCGCGCTGTCGCCGTGTCGTCCGCGCGTGGGCGGCCTGTCCGCCCCGCGGGCGTGCCGCTCGGCTACCGGGGCGCGCTGTCGCCGTGTCGTCCGCGCGTGGGTGGCCTGTCCGCCCCGCGGGCGTCCCGCTCGGCTACCGGGGCGCGCTGTCGCCGTGTCGTCCGGTGGCTCTGGCTGCTCGTGCGCGGGGCGACGAGACGCCACGCCTCCTTGACGCTGCGCCCCGTCAGCCGCGCGGACCGCCCCCGTGACGGCCAGACCGGTTGAAGCGTCCCGCTCGGCTACCGGGGCGCGCTGTCGCCGTGTCGTCCGGTGGCTCTGGCTGCTCGTGCGCGGGGCGACGAGACGCCACGCCTCCTTGACGCTGCGCCTCGTCGGCCGCGCGGGCCGCCCCCGTGACGGCCAGGCCGGTTGAAGCGTCCCGCTCGGCTACCGGGGCGCGCTGTCGCCGTGTCGTCCGGTGGCTCTGGCTGCTCGTGCGCGGGGCGACGAGACGCCACGCCTCCTTGACGCTGCGCCTCGTCGGCCGCGCGGACTGCCCACGTGACGGCCAGGCCGGTTGATGGGGGCCGCCCACCCGGCTACCGGGGTGGAAGCGGGGTCGGAGGATGGACTGGGGGAAGGTAAAGGGGGAGGTCGCCCTAGAATGCGCGGCATGCTCCGCAGCTCGCGCGACCTCGCGCTCGTCTCCGTCTTCGTGGGGGTGATCGCGGCGCTCGGACTGGTGCCACCGCTGTTCCTCTTCGCCGGGGCGGTGCCGATCACCGCTCAGTCGCTGGGCGTGATGCTGGCCGGAGCGATCCTCGGCGCCCGCCGCGGCTTCCTGAGCATGCTGGTCTTCGTGCTGCTCGTCGCCGCCGGCCTGCCGCTCCTCTCCGGAGGCGTCGGCGGCCTGGCCGTCTTCGCCACCCCGCGCGTGGGCTTCATCATCGGCTTCCCCGTGGCCGCCCTCGTGGTCGGGTTGCTGACCGAGGCGTGGGCGCGGCGCGGCTCGTCGTACGACGTCCGGTGGGGCTTCGTGGCCAACGTCCTGGGCGGCATCGGCGCGCTCTACCCGATCGGCATCCTGGGCATGATGGCGCTCGGCGACCTCTCGGTCACCGAGGCGGCGGCGGTCTCGGGCGTCTTCATCCCGGGCGACCTGGTCAAGGCCGCGGTGGCGGCGGTCGTTGCTGCCGGGGTGCACCGCGGCTACCCGGGCCTGCTCGAGGAGAAGGAGTCCGGCGACCGCGAGGCCAGCACTGTCTGAGCCCGGGGCTGACGGCCTCGACCCGCTGGTCCACCCCGACCCGGTGGCCGCGGTGCTGGCCGCCCACGAGGCAGGCACGCTGCTCCACCTGGCCACCTCGGGCACGGTGGGCCGGCCGCGGGTCGTCCGGCGCACCACAGCCTCGTGGTTCGACTCGTTTCCCGCCGTCGCCGACCTGACCGGGCTCCAGGCGACCAGCCGGGTCTGGGTGCCCGGCCCGCTGGCCGGCACCATGAATCTCTTCGCCGCGGTGCTGGCCCGTGCCGTCGGGGCGGAGCTGGTCGACTCCGCCACCGAGGCGACCCACGCGCACCTGACCCCTTCCGAGCTGCGACGCCTGCTGGCATCGGATGTGACCCTGGCGGGGTTGCAGCTGACCGTCGCGGGGGACCGGCTGCACCGGGATCTCCACGTGGAAGCGGCTGATCGCGGCGCTGTGGTCACTCACTACTACGGCGCCGCGGAGCTGTCGTTCGTGGCCTGGGGGAGTCACGAGGAGGATCTGTGGCCGTTCCCGGGCGTGGAGGTCGTGGAGAGAGACGGCGTGCTCTGGGTCGGATCGCCGTACCTTGCTGAGGTGGACACCGAGGATGGCCTCGCCACCGTGGGCGACCGCGGCACGGTGACGCCGGACGGCCGGGTGGTCGTGCGCGGGCGTGGAGATGCTGCCGTCGTCACCGGCGGAGCAACCGTGCTGGTCGAGGACGTCGAGCAGGCGCTTCGCTCGACTCGGGCCGGAGAAGTCGCTGTGATCGGCGTACCCCATGCCGATCTCGGGCAGGTCGTCGCAGCGGTGCTGGTGAGTCCCGCGGACGCGGCCGCGGAGCTGGCGGCGCTCCGTGACCACGCACGCGCGGTGCTGCCGGAGAGCCACCGGCCGCGGGTGTGGTTCCTCGCAGACGCGATGCCGCTCACGGCGGGTGGCAAGCCCGACCGGGTGGCGCTGCGGGAGCAGGTGGCCCTGGGCGTGCTGCGTCGTGCGAGCCGGTCGGTGCCGGATGAGTGACGACCTCGCGCCGCTCGTGGTCGCCGCCCGGCGCAGCGCCATCGGGACGGCGGGGCAGGCGTTCGCGGCCGTGACGGCCGCCGAGCTCGCGGCCCCCGTGCTGGCAGCGGTCAGCGCGGAGGTCGGCGGCGTCGCAGGCAAGGTCGACGAAGTGGTGCTCGGCAACTGCATGGGGCCGGGCGGCAACGTCACCAGGGTCGCGACGCTGCTCGCCGAGCTGGGAGACCAGGTCCCCGCGGCCACCGTCGATCGTCAGTGTGCGAGCGGCCTCTCGGCGATCGTCGACGCAGTGGGCGCCGTACGGGCCGGAGCGGGGATGGTGCTCGCGGGGGGAGTCGAGTCGGTGTCGACCGCGCCGTGGCGGCACTGGCCTCCGGTCGACGGCGGTGAGCCGGTCCGTTACGAGCGAGCTCCCTTCGCGCCGTCGGGTCGGGACCCGGACATGGGGCTCGCGAACGACCTCTACGCCGAGCGGTCGGGAGTCTCGCGCGCCGCTCAGGACGGGTATGCCGCCCGCTCGCACCAGCGTGCCTACGCAACCCGCGAGGCGGGCGGCTTCGACCTCGAGGTCGTGCCGGTGGCGGGGGTCGATCGCGACGAGCGCCCACGCCGGGCAATGACTGCCGAACGCCTGGGCAGACTGCCGGCGACGTTCCGCGACGGGGGGAGCGTGACCGCCGGGAACTCCTGCGGCATCAACGACGGAGCTGCCGTGGTCGGGGTCGCCACCGGGTCGGCCCCGGCGCCGGGGCTGCGGGTCCTGGGCACCGCGGTGACCGCCGGCGACCCGACGAATCCCGGCGGAGCCTTGGTGCCTGCCACCCGGCTCGCTCTGGACCGCGCCGGGCTGCGGCTCGACGAGATCGACGTCGTCGAGCTCAACGAGGCCTTTGCGGGTCAGATCCTCGCCTGCTGCGATGACCTCGCGCTCGATCCCGAGCGGGTCTGCCCCGAAGGCGGCGCCCTCGGGCTGGGCCACCCGTGGGGCGCCTCGGGGGCGGTGCTGGTGGTGCGGCTGTTCAGTCAGCTGGTGCGCTCGGGGCGTGGTGGCACCGGTCTGGCCGCGATCGCTGCCGGCGGAGGTCAGGGCGTCGCGCTCGTCGTCGAGGCGGTGGGTCAACGTTGAGCGAGCTCCTCTTCGAGGACGTGGGCCACGCCTACGGCAGCGGGGCCCAGCGACGTGAGGTGCTGCGCGACGTCGACGTGCGCCTGGTCGAACGACGCATCGGCGTGATCGGGGCCAACGGGTCGGGCAAGTCGACCTTCGCGCGCATGATCAACGGTCTCGTGGTGCCGACCACTGGTCGTGTCACGGTGTCGGGGCTCGACACGCGTCGCCGCGGTGCCGACGTACGACGCAAGGTCGGGTTCTGCTTCACCGATCCCGATGCGCAGATCGTGATGCCGACGGTGGCGGAGGACGTCGCCTTCGGGCTGAGGCGCCACGGTGACCGCGAGGCGGTCGACCGCGTCGTCCAGGCTGCCCTGCAGACGTTCGGCCTGACCACACACGCCGACCACCCGTCCCACCTTTTATCAGGTGGACAAAAACAGATGCTGGCGCTGGCCTCGGTTCTTGTCACCGAACCGGAGGTGGTCGTGATGGACGAGCCGACGACCCTGCTGGATCTGCGCAACACCGTCGCGGTGCGAGAAGTGGTCCGCGGGCTGCCACAGCAGGTGGTGCTGGTGACCCACGACCTCGACCTGCTCGACGACATGGATCGCGTGGTTGTCTTCGACGAGGGGCTGTTGGTTTTCGACGGCCCTCCTGTCGAGGCCGCAGCGCACTATCGCCGGCTCGTGCAGGGCACGAGGTGAGGGGCCGGTGACCACCGTCGGGACCTATCAACCCGGTGTCTCGCTGATCCACCGCATGCCGGCGGGTGCCAAGCTCCTGCTGCTGGTGGGCGTGGGCGCCGGCCTGGTCCTGCTCGACTCCGCGCTGACGCTGGCGGCGGCGCTCGCGGGGGTGCTGGGTCTGTTCGCGGTCGCGGGTCTGGGGCCACGCATCATCTGGGCCCAGGCGCGACCGCTGGCGTTGGTGCTGCTCGGTTTCGCACTGTTGCAGTGGTGGCTCAACGGCGGTCCGGCAGCGCTCCGGCTGGTGCTGATGATCCTCGTGCTCGTGCTGCTGGCCGGGCTGGTCTCGGCGACGACGCGCACGACCGACCTGGTCGATGCGGTGGTGTGGGTGTTGCGGCCGTTGCGACGTCTGGGGGTCGACCCCGAGCGGTTCGGTCTGCTGCTGGCGCTGGGCGTGCGCGCCGTACCCGTCGTGGCGGGGCTCGCCCAGGAGGTCAGGGAGGCGCAGCGGGCGCGTGGTGTCCGGGTGGACATCCGGACCTTCGGGGCGCCGTTCCTGATCCGGTCGTTGCGCCACGCCGACGCGCTGAGCGAGGCGTTGCGGGCGCGGGGTGTCGACGACTGAGCCCGTGGCCGAGGTCCGCAACCGAGCTGTGACTGAGGTCCGTGAAGGCAGGTGCTGCGGACCGTTCGCGAGCGGCGTACGCCATGTTGAGCGACCGTAACCCCGATTTACATGGGGAGGGAGGTGGGTCAGGCGTAGCGGGAGACGAAACGTTGCACGATCTCGGGGGGATGGACCACGGAGCTGTCGGCGACCCTGGCCTTGAGCTCATCTGCGGCGTCCGGGGGGAAGTAGCCCGCGTGCTTGTAGATGTCGATGCGGACATGGATGCCCGCCACGTCGAGCTCGGGGTGGAACTGCGTGGCGTAGACGTTGTCCCCGACACGGAAGGCCTGCACGGGGCAGGCGGAGGACTCCGCCAGGCGCACGGCAGTCTTGGGCAGCCGGGTGATCGCCTCCTTGTGGCCCAGGAAGGCCTCGAAGCTGCTCGGCAGCCCACCCAGGATCGGATCGGCCACACCGTCCCGGGTCAGCGCGACGTCCACGGCACTGACGGGCTCGGCGTAGGTGGAGTCCACGACCGCGCCGATGTGGCCACCGAGGGTCCCGATGCCGTAGCAGGCGCCGAGGAAGGGCAGGTCCTCGGCGACGATCCGCTCGAGCAGCAGGCTGATCCGGGCCTCGACCCGCACCTGGGTCTCGCTCTTCTCGTGCTCGGGCACCGACCAGGTGTAGGGACTGCCGCCCAGGATGACGCCCGCGTAGCGGCCGAGCTCCTCGGCCGAGACCTGCTCGGGGCTCCGCTCCAGGCGCACCCGCCGCAGCGAGGACTCGGGCAGCCCGGAGAAGCGGAGGAACGCGGCGTACTCGTCGTCGGCCGCGGCGTCCTCGGCGCGGGTCGCGAGTAGCAGGAAGGGCCGCACCCCCGGGAGGTTACTCAGGTCTGACCGTTGGGCTTCGGGGTGTCTCGCAGGTCGTCGACCGAGTGAGCGAACTGGCGGGGCATGTCGGGGACCTGCGGTTGGCCGCTGATCACGTCCTGCACGGCGAGCAGCACGTCGTGGGGCAGGTCGTGGTAGCGGAACCGCTCGTGCTCACCGGTCTCCGCGACGTTGCACACCAGCGCTGGTTCCTGCCCCCGGGCCTGATCGGTCACGGAGACGAAGGTGAGCTCACAGGTGCGCAGCGACACCTCGCCCTCCGGCCACAGGATCTCCTCGAACGCCTCGCGAGGCCCCATGTCCTCGCTGAGGGTGAGGCGGGGTTGCGCCTGGGGCTCGCGCTGGCAGGACAGGAAGAGGCCGTAGGCCGTACGCAGGGCGATCCGCCCGTACGGAAGCTCGATCCGGTCCCACGCCACCGTGAGGAGGGAGGTGCTGCTGACCAGGCCGAGCGAGGAGTCGAACGTGGCTGGACGGGTTGCCGAGATGAACCGCTGGCCTTGTCCGACGGCGACGAATCGCATGACGGTTCCCCTTCGTGGGTCGACTTCGGGTGCGTGGTGGGTCGATCCAATGTCGAGACCCGTGGGTGGATCCCAGCGAGCCTCACGATCAGGGTAGGGATGTCCACTGTGTCCGGGCCACGGTCGAAGGGCACGCCCGCGAGGACCGGATGCGGCTGCTTCGTGCCGCAGGTCCTGAGTCGGACACCATTCGATCTAGTCCGTCTGGTCAGGTGGGTCACTCCGTGTCCTGCGCCGCGTCGTACTCGGCCCAGATCTGCTCATCGCTCTTGCCCGCGGCCTTGCCGGCGCGCCAGATCGGACCCGGGTCCACCGTGCGCGGCCGGCGCCGGGAGACCTGGCGCCAGTAGCCCATGACGTCGTAGGCGGAGCTGGGCAGACCACGCTCGCGCATCAGGTGCTTGCGGATCGCCCGCATCTGCGCCGACTCGCCGGCCATCCAGAAGTAGCCGGCTCCCGCCGGCCAGGGGTGTGAGGCGACCGCGTCCGCCAGGGTGCTGGCGCCCCCGGGCGGTGGGGTCAGCCACTGCACCTGCACCCAGGAGGGCAGGTAGTCGGGCAGCTCGTCCTGGACCTCGGCCAGCACCGTGAGCTCGGGACCGTCCGGGCCGACGGTCTCCGCGATCCGCGCCATCGCCGGCATCGCGGTCAGGTCGCCCACCAGCAACAGCCACGCGGAGCCCGTGGGTGGCGCGAACGACCCGCGCGGCTCGGTGACCTCGACGGACTCACCGACGCAGTCGCGGGTGGCCCACTCGGTCACCAGGCCGGAGTCGTGGAGCACGACGTCGAGCGACAGGCGGCCCTCCTGCCAGGAGCGCACCGTGTAGTAGCGGCTCTGGAACTGTCCGGGCACGACCAGGCCGACCCACTCGTCGGGGACGCCGGTCGAGCTGAACTCGGAGAGCCTCTCCCCGCCCAGAACCAGTCGGACGAGGTGGTCACTCAGGGGCTGCCGTTCGAGGACGACAGCGCTGAAGCGTCTTGCCCGGGTGCTCATCGCGGTCACTGTAGGCGCCGTTGACCAGGGCATGGCGCTCGGGCGGGGTCAGGTGAGGACGCTGTGGATCTCGTGCTCTCCGGCCAGGCCGCGCAGCTCGTAGGTGCCCACCGGCTCGACGTTCGGCCCCCTGGCCGACCCGGCCAGATCCTCAGCCACCTCGGAGGAGACCAGGATCTCGTCGCCGTCGGCGAGCGCGGCGATGCGCGCGGACTTGGCCACGTTGGTGCCGAAGTAGTCACCGTCGCGGGACACGACCGGTCCGCAGTTCAGGCCGATCCGCACCTTCACCGGCGTACGGCGTGCGTGGCGTCCCGCCGACGCGGCTCTGTCCCGGACTGCGACAGCTGCCTTGACCGCGTCACCTGCCTCGCCGAACACCACCATGAAGCCGTCTCCCTGGGACTTCACCACATGGCCACCGTGCCGCCCGACCTGGTTGCGCACCATCCGGTCGTGCTCGGCCAGCAGTCTCACGAAGGCGTCATCGCCCAGGTCCTGGTTGAGCTGGGTCGAGCCCTCGATGTCGGAGAACATCACGGTCACGGTGCCGTCGGGCCCGCTGATCGCCTCGATACTGGCGCGGTCCTCCCGCGCGATCCGAGCCAGGTCCTCGATGGGGGCCATCAGCATGCCCTCGAAGAACCCACGCTCGCGCACCCGGTTCGGGGCGTCGAGCACGGTGCGCATCGCCCAGGTGGCGGCAGCCCGTGCCCGGGACTCCGGCGAGGCCGGCGCGGTCCGGGACCTGAGGTCGTCCAGCTCGCGCCGGAGCCGGACGACGAGCAGTGCGAGCCAGGTCACCGCCACGACCGCCAGCGCGAGGACCACCGACAGCACGATGACGGCGTTCTCGGCACGCGTCAGCAACGGCACGGTCACGCGTGAAGGATGGCACGCGGGATCGGAGCCGAGTGACATGCTGCCCCTGTCGGTCCACGGAGGAGGCGCCATGGCAGTCCCGGTCGGCTCACGTGTGGCCGACGCGGTGACGATGCTGGGCTCCCGGGCCGCGATGCCTGCCGAGCTCGCACGGCTGGCCGTGTACCGGCTCCTGCGGGTCGAGCTCATCCGGCAGCGCGGTCTCGACGTCGACCCCTTCCCGGTGCTCGGCGGGCTGACACCCCGCCTGGGGCCGGCGGAGGTGGACGAGGTGCTCGCCGCGCTGCGGAGCGACGGGGGCCCCGGACCCGACGACGTCCGCGGTCTGGGCGAGCTGCACCAAGGCCTCCTGTCGACAGGCACCCGTCGCAGCGCCGGCGCCTACTTCACCCCGCAGCCGCTGATCGAGCACCTGCTGGACGAGACCCTGGAGCCGGCCCTCGACGAGAGGTCGCCGAGCGAGGTCGCGATCTGTGACCCCAGCTGTGGCTCCGGTCTGTTCCTCGTCGCCGCCGCGCGTCGCCTGCTGAGCCGCGGCGTCCCTGTCCGGCGAGTTCTCGAGCACTGCGTGCGGGGCGTCGAGCTGGACCCGGGCGCCGCAGAGCTTGCGCGAACCTGTCTCCTGCTGACCGCGATCGACGCCGGGGAGACCAGCGACCTCCCCGACCCACTGGTCCACGTCGGGGACGCGCTGACCGAGGCGCTGCCAGGTGCGCCGTACGACGTGGTGGTGGGCAACCCGCCCTTCCTGAACCGGCTGGAGCGCCGCACCGCCCTGCGTCCCGGGCTCGGCCGCGCACTGGCCGATCGGTCCGGGGGCGCGGTCCGCTCCTACACCGACGTGAGCGCGGTGTTCCTCCACCAGGCGGTCTCGTGGGTGCGTCCGGGAGGGCGGGTGGCGCTGGTGCAGCCGCAGTCGCTGCTGGCTGCCCGGGACGCGGCGGGCGTGCGAGCCCGGCTGGCGGCGGTCGCCAGCCTCGACTCGCTCTGGGCCTCCGACCGACCCGTGTTCGACGCCGGCGTGCTGACGTGCGCACCGGTGCTTCGGGTCGGGGGCGCTCAGGGCGCCGTGCGACGGGTCAGCGGGCCCGGCATCGAGCCGTGCGCCGAGACCGAGCCCGGCGACCTGACCGGCACCTGGTCCCACCTGGTCGCCGAGGCCCTCGGGCTGCCCCGCGTCCAGCTGGCCCGGCGAGGCCATGGCGCCGGCAGGACGGTCGAGGACGTCGCCGAGTGCACCGCCGACTTCCGCGACCAGTACTACGGGCTGAGGCCACACGTGCGCGAGGCGGCACTCTGCCCGGACGGTGTGCCGTTGGTGACCGCCGGTTTGATCGACCCGGCGGTGTCGCTCTGGGGGAGCAGGCCCACCAGGTTCCTCAAGCAGCAGTGGCGTGCGCCCGTGGTCGACCTCGAGTCCTTGCGGGCCGAGCCGAAGCTCGACCGCTGGGCAGCCGCACGACGCGTGCCCAAGGTGCTGCTCGCCACGCAGGGGCGCGTGATCGAGGCAGTCGCCGATGTCGAAGGAGGGTGGCTCCCGTCGGTCCCGACGATCACCGTCGTGCCGCGCAGGGTCTCGCTCTGGCAGCTGCTGGCCGTGTTGCTGGCTCCACCGTTGTCGGTCCACGCGGCGACGACGTACGCCGGAGCCGGGTTGAGCATGCAGGCGATCAAGCTGAGTGCGGGCCAGGTCGCCGCACTGCCGCTGCCGTGCCACGACCAGGCCTGGGACGAGGGCGCCGAGCTTGCTCGAGCTGCTCAGCAGGCAGCCGATCCTGCGGACCGGCTCGGTCACCTGGTGGCGATGGGGGAGCGGATGTGCGTCGCCTACGACGTAGCACCGGCCGACGTGCTGCCGTGGTGGCGCGATCGCCTGCGATGAGGCTCGGTCCGACGGATCCGCAACCAGTCGGCGCCACTGCAACCGGCTCGCGACGGACGTCCCGCGCCTCGTCGGGTCGCTGGTCATGGCATGACCAAGGACACAGGCGCTCACCGGCCCGGCGGTCGTAGGGTGAGAGGGGGAGTAGGGAGATGGTCCGATGCCCGCCACGGCCACGTTCATGCGCCACAGCGACGCCTTCACCTGGGAGATGGAGCACGACCCAGGTCTGAGATCCACGATCGTGACGTTCATGGTGCTCGACAAGAGCCCCGACTGGGACGTGCTGGTCTCGCGGTTGGAGCGAATCACGCGGGAGCTGCCGATGTTCCGCCAGCGCGTCGTGGAGAGCCTGCCCCCCGCCCCGCCGCGGTGGGAGTTCGACCCCGACTTCGACCTGGACTGGCATGTGCGCCGGGTGACGGCGCCGACTCCTGGCTCGCTCGACACCGTGGTCGAGATGGCCCGACGTGCCGAGATGACCGACTTCGACCGGGCCCGCCCGCTGTGGCAGATGACGCTGGTCGAGGGGCTCCAGGACGGCAGCGCAGCGGTGCTGTTCAAGCTGCACCACGCCCTCACCGACGGGATCGGCGGAGTCCAGATCGCCATGATCCTCTTCGACCTCACCGAGGACGTGGTGGTGCCCGAGCCGCTGCGCGGGTTCGAGCCGGTCGCACCCCACGGACCCCTCGACGGCTACCGCCAGACGGCGGAGTACGACGTCGGCCTCGTCGGCGCCACCGCGAAGGCGGCATTGGTGTCGGCACCGCGGGCCGCCGTCACCTTCCTGCGCCGTCCGGTGGCGCAGACACGGTCAGCGGTCGAGACAGCGGCGTCGGTCTACCGCACGGTGCGCCCGATCAACCGCACCGGCTCACCGCTGATGCAGGACCGCAAGCTGGTGCGGCACCTCAGCGTCCACACCGTCCCGCTGGAGGGTCTGAAGGCGGCGGCGAGGAACAACGGGGGCAAGCTGAACGACGCCTTCCTTGCGGGCATCACCGGTGGCCTGCGGCGCTACCACGAGAAGCACGGTGTCGAGGTCGGCGACCTCCACGTCTGCATGCCCGTCGACATCCGCGGCACCGACGACGGTCCGGGTGGCAATCGGATCACGCTGATGCGCTTCGACCTCCCGGTGGGACAGGTGCCGGACGCGGCCGAGCGGATCCGGGCGACCCACGACCGCGCCGCCTTCGTGCGTGGGGAGAGGTCGCTGCCCTACACCCAGCTCATCGCCGGCGCGCTCAACCTGATGCCGCGGTGGTACATCGCCTCGATCCTGCGGCACGTCGACTTCCTCGCCAGTGACGTACCGGGCATCCCGGTCCCGGTCTACCTCGGCGGCGCGAAGCTGCTGATGCAGTACGCCTTCGGTCCCACCATCGGCGCGGCGGTCAACGTCACACTGATGTCGTACGTCGACACCTGCGCGCTCGGCATCAACGTGGACACCGGGGCGATCCCCGACCCCGAGGTCTTCCGCGACTGCCTGGTGGCCGGGTTCGACGAGGTGGTCGCAGCCGGCGACCAGCCGGTCGCTGCCGGCTGATCCTCGGACGAGCTCCGCCTGGTGGCGCGACCGCCCGCGGTGACCCCGCATGTTCAGCGGCGAACGGTGATGGTGCTGCCGGGGTTCTTGTCGAGGTGACGAGTGATGACCATGCGCTGGATCTGGTTGGTGCCCTCGAAGATCTGCATGACCTTGGCCTCACGCATGTAGCGCTCGACCGGGAAGTCCCGGGTGTAGCCGTAACCGCCGAGCACCTGCACCGCGTCGGTGGTCACCCGCATCGCGTTGTCGGTGGCGACCAGCTTGGCGATGGACGCCTGCCGCGAGAACGGGAGCCCCTGATCGCGCAGGCGCGCCGCGTGCAGGGTCGTGGCGCGTGCCGTCTCCACCGCCGCAGCCATGTCGGCCAGCAGGAAGCCCAGCCCCTGGTGGTCGATGATGCGGCGCCCGAAGGTCTCGCGTTCCTGCGCGTAGGCGACGGCCACGTCCAGCGCGCCCTGCGCCAGGCCCGTGGCGACTGCCGCGATGCCCAACCGGCCCGCGTCGAGACCGGCGAGCGCGATCCGCAGGCCGTCGCCCTCGTCGCCCAGGCGTCGCTCTGCCGGCACACGGACTCCGTCCAGGCGCAGGGTCGTGGTCGAGGATGCGGTGAGCCCCATCTTGCGCTCGGGTGGGTCTGCCTGGACCCCCTCGGCGTCGGCCGGCACCAGGAAGCACGAGATGTCGTTGCGCCCCTCTCCGGTACGGGCCATCACCTTGTAGTAGTCGGCGTGACCGCCGTGGGTGATCCACGCCTTGGTCCCACTGAGCACGTACTCCTCGCCATCGCGCCGGGCCCTGGCCTGCATCGCCGCGGGGTCCGAGCCGGCGTGGGCCTCGGACAGCGCGTAGGCGCCCAGCAGCTCACCACCCAGCATGTCGGGCAGCCAGCGGTGCTTCTGCTCCTCGGTGCCGCGGGTGTAGAGGCCGAAGCACGACAGCGCGTGCACGCTGACACCCACCCCGACCGACGCCCACGCGGCCGCGATCTCCTCGAGCACCTGGAGGTAGACCTCGTAGCTCTGCCCGCCACCGCCGTACGTCTCGTCGAAGGGCAGGCTCAGCAGCCCGGCGCGACCCAGGGTGCGGAACACCTCGCGCGGGAAGTCCTCGTCCTGCTCGGCCTGTGCCACCCGAGGCGCCAGCTCCTTGGCGACGATGTCGCGGGTGAGACGGATCAGGTCGGCCGACTCCTCGGTCGGCATCACGCGGTCAGCAGGCATGTCGCCAGTCTCCCAGGTCTGTCGGTGAGCGCGCCGAGCGCTTGTCGGGTGGATGTGCACGGGCAGCCAGGCGGGACTGTCGGGGCACTCATCTAGCGTGAGGGTGATGGAGACCAGCACCCGCAGGCCCGACCAGAGCGCGACCCACGACCCGGACGTCGACTCCGGGTGGACGACGGAGCGCGCCGAGATCGCGGACCGCGTGATCAAGGCGATGGCCGGCCCCGATGCCGCGCTCCGCGACGACCAGCGGGTCGCCGTCGCAGCGTTGACCCGAGCCGAGGTGGGCTCCGCCGGCTCGCGGGTGCTGGTCGTGCAGGCCACGGGGTGGGGCAAGTCGGCGGTCTACTGGGCGGCCACCACCGTGCGACGCGCGGAGGGGGCGGGGCCGACGCTGGTGGTCTCGCCGCTCCTGTCGTTGATGCGCGACCAGGTGGCCGCGGCAGGCAAGGCCGGCCTGCGAGCAGCGACTCTCAACTCCGCCAACATCGACGCCTGGTCGCAGGTCGAGGCCGACCTCCTGGCCGGCACGATCGACGTGCTGCTGGTCTCGCCCGAGCGTCTGGCCAACCCCGGTTTCGGTCGACGGGTGCTCGACGCCCTCGCCGGACGACTGGGGCTGCTGGTGATCGACGAGGCGCACTCGGTCTCCGACTGGGGCCACGACTTCCGCCCTGACTACCGGCGGGTCTCCGACGTGCTGCAACGTCTCAACCCGGCCACCCCGGTGCTGGCGACGACAGCGACGGCCAACCAGCGGGTCACCGACGACGTCGCAGCCCAGCTGGGGGAGGCCACCCTCGTGCTCCGCGGAGCACTGGCGCGCGCCAGCCTCGAGCTCTCCGTGGTCGGTGACCTCTCGCCGCTGCAGCGCTACGCCTGGGTCGTCGACCACCTTCCGGAGCTGCCGGGGTCGGGCATCGTCTACGCCCTGACCGTGGCCGACGCCGAGCGGCTCACCGAGGCGGTCCGCACGGTGCACGGTGATCAGGTCGCGGTCGCCGCTTACACCGGGCGGCTGGACGCCGCCACCCGTGAACGGCTCGAGGACGAGCTCCGGGACAACCGACTGAAGGCGCTCATCGCCACCTCGGCCCTGGGGATGGGCTACGACAAGCCCGACCTCGGCTTCGTGGTGCACGTGGGCGCCCCACCTTCGCCGGTGTCCTACTACCAGCAGGTCGGCCGAGCCGGCCGGGCCATCGACCACGCTCACGCGGTTCTGCTCCCCTCACGCAGCGACCAAGGGGTGTGGGACTACTTCGCGACCGCGACCATCCCCCGCCCCACTGAGGTGGAGGCAGTGCTGACGGTGCTGTCCGACTCCGCCGAGGCGATGTCGGTGCCGGCGCTGGAGGCCCAGACCGGCGTCCGCCGCACCCGCGTCGAGCTCCTGCTCAAGCAGCTCGCTGTCGAGGAGGTCGTCGAGCGGGTCGAGGGCGGGTGGCGCTCGACCGGCGCTCCCTGGTCCTACGACGCTGAGCACTATGACGCGGTGGTGGCCGTGCGCCGGCGCGAGGCGGGCATCATGCGCGACTACGTCGACGGTGCCGGCTGCCTGATGGAGCTGCTCCAGCGCAGCCTCGACGACCCGCACGCCGAGCGCTGCGGGCGGTGCTCGGTGTGCCGTGGCGGCCTGCCCGAGGGGCTGAGTGAGCAGCCGCTCCCCGAGACGGTCACCGCGGTGTCCGGGGTGCTCAAGGGCCACGTCCAGGTGTTGGAGCCCCGCAAGATGTGGCCGGGCGGTGCCTTCGGCTCCCGCGGCAGGATCCAGCCCGACGAGGCTGCCGAGGAGGGCCGGGTGCTGATCCACGCCGACGCACCCGAGTGGGCCGAGGTGCTCGACTCGATCCGCCGAGGTGACGGGTCCGCATCCCAGGACGTCCTCGACGGTGTGGTCCGGGTGCTGGCCGGGTGGCGCTCCTCGTGGGCGGCGCGCCCCGAGCTCGTGATCGGTCTTGCCGTGGCGGGGAGACCGCAGCTCCTCGGATCGGTCGCCGACCACGTCGCGTCGGTCGGAAGGCTGGACCGGCTCGACCTGGTGGCCGCACCAGTGGCCACCGAGGACGCCTCGTCCGCGGAGGAGGCGGCATGGTGGCGCGATCAGCTCACATCGGTGGTGGCAGGGAGCGCCTCATCGCTCTCCGGGCGCACGGTGCTCCTGGTCCTCGACCGCAGCGCCACCGGCTGGCCGGCGACCGTGGCCGCCTCGCTGCTGCGCCAGGCAGGCGCCGCCCGGGTGCTACCGCTGCTGCTGCACCGCACGATCTGAGACGCTGCACGAGTGACCAATCCTCTCGCCCGGCTTCCCGGCCAGCTGCTCGCTGCCTACCGCCGCTCCGGCGCCGACCTGCCGTTCGGCGACCCCCGCGCCGCTCACGACGTCGCGATGGAGGGCTACTTCTGGCGGTTCAGCGACCCGGCATCGGGGCGGGTGATCATCGCGCTCAACGGCGTCAACCGGGCCACCGACGGGCATCACTGGGCAACGCTCGGGGTCGCCGCACACCCGTCCGGCTTCCTGCGCACGGTGGAGCATCCACAGGCCGCCGCCGCGGCCGAGGGGCTCGGTGCCTTCGCCGGCGACGCCTTCCGCGGCACCCAGGACACCCTGCAGGTCGACCTCGGCGACGCACGGATCGATGTCGAGGTCCGCGACCCGGCACCCTGGCCCCGGCGCCGGTTCGGGGGGTCGAGCTTCTTCCAGTCGGTGCCGGCGCTGAACCAGTACTGGCACCCCTGGCTGCTCGGTGGCAAAGCGTACGGCGAGGCGCAGCTGGGCGAGGAACACATCCGGCTGGAGGGCTGGACGACGTACGGGGAGAAGAACTGGGGCAAGGGCGGTTTCCCGGACTCGTGGTGGTGGGGTCAGGCCCAGGGCTTCGCCGACCCGGAGGTGTGTGTCGCCTTCGCGGGGGGTGAGGTGACGACGGGGCCGTTGCGCACCACCGTCACCGCGGTCGTCGTGAGGCTCCCGGACGGGCAGGTGGTGCGACTGGGCAACCCGGTGCTCTCCCCGGTCGAGGCGCAGGTGCACGACGAGCGCTGGTCGCTGCGCGGGCGCGGCGGTGGCTGGCGGATCGAGATCGAGGGCACGGGGGACCTCGGCGCGGCCCACGTGCTGCCGGTGCCGCTGCCCGCCGAACGACGCAACATCCCCGGCGCGATCGAGCACCTGGGCGCCAGGATGGAGGTCCGGGTGCTCCGCGGGTCGAGCGTGGTCTGGGAGGGCGCCTCGGAGATCGCGGCGCTGGAGCACGGCGGCATCGATCGCTCCCGGGCGGAGATCCTGCGCCGAGGTGGCAGCGAGACCGACCAGGACGCCCGGCCGGTCGGTCCGCCCGGGTCGTGAGTCCGGTGCAGCGCTTGACGTGTGGCGTCAGCGGGGTTGACTCGGAGGGTGACGTCCCAGCGGGTCGACGAGGCGATGCGAGCGGTCGCTCGCACTGACTTCCTGCCGCGACGACTCCGCAAGCAGGCGCGGTACGACGGGCCGCTGCCGATCGGGTTCGGCCAGACCAACTCCCAGCCGCGCACCGTCGCCGACATGCTCGAGCTGCTGGATCCCCGGCCGGGCGATCGGGTGCTCGACGTGGGCAGCGGCTCGGGGTGGTCCACGGCCCTGCTGGCTCACCTGGTCGGGCCGACCGGGTCCGTGATCGGGGTGGAGATCGTGGCAGACCTCGCCGTCTGGGGTGCGGCGAACCTGGCCGCGGCGGGGATGTCCTGGGCATCGATCCGTCAGGCGAGCCCCGATGTGCTGGGGGCTCCCGACGAGGGGCCGTACGACCGGGTGCTGGTCTCGGCCGAGGCCCATGATCTTCCGCAGGCGCTGGTCGAGCAGCTCGCACCCGGAGGGCGCATGGTGATTCCGGTGCGCGGCCGGATGGTCGTGGTGGAGCGGGTCGGCGACGAGATCCGTCACACCGAGCACGGCTACTACAGGTTCGTGCCTCTGTTGTGACTCCTCGGGGCCATCGCTGGGTCCTGTCAGTCACCAGGTGACTGACGGGCCACAGTGTCGCCCCAGGACGGGGTCAGACGTTGCGGCGGTACTGGCCGCCGACCTCGAAGAACGCCTCGGTGACCTGTTGCAGGGAGCAGACCCGAGCTGCGTCCATGAGCACCGCGAAGACGTTGTCGTCACCCGCGGCGGCGCGCTTGAGCGCCTCGATCGCTCGAGCTGCCTCGGCGCTGTGCTCCTGCTGGTAGGCACGGACGCGGTCCAGCTGCGACTTCTTCTCCTCTTCCGTTGCACGTGCCAGCTCGACGTGCTGAGGCGTCGC
This sequence comes from uncultured Actinomycetota bacterium, assembly GCA_963728505.1. Taxonomy (GTDB): domain Bacteria; phylum Actinomycetota; class Actinomycetes; order Propionibacteriales; family Nocardioidaceae; genus Marmoricola_A. The sequence goes on along the minus strand of CAVSKH010000003.1, from coordinate 162,727 downwards.
ATCCTCCCCGCCCTCGCGCACGAACGTGTTGACCCCGACGATCGGCAGCGACCCGTCGTGCTTGCGGTGCTCGTAGAGCATGGACTCGTCCTGGATGCGGCCTCGCTGGTAGCCGGTCTCCATCGCGCCGAGCACACCACCGCGCTCGGTCATCGCGTCGAACTCCCGCAGGACCGCCTCCTCCACGAGGTCGGTGAGCTCGTCGATGATGAACGACCCCTGGAGCGGGTTCTCGTTCATCGCCAGACCCCACTCGCGGTTGATGATCAGCTGGATCGCGAGCGCGCGGCGCACGGACTCCTCGGTGGGGGTGGTCACCGCCTCGTCGAAGGCGTTGGTGTGCAGGCTGTTGGCGTTGTCGTAGATCGCGATCAACGCCTGCAACGTGGTGCGGATGTCGTTGAAGTCCATCTCCTGGGCGTGCAACGACCTGCCTGAGGTCTGCACGTGGTACTTCAGCTTCTGAGCACGCTCGTTGGCGGCGTACCGGTCGCGCATCGTGACCGACCAGATCCGGCGGGCCACACGACCCAGCACGGAGTACTCCGGGTCCATCCCGTTGGAGAAGAAGAACGACAGGTTGGGGGCGAAGGCGTCGATGTCCATGCCCCGGGCGAGGTAGGCCTCGACGTAGGTGAAGCCGTTGGCGAGGGTGAACGCGAGCTGGCTGATCGGGTTCGCCCCGGCCTCGGCGATGTGGTAGCCGGAGATCGACACCGAGTAGAAGTTGCGGACCTGATGCTCGATGAACCACTCCTGGATGTCGGCCATCATCCGCAGCGAGAACTCGGTGGAGAAGATGCAGGTGTTCTGCCCCTGGTCCTCCTTGAGGATGTCTGCCTGCACCGTGCCACGGACGTTCGCCACGGCGTGAGCGGCCAGCATCGCGCGCTCTTCGTCGGAGGGCTCCCTGCCCTCGTCGTCGGCAAAGCGTTCGACCTGCTGGTCGATCACGGTGTTGAGGAAGAACGCCAGGATCGTCGGTGCCGGACCGTTGATCGTCATCGAGACGCTTGTTGTCGGAGCGACAAGATCGAAGCCGCTGTAGAGCACCTTCATGTCGGCGAGCGTGGCCACCGAGACACCGGAGGTGCCGACCTTGCCGTAGATGTCGGGACGCTCGTCGGGATCGCGGCCGTAGAGGGTCACCGAGTCGAAGGCCGTGGAGAGTCGGGCGGCGGGCTGTCCCTGCGTGAGCATCAGGAACCGCCGGTTGGTGCGGAACGGGTCGCCCTCGCCGGCGAACAGCCTGGTCGGGTCCTCGTTGTCACGCTTGAAGGCGAAGACACCGCCGGTGAAGGGGAAGTGACCGGGGAGGCCCTCGCGGCGCAGGAACCGCACCAGCTCGCCGTGATCGGTGAAGCGCGGCAGGGCGACGCGGCGGATGCGGTTGCCCGACAGCGACTCGCGGGTCAGCTTGGTGTGGATCTCCTTGTCGCGGACCCGCACCACCTGCTCGTCGCCGGAGTAGGCCTCGACCACAGCAGGCCACCCATCGAGCTGCTGGCGTACGTCGTCGGGCAGGTCCCGCTCGGCCTCGGTCAGGAGGGTCTGGACCTCGTCTGCCGAGGAGCCGGCCGAGCTCAGCTCCTCGCGTACCAGGTGGAGCCGCTGCACCCGTGCTGCTGCTCGGGCAAGCCGCTCGGTCTCCTCGTGGAACCCGCGGACGGTCTCTGCGATCTCGGCCAGGTAGCGAACCCGGGTCGGCGGCACCACCTGGCTGATGCGGGTGGACTGCCGCACGTCGACCGGCTCCAAGGCGCCTTCGTCGAAGCCCAGGCCGTGCTCCCCGAGCAGCTCGCGCAGGTGCTGGTAGAGCGCGGTCACACCATCGTCGTTGAAGGTCGCCGCAGAGGTGCCGAAGACCGGCATCTCCTCGGGCCTGGCGCCGAAGGCCTCCCGGTTGCGGACCAGCTGCCGACCCACGTCGCGCATCGCGTCGGCGGCGCCCCGGCGCTCGAACTTGTTGATCGCCACGGCGTCGGCGAAGTCGAGCATGTCGATCTTCTCCAGCTGCGAGGCTGCGCCGAACTCCGGCGTCATCACGTACAGGGCGGTGTCGACGTACGGCACGATTCCCGCGTCGCCCTGCCCGATGCCGGGCGTCTCGACGATGACCAGGTCGAAGCCTCCGGCCTGCAGGATCGCGATGACGTCGCTGAGGCACTCCGGGAGCTCGTGGGCTCCCCGGGTGGCCATCGAGCGGAAGAAGGTGCGTCCTGGTGCCAGGGAGTTCATCCGGATCCGGTCACCGAGCAGGGCGCCGCCGCCCTTGCGGCGGGTCGGGTCCACTGCCAGGACCGCCACCCGAAGCTTGTCCTGCTGGTCGACCCGCAACCGGCGCACCAGCTCGTCGGTGAGGGAGGACTTGCCCGACCCGCCGGTGCCGGTGATGCCGAGCACAGGCACCGAGCGCGCGGCTGCGGCGTTGCGCACCGCGCCCAGGAAGTCGTCGCCGAGCCGCCCGGCCTCCGCTCCGGAGATCGCCCTGGCGACAGAGCCGATGTCGCCCGAGAGGACCGCGTCGAGGTCAGCGGCGGCGACGTCCCAGACATCGGTGTCGCACTCGCGCACGATCTGGTTGATCATGCCGACGAGCCCCAGCCGCTGGCCGTCCTCGGGAGAGAAGATCCGTACGCCGCTCCGCGCGAGCCGGGCGACCTCGTCGTGGACGATCACGCCCCCGCCACCGCCGTACACCTGCACGTGCGAGGCGCCGCGTTCGGCCAGGGACTCGACGAGGTACTCGAAGTACTCGACGTGTCCGCCCTGGTAGGACGAGACCGCGATCGCCTGGGCGTCCTCCTCGATGGCTGCTTCGACGACCTCGGCGACGGAGCGGTTGTGCCCGAGGTGGACGACCTCTGCCCCCTGCGACTGCAGGATCCGTCGCATGATGTTGATCGACGCGTCGTGCCCGTCGAACAGGCTGGAGGCGGTGACCACCCGCACCGGGTGCGTGGGCACGTGGAGGTCGGGCATGATCACCAGCTCTCAGCAGGGCGACAACGGTCCTGTCGATGGTAGTGCGCAGCGCCCGGATCGGGAGCCACCGGGAGGTCGGAACGGGTGACCGGGGCGGGGCCCCGAGTCACACCAGGGGCAGCACACAGCAGAGCGTGGTGCCGCCCCCGTCGGCGCTGCTCACGACCAGGCTGCCGCCGCGCAGCGCGAGCTCCTGGCGCAGGCCCCGCAGGCTGGTCTCCTCGTATCCGTCCGCCAACCCTTTTCCGTCATCCCGGACGACCAGAGTCAAGGTCTCGTCGTCAGCAGTGAGCTCCACCGACGCCCTGCTGGCCCGGGCGTGCCGCACGACGTTGGACAGGCCTTGACGCAGCACCTCGCCGAATGCCCGCTGCCCACCGCCGGTCAGTGCCTGGTCGATCGGTCCTTGGGTGTGCACCGTCGGAGTGAAACCGAGCTCATCGACGAACTCCGCGACGATGTCGCGCAGGTCGCTGCGTACCGAGCTCCGGGGACCGCCCTGGAGGTCGAAGATCGAGCTGCGGATCGCCCGGATCGTCTGGTCGAGGTCCTGCATGGACAGCACGAGTCGATCCTCGAGCTCGGTGTCGGTGACCATGCTGCGTGACTTCTGCAGGTGCAGCCCGGTGGCGAAGAGGCGCTGGATGACCACGTCGTGCAGCTCGCGCGCGATCCGGTCGCGGTCGGTGATCAGGGCCATCCGCTCGCGGTCCTGGAATGCCTGCGCCCGGTCCAGCGCCATCGCCGCTTGCTCGGCGAACTCCGCCACGAGGTCCATCTCGGTCTCGTTCGGCGGCTGGGAGCTCGGGAAGTAGATCGCGATCACCGCTGCCGGGTTGAGGTGGGTGCTCATCGAGGCGAGGACGGCGATGTGCTGGCCACCCGCCTCGGCCTCACCGATCGAGCCGTCGAGGACGGCGTGCACCGCCGCCTCGTGCTCCTCGCTGGCCACCCAGTCGGGGGGAGAGCCGCTGGAGGAGGTGAGCAGGACCTCGCCCTCCACGAGCCGAGCGGTGGTGGCGGCCAAAGCACCGGCAGCACGCATCGCAGTGTCGGTCACCGCCTGGTCGGCCCGAGCGAAGTCGAAGGGCGGCTGCAAGGTGCTCGCCAGCGCGGCGGAGTGGTTCTGCCAGATCCGGCGCCGTTCGGAGGCAGCCTGGGTACGCGCCAGGTCGAGCACCTGTCCGGCCACGCGGGCCAGGGCTCGGAGGGCCTCGAGCGTCTCGGCCGGGATCGAGGAGCCCTCGGCCTGGTCGGGCAGGTAGAGCAGACCGTAGGTGTGCCCGCGTGACGTGATCGCGATGCCGTCCAGCTCGCGCAGGCTGAGCCCCTCTCGGTCCTCACCGGCGTGGAACATCTCGGTTGGTCGGCCCTGCCCATCGACCGAGAGCAGGGCGGCGCTGGTGGTCTCGGCCAGCTCGCATGCTTGGTCGACGACCGCCTGCAGGGCGGCGGTCGTGCTGTCAGTGCGGCTGACGACATTGATCGCATCGATCAGTCTCTGGCCGAGGTGGTGTGGTTGGTCCGCGGGGTGGCGCGACATGGCAGTGGCTCCTACGTGGCGCCCACGGCGCTTGGGCCGACCATCGACGCCATCCTGATCGCACCGACCGCACGGCCGCTGATCTCCTCCAGCGGCAGACGCAGGTAGAGCGTGCGCGTGCCCGAGGCCCATGACTCGGGGAGCAGGTGCCGAAGGCGCGCGAGCGTCTTCGGGTCGGTCTCGAGAACGCAGCGGCCTTGGACGACGACACTCCAGCCGCTGTGGTTCGCCTCGTCGAGCTGATCGACCTCGAAGGCGAGCCTGGAGGTCCGCGCATAGGTGCCCAGCAGGCTGTAGGGCGAGGTCCGGATGACGATGGTGTCGTCGAGCAGGGCGTAGTTGACGGGCACGAGATGGGGGCCGTCCGGGGTGCCGACGGCCGCTCTTCCGACTCCTCGTTGTCCCAGCAGGCGCACACACTCGGTGGCCTCCAACTCCTTCACCTGGTTCATGAGGGCTCCTGATGATGGGGTGCGACCACTACGGTCCCCCTTTCGCCCGGTGGGAACCATGAGTCGTAGGTCCTGAGGGGAACCCCCGGCTTGCAGGCAAAGGTCCCAAGCCGTAGGGATGACTCAGAGCAGTTCCGGAGTCCCTGGTCTTCCCACGAAGCGCCGGGCCATCCGCACCCCCGGCAGCGCTTCCAGCTGGGCGATCGTGCTGTTGAGCTGGGCCAGCGTGGAGTTCATGACCTTCAGTGTCGGAGTGGTGGCATCCAGCACCGGCATCGCCTGGTCGAGCTGCTCGCTCACCGTGGCCATCAGCTCGACCGCGGCGGAGATGTTGCGCAGCCCGCCGCGCACCTCGTCCAGGAATCCCTCGTCGATCGCTTCCGCCAACGCCACCAGGACCTTCTGCGTCGCCGCCGCGGTGACACCGAGCTCTCGCAGCAGCGCGGCCAGCTGGTCGGCGAGCCTGCTGCCGCGGTCGGCGCCGTAGAGCGCCAGGTCGACCGACAGCGTCAGCGGTGTGATGGCGCCGGCAGTCAGGCTCACTGCGGCGCGCTGGAGGAGCAGCTGCAGCTGCGCACCGAGCGAGGACGGCGCGGTCGCGACCGGCGCCGCCGGGTGGGCCAGGACCTGAGCGGTGGACATGGCGGGCGATTGTGCCACGTCGGCCGTGCGATGATGACGCCGAAGTGGAACACGTTTCAGTTTCGGTCTGACCGGGAGGAACTCAGTGTCCGAGCCGACCCGCACGGGAGCCATCGCCACCCCGGTGGTGGACGACTGGTTCACCACCGACGAGGCACCGCGGTTGATCGGAGCCAGGTGCACCGAGTGCAGCGCGACCTGGTTCCCGCGCATGGGCCGTGACTGTCCCAACCCGGTGTGCACGGGGCAGGACGTCGAGGACCTGCTCCTGTCGCCTCGGGGCACGGTGTGGTCCTACACCGACGCGCGCTACCAGCCGCCCCCGCCGTACATCCCGCCCCCCGGCGACTACGAGCCGTTCGCGCTGGCCGCGGTCGAGCTCCCCGAGGGGCTCGTGGTGCTCGGTCAGCTCGCTCAGGGGTACGGCGTGGACGACGTCCGTGTGGGCAGCCCGGTCGAGCTCGTGGTGGAGCCGCTGTACGTCGACGACTCAGGTGAGCGGTTGATCTGGCGCTGGCGCCCGGTGACCGATGAGGAGGTCCGAGGATGAGTGCGGCAACGAGCCACGACGTCGCGGTCGCCGGGGTGGGCATGCACCCCTGGGGCAAGTGGGGCAAGCCGTTCCGCACCTACGGCGTGGCCGCCGCACGTGCCGCGCTGGCCGATGCCGGGGTGCCGTGGGCCGACGTCGACCTGGTCGTGGGCGGAGAGACCGTGCGCAACGGCTACGCCGGCTATGTCGCCGGCGCCACCTTCGCGCAGGCCCTGGGGTGGAACGGCGCCCGCGTCGCCACCTCCTACGCCGCCTGCGCGACCGGCGCACAGGCGTTGGACACGGCCCGGGCCCGAATCCTCGCCGGTCTGAGTGAGGTGGCGCTGGTGGTCGGCGCGGACACCACTCCGAAGGGCTTCCTGGCGCCCAACGCGGGGGAGAGGTGGGACGACCCCGACTGGCTGCGCTTCCGGCTGCTGGGCATGACCAATCCCGCGTACTTCGCGCTGTACGCCCGCCGCCGGATGGATCTCTACGGTGCGACCTCGGAGGACTTCGCCCGGGTCAAGGTCAAGAACGCAGCCGCTGGGCTGCACAACCCGAATGCTCGCTACCGCAAGGAGGTCAGCGTCGAGGACGTGCTGGCCTCGGCGATGGTCGCCGACCCGCTGCACCTGCTCGACATCTGCGCGACCTCGGACGGCGGTGCGGCCGTGCTGCTGACCAGCGTTGACTACGCACACCGCCACGGCCTGACCTCGCCGGTGCGGGTGCGGGGTATCTCCACGGTCACGCCGACCTACCCGCAGACCCGGATCGAGATGCCGGAGTTCGCCACCGACTCGACCGCGGCCGTGCCGGCACCCGAGCGCGGCTTCAAGCGCTCGATCACCCACGCGGCGTACGAGGAGGCGGGCATCGGCCCGGACGACGTCGACGTCGCAGAGGTCTACGACCTCTCGACCGCTCTGGAGCTCGACTGGTACGAGGACCTCGGTCTGTGCGGCGAGGGCGAGGCCGAGCAGCTGATCCGCAAGGGCGAGACCGCTCTGGGCGGTCGGGTCCCGGTCAACCCATCGGGTGGCCTGGCCTGCTTCGGCGAGGCGGTCCCGGCGCAGGCGTTGGCCCAGGTCTGCGAGATCACCTGGCAGCTGCGGGGGCAGGCCCAGGCACGTCAGGTCGACGGTGCCCGCGTCGGCATCACCGCCAACCAGGGTCTGTTCGGCCACGGCTCGTCGGTGCTGCTCTCGGTCTGACGGTCGCGGCCCGGCGGCCGAGCGCGCGCGTCCCACGTACCGCACCGCACGGCCATCCCGGGCGGCGCGGTATCCGGATTCCGATGGAACCTGGCCGCTAGGCTGGACGACGTGACGAGCTCACCCCCTGTCCGCCTCTCTCGTGCCGAGAGCCAGGCCCAGACCCGCGCCCGCCTGGTCGGCAAGGCGCGCGAGATGTTCCTGCGTGACGGCTACGCCTTGACCTCGCTGGAGCGGGTCGCGGAGGAGGCGGGCTTCTCCAAGGGGGCGGTGTACTCCAACTTCGCGGGCAAGGACGACCTGTGCCTGGCGGTGCTCGACAGCATCCAGGGTGAGGTCGCCGAGGCGGTGCTCAGCGCGCTCGACGGTGCGGCGACGTTCGACGAGGCGATCAAGGTCTTCGACCTGTGGGCCGAAGCGCGGCTGGGAGACCCCGAGTGGTCTGCGCTGGAGGCCGAGTTCGCTGCTCGGGCCCGCCGCCACGCCGGGGTGCGTCGGGCACTCCTGGAGCGCGACGAGACGCTGCGCGCAGTGATCGCCGGCGCCCTGGAGCGCACCTGTCGCACCCACGGACTGACGCCCCTGATGCCCGTCGACGACGTGGCCGCGGCCTTGCTCAGCCTCGGCGTCGGCCTCGGACTGCAGCGTTCGGTCAATCCGGCGCTGCCGGTGCAGGTGCTCTCCGACGTGGCTCGGGCGCTGGTGGGGGAGCAGGCTCACCAGGCCCGTTGAGGGTCCGCGCGGTGGCAGAGAGCGTGCTTCGAGGCGTCTCGGGACCAAAGTCCCGACGAAGTCAGGCGGAAAGCCACAGCGCAGCAGGACCCCCACGTGCCTCACACTGGAGTCGCTCGGTCGGGTTCCTCCCAGTTCCGATCGAGACACTCGCACCCTCGGTCTCGACACGCGGACTCTCCCACCCGCGTCGGAGACTTGGCGGGCCGCTCCTTCGGATCGGCCCGCTTTTGGGTTTTGGTCCCGAATGACGCGTGCGAGGCGTCATGGCAGTAGCATGAGGAATGTCCGCGCTGCGGACTATGTGCCTGCCCCGTCCGGAGTCGAACCCACCTCACAGCAAAGGATCTCGATGAGTGCCGTACGTGTGTTCCTCCTCGACGACCACGAAGTCGTCCGTCGTGGCCTGAAGGACCTCTTCGAGTCCGAGGAGGGCTTCGAGGTCGTGGGCGAGTCGGGCTCGGCGAAGGACGCCGAGGCACGCATCCCCGCGCTGCGGCCCGACGTCGCCGTCCTCGACGGGCGCCTCCCCGACGGCAGCGGGGTGGACGTCTGCCGTTCCATCCGCTCGGTGGACCCCTCGATCCGCGCCATCATCCTGACCTCCTACGACGACGACGAGGCGCTCTTCGCCGCGATCATGGCCGGCGCCGCCGGCTACGTGCTCAAGCAGATCGTGGGCAACGACCTGCTCGACGTGGTCCGCAAGGTCGCCGAGGGTCAGTCGCTGCTCGACCCCGCGGTGACCCAGCGGGTGCTCGACCGGCTGCGCGACGGCGGCGCTTCCGAGCCCGCCGAGCTGCGTTCGCTGACCCCGCAGGAGCGGCGGATCCTCGAGCTGGTCGCTGAGGGCCTGACCAACCGTCAGATCGGTGAGCAGCTGTTCCTGGCCGAGAAGACGGTCAAGAACTACGTCACCAGCATCCTGACCAAGCTCGGGCTGGAGCGTCGCACCCAGGCCGCGGTGCTCGCATCCAAGCTGCTGAACTGAGCCCGGCCGCACGTCGCCTGCGCGCCTGCCCACCGACGATCACCCCCGCGCCATGACGCTGTCCTTCGCGTCGACGGACTCTCCCATGGATGCCGAGCGCCGTTCTGCGCTGCGCCGGATGCGCACGGTGGCGGTGGGACTGCTGCTCTTCGCCGCCGCGGTCTACCTGCTCACGCTCGACCAGGACGGCTTCCTCGGCTTCGTCAACGCCGGCGCCGAGGCATCGATGGTCGGCGCGATCGCCGACTGGTTCGCGGTGGTGGCGATCTTCAAGCACCCGCTGGGGATCCCGGTGCCTCACACCGCGCTGGTGCAGAAGCGCAAGGAGATGTTCGGGCGCGGCTTGGAGGAGTTCGTCAGCGAGAACTTCCTCAGCGAAGGCATCGTCTCCAGCCGGGTGCGCGACGCCGAGCCGGCGAAGAAGGCAGGGGAGTGGCTGGCCCAGGAGGAGCATGCACGACGCGTGGTGCTCGAGGCGGCCGACGTCCTGCGGACCGGGATGGCTCGGATCAAGGACGACGACATCGCAGACTTCATGAACCAGGTCGTGGCGCCCCGGTTCATGGAGGAGCCGATCAGCCCGCTCGCAGGCCGCCTGCTGCAGGAGGTCGTCGAGGACAAGGCCCACACCCGCCTGGTCGACATGTTGCTCCAGGAGGTCAGCGACTGGCTGCGTGCCAACGAGAGCACGTTCTACGACGTGGTGGTCGAACGTGCCCCCTGGTGGGCGCCCGAGTCGGTCAACGAGCGCGTGATCGGTCGGTTGCACCTGGAGCTGGTGCGGTGGATCGAGGAGATCCAGCGCGACCCCTATCACCGCTCCCGGCTCGCTCTCGACCGGCTGCTCCAGCAGTTCGCGGACGACCTGCTCAGCAACGAGGCCACGATCGAGCGCATGGAGTCCTTCAAGCGCCGGATGCTGGAGCACCCCCAGGTCACCGCGACGTACATCTCGCTGTGGAACGCCTTGCGCGCCGCCATGGTCGAGGCCCTGGGCGATCCGCACGGTGAGCTGGTCAGCCGTGGCGTCGGTGAGCTCCAACGCTTCGGCACCAGGCTGTGCCAGGAGGCCGAGCTGCGCCGTCGGATCGATGAGCGTGCCGCGTCACTGGCGGTCTTCTTCGTCGAGCGGTACGGCCGGGAGCTCACCTCGGTGATCACTCACACCATCGAGGAGTGGGACGGCGAGCAGGCGGCGCGCAAGATCGAGCTGCACGTGGGCAAGGACCTTCAGTTCATCCGGATCAACGGCACCATCGTCGGCGGGCTCGTCGGCGTCGTGATCCACACGGTCGCGGTGCTGACGCCATGAGGGGGCGTCTGGCGGGGTCACGTCGTCGCCGCGAACCCGAGCCCCGACCGGTCGCGATCGACGGGGACATGATCCGGCTGGGGCAGCTGTTGAAGCTCGCCGACCTGGTCGAGTCCGGGGTCGAGGCGAAGGCCGTGATCGCTGAAGGCGAGGTCAGCGTCAACGGCGAGGTCGAGACCCGCCGGGGCCGTCAGCTGCGCCGCGGTGACGTCGTCCAGCGCCAGGGCAGGCCGCCAGTCCGGGTCAGCGACGAGGACGCCGTCGACGTCCCTTGGTGACGATGTTCCTCGATGGCGGCTGAAGCCGGCCGCCGCGCCTGACCGGAACTGGCGCAACGAGCGCCTAGAGTACGTCGGGTGAATCCACGATGAGCAAGGAAGCTGCACTTCGGGCGATGCGAGAGGCCCGGTACAACGACATGTCGACCAGGTCGTCCGCGGGCTCGAGGCCGTCCAGGCCGGCAGCCCGACCGGCGCAGACCCGAGCGGCTGAACCGGCCGCCCCGGCTTCGCCCACCGACCTGCTCTGCGGACACCGCTCGATGAACGGGCGCACCTGCACCCGCGAGCAGGGTCACGCGGCGAAGAGCCACCGCTACTCCTGAGGTCAGCCCGCCGCTCGGGCAGCGTCATGGTCGCGCGATACCACTTCGGGGCCATAGCCATAGCCATAGCCCTTTGCGCTTGCGGCTTTGCTGACAACCTCGCATGGCGCCAGGCGCGCGCTATGCCGTCCTCAACGCGGCTACGGTCGGATGCTCCGATCCGACACGTGCGGATGGCCGCGGGCGCACGCTGCGCGGATGAGCGGATGCTTCCCTGGCAACGCATGGTCGCCTACCCGGCGTCAGGATCGTCGTCGGCCATCTCGTGGGAGCGGAGCATCTCCGGCTCGTAGTCGTCCCTGACGGGCAGTTCCATGGCGGCGAGCGCTGATCGCGAGGGCAGCACGTCGTCGAAGATCCCGAACGGGCGTGTTCGTTCCTCATCTCTCCACAGCCCACCTTCGAGACTCCCCGTCCGCATCAGGTTCTGCACCGTCCTCTGATCCAACCCACTGGCGCGGCAGAAGTCCTCGATCAGCAGCACGCCGCGTGCACTGAAAAGTGGCTTATCGCCCGGCTCTGCACTCATGGGTGCAGCATGACACCGGCGACCGCTCATCGGCTGATCCGGGCGCATCGAGTGCACGTGCGGCCTTGGGCGCCGGCCTTCGGTTATCCCCAGATTCGGGGGTCGGGCGTGTTGTCCGTTGACTCGTACATACGTTCGCATAATATGTATTCATGACGTTGCTCGACCAGCTCCCGCACCTGGATCGGGGGTTGGGTGCGCCGTCGGTGGTCGAGGGGGTCCACGAGCTGTTGGACCTGCTCACCGAGGACCCGGTGGCCGCGGGTGAGTTCGCGGGGTTGGTGCGGGACTGCGCTCGGGCGAGGGCTCGGTTGCAGGCTCTGGAGCTGAAGCTGGTGGCTGCCGCTGACAAGGCGCGGGTGCCGCAGTCCTCGGGTGCGGCGTCGGCGTCGGACTGGTTGGCGACGACCACCAACTCTGAGCCGGCGGAGTCGTTCCGGCAGGCCCGGCTCGCCAAGGACTTGTGCGAGGAGATGCTCGCCGGCACTCAGAAGTCACTGGCCCAGGGCGAGGTCTCGGAGAAGCACGCTCAGGTGATCGCCGACGCGATCCGCAAGCTCCCCAAGGACCTCTCACCGGAACAGATTGCGACGGTCGAGGCCGCGCTGGTGGCCAAGGCCAAGACCATGGACCCGAAGCAGCTGCGGGGGGCCGCACGGCGTGCGTTGGCGGCGGTCGAGAGCGACCGTAAGAAGGTCGATGCCGCCGAGGACGCCCAGCTGCGTGACGAGGAGGAGCACGCGCGCTCCCGGACGACGTGCACGGTCTATGACAACGGTGACGGGACGATGCGGATCACCGCCACGGTGCCGACGCTGGCGGGGGCGATCTTGAAGAAGATCTTGGACCAGATGGCTTCACCACGCCGTGGCCGCCTCGGCGCCACCCAGGCGCAGATCGGCGTGGTCGGTAACCCGAACTCCGAGGGGTTCGACTGGGCCCGGCGCCGCGGCGAGGCGTTGGTGTCGCTGCTGGAGCACCTGCCCACCGACCGGCTCAGTGGGAAAGTGGCGGCCTCGGTGATCGTCAAGCTCGACCACGACGCCCTCCAGGAGGGGCTACGGGCAGCGGGGCTCGACACCGGCGACCTGATCTCCGCCGCCGAGGCACGGCGGCTGGCCTGCAACGCCGGCCTGATCCCCGCCGTGCTCGGCGGCAAGTCCCAGCTGTTGGATCTCGGTAGGGCCGACCGGTTCTTCACCGAGGCCCAACGCACCGCCGGCGCCCTGAGGCACCAGACCTGCGCCGCCGACGGGTGTCAGATGCCGTATGCCTGGTGCGAGGCTCACCACCGGGTCCCGTGGCACCGGGGCGGCAGAACCGACCTCCGAGACCTGGTCCCACTGTGTGGGCACCACCACCAGCGCATCCACGACCCCGCCTTCGACCACGGGTATCGACCCGACGGCGCCATCAGCTTCGTGAGGCGGACGTGAGGGGCCTCGACCCTTCGACAGGCTCAGGACACCGCAAGATCGACCGACGGGATGCGCTCGACCGACCTGGCGGGGCTCAGCCGAGGAGCGCGGATCGGGAGCGGTCAGCGAACGTCGATCAGGTCCACCATGAAGATCAGAGTCTCGCCGGGCTTGATGACGCCGCCCGCGCCGCGGTCGCCGTAGGCCAGGTGGGGCGGGATCACGAGCTGGCGCCGCCCGCCGACCTTCATGCCCTGCACGCCGGTGTCCCAGCCCGAGATGACCTGGCCGACACCGAGGCGGAACTCCAGCGGCGAGCCACGGTCGTAGGAGGCGTCGAACTGCTCGCCGGTGGAGTGGGAGACCCCGACGTAGTGAACGCTCACGGTGGAGCCCGAGCTGGCCTCGGCGCCGTCGCCCTCGCTCACCTCAGTGATCTCGAGCTCGGTGGGCGGCGGGCCTTCGGGGAAGTCGATCTCTGGCTTGTCCATCCGACCCACGCTAGTGGAGCGCCTCGGCCGCTCGGCGGCGGGTCGCGATCGCTCAGGTCTGGTGCACGTAGCTGTCGAGCTGGTCGCGCTCGAACTGCAGCACGCTGATCTTGTGCTTGACCACGTCGCCGATGCTGACCAGGCCGACCAGGCCGTCGGGTCCGACGACCGGGACGTGCCGGATCCGACGCTCGGTCATCGCGGCCATCACCTCGTCCAGGTCGGAGTCGGCTTTGCAGGTGTGGACCGTGCTGGTCATGATCGTCTCGACGCTCGTCTCCAACGCGCCTTCGTCGGCGGCCTGGATGTGGCGCACGATGTCCCGCTCCGACACGATGCCGTCGACCTGCTGGCCGTCATTGCTGACGACGAGCGCGCCGATGTTCTTCTCCGCCAAGAGGTTCAGGAGATCGCGCACGGTCGCCGACGGCGCGATCGTGACCACGCCCGAGATGTCCTTCGCGCTGATGATCTCCCTGATGCGCATCTGTGGCTTCTCCTACTCGACGCTGAGGCGTTGGGCCTTCGAGGCTAGAGCACGACCTGGGGCTGCGGAAGGTGCTGCTCAGATACGTCTCTCGGCATCAGTATGACGGGTTTCTTCGATTGCGTCGCCGGGACGGGACCGCCCAGCCTGAGAGGATGGCGCGGTGCACGACACCTCCCGCCTGGCCCGCCACGGTGTGGCCGCGACCCTGGCGATGATGGGCTGGCTCACCGTCGTGCTCCTGATCGACGCCGACGGGTCACTGGCCACGCAGCGAGCGCTGGGCGCCGCGACCTGGCTGGCCCTGGCGGCTGCCCTGGCGCTGGCGCTGCCGCTGGTGCGGGTCCAGGCACTGGTCGTGGTCGTGTTCGCCACGGTCATCGAGTACATCTGCTCACCCTGGCTCGGGGTCTACCTCTACCGGTTCGACAACGTCGCGTCGTACGTCCCGCCCGGACACGGGCTGGTCTACCTCTCGGCTTATGCGCTGGGCCACCACCCGTGGGTGCGCGCCCGCCTCCACCTGGTGGGGACGGTCGCGGTGGTCGGCCTGGCCGGCTGGGTGGCATGGACCTTCGTGGGGCCACGCGGCGATGTCCTGGGCGCGTTGTGGTTCCTCTGCCTTCTCGGGTTCCTGCGCTGGGGACCGTCGCGCGAGGTCTACGTCGGGGCCGCCTACGTCGTGACCTGGCTGGAGCTGCTCGGCACCGAGGTCGGGACCTGGGTGTGGCAGACCGAGGACCCGATCCTGGGCATCAGCATCGGCAACCCGCCCAGTGGCGCGGCAGGTGGCTACGGCTGGTTCGACCTGGTGGCCCTGCTCACCGCGCCATGGCTGTTGGCCCGGTGGCGGGCGATGACGAACAGGAGCGGGAGGACGACGTCGGCCCCCGACATCCCCCGCGTCACCCCGGAGGAGTCTCCGGACGTCGTCGGGAGGTGAGGTCGAAGACCGTGCCGCTGCGTCCCTCGGCCTCCCCGGGCTCCAGGTCGGGGTCGAGCTCCTCGTGCCGCGCTGCTCGGTCCTCGCCCACGGCACCGAGGAATCCCAGGACCGTCTCGTGCAGAATCCCGTTGCTGGCCAGCCCGTTGCCGGCGTGGGGGCCGTCGCGGCCGTCGAGCCCGGTGAACCGCCCACCCGCCTCGCGCACGATCACGTCGAGGGCCGCCATGTCGTAGAGCTCGAGATCGGGCTCCGCGGCGATGTCGACCGACCCCTCGGCGACCATCATGTAGCTCCAGAAGTCGCCGTAGGCGCGGGTCCGCCAGCAGCGCCGCGACAGGGCCAGGAAGTCGTCGAGCTGTCCGCTGGTCTCCCAGCCGTCGAGGGAGGAGTACGACAACGACGCATCACCGAGCTTGGCGACGTCCGAGACCCGGCAGGGCGAGGACTTGTAGAGCGACTTCCCCGAGAACGCCCCGCCGCCCTTCATCGCCCACCAGCGCCGCTGCAGCATCGGGGCCGAGACCACCCCGGCGACGACCTCGTTCTCCACCATGAGCGCGATCAGCGTCGCCCACACCGGCACCCCGCGGATGAAGTTCTTGGTGCCGTCGATGGGGTCGATCACCCAGCGGCGCGAGCTCGAGCCCGTCGAACCCTGCTCCTCGCCGAGCACGGCGTCACGGGTGCGAGCGCGTGACAGGGTGCGGCGGATGCTCTCCTCGACGGCCCGGTCAGCGTCGGTCACGGGCGTGAGGTCCGGCTTGGTGTCCACCCGCAGGTCGAGCGACTGGTAGCGGTCGACCGACAAGGAGTCGGCGTCGTCGGCCAGCACGTGGGCCAGGCGCAGGTCGTCGTTGTAGCTGGTGGGCATGAGGGTCAGGGTATGCCCGGGTCGTCAGAGGCTGACGTCGCGACTTGCCAGCAGGCGTCGATAGGACGAGACCCGCTCGCGGTCGACCCTGCCGGCGCTCGCGGCCTCGTCGAGAGCGCACTCCGGAGTGCCTTCCTCGTGGGTGCAGCCACGAGGACAGTCGACGGTGAGCTGCTCCAGGTCGGGAAAGGAGGCGAGCAGCCCTGCGGGCTGCACGTGGGCCAGCCCGAAGGACCGGATGCCGGGGGTGTCCACGATCCACCCTGTCGACCCGGGCAGTCGCAGCATGACCGCAGAGGTGGAGGTGTGCCGCCCGCGCCCGGTGACGTCGTTGACGTCGCCGGTGGCTCGGTCGGCCCCGGGCACCAGGGCGTTGACCAGCGTGGACTTGCCGACACCGCTGTGCCCGAGCAGCACGCTGGTGCGTCCTACGAGCCTGCTGCGCAGCTCCTGGGGGTCCGTCTCCCGACTGGTGACGACGTAGCGCACCTCGAGCGGGTTGTAGATCGCCACCAGGGCTTCAGGACCCGCGAGATCAGCCTTGGTCAGGCAGAGCAGGGGCTCGATGTCCGCGTCGTACGCCGCCGCCAGCGCCCGGTCGATGAGCCCCGTCCTGGGCTCGGGGTCGGCGAGCGCGACCACGATCACGAGCTGGTCGGCGTTGGCGACGACCACCCGTTCGACCGGGTCGGAGTCGTCGGCGGTGCGCCGCAGGACGGTCTCGCGTTCGGTCACCTCCACGATGCGCGCCAGGGTGCCGTCCGCTCCGGAGACGTCACCGACCACTCGCACCCGGTCACCGACGACGACACCCTTGCGGCCCAGCGGCCGCGACTTCATCGCCGTCACCACGCGCTCCTCGTCCCCGACGAGCACCACGGTGAACCGTCCGCGGTCCACGGCGACCACGAGTGCGTCCACGGCGTCGTCGTGGGAGGGCCGGTCCTTCGTGCGCGGCCGAGTGTGCCGCCGGGGCCGCTCGAAGGACTCGTGGTCGAGGTGGTCGTAGCGACTGTGACCGCTCACGTCGTGGGGCCGTCCGCGGCAACCATGGATCCCCAGACCCGCTCGAAGCCGGGGAACGTCTTCGCCGTGGTGGCGACGTCCTCGACCTCCACGCCGCTGACGCGCAGACCGACGACCGCGGCGGCGTGGGCCATCCGATGGTCGTCGTAGGTGTGGAACAGCCCTCCGTGCATGGGCGCCGGCGTGATGTCGAGGCCGTCGTGGTGCTCCTCCACCCGGCACCCCAGCCCGCCGAGCTCGCGGGTCAGCGCGCGCAGCCTGTCGGTCTCGTGGCCCCGGATGTGAGCCAGCCCCCGCAGCCGGGACGGCCCGTCGGCGAGAGCGCAGACGGCGGCCACGACCGGCGCCAGCTCTCCGATCTCCCGCATGTCCAGGTCGATGCCCGTGAGCCGCTGCGGGCCGCGCAGCGTCAGGCCGCGCTCGTGGAGCCGGCTGGTGGCGCCCATGCGCCCGAAGAGCTCGGGAAGCACGGCGCCGGGTTGGGTGGTCGCGGCCGGCCAGTCCACGACGGTGACCTCTCCGGAAGAGACCGCAGCGGCAGCGAGGAAGGGGGCCGCGTTGGACAGGTCCGGCTCCACCATCACGTCGAGTGCCTTCACCGGGCCGGGGTCGACCACCCACACGTCGGGCCGGGAGTCGTCCACGGTCACACCACGCTCTCTGAGCGCCTCGACGGTCATGTCGATGTGTGGTCGGGAGGGGATCGGCGGTCCCTGGTGCCGCAGCACCACGCCGTTGTCGTAGCGGGCACCGGCCAGCAGGAGTGCGGAGACGAACTGGCTGGAGGACGAGGCGTCCAGCCGCACCTCTCCGCCGCCGACTCGACCGGTGCCGCGCACCGTGAAGGGGAGCGCCGCACGCCCCCCGTCGTCCACCTCGACCCCGAGCTGGCGCAGTGCCTCGATGGTCGCTGCCATCGGACGCTTGCGGGCGTGCGGGTCGCCGTCGAATGCCACGACACCGTGACACAGACCGGCCAGCGGCGGGACGAACCTCATCACGGTGCCGGCAAGCCCGCAGTCGACCGAGCCACCCGCGTCCCAGGCCCCCGGGCTGACCCGCCAGTCGGTCTCGGACCTCTCGACCCGGGCGCCGAGCGACTCCAGCGCCGCAGCCATCAGCTCGGTGTCGCGTGAACGCAGCGCGTTGCGGACCAACGCCGGCCCGTTCGAGATCGCGGCCAGAACCAGGGCTCGGTTGGTGAGGGACTTCGAACCGGGCACCCGTACCTCGGCGCGCACTGCCGACGGTGCGGTCGGCGCGGGCCAAGGATCGGTGAGCATCGTGCTCATCCTAGGGCCGGCGCCGGTGACGTCGGCGCGCTACCGACGCCCGTGGCGCCTGACCTTCTTGCCCTTGTCGCGCCCCGTCTTCTTGCCGTGGACCTCGTCCTTGCTGTGGTCGGCCTTGGTCTTGCCGTGTGCCTGGGGCTCACCGTGTGACTTGGCCTTGGCCTTGGCCTCGGCCTTGCTCTTGCCGTGTGCCTTGGGCTCGCCGTGTGCCTTGGGCTCGCCGTGTGACTTGGTCTTGGCCTTGGCCTTGTCCCCGGCCTTGCTCTTGTCGTGGCCCTGCTGCGCGGAGTGCGTCTCGGTGTGCCCACCTGTCTTGGTCTTGGTCGGCTCCGACGTCGTGCCTGCGCTCGCTCCTGACCGGTCACCGTCTGAGGACGAGCCTCCCGCCGAGGTGGAGGACGCCGTCCTCGTCGGCTCCGGAGCACGGGTGGGGTGCTGAGCCGACGAGGTCGGAGCCGCCGCGGGCGTTGCGTGCGGCGCGGCCTTCATCGTGGGCTGTGACGTCGGTGTGGTCCTCGGTGTCGACGTGCCGGCGGTGCGGGTCTGCCCTGCCCGGGGCGCCGACCTGGGCTGGTCAGGCGTGCTGGGCGAAGCGCGGGTCGGTTGTGGCTGTTCGATGGCCACCAGCTTCGTGGGCTGTTCGGTCGGCTGGAACGCGACCGGGGCTGAGGGGAGGGTGAGCAGGCCGGACTCGATCGCCCGAGCGGTCTCCACCACGATGCGCGTGAAGCCGAGCTGGCCCTCGATCCCGATGTCACCGGAGTCGTCGACGCTCAGGCGAGCGCTGTTGTCGGAGGGGTCGGGGTCGTCCTCTCCGTCGAGCGAAGCCGTGAAGCTCATCACGACCGTCTGCCCCGGCGTCAGGAGGGTGGTGTCCAAGCGCAGGTCGGTGTGCTCGACGCGGCCGCTCGTCTCGCACACCAGGCGTGACGGGGCCGTGAGCTCGCAGGTGCGGTCGAGCGGGACCACCGGCACGGTTCCACCCTGGTAGGAGATGTCGATGACCAGCGCGCGCCGGTCGTGGGCGACCGGGAGACCGTCGACAGTGACCCGTACCTGGCCCGAGCCGTACCGCGTGGACAGGGACAAGGCGATGTCACTGCCCGAGGCCGGGGGTGTCGTCGATCCGCTGGTGGGTGTGGTGCCGTCGCTGGTGGGTGTCGTCGATCCGCTGGTGGGTGTGGTGGATCCGGTGGTGGGGGTGGTGCCGTCGCTGGTGGGTGTGGTGGATCCGGTGGTGGGGGTGGTGCCGTCGCTGGTGGGTGTGGTGGATCCGGTGGTGGGGGTGGTGCCGTCGCTGGTGGGTGTGGTGGATCCGGTGGTGGGGGTGGTGCCGTCGCTGGTGGGTGTGGTGGATCCGGTGGTGGGGGTGGTGCCGTCGCTGGTGGGTGTGGTGGATCCGGTGGTGGGGGTGGTGCCGTCGCTGGTGGGTGTGGTGGATCCGGTGGTGGGGGTGGTGCCGTCGCTGGTCGGTGTGGTGGATCCGGTGGTGGGGGTGGTGCCGTCGCTGGTCGGTGTGGTGGATCCGCTGGTGGGGGTGGTGGACCCCGTGGACCCACTGGTGGGCGTGGTCGGCCCGCCACCCGGTCGGGTCGGCCGGAAGGTCAGGGTGAGGGAGTCGGCGAACTGGTCCTGCGCGGCACCGGGGAGCCGGATGCTCACCGTGACCCGGTCCTCCTCGAGGCTGGCTGGGTAGCGGATCGGAAGAGTCAGCGTCTGGATCGCCTGATCTGCGGTGGGGGGCACCACCCGGGTGTATGCGGCGTTGCCGACCGCGCCGACGCGAGCCGCCGTGCCGAGCGGGCACCGAGCCGTGTCACGTGGCCCGACGTCGCAGGGGCTGCCCGCGTCGGCGAACCAGACCTGGCCGGTGTCGGAGGTCATCCTGACCACGACGTCTCGTGCGTCGTCCGGGACGCCGGCGAGGGTCAGTCTCAGCGCCTCGTCGTCGAGAGAGGCACTGGCGATCTCGAGCGTCGTGCCACCGGTGGCGGGCGGCGGCTCCTCGGTGGCACCGACGGCGTCGATGAGCTCCTCGATCGGGGACTCCACGAAGGCCTGGCTCGGGAAGGTCTCGTCCGGGGTGCCCGCAACCTGCCGGGGGAGCGCTTGGCTCCGAGGTGAGCTGGTCGTGGTCACCCCACGCCTCGAGGAGTCGACAGAGCCACTCCGTCGCTGTGCCGGCGGCGCGAGGGTGTCGGCCGAGGACGACGTGCTCGCGGGCGAGTCGGCGATCGGAGCCTTGTCGCTGACCTCTTGGTCGGCCGGTCCGATGATGGTGGTCGCGATCGCCACGGCGGCGACCGTGGCTGCGGCGGCGCCGACGGCGGTGGCGCCGCTGTTGGCGCCTGCGAAGTCCTTCACGCGGTCCCACATGAGCAGGGCGCCACCCGCGCTGGTGCTGGGCACACTGGCCAGATAACCGGCGGCGAGACTGCCGAGCAGCAGCGGCGCGATCACCCCCGCGAGGTTCGAGTTGACCTCGGCCAGCTCGAGATACATCGCGGTGCAGGCGCGGCACTCGCGCAGGTGGGCGTCGATCTTGGCGCTGTCACGCCGGGAGAGCCCCTTGCGCACGTAGCTGCCGAGGTTCTCGGTGACCCAGCGACAGGTGTCCTCCTCGGTCTCCCGCAGATGAGCGCTGAGGAACGCCTGGCGCAGTCCCTCGCGCGCCCGGTAGGCCAGGGCTGAGACCGAGTTGGGGCTCATCCCCAGCAGCGGCGCGATCTCTGCCGGCTTCTGTCCCTCCACCTCCAGATGCCAGAGCACCAGCTGCCAGCGCTCGGGGAGGGAGGCGAAGGCTCGAGCGGCCGCGCCGCTCTCGAACTGGTGGACCGCGGTGTCCTGGAACGGCACCCCGGGGTCGAACGCCGTCATGTCGTCCGAAGTGGTCAGGCGCGACTCGCCCCGCACCCGGTCCACGTGCAGCCGTCGGATCGCGGTCAGCAGATAGGCGCGGAAGGCGACATCAGGCCCGTGGCCGGCCTGGAGCAGCAGCATGACCTTGGTGAAGGCCTCGGAGACCAGGTCGTCGGCGTCGCTGCCGCGGACCAGCTGGCGGGCCATGCGATTCGCGGCGTTGACGTGGCGCTCGTAGAGATGGCCGAAGGCATCACGATCTCCGCCGCGCACCAGAGCAATCAGCTCGGGGTCGCTGCGAACGTCTTCTGAGGAAAGGAGTTCGGTCATCGGTTTGGATTCGAGACGGTGTCGTCCGTGTGACCCTCACGAGAGGTCACAAAGTACGAATCGTCCCTGTATGGGAAAATAGTGTACCCCGGGTTCGCTGTGTTCGGCAGGGAGCGACCTCCTCCCGCTTTCGCCATGACAAACCCCAAGGTAAAGGGAATCGGGGATCGGCGAGGGTGATTCACGACTTCAACCGCTTCATGACTCTTTCGATCGTGGTCGCGGTCGGGTCAGAGCATGGCGAGGCCGGAGAGGACCATGACTGCCGTGTCGGAGGTGTCCGGCAGCCCCTCGATCCAGATCCGGGCGCGTGGCGCCGCTCCGGTCAGCTGGAGCTCGTGACGCAGCTCGGCCACGTCGCGCCCGATGTGCAGGTCGCGCCAGGTCAGGACTGCGATCTTGTCGCGCCCGATCCGGGCGAGGGTGGCACCACCGGGGAAGTGGTCGCGAGCGACCTCGGCGGCTCCGGCCAGGAGCAGGGCTTGCTCGAACGCGTCGGGATCCGGGGGGACGGCCGCGCCTCCCACGGTGGCCAGGTCGACCATCACCAACGCATGCGTGGTGCGCGGGCTGGTGCCGGCAAGGTCCGCGTCTCGATAGACCTCGGCGATGCGGGCACGCAGGTGGGCGCTGGACGCCAGGCCCGTCAGCGGGTCCTCGCACGAGACGTCGCTCAGGAACGCCAGGGTCTCCTCGCTCCACGAGACGGACAGCGCGTCGGTGGCGGCGAAGGTCGGCTCTCCCAGGCCGAGAGCTTCGTGGGTGGCGGCGAGCATGGCCAGCGCTTCGCGGAGGGTGACCCCGTCCGCGGCCAAGTTGCTGCCACTCACCGCGCACGCGGCTATCGGGCAGCGTCGCGCGACCAGCGCCTCTGCCACTGCTTCCAGGTGACGCGGGACGTCGCGCCGCTCGGCGCCGGTGAGCTCGCGCTCGATCGGCGGCTGCGCGGTTCGGCGTCGAGAGAAGACCGAGAGTGGCACCGGTGCTCCTCTCCTCGTGTGCCCGACCGAGCAGGCCCCAGTGGGACCCGGAGACCCGGTCCGGGTCGCGGTGTCGGGGCGTCGCGTCACCCTCCCAGGCGGTGACGCGGCGGCCCGTCGATGTAGGGACGTGCGGCACGGCGGTCCATGACGTGGGTTCCCAGAGTTTTTTCCGGTGTCGGCACGCCACGCTCTGCGGCGCCGGCGAGCCGTGGACATGCGCGGGGTCCTTGCCAAGTGGCTTGACAATCTCTAGCATATTGTAAACCTCGGCAGGTGAGACCATCGCCGAGTCGGACGAACGGAGTCTTCTGATGTCGGTCCAGTCCCTGTCTGCCGGTCCCGAGACCCTCCAGTGGCGCGACACCAAGCGCTATGCCTGGATCTTGGGCGCGATCATCCCGCTCTTGCCCTTCGCGGCCGCCGGCCTGGTCAGCGCGACCGGCATCGACCTGTTCTGGTACTTCGGCCCGCTGTTCGTCTACGGCGTGATCCCGCTGATCGACCTCGCGCTGGGCACCGACCCGAACAACCCGCCGGACGAGCTGATCGAGAAGCTGGAGAACGATCGCTACTACCGCTTGGTGACCTACCTGTTCATCCCGATGCAGTACGTCGCCTTCATCTGGACCGCGTGGCTGCTCAGCCAGCCGCAGTACGGCGTGATGGACAAGGTCGGCATGGCGCTCACCGTCGGCATGGTCGCCGGGATCGGGATCAACACCGCTCACGAGCTCGGGCACAAGAAGGAGAAGCACGAGCGCTGGTTCGCCCGGATCTGTCTTGCCCAGACCGCCTACGGCCACTTCTACATCGAGCACAACCGCGGCCACCACGTCCGGGTCGCCACCCCCGAGGACCCGGCGAGCTCCCGCCTGGGCGAGAACGTCTGGATGTTCCTGCCGCGCACCGTGTGGGGCAGCCTGACCAGCGCCTGGCGCCTGGAGAAGCGCCGGTTCGCAAGGCGCCAACAGAGCCCGTGGACGATCAAGAACGACATCCTCAACGCGTGGGCGATGACCGTCGTCGTCTGGGGTGCCTTGATGCTTGCCTTCGGGGCCGGCATCCTGCCCTATCTGCTGCTCCAGGCCGTGGTCGGCATCTACCTGCTCGAAGCGGTCAACTACCTGGAGCACTACGGAATGCGCCGCCAGAAGCTGGAGTCCGGCCGCTACGAGCGGGTGAACCCCAGTCACAGCTGGAACAGCAACAACATCGGCACCAACGTGCTGCTCTACCACCTGCAGCGCCACAGCGACCACCACGCGAACCCCACTCGGCGCTACCAGGCGCTGCGTGACTACCCCGAGGCTCCCGTGCTGCCCACCGGTTATGCCGGAATGATCGTGCTGACCTGGGTGCCCGCGATCTGGCGACGAGTGATGGACCCGAGGGTGGTGGCCCACTACGACGGGGACCTCTCGCGCGCGAACATCGCTCCAGGAAAGGTCGATCACTACCTGGCGAAGTACCCGCGGGCGGCGGTCGAGGAGGCCGCCTGATGGCTCGCTTCCGGTGCCCCGCCTGCGACTACGTCTACGACGAGGACCAGGGCGACCCGCACGAGGGATGGCCTCCCGGCACACCCTTCGACCAGGTCGACGCCGAGTGGTGCTGCCCCGACTGCGGGGTCCGGGAGCAGCAGGACTTCGTCCCGGCCTGAGCGCACGGCTGGTCCGCCCTGATGCAGCACCGCGCCCATCGTTCTTGGGGGATGAGGGAGGATCCTCGGTGTGAGCGGCAGGGGCGATCAGCCAGACCAGTCCTACCGCGTGGCGGTGCGGGGCCTGCTGCGCGAGCGACTGCTCGACGCCGCCGCGGGGGTCTTCGCCGAGGACGGGTGGCGCCGGGTCACCATGGCCAAGGTCGCCGAGCGCGCAGGCGTCAGCAGGCAGACCGTGTACAACGAGTTCGGCAGCAAGCAGCTGCTCGCCGAGCAGCTGATCCATCGCGAGCTCGACCAGTTCCTCGAGGCGGTGGAGCGTGCCTTCCTCGCCGAGGAGACCATCAGCGCGGCGGTGCGCGCTGCGGTCCTGGCCGCCCTGGAGATGGCCGCCAAGGACGACCTGCTGGTCGCCGTGCTGGAGGCCGGGCACTCCGGTGACACCGAGCTGCTGCCCTTCATCTTCCAGTCACGGGACCTGGTCGAGCGCGCCACCGACTTCGTCTACGCACTCTTCAGCCGGCGCCACCCCGACCTGCTGCTGATCACTGATCGCGTCCCGACGGCGATGGAGTCCCTGGTGCGACTGGTGCTGAGCCACGTGAGTCAACCGACCAGGTCTCTGCCGGAGACCGCCGACGAGCTGACCTGGATGGTCGACATGGTGGTTCTGGGGATCCTCTCCAGCGTCGAGCAAGACGATGGCCAGGGCTCCGCGCCGTCTGCCCCGCAGGACTGACAACGACCTAGAGTAGGGCTCATGTGCGGCCGCTACGCCTCCTCTCGCTCGCCCGAGGACCTTGCCGAGGAGTTCGAGATCGATCGGCAACGTGGCACCGAGACCGTCTCCGAGCCTCTGCCACCCGACTACAACGTGGCGCCCACCAAGTCGGTCTACGCCGTCCTGCAACGGCCCGAGGAGGCCAGGAGCCTGCGGGTGCTCACCTGGGGCCTGGTGCCGTTCTGGGCCAAGGAGCGCAAGATCGGCAACCGGATGATCAATGCCCGCGTGGAGACGGTGAGCGAGAAGCCTGCCTACCGGCAGGCGTTCGCCAAGCGCCGCTGCCTGCTCCCCGCCGACGGCTACTTCGAGTGGTACCAGACCTCACAGACCGCGAAGTCCGGCAAGGCGCTGAAGCAGCCCTTCTTCATCCGTCCCAAGGACGGATCCTCGCTGGCCATGGCCGGGTTGTACGAGGTCTGGCGTGACCCGGAGAAGGCCGAGGACGACCCCGCTCGCTTCCTGTGGACCTGCACCGTCCTCACCACGAGGGCCGAGGACGAGCTGGGCCAGATCCACGACCGGATGCCCATGCTGGTGGAGCCGGCCCGCTGGGCCGACTGGCTCGATCCCGCGGCGTCGGAGGACTCGCGCGAGCTGTTGGTGCCCGCGGCTCCGGGCAGGCTGGAGGCCTATCCGGTCTCGACCGCGGTCAACAACGTGCGCAACAACGGCCCCGACCTGCTCGACCCCCTCCCGGCCGAGGACGTCCCGGAGGGGGTGCAGCCGTGACGTCGGTGCGCGAGGTGCAGACGCCGCACGGTCCTGCGCGGCTGCACACGAACCGGTCGCGTCACCCGATCGCCACGCTCGTGCTGGGCCATGGGGCCGGCGGCGGCGTGGAGTCGCGGGACCTCGAGGCGTTGGCCAAGGGACTGCCCCGCAGCGGCATCACGGTGGTCCGGGTGGAGCAGCCGTGGCGGGTGGCGGGCAAGAAGCTGGCTCCGGCGCCCTCTGTGCTCGACGAGGGCTTCGTGTCGGCGGTGGACCAGCTGCGCATCCGTACCCCGATGGTCGTGGGCGGACGCAGCGCGGGGGCTCGCAGCGCGGCTCGCACCGCTGCCCATCTCGGCGCCTCGGGAGTGCTCGCGGTCTCCTTCCCCTTGCACCCACCGGGCAAGCCCGAGCGATCTCGGGTCGATGAGCTGCTCGCGGTGCGCGGGCCGCTGCTGGTGGTGCAGGGCGAACGAGACTCGATGGGTCGGCCCGAAGAGTTCCCCGGCCATGTCCAGATGACGGTGCTCCCCGAGGCCGACCACGGCGTCAAGGTGCCCGCTCGCGCGGACGTCGGCCAGGCAGACGTGCTCGCGATCCTGGTCGAGGCGGCGATGGAATTCGTGATCCGCGAGGTCGTCGGGAATCCCTCGTCCCCCGACCGCGTTGCACCCTGACAAGCCAGGTCAGGGGGCGACGACAGGAGGTGGATGGTGGCGGCGCTGCTCCAGCGTGACGCACGAGAGTCCGGCGGCAACCGGCCTGTC
The DNA here is from genome assembly GCA_963728505.1 of uncultured Actinomycetota bacterium. Lineage (GTDB taxonomy): Bacteria > Actinomycetota > Actinomycetes > Propionibacteriales > Nocardioidaceae > Marmoricola_A. Next base: position 136,563 of record CAVSKH010000003.1, on the reverse strand, counting down.
GTCTCCGGCGCCCGGTCACAGGGCTCGTGGCCGTTGCACCCCCTGCCGCTAGGCTGGGCGACGATGTCACCAGCACCCACCCCCGAGGACGAGAGCCCGACACGCTCGGACCAGACCGTGTCGGAGCTGACCGCTCGCTTCGAGCGCGATGCTCTTCCCTACCTCGACCAGCTCTACGCCGCGGCCATGCGCATGACCCGCAACCCGGCCGATGCCGAGGACCTGGTGCAGGAGACCTTCGCCAAGGCCTACGCCGCGTTCCACCAGTTCCGTGAGGGCACCAACCTCAAGGCGTGGCTCTACCGGATCCTGACCAACACGTTCATCAACACCTACCGCAAGAAGCAGCGCGAGCCGCAGCAGTCGATGGACGAGGAAGTCGAGGACTGGCAGCTGCATCGCGCCGAGTCCCACAGCTCCGGCGGCCTGAAGTCAGCAGAGATGGAGGCACTGGAGGGTCTGCCCGACTCCGACGTGAAGGACGCGCTGTCGCGGCTGCCCGAGGACTTCCGGCTCGCGGTCTACCTCGCAGACGTCGAGGGGTTTCCCTACAAGGAGATCGCCGAGATCATGGGCACGCCCATCGGCACGGTGATGTCTCGGTTGCACCGCGGCCGGCGTCAGCTGCGCGAGCAGCTGGCCGACTACGCGCGCGAGCGCGGCATGCGGATCGACGCAGGGGCGAAGTCATGAGCTGCGGCGACCACCACGACATGGACTGCGAGGAGATCCTGGCCCGCATGGTCTTCTTCGTCGACCACGAGCTGGCCGACGCCGACCTCGACCAGATCCAGCACCACCTCGACGAGTGCGCACCCTGCCTTGCCGAGCAGACCCTGGAGCAGACGGTCAAGGCGCTGGTGGCCCGCTCCTGCGGCGACCAGGCCCCGGCCCACCTGCGTGAGCGGATCCGGGTGAGCCTCCACCAGGTCCGGGTCGAGGTGACCGAACGCCGGATCGACGGCTGAGGACCAGCGGCGCGCAAGAACGATGACGAAGGCCCCCGGCGATCCCGCCGGGGGCCTTCGTCTGCCTGGGGCCGACTCGTCGAGTCGGACGCCGCTCAGGCGTTGGGGCGCTTGCCGTGGTTGGCGCTCTTCTTCTTGCGAGCGCGGCGCTTGCGTCCGGTCTTGCCCATGGGTGCTCACTCCTCGGGTGTGCTGTCCTGTGCTGGTGCCTGCGGGTCGGGCCACTTGCCTGTCTGGCCAGTGTCTCAGGTGACCACGCGGGGCCCGAAATCGCGTCGTGCCAGCATGGGGCCATGACTGCCACGCTGACCTTCACCGTCACCTCCGACGACACCGCCGCGGCCGTGGGATCCGGCGACCTGCCTGTGCTGGGTACGCCTCGACTGCTCGCGTGGGCGGAGGCGGCGACCTGCGCAGCCGTGACGCAGGAGCTGGCGCCGGAGCAGACCAGCGTCGGCACCCACGTGTCGTTGCAGCACCGGCGGGCCAGTGCCGTCGGCGAGGAGATCACGGTTCGCGCAGACGTCGCCGGCAGGGACGGGCGTCACCTGAGGTTCGCGGTGTCGGCTCTCGACTCCAGCGGCGCCGAGGTCGGGCAGGGCGAGGTGGCACGGGTCATCGTCGACCGCGAGCGCTTCCTGGCCCGGCTGTGAGCCGCTAGGTCTTAGCCCGAATCCGCCGATCCCCGCCTGCTGCGCGCCCCCATCCGGGCACGCTGGCTGCGTTGGCGCCGCTCACCAGGCGTCCGGCATGCCATCGACGCCGTCTTGCCAGCGCACCCGTCTGGTGCCGCTCGCGACGACGGTCATCGGTGGATTCGGTCTTAGATCCCGAAGGTGTTGCGCGGGTAGGTCGCCTCCACGTCGGTGATCACGTTGACCAGGTAGGGCACGCCGGAGTCGAAGGCGCGGTCGATCGCGGGCCCGATCTCGCGGGGGTCCGTCACCATCTCACCGCCACCGCCCAGGGCGGTCACGACCTCGTCGTACCTCGTGCGGGGCGCCAGGTCCGCGATCACGTCGTAGCCGTAGAGCATCTGCATCGGCCCCTTCTCCAGGGCCCACGCTGCGTTGTTGCCGCAGACCATCACCACGGGCAGCTCGTGACGCACCAAGGTGTCCACGTCCATCAGCGACATCCCAGCAGCACCGTCCCCCAGCAGCAGCACCACCTGCGACGAGGGCCGCGACAGCCGAGCGCCGATCGCGGCCCCGAGCCCGGCCCCCAGGCAGCCGAAGGGCCCCGGATCGAGCCAGCCACCGGGACGCTTCGGTTCGACGTACTTGCCGGCGAAGGAGACGAAGTCACCCCCGTCGCCGATCACCACCGCGTCGTCCTCGAGGCGGGGCAGCAGCTCACCGTAGATCCGGGCGGGGTGGATCGGGTCTGCCTCCGCCTGCAGCAGCGCCCGGTCCCGTTCGGTCGCGGAGGCGACTGCGGCCTGCAGCTCCTGCACCCAGCCCGACCAGTCCGGGCGACGCAGCTGCTGCTCCAGGGCGGCGTGGATGCCGTCGAGCACGGCGCTCAGGTCACCCGCGGCGGACGCCGAGAGCTGTGCGTGGCCGCTGATCTGCTCCGGAGAGTCGGCCAGGTGCACCACCGCAGCAGGTTCGGCGCCGTCCTTGCCGCCGAAGACGCCGTAGGACAGTCGGAAGTCCAGCTGGGTGCCCGCCACGATCACCAGGTCGGCCTTGCCCAGGGCCATGCTGCGCGCCTTGGTCACCAGCATCGGATGACCCCCGGGGACGATCCCGCGGCCCATCCCGTTGGCGATGGCGGGCAGACCGGCTCCCTCGACCAGGCGCAGCGCAGCCTCCTCCGCGCCGTCGCCCCACACGTCACTGCCCAGCACGAGCACCGGGTGCTTCGCCTGCGCCAGCAGACTCCCGATCTGCGCAACGGCGTCGGGGTCGGGATCGGCGCCACGGGTCGCGCCCAGGGCGGGGCGCTCCACCGTGCTCGAGTCGAAGAAGGCATCCATCGGCACGTCGAGGAAGACCGGTCCCCGGTGGCTGGACCGGGCGAGGGTGAAGGCTTCGCCGACGGCGCCGGCGACCTCGTCGGGCTTGTGCACGGTGAAGGCGCTCTTGGTCACCGGGTCCACGAGCGGCACGTGGTCGAGCTCCTGGAGGCTGCCGGTGCCCCAGCGGTTGTCGGGGGCTCGACCGCCGATGACGACCAGGGGCGCACCGCTGAACCGGGCCTGGGTGATCGGACTGATCCCGTTGGTGATGCCCGGGCCGGCGGTGAGCACGGCCAGGCCCGGCACGCGGCTGAGCTTGCCCACGGCCTCGGCCGCGAAGACCGCGGTCTGCTCGTGGCGCACGTCCAGCAGACGCATCGGGGGCTCGGCCTTGACCGCGCCGTCGTACATCGGGAAGACGTGGGCACCGGACAGGGTGAACATCGTCTCGACGCCGTGAGCTGCGGCCACCGCCACGGCGTGGGCCCCGCTGTGGGCCTCGACCGGGCCCTCGGCCTCGGGCTGGTCGGTGCTCGGGCGGCCTTGGTCGGAGGTGGTCATGAACGCAAACTACCGCGCTGACCTACGCTGGGCCGGTGCCGACGCTGCCCGAGCTGTCGCGAGCTCACACCGACCTCGACGACGACGACGTCGCCTGGCTCGGTCGACTGCTTGCGGACTGGCAGATCATCGCCGATCTCTCCTTCGCCGACCTGGTGCTGTGGTTGCCCGACCGGGAGGGTCTGGGATTCTGGGCCGGTGGCCAGATGCGCCCGACGACCGGCCCGACCGCCTTCGTCGAGGACCTGCTGGGAAGCTTTGTCCCGCTGGGGCGTCGTCCGCTGATCGACGAGGCCTGGCAAGGGCGGCGCGTGGCCCGCAGCGGTGACCCCGAGCTCCGCGATGCCGTCCCGGTGCGGCAGGAGGCGATCCCGGTGCGACGTGAGGAGCGGCTGCTCGCCGTCATCACCCGCAGCACCAACCTGATGGGCGTGCGCACGCCCTCCCAGCTGGAGCTGGCGTACCTGGCGACCGCCGGCGAGCTGACGAGGATGGTGGGGGAGGGACTCTTCCCGTTTCCCGGTGCGAGGTCCGACCACACCGACTCCCCGCGCGTCGGGGACGGCTTCCTGCGCCTGGACAAGCTGGGGCGGGTCACCTTCGCCAGTCCCAACGCGGTCTCGGTCTTCCGACGCTTCGGACTCACCCACGATCTGGTGGGCCGCGACCTCGCAGAGACCGCCCGCTCGCTGGTCCCGGCGTCCCTGCGGCCCGACGAGGAGCAGCTGGGTGCCGTGCTCAGTGGCCGACGGGCGCGTGACACCGAGCTCTCGGACGGCGAGGCGGTGCTGATCGTCCGTTCGTTGCCGCTGCTCTCGACCGCCGGCGTGCCATCAGGCGACACCGCGGAGCACATCGGCGCGTGTCTGCTGGTGCGTGACGTGACCGATCTTCGTCGACGTGACCGCGAGCTGGTCACCAAGGACGCCACGATCCGCGAGATCCACCACCGGGTGAAGAACAACCTCCAGACCGTCGCTGCACTCCTGCGGCTGCAGGGCCGACGGGTCTCCAGTGCCGAGTCCCGCACCGCGTTGCACGAGGCCGAGAGCCGGGTCGCCGCGATCGCGCTGGTGCACGAGATGCTCAGCCACGGGATGGACGAGCGTGTCGACTTCGATCAGGTCGCGGAGCGCCTGGTGGCGGCGGTGTGCGAGCTGGGGGTCCTCGCCGATGGCGCCTCCGGCGTCCGGTCGAGCCGGAGAGGCAGGTTCGGCGACGTGCCGGGGGACATCGCGACCACCCTGGCGATGGTGCTCAACGAGCTGCTGCAGAACGCTGTCGAGCACGGGTTCGCCGGGTCTGCGGGTCACCTGGAGGTCGAGGTGAGCCGCAGTGCGCAGGAGCTGACCGTCCGGGTGAGGGACGACGGTCGTGGTCTGCCGGCCGACTTCGACATCGACGCCGGGAACAGCCTGGGGCTGTCGATCGTGCGGACGCTGGTCGAGGGTGAGCTCCAGGGCACGCTGAGCGTGTGCAACAACACCGAGCGCGGTGCCAGCGCGAGCTTCACCGCGAGGATCGGATCCGGGGCGGGTGAGGAACCTCCGGGAGCTCGAGCCGACCGCTGACCGGGCTCAGACGCCGGCGCGGACGCGAGCCCTGGCGTTGCGACGCTTCAGCGCTCGACGCTCGTCCTCGCTGAGGCCGCCCCACACCCCGTGGTCCTGGCCGGCTTCGAGAGCCCAGGCCAGACACTGCTCCCGGACGTCGCACCGGTTGCACACCTGCTTGGCCTCCTCCACCTGGAGCAGGGCGGGACCGGTGCTGCCGATGGGGAAGAAGAGCTCAGGGTCTTCTTCCAGGCATGCTGCGCGGTGACGCCAGTCCATGGCGATGGAACTCCTCTGTCGGTATGTGCGGCTGCCGTGACCTCGGTCGAGCCTCGGACGTTCTGCGGTCGAGTGGCGGGATTTCGTCGTGCCACCCGGCTGGAAGTGCCGGTCCCGTAGCCCTGAGGGCGTTACGAGGCCGGTTTCGGTTGAGCCCCTTCACAACCAGACGACCCATCGTGTCAACATTGCCGACGACAGGCAAGGAAAAGAACTGGTCAGGTCCGTCACAGTGCCCCACGGCAGACCGCGCAGGACGGTTCGCGCTGACGAGGACCACGTCGTGGCCCCCCGGAGCCCGACGTCGGTCTGGGTAGCATGCGCCAGATGAGCACCGACGATGCCGCCTACGGTGGGGCCGGACGCGGCGTCCCACCCCCGTTGAAAGTGGCCTCGGCGCTCACCGGCCTGGAGGCCGGTGCACTGCTGCTCCAGGGTGTCTCGCTGGTCCCGGCGATGGACGGCCAACGGATGGCCATGGGCCTCACCACAGTGGTCTTCTTCCTGGCCTACGGCGCGGGGCTGGGATGGTGCGCCATCGCGCTTCGGAGGCGCCGCAGCTGGGCGCGCTCGCCCGTGGTGCTGGCGCAGCTGATCCAGCTCGGTGTCGCCTCCAGCTTCTGGGGAGGCGGGACCACCTACGTCGCGGTCACGCTCGGGCTGATCGCGCTCATCGTGCTCGCCGGGGTGTTCCACCCCCAGTCGCTGCGTTCGCTGACGACCGACCCGGCGGCGTAGCCCGCCGGACTAGCCCGGTCGGGAGGTCGCGAGGCTCAGGCGGGTCGGGCGTCCTCGAGCTTGCGCCGCAGCTCGCTGAGGGTCCGGCTCAGCAGCCGGCTCACGTGCATCTGCGAGATCCCCAGCTCGTCGGCGATCTGCGACTGCGTCATGTTCTTGAAGAACCGCAGCATCAGGATCTTCTTCGCGCGGGCGTCGAGGGTGTCCAGCAACGGCTTGACGGTCTCGCGGTCCACCACGGCGTCCAGCGCGTCGTCGTAGTCCCCGAGCTGCTCGATCACCGCCCCGATCTCGCCCGCCGGGTCGGGGGCATCGAGCGAGAGGGGGGAGTAGGCGTTGGCCGACTCCATGCCTTCGATGATCTCCTCCTCACTCAGCCCGGCGCGCTTGGCCAGCTCGGCCACCGTGGGGGAGCGCCCGAGCTCCTGGCCGAGCTCGCTGACCGCCTGGCTGATCACGGCCTGCATCTCCTGCAGCCGACGCGGCACGCGGATCGTCCAGCCACGGTCACGGAAGTGGCGCTTGATCTCGCCGACGATCGTCGGCGTGGCATAGGTGGAGAACGCCACACCGCGATCCGAGTCGAACCGGTCGATCGCCTTGATCAGACCGATGGTCGCCACCTGGACGAGGTCCTCGTGGGCCTCGCCACGGTTGCCGAACCGGCGTGCGAGGTACTCGGCCAGGGGCAGGTGCAGCTCGACGAGCTGGTGCCTGGTCGACTCCGCCTCGACCGGCGGCAGTGAGTGCATCTGGGCGAAGAGCTCCGCGGTGCGTGCGTGAAGATCACCGGTCTCAGCACGGGAGTCGTCCGGCTCCAGGTCCCGAGCCTCGTCGCTGGGCGTTGTGCTCACGGTCTGCCTGCTGTCCTTGTCAGAGTCAGGATCAGCTTCTTCCCCGCGATGTGCGCCGTCGCCTCGTGCGCGAGCGCGGAGAGCACGCGCCAGGCGAAACCGTGCTCGGACGGGATCCTGGGTGACTCACACGTGGTGGCAACCTCCACGGTGAGGGAGGAGTCGCGCACCCAGAAGGCGCACTCGAGCTCTGCCCCGGGGACCGCCTGCGGGAGCAGGATGGCGCAGGCCTCGTCCACGGCGATCCGGAGGTCGTCGATGTCCTCCAGCGTGAAGTTGCTGCGGGCAGCCAGGCCGGAGGTCGCGGTGCGCAGCACTGCCAGGTACGACCCGTCGGCGGGGACGCGCAGTCGGGCGTGCGGTGCCGGCTCAACTGTCATGAGCTGCCCGCCAGGCCTGGGAAGGAGGTCGGGGGCATCGTGGGTGTCATCGTGGGTGCGGTGCGCATGGCGTCACGAGTCCTGGGTCGGCCACCCGCTGACCAGGCCCGCGTGCCGATCGGTCGGATGCGTGCGATCGGCCTCGCGGGCCCTGAGTCTGCCAGGCGGTTCCGGGTCGGTCACCAGGAACGGTGACGTCACCGGCGGTTGGTTCAGCCCTGCTTGGTCTCGGCGAAGATCGTGGCGATCTCGTCGATCTTGGCCAGGAGCTCGTCTGCCTTGTCCGCGTCGAAGGTCCCCTTGGCGCCGGCCGCACCGGCGAGCTTCGTCGCCTCGTTGAACAGCTGGTGCAGCTGGGGGTACTTCTCGAAGTGAGGGGGCTTGAAGTAGTCGGTCCACAGCACCCACAGGTGGTGCTTGACGAGCTCGGCGCGCTGTTCCTTGATCACGATCGCGCGGGCCCGGAAGTCCGCGTCGTCGTTGTCCGCGACCTTGCCGATGATGGCCTTGACCGACTCGGCCTCGATGCGGGCCTGGGCTGGGTCGTAGACACCGCAGGGCAGGTCGCAATGGGCGTGGACGTCGAGCGTCGGTGCGAAGATCCGCGAGAGCATGTGGTTCCCTTCGGTCGGGTGAGCTGTCGTGTCCTGTGGTGACCCTACTCCGGAGGACCGGACCTCGACAGACGGGTCTTGGTGAGGCGTCGTACGGGGTGCAGAGGGGTGAATGCGGGTGCGTTGGGGCTGGGCGCGGGTGCACGGACGCTCGATGGAACCCACGCTGCGCAGCGGGGACCGGTTGCTGGTCCACCACGGAGCATCGCCGCAGCCCGGGACGATCTGTGTGGTCCGCCTTCCCGACAGCGTCCTGGCCGTGAAGCGGGTGACGCGTCGTGAGGTGGACGGATGGTGGGTCGAGCGCGACAACCCGCGGGAGGGCGTGGATTCCTGGTCCGTGGGAGCCATCGCGCCGAGTGACGTGGTGGCGGTCGTGGTGCTGCGCGCGTGGCCGTGGCCGCGGCGGTTTCAGGGCAGTGGCTCGTGATCCGGTGGGCCCCTCCCTGTGGGAGACTTCTCTGTTGGATGTCCGCTAGCGATGGAAGGCCTGGATGAGCAAGCCCTCGACGGATGCGCGCACTCAGGTCTCCTCTGCTCGGGACCAGGGGCCGCGAGCCGGCTCACCGGTCTTCGACCTCCACTTCGGCGGCAAGATGGAGATCGTCCCGACGGTCGGGCTCGACAACCGTGACGACCTCTCCATGGCCTACACCCCTGGCGTGGCCCAGGTCTGTGAGGCGATCGCCGACGACGTCGAGCTGGCACGCGACTACACCTGGGTCTCCAACACCGTCGCCGTGGTCACCGACGGGACCGCGGTGCTCGGCCTGGGGGACATCGGGCCGGCCGCAGCCATGCCGGTGATGGAGGGCAAGGCGGTGCTGTTCAAGCATTTCGCCGGTGTGGACGCTGTCCCCATCTGCCTCGACACGACCGACTCCGACGAGATCGTCGAGACCGTGGTGCGCCTGGCTCCCAGCTTCGGAGGCATCAACCTCGAGGACATCTCTGCCCCACGCTGCTTCGAGATCGAGCAGCGGCTCAAGGAGCGGCTGCGGATCCCCGTCTTCCACGACGACCAGCACGGCACCGCCGTCGTGGTGCTGGCCGCCCTGGAGAACGCGCTGCGGCTCACCGACCGGCTGCACGAGACCACGCGGGTGGTGATCTCCGGAGCCGGCGCCGCCGGAGTCGCCGTCGCGCGGATCCTCCTCGCGGCCGGGATCAAGGACCTGGCGGTGCTCGACCGCCGTGGCATCCTGCACAGCTCCCGGCGCGACCTCACTCCGGTGAAGGCGGATCTGGCCGCGCAGACCGCGGACCTGACCGGTCGGCGAGGTGGCCTCGCCGAGGCCATGGCCGGCGCCGACGTCTACATCGGTGTCTCCGGTGGCACGGTCCCCGAGGAGCAGGTGGCCTCGATGGCCGACGACGCGATCGTCTTCGGACTGGCCAACCCCACACCCGAGGTCCACCCCGACGTGGCGCGCAGGCATGCTCGCGTGGTCGCGACCGGGCGCTCGGACTTCCCCAACCAGATCAACAACGTGCTGGCCTTCCCGGGCATCTTCCGCGGCGCGTTCGACGTGCGGGCCACGGCCATCACCGAGAGCATGAAGCTCGCTGCCGCGAACGCCCTGGCCGACCTGGCCGCGGACGACCTGCGCGAGGACCACATCATCCCCTCGCCGTTCGACCTCCGGGTCGGGTCCGCAGTGGCCGGCGCCGTGGCCGCGGCCGCCCGTCGCGACGGCGTCGCCACCTCCTGAGCCACGAGCGCCGCGGGGCTAGGCTCAGGACCCATGTTCGCTGTCTACGCCGATTCGTTCAGTTCCGAGGATCCGCTGCAGGGTCTGGTGGTGGGGGAGCAGCCTGATCCCGAGCCGCCTTCCGGATGGACCACGGTGAGGGTCAAGGCGGCCTCTCTGAACCACCACGACCTGTGGTCCCTGCGCGGCGTCGGCCTCAAGCAGGAGGCGCTGCCGATGATCCTCGGGTGCGACGCGGCCGGCTACGACGAGGACGGCAACGAGGTCGTGGTCCACGCCGTGATCAGCGACCCGTCGTGGCGTGGTGACGAGACCCTCGACCCTCGTCGCTCGTTGCTCAGCGAGCGCTATCCAGGGACGTTCGCGGACAAGGTGATGGTGCCGGCGTCCAACGTCGTCGCGAAGCCCGAGTCGATGAGCTTCGAGGAGGCGGCCTGCCTGCCTACCGCGTGGCTGACGGCGTACCGGATGCTCTTCACCCAGGGTGGGTTGAAGCCGGGTGACACCGTGCTGGTCCAGGGGGCCGGCGGGGGAGTCGCCACTGCGCTGATCACCTTGGCACGCGCCGGCGGCCTGCGGGTGTGGGCGACCAGTCGCCACGAGGCCAAACGGGCCCGGGCCCTCGAGCTCGGCGCGCACGAGGTCTTCGAGTCAGGGACCCGGTTGCCCGGCCGGGTCGACGGGGTGATGGAGACCGTCGGCAAGGCCACGTGGTCCCACTCGGTCAAGGCGCTGCGACCTGGCGGGGTGATCGTCGTCAGCGGCACCACCAGCGGCCCGGACGTGGAGGACGCGGGGCTGACGCGGGTCTTCTTCCTCCAGCTGCGCATCGTCGGCTCCACCATGGGCAACCGGGCCGAGCTCGCCTCACTGGTGCAGCTGCTGGACTCGACCGGCACCAAGCCGCTGGTCGACCGCGTGCTGCCGATGGAGCAGGCCCAGGACGGCTTCGAGGCGATGGCTCAGGGCGATCTCTTCGGCAAGATCGTCTTCACCCGGTGAGGACGGGGTGCTGAGCCGTGGCCGAGCTGCACTTCTACACCGGCACGATGGACAGCGGGAAGTCCACGCTCGCGCTCCAGACCGACCACAACCACGCAGCGCGTGGCCGGGTCGGTCGCCTCTTCACCAGTCTCGACCGCGCCGGCTCGGCCAAGGTGTCGTCCAGGCTCGGACTCGTCCGGGAGGCGCTCGAGGTGACCACCGAGCTGAACTTCTGGCACCACGTCGTCGACTCGTTGACCCACGGCTCACGTATCGACTACCTGATCTGCGACGAGGTGCAGTTCTACACCTCCGCGCAGGTCGACCAGCTGGCACGCGTCGTGGACGAGCTGCAGATCGACGTCTTCGCCTTCGGGATCCTCACCGACTTCCGGACCCGGATGTTCCCCGCGTCGGCGCGGCTGGTGGAGCTCGCCGACCGGATGCACAGTCTGCAGGTGGAGGCGCTGTGCTGGTGCGGCAAACGGGCCACCCACAATGCCCGCACCGAGAACGGCGAGATGGTGACCGAGGGTGACGTGGTCGTGGTCGGCGACGTCAACGACGCGATGGCTCGCGCGCCCGAGGTGGGCTACGAGGTGCTCTGTCGCCAGCACCACCGCCGTCGACTGACCGCGGCGCGGGCGCAGGCGATCTCGCAGATCGGTGAGCCGCTTCCCTTCGGGTGACCTGTCGGGTGACCAGCAGCGCAGCCTCGTACCGTGGCCGGATGCGCTCGGTGACGATCTCGGCCCATCAGCTGGCTCAGCGGATCGGCGAGGTGAGTGTGCTCGATGTCCGGTGGCAGCTGGGACGCACCGACGGCGCCGAGCAGTTCCGCGCCGGGCACGTGCCGGGCGCGGCGTACGTCGATCTGGAGCGTGAGCTTGCCGACCCCCCGGCGGAGCCGGTCGACGACCGAGGTCGGCACCCGCTGCCCGACCCGGAGCGGTTCGGCGAGGCGATGCGGCGCTGCGGGGTGAGTCTCGACAGGCCGGTCGTGGTGATGGACGGTGCCGGTGGCATGGCAGCCGCTCGCTGCTGGTGGTTGCTGCGGCACCATGGCCACGACGACGTACGCCTGCTCGACGGTGGCTGGACGGGTTGGCAGGAGTCGGGGCTGCCGGTGGAGTCGGGCGAAGCGGTCGTGGCTCCGGGCGATTTCACCCCTGGCCCCGGGCGGCTTCGCGTCGTCGGACCCGACGGGGCTTCGGAGATCGCGGCCTCGGGTGTCCTGCTGGACGCGCGGGCGCCCGGGCGGTTCCGCGGCGAGGAGGAGCCCGTCGACCCGGTGGCCGGCCACGTGCCCGGCTCGCGCAGTGTCCCGGCGACCGGCAACCTGACCGAGGTCGGCAGCGTGCTCCGGCCCGAGGCCGAGCTGCGCGAGCTCTACGGTGAGGCGCTCGACGCCGCTCGTGACGGGAAACCGGTCGGGGTCTCCTGCGGCTCGGGTGTCACCGCAGCCCTGAGCGCACTGGCGCTGCACGCACTCGGTGTCGAGGCGGTGCTCTACGAGGGATCATGGAGCGGGTGGGTGTCCGACCGTTCACGACCCGTAGCCACAGGTTCGTCGTGACTGCGTGCGGCCTGGTAGCTCTTGGCAGTGTGGGCGCGGGTCTCAGCCCAGCAGCTGGGCGACGCTGTGCCGAAGCGTCGCGATGAACGGCTCCGGGGCGTTGCCGGCGACCCCCAGGACGAAGCGCGCGGCCCAGCCTCGCGCCCGGGTGGTCACCTGGTCGTCGTAGCGGTCGAGCAGCTCCGGCACGGAGGTGGCGCGCTGACCCGCGTCGAAGGCGGTCCACAGCACCTGGAGGTCGACCGCCGGGTCACCTGCGGTGATGTCCCCGAAGTCGAGGATCCCCAGCCCACCGCCCGGCGTACGCACCAGGTTGCGGGGGTGCAGGTCACCGTGGCACCAGACCCGTGGCCCGGCCCAGGGTTCGGCGGATGTCGCCGCGGCGTGGACGTCGAGCAGGCCCTCGACGACGTCCCGCCCGAGCAGGTCGCGGGCGGCTGCGACCACCTGACGACGCGGAGCGGGCAGGTCTCGCAGGTCCGGTCCGCGGAAGGGGTTGAGCGGGGCATCGGCCGGTGAGGGCCGGTGCAGTGCCGCGAGCGCGTCCACCGCGGGGCGCAGGAGGTCGCCGCGGCTCTCGACCGACGTCTGCTCGACCAGGTCGCCGTCCACCCATCGCACCAGCAGCCACGGATGCGGGTGGCGCTCGTCGTGGGCGAGGTGGACCGGCACGGGCAGCGGGACGCCCCGCTGCCGAACGCCGACCGTGGCGCTCGCGACCCAGCGCGCCTCGTTGAGCACCAGGGGAGCACCCATCGGGCGGACCGGGATCCGCGCGGCGTGGCCGCTGCCGATCTGCCAGACACTGTTGTCCCAGCCCTCGGCCACGAAGCGGACGGGCTGGTCACGCAGTTCGGCGAGCTCCGCGGGCAGGGCCGAGATCAGCGCGCACACGTGCGCCTCGTCGACGACGACGTCGCGGTCCCAGCCCGGTGGGAGTGCCTGGTCGTCGGAGCTCACGCGGAGGCTGCGGCAGGAGCGACGCTGATGCCGCACCACAGCTCCTCGAGGATCGGCGCCACGGCGTCGCGGCCCAGCAGGGCCGCTGCCACCCCGGTCCAACCCCGGCGACCGGCGCCGTCGTACGAGATCTCGTCGACCGGGGTGGCCCCGGGGCGCAGCGCCAGCCGGCCGGCTGCGCCGGCCAGCCGGTGGTCCTCGCAGTCACACTCCGAGCGCAGCAGCAGGGCGGTCAGGTCGTCGTGGTCGTAGGCCTGCAGCCGCACCGTGGTGCCTCGGGCGAGCAGCCGGAGCACGAGGGACGGTTGCCGCGGGTCGGTCAGCCACACGTCGATCGGCACGAAGCTGCTGTGGGGAAGGACGCGCAGACCGAGGCGCGACAAGGCGTCGTGCCAGTGGGCGTAGGGGGAGTCAGTCATCAGGGTTCCTGGTCGTCGAGCTGTCGGGACGCGAGGGCGTCACCGCCGCGGGGCGGTGTCAGCGACAGCGACAACACAGGAAGGTCATGGCCGGCAGCCTACGACATGGAGCGGCTCGTTGGTGGTGCAGTCGAGATTCGGCGCGGTCAGCGTGCTCGGCACCCCTGTCATGCGTGGCTACGTGGGGTCCCGAACGCGGAGGGGTTCGACTGGGCCCGACGTCGCGGTGAGGGGCTGGTCTCGCTGATCGAGCACCTGCCCACCGACCGGCTGGCCGGGAGGGTCCGAGCGAAGCGAGGAGGTTGAGGTGCGAGCGCAGCGAGCCTCGAAACCTAGCCGCCGCGCGATCGGTCGCTGCCCGAGCTCACCAGGTTTCGAGGCCCTCGCCCAGCGGCTCGGGCACCTCAACCACCAAGCCCGGCCGGACCGACCTACGCGACCTGGTCCCGCTGTGTGGATACCACCACCAACGCATCCACGACCCCGACTACGACCACCGCTACCGACCCGACGGCGCGCTCAGCTTCATCCGACGCACGTGAGGGGTCTCGATCCTTCGACAGGCTCAGGACACCGACCGACGGAACTCGCTCGACCGAAGGCGGCCGGGTCAGCCGAGGGGACGCCGGAGCGTCACCAGTGGACGCCCTTGGTGAGGCGGGCCAGCATGATCTGCTGCTGGGTGGTCGCCTCGGGCTCCACGGTCTCGGCCTTGTCCCGACCGCCCTTCGCGGCCGCGGAGTCCGGAAAGACCTTGTAGGCCATGTTGAGCAACCGGAAAGCAGTCTTGGGCGTCAGCGTGTGGGCCAACGCGCCCGCCGTGCCCAGCGAGGTGTTGATCTCGTGCGGCTTGTCCACCATCGCCCGAATCACCATGTCCGCGGCCTGCGCAGGAGAGATCGTCGGGAACTTGTCGTAGATCTTGGTCGGCGCGATCATCGGGGTCTTCACCAACGGCATGTGGATGTTGGTGAAAGTGACGCCGTGCCCGAAGACCTCCGAGCTGACCACATTGCTCCAGGCGTCGAGCGCAGCCTTGGACGCGACGTAGGCGCTGAACCGCGGCGGCGAGGTCTGGACCCCGATCGAGCTGATGTTGACCACGTGCCCGGCGCGCTGGTGCGTCATCGTCGGCAGCAACCCCATGATCAGCCGGATCGCGCCGAAGTAGTTCAGCGCCATGGTGCGCTCGAAGTCGTGGAACCGATCATGACTCAGCTTGACCGATCGGCGGATCGAGCGCCCGGCGTTGTTGACCAGGAAGTCGACCGTCGGCAGCTGCTCGGACAGGTCATGGGCGAGCTTGTCGATCGCCTCGAGGTCCGACAGGTCGCACGGGAAGACGTACGCGGTGCCACCGTCGCTCTCGATGGCGTCCTTGATGTCCTCCAGCTTGTCCTTGCCGCGGGCCACCAGCACCGGGATCCCGCCGGCCTGGGAAACCTTGAAGGCAGTCACCTTGCCGATGCCGGAGGAGGCTCCGGTGATGACCACGTGCTTGTTCCGCAGCGCCGAGGCCGTCTTCTTGTCCTTGGCGAGAGTCTCGTCGAGGCGCTCCTCCCAGAAGTTCCAGATCACCAGTGCATAGCTCTCCAGGTCAGGCACCGAGATGCCGGACCCGGAGAGCGCCTTCTGGGTGATCCGGGCGCCGTAGGAGGTGGGCATGCCCGCGTGCTCGACCACCTCGGCGGGAATGCCGAGTCGGCCGACGGTCTGGCGCAGCGTCACCCTGGCAGGTGGGGTGCGCAGCACGGAGCGCATCATCGAGGTCGGCCGCAGCGGTCTCGGCAGCACCCCTGTGGGCAACACCTTGGTGACGTCTCGGTCCACCGGGGTGGCGAACTGCGGTGCCTTCGCCGCCTCCGC
Source organism: uncultured Actinomycetota bacterium (assembly GCA_963728505.1). Classification (GTDB taxonomy): domain Bacteria; phylum Actinomycetota; class Actinomycetes; order Propionibacteriales; family Nocardioidaceae; genus Marmoricola_A. The sequence continues at coordinate 121,136 of CAVSKH010000003.1, read as the reverse complement.
GAACAGGTTGAGGACGTCCACGGTGCGCTGTGGCTCGGGGTTGACCAGGTGGAAGGCCTCACCGTCACGACCGGGCAGGTGTGCCAGGTGGTCCATGGCCTTGGCCACGAAGTCGACGGGGACCACGTTGGTGTCCCCGAGGTCCACCCCGACCAGGGGGGTCCACGACGGCAACGCGTCGCGCAGCGCCTTGAGCATCGGGAAGAAGTAGTAGGGGCCGTCGACCTTGTCCATCTCCCCGGTCTCGGAGTGGCCGATGACCATCGAGGGGCGGTAGACCCGGAAGGGGACCGCGGACTCCTCGCGCACGATCTTCTCCGACTCGAACTTCGTGCGGTGGTACGGCGAGGGCAGGCTCTGGTCGACGTCGAACATCGTCTCGTCCCAGAAGCCCTCGTAGTCCCCGGAAGCGGCGATCGAGGAGACCTGGTGGAAGCACCCGGCGTCGAGGTCTGCTGCGAGCTCCATGGCGTTTCGGGTGCCACCGACGTTGAGGCTCTCGTTCTGCTCGTCCGAGGCGGTCATGTCGTAGATCGCTGCCAGGTGGAAGAAGTGCTCGATCGACCCCTGGTGCTCCTTCACCCAGTCCGGGTCGACACCCAGGGCCGCCTCTTCCAAGTCACCGGTGACCAGGTGCACCCGGTCGTCGTGTCCCCAGCGCTTGACCAGGCGCTCCATGCGTCCGGTGGAGCTCGTCCTGGTCAGGACGTAGACCTCGCCCTCGCGGTTGTCCAGGATCTCCTGGACGAGGAATCGTCCGATGAATCCGGTGGCTCCAGTGACGAAGTAAGACATGGTGGGTCTCCAGCAGTCGAGGGTTAACCTCGCAGCCTAGTGGTGACCTGACGCGAAAGGCACCCGGCAGGACAAAGCGGGCGACGCGGCCGTGGGCTCCTCAGTCGGACGAGGACGGTGTGCCGAACATGATCTCGTCCCAGGTGGGCACCGAGGCGCGGCGCCGTGACTTGCTCGACCGGGAGCCGCGGTCCGCGGCAGGAGTGGCGGACTCCGAGCCCGTGGCAGCCGCGGCGATCTGGGTGGGGACCTCGAACAACGCCTCGGACTCCTCCTGCTCCTCCTCGCGCGCGTCCTCCTCGACGGTCTCGTCGTCCCCGGGGGTGTCCCAGGGGTCCGACGCAGGGGCGCCGTCGGGCTGGGGGGCGTCCGGCTCGACGGTGGCCGCGGGGGCAGGGCGCTCGGAGGCCTGGGTGCTGATCCAGTCGGCATCCGGGTTCGGCCGGTGGCCGGAGCGGGTGCGCAGCGAGTCGGAGGTCTCTGTCAGGTCGATGGTGACCTCGTCCGCGGCCAGCGCGGGGCCGCGGGTCGCCAGCGGCGGTGCCTCCTCCGGCCGGGTCGTGGGAGCGGAGGACAACCCCATCACCACCTCGAGCGCGTCGTCCCCGATCGGGATCTGGTGACCCTCGTGGCCCTCCTCCGCTGGAGAGCCGGGTTCGAGCGAGGCCCAGGCGCTGGTCTCCACGCCGGGCTGGAGTCGCATCCGCCTCGGCAGGTCCGATGGCTCGGGCGGGGGGGTGGTGCGCTCACCGACGAGGGTCCGGGCCTCGTCGTCCTCGGCGACCACGAACCGACCGGCCGCGTCGTAGGCGAAGCTCGCGCGGCGCTGGTCCCCTCGGGCGACATAGCAGGCGACGACGGTCCAGCGGCCGTCCTCACGTCGCCAGGAGTCCCACTGCACCGACTCCGGGTCGACGTCGATCGTCTCCAGGTGGGCGGTCACCGCCCCGCCCAGGTTGCTGACCTGACCTGAGGCAGCACGGCGCCTGACCGAGGCGCGCTGGGCGAGCTGAGCCTGATACGCACGCTCGGCCAGGACCGGAGTCGCGAAACCCATGATCCGGTCGACCGAGGTCTGGGCGGCAGCGGCGACCTCCTCGGGGGCCTCACCCGCCCGGATCCTCGCCTGGATGTCTCGGGGCCGCAGGACGCTCTCCATGTACTTCTCCAAACCGGCACAATCGGATTGCTCGATTCCTGAGCCTACTCAGCGCGCGGCCCGGATCCCGGCGGCAACACACCGCCCGATGTCCGGCTCAGCCCAGGACCCGGTCGAGGTAGGTGTTGGTGAACAACCGATCGGGGTCCAACCGGTCCCGCACCGCGAGGAAGTCCTCGAACCGGGGGTAGACCGGCGCCAGGTCCGCAGCGGAGCGGGTGTGCAGCTTGCCCCAGTGCGGGCGTCCCTCGCGCTCACGCAGCAGTGGCTCCACCCCCTCGAAGTAGGCGTGGTGGTCCATGTCGCGGTGCACGTGGAAGGCGAGATAGACCGACTCGCGCCCGTGGGAGGTGGACAGCCAGGCGTCGTCGGCAGCAGTGCAGCGCACCTCGACAGGGAAGGTGATCTGCCATCCCGACCGCTCGATCAGCCGGCGCACCTCGACCAGGGTGTCGATGCCCAGCTCCCGGGGCAGGGAGTACTCCATCTCGCGGAAGACGACCGTCCGGGGCGAGACGAAGACCCGGTGCGAGGTGTCGGCGTAGGAGCGCTGCGAGAGCGCCCTGGACGTGAGCTGGTTGAGCCGGGGAGCCCACGACGGGCGACGGTTGGTCACCCGGTTGATGAGGTCGAACAGGGTGTTGGAGAGCAGCTCGTCGTCGAGCTTTGCCCGCCAGCGCGGCAGCGGCTCCGGCTCGTCAACGGAGCGGTTGTTGAGCTTGACCATGCAGGCATCGGTGTGAGGGAACCAGTAGAGGTCGACGTGGTGGTTGGTCTCGACCAGCTCGTCGTAACGGCCCACCACCTCCGACCACCCCATCGGGGTCTCCAGAGCGGTCACCACGAACGCCGGCTCGACGCGGAAGGTCAGGGTGGTGATGATCCCCAACGCCCCGAGCCCGACTCGGATCGCGTCGAAGACCTCCGGTTGCTCGCTGCGTGAGACCCGGTGGGCGGCGCCGGTCCCGTCGACGAAGGCGACCGCCTCCAGCTGCGCCGACAGGGAGCCGACCAGACCCCCGCTGCCATGGGTCCCGGTCGAGACCGCGCCGGCGAGGGTCTGCAGGTCCACGTCGCCCATGTTGTGCAGGGCCAGCCCGAGCTCGTCCAGGGCCGCGTTGAGCTCACGCAGGGTGGTGCCGGCCAAGGCGGTCACGGTCATGGCGTCACGGTCGACCTCGACGACGCCGGCGAGGCCTCGTGGGTCGAGCATCATCCCGTCGGTGAGGGCCACGCCGGTGAAGGAATGGCCGCTGCCCGGCATCTTGATCCGTTCTCCCCGCTCGCGGGCCAGACCGACCGCGGCCGCCACGTCCTGCGGCGACGTGGGTCGCACGGTGGCCTTCGAACGGGTCGTGGCCAACCCCGACCAGTTGGTCCACGACAGCCCCCCGGCCACGGGGAGCCGGCTGGTCGTCACTGATGACCTCCTGGAGTGGACCCGACGGGTGGCGGTGGCTCGATCCTCTCAGGACGCCTCATGACGGTCGCCCCGATGCCGACGACGGCGCCCAGGGCGGCAGCGATCGCGGACACGCCGTACGCCGCGGACGCCCCAGCCCGGTCGACCATGAAGCCGCCCAGGGCGGCCCCCGGCGCGACTCCGACCACCAGGGCGGTCTCGAACCCCGCGAGACCCTCGTTGAACCGCCGGGCGGGAACCGTGATCTGGATCAAGGTCACCGCGGCGATCAGCGTGGGCGCGATGGCGAGACCGGCGACCAGCAGGAGGACTCCCAGGGACCACAGACTGTCGAGGAACGGGGTGGGTGCCATGAGCACGGCGAGCCCGATGAGTCCCAGCGCCAGCCTCTGGTCGGGTGGACGGCGCAAGGTCATGGCGCCGGTGGCCAGGCCGGCGACCAGACTGCCGAAGGACCAAGCCGCCAGGAGCACGCCCGCCATCACGGGCCGACCCCGCTCGTCGGCGAAGGCGACCGTGGCCACCTCGGCAGCGCCGAACATCACCCCCACGGCCAGCCCCGCGGCGGCCACCGTGCCCAGCTGCGCCCAGGGCATGGGCACCGGGCCCACGCGCTGACCGGACTCGTCGTGCTCCAACGGCGCCGGCGGTTCGGTCGAGCGCTGCGAGACCAGCCACACCGTGCCTGCCACCAGTGCTGTCCCGGCTGCGGCCAGAGCCGCCACCGGGTCGAACCACGCTGCCAGGAAGGTCACGATCGTCGGCCCGAGCATGAAGACGATCTCGTCGGCGACGGCTTCCCACGCGAACGCGGTGTCCAGCGTCTTGCGCTCCTTGACCGCGTGGGCCCACCGGGCGCGGACCGCCGCGCCCGCGTTGGGCAGCGACAGGCCCGCCAGGGCGGCGCCGGCGTAGGCCAGGCCCATCGACCAGCCCTCGGTGACCGAGGCGACCATGAGCGCCATCGAGGTGGCCGAGACCAGGCTCGCCGGGAACAGCACGGTGCGTTGCCCGAGCGAGTCCACCAGCCGGGCGACGGGCAGTGCCCCGACCGCGTTGCCGACCACGTAGACCGCGCTCAGTCGTCCGGCCACGGTGTAGGACCCGGTCTGCTCGGTGACGAGCAGGACGATCCCGATGCCCATCATCGAGATCGGCAGGCGTGCCAGCAGCGCCGCGAGGCTGAAGTTCAGCGCTCCCGGCACCGCGAGCGCCCGGCGGTAGGTGCTGATCACCTCTCTAGGATGACGACCATGGCAACCGACTACTCGCCGCGGGACGGCGATGCCGACCCTGTGGACGCCACGCCCTACGACGCGGTGCTGGTGGTGTGCTTCGGGGGGCCGGAGAAGCCGGATGACGTCGTGCCGTTCCTGGAGAACGTCACCCGCGGCAAGAACATCCCGCGAGAGCGGCTCGAGGAGGTCGGTGAGCACTACTTCCAGCTCGGTGGCCGCAGCCCGTTGAACGACCTCAACCGGGAGTTCCGGGCGGCCGTCGAGCAGGACCTGCGCAAGCACGGGCTGGAGCTTCCCGTGTACTGGGGCAACCGCAACTGGGCGCCGTACCTGAGCGAGACGGTGGAGCAGATGGCGGCTGACGGGGTACGTCGCGTCGCGTGCTTCCTCACCAGCGCCTACTCGAGCTACTCGGGCTGTCGGCAGTACCGCGAGGACCTCTTCGAGGCGACCTCCCAGGTGAGCGGTGCCCCACGCCTGGACAGGGTCCGGCACTACTTCAACCACCCGGGATTCGTCGCGACGATGGCCAGCGCCACCGCGGACGCTCTCGACGAGCTGCCCGAGGAGCTGCGCGACGAGGCGGTTGTGCTGTTCGTGACCCACTCGATCCCGACGGCGATGAACGACGCCAGTGGCCGCAGCGAGGCTCGGGGCGGGGGCGCCTACGTGCGCCAGCACGAGGCGGTGGCGACGCTGGTGGCCGGCGAGCTCGCGCAGCGTCGCGGTGGCGAGGTGCGCCACGAGCTGGTCTTCTGCTCGCGCTCCGGGCCTCCCCAGGTGCCATGGCTGGAGCCCGACGTCGGCGACAGGATCGCGGAGCTCGCGGCCGACGGCGTACGCGCGGTCGTCGTGAGTCCGATCGGCTTCATCGCCGACCACATGGAGGTCATCTACGACCTGGACACCGAGGCCAGGGAAGCGGCGGAGCGGGTGGGCATCGACTTCGCGCGGGCTGCGACGGCCGGGACCGACCCACGCTTCGTCGCGGTGGTGCGCGACCTCCTGCTCGAGCGTGCCGCGGTGGAGCGGGGTGAGCGCGCTGACCGACCTGCCTGGGGAGACCTGGGGCCGTCGTGGGACGTGTGCCCGGTGGGCTGCTGCGCCAACCCGCGGGCAGAACGACCGGCGCTGTGTGGCGCGGAGTGAGCGAGCCGGCGTGAGGCTCTCCGATCATCAGACGCTTCCCGATCCGGCGGCCCTGAGGGCGCTGGCCGAGTCCGTGGCGCGTGAGGCTGCCGAGCTCGTGCGCGGAGCCCGGCGGGCCGGAGTCGAGGTCGCCGCGACCAAGTCCTCATCGGTCGACCTGGTCACCGAGACCGACCGGGCCACCGAGGCCATGATCCGCGCGGCGTTGCTCAGGGCGCGTCCCGACGACGGCGTCGTGGGCGAGGAGGGCGACGACACCGCGAGTGCCTCAGGCGTCACCTGGGTGCTCGACCCGATCGACGGCACCGTGAACTACGTCTACGGGATCCCCGAGTACGCCGTCAGCGTCGCGGCCCAGGTCGACGGCCGCTCGCTCGCGGGCGCGGTCGTCAACGCGGCCACCGGGGTGACCTACACCGCAGCAGTGGGGGCCGGTGCGACTCGCGACGGTGAGCCGCTGAGGGTGCGCGAGGTCCCTGTGATGCAGCAGCGGATGCTGTTCACCGGGTTCGGCTACCAGGCCGAGCAGCGCCGCGTCCAGGGCGCCGCCGTGGCCAGGATCCTCCCGCTGGTCCGTGACATCCGCCGGCGGGGGTCGGCCGCGCTGGATCTCTGCGCGATCGCCGAGGGAAGCGCCGACGCCTATATCGAGGAGGGTCTCAAGCTCTGGGACCACGCGGCGGGTGGACTGATCGCCTCCGAAGCCGGCGCCCGGGTGGGTTTCCAGCCGGGCGCGGGCGGTCGCGACTGCATCGTCGCAGCGCCTGCCGCGGGCTTCGAGGACCTCGTTGCGGTGGCTCGGGAATGCGGCTTCTTCGCCTGACGTTGAGGCCGGACGACGTGATGCTGGTGACACGTCTGCCATCGCAAGTGCAATTTGCCTCAGCATGGTGCACAATCCAGCATCGCGAGCCTGCCTCGCGGGCTCACACGGACTACCGGGGGCGGCGCTGGGCCGTCCGCCGCGGGCAGGAACTGGGACAACGGATTGCCGGTCGACCACCGGCAGGGAGAACACACATGGCAACCGACTACGACGCGCCCCGCAAGACCGATGAGGAGTCCAGTGAGGAGTCCATCGAGGAGCTGAAGGCGCGCCGTCACGACAAGAACTCCGGCAAGGTCGACGAGGACGAGACCGAGGCCGCTGAGTCGTTCGAGCTCCCCGGCGCCGACCTGTCGAACGAGGAGCTCTCGGTCGAGGTCAAGCCGCGTCAGGAGGACGAGTTCACCTGCATGAGCTGTTTCCTGGTGCATCACCGCAGCCAGCTCGCCGATGCCGACGCGATGATCTGCCGCGACTGCGCCTGAGCCGCCGACCGGCCCGCGCGAGGACCAGGTCCTCGTCGGGCGGCCGACGACGCACAACGCCGCAGGGCCCCACCAGATCGGTGGGGCCCTGCGGCGTTCTGGCTTTCCGGGTGCTGCTCGCCTGCGGTGCGTCGTGAGGCTCAGGGGCTGACGAGCTCGGCGACCCGTGCCTTGCGCCGGTCGGACCGAGCCATCCGTCGCGCGATCAGCATCCTGGCGACGCTGACGGCCGTGCCGCTGATCACCGCCCACACGATGGCTTCGCGGAACTCGACGTCGGGGTCCGACGGATCCGTCGGCGGCTCCTTGCCCGCGCTCACCTTCCAGGTCTTGTCGGCGATCTTCTTGGCGACTGCGGTCGCACCAAGGGTCGCGACCAGGGCGACGACGTTCTGCGACTTGCCGGCCATGAGGCTCCTTCCGTTCAGCGCTCAGTCTGCCCTGTCGAGATCGCCGGAAACGTCACCGGAGGTCGACTGCGTGCCCTCGAGCCGGGCGCTCAGGGCCTGGGCGAGCCGGGTGGGGTGCCGGGTGGACACCAACCAGTACGGCGTCGGGTCGGTCGGGTCCACGAGGTCGACCACGACCGACTCCGGGATGTAGGGGCGGACCAGGAGATGGGCCCGGGCATCGGCACCGGGGCCCATGCGGTGGCGGGTGGCCTCACTGTCGAGCCGAAGCGGTCGGGCGAGGTGGTCCAGCTCGACCCGGGCCCGGCCGACCAGCAGCTCGCGGTCGGTCACCTGGAGCCGGGCGGCGCCGTAGGACAGCAGGAAGGCGACGGTGAGGACGACGATGACCGCGGTCGCCACCAGCGCCCAGACGCCCAGCCCGGCGACCAGCAGCGCCAGCAGCGTGGAGGCGTGGAACATGGTCGCGATCGCCCACCAGCGCAGGGGCACCCGCAACACCTCGACGTAGGTCGGGGTCGCTGCTGTGGGTGCTGAGGACACGACCGAATGATCTCACCCCCGGGGTCCCGAGGTCCTCCTGGCCCGCAGCGGCTCGGCCCACTGGCGCCGCCGGTGCCGCCGCGGGCCAGCGACCCCTGAGCCCTCACCGGGTCCTAGGCTGGGGTCATGGTCGAGGTCCCGCTGCGCCGGTTGTCAGATGACGCCGTCGTTCCGGCCTACGCCCACCCGGGGGATGCAGGTGCCGACCTGTGCACGACCGTGGACGTCAGGCTGGCCCCGGGCGAGCGGGTGCTGGTGCCGACCGGGGTGGCGATCGCGCTGCCCGACGGCCACGTGGCGCTGGTGCACCCCCGGTCCGGGCTGGCGGCCAGGTGTGGGCTGTCGATCGTCAACGCTCCTGGCACCGTGGACGCGGGCTACCGGGGCGAGATCAAGGTGCTCCTGGTCAACTTGGACCCGGGAGAGGAGATCGTCCTCGAGGCGGGCGACCGGGTCGCGCAGCTGGTGGTGCAGCGGTTCGAGCATGCCCGGTTCGTGGAGGTCGATGCGCTGCCGGACTCCTCGCGTGGCCATGGCGGCTACGGTTCCACCGGGGGCTTCACCAGCGCAGGTGACCGCACAGTGTCCAGCTCGACGGCCAGCCAGGACGGATGAGGGAGCGATGAGACGACGCAAGAAGCGCGACAGCGCCGAGAGTCACGACCCCGCCGGCGAGGAGGCCCTGCCCCTCGGTCGCGGGCCGTGGGACGCCGCGGACCGCCCCGTGGATGAGGACGATCCGGGCCGGGCCAACCTCGGTTCGTTGTCGGTGCCGGGTCACGCCGGCACCGAGCTGCGTCTCCAGGTCGAGGAGTCCAGCGGCGCCGTGGCCGCGGTGATGCTGGTCTCCGAGGACGGCGCACTGGAGGTTCGCCCGTTCGCCGCCTCGCGCAACCACGACATGTGGGCCGAGGTCCTGCCGCAGATCCGCGACGACATCACGAGTCAGGGTGGCCAGGTCGAAGAGGTCGAGGGGCCCTACGGCGCTGCGCTGCGTACGGCCATCTCCGGTCAGACGCCGGACGGCGAGACCGTGCAGCAGCCCGCGATGCTGCTGGGGGTCTCCGGGCCCCGATGGTTGCTGCGGGTGACCGCGTTCGGCCGGCCGGCCGTGGAGTGGCACGAGGACGGGCAGCTGGAGCAGCAGTTCTCCGACCTCGTCGTCCTGCGTGGGACCGGGCCGATGCCTCCTGGTGACCCGTTGCCGCTGGAGCTGCCCGCCGACGCTCACCGGGCCGGTGACTGAGGTGGCCAAGCATGGTGGGCTGCGCGCGAGCATCCAACGCTGGGCGACCCAGGCCGATGAGGAGGATCGCGAGCTGCAGTCCAGCTCCACCAGGTCGGGGTGTCAGCAGGTTCGCGAGCTCAAGGACCGGGACCGGTGCGAGCTGGAGGGGATCCTCAAGACCGTCACGCTGCGGCCACGGGGTGGGGTCCCAGCGCTGGAGGCCGAGCTGTACGACGGCACGGGCGCGGTGACGCTGATCTGGTTGGGCCGGCGTCGGATCGCCGGCATCGAGCCGGGCCGCTCGATGCGTGTGGAGGGTCGCATCGGCGTCCACGACGACACCCGCGTCATATTCAACCCCCGCTACGACCTGCGCGCCTCCTGAGCGGCTGAGCATGCGCAGCGAGGAAGAGAACGCCGTGCACCACGAGGATCACGTCGAGGACGCTCAGGTCCACGGGCTGCCGGTCCACGAGGGGGCGGACCATCAGCCGCACATCGGCACCGACACCGTCGAGGCGGCTGTACGGGCCCAGCTCTCGCGGGTGCTCGGTGGCCGACGCGGGATGCTGGAGGCGGCCACGCCGACGATCTGCTTCACGGTCAGCTACGTCTCGACCAAGGAGCTGCGTCTGGCGCTGGGCATCAGCATCGGGCTGGCCCTGGTGATGCTGGTGGTGCGCCTGGTGCAGCGCAGCTCGATCCAGTTCGTCGTCAACGCCCTGATGGGCATCGGTGTCGGCATCTTCTTCGTCTGGCTCGGCGGCCGCAACGGTGGCACCGAGTCGCAGCAGGCCTTGGCCTATTTCCTGCCGGGCATCCTCTACAACGCCGGCTACTCGGTGGTCATGGTGCTGAGCATCCTGGTGCGTTTCCCCGTGGTGGGGGCCATGGTGGGGGCGATGGCCGAGGATCCGCTGGCGTGGCGCAAGGACCCCCAGGTGCTCAAGCTCTGCACCCGGCTGACTTGGCCGCTGGTCGTGCCGTGCGTGCTGCGAGTGATCGTGCAGGCTCCGATCTACCTCACCGGACGCACCGCTGAGGACCCCGATCCCTACGTGGCCGCGCTGGGACTGGCGAAGGTGGTCATGGGGTGGCCGCTGCAGCTCGCGGCGCTCGGTTTCATGGTCTGGTTGCTGACCCGGGACAAGACACCGCGGACGGCCGCGACGCAGGACCCTACTCCGACGGGTTGAGCAGCGTGGCCAGCTCACCCTCGGTCTCGGGGGCCGCCACGAAGAGCAGCTCGTCGCCGGCCTCGAGCGGCTGGTCCTTGGCCGGGGTGTAGGTCATACCGTCGCGCAGGATCGTGACCAGGGTGCAGTTCTCGGGCCACGGGACCAGTCCGCAGGGCGTGCCGAGATAAGGCGAGCTGGCCGGCAGCGTCATCTCGACCAGGTTGGCCTGACCCTGGCGGAAGGTGAACAGCCGCACGACGTCCCCGACGCTGACCGCCTCCTCCACCAACGCGGACATGATCCGTGGGGTGGAGACGTTGACGTCACAGCCCCACGCCTCGGTGAAGAGCCACTCGTTGTTGGGATGGTTGACGCGCCCCACCGTGCGCGGCACGGAGAACTCGGTCTTGGCCAGCAGCGTGGTGACCAGGTTGGCCTTGTCGTCGCCGGTGGCCGCGATCACCACGTCACAGATCTCGAGGCGAGCCTCCTCCAGTGACGAGAGCTCGCACGAGTCCGCCAGGAGCCACTCGGCACCGGGCACCCGCTCGGGCCGGATCGAGGTGGGCGCCTTGTCGATGAGCAGCACCTTGTGACCGTGCTCGATCAGCTCTGCCGCGATCGAGCGTCCGACCGCACCCGCTCCCGCGATGGCGACGCGCATCAGTCCTCGGGTCCCTTCTCGTACGCCGCATAGACGCGCTCGGCGTTCTCCTCGCGCAGCACCAGGTGGACCATGTCACCCTCTTGCAGGACGCTCTCGCGGGTCGGGATCACGCCCTCACCCAGCCGGTCGATCCATGCGATCCGGCTGCCTGTCTGCTCCTGGAGGTGCACCGTGCGATGGCCGACCCACGCCTCGCTCACGGCTACGGCGTCGACCCGGATGGTCCCGCTGGGGTCGCGGTAGTCGGGCTCGTCGCCCACGGGCAGCAGTCGCCGCAGGATCTGGTCGGCGGTCCACTTCACCGTGGCCACCGTCGGGATGCCCAGTCGCTGGTAGACCTCGGCGCGGCCGGGGTCGTAGATCCGAGCGACGACGCTCTGGATGCCGAAGGTCTCTCGTGCCACGCGAGCGGCGATGATGTTGGAGTTGTCTCCGCTGGAGACCGCCGCGAAGGCGTCGGCCCGGTGGATCCCGGCGGCCTCGAGGACGTCGCGGTCGAATCCGATGCCGGTCACCTTCGAGCCGCGGAAGCCAGGCCCCAGGCGCCGGAACGCGTCCTCACTGGAGTCGATCACCGAGACGGTGTGGTCGCGGTGCTCGAGACTCTGCGCCAGCGTGCTCCCGACGCGGCCGCAACCCATGATGACGACGTGCACGGTGGGAACGCTACACCGGCTCCGGACCGCGCGGGCCGACTCCACTCGTGGACGCCGACCATGTCCTAGCCTGAGCATCGTGGGCCTAAGCGATGTGTCGAAGAGGATTCTCCTCGGTCGCAAGCTGCGTTCGTCGCAGCTCGGGGCCACACTGCTGCCCAAGCGGGTCGCGCTCCCGGTCTTCGCCAGCGATGCCCTGTCCTCGGTGGCCTACGCCCCCGACGAGATCTTCATCATGCTCGCCATCGGTGGTGGCTCGATGTACGTCTGGTCGTGGCAGGTCGCCGCCCTGGTCGGCCTGGTGATGCTGACCGTCACGGCGTCGTACCGCCAGACGGTGCGCGCCTATCCGGGTGGTGGTGGTGACTACGAGGTCGCGATGGCCAACCTCGGACCCAACGCCGGGCTGACGGTGGCGGGGGCACTCTCGGTCGACTACGTGCTGACCGTGGCGGTGTCGGTCTCGTCCAGCGTGGACAACGCCGCAGCCGGGATCGGGTGGCTCAACGATCGCGAGGCGCTGGTCGCCGCCGCCATCGTGGCGGTGCTCGCCGCACTGAACCTGCGGGGGCTGCGGGGCTCGGCGATGGTCTTCGGGGTGCCCACCTACGGCTTCGTGCTGGCGATCCTGGTGATGACAGCGTGGGGCTTCCTGCAGATCTGGCAGGGGCAGGCCCCGCAGGCGCCGTCGGCGGGCCTGGACATCGAGCCCGTCTCGGGTTACGAGGGGGGTATCACCACGGTCGCACTGGTCTTCCTGGTCGCCCGCGCCTTCTCCTCGGGCTGCGTCGCGCTCACCGGGGTGGAGACGATCTCGACCGGCGTGCCGGCTTTCCAGAAGCCCAAGGGCCGCAACGCCGCGACCACCCTGGTGATGCTGGCGGTCCTGTCGGTCACGATGCTGATGGCGATCGTCACCCTGGCTCGCGAGATGGGGCTGCGCTACGTCGATCCGCACGAGCTCGACCGGCTGCAGATCGACGGTGAGCCGGTGGCCAACTACGAGCAGCACACGGTCATCGCCCAGATCGCGCGCGGGGTCTTCGCCGATGCCGACCCGTTGTTCTATGCCGTCATCGCGGTGACGGGTGTGATCCTGATCCTCGCGGCCAACACCGCCTTCACCGGCTTCCCGGTGCTCGGGTCGATCCTGGCCAAGGACGGCTTCCTGCCACGTCAGCTGGGTGCCAGGGGCGATCGGCTCGCGTTCAGCAACGGCATCCTGCTGCTCGCGGTGTTCGCGATCGCCCTGATCTGGGCGTTCGACGCACAGGTGACGCGGCTGATCCAGCTCTACATCGTGGGGGTGTTCGTCTCCTTCACCGTGAGCCAGGCCGGCATGATCCGTCACTGGAGCCGCGTGCTGCGGAGCGAGACGGATCCCGCCGAGCGGAGGCTGGCGTTGCGTTCCCGGGCCCTGAACGCCTTCGGCCTGGGCATGACCGCCGTGGTCCTGGTCGTGGTCCTGGTGACGAAGTTCCTCGCCGGGGCATGGATCGCGATCCTGGCGATGGGCACCTTCTTCATGATCATGAAGTCGATCCGTCGCCACTACGACCTGGTCGGCAAGGAGCTGCAGATCGAGGCCGACGACCAGGTGCTGCCCACCCGCGTGCACGCGATCGTGCTCGTCTCGAAGCTCCACAAGCCGACGATGCGGGCGCTGGCCTACGCCAAGGCCAGTCGTCCCAACGTGCTCGAGGCGGTCATGGTGTCCACCGACCCGGTCGAGCGCGACCAGATCATCGAGGAGTGGGAGAGCAGGGGTATCGACGTCCCGCTGAAGGTGCTCGACTCGCCCTACCGCGAGATCATCCGGCCGGTCGTGGAGTACGCCAAGGCGATCCGCGCGGCCAACCCGCGCGGGGTGGTCGCGGTGTTCATCCCGGAGTACGTCGTGGGCCACTGGTGGGAGCAGCTGCTGCACAACCAGACCGCGCTGCGGTTGAAGACCCGGCTGCTGTTCGCCTCCGGGGTGATGATGACCTCGGTGCCCTTCCAGCTGCGGTCCTCGACCATCGGCGAGCAGCGGGTGGCCCGGCAGGACGGGCAGTCCGTGCCTGGCCCCGGCTACGGCAACTGGTCCAACGACATGCGCAACGAGGACTTCGATTGACCCGCTCCCGGGCCGCACGCCGCTCCGGCGCCCCGCTTGCCGGACGTCGGGTGCGGCTCGACTGCGGGCCGGTCGGACACGGCGGCTTCGTCATCGCCCGGGTGCCGCAGGACGTCCCGCAGCTCGGCGGAGTGGTCGTCTTCGTGCGCCACGCGCTGCCGGGGGAGTCGGTCGAGGCTGTGATCACCGAGGGGACGAGAGGCGACCGCTTCCTGCGGGCCGATGCCGTGGACATCCTCACCGGGTCGCCGCACCGCGTCACGCCCCCCTGCCCGCTCGCGGGTCCGGGCGGGTGTGGCGGCTGCGACCTGCAGCACGTCTCCCCCGAGCACCAGCGATCCTGGAAGGCAGAGGTCGTCAGCGAGCAGCTGCGCAGGATCGCGGGCATCGAGCGTGAGGTGCAGGTGGTGCCCCTCCGGGCGCAGGAGGACGGGACGAGATGGCGGCGCCGGATGCGCTACCAGCGACTGCCGGACGGCGCCCTGGGGTTGCGCCGTCACCGGTCGCACGACCTGATACAGGTCGAGGACTGCTTGGTCCAGGCCGCGGACGCGGTGGTGGTCGTCGACGGCGACCCGGGTCCCGAGCCGACGCCAACCGTCACCGAGCAGGTCGGGGCGCACCGGTTCGAGGTCATGGCCGACGGGTTCTGGCAACCGCATCGCGACGCGCCGGTGGTCTACACCGACGCCGTGCTCGATCTGGCGCAGCCGCAGCCCGGTGATCGAGTCGTGGATCTCTACGCCGGGGTTGGGTTGTTCAGCGCTCCGCTCGCCGCAGCCACGGGTGTCGACGGGGAGCTGGTGGCGATCGAGGGTGATCGGGACGCCGCGGCCCTGGCGGGGCGCAACCTGGCCGACTACCCGTGGGCCGGCGTCCGGGCCGGCAGCGTGACCGCCGAGCTGGCGCGACTGGGCCACCGGGGAGCGACCTGCGACGTGGTCGTGATGGATCCACCTCGGGCCGGGGCGCGACGCCCGGTGATCGAGGCGGTTGCCCAGCTGCGGCCGCGCCGAGTCGTCCACGTGGCCTGTGACCCGGCGTCGTTCGCTCGGGACTGTTCCCTGTTGCTGGAGCAGGGCTACGACCTGGTCGACCTGCGTGGCTATGACGCCTTCCCGATGACTCACCACGTCGAGCTGATCGCGGGATTCCGGCGTGGGCCCTCGGCGGGAGTGCGGTCAGATCTGGACGATGTACCCCGGCCTCAGGTATCTTGACGTCAAGATAAATGCCGGGCTGGTGGCCGGTCGATGTGGGTAACGGCAAGATGGGTCCCGCAGACCCCCTCCGGGTCCGGCAGGAAGCGCGACGTTCACACCACAGCGAGGAGACGCCCATGGCGAGCAAGGACAGCTTCGGAGCTAAGGACACGCTGGAGGTCGACGGGCAGTCCTACACGATCTACCGCCTCGACGCGGTGACCGGTGACGGCCTCGACGTCGACTCGCTTCCCTACAGCCTGAAGGTCCTGCTCGAGAACCTCCTGCGCACCGAGGACGGGTCGAACATCTCCGAGGACGACATCAGGGCCCTCGCCGGCTGGGACGCCGACGCCGAGCCCGACACGGAGATCCAGTTCACCCCCTCGCGCGTCATCATGCAGGACTTCACCGGGGTTCCCTGCGTGGTCGACCTGGCCACGATGCGCGAGGCGATGGAGGAGCTCGGAGGCGACGCCTCCAAGATCAACCCGCTCGCTCCCGCCGAGATGGTCATCGACCACTCGGTGATCGCCGACGTCTTCGGCACTCCGGAGGCCTTCGAGCGCAACGTCGAGATCGAGTACGAGCGCAACGAGGAGCGCTACCAGTTCCTGCGCTGGGGCCAGGGCGCCTTCAACGACTTCAAGGTCGTCCCGCCGGGCACCGGGATCGTGCACCAGGTCAACATCGAGCACCTCGCGAGAGTGGTGTTCACCAGGGACGACGATGACGGCAACACCGTGGCGTACCCCGACACCCTCGTCGGGACCGACTCGCACACCACGATGGTCAACGGCATCGGTGTCCTGGGCTGGGGAGTGGGGGGCATCGAGGCCGAGGCCGCGATGCTGGGCCAACCGGTCTCGATGCTGATCCCGCGCGTGGTCGGCTTCAAGCTCTCCGGAGAGCTCGCGGAAGGCTCCACCGCCACCGACCTGGTGCTGACCATCACCGAGATGCTGCGTGAGCACGGGGTGGTCGGCAAGTTCGTGGAGTTCTACGGCGACGGAGTGAGTGCTCTGCCTCTGGCCAACCGGGCAACGATCGGCAACATGAGCCCCGAGTTCGGCTCCACCGTGGCGATCTTCCCGGTCGACGAGGAGACCACGAAGTACCTCGAGCTCACCGGTCGCAGCAAGGAGCAGATCGCCCTGGTCGAGGCCTACGCCAAGGAGCAGGGCCTGTGGCACGACCCGTCCGCGGAGCCGCGCTACTCCGAGCGGCTCGAGCTCGACCTCGGTGACGTCGTCCCCTCGCTGGCGGGCCCGAAGCGGCCCCAGGACCGGGTCTCGGTCACCGACGCCAAGGAGGCGTTCCGCAGCGCCCTGGGCGACTACGTCTCCGCGGACGACGACACCGAGGGTGGCTCGGACAAGTCCGGCGTGCCGTCCCAGGGCAAGCCCGACGGGGCGCAGCGCTCCCGGGTCGACGAGGCCTCCGACGAGTCGTTCCCCTCCAGCGACCCCCCGTCGACCTCCGAGGGCGGCAACGGCTCGGGCGCACCCGACGACTGGCGCAAGCACCCCGCCGGCGACCCGGAGGGACGTCCCACCGACCCGGTCGCCGTCACCCTCGAGGACGGCTCGGAGTTCGAGATCGACCACGGCGCCGTGGTGATCGCCGCGATCACCTCGTGCACCAACACCTCCAACCCCTCGGTGATGATCGGTGCCGCCCTGCTGGCCAAGAACGCCGTCGAGAAGGGGCTGCACCGCAAGCCGTGGGTGAAGACCTCCCTCGCACCGGGGTCCAAGGTGGTCTCCGACTACTACGAGAAGTCCGGCCTCACGCCGTACCTCGACAAGCTGGGCTTCAACCTGGTCGGCTACGGCTGCACCACGTGCATCGGCAACTCGGGCCCGCTGATCCCCGAGGTGAGCGACGCGGTCAACGAGGGTGACCTGGCCGTGGTCTCCGTGCTCTCCGGCAACCGCAACTTCGAGGGCCGGATCAACCCCGACGTGAAGATGAACTACCTGGCCTCCCCGCCGCTGGTGGTGGCCTACGCCCTCGCCGGCTCCATGGACGTCGACCTGTTCGACGACGCGCTGGGCCGCGACGACGACGGCAACGAGGTCTTCCTCAAGGACATCTGGCCCTCGCCGCAGGACGTGCAGGAGATCATCGACTCCTGCATCACCTCCGACATGTTCACCAGCGACTACGCCGACGTCTTCGCCGGTGACGAGCGCTGGAAGTCCCTGGAGACGCCGGACGGCGACACCTTCGACTGGGCCGACGACTCCACCTACGTGCGCCGCCCTCCGTACTTCGACGGCATGCCGCAGGAGCCGGAGCCGGTCGAGGACATCGACGGCGCCCGGGTGCTGCTGAAGCTGGGCGACTCGGTGACCACCGACCACATCTCGCCGGCAGGGGCGATCAAGAAGGACAGCCCCGCCGGGCAGTACCTCCAGGAGAACGGGGTGGAGCAGCGTGACTTCAACTCCTACGGGTCGCGGCGCGGCAACCACGAGGTCATGATCCGTGGCACGTTCGCCAACATCCGGCTGCGCAACCAGCTCGCCGAGGGGACCGAGGGTGGCGTCACCCGCGACTTCACCCAGGGCGGCGAGGTGACCTCGGTCTACGAGGCGGCGCAGAACTACCAGCAGGCCGGGACCCCCCTGGTCGTCCTCGCCGGCAAGGAGTACGGCTCGGGCTCCTCCCGTGACTGGGCGGCGAAGGGCACCGCGCTGCTCGGGGTCCGCGCGGTCATCGCCGAGTCCTACGAGCGGATCCACCGATCCAACCTGATCGGCATGGGGGTGCTGCCGCTGCAGTTCCCCGAGGGGGAGGGCGCGGAGTCGCTGGGCCTCAGTGGCGAGGAGAAGTTCACGATCACCGGGATCACCGAGCTCAACGACTCGACGCCGAGGACGGTCAAGGTCGAAGCCGGCGACACCGAGTTCGAAGCCACCGTGCGCATCGACACCCCGGGTGAGGCGGACTACTACCGCCACGGCGGGATCATGCAGTACGTGCTCAGGTCGCTGATCGGCGGCTGATGCGCGTCGAGGAGAAGCGCTACGACACCGGAGACCGGGACGCGGTGCTGGACATCACCGACGACTGCGCCGCGTTCGTGCGCGGGCAGGGCGAGGGGCTGCTCAACGTCTTCGTGCCGCACGCCACTGCCGGGATCGCGGTGATCGAGACCGGCGCGGGCAGCGACGACGACCTGCTGGCTGCTCTGGACGACCTGCTACCGGCCGATGACCGGTGGCGGCACCGGCACGGGTCGCCGGGGCACGGGCGCTCGCACGTGATGCCTGCCATCGTGCCGCCGCATGCCACGATCCCGGTCTCCTCGGGGTCGTTGGCGCTGGGCACCTGGCAGAGCATCTGCCTGGTGGACCTCAACGTCGACAACCCGACGAGGACGGTGCGGTTCAGCTTCCTGCCTGGCTGAGGCTCCGGGTGGCCTGGGCGGGTCGGCCACGGGGTCGGGGCGAGCGCGGGTCGGCCGCGACCCCGGCGGCAACCACCCGTTGCGCGGCGTGCTGCTCCTTCGTCGCTGCACCCCGCTCCACGGGGGCCAGGCCCATCCACGCCGCCGGGGCCGCGTCCGCCCTGCGTCCCGGCTGCGCCGGTCAGGAGCGGCGGGCCTCGAGCTCCTCGAAGAGCTGCTGGGCGCGCTCGGTCGTGGCGGCTGTCCGGAGACCACCTCGCACGTCCCCGTCGTCGGCAGCGGGAACGTCGAGCAGGCTCAGCA
Source organism: uncultured Actinomycetota bacterium (assembly GCA_963728505.1). Classification (GTDB taxonomy): domain Bacteria; phylum Actinomycetota; class Actinomycetes; order Propionibacteriales; family Nocardioidaceae; genus Marmoricola_A. The sequence continues at coordinate 102,343 of CAVSKH010000003.1, read as the reverse complement.
CCTCCTCGTCCTCGAGGTGGTCCAGGACAGGGGCGAGGTCCTCCCAGGCATCGTTGCGAGCCACCGCGCGGACCAGTGCGTCGCGCACCGGCTCCTCCAGACCCGACACGATTCCCACCACCCGGGTGCGCGACTCCACAGCCAGGGCAGACATCAGGGTCAGGGCGTCGTCGATGTGGTCGCCCTCCTCAGCGGCGCGCAGCACCTCGGCCAGGGTGCCGTCGTCGACGGCGGCGATCATGTGGTCCAGCGCGGCCCGGTCCTCGGTGAAGATCGCGGTCTGGAGCAGGTCTTCCGGGGGAGCATCGTCGATCACCTGGAGAGCGGTCGCCTCAGAGATGTAGGAGACGAAGCGGCCGAGCGGGATGTACTCCTGACGACGCACCAGCTCGTGACCGGTCTCCACGACGGTGGCCTCGGGCAGTGCAGCCACGATGTCTGCAACCTTCGAGGGGTCGATGTGGGGTGTGATCTCGGCCAGGAAGGAGGTCGAGAGGTGGCTGGTCAGCTTGACCGCCTGGTGGGTCTCGGTGACGGCGGCGACCCGTGCACACACCAGCGGGCCGAGTGCGACCTGCGCGCCCTTGGCGGCCAGGGCAGCGGGCACGTGGCGCGACATGCCCGCCATCCGCGCGAACCGGTGTTCGTAGGGAGCGAACAGCGCATGGTTCACTGCTCCACGCAGTGCCCGCAGCTGGTCCTCGGACAGCGCCCGGAGGAACTCGACGTCCGCGACGTCGACGTGGAGGTCGTGCGCCAGCTTGACCAGCTCGACATCGCGCAGCAGCTCGCTCATCGCTGCCCCTCCGGGAAGAGCAGCTTCTTGGCCCGCCCGCGCAGGGGGCGGGGGAGGTAGCGCATCGTGGCCTGGAGCGCATCCTGCACCCGCTCGTCCTCGGCGGCGAGGCTGTCGTGGACCAGGCGGTGCAGCTGACCCACAGCCTCCTCGTCCAGCGGCTCGAGGTAGGCCAGTTCGGAGACGTCGGTGTCCAGGAGCTCGGCGAGCCGGTGCAGGCCGGCGCTGTCGGTCATCAGGTGTGGCGCCTCCCCAGTAGCGATCGTGCTGGATCACGGTATCGAGGCGTCGCCTCGAGCGCAGACGCTTCGGAACCCGTCCGCCCGGCCCGCATCGAACAGATGTTCGATCCAGGTCTATCCTGGATGCATGTCACGTGCCTGTGCTCCCCCTGGTTGGCCCCGCCCGGTTCTCCCTCCGGCGGTGCCGGGCTGGGAGGAGTCCGCGACCCGCTGGTTCCTCGACCTGTGCCCCCCCGATTTCCGGGCCTACCCGGTGCTCCGCCAGCATCCGGTGGTGCTGGCGAGGTTCACCGCGATCCACCTGGAGGCCTCCGCCCTCGGCGTGCGGCGCGGTCTCAGTGAGGCCCGGGCCGCTCTGCGCGAGGTTGCCGAGGCTGCCACGATCGACCACGCGGTGCTGGCCTGGCAGTCCGAGGAGGCGCGTCTGCACGAGCTGACCAGGGCCGTGGGTCTGGTGGAGGAGGCGCTTCGCGGCCGTCGGTTCGTCGAGCGGCTCTGATCCGGATGAGCAGGTCCAGTAGCGTCGGTGGAGCCACGACGGGCGGGAGCTCCCTACTGCGCACGCGGTCCGGGGGGCGTCCGTAGACTGGCTTGATGCCCGTCGCTCGAGGCCACGACCGACGTCGTGGGCCGGGCCGGTGAGGTCGATCAGGAAGGAGGCGCCGATGGGTCATCTCGACTCGATCTCGGGACCGCGCGACCTGCGCGACCTCAGCGACGCCGACCTCGACGAGCTCGCGGTGGAGGTCCGTGACGCACTGGTGCGCACCTGCTCACCTCGTGGTGGTCACCTCGGTCCCAACCTCGGTGTCGTCGAGCTGACCATCGCGCTGCACCGCGTCTTCGAGTCACCGACCGACCGGATCGTCTTCGACACCGGTCACCAGTCCTACGTCCACAAGATGCTCACCGGACGAGCCGGCCGCTTCGACACGCTGCGCACCGAGGGTGGGCTGTCCGGCTACCCGAGCCAGGCCGAGTCCGAGCACGACGTCGTGGAGAACTCCCACGCCTCGACCTCCCTGTCCTACGCCGACGGGTTGGCGAAGGCCTACGAGCTGCGCGGGGAGCAGCGTCACGTGGTCGCCGTGGTCGGCGACGGCGCGCTGACCGGTGGCATGGCGTGGGAGGCGTTGAACAACATCGCCTCGCCGCAGGGCAGGCACCGCTCGCTGGTGATCGTGGTCAACGACAACGGACGGTCCTACACCCCCACGGTCGGTGGCGTCGCTGAGCACCTGACGAACCTGCGCACAGACCCGCGCTACGAGCCGATGCTCGACCTCGTCAAGCGCAGCCTGGGCAACGTGCCCGGGCTGGGCTCCCGGGCCTACGACATCCTGCACGCGATCAAGCGCGGGATGAAGGACGCGCTGGCGCCGCAAGGGCTTTTCGAGGACCTGGGTCTGAAGTACGTCGGACCGGTCGACGGGCACGACCGCGCGGCTCTCGAGCAGGCGTTGACCCAGGCCAAGCGGTTCCAGGGGCCGGTGATCGTGCACGCCATGACCCGCAAGGGGTTCGGCTACGACGCCGCCGAGCGCCACGAGGCCGACCAGTTCCACTCCCCGGGCCCGTTCGACGTCGAGACCGGCCAGGAGGCCGTGCGTAGTCTCATCTGGACCGACGTCTTCGCCGACGAGATGGTCGCGATCGGCGCCGATCGACCAGACGTCGTCGGCATCACGGCAGCAATGCTGCATCCGGTGGGGCTGAACCTCTTCGCCCAGCGACATCCCGAGCGCGTCTTCGACGTCGGCATCGCCGAGCAGCACGCGGCGACCTCTGCTGCCGGGCTCGCCTTCGGCGGGTTGCACCCGGTGGTGGCGGTCTACGCCACCTTCCTGAACCGGGCTTTCGACCAGGTGCTCCTGGACGTCGCGATGCACAGGTGCGGGGTGACGTTCGTGCTCGACCGGGCCGGCGTCACCGGTGACGACGGGCCGTCCCACAACGGCATGTGGGACATGTCGGTGCTCCAGGTCGTGCCGGGTCTGCGCCTGGCTGCGCCTCGCGACGGCGCCCGGCTGCGTGCCCTGCTGCGCGAGGCGATCGACGTCGACGACGCTCCCACGGTCGTGCGCTTCCCCAAGGGGCCACCGCCGGCCGACATCGAGGCGATCGACCAGGTCGGTGACCTGGACGTGCTGGCGCGCAAGGGCGCGGCTGACGTCCTGGTGGTCGGTGTCGGGGCGATGGCCGCCACCGGGGTCGAGGTGGCTGAGCGACTGGAGGCCCAGGGCATCGGCGTGACCGTGGTCGACCCGCGTTGGGTCAAGCCGGTCTCCCCACATCTGATCGAGCTCGCCCGGCAGCATCGCCTGGTCGTCAGCATCGAGGACAACGGGGTCGTGGGTGGGTGTGGTGCCGTGCTGCAGCAGACCCTGACGGAGGCAGGAGTCACCACGCCGGTGCGCCTCCACGGCATCCCGCAGGAGTTCCTCGATCACGCCAAGCGTGCCGCCATCCTGGAACGCATCGGTCTGACCCCCCAGGCCGTGGCGCGCAGCGTGGTGGAGACCATGACCGCCATGGACCACGAACCCGAACCGGAGCCCGAGACGGAGCACCCGAGATGACCGAGTCCTCGATGGTGCACATGGTCGACGAGGTGCCCGAGCTCGACACCGAGGGGCGCTCCGGCGCCGGACCGGTGCTGCTGATTGCGCTGCAAGGCTTCCTCGACGCCGGGAACGCCGCCGCGACCGCGGTGAGCCACTTGCACGAGCAGTTCGCGGGCCGGGTCGTGGCCACCTTCGACACCGACTCGTTCCACGACTACCGCGCTCGGCGGCCGGCGATCACCTTCCGCGAGGACCACTACGAGAGCTACCAGGCTCCGAGGCTGGTGGTGCGCGTGATGCGAGACACCGACGAGGTGCCCTACCTGCTGATGCACGGCCCCGAACCCGACATTCGCTGGGAGGCCTTCTCCCAAGCCGTGCGATCCGTGGTCGAGCACTTCCACGTGCGACTCGTGGTGTCGGTGGGGGCGGTGCCCATGGCGGTGCCCCACACTCGGCCGACGATGGTCACCCAGCACACCAACCGCCCCGACCTGATGATCAGTCCCAACATCTGGCGTGGTGATCTGGCCGTCCCGGCCAGCGCAGCGGCGCTGCTCGAGGTGAGGCTGGGGGAGTGGAACCACCCGGCGACCGGCTTCGTGGCGCACGTGCCGCACTACCTCACCCAGTCCGACTACCCGGTGGCATCGGTGAAGCTGCTGGAGTCGGTGGAGGTGGCCACCGGACTCTCGCTGGAGATGACCGACCTGGAGAACTCCGCCTCCACCAGCGAGGAAGAGATCGCGGTCCAGGTCGCGGACAACCCCGAGGTCGCGCAGGTCGTGGGTGACCTGGAGCAGCAGTACGACGCCTACCACCAGTCGCAGGGTGAGCCGCTGCCCATGGCTCAGGAGGAGGACATCCCCACCGCCGAGGAGCTGGGGGAGGAGTTCGAGCGATTCCTGGCCGACCTCGGCGACAACGACCAGGACCGCTGACGCCATGCCGTCTTCCGCCGAAGCCCTGCTGGAGCTGCTCGACCTGGAGAGCATCGACCTGAACCTCTTCCGGGGTCGCCAGCCGGACACCGAGCGGCAACGGGTCTTCGGCGGCCAGGTCGCAGCGCAGTCGCTGGTCGCCGCTGCCCGCACCGCGCCCTCGGAGACGACGGTGCACTCCCTGCACAGCTACTTCTTGCGCTCGGGCGATCACGAGATGCCGATCGTCTACGACGTGGACCGGCTCCGGGACGGTCGCTCCTTCGCCACCCGGCGGGTGATCGCGCGCCAGCACGGTCGGCCGATCTACGCGCTGACCGCAAGCTTCCAGGTGCACGAGGAGGGTTTCGAGCACCAGGACGTCTCGATCGACGTCCCGACCCCCGAGGAGTCGGTGGACCTGCTCTCGTTGATCTCCCAGGACGATCGACGCCGCGCGGAGTGGGTGCGCGAGTGGTCCGCGCTCGACTTCCGGATCGCCGACCGCAACCCGCCGATGGGCCAGGAGGACGACGGCACGCCGGCTCGCGCGGCGTACTGGGTGAAGGTCTCGGGCAAGCTCCCGGACGACCTGCTGGTCCACCAGGCGGCGCTGACCTACCTCAGCGACCTGACCCTCATCGGGGTCTCGCTGCTGCGGCACGGGCTGCACCCCAACCACCGCTCGGTGCAGGCGGCGTCGCTGGATCACACCGTCTGGTTCCACAAGCCGTTCCGTGCCGACGAGTGGTTGCTCTACCGCCAGGCGTCCCCGGTGGCCACCGGCGGGCGCGGTCTGGCGCTCGGGGAGCTGTTCACCGTGGACGGGACATTGGTGGCCTCGGTGGCGCAGGAAGGTCTGATCCGGCCCGCCCGCTAGCAGCGGATTCGTCGTTTTCGGGACAGGGTCCACTCTGCTGGCTACGTTTGTTTCTCCAGTGACAGATGTTGCCGCTGAGGCGACGTATACCTGTCCGGGCGGCGCTGTGACGTCGGCCGGGCGCCGGGGTGAGGAGAACCTGTGCGCATCAGTTCTTGTTGGCGAGGCGTCACGATCGGAGCCGTCGCGCTGACCCTCGCCGCAGGCGTGGTCGTGGCAGGGCCCGCCGCCCAGGCCGCACCGTCAGCCGACTATCAGATGCCCTTCTCGTGCAACCAGGAGTGGTACGGCAGCACCCGCTCGTACCACTCCCCGAGCGCTCGCGCGGTCGACTTCAACCGCGACGGTGACTTCGGCAAGGTCGTCCTCGCCGCGGCCCCGGGCATCGTCAGCTCCGCAACCGACCTGGGCAACACCAGCTACGGCAGGTACATCAAGATCAGTCACGGCAACAACGAGTACACCTATTACGCCCACCTGGACACCATGTACGTGACGGCCGGGCAGCGGGTGGACAAGGGCCAGGTCATCGGCACCGTCGGCACGTCGGGGGGCTCCACCGGCCCGCACCTGCACTTCGAGGAGCGCAACGGGTCCACGGTCGTCACGGCCAACTTCGATGGCAAGACCTATGTCATGCCCCAGACCTCGCGCTCACGCAACTGTGTCCACGTGCCGATCGCGGGCGACTGGAACAACGACGGCAGGGACGACATCGGCGTCTTCGCCAAGCGCTGGCGCGGCATCTTCAAGCAGAAGCTGGCCAGTGGTGTCACCAGGCTCAAGCTGGGACGCGGCCTGGACTGGCCGCTCATCGGCGACTGGAACGGCGACGACCGGATCGACGTCGGTCTGAAGCGCGCCCTGGACGGCACGTTCATCCTTCGCAGCTCCGGCTCGAACGACCGGTCGATCTCGCTGGGCGGTCGTGGCGACGTGGGACTGGCCGGTGACTGGAGCCGGGACGGGAAGACCGACGTCGGCATCTTCCGTCCATCCACCGGCGAGTTCAGGCTCCGGTGGCCCAACGGCGGCGTGCGCACCCTGAAGCACGGCACGAAGGCGATGATCCCGGTCACCGGCGACTTCAACGGCAACGGGCGCTGGGACATCGGGGTCTACGACCCCACCAACGCCAGCTGGAGCCTCCGGGCCGTCAGCCGCAGGTCGCGGGCATGGCGCACCACGGTGACGGCCGGAAAGCCCGGAGAGCTGCCCGTGACCGGTGACTGGAACAAGGACGGGTCGACCGACCTCGGCACCTGGAACCGGAAGACCGGGGCGTTCACGCTGAGCTACTTCAACACCCCCAACCCCCGCACCCTGACCCGCTACTTCGGCGCCCAGCCCCGGTAGGACCCGGGGGACGGACCGGAGGGTCACACCCCTAGCATGCGGCGGTGGGGCGGACCGGGAATCACGATCGACGGCGTGGGACGCGTCCGGTCCTGCTCGGCCTCGTCCTGGTCCTGGTCCTCCTCCCGGGATTCCTCCTCACCGGGCTGCGCCTGACACAGCTCGACGCCGGGTGGGCGATCCGGGCGGTCGCGTTCGCGCCCGTCGCCGCGCCGCTGTACATCGTCGGTCTGCTGGTCCTGCTCGGCTTGAGTGTCTCGGCTGCGAGGTCCCGCGACGGCCGCCGCGCCGCGCGCCGGCTCCTCGCTGCGCTGGGCATTTCTGCGCTGCTTTTCCTGCACCTGTCGTGGCTCGCCCCGTCATACTCCGGAGAGCTGCCGCAGCCCGCTGAGGGAGGCCCGCGGCTGCGCGTGCTGACGGCCAACGTGCTGCACGGGGCAACCACCCCCGCCGATGTCGCCACCCAGGCAGCCCGGGCCGAGGCCGACGTCGTGGTGCTGCAGGAGGTGACCGCCCCATGGTGGGGTCGTGCCCGCAGCGCAGACCTGGGGCGTCGCTTTCCGCACGCTGCGGGGCAACCGAAGTCCGCCGCGGGCGGTGCCGATCCGGGGACGTTGGTGCTGGCCCGGCGTCCACTCGGACGGGCTCGCGAGCTGAGCACCGTCGGAGACAGCTTCGTGGTCGCCGTGCACCTGGGGGAGCGCACCGTCGACCTGTTGGCCGCGCACCCGCGCTACCCGGTGCGCAGTCAAGCCTGGCGCAGTGACCACGAGGTGCTCGCCCAAGCAGTCAAGGAGATCAGACCCGCGCTGGTGGTCGGGGACTTCAACGCGACCTTCGACCACGCGCAGATGCAGCGCTACCGAGATCTGGGCTACCGCAGTGCCGACGAGCTGCTCAACTCGGGCTGGTCACCGACCTGGCCCGATCACGGCACTCGATCGCTGTGGGTCGTCGACCTCCCCCGCCTGGTCCAGATCGACCATGTCCTGGTGTGGCGATCGCTGACCGCCACCGAGGTGGAGCACCTCGAGCTGCCCGGGAGTGACCATCGGGCGGTGGTGGCCGAGGTCGCGCCGCGGTGAGTCAGCGAGCGCGACCGAGCAGGTGCGGGGCCTCGTTCTTCGGACTGACCAGCGCGAAACGGATCTCATCGGCGGCGTCCTGGTCCACGCGGAACTCCGCGGTCCCGGGCAGGAAGAGCGGCTTCTTGAACGCCACGTCGACGGTCACCTGCTCGGGCAACCGGTTCTCGACCGCTGCGATGCTGCGCGCCTTGGTCCACATGCCGTGCGCGATCTGACGGGGAAACCCCAGCGCCTTGGCGGTGAGCGGGTAGAGGTGGATCGGGTTGCGGTCACCGGACACGGCGCCGTAGCGGCGGCCGAGGTCGGCGGGCATCCGCCACTGGATGCCGGGCCCGTCCACCGAGGCCAGCGTCATGCCCTGGCCGGCGCTCTTGTCGCCCTTGCCGGTGCGCAGGTAGGTCGAGGTCTCGTCCCACACCGGTTCGCCGTCGACCGAGACCTGGGAGACCATGTCGAACAAGGATCCCTTGGCGTGCGGCCGCAGGTTGGCCACCGAGACGCTCACGTCGAACCGCTCGTCGGCAGTGACCTCCCGGTGCCGGGTGATCGTGTTCTCCACGTGCACCAGCCCCATCGCGGCGTAGGGGAACGAGGCATCGGTCATCAGCGTCATGTGCAACGGGAACGCCAGCATGTGCAGATAGGGCAACGGCAAGGTGTCCTTGCGCGGGAACCCGCAGACCCGTGAGTAGGACGCGACATGAGCCGGGTCGATCGGAACCGACTCGCGGACCAGCTCGAGGTCCGGCAGGTCGCGGGAGGTCTTCTTCACCCCCGGCAGCGCTGACACCCCCGGGATGGTCGGCAGCGCGGCCTTGACCATGAGAGGCAGGGTCCCCGGTGCGTCGTCCAGTCGCCTCGTCGTCATCGGTGTCGTCCTCCTGTGCTCGGGTGCGGGATGCCGGTTGCGGACGCTGGCTCAGGCGCCCATCATCATCTGGCCGCAGACCCGCACCACGTTGCCATTGACGGCACTCGAACCGGGATTGGCGTACCAGGCGATGGTCTCGGCAACGTCCACGGGCAGGCCACCCTGTGACATCGCATTGAGGCGACGACCCACTTCCCGGGTCATGAACGGGATCGCGGCGGTCATCTGGGTCTCGATGAATCCCGGAGCGACGGCGTTGACCGTCATGCCGTCCTTCAGGGTGGGCGCCAGGGCGTCGACCAGACCGATGACGCCGGCCTTGGAGGTGGCGTAGTTCGTCTGGCCCATGTTGCCGGCGATGCCGGCGATCGATGCGACGCCGATGATGCGGCCGTTGGGGTTCAGCGCCTCTTCCTCGAGCATCACCGAGGTGATCCGCTCGGGCGCGGTCAGGTTGACGGCGATGGCGGAGCCGAAGACGTCTTCCTTCATGTTGGCCAGCTTCTTGTCGCGCGTGATTCCGGCATTGTGGACGATGATGTCCGCCCCGCTGTGCTGGGTCTTCACGTGGTGGGCGATGCGAGCCGGAGCGTCCTTCGCGGTGATGTCGAGAGCAAGGGTGTCGCCACCGATCTCGCCCATCACCCGGTGCAGGTCGTCGGCGGCCTGCGGCACGTCGACGCCGAGCACGGTCGCACCATCGCGGTGCAGCACCCGCGCGATCTGCTCACCGATGCCGCGGCTGGCGCCGGTCACGACCGCGACCTTGCCGAGCAGCGGCTTGGACCAGTCCACCGACTCGGCCTTCTCAGCGGCCTTGGAGTCGCCGATCGCGCCGACCCGGATGACCTGGCCGGACACGTAGGCCGCCTTGGGGGAGAGCAGGAAAGCCAGCGTGGAGGTGAGCACCTTGTCGGCCTTGGGCGCGACGTAGACCAGCTGCACGGTGCTGCCGTTGCCGATCTCCTTGCCCAGCGAGCGGGTGAAGCCCTCCAGCGAGCGCTGCGCGATGTGCTCGGACTGCTCCTTGGCCTTCTCCGGCGGAGTACCGATGACCACGACGCGTGCGCAGGGCTCGAGCTTGCGCATCTTGTCGGAGAAGAACTGCTGCAGCGCCACGAGCTGGTCCGACGAGGTCAGCCCGGTCGCGTCGAACACGAGGCCCTTGTACTTCTCACCCTCGGTGACCTCCTTGACGAAGCTGATGCCGAGCTCGTCGAGGGACTTCGTCAGCGCGGCTCCGAGACGTCCGGCACCACCGACCACCACCGTGCCCTCCACGAGGGGCTCACCCTCCTGGTAGCGCTCCAGCTCGATCGGCTGCGGCAGACCGAGGTTCTTGGCCAGCAGCTGACCGACGGGGCTGTTGATCAGGCTTTGGTATCGATCGCTCATTTGCGAGAGTCCTCCAGGGTCTCGGGCACAACTCGTCCGACTCGGCGACAGTAACCACGTGTGTAACTACGAGTCCATGTTTCGTGATCTCCCCGACAATCGGTTCCGTCCCCGCACTGTTGGGGGAAGGATGACGTTGTCCAGGGCGACGTTCTGAGCCTAGCCGTGCCGGCGGGGCGCAAACGTCGGTCTGGTCACAGTGGCCACCGGCGCACGTCGGGCCGTCACCGATCAGCTCACCGTCAGCCGTCTGAGGAGAGTCATGCAGTCCAAGACCCGCCGGGTCGCCGTCGTCGGCGGCAACCGCATCCCGTTCGCCCGCTCCAACACCGCCTACACCGACGCCTCCAACCAGGAGATGCTCACCGCCGCCATCGACGGCCTGGTGACGCGGTACGGGCTCGAGGGGGACCGGGTGGGCGAAGTCGTCGCCGGTGCCGTGCTCAAGCACTCCCGGGACTTCAACCTCACCCGGGAGTCGGTGCTCGGCTCCAAGCTGGCACCGGACACCCCGGCGTACGACATCCAGCAGGCCTGCGACACGGGTATCCAGGCGGCCATCGCGGTGGCCAACAAGATCGCGCTCGGCCAGATCGAGGTCGGCATCGCAGGGGGCACCGACACCACCTCCGACGCCCCGATCGCTCTCAACGACTCGCTGCGCAAGATCCTGCTCCAGGCCAACCGGGCCAAGACGATGCAGCAGCGGCTGGCCGCATTGGCCAAGGTGCGCCCCGGGCACCTGGCGCCGTCGATCCCCCAGAACAGCGAGCCCCGCACCGGCCTCTCGATGGGCGAGTCGGCCGCGATCACCGCTGTGGAGTGGAACATCGAGCGCGCAGCCCAGGATGAGCTCGCGGTGCGCTCCCACCACAACCTGCACGCCTCGTACGAGAAGGGCTTCCAGGACGACCTGGTCTCGCCGTTCCGTGGGCTGGAGCGCGACCAGAACCTGCGCGGCGACTCCTCGGTGGAGAAGCTGTCGACGCTGAAGCCGGTCTTCGGCAAGGGCGAGAGCGCCACGATGACCGCCGCCAACTCGACCCCGCTCACCGACGGGGCCTCGGTGGTGCTGCTGTGCTCGGAGGACTACGCCAAGGAGCGCGGCTGGGAGCCGCTGGCCTACCTGGTCGACGTGGAGACGGCCTCGGTCGACTTCGTGCACGGCGGCGAGGGACTGCTGATGGCTCCGGCGTACGCGATGCCCCGCATGCTGAAGCGCAATGACCTGACGCTGCAGGACTTCGACTTCTACGAGATCCACGAGGCCTTCGCATCCCAGGTGCTGGCCACGCTCAAGGTGTGGCAGGACCCGATCTTCTGCCGTGAGCGCCTCGGCCTCGACGAGCCCCTGGGTGCGATCGACACCGACAAGCTCAACGTCAACGGTTCCTCGCTCGCCGCAGGTCACCCGTTCGCGGCGACCGGTGGCCGGATCATCGCGAACCTGGCCAAGCTGCTCTCCGAGCGGGGCAGCGGTCGTGGCGTGATCTCGATCTGCGCCGCCGGTGGTCAGGGCGTCACCGCGATCCTGGAGCGCTGAGCGCCGTACCCCCTCTGATGCTGAAGACCGGTCACAAGACCGGTCTTCAGCGTTTGTGGACAGCGAAAGCGTGAATGACCGCTCTTATGCGCGCTCGTTGACGCGCGCCAGGGCCAGCGTGGCCTCGATCAGCTGCTCACTGACCTGGCCGCCGGCGACCGACTCCACGGTGGGGACGCCAGGAGCGCTCTCGCGCACCACGACGCCCAACCGCTCGAGCTGCAGGCCACCGAGCCCCAGGGCGTACATCGTGTTGGCCACCAGGTCGGGGTCCTCGATCGCGAAGTCGCCGGACGCCTTGCCCTCGCGCAGCACGCGCACCACCTGGGAGAGGCACTCGGTCATCGCCCGCCCGAGTCGGAACAGCGCCGAGGAGCTGAGCTCGTCCAGCAGCTCGGGGCCCATGCGCAGCACGGTGACGCCACAGTCCACGAACGCCGGGTGGGCGCCGCCGTAGGACATGAAGGCCTCGGCGAGCACGCGCAGCCGCACCGGCGGTGTGGCATCGGCGCCCACCCGGTCCACGGCGTCGGTCAACGACTCGCCGAGCTCACGCAGATAACCCACCAGGGTCAGAGCGAAGAGCTCCTCCTTGCCGGAGAAGTGCCGGTAGATGATCGCGCGGTTGACCCCGACCGCCTTCGCGACGTCATCGATCTGGGCGTCGCGCACGCCGCGGGCGTCGAACAGCTCACGGGTCGCGGTGATGATGGCTGACTCCCGCTGCCGGCGCCGTTCGGCCGCTGCGGATCGTCGACGGTCAGGGCGCACCGGCGGAACGGTTGCCTCGGGTTGATCAGAGAGCTCAGGCACGCCCGACATGTTACGAGCGTGCAACCGCGAGTTGCACGCGTGTCTACGTCACTCGGGTCTCCACGCCGGTCGAGCGTGTCGCAAACCACGCCGGTCGAGCCTGTCGCTCGTCCTGAGGAGGGAGCGCAGCGACGGTCTCGAAGGGCTTGTCCTGAGGAGGGAGCGCAGCGACCGTCTCGAAGGGCTTGTCCTGAGGAGGGAGCGCAGCGACCGTCTCGAAGGGAGACTGTGTGTGTGCGGGCACAAGCCCGCCCCGTTCACCGTGGCGCGCTGTCGCCGTGTCGTCCGGTGGCTCTGCGGGTGGTTGCGTTGCGCGACGGGACGCCACGCCTCCTTGACGCTGCGCCATGGCGACCGTGCCGACCTCGCGCCCGCCCGTCGAGCTTGTCGCTTGTCCTGAGGAGGGAGCGCAGCGACCGTCTCGAAGGGCTTGTCCTGAGGAGGGGGCGCAGCGACCGTCTCGAAGGGGAGACCTCTGCGTGTCCGGGTCAGTCGGTGGTGTGGGTGCCGGTGTGGTCGACGGTGTAGGTGCGGCCTTGGGGGCTGGTCCAGGTGACGTGGGTGGGGCCGGTGCGTTGGTATCGCCAGTGGCCGTGGGTCTTCACGCGGTGGTGGTAGCGGCACAGCCGGGCGGTGTTCGCGGTCGAGGTCTGGCCGGGCGGCCCGCCGTCGTCGGGTGGCACGTAGGGGTCGATGTGGTCCAGGTCGTAGGTCGCACCTTGCCGGCCGCACCAGGGGAAGGCGCAGGCGTGGTCGCGTTCGGAGACCTCGCGGGCCAGCGCGGCGGGGTGTTCGTAGGCATCGACCGCGATCTGCTCGGTCAGGTCGACCACCCGGGTGGTCTCCAGGCGGGTGCCGGGGGTGAGCCCGGCCAGCCACCGTTCGACCGCGGCGGTGGGCACCGGGCCCGGTCGCCAGGAGTGCAGGCCTTCGGCCTGGACCCGGGTGACCGGCCCGAACACTGACGCGCCTTCACTGTCGCTTCCGCAGCGGCAGCTGGTGTGCAGGTGCAGGTGGAACACCGGGGAGGCGGCGGTGCGCTTGACCTTGGCCGGTCCGTCCACGGTCTCGCTGGTGGCGGCGGTGGCCAGGTCGATGGCGTACTGCGGGTCGGCGAGCACCCCGACAGCCCTGGCCCTGCGCACCTGCCGAGATGATCCGTCGCCGAGCGCCCCGAGCACGGTGGCGGTGTCGTCGAGTGCCCGGTCGAAGGCGTGGGCATCGGGTGAGTCGACCACTGCCTCGATCCGGGTGGTGCCGTCGGTGGTGTCGTCCTCGACCCAGACCCCGCGGGCCTCAGCAGCCGCTTCGGCGCGGCGTTCGGCGAGGTCGGGCTGACAGCGGATGATCGCCGCCTCGACACATTTGTTGATCCGGGTGATGGAGAGCCGGTGGGCGAACTGCTCGAGCTGGGCGTCCACGAACGAAGCGGTGGCTGCCTTCAGCGGGATGGTCTGCTCGGCGACCCGGCGGGCCTTCCACACCGGCAACCGCCCCGCCATCACCTGCCCCCACAACCGCGGGAGCCGGTCCCGGAGCTCCACCACCTGCCCGACGTAGTCCCGAGCGCCCTGCTCCGAGAGCCCCAGGGTGACGGCGAGGTCGGTGACCGCGAACTCGCGGACCATGAACGCCCCCTCACCCAAGAGCCGCAGGACGCCTTCGGTTCCCAGCTCACCGGCCTCGTGGGCCAGCCGTGCGGCGGTCACGGGGTTTGCCTCGAGGTCCTCGACCATCTCCAACGCGTCACCGGAGATCGCCCACTGCTCGGGGTCGGCGATCCGGTGCCGATCCGTCCACACCGCGACGGCACGGAGCTGGTCGACCTGAGCCCGCTCGGCGCGGACCTGGGACTCCGCGATGCTGGCGAGCACCGCCTCGTCGTCCAGTCCGAGCACGTCGACCTCGTCACGCACCGCTGCTGCCGCAGCGATCCCCGCGGCCTGCGCGACGCGCGCGGTCTCGCGTCGGGTGCGGCGCGTGGTGAGGGTTGTCATGGCACTGAACCTACGGACAGGCACCGACAATTCTTGGCCCTGAGAGCGGGGGATCTCCAACTATTGTTGAAGAAACTCGGGGTCGCGCCGCGGCCCGACCTCACCAGGTTTCGAGGCTCCTCGGCTAGCGCCTCGGAGCACCTCAACCACCGACGGGTGACGTCGAGCAAGCTGCTTGACGTCACCGGGTTTCGAGGCTCCTCGGCTGGCGCCTCGGCGCACCTCACCCACCGACGGGGCGGGTCTCCTCCTCAGGACACGAGACAGGCTCAACCGACGTGGGCGGTCTCGACCACCAGGTCGCGACAAGCGCAGGGCTGGGGGGAGTTCTCAGAGCAGTGACTGCACGACCTCGAGGGTGTCGACCTCAGTGACCGGCTTGTCGTCGCGGTAGCGCAGCACCCGGGCGAACCGGAGCGCCACGCCGCCGGGATAGCGGGTCGAGCGTTGCACGCCGTCGAAGGCGATCTCCACGACCTGCTCGGGGCGGACGTGGACCACGTGACCCTCGCGGCGGGTCTCCAGGCCGAGGAACCGCTCGGTCTGCCACACCAATGTCTCGTCGGTCATCCCCTTGAAGGTCTTGCCGAGCATCACCGGCTCGCCATCGGCGCCGCGGGCGGCCAGGTGGATGTTGGAGAGCAACCCCTGTCGACGGCCGCTGCCCCACTCCACGGCCACGACGACCAGGTCGAGGGTGTGGCGCGGTTTCACCTTCACCCAGGCGCCACCTCGCCGACCGGCGGCGTACGGCGCTGACGCGGCCTTGACGACGACCCCCTCGTGGCCGGCCTGCAACGTCTGCTCGAAGAACGTCGCAGCCTCGGCGCTCTGGTCGGCGTCAGCCGGTCGTGCGAGTCGGACCCGGTCGACCACCTGGTCGGGGGGCGCCACCTCGTCCAGCGCGCGCAGCCGCTCCGACAGGGGACTGTCCATCAGGTCGGCGCCGTCGCGGTGCAGCAGGTCGAACCAGCTCACGCGCAGATCCGCGGACCGGGCGCCAGTGCGGCCGACGGCGGACGCGGTCTCCTGGAACGGCCGGGGACGCCCGTCCTTCATGAGCAGGATCTCGCCGTCGAGCACGATGCGCTCGGCGGGCAGGTCCAGGACGACGTCCACGACGCCGGGGAGGCGCTCGGTGATGTCGTCCAGGCTCCGGGTGTAGATCCGGACGTCGCCGGCGACCCGATGCACCTGGAGCCGGACGCCGTCGAGCTTGCGGTCGACGTAGCAGCCGGTGTCGGCCGGCAGCGAGGCCAGGGCCTCGCCGAGGTCCGCCGCCGGCGAGGCGAGCATGGGCCGCACCGGTCGTCCCGGCTCGAGCCCGAACTCCGCGAGCGCGGCGGCTCCACCGCTCAGCGCGGCCAGCGCGACCTCGCCGGAGTGGGGGGTGAACATCGCGGCCCGGCGGACCGCTGCGAGGGGGACCGAGGTCGCCGCCGCGACCGCGTCCAGCAGCACCGAGTCGAGTGCGCCCTGCCGCACCTCGCCCAGAGCCAGGGCCCGCAGGTAGGTCTGCTCCTCGCCGGTGGCTTGCGTCAGCAGGTCCGTCAGCAACCGGGTGCGGGTCGCTCGGGAGCCCTGGCCCGCCGCGTGCGCCATGGCATCGAAGGCCTCGTCCACGTCGGTGAGGTGCAGCGACACCCCCGTCGCCGGTTCGGGCATCTCGCGCCAGCTCTGCCACCCCAGGCCGGTTCGGCGCTGGCGCAGCTTTCCCGAGAGGTACGTCGCCACGAGAGGGATCTCGGCGGGAGTCGCCTCACCGAGCAGCTCGGCGACGGCGTCCCGCTTCGCGTTGCGCGACCGGGTGCGCCGGAGCTGGTCGTGGACGTCGACGAGTCGATGCAGCAGCACCCGGCCATCTTCCACGACCCCGTCGGCCCGGGTGCTGAAGGTGCAGCAGACGTGTCGGCCTCGACGCCTACCCTGGGTGGGTGCCTCGTACGTCCCCCATCGACCGGACCTGGCGGCCGTCATGGCCGTGCCCGGTCCCCTTGGTGCTTGCTCCGTTGCGCCGTGGCGGGGGCGACCCGGCCTATCACAAGGACGCAGCGGGCACGGTGTGGAAGACCTTCCGGGCCCCTGAGGGTCCGGCGACCCTGGCGGTGCGGCCGCTGGACCAGCGTGGGGACGTGCGTGCCCGGGCCTGGGGCCCCGGGGCCGAGTGGGTTCTCGACGGGCTGCCGTCGCTCCTGGGTGCCGACGACGACCCGAGCGGCTTCCGCCCGCTCCACCAGGTCCTGGAGCACCCGGCCCGGCGCTTCCAGCACTGGCGCGCGTGTCGCACCCGACTGGTGCTCGAGTCCCTCGTGCCCGCGATCTTCGAGCAGCGGGTCACCGGCAAGGAGGCCTTCGCGACCTGGCGGCGCCTGTTGTGGGTCTACGGCGAACCGGCCCCCGGTCCGGTGGCAGACCTCGGGTTGCGGGTGATGCCGAGCGCCCAGACGCTTCGGACGGTCCCGTCGTGGGGTTGGCTCAAGCTCGGCCTCGACCACCAACGCGCCTCGAGCCTCAGCCAGGTGCTGCGCGCGGCCCCGGCCCTGGAGCGGATGACAGTGCTCCCGGCGGCCGAGACCGATCGTCGCCTCAGGTCGTATCCCGGCGTGGGTCTGTGGACCTCGGCCGAGGTGAGAGCCAGGTCGTTCGGCGACGGTGACGCGATCAGCTTCGGCGACTACCACGTGGCCAAGGACATCGGTTTCGCCCTCACCGGACGCCCGGTCGATGACGCCGCGTTGGCCCGGCTCGTCGAGCCCTACCGGCCACACCGGCTGCGGGTGCAGACACTCGTCGGGCTGGGAGGCCTCGGGCGTCCCCGGCGCGGTCCGCGGATGACGTTGCCCACGCACACGCCGGTCTCTCCCACGAGGGCCCGCTGAGAGCAGGACGCCCGCCGCCATGTGAAAGCAGGTGTTGTCAGTCCGGTCGGCGAGAAACCAGGATGGCGTGCGAACCGGAAGCCGATCCAGATAAGGTTTGCCCGTCCTGAGCGGGTGGGCCCTGCTCCGAGTCACACTCTCTCGTCCCTCGCAGTCGGCCGGATCGGGGCGAACGGAGCCACGGGCACGAGCGGGAAGGGGGACGGATGGCGGGTATCGCGGCCACAGCGCGAAGCGGCTTCGTCGACCTCAGCGAGCGCGTCAACCGCAGCATCCGCACCAGCGGCGAGCTGGTGCTGCTGGCCTGGGACGCCTCCCGCGCTGCAGTCCAGGACATCGCCTCCAACAAGTTCTCCTGGTCGGAGTTCACGCTCCAGGCCTGGTTCATGACCCGGGTCTCCCTGTTGCCGACCATGCTGGTGGCGATCCCGTTCGGCGTCATCGTCTCGGTGCAGATCGGCGGTATCGCCTCCCAGATCGGTGCCTCCTCCTTCACCGGCGCTGTCAACGGCATCGGTGTGCTGCGACAGGGCGCCCCTCTGGTCACGTCGCTGATGATCGCCGGGGCTGTCGGGTCGGCGATCACAGCCGACATCGGCGCCCGCCAGGTGCGCGAGGAGATCGATGCGATGAAGGTGATGGGACTCGATCCAGTCAGACGTCTGGTCTCGCCCCGTGTCGTCGCCGCCATCGTCGTCTCGGCCCTGCTCAGCGCGGTCGTGGCGACGACTGCGATCATCACCGGTTTCGCCCTCACCGTCGGCTCCGGCGACGTCAGCTCCGGCACCTACCTCGGCGCCTTCATCTCCTTCGGCCAGCCGACCGACCTCTTCCTGGCCGAGTTCAAGGCGGTGATCTTCGGGTTCATCGCCACCGTCGTGGCGGCCCACAAAGGTCTGAACGCCAAGGGTGGGCCCAAGGGCGTGGCCGACGCGGTCAACCAGTCGGTGGTGCTCAGCGTGATCCTCCTCGCCCTGGTCAACGTCGGCCTGACCCAGGCCTACGTCATGCTCGTCCCGCAGCAGGTGGCGTGATGGCGGAGCCCACCCCCCCGAGCAAGAACCCCGCGACCATGGTCACCCGGGCGATCGGCAGGGGCCAGGACGGCGTGGCGAACGCCTTGGCCGATGTCGGCTCGTTCGCCTCGTTCTCCGCCGAGGCCGTGGCCGTCACCCCCGTGACACTGCGCAAGTACCCCAAGGAAGTGATGCGGCAGCTGACCGACATCGCCTGGGGGTCAGGAGCCATCATCGTCGGCGGCGGGACCATCGGTGTGATGGTCCTGCTGAGCGTGGCCGCCGGCACCTCGCTCGGCATCGAAGGCTTCAACGGACTGGAGCTGATCGGGTTGGCGCCACTGACCGGCTTCGTGTCCGCCAGTGTGTCCACCCGCGAGATCGCGCCACTGATCGCCGCCCTGGCGCTGGCCGCACAGGTCGGCTGCCGGTTCACCGCTCAGCTGGGATCGATGCGGCTGCACGAGGAGATCGACGCCCTTGCCGTCATGGCGGTCCCGCCGATGCGCTACCTGGTCACGACCCGGGTGCTGGCGGCGATGGCCGCGATCCTGCCTCTCTACCTGATCGGCCTGATCGGTTCCTACGTCGCCTCGGAGCTGTCGGTCGTGTTCCTGTTCGGCCAGTCCGGCGGCACCTACGACCACTACTTCTCTGCCTTCATCCAGGGACGTGACATCGCGCTGTCGGTGGTGAAGATCCTGATCTTCGCGTTCGCGGTCGCCCTGATCCACTGCTGGTACGGCTTCAACGCGACCGGCGGTCCGCAGGGTGTGGGTGAGGCGACGGGACGCGCCATCCGGGCCTCCATCGTGGTGGTCGTGGTCCTCGACATGGTTCTGACCCTGTTCTTCTGGGGGTCCTCACCTGGCTTCCGGATCTCGGGCTAGTCGGGCATGGGGGTCTTCAAGAGCGGAAGGGACGGCCCGACCAGGGCCGAGCTCGGTGTGCGCGGGTTGATGCTGCTGGCGGTCTTCGGAGCTCTCGTGCTGCTGATGAGCCTGAGCATGCGTGGCGCTTTCGCCGACACCTCCCGCGTGACGACCACCCTGGACACCGCCGGCGGCTCCATCTCGTCCGGATCGGACGTGAAGATGGCGGGGCTGGTCGTGGGCCGGGTCGACTCCATCACCGGTGACCAGGACGGTGTGGAGCTGGCGCTGACGATGGACAACGACCAGATAGACGGCATCCCGAGCTCGGTCAAGGCACGGGTCCTGCCGGCCTCGGTCTTCGGCACCACCTACGTGGACCTGGTGGCCCAGGGCAGGACGGAAGGGCGCTCGCTGCGCGCCGGCGACCGGATCGAGCAGGACACCTCGGTGCCGACGCTGGAGCTGCAACAAGCCTTGGACAGCGTCGACCGGCTCGTCGACGCGCTCGGTCCGGCCGAGCTCAACGCCACACTCACCAGCCTGGCCACCGCGCTCGAGGGGCAAGGGGGACAGCTGGGCCGCACCATCGAGGTGGTGGACCGGCTGCTGGACAAGGTCATCGCGGACATGCCACTGATCCGCGAGGACCTCGCCCTGCTCGCCACCAACCTGGAGACGATCAGCCGGATCGCGCCGGACCTCTTGGACGCGACCGACGACGCCTTGGTGGTCGGCGGCCACCTCGTGGAGCGCAAGGCGGAGCTGACCCGTTTCCTGACCGGAGGCCTGGCCCTCGTCAAGGACGTCGATCAGCTGCTGAGCAAGAACGAGCGCGCCTTGGTCAAGGCGGTCAGGCAGGGCGCCGTCGTGACCGACGCGGTGTACGACGGCCGCTCGGGCCTGAGCAGCGGCCTGCTGTCGGTGATCGCCGTCGCCAAGAAGTTCCCGACGCTCGGGACCGGTGGGAAGCTGCGGGTCAAGGGCAGGCTGATCCAGCCGAAGCGCGACCCCTACACCGCTGCGGACTGTCCCCGCTACGGACGGGCCCGGGGGGACAACTGTCCTGGCTCGGGTCGCGCTGCCGTGGGCGAGATGGTCGGTGGAGGACTGCGGACGGGCCCGGGTGAGCGCCGATGAGCGTCCGCGGCCCAGCGCTGAAGCTGATGACCTTCGCCGTCCTGTCGATCCTGCTGCTGACGATGCTGTACAACACGATGGCCAACCGCACCGACGGGGACACCGTGACCTACCGGGCGGTCTTCGCCGACGTCAGTGGGCTGCGCACCGGTGACGACGTCCGGGTCGCGGGGGTGAAGGTCGGGAGGGTGCAGGTCATCGAGGTGAAGGGCCGCAACGCCCAGGTCGAGTTCGACCTCAGCGAGAGCCAGCCGCTGCTGAACACCACCGACCTGGTGATCCGCTACCAGAACCTGCTGGGCCAGCGCTACGTCTCGGTCGTCCAGTCCGGCAAGCAGGGGGAGCCGCTCGAGCAGGGAGCGACCGTGCCGCTGGAGCACACCAGTCCCGGGTTCGACCTCACCGCCCTGCTCAACGGCTTCCGCCCGCTGTTCGCCGTCCTCGAGCCCGAGGACGTCAACAAGCTGTCCCAGACGATCATCAAGGTCCTGCAGGGGGAGGGCGGCACCGTCGAGCAGCTGCTGCGTCAGACCGCTCGACTGACCAACTTCCTCGGGGACCGTGAGCAGATCTTCGACCAGGTCGTCACGAACCTGGTCCCGGTCCTGCGCAATGTGCAGGGACAGGGGAGCGAGCTGCGGGACACCCTGCAGGAGCTGGGTGCGCTGATGAGGGGGCTTGCCGAGAACCGCAAGGTCTTCGGTCGCTCCCTGGACTCGGTCAGCCGGCTGGCGGGCACCACCAACAGCCTGCTTCGTGAGGCCCGTCGCCCCCTGGTCGATGATCTGAGCAAGGTCCGCCGGCTGATGGGGATGTACGCCGGGCAGAGCAAGCGGTTCGCGGCCTCCATCGATGCCTTCGGTGGCGTCGTGAGCATCGTGGCCACCGCTGTCTCCTACGTCAGCGCGTTGAACGCCTACCTGTGCAACCTCGACATGACGCTGTTCGGGGTCGAGGTCTTCGGGACCGGCAGCTCCGGGCGTGGCAACACCAAGGTGTGTCGCGGATGAGATCAGTGCGACTTCCTCGGGGACTGGCCGGCTTCGCCGGTGCCTTCCGCTCGCGCGACCCCTTCCGGATCGGGATCGTGGCCCTGGCCGGGACGGTGCTGCTCGGAGTTCTGGTCACCATGCTGAGCACCCTGCAGCTCGGTGCCTCCGGCTACTCCGCGGTGCTGGAGCACACCGCAGGGTTGCGGGTCGGGGAATCGGTGGAGGTGGCCGGTGTCGACTCGGGGAAGGTGACCGGCATCCGGCTGGACGCAAAGCAGGTCATCGTCGACTTCACCGTCGACAGCGACATCCGGCTGGGTCGAGACACTCGTGCCGAGGTCAAGGTGGCCACGCTGCTGGGCACCCACTACCTCGACGTCGACCCGATCGGTCCCGGCGAGCTGCCGGACGACCGGATCCCGCTGGCGCAGACCGGTGTCCCGTTCAACCTCCAGGACGTGATCGACAAGGGGACCGAGGCCGCCGACAAGCTCGACTCCAAGCTGCTGGGCCAGGCCCTCAGTGAGGTCGCCGACACGCTTCGTGCCGCGGGGCCGGAGTTCCTTCCCGCGCTCCGGGGCGTCGACCGGGTGTCTCGTGTGGTGGCGGAGCGCTCGGGCCAGCTCAAGGCGCTCCTCACGTCCTCGCGCGGAGTCGCCGACCAGCTGTCCGCCTCCAGCGACGACCTGCTCACCCTGATGCGTCAGACCAATCTCGTGGTCTCCGAGCTCACTGCCCGCCGTGAACAGATCCGGCAGCTCCTGCGAGACGTCCGAAGCCTCTCGCGAACCGTCCAGGGCCTGATCAAGGACACCCGCAAGGACTTCGGCCCGGCGCTGGACAACCTGGAGACGGTCCTGGAGATCCTGCGCGCCAAGGACAAGGAGCTCCGCAGCTCCATGCACGTCCTGGCGGTCGGTTCCCGCTACCTGGCCAACGCCAGCGGCAATGGCCCGTGGATCGAGCTGTTGGTGCCCGGCGAGGACGACAGCACCTACTGCGCCGAGGGGGGGCAAGGATGTCAGTAGAGATCCCCGGTCACCGAGGTCGCCGCTCGCAGCTCATGGTCGTCCTCGCGTCGTTGGTGCTCGTGCTGTCGCTCGGCGGGTGCGGCCTGGTCGGAGGCGGCGACCGGTCGCTGACCGTGCACCTGGCCGACTCGGCGGGACTGTTCGTCGGCAACGACGTGGGCGTGCTGGGGGTGAAGGTCGGCCAGGTCAGCTCGATCGAGCCCGAGGCCGAGCAGGTCGTGGTGGAGATCGAGATCACCGACGACGACCTGAAGATCCCTGCGGACGCCAACGCGGCGGTGGTGGCCCGCAGCGTGGCCACCGACCGGTACATCGAGCTGACCCCGGTCTTCGACGGGGGTGCGCAGATGAAGGACGGCGCGACGATCCCCGTCGAGCGGACGGTGACGCCCGTCGACTTCGACAAGGTGCTCGCCTCCCTGGACAAGCTGGCCACCGGCCTGGTCGACAACCCGCGGGCGACGAACTCGCTGAAGGACCTGGTGGCGATCACCGCGAAGAACCTCGACGGGCGTGGCGCCCAGATCAACCGAACGATCCGTTCGTTGTCCACCGCGACCAGGACGTTCACCTCGCAGAGCGACAACGCGGTGGCCACGATGAAGTCGTTGGACCGACTCACCTCGAAGCTCGCCGGCAACGAGCAGACGGTGCGCCGCTTCATCACCCAGGTCGCGGTGGCCAGCGCGCTGCTGGCCTCCGAGCGCAAGAACATCGGATCGGCCCTGCGGGCCCTCTCAGCAGCGGTCGACGACCTCAACGCGTTCGTGAAGCAGCACCGGGGCAGGATCAACAGCTCGCTGGACGACGCCGCGGTCGTCCTGGCCAACGCGGTGAAGGGCCGCCGCGATCTCGCCGAGATCCTCGAGGAGCTGCCGCTGGCCTCCGACAACGTTGCGCGCACCCGCAACCCGAACAACAACAACCTCCGGGTCCGAGCCCAGCTGACCCAGGCGATACCCGCCGTCGACGACCTGCTCGGCACACTGTGCGCCGAGCTCGACATCGGCCGCTTCTGTGACAGTCTCTCCGTGCCTCCAGACCTGGGAACCCTGCTCGAGGGCCTCACCGGAGGGGGTGGGCCGCGTTGACTCGTCCTCGAAGACCGCGCGACCTCGCCGCAGTCGTGCGTCGTGGGCTCGCCGCCCTGGTCGTGGTGGTGATGTGCGGCGTGACCACCGGGTGCGGCCCGGACTACGCCGATCTGCCGCTCCCGGGCAAGAACGTCTCGGGGGAGACCTATCGGATCACAGCCACGTTCACCGAGGCGCTCAACCTCACCCAAGGAGCCCAGGTGAAGCTGAACGGAGTCCCGGTGGGGCGGGTGCAGGACGTGACCGCCCGCGACTTCAAGGCACAGGTGGCGATGGACATCAAGGCCGACACCGAGCTGCGGCAGGGCACGACGGCTCGGTTGCGGTACGACACCCCGCTCGGGGAGCTCTTCGTGCAGCTCACTCCTGCCGACAAGGGGAAGGTCCTCGCGGACGGTGATCGGCTGGACGACGACGCCACCAGCACGGCCCCCACCGTGGAGGACACGCTCGCCTCGGCATCCCTGCTCATCAACGGCGGGGGTCTGGCGCAGCTGCAGACCATCACCCAGGAGCTCAACACCGCGCTCGGGGGGCGCGAGCCCACGGTGCGGCGGGTGCTGTCCAAGACCACCAGGTTCCTCCAGCTGGCCAACCAGAGCACAGGCGACATCGACCGGGTGCTGCGTGCGCTGAACCGGACCGCGAAGGTGCTCGATGCCCGGGAGGGGACCATCAACCGGGCGCTGCGCGAGGTGCGCCCGGCGGCGCGGGTGCTACGTGACAACACCGACGAGCTGGTCGCGCTTCTCGTCGCGGTGGACAAGATGTCGGTCACGGCGCAACGCGTCGTGGGTGCCACCCGGCGCGACCTGGTCCAGATCCTTCGCCAGGTCGGCCCGATCATGGACGAGATCATCGAGCTGGAGCCGCAGTTCGTCCCGGGTCTGAAGGCGCTGATCCGGGCCTCGAAGTTCCTCGCCGAGACCGTCGAGGGCGACTGGGTCCCCTTCGACGCCAGGTTCTTGATGGATGAGACCCAGTTCGCCCCGCCGGGTGGCGGGGACGCTGGCGGCGGCGCCGGGGGTGATGGCGGCGGGGGCGGTCTGCCCGACGTGCCCGACCTACCGGGGACCGGCGGGCTGCCCGGTGGCGGTGGGCTGCCCGGTGGGGGCGACGGTGGTGGCGGCAGGGATGGCGGCCTGCCCGGACTCGGGCTGAACGCTCTGGTGAGGGGTGGGGGCTGATGCGCAAGTTCATCCTGAGCGGCACCGGCATCGCGCTCGCGCTGGTGCTGTGCGTCTTCTACATCTTCGCCGAAGTGCTCAAGACGCCACTGCTCGAGGAGGCACCCACGCTGCAGGTGGAGCTGACCCGCACCGGGGGGTTGTTCGAGGGGTCCCTGGCCACGTTCCGGGGGGTCCGCGTGGGCAAGGTCAGGTCCATCGACCTGAGCGACGACGGGATCACCGCCACTGTCGAGCTGACCGGAGGGACGCAGATCCCGAAGGACAGCCGGGTCAAGGTGCGCAGCCTGTCGCCCGTCGGCGAGCAGTACATCGACTTCCAGCCGCGCAGTGCCGGTGAGCCCTACTTCTCCGACGGTGACACCGTCAAGGCCTCCAGCGTCGACCTTCCGCTGACCCTCGGGAAGCTGTCGATCACGCTCAACGAGCTCATCGAGCAGATCGACCCCGACCAGGTGAGCACGGTGCTCAACGAGGTCAGCACCGGCATCGGCGGCGTCGAGCAGGACATGCGCACCCTCGTGCGCGACGGATCCCGCCTGCTGCGGACCCTGGACCGGAACTGGCCCGTGGCCAGGCGTCTGTTGCGCAACGGGAACACGCTCCTGCGGATCGGGGCCGACAACACCTCCGAGCTGATCGCCATCGCCCGCAACAGCAAGGTGTTCGCGGCATGGCTGCGCAGGTTCGACCCGACGTTGTTCCGACTGCTGGACCGGGCTCCTGGTCAGATCGAGCAGTTCCGGCTGCTGGTGCGCGATGCAGCCGAGCAGCTGCCCAAGCTGCTGGACCCGACCGTCACCCTGGTCGACGTCCTCGCCGCTCGCGAGCCTCACCTCCGGGAGCTGTTGGTGCAGTTCCCGCGCGGCTTCAGTGCCTTGGCCGGCGCGATGCGCAACGGCTCCGGTCAGCTGGACGTCATCGCGCAGCGCACGAAGACGTGCAACTACCCCACGAAGCAACGCAGTCCTCGCAACACCACCCGACGGCCGCTGCCGGACAAGGGGAAGTGCTCTCGCTCCCAACCGCTCTCACAGCGCGGCGCGCAGTGGGCGCCCGGGCCGGTGCGATGAGCGTGGACGACACCAACCGCCGGCCTGCGACCCGCTCCCGAGCAGTCACGCTCGTGGTGCTGTCGCTGATCGTGGGACTGGTCGTCGCGCTGGCGCTGCTGTGGCGCCACACAAGGCGCTTGGAGGAGACAGAAGCCCTCGCCGTCGCGGAGCGTGAGGCAACGCAGGTCGCGTCGGACATCGCCGTGGCGATGACCACCTATGACCACCGGACGCTGGACCAGGACTTCTCCTGGGTCGAGGAGGACGGGACCGACTCCTTCGAGGAGACCTTCGCGGCCTCCACCCGCCCGCTGCGGGGGCTGATCAAGAAGACCAGGGCGAACGCCGAGGGCACGGTGACCGACGCCGCAGGCACCGCCGAGGACGAGGAGCACGTGCGCGTGATCCTTTTCGTCGACCAGGTGATCGAGCGGGGTGTCGATCAGCAACGGACCGGGGAGAGCAGCCGCGTGGTCATGGAGATGGTGGACCAGGACGGTCGCTGGCTCGTCGACGACTTCGATCTGCGCTGAGCACGCGCCTCCGACCGCTCAGGTCACAGGAGTGGGCGGAGCGGGGCCAAGAACCCCTCGGTGAACTTGCGGTGTGCCCCGCGGGCCCCCCAGACCTCTCGGGTGAGCTGCTCACAGTTGCGCAGGTCGGTGACGAAGATGCGCTCCATCTCCGAGGCCATGTCGCCGTCGATGAACTCGACGTTGATCTCGTAGTTGCCGGTCATGGACAGCCGGTCGACGTTGGCTGTCCCGACCGTCGACCACGCTCCGTCGACGGTGGCTGTCTTGGCATGCACCATGGCGCCCTGGAACCGCCAGATCTCGACACCTGCGTCCAACAGCTCGCTGTAGTAACCACGTGACAACCAGTCGGCGACCACGTGGTTGGAGGTGGCCGGAACCAGGATCTTGACGTCGACCCCGCGACGAGCCGCGCCCGTCAGAGCGTTGACGAAGTCGGTGTCCGGGATGAAGTAGGCCTGGGTCAGGTAGATGTTGCGCGTCGCGCGGTTGATCGCCTCGAGGTACATGGACCTGATCGGGAACATCCAGAGCCGGGGGATGTTGCGATGGACGCGGATGCGGGACTCCCAGGTCGGAGGCGCGTCGACCTGGAGCGGCGGACCGTGGTGCTCGCGCCGGTGCAGGTTCCAGAAGTCGGCGAACGCCCGTTTCAGGTCCCACACGCCGGGTCCCGTGATCCGGACATGGGTGTCGCGCCAGTCCGTGACGTAGGCGCTTCCGATGTTGTAGCCGCCGACGAAGCCGACCTTGTCGTCGACCACGAGGATCTTGCGGTGGTCGCGACCGTAGCGGCGCAGGTCGAAGAACCTCACGCCCGCGCTGTACACGGGGTAGCGCAGCACCCGGACGGGCCGCCGGAAGTGCTTGAAGCGCGGGGAGACCACGAGGTTTGCGAAGCCGTCGTAGATCGCGCACACCTCGACGCCACGGGCCGCTGCGTCGTAGAGCGCCTGCTTGAACCGCTCCCCGACCTCGTCACCCTTCCAGATGTAGGACTCCAGAAGGACCTGGTGCTCTGCCGAGGCGATGGCCTCGAGCATGTCCTCGTAGAGGTCCTGACCGAAGGTGTAGCTGGTGACCTGACCCTCGCCGATCGCAACGTCCGTCGGGTCGGTGGTCTCGAAGGGCTGGGGCTTCTTGCCCCGACGCCGGTAGGAGTCGACCAGGGTCAGGACGATCGCGAGCGCGAGCTGGAGCCCGACGATGCTCAGCAGGGTCCGCCGGATCACCGACCGCGCGGACTCCCAGGGCGAAGCGGCGGCTGAGGCACGGGGAAGGCCGAGGCGGGGGAGCACACGCCGAATCTAACCGCTGCGCTCGTGTCGAGGCAGTCGGTGGGGCTGGTTAGGCTCGCGGACATGAGGCCGATCACCGATCTCCAGCGACGGGTGGCGCCGTTCGAGGTCATCTCGGACTACCAGCCCTCCGGAGACCAGCCCACAGCCATCGTCGACATCGAGCGCCGGATCGAGTCCGGGGAGAGCGACGTGGTGCTGCTGGGCGCGACCGGGACCGGCAAGACAGCGACGGTGGCGTGGTCGGTCGAGCGGCTGCAGCGCCCGACCCTGGTGCTGCAGCCCAACAAGACCCTGGCTGCCCAGTTCGCCAACGAGCTGCGCCAGCTGATGCCCCACAACGCAGTGGAGTACTTCGTCTCCTACTACGACTACTACCAACCCGAGGCCTACGTCCCGCAGACCGACACCTACATCGAGAAGGACTCCTCGATCAACGAGGAGGTCGAGCGGCTGCGTCATTCAGCGACCAACTCCCTGCTCACCCGGCGAGACGTCGTGGTGGTCTCCACGGTGTCCTGCATCTACGGCTTGGGCACCCCGCAGGAGTACGTCGACCGCATGGTCCGGCTCCGGGTCGGTGACGAGATCGACCGGGACGAGCTGTTGCGACGACTGGTGACGATCCAGTACACGCGCAACGACCAGGCCTTCACCCGGGGGACCTTCCGGGTCAGGGGGGACACCCTGGAGATATTCCCGGTCTACGAGGAGCACGCGGTCCGCATCGAGCTGTTCGGTGACGAGATCGAGCGGCTGATGACCTTGCACGCCGTCACCGGCGAGGTGCTCACCGAGGACGAGGAGCTCTACGTCTTCCCGGCGACCCACTACGTCGCGGGCCCCGAGCGGATGGAGCGGGCCATCGGCGGCATCGAGGCCGAGCTGGCCGATCGACTGGCCACGCTGGAGCGTCAGGGCAAGCTGCTCGAGGCGCAACGGCTGCGGATGCGCACCACCTACGACATCGAGATGATGCGCCAGGTCGGGAGCTGCGCGGGCATCGAGAACTACTCGATGCACATCGACGGTCGTGGGCCGGGGTCCGCCCCCAACTGCCTGCTCGACTACTTCCCCGAGGACTTCCTGCTGGTGGTCGACGAGTCCCACGTCGCGGTGCCGCAGATCGGGGGCATGTACGAGGGCGACATGTCACGCAAGCGCAACCTGGTCGACCACGGCTTCCGGCTGCCGAGCGCCATGGACAACCGGCCGCTGAAGTGGGAGGAGTTCCTGGAGCGGATCGGGCAGACCATCTACCTCTCCGCGACGCCCGGGCCGTACGAGCTGGACAAGGTCGGAGGACTCGACAACGTCGTCGAGCAGATCATCCGGCCGACGGGTCTGGTCGACCCACAGGTGCTGGTGAAGCCGACCCGGGGTCAGATCGATGACCTCATCCACGAGATCCGCACCCGCGGCGAGCGCAACGAGCGGGTCCTGGTGACCACGCTGACCAAGAAGATGTCCGAGGACCTCACCGACTACCTCCTCGAGGCGGGCATCCGGACCCGCTACCTCCACAGCGAGGTCGACACCCTGCGTCGGGTGGAGCTGCTCCGCGAGCTGCGCCTGGGAGAGTACGACGTCCTCGTCGGCATCAACCTGCTGCGTGAGGGGCTCGACCTTCCCGAGGTGTCCTTGGTGGCGATCCTCGACGCGGACAAGGAGGGCTTCCTGCGCTCCGACAAGTCCTTGATCCAGACGATCGGGCGTGCCGCCCGGAACGTCTCGGGGCAGGTGATCATGTACGCCGACTCGATCACCGCCTCGATGGAGCTCGCGATCGAGGAGACCAACCGGCGGCGGGCCAAGCAGATCGCCTACAACGAGGAGCGTGGGATCGACCCGCAGCCGCTACGCAAGAAGATCGCGGACATCACCGAGATGCTCGCGCGCGAGGACGAGAACACCCAGGAGCTGATCGCCACCTGGCAACAGCAGGGCAAGGGGCGAGGCAGGGCTCCGGTGCCGGCGCTGGGGCAGGATGCGCCCCGGGACCCCTCGGCGATGCCGTCCACCGAGCTGGCAGCGCTGGTGCAGGAGCTGACCGACCAGATGAAGGCGGCTGCCGCAGAGCTCCACTTCGAGCTCGCCGCGAGGTTGCGCGACGAGATCTCGGACCTGAAGAAGGAGCTGCGCCAGATGATGGAGGCCGGCGTCAGCTGAGCCTGCGGCGCTCGGCCCGCGGCACGGTCGCTGTCTCACCCTCTGGGAGACTGTGCCGGTCCCTGTCGAAAGGTGTTCATGAACGTCCCGCTCTGGGTGTGGTGGCTCACCATCGGTGCGACGGCGGCGGTCTTCGTCGTCGACATCCTGATCGTCGGACGCCGGCCTCACGAGCCCTCGCGTCGTGAGCTGAGCGTCGCGCTCACCACCTACATCGGCGCTGCTCTGCTCTTCGGGCTGGGCGTGTGGGCGTTCGCCGGAGGAGGGTTCGCCAAGGAGTTCTACGCCGGCTGGCTGACCGAGTACTCCCTCTCGGTCGACAACCTGTTCATCTTCATCATCATCATGAGTCGCTTCGCCGTTCCCAGAGAGTTCCAGCAGAAGGCGCTGTTGATCGGGATCGTGCTCGCCCTGCTGTTCCGGGCGGTCTTCATCGCGGTGGGAGCCGCCGCGATCGCACAGTTCAGCTGGGTGTTCTACTTCTTCGGCGCGTTCCTGATCTACTCCGGCTTCAAGCTGGCCGTCGAGGGGCCGGAGGACGAGGACGAGTACTCCGAGAACCGGATCGCACGCTGGGCACGGACCGTGCTGCCCCACACCGACGAAGGCGAGTGGGGAGGCGGCAAGGTCTGGCTGCGACGCAGCGGAGTCTTCCTGTTCACCCCGATGTTCGCGGTGATCGTGGCGCTGGGCACCACCGACCTGCTCTTCGCGCTGGACTCGATCCCGGCGATCTTCGGCCTGACCAAGGAGCCGTACCTGGTGCTGACCGCGAACGTGTTCGCGCTGATGGGTCTGCGCCAGCTGTACTTCCTGATCGGTGCCCTGCTGGAACGCCTGGTCTACCTCTCCTACGGCCTGGCCGTGCTGCTCACGTTCATCGGCGTCAAGCTGGCGCTGCACGCGATGCACGAGAACGAGGTCGGCTGGATCAACGGTGGTGAGCAGATCACCTGGGCCCCGGAGATCTCGATCGAGGTCAGCCTCGGGGTGATCCTGACGATCCTGGTGGCCACCACGTTGCTGAGTCTGTGGCGCGCCTCGCGCTACACCCCGGAGGAGCTGGACGAGCACACCGGGCCACGCCACGGGGCCCGCCATCAGCAATGAGCCCTGTGAAGGCGTGGCATCGGCCCGGCGTGCCGGGACCGATCAGGGCCGAGATCTCTGCGGGGTTTTGAGATGTTTCCCGCAGGTTTCAGCACGGGGTTAGAGTGACCGCGCGGTACGCCGGAGGGGTGCGGCTTCGCCTGAACGTGCAGCGTCGTGACGGGTAGTGCGAAACGAGAACTTGTTCTAGTATCGCCAGGTTGCTGGCGCGCGCGAAGGGGGCCTGTCGTGGCACTGTCGATGGCCTCGGCCATGCGCGGTCCCGGTGAGATCGCGGTCATGGTCTACGAGGTCACCAAGCGCTTCGGTCGACGGCCGTTCCAGTGGGCCGAGTTCATCGAGCAGGCCTGGTTCATCACCAGTGTGACGCTGGTGCCCACGATCCTGGTCTCGGTGCCCTTCGGTGCGGTGATCTCGCTCCAGGTCGGCAACCTGACCGGACAGCTGGGGGCGGAGTCCTTCGCCGGCGCCACCGCGGTGCTGGCGACCGTGCGTGAGGCGGCGCCCATCGCTGCTGCACTGATCATCGCCGGCGCAGCGGGCTCGGCGATCTGCTCGGACCTCGGGGCCCGCAAGATCCGCGAGGAGATCGACGCCATGGAGGTTCTCGGTGTCGACCCGCTCTATCGCCTGGTGGTCCCGCGGGTGGCTGCGACGGTGTTCGTGTCGGTCATGATCATCGGGATCGTGATCGCGGCAGGTATCGGCGGCGGCTACTTCTTCAACGTGATCGTGACCGGCGGATCGGCCGGCTCCTTCCTCTCCTCCTTCACCGCGCTGGCGACGCTGACCGACCTCTTCATCGCGATCGCCAAGGCAGCGGTCTTCGGGTGGCTGGCGGCCATCATCTCCGCCTACAAGGGGCTCAACGCCGGTGGCGGTCCCAGCGGGGTGGGCCAGGCCGTCAACGAGTCGGTGATCGTGGCCTTCATGATGCTCTTCTTCGTCAACGCTCTGATCACCGCGGTCTACTTCCAGGTGATCCCGCAGCAGGGGCTGTAGTGGTGGCACTGAGCAGCATCGGAGAATTCGCGGCGTCCTCGGTACGTGCGCGACGGGCTCGACTGGAGGAGTACGGCGACCAGCTGCTCTTCTACGCCAAGGCGATCTCCTGGACCCCGCGGGCGATCCGGCGCTACCGCGCCCAGATCTGGACGATCCTGGCCGAGGTCGCCTTCGGCGCCGGCGGGTTGACGTTGATCGCCGGGACGGTCGGAGTGATCGCATTCCTGTCGTTCTTCGCCGGCACCGAGGTGGGCCTGCAGGGTTATGCGTCGCTGAGCCAGATCGGCGTCTCGAAGTTCACCGCCTTCATCTCCGCCTACTTCAACACCCGTGAGGTGGCTCCGTTGGTGGCGGCGATCGCCCTGGCCGCGACCGTCGGGTGTGGTTACACCGCGCGCCTCGGCTCGATGCGGATCAGCGAGGAGATCGACGCCCTGGAGGTCATGGGCGTCCCCTCCATCCCGTTCCTGGTGACCACCCGGATGATCGCGGCGTTCCTGGCGGTCATCCCGCTCTACATCGTTGCCCTGTTCGCCTCCTACCTGTCTCCGCGGCTGATCACGGTCTACGTCTTCAACCAGTCGGCGGGCACCTACGACCACTACTTCAAGGTGTTCCTCCCGGTCGAGGACGTCTTCTACAGCTTCGGCAAGCTGATCGTGCTCGCCGTGCTGGTGATCCTGATCCACTGCTACTACGGCTTCAGCGCCGGTGGGGGGCCCGCGGGTGTGGGGGTGGCCGTCGGCAAGGCCATCCGGTCCTCCATCGTCACCGTGGTCGTCGCGGACTTCTTCTTGACCTTTGCCATCTGGGGCTCCACGACCACCGTCCGGATCACAGGTTAGGGGGCGCCGTGCTGGTCATGACCTTGCGGGAGAACGACCCCGCCGAGCATCGCAAGCTCCTTGTGGCGGGCATCGCCTACCTGGTGCTGGTGGGACTTCTGCTCTCGCTGTCGACCGCGATCTACAAGAAGGTCTTCCAGGACGTCACCACGGTGACGCTCAAGGCCGACCGCGCCGGTCTGCAGATGGCCGTGTACGGCGACGTGCGATACAACGGCGTGCTGGTCGGACAGATCCGCGACATCCAGCAGGAGGGTGACCAGGCGATCATCACCTTGGGGCTGGAGCCGGGCTCCGCCGCGCAGATCCCCAAGGACGTCGACGCCAGCATCTTGCCGACCACGCTGTTCGGCCGGAAGTTCGTCTCTCTGGATGCCGCCGCGGGCAAGGGCGAGATCGGCATCCCCGACGGGTTGGTGATCCCGGAGAACCGCGTCACCACCACCGTCGAGCTGGGCCGGGTCCTGTCACGGCTCTATCCCTTGCTCCGGACCGTGAGGCCGGTCGACCTCAGCGCAACCCTGTCGGCGCTGGCCACTGCCCTCAACGGACGCGGGGAGCAGGTGGGGGACACGCTGGTCAAGCTCGACGACTACGTCACCGACCTCAACGTCTACCTGCCCACGCTGAAGCAGGACCTTCGGCTGCTGGCCTCGGTGGCTCAGACCTACAACGTCAGCGCCCCGGACCTGCTGACCGTCCTGGGCAACCTCACCGTCACCTCGCGGACGATCATCGACCAGAAGACGGAGGTGCCGGCGCTCTTCGAGTCGTTGACCGAGGTCGCGGACACCGGCACCCGGATCCTGCGGAAGAACGAGGTCAACGCGGTCAAGGCGGTCAAGCTCTCCGAGCCTGTGCTGCGGGTGCTGGACAAGTACTCACCTGAGTACAACTGCCTGCTGCGAGGCATCGCGGCCTACAAGCCGATCCTGCTCAAGACCTTCGAGGGTGGGCTGGTCAAGCAGTTCGTCGAGTTCCCCAATCCCCAGCACCGCGCCTACGACCGGCGCGACCTGCCGGCGTACAAGGACGAGCGTGGGCCACGTTGCTACGGCATGCCCAACAACTACCCCCGCAACTGGCCCGGCATCGACCTGCGCAACGGCACGAACATGGACACCGCGGCGGGCCGCGGCAACTCCTACTCGCCGCCGAGCAGCGGGGGTGGGGGCGGTGGTGTTCCACAGCTGCCCGGTGACCTGACCGGGGCCCTGGGCAACACGGGTGCCTCCACCGGTGGCACGGCGTCGCAGCGCAGCGCGACTGCCGCCGTGCTGAGCATGCGCTCAGGTCGTGCCAGCAGCGAGATCCCCGAGCTCTCGACCCTGATGTACAGCCCCTTCGTGCGGCAGCGGGGTGGGGTGGCATGACCTGGAGTCACACCACCACCGTCGCGACCGGCAAGCTCGCAGTGTTCACCGTGGTCTCGCTCATCATGACCGGAGGGCTGGTCGCGATCATGGGCAAGATCGGCTCAGGGCCCACGAACGAGTACACCGCGATCTTCGACAACGCGAGCATGCTCCAGTCCGGCGACGACGTCCGAGTCGCGGGGGTGGTGCTCGGCAGCGTCGAGTCGGTGGAGATCCGAGACACCAGCGACGCTCAGGTGAAGTTCACCGTCGCCGAGGACCTCCCCCTCACCACCGAGTCCCGCGTCGAGGTCCGCTACCTGAACCTGGTCGGTGACCGCTACGTCTCGGTGACCGAGGGCAAGCGGGGCGGGAGCCCGCTGAAGGACGGCGCCACCATCGAGACCGACCGCACCTCTCCCGCCCTCAACCTGACGGCCTTGTTCAACGGCTTCGCGCCGCTGTTCAACGCCCTCGAGCCCGCCCAGGTCAACGAGCTCTCGTTGAACCTGGTGAAGGTGCTCCAAGGAGAGGGCGGGACGATCGAGAGTCTGATGCGCCACACGGCGTCCCTCACGTCGGCGATCGCCGACCGTGACCAGCTCGTGGGTGACGTCATCGTCAATCTTGAGCAGACCCTGGGCACGGTCGACAGCCGGCAGCAGCAGCTGACCGACCTGATCAAGGAGCTACGCCGATGGGTCGGTGGTCTGGCGAAGGACCGGGTCCAGATCGGTCGCTCGGTGGTCAACCTGGGGTCGATGACCCGGGTGCTGGGCGACCTGTTGGTCGATGCCCGCCCGTTGGTGAAGGAGGACGTCGCACAGCTCCGTCGGCTGTCGAAGGTGTTGTCCCGCAAGGAGACCCGAGCGGTCATCGCCCGCGTGCTGCGTGACCTGCCCGAGATGCTCGAGGACCAGACCCGCACCGGCACCTACGCCAGCTGGTACAACTACTACATCTGTGCCGCGCAGGTGGACATCCGCCTGCCCCAGGAGCTCAACATCCCCAACATCAACGGGCTCCGTGAGCAGCTGCGCAGCTTCAGCTTCTCCTCCGACGCCGAGCGGTGCGACTGATGAGCCGCGACCGCAGCCCCCGCGAGTTCACGCGGATCGGCACGATTGCCGTCGTCCTGGCGCTCGTGGCGCTGGCAGGCGCGCTCAACCTCCAGAAGTTGCCGGGCCTTCGTGGCACGCCGTACACCGCCGAGTTCAGTGACGCCAGCGGTCTGCGTCCCGGCAACATGGTCCAGATCGCAGGCGTCCGCGTGGGCCGGGTCAGCGAGCTCGAGCTCGCCGGCGACAAGGTCATCGCGCACTTCACCGTCGACGGAGGCCGTGAGTTCGGCGACCAGAGCACGGCGTCGGTGGAGGTCCTCAACCTGCTCGGCGAGAAGTTCCTCAACCTGCGGCCCGTCGGCAAGGAGCCGATGGAGGAGGACGACAACATCCCGCTGGAGCGCACCGACGCCAG
The DNA here is from genome assembly GCA_963728505.1 of uncultured Actinomycetota bacterium. Lineage (GTDB taxonomy): Bacteria > Actinomycetota > Actinomycetes > Propionibacteriales > Nocardioidaceae > Marmoricola_A. The sequence goes on along the minus strand of CAVSKH010000003.1, from coordinate 66,818 downwards.
CTACGACATCGTCAAGGTCTTCACCCGCCTCTCCGACACCACCGAGGGAATCAAGATCCCCCGGCTCCAGAAGGCGCTGAACGTGGTCGGCGACACCATGAACCGCACCAGCGACGAGGCCGACGCCACCTTCGAGGGTCTCTCACGCCTCTCGCAGACCATCGCCTCGCGCGACCAGGAGCTCGAGGCGCTGCTCACGAGGGCGAGGTCGGTCACCGAGCTGCTCGCGGAGCGCAAGGGCGACATCGTGGCCCTGCTCAAGGACGGCGACAAGATCCTCCGCGAGCTGCGCAAGCGCCGCGAGGCGATCCACGACCTGCTGGTCGGCACGGCTCGGCTCTCCCGCGCGCTCGGTGGCATGGTCGACGACAACCAGAAGCAGATCGGGCCGATGCTGCGTGACCTGCAGACGGTCACCCAGACCCTGGTGAAGCGCGAGGGGCAGCTGCGAGCGGTCATCAAGAACCTCGGGCCCTACACCAGCATCCTCTCGAACATCATCGGCACTGGTCCCTGGTTCGATGCCTACGCGGTCAACCTCGGTGCGCTGGGCAGTGGCGAGTTCACCCCGGAGAAGCGATGACGACGCTCAAGGCTCTCCTCGACCGGGTGACCGCTCTGCCCCGAGCGGCGGTCATCGGACTCGTCGTTGCGGTCCTGGCCGTGGCGACCGTGGTCACCCTGACCGGCGGCGGCGAGAGCCGCACGGTCACCGCTCACTTCAGCCGCGCCGTCTCCCTCTTCGAGGGCAGTGAGGTGCGGATCCTGGGTGTCCCCGTGGGTGAGGTGACCGCCGTGGTCCCGGAGGGCGAGACGATCCGTGTCGACATGTCCTACGACGCGCAGTACGACGTCCCGGCCGACGCCTCCGCGGTGATCGTGACCCCGACCCTGACTGCCGACCGATTCGTACAGCTCACCCCCGCCTACACCGATGGAGCCAAGCTCGAGGACGGGGCCGTGATCGAGGTGGAGGACACCGGCACACCGATCGAGCTGGACCGGATCTACAAGAGCCTGTCCGACCTCACCACCGCCCTCGGGCCCAACGGGGTCAACAAGGACGGCACGCTGAACAACGTCCTGGACTCGGGTGCGAAGTTCCTCGACGGCCGCGGCCGCAAGGCCCACCGCACGATCGTGGCCCTGTCGAAGGCCGCCAAGACCTTCGGCGACAACAGCGGTGAGCTCTTCGGCACCGTGCGCGCGCTGGACGAGTTCACCGGTGCCCTGGCTGCCAACGATGCCGCCGTGGGTCGGTTCCTCGACGACTTCGGTGCGGTCTCCCAGCAGCTGGCGGGTGAGAAGCAGGAGCTCCGCTCGGCGCTGGGCAACCTGGCGGCCGTGCTCGGCAAGGTCGAGAGCTTCGTGCGCGACAACCGAGAGCTGCTGAACAAGAACGTCGCCGACCTCGCGACGATCCTCAAGGTGCTGGGGGACCAGAAGCAGACCCTGGAGACCATCCTCGACATCGCGCCGAGCGCCCTGGGCAACTTGCACGTGGCGTTCGATCCGAAGACGGACACGATCGGGTCGCGGCTGACCTTCAACGGCAACATCAACGACCTCGACGGGCAGCTGTGCACCTTGGTCAAGACCGGGCAGATCCCTTCGGCCGACCAGGCCTGCAAGCTCTTCTCGGCGCTGCTCGAACCCGTGGTGACCCAGCCGTCGAGCAGCCGCAGCGTGCCGGAGGAGCCGCAGACCCAGCAGGTGAAGTACGGCTCCGATCGCTCCGCGCGCCAGCTGTCCGAGCTGCTCGGGGGGCGGGCATGAGATCCCTGACCAGGCTCGCGCGGGGCCCCGTGGTGCTGGCACTGGCGGGGGCCCTGACCCTGAGCGGTTGCGAAGCCTACGACCTGCCCCTGCCCGGAAGCCCGGTCGACGAGGATCACGCCATCGAGCTGACAGCCGAGTTCGACAGTGTGCTCGACCTGGTCCCCAGGTCTCCGGTGAAGGTCAACGACGTCAGCGTCGGCGAGATCACCGAGATCCGTCGGGTCGGGTGGCGCGCTGAGGCCACGCTGCTGATCCAGGACGACGTCGACCTCCCGGCCAACGCGATCGCCGACATCCGCCAGACGAGCCTGCTGGGGGAGAAGTACGTCGCCCTGGAGGCGCCTGCGTCCGACCCCCGGGGCACGCTCGAGGACGGCGCCGAGATCGGGATGGAACGCACTGGTCGCAACCCGGAGCTCGAGGACGTGCTGGGTGCCCTGGCCCTGATCCTGAACGGCGGAGGTGTCGGCCAGCTCGACACGATCATCACCGAGATCAACAAGATCTTCTCCGGTCGGCAGGACCGTGCCCGCCACGTGCTGGAGGAGCTGGAGACCCTCGTGGGTGGCCTGGACGAGCAGAAGGAGCACATCATCGCTGCGATGGAGGCGATGAACCAGCTCTCGGTCACGCTGAACAAGCAGCGCGAGGTGGTCACCGACGCGCTCGACACGTTTCCGTCGGCGGTCACGATCCTGGCCGACCAGCGCAAGGCGCTGATGAGCATGTTGAAGTCCCTGGACAAGCTGGGGGCCGTGGGGACGCGGGTCATCCGCGCGAGCAAGAAGAGCCTCCTGGCCGACCTGCGGCACCTCGCGCCGATCCTGCGAGAGGTCGCTGACGCCGACGACCGGATCCCCGACGCACTGGGGCTGGCGATCAGCTTCCCGTTCCCGATCGAGTCCAACGACATCGTGCACGGTGACTACGCCAACACCGAGATCGTCTTCAGCATGGACCTGGCCAACTTCTTCAAGAACCCGGGCGGTGACTCTCCCGGCGGCCCGGACCTGCCGGACCTGCCCGACCTGCCGGACCTGCCGGACCTGCCCGACCCCGACGTGCCGAAGCTGCCCGGCGGCGGCGGCGGCGGTGGTGGCGGTGGGGGCGGCGTCGGCGACCTGGATCTTCCGGGCCTGGGCCGAGCGCCGACCTCTTCGATGGCGGTGCGCGAGACCGGATCCGCGCGGTCCCTGGGGCAGCTGCTGGGAGATGGTCGCTGATGCGCGCCTCGGTCAGGAACAGGTTGATCGCCTTCGTGGTGCTCAGTGCCCTCGGCGTGGTCTACGCCAGCGCCAACTACCTCGGTCTGGTCGACCGGGCGCTGGGTCGCGGCTACGACGTCAGCGCTGTCCTGCCCGCCACCGGTGGGCTCTACGAGGGCAGCCAGGTGACCTACCGGGGGCTCGAGATCGGCAAGGTCGAGAAGCTCGAGCCCGAGGGGGAGGGTGTCGAGGTGTTCATGTCGCTCGAGGACGACGCCCGGGTGCCGGTCGACTCCGCGGTCTTCGTCCACAACGGGTCAGCCGTGGGGGAGCAGTACCTCGACTTCGAGCCCCCGAGCGACCAGGGGCCCTTCCTGAAGGAGGGCGACACGGTGCGAGGCGACAAGGACTCCCTGCCGGTCGCCGAGGGCGACCTGCTGCTCAGCATGGACGAGTTCATCGGGTCGGTGGACCGCTCGGACCTCTCCACGGTGATCGATGAGCTCGGCAAGATGTTCTACGAGACGGGACGCCCGCTGCAGGACCTGCTCGACGGCGGGACGACCTTCATCGACGAGGCCTCGCGCAACAAGCAGCAGACGTTCAACCTGCTCAAGCAGGGCCGCACGGTGCTGCGGACCCAGGAGAACAACGCCGACAACATCCGCGACTTCAGCGACGGGCTGGCGCAGTTCACCACAGCACTTCGTCGCAGCGACGGTGACCTGCGCACGGTGATCCAGGGCACGCCGTCCACGATGCGGGAGGTGCAGGCGCTGCTGGAGGGCATGGAGCCGACGCTGCCGGTGCTGCTCGGCAACATCGTGACCGTCAACCAGGTCACGGCGATCCGGATCCCATCGGTCGAACAGCTGCTGGTGACCTACCCCGTCGTGATCGCCAGCGGCTTCAGCGGCACCACGAAGGACGGCTATGGCCACGTGCACCTCGACTACACCAACGATCCGCCGCCGTGTCGCAAGGGTTACCTCCCCGCCAGCCAGTGGCGCCGCGGGGACCAGACCAACGACGTCAAGCCCTACCTGAAGGCCCACTGCGCCGAGGGCCCGCCCTACACGATGCGAGGGAGGAACTACGCTCCCGGCCCCAACAGCCCGCGCTCCCGGGTGGCCCCCTACGACGCGCAGACCGGGGCGGTGCAGACTGAGGACGGCTCGGTCTACCGGATCGACAAGGGCTCGGCCGCGGTCAGTGACGTCTATGGGAGTGATGCGTGGAAGTGGATGCTGCTCGGCCCGATGGAGAAGTGACCACCTCGGGTCACCGGCCACGCACCCTGCGCGAACGCCTGACCCTGGCGGCGCTGCTGGTGCTGCCGCTGCTGCTCGCCGCCGGTCTCCTGGCGTGGCAGATGACCGAGCTCGACCGTGCGCAGGACGCGCGCGCCGAGGATCGAGCGGCGGTCGATGCTGCTACGGCGCTGACGATGGCGTGGGCGTCGGTCGACTACCGCGAGGTCGACGACTACATCGAGACTGTCAAGGAGGGGGCCACCGGTCCGTTCCTGAGCCAGTTCGAGAACGCCGAGCCGTTCTTGAGACAGACTCTGAAGGACAACGAGTCCCTCCAGGTGCCGGCGATCCCGCCGGGCGGTGCAGCCCTGCTCGAGCGACGCGAGGACCAGGCACGCGTCATCGTGGCCATGGACGCCCGGGTGTCGAACACGAACACCAAGTCACCGCAGCCGCGCCAGTACCGGCTCCAGGTGCAGCTCGAGCGGGATTCCGGCCGGTGGCTGGTCAGCGGACTGGAGTTCATCGATGAGCAGTCCTGACCAGCCGGGCGCCGACGGGGCGACCAAGGCCTGCCCCTACTGCGCCGAGACCATCAAGGCAGCAGCGATCAAGTGTCGCTACTGCCAGTCCGACCTGACCCTGGACCCCGAGTCCCCCCCGGCTCGGCGCGACGCCGCGCCCCCAGCGGTCGAGCAACCGAGAGACGAGGCCGAGGCGCCGCCGCGCCGGTCGTGGCGCAGGCGCCGCCGCAGGGAGCGCGACGAGTCCTCGGACGCGAGCCCGGTCGACCTGGGGAAGACACCGGGTGCGACACCTGTGGACCCTCCGGTCGACCGCGAGGAGCAGTCCGGCACCCGCCCGGTGTCACGGGCGCTGCTCGCGCTGGTCGGTCTGGTCACGGTGGCGCTCCTCGGGGTCGCCGCCCAGCAGTGGTGGGTGCAACGGGGCATCATGCAGGACGATGAAGCGGGGCGGGTGGCGCGCGCGGCGGCGGCTGACAAGGTCGAGACCTTGCTGAGCTACCGGCACGAGAGCTTCGACGAGGACGTCGAGGCGGCGCAGAAGCTGCTGACACCGTCGTTCCGGGACGACTACGCCCCGACCATCGCCGAGATCCGCAAGCGGGCGCTCAAGCAGCAGCGCAACCAGCAGGCGGAGGTGCTGGCCGTGGGACTGGTCAGTGCCGACGAGGACCGGGTCCGCACCTTGGTCTTCGTCAACACGCTGTCGGGCCGGGACACCGGGGACGCCACCCCCACCGTGATGCAGAATCGGGTGACGGTGGACCTGGTGCGCAGCGGTGACGAGTGGCTGGTCGACGACTTCTCGTTCCCCTCGACGTAGCCGCCACCCCGACGGTCGACTAAGGTGGAAGAGGTAGAACACGTTTCAGTTTCTGATGGCCACGGTCGGGAGGTGAGTGTCGAGATGACCACTCACGAGACCGACCTGCTGATCGTGGGTGCCGGCCCGGTCGGCCTCTACGCCGCCTACTACGCAGGCTTCCGCGGCCTGGGCGTGACGGTGGTGGACTCCCTGCCCGAGCTGGGTGGCCAGGTCACGGCGATGTACCCCGAGAAGGACATCCTGGACGTCGCCGGGTTCCCGGTCGTCAAGGGCAAGGACCTGGTGAACGGGCTGGTCGCCCAGGCGGCCACCGCCGACCCGACGTATCTCCTGGGGCGCAGCGCGCTGCACCTGGAGAGCTCGGCAGGTGGGCCGGTGATCGTCGGTCTCGACGACGACACCCGGGTGTGCGCCAAGGCGGTCATCATCACCGCCGGCATCGGGAAGTTCGCGCCCCGGCCGCTGCCCGCCGCAGCGGACTGGACCGGTGACGAGGTCGCGTTCTTCGTGCCGTCGTTCGAGCCGTACGCCGGCAAGGACGTCGTGATCGTGGGCGGTGGCGACAGCGCCTTCGACTGGGCGCTGGCGCTGGAGTCGATCGCTGCCTCCGTGACCCTGGTGCACCGCCGCGAGGCCTTCCGCGCGCACCAGGCCACCGTGGCGAGGGTGGAGGCGGGGTCCACCCGCATCATCACCACCTCCCAGGTCAGTCGACTGGTGCCCGGTGAGGACGGTGCCTTGAGCGCGGTCGAGGTCGAGCACGCCAAGACCAAGGAGGTCCAGACCCTGCCGGCGCAGGCCGTCGTGGCGGCGCTCGGGTTCGTCGCCGACCTCGGTCCGATCCAGCAGTGGGGGCTGGAGACCGACAAGCGGCACATCGTGGTGGACTCCGCGACCGCGACGAACCTGCCGAGGGTGTTCGCCGCCGGTGACATCACCGACTACCCGGGCAAGGTGCGGCTGATCGCCGTCGGTTTCGGGGAGGCAGCGACCGCGGTCAACAACGCCGCGGTGACGATCGACCCCGAGGCGCACCTGTTCCCCGGACACTCCTCGGAGGGCTGAGATGGCAACCGGCAGGAGAACGGTCGCGATGACCGAGGACGAGACCCGAGAGTTCCTCGGCGCCAACCTCAAGGTCCAGGTGGCGAGCCTCGGCAAGGACGGCAGCCCGCACCTGACCACGCTGTTCTACGTGCTGCTCGAGGACAAGATCAGCTTCTGGACCTATGCGACCTCGCAGAAGATCAAGAACCTCGAACGTGATCCCCGGGTCTCTGCGTTGGTGGAGAGGGGCGACGCCTACGAGGAGCTCGCGGGGGTGTCGATCCAGGGCACCGCACAGATCGTGCGCGAGACCGAGGAGATCCGTCGGATCGGCTCGGCCGTCGTCCGCGCGATGGCCGGGGGAGCCGATCTCGGCGACCTGGGTCGCGACATCGTCGAGCAGCAGGTGACCAAGCGTGTGGGCGTGGTGATCACACCCGACAAGGTCGCCAGCTGGGACCACAGCAAGATGAGTGAACTACCCGGAGGAGCAAACCGATGAAGGTCAAGCCCGACTACGACCTGTGCGAGGCCAACGCGATGTGTGAGGCCCTGGCGCCGGACGTGTTCGAGATCGATGACGACGACAACCTGCAGATCCTCGACGACCGGGTGACCGACGAGAACCGGACCCGCGTCGAGCAGGCGGTCGCAGCCTGTCCGAAGGCCGCGCTGAGCATCGTCGAGGACTGAGGCATGTCCGAATCCGGTGCTGGTCATCGCGCCACGCATGACCCCGGCCCGCTGTCGTTGGACGGCCGGGTGGCCGTGGTCACGGGCGCCGGCGCGGGACTCGGCAGAGCCGAGGCGAGCGCGCTGGCTGCAGCCGGAGCCCACGTGGTCCTGAACGACCTGCCCGGCGGAGCCGACGAGGCTGCCGACGCCATCCGTGCCGCAGGTGGCAGCGCGAGCCTGGTGCCCGGCGATGTCGTCGAGCGCAGCACCGCGGACGCGATCATGGCGGCCACGGCCGGTGACCTGGGGCGGCTGGACATCGTGGTCAACAACGCAGGGGTGACCCGCGACCGGATGCTGTTCAACATGTCCGACGAGGAGTGGGACACGGTCATCGCGATCCATCTGCGCGGCCACTTCCTGCTCGGCCGCAATGCCGCGTCGTACTGGCGGGAGCAGTCGAAGCAGGCCGGCGCGCCGGTCTACGGGCGCATCGTCAACACCTCCTCGGAGGCATTCCTGTCGGGGTCACCCGGCCAGGCGAACTACGCCGCTGCCAAGGCAGGGATCACTGCTCTCACCCTGTCCGAGGCGAGAGGCCTGTCCCGGGTCGGAGTCACCGCGAACGCGATCTGTCCTCGTGCCCGCACCGCGATGACCGCCGGAGTCTTCGGCGAGGACGACTCGGGTCAGGAGATCGATCCGCTGTCCCCGGAGCACGTCGCGCCCCTGGTGGCCTACCTCGCCTCTCCGGCCGCTGAGCGCATCACCGGCCAGGTCTTCGTGGTCTATGGCGGGATGGTGGCGGTGGTGGCCGCGCCGGAGGTCGCCCAGCGCTTCGACGCCACCGGCTCGGCCTGGGACCTCAAGGATCTGGACGCACAGCTGGGCGGCTACTTCGCAGACCGTGACCCCACGGTCTGCTTCGCCGCCGACAGCATCATGAAGATGGAGGTCTGACCATGGGTCGACTCAGTGGAAAGGTCGCGATCGTCACCGGTGGCGCCCAAGGACAGGGCGCAGCGATCTCGCGCGCCTTCGTCGCCGAGGGCGCCAAGGTGACCATCGCGGACATCGCCGACGAGCCCGGCAAGGCGCTGGCCGACGAGCTCGGTCCCGAGGCGATCTTCGTCCATCACGACGTGTCGGACGAGCAGAGCTGGCGCTCGGTCGTCACTGAGACCGGCTCGACCTTCGGCCCGGTGACCGCGTTGGTGAACAACGCTGGGGTGCTCCAGTTCGCCGAGCTGGCGACGATGGAGCTGGCCGACTTCCAGCGGTTGTTCTCGATCAACGTCCACGGCTGCTTCCTCGGTATGAAGACGGTGGCGCCGGTGATGACCGAGGCCGGCGGCGGCTCGATCATGAACTGTTCCTCGGTCGAGGGTCTCGGTGGTATGCCGTCCCTCGTCGCCTACACCGGCACCAAGTTCGCGATCCGCGGGATGACCAAGGCGGCCGCGCTGGAGCTGGGCCCGAAGAACATCCGGGTCAACAGTGTCCATCCGGGCATGGTCGACACCGGCATGACCCGGGGCATGGCCGGCGACGAGGGCATGAAGTGGGCTGCGGGGCGAGTCGCACTGCGCCGCGTCGGAACACCGGAGAGCATCGCCCCGATGTATGTCTTCCTCGCCAGCGACGAGAGCTCGTTCTCCACCGGGGCCGAGTTCGTGGCCGACGGTGGGTGCACGGCCACGCACTCGTTCGGAGGATAGGACGCCCGCCACGACCCACCACGAGCCCTCGTCGCCCCCCGAGACAGCCTTCGTGCTCGGGGGTGGCGGCGTCCTGGGCGCTGCGGAGGTGGGGCAGCTCCGGGCGCTGGCGGAGGCGGGCATCGCACCCGACCTGATCCTGGGCACCTCGGTCGGTGCCCTCAACGGCGCCGTGCTCGCAGCACACCCCGGCCCCGATGTGGTCGACCGGTTGGTCGACCTGTGGGAGAGCGCCGCCGACGCCAAGAAGCTGTATGCCGACGGGCCCGTCAGGCAGGTCTCGCGCGCGGTGCGGACCGGGACCCGGCTCTACTCCAGCGAACCACTGCGGCGTCGGCTGCGCGAAGAGCTCGACGATCTGCGCTTCGAGGACCTCCCGGTGCCCTTCCAGTGCTGCGCGGCCAGCATCGAGCGGGCCGCTGAGCACTGGTTCACCAGCGGGCCCCTGGTGGAGGCGGTGGTGGCCTCCGCCGCGGTGCCCGGCCTCTTCGGGCCGGCGGTCGTGGACGGCGAGCACTATCTCGACGGTGGCATCGTGAACTCGATCCCGATCGGACGGGCCGTGGTCTGCGGCGCGCGTCGCATCTTCGTGCTCCACGTCGGTCGGATCGACCGACCGCTCAGTCCGCCGCGTCGACCGTGGGAGGTCGCGCGGGTCTCGTTCGAGATCGCGCGACGGCATCGGTTCCACCGAGAGCTCGCCGAGCTGCCGCCGGGCGTCACCGCCTACGTCCTCCCGGCGGGGGGCGTCTCGCCGAAGGACGACTCGCTGCTGGCGTATCGCCGGTTCGGCGGGGTCCGAGACCGGATGGAGACGGCCTACGCCGCCGCCCGTGACTACCTCCAGGAGGCGTTGTGAGGGTGGCTCGTGCGGTGGGGCGGCTGCTGCGCCGGGTCGTGCTGGCGCTTGCTGTCGTCGCGCTGACCGTCGTGGTCCTCACCGGCCTTCCGGTGTGGCTGCTGCTCGCGGCGCTGCTGTCACCTTTCGTGGCCGGACGGCTCCGGCCGTTGCGCCTGCTGTGGTTGGGGGTCGTTCAGCTCGTGCTCGAGAGCGTGATGCTGATGATGATGTTCGGGCTGTGGATCGGCTCGGGCTTCGGCTGGGCGATCCGCAGCCCTCGGTTCGAGCGGGCCCACTACGTGATCGCCCGCTGGTACCTCGTGGTCGTCTTCCGCGAGGCGCGCCGCGTGCTTCGCCTGGCCATCCGCACCCAGGGAGAGGCACCGGATGTCGGGCCGGGCGAGCCGTTGCTGGTGTGCTCGCGCCACGCTGGTCCCGGCGACTCCTTCATCCTGATGTACGCGCTGATGCACTGGTACGACAGGGAGCCCCGGGTGGTGCTCAAGGACACGTTGGCCTGGGACCCCATGGTCGACGTCCTGCTGAACCGGGTGCCGAGCCGGTTCGTCTCGGGGCGACCCGGTGAGGACGTGGAGACCCACATCGCGGAGCTCGCTCGTGACCTCGACGAGGACGACGCCTTCGTGATCTTCCCGGAGGGTGGGAACTTCACACCCGGGCGGCGGCGGCGAGCCATCGAGAAGCTGCGCGAACGAGGTTTCGACGACATGGCGGACCGGGCCCAACAGATGCGCCACGTGCTGGCCCCTCGTCCCGGTGGGTTCCTCGCGGCGCTCGAGGCCAACCCCCGCGCCGACGTGCTCCTGGTCGCCCACACCGGGCTGGACCACCTGGTGACCATCACCGATGTCTGGCGTGAGCTGCCCATGGACAAGGAGCTGGTGATGCGCTGGTGGCGGGTCGCCCGCGACGAGGTGCCGCAGGGCCGCGAGGCGCAGATCGACTGGTTGTTCCAGAGGTGGGCCGAGATCGACGAGTGGGTGGAAGCCCACCGACCTCGCGACCTCCCCGCCTCGCGCCACACCATGGGCGCCCCCGCGGACTGACTCACTCCTCGCCGCGCGGGTCGGGAGCGCGCCGACGCGCGGTCCGGGACTGGATCACCTCGGTGGGCGCTCCGGGGTCGATCGGTCTCTCCGAGTCGCCGGGCGAGGCGTGCTCACCCGGCGCCGACCGGTCGGGGCGCCTGCCCCGCCACGGCCGGGTCCGGCGGTGCAGCTGCACCTGCCGAGCCATGCGCTCCTTGAGGTCGAGCTCTCGCAGGAGTCGCCGCACGGTCGAGGTGATCGAGACGGTCAGCTCCATGTCGATGGGCTGCTCGGCTGCTCGGCGATGGGCCTCGAGCCGCGACCGTGTCTCGTGCAGGGCGACCACGATCGTGTCGAGCTGCCCGAGCCCACCCCGCCCGGCCTGGGCGCTCTCCGGTCCCCGGCTCGCTTCGTCGCGGACCAGGCTTGCGAAGGTCTCCAGGAGATCGGCCAGCTGGTCCAGCGCGGTCGCGAAGAGCTCGAGGTCCTCCGGTGTGGGTTCCCACTCGCCGCTGGCGACGGCATCGGCCACGGAGCGGAACAACGCACGCAGCGCCACCGAGGTGTGCTCGAGGGCTTCGAGCCCCTGCTTCAGACCCGGTGAGACGTCCGAGGTGCTGAGGACACTGACGTTGAGCCTGCGGCTCGCCTCGGCGGTCTCCAGGAGCTCGTCGATCGCGGGCACGTCGTGGCTGATGCCTCGTGCCTTGTGCAACCAGGAGCGGGACTCACCGGCGAGCTCGCCGACGTCGCCGTTGCAGGACCGCAGTGTGACTGCGGCCTTGCGCAGCAAGGTCGCCTGCTCCGAGCCCAGGTCCTCGATCGCTCTTCCGGCATCGCCGGTGGCCACGCGCGGTGGGAAGAGCAGGTTGGTCGCGACGGCGAACGTCGCACCCAGCAGGGTCTCGGCCAACCGTTCCCAGGCGGCCGCCTCCGCACCGAAGGCCCCCACTCCGAGCACCAGCATCGCGCTGATCGGCACCTCGATCAGCGTGCTGCGCATTCGCAACGCCTGCCCCACCAGCAGGGCAGTGCCGATGACCAGGCCCAGGCTCCACCAGGTGAGGGGGAACTGATCGGCCAGCAACACGGCGACTGTCACTCCCACCACCACGGCAGCGACCCGCTGGATTCCGGTGGTCAGCAACGACACCGGTGTCACCTGCACGACCAGCATCGCGGTCAGCGGTGCCACCAGTGGCTGGTCGCCGTCGAAGAGCAGGCGAGCCAGCGCGTAGCTGGCGGTCGCCGCGGCGGTGATCCGCAACGTCCACAACAGGCTCTCTGGACTGCGCTGCACCCGCCGGACCTGACCGGCCAGGAACATCACCAACCGGCTGCGTCGACGGCGCCCGCCGGGAGGCGTGGGATCGGGTCCGGAGCGAGGCACACTCCATGTTCTCGCGCAGATGCAACTGAGGCCAACGGCGGGCGTGCCGCCCGGTGACTCAGCCCTGGGTCTGCACCGTGAGGTCGTCCACGAAGCAGTAGGCCCACGCCTCTCCCGGTTCGAGCGAGGCGATGATCGCGTGGGCGGTCTCGGTGGCGTGAGCGCGCGCGTGCCGACCGGGTGAGGAGTCGCAACATCCCACGTGTCCGCACCCGAGGCAGATCCTCAGGTGCACCCAGGTGGTCCCGTCGCGCAGACATCCGGTGCAGCCACTCGACCCGGGCAGCACCGGCCGCACCGCACCTCGGTGCTCGCAACCGGTTCCGGAGGGCCAGGTCACGTCCACGAGCCGGGTGGGGTCGGCCCAGGTCACCTCGTCGCCGGGGCCCGCCGGTGCGTGCGGCGACGGGGGCGTCTCACCCAGGCGCTCCAGCACTGTCCGGTGCAGGTGGAGCCGCGTGGTGGCCGCCGCGTCGATCAGGTGGTCGATGCCGGCCCCGGCCAGGTCGGCGGTGACAGCGCCGTGGGTGCGCACCACGATCGGAGCATCGGTGACCCCGCGAACGATCCGGGCCACGCTCTCGGTCTGCCCGGGCTCGTCCTCGGCGATCACGACCAGGCGGGCGTCACGGACGCCCGCCTCGGACAGCACGTGGCTGCGCAGGGAGTCGCCCCGCACCACCCGGATCCCGAGACCCTCCGCCTCGGCGGCGCCACCCGGGTTGAGGGTCGTCATCGTCACCGGCAGCCCGCGACGGGACAGATCCCGGGCCAGGTCGAGGGAATCGGCCCCCCAGCCCAGGAACACCACCTGGCTGTCGCCTGCGATCTCCTCGACATCCTCCGGCCGCGCGGCTGGAGGGGCGGTGCGCGGGGAGGTGGTGAGCAGACGGGGCCCGGCCGCGGCCAGCAGGGGGGTCAGGGCCATCAGGAGCACCGTGGTGGCGACGAAGGTCTGGGATCCCTGCCCCCCGAGCCCAGCGGGGCTCAGGCCGGCCTCGTCACCCACGGTGACCAGCACGAAGGAGAACTCACCGATCTGACCCAGCAGCAGCCCGGTCGCTGCCGCCTGGCGCCAGCCCACGTCTGGCAGGGGCAGCAGGGCCAGGGTGGTGGTGACCACCTTCAGCACGAGCACGCTCAACGTCACCCCCAGCACCAGCGGCAGGTGGGACATCAGGAAGCCCAGGTCGAGCAGCATCCCGACGGACACGAAGAAGACGGCCGAGAAGATGATCTGCAGGGGCAGCACCTCGGCCAGTGCGTGACTGCTGTGCCGGCTCTCGCTGACCATGAGTCCGGCCAGGAAGGCACCCAGTGAGACGCTGACCCCGGCCAGCGCCGTGAGGTACGCCGTCCCGAGGCAGATCGCCACCACGCTGAGCAGGAAGACCTCCGGGGAGCAGGCGGCGGCTACCTTCTCCAGCACGCGTGGCATCACGCGGCGAGCCACCACGAGCACCACCGCGACGATCGCGAACGCGGTCGCCAGGGCCTGGAGCAAGGGGGCGACACCACCCGAGGTGTCGTCGCCCAGCAACGGCACGACGAGCACCATCGCGACCACCGCGAGATCCTGGAAGATCAGCACTGACAGTGCCAGGCGGCCGCGCACGCTGGCCGTCTCTCCGGCGTCGGAGAGCAGCTTCAGCACGATCGCGGTGGAGGAGAGGGTGATCAGGAACCCGCTGAAGACGCTCTCGCGCAGGGTGCCGCCGAGGGCGCCGACGACGCCGGCTCCGACGCCGAGCGCCAGCAGCACCTGGGTGCCGCCGCCGATGACGATCCAGCGCCACACCCGTGCCAGTCGTTCCAGGGAGAACTCGATGCCGATGGTGAAGAGCAGCAGGATCACGCCGACCTCGGCGGCTGAGTCGACCGCCTCGGTGGAGGCGACCAGGCCGAGCTGGGAGGGCCCGATCAGCACTCCTGCGAGCAGGAACCCGACGATGGGGACGACCTTCGCGCGGACACAGATGTAACCCACCACTGCGGCGGCGAGCACCAGCGCCGTGGTGGGCCCGAGGAAGCCCGGAGCCTCGGCCGCGGACTGCGCCGCAGCCAGGTTCATCGTGGGGCCCTCCCCTGGAAGATCATGGACTCAGTCTGCCCGCACGGTCGGTGGGGGTCAGATGGTGGGGATCACGGCCTCGTCGACCGGCGAGCCGTCGCTGTGCAGAGCCGCCTTCCACACCGGCCAGTCGGCAGCCACCCCCACCGTGTCCAGCGGGAACCGTGCCGTGATGTGGTCGTCGTGGACGTCCGCATCATCGCCGACCTCGTGCCGACTGCCGTCGCGCTCGACGTACTGCACTCCCTCGGCGGCGTCCGAGGAGCCGTCGCCGGACCGCTCGTGCACGAGCCTGACGTGCTCGCTGCCGTCGGAGCTGCTGATGGTCACGACCCAGGCGATGCTGGACCCGGAGAGCTCGCCCTGCCACTCGATGTCGACGGCCACGGTGCCCCCGCCGATGCTGCGACCGCACTCCTGGATCTTCGCCATGGAGTGACCGTAGTGCCTGCCGACCGCAGCGGTCAGCACCGCACCAACGTGTCGAGCAGCCGCCGCACCTCGGCAGTGGGCTCCGCCGTCAGGCCGCTGTGAATCGGCCCGGGCCGCACCACGGTGCTCCGGGGAGCGCTGAGGAATCCGAAGCGCGTGCCGAGGGGCTCCCGGCCCGCGGCACCGGTGGCGGCATCGCCACGGCACACCTCGTCGACCGCAGCGAGTGCGGACTCGACCGCGTCGAGGTCCAGCGCCAGGGACAGAGCGGCCAAGCGGTCGCGGTCCACCAGGACAGCACATCCCAGGAAGTCAGCGCCTTGGCAGTAGAGCACGACGCCGACGTTGAGGAACTCCTCGCGGTCCGCACGTGGCACGCACCGCAGCACCACGTAGGAGTACGGGAGCAGACGCTCGGCATCGGCGCTCATGCCGCGCCTCCGGTGATCCAGGACCGGGGCCCCTGGGCTCGTGCGAGCAGGAAGTCGACGTAGGCGGCTCGCACCTGCGTCGTGGTGGCGCCGGGCACCGGCTCGAGCCACTCCTCGGGGACCCGTGCGACGACATCGGCCAGCAGGTCACGGGTCAGGAGCGGAGCCAGCGCTGCGTCGGCGTCTCCCAGCCCCCCGGCGTGGGCCGAGAGCACGTGGTCGGTCAGGGAGTACGGCTGAGCGGCGAAGCGTTGCGCCGATCCGATCCCGCCACTCCACGCGTGGTGGAAGTACAGGCAGGCCCCGTGGTCGATCGCCCACAACCGGCCGTGCCACAGCAGCAGGTTGGGATTGCGCCAGGAGCGGTCCACGTTCGCGGTCAGCGCATCGAGCCACAGCACCCGCGCCGCTGTCTCCGGGTCCGGTCGACTCGTGGCGTCGTACCCGAAGGCGCCGGGCAGGAAGTCGATCCCGAGGTTGAGCCCGATGCTGGCGCTCAGCAGGTCCTGGACCTCCTCGTCGGCCTCGAAGCGCGCGATGTCCGCCGTCAGCTCGGCGACCACCAGCTCGGGGACGTCGATCCCGAGGCTGCGTGCCAGCTCGCCGACCACGACCTCGGCCACCAGGGCGCGCAGACCCTGACCGGCGCCACGGAACTTGCAGACGTAGATGCCCAGGTCATCGGCCTCGACCAGACCAGGGAGGGATCCACCCTCACGCAGGGGAGTGACGTAGCGCGTGGCACGCACCCGGTCGAGGTCGGTCATGACTGCCGTGGCAGGCACTGCCCGGACGCCTCGTCGGCCACCCTGGTCCATGCGCGAGCCGATGCGCGGGCCGTGCTCACAGGTGCATCATGTGACCCGCGATGCCCTCGACCGCTTCCTTCACGGACTCGGACAGCGTGGGGTGCGCGAAGACGTTGCGCGCCACCTCGTCGGCGGTCAGGTCCCACTTCTGCGCCAGGGTGAGCACCGGCAGCAGCTCGGTGACGTCGGGTCCGATCATGTGGGCACCGATGATCTCGTTGTACTGCGCGTCGGCAACCACCTTGACGAAGCCCGTGGTGTCCCCGAGACCCTTCGCCTTGCCGTTGGCGGAGAACGGGAACTTGGCGGTCTTGACGTCGTAGCCCTTCTCCTTGGCCTGGGCCTCGGAGTAGCCGAAGGAGGCGATCTGCGGCTGGCAGTAGGTCGCGCGCGGGATCATGTCGAAGTCGATCTCGACGGTCTCCTCGCCCGCGATGGTCTCGGCGGCCACCATGGCCATCGCCTCCGCGGTGTGGGCGAGCATCAGCTTCCCGGTGACGTCGCCGATCGCGTAGACCCCCTCGACGTTGGTGCGCCCGCGCTCGTCGATGGCGATGCCACCCTTGTCGGTCGTCTCCACCCCGGTCTTGTCGAGACCGAAGCCGTCGAGGCGGGGCGCGAAGCCGATCGCCTGGAGCACCTTGTCGGTCTCGATGACGTCTTCCTTGTCGCCCTTGCTGACCGTGACCTTGACCTTGGAGCCCTCGTCCTCGATCTTCTCGACCTTCGTGCCGGTGAGGACGTTCACACCGAGCTTCTTGTAGTGCTTGCCCAGCTCCTTGGAGATCTCCTCGTCCTCGGTGGGCACCATGCGGTCCAGGAACTCCACGATCGTGACGTCGACCCCGAAGTTGGCCATGACGTAGGCGAACTCGACGCCGATCGCTCCGGAGCCCGCGATCACCACGCTGCCGGGCAGCTCCTCGTCGAGGATCTGCTCCTCGTAGGTCACCACGTTCTCGGAGAGCTCGGTGCCGGGCACCAGCCGCGTCGTGGCGCCGGTGGCGATGATGATGTGGTCGCCGGTCACCTCCTCGGTGCCGCCGTCGTTGAGCTCGACCGAGATGGTCTTGGCGTCGGTGAAGGTGCCCCAGCCGTCGATCTCGGTGACCTTGTTCTTCTTCATCAGGTAGTGCACGCCCTTGACGATGTCCGCGGACACCTGGCGGCTGCGCTTGTGGGTGGGCGCGTAGGACATCGACGCCTCGCCCTCGATCCCGAACACGTCCTTCTCGTGGGCCAGGATGTGGGCCAGCTCGGCATTGCGCAGCAACGCCTTGCTCGGGATGCAGCCGACGTTCAGGCACACCCCGCCCCAGTACTGCTTCTCGATCACGGCCGTCTTCAGGCCGAGCTGAGAGGCCCGGATGGCGGCGACGTACCCGCCGGGTCCGGCACCGAGGATGACGACATCGAAGTGCTGGCTCATGGTCGCGACCCTATCGTCCGGTTCCCGGTCGGAGGCCAGGTCTCCGCCGGGAAGTCAGCTCGCGGGGCGCCGGGCCCAGACCCGGGCCCACACCCGGGCACAGACCGGGCTCAGACCGGGACCAGCTCGACAGCCCCGACCAGGTAGCGCGCCAGCACGACGCGGGCCACCTCGGGATCGGCTCCGAAGGGCTCGGCCACCGCCAGGGCTCCCGCCTCGAGCGCCAGCTCGGAGGCGCGGTCGTAGAGGAAACCCGGGGCCAGGAACAACGAGCCGACCGCGATGTGCCGACGGCCCTGGGCACGCAACGCGCGCACCGCTTCCCCCGTGGCCGGCGGTGAGGCGGAGGCGAAAGCCGGCACCACCGGCAGTCGGTGACGCTGGCCCCACTGCCGGGCGAGCCGTTGGATCCCCTGCAGGGCGAGCGGGTCGCTGGTGCCGGCCGCTGCGAGGACGAGCCCGTCCAGCTCGCGCACCCGCGCGCCGGTCAAGGATGCCCGGACCCGGCGATCGAGCACGTCCAGGAAGTGCTGACCGAGACCGAGCACCTTGCTGACCCGGATCTTCAGACCCTCGTGCCGCGCCAGTGCCTCACCGACAGCGGCCGGCACGTCGACGCGAGCGTGGAACGCTTCGGTGAGCAGCAGCGGCACCACCACGACCTCGTCGACGCCGGAGCGCACCAGGCGGTCGATCACGGTGTGGAAGTCCGGACGCGACAGCTCGAGGAACGCGGTCTCGATGCGCAGGTCCGGTCGCATGGCGCGGACCTCGGCCACCAGCTCGCGCACCGTCCGCGCCGAGCGTGGGTCGCGGCTGCCGTGGGCCAGTGCCACCAGGGCGGGAGCGGTCATGAGATGCCTCCAGGTGAAGGGTCGTGCTGTGCCCAGCGGTGGGCGACGGGATGAGAGGTGGTCGTGGTGCTCATGCGTGGATCCCGCACTCGGTCTTGTCGAGTCCGGCCCACCGGCCGCTGCGCGGGTCGTCGCCGGGCTCGACGCGCCGGGTGCAGGGCCAGCACCCGATCGAGGGATAGCCGTCCTGGACGAGCGGGTTGACCAGGATCCGGTGGCGGGCGATGTAGCGCTCGACCTGCTCGTCGCTCCAGCGCGCCAGCGGTGAGACCTTGACCTTGCCCTTGGCCTCGTCCCACCCGATCACCGGGGCGATCACCCGGTCGTGGGTCTCCGCGCGACGCAGCCCTGTGGCCCAGGCGTCGTAGCTCTCCAGGGCTCGCTGCAACGGCCTCACCTTGCGCAGGGTGCAGCACAGGTCGGGGTCGCGCTCGTAGAGCCGTGGCCCGTGCTCGCGGTCCTGATCCTCGACCGACTGCTCTGCTCGGACGTCGACCACCGTGACCGGCAGGGTCGCCGCCACCGCGTCGCGGGTCCCGATGGTCTCCGCGAAGTGGTAGCCGGTGTCGAGGAAGACCACGTCGACGTCCGGGGCGATGCGGCTGACGACATGGGCGAGGACCGCGTCACCCATCGAGGAGGTCACGCAGAAGCGGTCACCGAAGGTGGCGACCGCCCACTCCACGATGTCCTCCGCGGGTGCGAGCTCGAGCTCTGCGCCCACGGCCTGCACCAGCTCGCGCAGCTCGGCGGGCGAGCGGCCGGTGGTGTCGCTGCCCCGAGCGCGTCGGGCGAGCTCGGTGGTCGCGGCGGTCATCCGGCCACCACCTCGGCGAGGTCGGCGTCACCGCGGAGCACCTCGTCGTCGGCGCGGGCCACCCAGGTGGCAAAGGGCTCACCGGGCTCGCGCTGGTCGAGGTAGTGCCGCACGACGTTCTCGACGTAGTCGTCGAGGGCGCCGCTGGTGACCTTGTGGGCGCGCAGCTTGCGACCGAAGGGAGCCTCGGTGTGCTCACCGGCGAGTCCGATGCCGCCGCCCAGGTGGACCTGGAAGCCTTCGACCTGGCCGTCCCCGTCGCGGACCTGCTGACCCTTGAGCCCGATGTCTGCGATCTGGGTGCGGGCGCAGGCGTTGGGGCACCCGTTGACGTTGATCGTGATCGGGGTGTCCAGGTCCGGGATCCGTCGCTCGAGCTCGGCGACCAGGTCCTGGGCGCGGTTCTTGGTCTCGACCAGGGCCAGCTTGCAGAACTCGATCCCGGTGCACGCCATCGTCGAGCGACGCCACATCGACGGGGTGGCGCTCAGCCCGATCTCCTCCAGGTCGGCCTTGAGCGCCTCGACGTCGTCGCCGTGGACTCCGAGCACCACCAGCTTCTGGTACGACGTGAGCCTCACACCGCGAGCGGCGTACCGCTCGACGACGTCGGCGAGACCCGACAAGGTGCTGCCGCTGACCCGACCGACCACCGGCGCGGCGCCGACGTAGTACAGCCCGTCCTTCTGGGGGTGCACACCGACGTGGTCGCCGTTGGTGGTCGGCGCCGGGGGAGAGGGGCAGTCGACCAGTGTGCGGTGGAGGTACTCGGACTCGAGAACCTCTCGGAACCTCTCCACGCCCCAGTCGGCGACCAGGAACTTCAGGCGCGCCCGGTTGCGCAGCCGGCGGTAGCCGTAGTCGCGGAAGATCGCGGCCACGCCCTCCCAGGCGGAGGCGACCTCGTCGAGCGGGATCCACACGCCGAGCTTCTGCGCCAGCATCGGGTTGGTGGACAGCCCGCCGCCGACCCACAGGTCGAAGCCCGGCCCGTGTTCGGGGTGCACCGTGCCGACGAAGGAGACGTCGTTGACCTCGGGGGCCCCGTCGAGGCTGGGGTGCCCCGAGGCCGAGGTCTTGAACTTGCGCGGCAGGTTGGCGAAGTCGGGGTTGCCGATGAAGCGACGCTTGATCTCGGCCAGGGCCGGGGTGGCGTCGATGATCTCGTCCGCGGCGATACCGGCCACCGGTGACCCCAGGAACGGGCGCGGGGAGTCCCCGCAGGCCTCGGTGGTGGTGAGGCCGGCCGGCTCGAGGAGGTCCCAGATCGCGGGGACGTCCTCGATCCGCACCCAGTGGTACTGGACGTTCTGACGGTCGGAGATGTCGGCGGTGTCGCGCGCGTACTTGGTCGAGGCCTCACCCAGTGCCCGCAGCTGTCCCGGGCGCAGGATCATGCCATCGGTGCGCACCCGCATCATGAAGTAGCTGTCCTCCAGCTCGGCGTCGGAGAGCGCGGAGGTCTGTGATCCGTCGAGGCCCGGACGCCGCTGGGTGTAGAGCCCCATCCAACGGAAGCGTCCGCGCAGGTCGTCCTCGTCGATGGAGTCGAATCCGTCCAGCGCGTAGACCTTCTCGATCCGGGAGCGGACGTTGAGCGGGTTGTCCTCCTTCTTGAACACCTCGTTGGGGTTCAAGGGCTCGCGGTGTCCCAGGGCCCACTGGCCCTCGCCGCGTGGCTGACGGGGACGGGACGGACTCGCGGTGGAGGTGTGATCGACGGTGGTCGTCATCTCAGGGGGCTCCTCAGCAGGAGGTGCAGGCACCACGTGCGCAGACTCCGGTCCCGACGACGTTGTCAGGGTGCAGCCGGCGAACGCAGGCCAACACGACGGTCAGGACGAAGCTGGGTCAGTGCTGGCGTGGTTCAGGCCGACATACACATCATGCTGCGGGTGCGACCGAAGTCCACGTGGCGTCGAGCCACGAGCTTCTGGGAGGTCGCCGCAGAGATCATGGCCAGAAGTCTCGGGTACCAGATCGGTCCGGCACAACTGAATGTCTCTCAATATGAGACAGGCGTCCGTTTAATGAGACAGCCGGGCGCCGTCGCGACGCCACCGTGTCCGCCCACGGCGCGGCCGCGCGGCGAGGCACCATTAGGCTCGGGCCATGACCGAGACCCACTCCGCGAGCCCCTCCGACGCCTACAACGCCGCACTGGAGGTGATCGCCTCGGTGGAGCCACGCGTCGCCGAGGCCACTCGCGCCGAGCTCGCCGACCAACGGGCCTCGCTGAAGCTGATCGCGAGCGAGAACTACGCCTCGCCGGCCACGCTGCTGACGATGGGCACCTGGTTGTCCGACAAGTACGCCGAGGGCACCATCGGTCACCGGTTCTACGCCGGGTGCCAGAACATCGACACCGTCGAGGCCCTGGCGGCCGAGCATGCTCGCGAGCTGTTCGGGGCCGACTACGCCTACGCCCAGCCGCACTCAGGGATCGACGCCAACCTGGTCGCCTTCTGGTCGATCCTCGCCCACCGCGTGGAGGCGCCCGCGCTGGAGCGCCTGGGGGCGCGCAACGTCAACGACCTGACGGAGGACGACTGGGAGAAGCTGCGTGCCGAGCTCGGCAACCAGCGCCTGCTGGGGATGTCCCTGGACGCCGGCGGCCACCTCACCCACGGCTTCCGCCCCAACATCAGCGGCAAGATGTTCCACCAGCAGCAGTACGGCACCGACCCCGAGACCGGCCTGCTGGACTACGACGCCGTGGCGAAGAAGGCCCGGGAGTTCCGGCCCCTGGTGCTGCTGGCGGGCTACTCGGCGTACCCACGCCGGGTGAACTTCGCCACGATGCGCGAGATCGCTGACGAGGTCGGAGCGACCCTGATGGTCGACATGGCGCACTTCGCGGGCCTGGTCGCGGGCAAGGTGTTCACCGGCGACGAGGACCCGGTGCCCCACGCACACGTGGTCACCACGACCACGCACAAGTCGTTGCGCGGGCCTCGGGGTGGCATGGTGCTGGCCACCGAGGAGTTCGCCCCCTCGGTCGACCGCGGCTGCCCGATGGTGCTGGGCGGACCGTTGGGACACGTGATGGCGGCCAAGGCCGTCGCTCTCGCCGAGGCGCGCCGGCCCAGCTTCCAGGACTACGCCCAGCGGGTCGCCGACAACGCCCAGACCCTGGCCGAAGGCTTCCTGAAGCGGGACGCGACCCTGGTCACCGGTGGCACCGACAACCACCTCGTGCTGCTCGACGTCTCCTCCTTCGGGGTGACCGGCCGCCAGGCGGAGTCGGCGCTGCTCGACGCCGGCGTGGTGACCAACCGCAACTCGGTGCCCGCTGACCCCAACGGCGCCTGGTACACCTCCGGCATCCGCTTCGGCACCCCGGCGCTCACCACCCGGGGCTTCGGGCCCGCGGAGTTCGACCGGGTCGCCGAGCTCGTGGTCGACGTGCTCAGCAACACCGCGCCGACGAGCACCTCCCAGGGCGACCCGTCGAAGGCGAAGTACACCCTCGCCGACGGTGTCGCCGACCGGGTCAAGTCCGCATCGGCTGAGATGCTCGACAAGCACCCGCTCTACCCGGGCCTCGACCTCACCCGCTGAGCCGACCCGGTGGTTGAGGAGCGAGCGCGAGCGTCTCTGGTCCGGTGGTTGAGGAGCGAGCGCGAGCGTCTCTGGTCCGGTGGTTGAGGAGCGAGCGCAGCGAGCGTCTCGAAACCTCCGGCAACGGGCTCAGAGCTCCCCGCGTGCCTGTCGCGCCTTCCTGCTCCGAGCGGCCAGCATCGGCAGCTCGTCCAGCTTTCCGGCGATGAGTGCCTCGCGCTTGCGGCGGCTCCATCCCTGCACGCGCTTCTCGAAGGCGAACGCCTCGTCGATGCGCTCGAACTCGGCGCACCATGCGAGCGTCACCGGTCGTCGGCGCCTCGTGTACGCCGCTCCCAGCCCGTTGTTGTGCTCGCTCAGCCGGCGCTCCAGGTCGACAGTGCTGCCCACGTAGTAGCTGGAGTCCGCGCAACGAAGGATGTAGGTCCAGGCCATGGGGAAGGCTCGCGTTGGCGACGGGCGTCCGGCAAGCCGCGCGTCGGTAGCTGTGGACAACGGTGGTTTCGAGACGCTCGCTGCGCTCGCTCCTCAACCAGCGGGGGGTGGTTTCGAGACGTTCGCTGCGCTCGCTCCTCAACCAGCGGGGGGTGGTTTCGAGACGTTCGCTGCGCTCGCTCCTCAACCAGCGGGGGGGGAGGTTCGAGACGCTCGCTGCGCTGGCTCCTCAACCAGCGGGGGGTGGTTTCGAGACGCTCGCTGCGCTCGCTCCTCAACCAGCGGGGGTCAACCAGAGGTGAGCTGGTCGAGGAGCCAGGAGGGGCTCATCACTGCCGCGCCCAGCGTGGTGACCGCGGCAGCAAGTCCCCGATCGGCGCTGACCACGGTCACCGATACTCCGGCCTCCACCGCGGCTCGAGCCTCAGCCACGATGCTGCTGTCACCGTCACGGCGCGCGTGCACGGTGCGGACCTGGAGGTCGCGCCCCGCCGGGACACCCGCCTTGGCCTGCCCCTCGAGGACGAGCACCACGTCCTCGTAGGCCAGGTCGGCACGGAGGAGCCGGTCGTGCAGCCGTCGTGCGGCCCCGGCGCGGTCCCGCCACCAGCCGTCCGGACGTGACCCGACCACGTTGGCCCCGTCGACGATCAGAGTCCGAGTCACCTCCGTGGCCGCGGTCAGCCCTTGACCGGGGTGGTGCGATCGAGGATCGCTCCCAGCTCCAGGCCGCTCGGGAGCTGGCCGAACGTGCCGCCCTGGTCCTGCAGCCGCGAGGCGCAGAAGGCATCGGCAACCTCCGGCGGGCCGAACCGCACGAGGAGCGACCCCTGCAGGCACACCGCCATGCGCGCGGTCAACCGCCGCGCGCCCCCCTCGGCCGCCACGGGGTCGGAGTGGTCGGCGAGCAGCTCGAGCGTCTCGCGAGTGGCTCGGTCCAGGCGGTCGTCGGCCCCGGCAGCGAGCCCGACCTCGGAGATCCAGGCGTCGAGCACCCCGGGCTCCCGAGTGAGCGCCCGCAGGACGTCGAGCGCGTTGACGTTGCCCGACCCCTCCCAGATCGAGTTCAGTGGCGACTCGCGGAAGAGCAGAGGCATGCCGGAGTCCTCGACGTAGCCGTTGCCCCCCAAGCACTCCAACGCCTCGGCGACCATCGCCGGAGTGCGCTTGCAGACCCAGAACTTCGCCAGGGGCAGAGCGATCCGCCGCAGCGCGGCCTCGTGCTCGTCGCCACGGCGGTCGACCGCAGCGGCCAGCCGGATCGCCAGCGCGGTGGCGGCCTCGGCCTCCACCGCCAGGTCGGCGACGACGTTCTGCATCAGCGGCTTGTCCGCGAGGATCCCGCCGAAAGCGCTGCGGTGGGCGACGTGCCAGGAGGCCTCCGCCACCGCCTTGCGCATGATCCCCGTCGAGCCGAGGACACAGTCGAGTCGTGTGGCCGCGACCATCTCGATGATCGTGCGGACCCCCCGGCCCTCGTCACCGAGGCGCTGGGCCCAGGTGTCGTGAAACTCCATCTCGGAGGAGGCGTTGGAACGGTTGCCCAGCTTGTCCTTCAGCCGTACGACGTCGAGCCGGTTGCGCGTGCCGTCCGGCAGCACCCGCGGGACCAGGAAGCAGCTCAGACCGCCCGGAGCCTGAGCCAGCACCAGGAAGACGTCGTTCATCGGGGCCGAGGTGAACCACTTGTGACCGCGCAGCAGGTACTCCCCGTCGACGGAGGTCGGGGTGGCCTCGGTCAGGTTGGCCCGCACGTCGGAGCCGCCCTGCTTCTCGGTCATGCCCATCCCGGCGAGCGCCCCGGCCTTCTGGTCGACCGGCCGGATGCCGAAGTCGTAGGTCGTCGAGGCCAGGCGCGGTGTCCACTCCTTGGCGAGCGCATCGTCCGCGCGCAGTGCCGGCACCGCGGCGTAGGTCATCGAGATCGGACAGCCGTGGCCCGCCTCGGTCTGCCCCCAGGCGATGAAACCGGCCGCGCGGCGCACGTGGGCGTGTGGGTCGTCGCTGACCCAGGGAGTCGCCCCCAGCCCGTGACCGATGCCGCGCTCCATCAACCAGTGCCAGGAGGGGTGGAACTCCACCTCGTCGATGCGGTTGCCGTACCTGTCGAAGGGCCGCAGGACCGGGCCGTGGCGATTGGCGAGGGCAGCGTGCTCCTGAGCCTGCGCAGTCCCGGCCAGCGCTCCGACGCGGACCAGGTCGTCGGAGATCTCGGGTGAAGCATGACGCTGCACGGCCTCCACCAACGCGTGGTCGGTGGTGTAGAGATTGGCTCCAGACAGCGGTGGTGCTTGGTTGGTCGCTACCCGGGTGGAGTCGTCCATGTCGCTACCGTAGAGCCATGGCGGCCGAGGTGGAGCATCCCGTCGCCGTCGCCGACCGACTTCGGTCGACCACGCGCGGTCTGGCGGAGACGATCTGGCGACTCATCGTCTCCACCGTCGCCAATTGCCTGCGCAACCGCGTGACCGGGCTGGCGGCCGAGGCCGCCTTCTTCGCCCTGTTGTCGCTGCCGCCGCTGCTCTTCGGGCTGACCGGGTCGATCGGATGGGTCGTGGACACCTTCACCGACCAGAAGGTGGGGCAGTTCAAGGCGCAGGTGGTCGACCTCGCGCTGCAGGTCTTCACTCCGCTCACGGTCGACCGGATCATCGTCCCCACCATGGACGACGTCCTGACCGCACCGCGCTACGACGTGGTGTCGATCGGCTTCGTCCTGGCGCTGTGGTCGGGCTCGCGCGCCCTCAACGTCTTCGTCGACACGGTGACGATCATGTACGGGCTCGGGGGTCACCGAGGCATCGTGCGCACCCGGGTGCTGTCCTTCGGGCTCTACATCCTCTGTCTGATCACCGGCATCGTCGCCATCCCTCTGGTCGTCGCGGGCCCGACGCTCGTCGACCGCGTCCTGCCGCAGCGCCTCGACGTCCTCAACAACCTCTACTGGCCCACCGTGGTGGTGCTGTGCGTCGTCATCACCGCGACGCTGTACCACGTCTCGGTGCCGGTCCGGACCTCCTGGCGCTACAACCTCCCCGGGGCGTTCCTGACGATGTTCTTCTGGGTGCTGGGCTCGTTCGTCCTGCGCTGGGTGCTCACCGTCACCGCTTCCGACTCGACCTCGATCTACGGCCCCCTCGCAGCCCCGATCGCGGTGATGATCTGGCTCTACATCCTGGCCATCGCGGTCCTCATCGGCGCCGCCCTGAACGCTTCCTTCGACCAGTTGTGGCCCGAGTCGGGGCCGGAGCGCGCCCGGATCGAGCTCGTGCGCCGGCTGCGAGCTCGCGCGGTCTCCAGGATCCAGCGCAACGGGTCAGACTCGTCGTCGGCTGATCGGCTCGACGAGATGGACGGCGAGACCACCACGCAACTCCCGCGGTTCCGTGCCCCGCGGTGACATATTGGTCCCGTGGCCAATGTGAACCTGCCCGCACCCCTGCTCCTCGCAGGGGGGGCGCTGTGCTTGTTGGGTGGCTACATGGTCGGGGTCGTCGCCGGGCCCCAGGCCGCGGACCAGACGGTCGCGGTGGTGGAGAGCTACGACCAGGACACCCGTGAGCTGTGCCTGACCGGGGACACCCTCGGTGACGACGAGGGTGCGGTCGACGGGGTGCTGTGCGGTGAGTGGCGCCGGACCCCGGGAGCCACCCGGCCCGAGGAGGGCGACGAGTTCCGGTTCGTCGCGATCGAGCGTGCGGACGGGGACGACTCCGCGGTCTACATCCACGGTGCGGTCATGGA
The DNA here is from genome assembly GCA_963728505.1 of uncultured Actinomycetota bacterium. Taxonomy (GTDB): domain Bacteria; phylum Actinomycetota; class Actinomycetes; order Propionibacteriales; family Nocardioidaceae; genus Marmoricola_A. Next base: position 39,928 of record CAVSKH010000003.1, on the reverse strand, counting down.
GACCGGGCCGTGAGCCCTCCGCGTCCGGACCCTTCAGAGGTCCTCCCCTCGGTGTCCCAGCTGCCCGACGTCACCCCCGACCAGGTGCGCTTCCCGGTGATCAGGCGCTCGCCGTGGTTCATCCTGGCCCGCCGGATCCTGATGGCGCTCGGCGTGCTCGTGGCCACGGTCCTGCTGGTCTACGTCGACCGCGACGGCTACACCGACGGGCTCGACGGCGAGGTGAGCCTGACGGACGCGATCTACTACACGACGGTGACCCTGAGCACGACCGGGTACGGCGACATCTCTCCGGTCTCGGACCAGGCGCGCATGGTCAACGCCTTCATCATCACGCCGTTGCGCATCGCCTTCCTGGTGCTGCTCATCGGCACCACGTTGGAGGCGCTCACCAGTGAGAGCCGTCACATGTTCCGCATCGCCCAGTGGAGGAAGCACATGAAGGACCACGTGGTCGTGGTCGGCTACGGCACCAAGGGGCGTAGCGCGGCCGAGTCGTTGATCGGCAACGGGGTCTCCCGGGAGTCGATCGTGGTGGTCGATCCGACGTCGGCCGCCCAGACCGAGGCCAACGAGGACGGGCTCACCGCGATCCGGGGGGACGCCACCCGGCGTGATGTGCTCCGCCGCGCGGGAGCGGCCGAGGCCCGGCAGATCATCGTGAGCACCAACAGTGACGACTCCACGATCCTCTGCGTGCTCAACGCACGTCAGCTGAACCAGAGAGCACACATCGTGGCCGCGGTCCGCGAGAGCGACAACGTCCACCTGGTCCGGCAGAGCGGCGCCGACGGCGTGGTGACATCGTCCGACGCAGTCGGCCGGTTGCTGGGCCTCTCGGCGGTCAGCCCCTCGCTGGGGTCGGTGATCGACGACCTCCTCACCTACGGCGAAGGGCTGGAGGTCGCCGAGCGGGAGATCATGGTCCCCGAGGTCGGCAAGCAGCCCCAGACGTTGCCTGACCAGGTGATCGCGGTCGTGCGCGACAACAAGGTGCACCGTTACTACGAGCCGGTCGTCACCCAGCTGGCACGCGGCGACAAGGTGGTGGTCGTCCGGCCCTCCAACGAGCTGCCCTGGGCCCCGCGGCCAGGCACGCACGGCGAGGACTTCGCCAGCGACGACGAGGACTGATCCGCGACCCCGGGGTCGTGGTAGGTGCCTGGTGAGCGTGTCCACACGGGTCCGGGAGCGGCGCGGCCTCGCCCGTCGACCCCGGTTGGGCCATCCGGCGCAGATCGTGGTGCTGGCCTTCGGGTCCGCGATCCTCCTCGGGACCGTACTCCTGATGTTGCCGGTGTCGCGGGCCGGCCCCGAGGGTGCTCCGGTGCTGACCGCGCTGTTCACGGCCACCAGCGCGGTCTGTGTCACGGGTCTGGTCACGGTCGACACCCCGGGCTACTGGAGCAGCTCGGGGCAGGTGGTGATCCTGTGCCTGATCCAGGTGGGCGGGCTCGGCATCATGAGCATCGCCTCGCTCATCGGCGTCGTGCTGTCGAGGCGGATGGGTCTGCGCACCAGGCTCACGACGCAGACGGAGACCAAGAGTCTCGGGCTGGGCGACGTGCGCGGCGTGATCCTGGGCGTGGTGAAGATGAGCCTGGCGTTCGAAGCGGCCACGGCCGTGCTGCTGACGCTGCGCTTCGCCGTGGGGTACGACGAGCCACTCGGCCGAGCGGCGTACCTCGGGGTGTTCCACGCCGTGTCGGCGTTCAACAACGCGGGGTTCGCGTTGTACTCCGACAGCCTGGTCGGCTTCGTCTCCGACCCCTTGATCTGCCTGCCCATCGCGTTCGCGGTGATCGCCGGTGGGTTGGGTTTCCCGGTCATCCTCGAGCTGCGGCGCCGCCTGCGGAGTCCCAAGCGGTGGAGCCTGCACACCAAGCTCACCGTCTGGACCTACCTCGGGCTGCTGATCGTCGGCATCCTGCTGGTGACTCTCGGCGAGTGGAACAACCCGAGGACGCTCGGTGCGCTCGACGCGCCGGACCGGGCACTGGCCGGGTTCTTCCAGGCCGTGATGCCGCGGACCGCCGGGTTCAACACCCTGGACTACGGGCAGATGGGCGACGGCACGCTGCTGGGGACGATGGCGCTGATGTTCATCGGAGGCGGGTCGGCGGGCACCGCCGGCGGCATCAAGGTCACCACCTTCATCCTGCTGTTCTTCATCATCTGGGCCGAGGTGCGTGGCGAGGGCGAGGTCTCGGTGATCGACCGGCGAATCGGCGAGCGGGTGCAGCGTCAGGCGCTCACGGTCACGCTGCTTGCGATCGCCCTGGTCATCGGTGCCACGCTGATCATGCTGGAGCTGACCGGCCTCCCGTTGCGCGACGCCCTCTTCGAGACCGTCTCGGCCTTCGCCACCGTGGGCCTGTCCACCGGGATCACCGCCGACCTCCCGGGCTCCGCGCAGGTGGTTCTCGTGGTGCTCATGTTCGTCGGACGGCTGGGCCCGATCACGCTCGTCTCATCCCTCGCGCTGCGCGACAAGCCGCGGCGCTACAGCCTCCCGGAAGGACGGCCCCTCATTGGCTAGGACGAAGAAGGAAGCAGACAACTCACCCGTGGTGGTGATCGGTCTCGGTCGGTTCGGCCAGTCGTTGGCCCAGGAGCTGATGAGCCTGGGGTTGGAAGTGCTCGGAATCGACAGCGATCCCAAGATCGTGCAGGCGATGTCCGGCGACCTGACCCACGTGGTGGAGGCGGACAGCACCGACGAGGAGGCGATGCGGCAGCTCTCGGTGCACGAGTTCGACCGAGCGGTGATCGGCATCGGCACCAACCTGGAGTGCAGCATCCTGAGCGCCTCGGTGCTGCTCAACCTCGGCGTCCGCCACGTCTGGGCGAAGGCCGTCAGCGCACCCCACGCGCGGATCCTGGAGCAGGTCGGCGTGCACAACGTCGTGCGACCCGAGTACGACATGGGGCAGCGGGTGGCCCACCTGGTGCGGGGAGCGCTGCTGGACTACATCGAGTTCGAGGACGGCTACGCGATCGTGAAGACCCGGCCGCCGTCCTGCCTGCACGGCAAGACCCTGGAGGAGTCACACCCCCGTTCGACCTACGGCATCACGGTGGTGGGGGTGAAGCGCCACGGTGAGGACTTCACCCACGCCGTCCCGGAGACCGTCGTGGAGGCAGGTGACCTCATCATCGTCTCCGGCGAGCGGCACAAGGTGGAGAAGTTCAGCAACCTCGAGTGAGGCCGACGAGGCTCCGGGGTAACGCGTGGGTCCTTGTGTCGTTGGTCACGGCATGCGACGTCGCCGTGCTCTGCTGCTGCCCTTCATCGCCCTCTGCGCCGCACTGATGGTCGGGCCGGCCTTCGGGGCGGTGCCGATCCCCCCAGGGCCGTTCGACTCGACGGTGCCCCAGTTCGTCGGCGAGCCGGCCTCGGACCGACTGATCTCGTCGTTTTCGGTGCCCGCGCACCCCTTCCTTGCGCCGCAGGGTGTCAACAACATGCACAACGACTCCTACGCCACCGACGCCTACCGCTGGGGCGGACCCCTCGGCCGCTCGACATCGGTGACCAGCGCGACCTACGGCATCGCGGAGTGCGCGACCGTCGCCTTCGACAGCCGCGAGCGCATCGTCGGCCTGTGCGGCAGCCTGGACGGCTTCGAGCTGAAGCTGATCGACCCGGAGACGCTCGACCAGCAGGCGACCATGCGGACCTCCACCCGCGACGTCACCTCGGGCGCCAACCCGACGACCGACCTGTGCGGCGGGGCCTACTTCTACCTCGACCACCGCGACCGCGCGATCGTGGAGACCAACGACGGACGGATCCTCGTGGTGAAGGTGACTGCCGACGGCTTCGAGCTGCGCCGGACCTATGACGTAACCCCGGTCATCCCCGACGGCGACTGCTTGATCGCACTGATGCCCGACTGGGACGGGCGGATCTGGTTCGTCACGAAGGGGGGTGGCGTCGGCACGGTGCGGCAGTCCGACGGCGCCATCCGCTCCCGGCGGCTGGACGGCGAGGGGATCGTGAACTCCTTCGCGGCCGACGAGACCGGTGGGGTCTACATCGTCAGCGACCACGCGCTCTATCGTTTCGACGCCGGCCGTGGCGGTCGGCCAGTGGTGTCCTGGCGCCAGCGCTACGACCGTGGCACGCGCCAGAAGCCGGGCCAGCTCTCCCAGGGATCAGGCACCACGCCGACCCTGGTGGGTGACGACCTGGTCGTCATCACCGACAACAACGACCCCCGGATGCGGGTCCTGGCCTTCAAGCGGGGCAAGCGGGTCACCGGCCCGCGCAAGGTCTGCCAGGTGCCGGTCTTCGCCAAGGGTCGCAGCGCCACGGAGAACACCATCGTGGCCGTGGGGCGCTCGGTGATCGTCGAGAACAACTACGGTTACGAGAACCCCGGGTCCGTGACGGGTGGCCGGGCCACCGAGCCCGGCGTGTCCCGCGTCGGCGTCGGCGCCGGCAACTGCGGGGAGAAGTGGACCTCGGACATCATCGCGCCGACCTCGGTGCCGAAGGTCTCGCTGCGCAGTGGCCTGCTCTACGTCTACGCCAAGCCGGAAGGGGTCGAGCAGGACCCGTGGTACTTCACCGCCATCGACGTCCGCAGCGGCAAGACGGCGTGGCAGCAGCTGACCGGCACCGGGTCGGCCTACAACAACCACTACGCCGCGATCTACCTCGGCCCGGACCGGACGGCGTACATCGCGACGCTCGCCGGCCTGCTGCGACTCCACGACGGTGCCTGAGGGGTGCCACCCACACAAGAGCTCGGCGCGACCACCGGCGGCGCGAGACCCTCGACCCGCTGAGGCCGACGCGGACCGTCGGGTTCAGGTCCGCGAGGACACAACCTGGGTCGGCGCCGCACGGGCACAACGTTCGTCTCCCTGGCCCGGGTGCCGCGCTCGTCCGCTGACTCGTCCTCTGGCAGGCGAGCGGTCGCGTGCTGGCATTGCCGCCGGGTCGTCGCGTAGGTACATTTGCGGAAACGTCGCGCGTGACGAAATGAGATGCACCATGCGCAACAAACGAGCCAATGTTCAGCTCATGACCGGCCTGCTCCGAGCCGCCCGACATGAGGTGCTCCCGACGCCCGACATCGAGGACAAGGTGCTCGAGCACCTGCCGCGTGACCGCGTGGTGACGGTGACCGCCTCCCCGACCAAGGGCCTGGACGCGACCCTGGAGCTTGCCGAGCGACTCTCCAAGGAGGGTTACGCCGTCGTGCCCCACCTGGCTGCCCGGATGGTGCGTGACCGCAGCCACCTCGCCGAGCTCTGCGACCGGCTGACGACCGCGGGCGTCCGCGAGGTCTTCGTGCCCGCCGGCGACAAGTCGCCACCCGAGGGCGACTACTACGCCGCCCTGCCGATGCTGGAGGACCTGAGCGCGCTCGGCCGCCCCTTCGCCGACGTCGGGATCACCGGCTACCCGGAACCACATCCCCTGATCAGTGACGACATCACGATCCAGGCGATGTGGGACAAGCGCGCACACGCGACCGCGATCGTCAGCAACCTGGTCTTCGACCCTGATGCGGTGGACAGCTGGCTGGTGCGGATGCGCGCTCGCGGCATGACCTTGCCGGTGTGGCTGGGGATCCCCGGTCCCGTCGACCGCGCCAAGCTGCTCGGCATGGCCACCAAGATCGGCGTCGGTGACTCCACCAGGTTCCTGGTCAAGCACAAGGGGACGATGCTCCGGCTGGCGGCGCCCGGGGGTTTCACGGGGGAGCGCTTCCTGGAGCAGTGCGCGCCCGCGCTCGCCCGCCCGGACGCCGGCGTGGTCGGGCTCCACCTCTACACCTTCAACCAGGTCGAGCAGACCGAGCAGTGGCGTCGTTCGCTGCTCGACCGCTTCGAGGCCGTGGGCACCCGTCGTTGAACCCCGCCGGTCGTCCGGTCAGGCGAGGGCCCCGGCGAGGAGTCGCTCGAGGGCCTGCTCCAGACGACTTCGACCGGTCTCCACCACCACCAGGGGCAGCCCGAGCAGGTCCGCCGCGTTGCGTGCCAGCGGCTCCAGGTCGGTGGTGCTGTCCTGTCGTAGCCACACCACCCGGCGGTAGTGAGCGAAGTAGTCCTCACGCAGCTCCGGGTGCCGGTCGAGGCCCAGCTCCTGCACCACCGTCCGGTCGAAGGAGCGCACCAGGAAGTCGGTGAGCAGATAGGTGCCGGGCTCGTCGGCGAACAACCGCTCGACGGACCGGGACCCGGCGTACAGGTCGTAGCAGTGCAGCCCGGCCAGCCGGTGCCACCCCTGGCGTGCGCAGAGCGCATCGAGCGCGCCGTAGGTGCCGCAGTCGGCATACCCCACGGCGACAGCGGCGTAGCGGTCACTCAGCTCGGCACCGAGCTCCTCGACCCTGCCGGCGATCAGCTGAGGTTGGTTGTGCAGCAACGGCGGCAGTGGGTGGACGTCGACCGGCCAGTCGTGCCGGGCGACGGCCTCGGCGCAGGGCTGCGCGATCGCGCCGCAGGCGATCAGTGCGATCCGGCCGTGCGAGCCGGACTCACGCAGGGAAGGCGAGGAGGTCGATGAAGCGGTCGTTGAAGTCGCTGCGGTCGGAGAGCTCGACATAGGTCACCTCCTCCAGCAGGGCCGCCGCGCCGGCACGCTCCTGCACACTGAGCAGGCCCATCTTGGCGCCCTCACCGGCCACGTTGCCGGCCGAGACGATGCGCAGCACCGGCAGCCGGGGCACCAGGCCGATCCGCACCGCGGCGACGGGGGAGAGGTAGCTCCCGAACGACCCGGCGAGCAGCACCTGCTGCACCTCGCCGGGGTCGATGCCGAGCTCCTCGACCAGCAGGGTCCAGCCGGTGGCGATCGCGGCCTTGGCGAACTGGAGCTCACGAACGTCGCGCTGGGAGAGGTAGACCGACTCCTCGGGACTGGCGCCGGGGTCGGGACGGTGCAGCACGAAGACCCGTTCCTGACCGACGGCGCTCAGCCGGTCGGCGAGCCCGGGCGCGCGTGCCCGCGCGTCCTCGTCGCTGAGGAACCGACCGGTCTTGTCGAGCAGCCCGATGCGGACCAGCTCCGCGACGGCGTCGACGAGCCCGGACCCGCACAGACCGCGCGGCTCGGTGTCGCCGATCACCTCCAGCTCCACCTCGTCCTCGGTGATCCGGACGACCTCGACGGCACCGTCGGCAGCCCGCATGCCGCAGCGGATCGCGCCGCCCTCGAAGGCCGGCCCGGCCGGTGCGGCGGTGGCGAGGATGGTCTCCCCGTCGCTGAGCACGATCTCGCAGTTGGTGCCGACATCGATGAACAGCCGCACCCGCTTGTCGCGGTCCATCCCGGTGGCGAGCATCCCGGCGACGATGTCGCCGCCGACGTAGGCTCCGAGCGCCGGGAAGACCACAGCCCGGGCACGCGGGTGCAGTGCGAGTCCGAGGTCGCTGGCGAGCACCGGCGGCAGCTCTGCCGTGGCCATCACGAACGGCGCGACGCCGAGCGGCTCGGGGTCGATCCCCAGCACCAGCGCGGTCATCGTGGCGTTGCCCGCGAGCGCCACCTCGTAGAGGTCTCGCGGATCGACACCGGCCTCGGCGCAGACCTCGGCCACCAGCTCGCGCAGCGTCTCCTGCGCCAGCTCCCGCAGCCGGGGCAGCGCCTCCGGGTCGAGCATCGTGGCACTGATCCGCGTGATCACGTCGGCACCGAACGGCTGCTGCTTGTTGAGCATGCTCGCCACCGCTGCCGGGGTCCCGGTGACGAGGTCGATCAGGGTGGCCACCACGGTGGTGGTGCCCAGGTCGACGGCGAGGGCCCACTGCTGCTCGGTGGTGTCTCCCGGCTCCACGTCGACCAAGGTCTTCTCGGCGATCACGGCGGTCACCTTGTAGTCGGCCTGGCGCAGCACCCGGGGCAGCGACTGCAGCGCGTGCAGCTCCGGTGTCAGCTCCAGGTCGTCCATCGCGTCGAGCAACCGGGCCAGGTCGGGGCGCTGGTCGGCGAGCGTCGGTTCGGCGAGCTCCACGTAGCGCTTGCGCACCGCGGGGCGCAGGATCACCTGGCGGCCGACGCCCACGGTGGCGGCCTTGGGCCGGGTGGTGAGCGGGGGCACGGTGACCCCGAGATCGCTCGTGGCCGGCGCCAGGCAGGCCAGGCGCCACCCCTGCTCGACCTGCTCGGGGGTGAACGCGCGGAAGTCGAGACGCGAGACCGGCACGGACCCGTCGAGCACCTGCACCTTGCACTTCTTGCAGGTGCCGTGGCCCCCGCAGGTGGAGTCGATCGCGATGCCGTTCCAGCTGGCCGCCTCGAAGAGGGTGACCCCCGGAGGCACCCGCACCTCCCGTGGGGCGGGCGCGGCGTCGGTGGTGAAGGTGACGCGGACCCGTCCGGAGCCGTCGTAGGGGCGCTGCTCCCGACCGGTCGGCGCGAGCAGACCCTCCCGGCGGAGCTCGTCGATCGAGACCTTGGCCGGGCGTCGGTTCCCTGGGGGCGGGGTCGGGGACGCTGTCACGAGGTCAGGCCCCTACGGCCGCCCGTCGCTTGCGGTGCGCAGCGATCCAGCTGCCGCCCCACTCGTCGTGGCCGAGCAGCAGGTCGGCGGCCTTGACCGCGTCGACGATCTGCGGGGTGCGTGCGTCCATGATCGCGCTGGTGAGCCCGCTGGCCATCGCCATCGGCAGGAAGCCGGCGCCCAAGGTGTGCCGGTCGGGCATCCCGAAGGAGACGTTGGAGGCACCGCAGGTCATGTTGAGTCCGTGCTCGTCGCGGATCCGCCGCATCGTCTCGAAGGTGGTGCGCGCCGTCGAGGTGTCGGCTCCGATCGGCATCGCCAGCGGGTCGATCACGATGTCGGCCTTGGCGATGCCGTACTCCTTGGTCGCCACCTCGACGATGTGGCCCACCAGCTCGAGCCGCCGGGCGGACTCCATGGGGATCTCCTCGGCGTCGTTGGGCAGCGCGATGATCGCGGCGTCGTGGCGCTTGACCAGCGGGAGGATCAGCTCCATCCGGTCGTCCTCCGCGGTCACCGAGTTGACCAGCGCGCGGCCCTGGTAGACCGACAGGCCCGCCTCGAGCGCCTCCACCACCGAGGAGTCGATGCAGATCGGCAGGTCGGTCAGCTCCTGAACCATGCGGATCGCCTTGGCCAACAGATCTGGCTCGTCGGTGAGGGGGACACCCATGTTGATGTCCAGCACGTCGGCGCCGCCCTCGACCTGCGCCCGGACGTCGCGCTCGATCGCGGACATGTCACCGGCCCGCAGCTGGTCCTGGAAGATCCGGCGGCCCGTGGGGTTGATCCGCTCGCCGATGATGCAGAACCGCTGACCGTGGCCGATGACGACCTGCCGCGTCGCCGAGCGCAGCACGGTCTCGTGGGTCGGGCCGGCCTCGCGGGTCGAGTCGGCCTCGTCGGTCGAGCTCGTCGAGACCATCACACCGCCACCAGGGCCCGCCGCTGCGCGAGCAGCGCCTTGGCCCGCTTGACCGTTGCGGAGGCATCGGGTGCGTAGCCGTCCGCGCCGACCGCGTCGGCGTACTCCTGGGTCACCGGGGCTCCGCCCACCATGACGATGACCTGCTCGCGCAGGCCCGCCTTCTGCAGGGCGTTGATGTTGGCCTTGAACATCGGCATCGTCGTGGTGAGGAACGCCGAGAACCCGACGATGTCAGGGTTGTGCTCCTGGATCTTCTCCACGAACCGCTCCGGCGGGACCTGGACGCCGAGGTCGATCACCTCGAAGCCGGCCCCCTCCAACATGATGTTGACCAGGTTCTTGCCGATGTCGTGGACGTCGCCCTTCACCGTGCCCATCAGGAACGTACCGATCGTCTGCACACCGGTCTCGGCCAGCAGCGGCCGTAGGACCTCCATCGACCCGGCCATCGCCTTGCCCGCGATGAGCATCTCGGGCACGAAGAAGTCACCGCGCTCGAACCGGGCGCCCACCTCCTCCAGAGAGGGGATGAGCGCATCGAACAGCATGGTCTGGGGCTCCATGCCCTGATCCAGCCCTTCGTGGGTGAGCTCCAGGACGCGGGGGGCGTTGCCCACCAGCGTCTCGTCGTACAGACCGTGCAGGATCTCCTCAGGAGTCATGCTGCACCCTCCTTGCGGCTCGATGACGTGGGTGTCGGCTGCCGGCGGGGCGATTTCCCGTCGGGGGTTTGTGCGTGCCGGCTGATCCGGTGGGTGAGGCGGTCGGCCTCCTCGAGGAGCACAGCGACCATGTCGTCGAGCTCGGGCTCGATCCGTGCGGTGGCGCCGGAGAGGGCGAGCGCGGCGACCACGCGATCCTCGTCGCAGACCGCAGCGGCGACGGCGGACAGTCCGAGCTCGAGCTCGTCGCACGCTGCTGCCCATCCGGTGCTTCGCACTCGCTCCAGCTCTCGCCGGAGCTGGCGGAGATCGCGGATCGAGCGGTCGGTGGGTTGCTCCAACGGCTCGTCAGGGAGCTCGAGCACCCCCTGGGCCTGCAGCACCTTGCCTTGCGCTGAGCAGTGCGGCGGAACGTCGACCGTCGACCAGTCCCGGGAGCCGAGCAGGTAGCGGGACTCGACCTGCAGGATCTGCACGACTTGGCGTCCCTTGGGGACCGTGAGGTGCACCGTCTCACCGGTGCGCTCGGCGACGGACTCCAGCACGGGGACCGCCAACCTGGCCAGCTCGGCATCCGGGTCGTGCCGTGCGGCGTACCGGCTGAACACCGCGCCGGCGGTGAACTCCCCGGAGAGCTCGCGTCGCACCAGACCGTTGCGCTCGAGCGCCCCCAACAACCGCGACGTGGTGCTGGGCGCCAGACCCGAGATGTCGGCCAGCTCGCGGAAGGCCACCGGCTCGTCGGCGTCGAGCACCAGACCGAGCAGCGCCGCAGCGCGGTCCACTGCCTGGGTCCCGGTCATGCCTCACCCTCCTGGGGTGTTCCTGCTGTCAGTCTGTGTTCCATAACGTGGAACGACAGTTCCATGATATGAGGTTATGATCCAGATCACAACGGAGTCAAGGCACCACTCCGGGGAGCGGGCGAGGAGGCAGGCATGTTCCGCAACACGATGCCGAGGTACGAGGTCCTCTCGGCCGAGGCGATGGCCAGGCTCGACCAGGGCTGGCGGCGCCTGGTCAGCGAGATCGGCGTGGAATTCATGAGTGACCGCGCGCTCGAGCTGTTCCGCCAGGCGGGGCAGCGCGTGGAGGAGAACACCGTCTTCCTCGACCCGGACTTCCTGCTGGACCAGGTCGGCAAGGCGCCGGGGGAGTTCGAGGTCCAGGCCCGCAACCCCGCGAACAGCCTGCACATCGGCGGTGACGCCATGGCCTTCGGCGCGGTCTACGGCCCGCCCTTCGTGCGGGAGGGCGACGTACGCCGCGACGCCACGATGGAGGACTTCCGTCGGTTCACGATGCTGGCCCAGTCCTTCGACGTCCTGGACTCCGCCGGGGGCGTGATCTGTGAGCCCAACGACCTGCCCCTCGACTCGCGTCACCTCGACATGACGCTGGCGCTGCAGACGCTGACCGACAAGGTCTACATGGGCAACGTGGTCTCGGCTGTCAACGCCAGGGACACGATCGCGATGGGCGAGATCCTCTTCGGGGGGCGGGAGGCGATCGAGCGGACGCCGGTCTCGATCTCCTTGATCAACTGCAACTCCCCGCTGAAGTGGGACGACCGGATGCTCGACTCCCTCTTCGAGTACGCCGAGGCCGGACAGCCTGTGGTGCTCACGCCGTTCATCCTGATGGGCGCCATGTCCCCGGTGACCATTCCGGCGGCTCTGGTGCAGCAGATGGCAGAGGCGCTGTCCGGCATCGCCCTGGCCCAGCTGATCCGGCCGGGCACACCGGTCGTCTTCGGGTCGTTCCTCTCCAACATCGACATGCAGTCGGGCTCTCCGACCTTCGGCACCCCGGAGTCCGGGATCGGCGTGCTCTGCACCGGCCAGATCGCGCGTCGCTTCGGGTTGCCCTTCCGCACCGGGGGTGCCATGACCTCCTCCCAGGTGCCCGACGCCCAGGCGGGCTACGAGGCGCTGAACACCTTGCTGCCGACCTTCCTGGCGGGCGCCAACTGGGTGATGCACTCCGCGGGATGGCTCGAGGGCGGCCTGGTGGCCGGTTACGAGAAGTTCGTGGTGGACGCGGAGCTGGTGCAGATGCTGCAGGCGCAGTTCCGGCCGCTGGAGATCGACGAGGGGTCACTGGCCTTCGACGCCCACGAGGAGGTCGGGCACGGTGGCCACTTCCTCGGGGCGGCGCACACCATGGAGCGGTTCCGCACCTGCTTCTACCGCTCCGCGCTGTCCTCGTCGGACAACTACGAGCGGTGGATGCGCAACGGTGGGACGGACACCGCCGCCCGCGCCAGCCGGATCTACCAGAGCAGGATCGAGGAGTTCGAGGCACCGGCGATCGACGACGCGATCCGTGCGGAGCTGGAGGAGTTCGTCATCCGCCGCCGCAAGGAGCTCGGCGACTGACGACTCCCGCCCTGCACCGCCGGTCGAGACCACAGCTCGAGCGGTGGTGGTGGCGACAGGCTCGACCAACGTGGGGCGGGGGCTCGATGAAGGTGCGTCTGACGCGTTAGCGTTGCGTCATGAGCAACAATGCGGCCCCGGAGGCCAGCGGTGGTGTGCAGTCGGTCGACCGTGCGTTGACCATCCTCGGTGTGCTGGCCCGGCTGGGTGAGGCAGGCGTGACCGAGATCGCGGGCGAGCTGGGGGTGCACAAGAGCACCGCCTTCCGGCTGGTAGCCACGCTCGAGGCTCACGACCTGGTGCAGCAGAGCGAAGATCGCGGCAAGTACTGCCTGGGCATGGGTCTGGTGCGGCTGGCCGGCTCGAGCGCCGCGCGGCTCGACGTCGTGCAGGAGGCCCGGCCGGTGTGCCGGAGGCTGGCGGCCGAGTGTGGGGAGACCGTCAACATCGCGGTGCTGGCCGAGCACGCCGCGTTGTACGTCGACCAGGTCGCCGGGGGCTCCGGACTGACGGCGCACAACTGGGTCGGCCAGCACATCCCGCTGCACGCCACGTCCAACGGCAAGGTGCTCCTCAGCGAGCTGGCGCGTGCCGAGGTCGACCGGTTGGTGGAGCGGTTGCCGGCCCACACCGAGCAGACCATCACCAGGCGCGGCGCCCTGCACCAGGAGCTGGCGCGCGTGCGCGAGCAGGGCTGGGCCGGTGCCGCCGACGAGCTCGAGCTGGGGCTCACCGCGATCGCGGCGCCGTTGCGTGACGCTCACGGAGAGGTGGTGGCCTCGATGAGCGTCTCGGGGCCCAGCCTGCGGCTGCCCGAGGAGCGGGTGGCCGAGGTGGTGCCGGTCCTGCTGGAGGCGGCGCTGGAGGTCTCCCGGCAGCTGGGGTGGCAGCCGCGCTGGTGAGGGCGCGCGGCGTCTTGACAGGCGCTGCTGTGGGGGCGAAGGTGAGGGTGTTCCACATGACGCTCTAGGGATGCGTCATACGCAACAGCAAAGGCACCACCATGGCCAACCTCCCTGCTTCTGCCCGGGTCGTCGTGATCGGCGCCGGCATCGTCGGCAACAGCCTCGTGCACCATCTCGCCCGGCTCGGCTGGCGCGACATCGTGCAGATCGACAAGGGGCCCCTGCCCAACCCCGGCGGGTCCACCGGCCACGCGAGCAACTTCATCTTCCCGGTGGACCACTCCCGTGAGATCACGGACCTCACGCTCGACAGCGTCCGGCAGTACCAGGAGCTCGGGGTCTTCACCCAGTCCGGTGGTCTCGAGGTCGCCCGCACCGAGGAGCGCATGGAGGAGCTGCGTCGCCGGATGTCGTCGGCCAAGGCGTGGGGCATCGAGTCGGAGCTGGTCACACCCGAGCAGGTCGCCGAGCGGGTGCCGTTCCTCGACCCGAGCGTGATCATCGGTGGCTTCTGGACGCCGTCGGTGGGGGTCGTGGACTCGCTGCGTGCGGGCACCTTGATGCGCGAGCAGGCCGTGGAGATGGGCGCGCTCACGGTGGTGCCCACCATCGAGGTCACCGGCATGGACGTCGAGGACGGGCGGATCCGTCGGGTGCGCACGGACCAGGGGGACATCGAGGCGGAGGCGGTCGTGATCGCCTGCGGCGTGTGGAGCCCGAAGCTGGCGCGGATGGCAGGGGCTCACATCCCGCTCACGCCCGCGGTGCACCAGATGATCAGCGTGGGACCGGTGCCGGTGCTGGCCGAGCGCGAGGGCGAGATCTCGTTCCCGATCGTGCGCGACATGGACACGTTCTGCTACGAGCGTCAGCACGGCGCCGACATGGAGGTCGGCTCCTACGCCCACCGGGCGATCCTCATGGACGCCGAGGACATCCCCTCGATCGACCGGGCCAAGCTCTCACCGACCGAGATGCCCTTCACCGAGGACGACTTCGACCCTCAGCTCGAGCAGGCGCTGGAGCTGATGCCCGAGATCCTGGGCGACGAGGGAGCCGAGATCCGCTACGCGATCAACGGACTGCTCTCGCTGACCCCCGACGGAGCGCCGCTGCTCGGCGAGACCCCGGAGGTGAAGGGGCTCTGGTCGGCGGCCGCGGTCTGGATCAAGGAGGGCCCCGGCGTGGGCCGGGCGATCGCGGAGTGGATGACCGACGGGCTGCCCGAGATCGACCTGGGCCACTCCGACATCGCGCGGTTCTACCCCCACCAGCGCACCCGCGCGCACATCCGTGCCCGCACCGGTGAGGCGTTCAACAAGACCTACGGCATCGTGCATCCCGGCGAGCAGTGGGAGAGCGACCGCCGCAGCCGGCTCTCCCCGATGTACGCCGACCAGCAGGCCCGAGGGGCGGTCTTCTACGAGGCCGTCGGCTGGGAGCGGGCGCACTGGTACGAGTCCAACGCCCCCCTGCTGGAGGAGTACGGCGACCGGGTGATGCCGCGCGAGCACGAGTGGGACTCGCGCTGGTGGTCGCCGATCATCAACGCCGAGCACCTCGCGATGCGCGACCGGGCCGGCATCGTCGACCTGTCGGCGTTCTCGATCTTCGACGTCGTCGGCCCCGGCGCGCTCGACGCGGTGCAGCGGATCGTCGTCGCCCAGTCCGACGTCGCCCTGGGCCGGGTGATCTACACCCCCGTGCTCGACGCGCGCGGCGGCTTCCGCTCCGACCTCACCGTGATGCGGCTGGCCCACGACCGGTTCCGGGTGGTCACCGGCGGCGCCCACGGCATGGTGGACAAGAAGTGGTTCTCCGACCTGATGCCCAAGGACGGGTCGGCCCAGGTCGTCGACCTCACCTCGGCGTACACCACCATCGGGCTGTGGGGCCCGCGCTCCCGCGACATCCTCGGTCAGCTCACCAGCGCCGACATCAGCCACGAGGGCTTCGGCTTCGGCACCTGCCGCGACATCGAGGTGGACTCGCTCTCGGTGCTCGCGTCCCGGATCTCCTACGTCGGAGAGCTGGGCTGGGAGCTGCACCTGCCGTTCGAGCACGGAGCCAAGCTGTGGTCGATGCTGCACGAGGCCGGCGAGCCGCACGGTGCGGTGCCGGTGGGCATCGGCGTCTACGCCGGCAGTGGCCGGCTGGAGAAGGGCTACCGCGCCTACGGGTACGAGCTGGACTCCGAGCGCACCATCATCGAGGCCGGGATGGCGCGACCGAAGGTGAAGGTGGCCGACTTCGTGGGTCGGGAGGCCTACGTCAAGCAGCGCGAGGAGGACCCCAAGACGGTGCTCTGCACGCTGACGGTCGAGGACCACACCTCCGCGTCGGGCCAGAAGCGCTACATGCTCGGCGGGGAGCCGATCCTGACCCGCGACGGCAAGGAGCTCGTCGACGGCCACGGCCGCCGCCCCTACGTCACCAGTGCCGGGTCGGCGCCGTCGGTGGGCAAGCACGTGCTCATGGCCTACCTGCCGCCGGACGCGGCGACCGTCGGCAACGAGCTGGCCGTGTCCTACATGGAGGAGCTCTATCCGGTCAGGGTCGGGTCGGCGGACAGCACGTCGCTGTTCGACCCCGGCAACGAGCGGCTCAAGGCCTGAGCGAAGGAGGCTCTGCCATGGATGTGCTGGTCTGCATCAAACGGGTGCCCGAGGTCGCGGGGTCGGTGACGCTGACCCCCGACTCGATGAACGTCGACGCCGAGCAGGTCGGCTACACCGTGAGCCCGCACGAGGAGTGCGCGGTCGAGCTCGCTGTGCAGACCGCCAAGGCCACGGGTGGCGAGGTCACCGTGCTCTCCGTGGGCGGCGACGACGCCGTCAAGCAGCTGCGTGACGCGCTGGCGATCGGTTGCAGCGCGGCGGTGCTGGTCGAGGCCGCAGCCGACTCCTACGGCCCGGCCGACGTCGCCGCAGCGATCGCCGACGTGGTCGGGGCGCACCAGTCGCAGGGCCGGTCCTACGGGTTGGTGCTGCTCGGCAACGACGCGGCGGACACCGGGGACTTCCAGGTGGGCATCCGGCTGGGCTACACGCTCGGTCGGCCGGTGCTCACCGGCGCCTCGCTGCTGGAGGTCGAGGGCGACCAGGTCACCACGTGGGCCGAGGGGCCGGAAGGCCGCGAGGTCTCCCAGGCGCCGGTGCCGGCCGTGGTGACGGTGATGGAGGGTGGCGTCGAGCCCCGCTACCCATCCATCCCGGGTCGGATGAAGGCGAAGAAGGTGCAGGTCGAGACCGTGGCGCCCAGCCGGCAACCGGTCGGGTCCGGACGGCTGCGACTCAAGCTCCCGCCGCCACCGGCGAGCGAGGTCGAGGTGCTCGGCAAGGGCCCGGAGGCCGCGCCGGCCGTGGTCGACCTGCTGGCGGAGCTGGGGGTGCTCCGATGATCGTGGTGCTGGTGGAGACGCTGGGTCAGGAGGTCTCCGAGGTCTCGCGGGAGGCGCTGACCTTCGCCCGCCGGCTCGACGAGCCGCTGCGTGCCGTCGTGGTGGGTGGGCCGGCGGGGCCGCTGACCGAGCAGCTCGCGGCGTACGGCGTGGAGGAGGTCCGCGAGGCGACCGGGGACCACTTCTCGGCGTACGCGCCGGCCGCCTGGGGGGCAGCGGTGCACGCCGCGGTCGACAGTGAGGTCTCGGTCGTGATCGCTTCCGGCACGCCGCGGGGCAACGAGATCCTGGCCCACGTCAGCTGCCGGCTCGGGGTGGCCATGGCCGCCAACGTGATCGCGATCGAGGATCGCGACCCGCTGGTGGTGAGCCGCCAGGTGCTGGGTGGCGGAGCGATCGAGGAGATGCGCCTGGGCACCACTCCGGCGGTGATGACCGTCGCGGGTCACGCCTGCGAGCCCCGGCCGGCCGACGCGCCGACCAGCTGTGTGGTGCAGCCGCTCGAGGTCTCCTTGACCGAGGCAGACCTCGCTGCGCGCGTGGTGCGCACCGAGACCGGCGACGCCGCCGACGCCGGCACGTTGAAGTCGGCGAAGGTGGTCGTGGGTGCCGGGCGCGGCGCCGGCGGGTCGGACGGCTTCGCAGCGGTCCTCGACCTCGCCGAGCTGCTCCACGGCTCGCTCGGCGTCTCGCGCGTGGTCACCAGCGCGGGCTGGCGTCCGCACCATGAGCAGGTCGGCCAGACCGGCAGCAAGATCGCCCCCGAGGTCTACATCCCCTGCGGCATCAGCGGCGCGATCCAGCACTGGGCCGGCTGCTCGAGCGCCAAGACGATCTTGGCGATCAACACCGACGCCGACGCGCCGATGGTGACCAAGGCCCACTACGCCGTCATCGGGGACATGCACGAGATCGTCCCCGCGATCAACGCCGAGATCCGCCGCCGGAAGGGTCAGTAATGCGCTCAGACCTCGAGATCGCACGCAGCTCGTCACTGAAGCCACTGGACGAGATCGCCGCGTCCATGGGCATCGGCGGACAGTTCCTCGAGCCGTACGGCGAGAACGTCGCGAAGATCAAGCTCAGCGCGATCGAGGCACTCGCCGACCGGCCCCGGGCGAAGTACGTCGTGGTCACCGCGATCACGCCGACACCACTGGGGGAGGGGAAGACGACCACGACCGTCGGACTGGGACAAGCCTTCCGGCACCTCGGCAAGCGTGCGACGATCGCGATCCGGCAGCCGTCCATGGGCCCCACCTTCGGCATCAAGGGCGGGGCGGCCGGCGGCGGCTACTCCCAGGTCGTCCCGATGGAGCTGCTGAACCTGCACCTCACCGGCGACATGCACGCCGTGACCGCGGCTCACAACCTGCTCTCGGCGATGGTCGACAACACGCTGCACCAGGGCAACCCGCTGGGCCTGGACCCACACAACATCACCTGGCGCAGGGTGCTCGACGTCAACGACCGGGCGCTGCGCAACATCGTCGTCGGTCTCGGCAGCCGCGAGGACGGGGTGACCCGGCAGAGCGGCTTCGACATCACCGCGGCGTCGGAGGTGATGGCCGTGCTGGCGCTGGCGACCTCGCTGCAGGACCTGCGCGCCCGCCTGGGACGGGTCGTGGTCGGCTACACCCGTGACAAGGAGCCGGTCACCGCGGACCAGCTCAGCGCCGCTGGTGCGATGACCGTGATCATGCGCGAGGCGATCAAGCCGAACCTGCTCCAGACCCTGGAGAACACTCCGGTCCTGGTGCACGCCGGGCCCTTCGGCAACATCGCCCACGGCAACTCCAGCGTCGTGGCCGACCTGGTGGGCATCCACGGCGGCGACTTCCTGGTCACCGAGGCCGGCTTCGGCGCCGACATCGGCGCGGAGAAGTTCTTCAACATCAAGTGCCGCACGTCCGGGCTCCGTCCCGACGCGGCCGTGGTCGTGGCCACCGTCCGGGCGCTGAAGGCCCACTCGGGGCGCCACCACATCGTCGCCGGCCGGCCGCTGCCTCCCGCCCTGCTGGAGGAGAACCCCGACGAGGTGGAGATCGGCGGCGCCAACCTGCGCAAGCAGATCGAGAACGTCCGACTGCACGGGGTGTCTCCGGTGGTGGCGATCAACGCCTTCCCGACCGACCACCCCAGCGAGCACGAGGCGATCCGGCGGATCGCCCGGGAGGCCGGTGCGCGGGTGGCGGTCTGCACCCACTTCGCCGACGGTGGGCGGGGTGCGGTCGAGCTCGCGGAAGCGGTGGCCGAGGCGGCGGACGAGGCGGTCGAGTTCGAGTTCCTCTACCCGGACGACGCGTCGCTGCGCAGCAAGATCGAGACGATCGCGACCAAGGTCTACGGCGCCGACGGCGTCGCCTACGACCACAAGGCGTCGCAGCAGCTGGAGACCTACGAGCGCAACGGCTTCGGGTCGCTGCCGGTGTGCATCGCCAAGACCCACCTCTCGATCTCCAGCGACCCCACGCTGAAGGGCGCCCCGACCGGGTGGAAGCTGCCGGTGCGCGAGGTGCGGGCCAACGTCGGCGCGGGCTTCGTCTACCCGATCTGCGGCGACATGCGCACCATGCCCGGTCTGAGTGCCAAAGCGGCGGCGATGTCGATCGACATCGACGAGTCAGGTGAGATCGTGGGCCTGTCATGACGCACACTCAGCGCGGCGGCGCACGGCGGGGCAGGACTGGTGACTGACCCCGACGCCATCGACCCCGACTACCTCGACCTGTCCCTCGCAGACTTCCTCGACCGCACAGCGGAGGCCACGCCCGCCCCGGGCGCCGGCGCGGCTGCCGCGACGGTGGTGGCCCTTGCCGCCGGCCTGACCGCGATGTCGGCCGGGTTGTCCCAACGCCAGCTGCCGGAGGCCGCCGAGCTGGCTGCCCGGGCACTGGACCTGCAGCGGCGGGTGAAGCCGCTGGCCCAGCTCGACGCGGAGGCGTACCGCGAGGTGCTGTCGGCGCAGGGGCGTCCCTCGGACGATCCCGGCCGCGACGACGCGCTGCAGGAGGCGCTGTCGCGCGCGACCGACGTACCGCTGGAGATCGCGGAGATCGGGGTGGCGGTGCTCGACCTGGCAATGGGCGTCGTTGAGCGCGGCAACCCCAACCTCCGGGGCGATGCGGTCACCGGGTGCCTGCTGGCACAGGCCGGGGTGCGCGCTGCGGCTGTGCTCGTCGAGCTCAACCTGTCGGACTCCGACGACCCCCGCCGGGTCCGCGCCGCCGAGATGACTCGCGCGGCGTTCGAGGTGAGCCCGCTGCCAGGGGCGTGACTGGTGGCGGCATCGTTGCTCGTGGCCGGTTACCTCTGGGTCATGACGTGTGCGCGTCGCGAGTTCGGGCACGGTGATGAGTGCCACACGGCTACGGGGGCCGGGAGCCAGAACCACCGCCCCGGCCCACCTGCTGGGCCGGGGCGGTGCCTCGGACCGTGAGCCCGCGTCCTCGCCCTCGCACACCTACCCAGCAGCGTGATGACCGCGAACCATGCCACGGCGCGTGGGCAGCTCCGGGGCCGGCCCCATCTCGGCCTGGGCCCGGTCCACCGACTTCAGACGGCCTGCCAGGCGACCGGCCCACCCCGCAGCGGTCAGTCCGTGGGCGTAGACGCTGACCAGCACCGTCCAGGCCGCGACCCTGAAGACGCCCTCACCGACGTCTCCGCCGACCTCCTCGAGCACCAGCACGGCGAAGAGGATCGAGGCCAGCCCACGAGGCCCGAACCAGCCGATGAAGAAGCGGGTCTCCCACAGGGTGTGCGAGCCGACCATCGCCAGCAGCACCGGCACCATCCGCACCACGGTGAGGGACACCGCGACGTAGGCGGCGATCTCCCAGGTCAGCTCGTCGAGCTCCGGGGCGACGAGAACCGCGCCGAAGGTCACGAAGGTCAGCCCGGTGAGGAGCTCGCCCTCGTCCTCGGTGAAGTCCTGGACGCCTTGACAGTGCGGCCGCGCCACTCGGCCGAATGCGAGCCCCGCGGTGAAGGCGGCGATGAAGCCGTTGCCCTCGAGCAGGGAGGCTGAGCTGTAGGCGGCGACGGCGATCGAGATCGCGGCCAGCTGGCGGTAGATCCCTTCGACCGCTTGCGCGGCGATGCGGGCGTCGAGCAGCTTGCCGCCCACGATCCCGGCGAGCAGGCCCGCGGCGACGCCGAAGCCGACCTCCCGCGCAGCGAGCTGGAACCAGTCGCCGGGTTGGCCGGCCCCCTCGGCCACCACGACGGCGATGAGCACGGTGACGACGGGCACGGCGATGCCGTCGTTCAGGCCACTCTCGACGTTCAGCGTCTGGCGCACCCTCGCCGGCAGCCTCGGGTCGCCGACGACAGCCTGGCCCAACGCTGCGTCGGTCGGCGCCAGCACCGCCGCCAGCAGCGCCGCCTCTGCGACCCCGATCCCGGGGAACAGCAGCAGGCCGGCCATGGTGCCCGCGGCGATGGTGAGGGGGAGACCGACACCCAGCAACCGCACCGGCAACACCGCCGTGCGCCGCAGCGAACGCAGGTCGATCCGGACCGCGTCGGTGAAGAGCACCAGCACGAGCGTCGCCTCGACCAGGATCGTGACCGCCTCGCTCTCGATCTCGAGGTCGAACCATCCGAACCCAGCCGTGCCGACGACCAGGCCCACGGTGGTGAAGAACATGGGTGCGGTCACCGGCGACATCGACAACCGTCGCGAGACCAGGGCGAAGGCCAGCAGTGCCAGCGCGATGATCAACAGCTCGAGCATGCGATCCCTTCCTGCCGAGCCCGGCGTCGCCCGGCACGTCGTCCCATCATGACCGGGAAATGATCAGGGGTGGTCACAGGTGGCCGGTGGAGACCACTGTCACCGGGATCCACGCACCAAGCGGCTCAACCGTCGAGCATGACGAAACGGTCCGATGGTGACTGGTCAGGATAATGTCGGCACAACACAAAATGCATAGCCCGGGAAGACGAGGCCGTTCGGCCCATTGCTCGCTGACCGGGGGGAATCTACGATCGGGATGCTCTCAGCGATCCTGCCCCTGGACGAGCGAGGTGCACATGGCGTCTGACAACGATCCGCGGCCCTACTGCGACGCCCGCCCGCAGACCAAGCCGGTGCTCTCACCGGAGCTCACCGCGAACCGGGCACGCGCGATACGCCTGATCCGGGCCAAGTGGGTCAACGGCACCGTGCTGCACTACCACTTCCTCGAGGGCCCCGAGCCCCAGCGCCAGGCCGTGCGCGAGGCGTTCCAGGAGTGGAAGGACCTCGGCCTCGGACTGGAGTTCCGCGAGGTGGCCGACCGCAGCGAGGCGGAGATCCGGATCGCCTTCGACCAGGCCGACGGATCCTGGTCGTACGTCGGCCGTGACGTGCTCGGCATCAGCAACGAGGAACCCACGATGAACTTCGGCTGGGACCTCACCGACGACTACGGCCACAGCACCGCGCTGCACGAGATCGGTCACACCCTGGGGCTGCCGCACGAGCACCAGAACCCGTTCGCCGGGATCGTCTGGGACGAGCCGGCGGTCTACGCGTTCTTGGGTGGCCCGCCCAACAACTGGTCCCAGGAGCAGACGTTCCACAACGTGCTGCGCAAGCTGGACACCAGTGAGGTGGAGGGCTCGCAGTGGGATCCCGACTCCGTCATGGAGTACCAGTTCCCCGCCGGCCTCATCGTGGAGCCGGCGCAGTACCGCGACGGGATCCGCCCCCCGGGTGGACTGTCGCCGCTCGACAAGGAGTGGGTGAAGAAGTGGTTCCCCGCGCTGCAACCACAGCAGCGCAAGCTCGACCCCTTCGTCTCGGTGCCTCTGCTGCTCTCGCCCGGGGAGCAGGTCGACT
Source organism: uncultured Actinomycetota bacterium (assembly GCA_963728505.1). Lineage (GTDB taxonomy): Bacteria > Actinomycetota > Actinomycetes > Propionibacteriales > Nocardioidaceae > Marmoricola_A. The sequence goes on along the minus strand of CAVSKH010000003.1, from coordinate 17,369 downwards.
TCGCGATCGATCCAGATGCTTCGCGTGACTACTCGATCTCGACCTTCGGCTCCTCCGACACCGTCATCGTGCTGTTCGAGGAGGTGGACGGCGAGCTGCGCTTCGTCGCCGGCGACGATGACAGTGGTGTGAACCGCAACGCCCTGCTCGGCACCAAGCTGTTCCAGGGCCGCCACTACGTGCTGCGGCTCCGGCTCTACTGGGCAGGGGGGTCGGGCCAGACCGCGGTGATGCTGTGGTGAGCGCCCCGACCCGCCGGCCCGGCGGGGCTTCGCGAGCGACCTGACCACCGGCTCTCCGGCCGGCGCTGGTCTGAACCCACCAGCCGCGACGCACCGGTCGCCGTCCACTCCCGGGGCAGGGCCGCGCCGCGAGAGAGTTGTCGGATGAAGACACCGAGCCGGGCGGTACTCACGGAGCCGGAGCTGCGGCATCGGATCATGGGTGGCTTCATCGGCAATGTCGTGGAGTGGTACGACTTCGCCCTCTACGGCTATCTCGCCGGTGTCATCGCACCAGTCTTCTTCCCCGCCGACAACCCGACCGCTGCCTTGATCGCCACGTACGGCATCTTCGCGGCGGGTTTCCTGATGCGTCCGCTCGGAGCGGTGGTCTTCGGGTGGTTCGGTGACCGCCACGGTCGGGCGCGGACGATGCAGATCTCGGTGGCGATGATGGCGATTCCGACGATGTTGCTCGGTGTGCTGCCCTCCTACGCGCAAGTCGGGCTCCTGGCGCCGGCCCTGCTGGTGGTGGTACGGCTCCTGCAAGGGCTTTCCGTTGGCGGCGAGTTCTCTTCCTCAGCGACCTACCTCGTCGAAACCGCGCCCGAGGGCAAGCGAGGGCTCACGGGAAGCTGGGCCAACATCGGGTCGATGACCGGGTCGCTGCTGGGCGTCGGCGCAGCGGCCCTCGTCACCAGCACGTTCGATGCCGCCACGCTGTCGGACTGGGCCTGGCGACTTCCCTTCTGGGCAGGCTCGCTTCTCGGCGTCGCCGCGATCCTGATCCGTCGCGACCTGCACAACTCCGAACACTTCGCTGCCCACCACGCGGGCCGCGACACGACCTCACCGCTGCTGGAGGCGTTCACCACGAACCGTCGCGAGACGCTCCTGGCGGTCGCTTTCGCCTCCGCCTATGGCGCGTGCTTCTATCTCGCGTTCGTCTACCTCCCCGAATGGCTCTCGGGGCAGGGGCTGATGGACCGCGGCACTGCACTGGCGATCAATGCCGCGATGATGGTCCTGGTGATCCCCGCGATGCCGCTGCTGGCGATCGTCGGTGACCGCTTCGTGCCGAGACGCACCTGGATCGCGCTGTCGCTTCTGGTCCTCGCCCTCAGTGCTTGGCCCCTCTACGAGTGGATGGCCACGTCGGGCGGTTCGCTGGCTTCGGTGGTCGCCACACATGCGATCGCCTTCGCCCTGTTGTCGGTGCCTCTCGGCTCGGCGCCGGCGCTCTTCGTCGAGATGTTCCCCGAGAGCGACCGGCTGTCCGGGTACTCGGTGGCCTTCAACGTCGGTCTCGGCGTCTTCGGTGGCACCACCCCGATGGTTGCCACCAGCCTGATCGCCGCCACGGGGCTTGCGACAGTTCCAGCGCTCTACATGGCCGTCGCCGGAGGCGTCGCCGTGCTCGCGCTGAGGCTCACGCCGGATCGCAGCCGTGCGCCGCTGCGCTGAGGCTCCGCCGACCGGGCCGGGCCACGAATCGGAGGCAGACGACCTCGCCCCCGCTGGTTCGTGAATGGTGTGATGCTCTGGCTGGATACGGCCGTGGCCTGATCCGCAGCGAGCGCGGGGATACGGTGTCCACATGAACGTCACGGTCGTCGGCTCGGGCAACGGTGGTCTCGCGGTGGCCTTCGACTTCGCCCTGCACGGGCACACCGTCCGACTCTTCGACAGTCCTCATTTTCCCGACCACGTGGCGGAGGTCGCGGCTGCGGGCGGGATCCATGCCACTGGTGAGATCGAGGGCTTCGCCGAGGTCGCGTACTCAGGACACGACGTGGAGACCGCTCTCGAGGCTGCCGAGCTGGTCCTGCTGGTTGGTCCGGCGTACAGCACCGAGCACCAGGCGCAAGTCGTCGCGCCGCATCTCGTCGCCGGGCAAGCGGTGCTGGTGTGCCCGGCCTCGTGCGCTGGGGCGATCACGTTCAAGCGCACCGCCGGTCTGGCGCTGGCTGACCAGACGATCACGGTGGGGGAAACAAGCACGTTGCCGTACGCAGTTCGCATCGTCGGTCCAGGACGGATCAACGTCTTCCACAAGCTCAGCGGCGGTGTGTACGTCGCCGGCCTCCCTCGTCCGGGCACCGACCGGCTGTTGTCGATGATCCAGGGCGTCTATCCGGGGACGGAGGCCGCCGACAGCGTCTTCCAGACGACTCTGCAGAACGGCAACCCGGTGATCCATCCTGCGGTGACGCTCCTCAACGCCGCTCTGATCGAACGGACCGCCGGCGCGTTCTTGTTCTACGAGGAGGGGATCACCGAGGCCGTGGGCAGGGCGATCGAAGCGGTCGACCGTGAGCGGCTGGCGATCGCCGACGCGCTCGGGGTGCGAGTGCTGGCCGAACCTGAGCTGGGGGTGTTGCAGGGCTACATGCGTGAGGCGAACTACACGACTGGCTATTCCACAGCGCCGGGCTTCCTGGGCATTGGTGCGCAGAGCCAGCTCGACAACCGCTACCTGACCGAGGATGTCGGCTACTCCCTGGTGTTCTTGACCGACCTGGCCGCGCGGATCGGCGTCGAGACCCCGATGATGGAGGCGCTCATCAGCATGGCCTCGATCGTGCTCGATCGGGACTTCCGCAGCGAGGGGAAGCGAACCCTGGCGAGCCTCGGCCTCGACGACATGAGCGCCAGCGACCTCGCCTCTCTCTGACGGCGGATGCGGGGATGGGGGGATGCGAAGTGAACCGCGTCTGGTAGCCGTCGGCGAAGTATCTGCCGTTGATGTAGACCTCACAGCGGGTGAGCAGACGGTGCGGGCGGCGGGTCCGCGTGGGGGCGTCCGGGACGCAGGCGCCGGTCGCCGTTCCACGCCAGAACCGACGAACCCGTGCGATGTGTCGGCCCGCACATCCGCGTGTCGGCAGGTGCGGCGGGTGAAAGCTCGGTCGATGTGCCGACCAGGCTCAGCGGTGGAGGTAGCTGTGGCTGGCGGTCTGGAGGGCGGCGACGTACCCCTCGCGCGTGTAGTCCTGGGGGTCAGCGTGCCACGGCACTGCCAGCCGGCCGCGAAATTCTTCGACGGATCGGAACCCGTGCTCGTTGCCCCAAGCGTCGAGACCGTCGAGAAGGACCGTGGCGTACTGGATGCCATTGCGGAGGAAGGCCGACGCGCACTCCACGACGTCGGCGCCCGCGAGCAGGTAGCCGACAAGGTCGGATGCGGACTCGACACCGCTGGTGCCGGCGAGGGAGACCGTGAGCTGCTCGCGCAGGAGGGCGATCCAGGTCTGCGGAAGCCTCGCATCGGCGGAGTGCGAGAGGCCGATCACGGGGGCGACCGTGAGGGTCTGCACGTCGATCTGGGGTTGGAGGAACCGGTTGAACAGGACAAGGCCGTCTGCGCCGGTCTCCACAACTCGCAGTGCGAGCTCGCCGAATGAGGAGAAGTAGGGCGTGAGCTTGACTGCCACGGGAATGTCGAGTTCCTCCTTGAGCGCATGGACGAACTCCAGGCATCGCGCCTCGACGTCGCGACCAGGCACCTGCATGCGTTGGGGCACGTTGTAGAAGTTGCACTCGACAGCCGCGGCGCCGGCGTCTTGCATGCTGTGGGCGAACGATGTCCAGCGGTGCCCGGAGGTGCCGTTGATGCTCGCGATCACTGGGACGTCCACCGACCGCACGCACTCCTCGATCAGGTCGAGGTAGCGTCCAGGTGCACCCGGTCCGGCCGGGTTGTTGAAGAAATGCGGGACGTCCGCGTCCGGTGTCGGCTGCTCAAGCTGCTCCTCGAACAGGGAGTGCAGCACCACTGCAGACACACCGGCCTCGACCAGCTCGATCACCCGGTCTGCCGAGCGTGACAGCGGGGACGCCGACGCGACCAGCGGGTTGCGCAGCGACAGCCCCAGGTATGTAGTCGCGAGGTCCATGTCGTGCCTCCTCTTACCTTGACCATTATCGCTCGCTCGTGAGGTCGACCTTCTGACCGCCGTGCGGCATCCCAGCACGCCGCCGCAGACCGGGACGCTGAGATTGCCAGACGCCTCTCCGAACTCGCCAATCCAGGGACGTGAATGTCGGTGGGTCTTCGTAACCTTCGGCAATGACGTCGGTTTCCGAGGACGATATCCGCCACCTGCCGTTGCCTGACCTCGCGCTGCGACTCTTGGGCTCGCTCAGCCGGGAACAGGCCAACTTCAACAACCTGATCCAAGGCTACAAGCAGCGAGGCGGATACGGCGCGTCGCAGCCGCAGGACCTCGGGTTGCTCTTGGCGCGACTCGCCGACGCATGGGCTTGGCTCGAGGCCCACGGCCTGATCGGACCATCTGCGCAGAACTCCACCGGGGCCTGGCGCCGCATCACGGCGATGGGTCAGGAGGCCCTGGATGATCCGAACGCCGTCCAGAAGGTGTGGGCAGCCGAGCGTCTCGCTGGCCACCTCCACTCCGCTGAGATTGATGGACCTCGGGTACGAGGTCCCCGGTACAAAGTCCTTGGGTAGATCTGCCCGTGTAGACAGGCGCCTTCTCGGTGTTATGTTGCAGCCGCATTCACACCGAATCGGGGGTCTTGCGGCATGCGAATGCTATTTCTCGGGGACGCGCTCGCGCGCGTCGGAAGTCGCCGTAGTCAAGCGGGTTTCACTAGTTTCGCCGTCGGCATCGGCGTGCTCGCTGGCCTCTATCACGGCGTTCCCACTGCGGACGTGGACCTCAACGACGGTGGAGTCTGGGTCACCAGTGCCGACGATCGGGCAATCGCTCACCTCAACTACCCCTCGATGACGCTGGACGGCGTCGTCATCGCGACCGCCGCCTCCTTCGATGTCGCCCAGAGCGAGAACAACGTCGTCCTGCAGGATCTGCAGCAAGAGATAGCGACTCCGGTCGATACCCACCTGATGTCATTGGGCAACGGCGCTGAGCTGGCGGGGCTCGACCTGAGCATCGGCGGCACCACCGCGGTGGTCAGCGACTCTGCCCGAGGTGAAGCCTGGGTGCTCCCGGCTTCCACGCTCTCATCCTTCTCGGCAGAGTCTCCGCCGTCGCTCCGCAAGGCAGATGGCGTCATCACCACCGTCGGTCGGGATGGCACTGCGTACGCCGTCGATGCAGCGGGCAAGGTGACCTCCTTCAACAGGGAGGGCAAGAGCTACGTCGCAACCGAGCGCGGCGAGATCGACGGTCTCGAGCAGGGTGATTACGAGCTGACGGTGGTGGGTTCCACGCCGGCGGTGCTCGACCGAGCAACGAATTCGCTGAAGACGACAGATGACACCATCGAGCTTCCCGACGCAGAGGCCTTCGCGTTCCAGCCGCCGGGGGACGACGCTGATGCAGTCGCGATCGCGACGGAGGACGAGCTCCTCCTTGCCCCGATCTCAGGCGGAGACGTTCAGGTGGCTCCCGGTTCTCCGTCGACCGCAGGCATTCCGGCTGCGCCGGTGCGCGTTGCCGATTGCTGGTACGGCGCCTGGGGCGGAACCGGTCACTACCAGCGCGTCTGTGATGACGAGTCCCAGAACTTCTCCGGCCAGGAAGACCGGCTCGAGGACGTGAGGGCGCCGGAGGACTTGGTGTTTCGGGTCAACCGCGACGTCGTTGTGCTCAACAACGTGCAGAACGGCGAGTCGTTCCTGATCAACGAGAACATGGCGCTGGTCGCCAACTGGGACGAGCTCCTCGGGCAGATGGAGGACCCGCGCAAGAAGCGCGACGAGCAAAAGGATGTCGAGACGCGGGTGCTTCCCAACCGCTCCGACAAGAACACTCCACCCACCGCCCGCGACGATGAGTACGGCGTCAGGCCAGGCCGATCCACGTCGTTGCCTGTTCTGGACAACGACAGCGACCCCGACGGCGATGTCCTGCTCGCGAAGACCGATGCCGAGATCGATCTCGGGACACTCCAAGAGGTCCGGGGTGGTGAGGAGCTCCAGGTCTCCCTCCCCGAGGAGAACACTCGCGGGACGGAGTCATTCAAGTACGAGGCGCACGATGGCCGAGGGAAACCGGGGCGGGCCACCGTCACGATAGAGATCCACCCCTGGTCGCAGAACGAACCACCGGAGAAGAAGGACAAGGACGTCGTGGTGGTCCTCGGCCACCAGGCAGAGGTCAAGTACAACCTGCTCCAGGACTGGATCGACCCTGACGGAGACCCCATCTACCTCAGGAAGGTCGAGGGCACCAAGGAGATCGCCGCGACCTCGACCGAGGATGGCACCGTCACGCTGCGCGATCTCGGGCGAGGAAAGCCCGGGCCCAAGCAGATCGCGGTGTGGCTCTCCGATGGCCGAGAGACATCCAAAGGCACGTTGGACATCGACCTACGGGCCAAGGGCAACGTTGATCCAGTGGCGAACGCGGACCACGTCACGGTGGTCGCCGGACAGACCATCACGGTCGAGCCGCTGACGAACGACACCGATGCGAACGGCGACGAGCTCAGGCTGGCCAGTGTCACTGCGCCCAAGAGCAGCGGTCTGACGATCAAGTCCGATCTGTCTGCAGGCACCTTCTCGGCGACCGGGGTGCAGGCGGGCACCTACTACGTGGAGTACGTGATCACCGACGGCCCCGGCACGGCGAAGAGCCTGGTCAGGGTCGAGGTGATCGACCCGCCTACGGAGAGTGTCAACCCGGTCGCGGACAACGATCTGGCGCTCATGCGTCCTGGTGAGTCGGTCCTGGTCGACGTCCTCACCAACGACTACGACCCGGCTGGCGGAGTGCTGGTCGTGCAGTCGGTACAGGCGGAGCGCGACGCCCGACTCACGCTCGACATCGTCAACCACGAGTTCGTCCGCGTGCGGTCTCAAGGATCGCTGCGCGGTCCGACCGACTTCAGCTACACCGTTTCCAACGGTATGGGGTCCGCCACCGCGCAAGTGACGGTGGTCCCGATCCCGCCCGTCAGCAGCGACGTGGCTCCCATCGCGGAGGATGACAAGGCGACGGTGCGTGCCGGTGACATCGTGACCGTCCCCGTCATGAAGAACGACAGGTCGCCGGCCGACCTGAAGCTGCGGCTCGGCTCCCAGGTCGACAAGCTGCCGAAGGACTTCCCCGGGTCCGCTTTCGTCTCAGGTGACAACGTGCGGTTCAAGGCCGGGAGCAAGGCGGGCCGCGTGCGGCTCACCTACACGGTCTTCGACTCCCGCGACAACTTCGCCTCGGCCGAGCTGCTCATCGACGTGACGCCGAAGGACGGGCCGAACAGCCCGCCGACCCCACGTCCGCTGGTCGCTCGGGTGCTTGCAGGCGGCGAGGTCATGATCCCGGTTCCGACGGACAACGTCGATCCGGATGGGGATTCCGTCGCCCTCTTGGGCATCAGCAGCGCCCCGTCAAAGGGCGTCGTGACGGTGAGCGGTGGGTCGCTGCGCTACGAGGCGCCGGCCTCGGCGGCCGGCACGGACCGCTTTCAGTACATGGTCCAGGACGCGTACGGCGCCACGGGGACCGCCCAGGTCAGTGTGGGGATTGCGCCTCCGACCGCACAGAACCAGCTGCCGACAGCCATGCCCGATGAGGTGACCGTCCGCCCCGGACGCAAGATCACTGTGCCTGTCACCGCAAACGACACCGACCCGGACGGCGACGTGCCGATCCTGCTCTCCGACTCAGCGCGGCCTGCTGACAAGCAGACGACGACCAAGGCATCCACCGTCGGCGCCTCGGTCGAGCTCACGACGCCCAACGACGGGGCGCGCGACCTCAAGTACACCTATGAGATCGCCGACCGCAGGGGCGGGATACCCGTGCAGGGGGTGCTCACCGTGCGGGTGCGTCCCAACGCCCCGCTGCTGCCACCCATCGCCCGGGACGACGTCGTCACGTCCGCGGAGGTGCTGGGGAGGAACAGTGTCGACGTCGACGTCCTCTCGAACGACGAGGACCCGGACGGGTCGATCGATGATCTGAAGATCTCGGTCGAGGGGCAAGGCGCTTCCGTCGAGAAGGGGAAGGTGGTCGTCGGGCTGACGTCGCGACGTCGTGTCGTCCTTTACACGATCACCGACCAGGACGGACTGGAGTCGAGCGCGATCATCGCAGTGCCGGGAACGAATGACGTGCGCCCGGCCATCGACCCCAGCAAGGTCCCCCTGTCCGTCGAAGCCGGCAATACCCTGCGTATTCCCCTCGACAAGGTCGTCGTCGTCCGCGACGGGCACGAGCCGAGCCTGACTTTCGGGAGCACGGTGTCCACGAGCGGGGGTGGGACGGCGAAGGCGGTTGATCAGCGCACGGTGGCGTTCACCGCGAGCAAGACGTACGGGGGCCTGACGGCGGTGTCCTTCGAGGTCACTGACGGCAAGAACGCGGATGATCCCAAGGGGCTCAAGGCATTCCTGTCTGTCCCGATCGAGGTCACTCCGAAGGGGGGCGGTGGGAACACGCCACCGACCTGTACACCCACAGCGATCGGGGTGGAGCCCGGCGAGACTACAAAGGCGAGCTTGCGGGCCATGTGTACCGATGCCGATGACGACGACCTCACCTTCCGTCTGGGGGAGGTGACCGGTGCCGCTGCCGGTCCGGTCAAGGTGACGCACTCTGGTTCGACCCTGACCGCGGCGGCCGCATCCTCGGCCAAGGTGGGAACCAGTGCGCTCGCGACCGTGAGCGCGACGGACGGCAGCTCGAGTCCCGTCCGCATGCAGGTGCCGATCGCAGTGACAGAGTCCGGGCGCCCGCTGATCTCCATCAACCCGTTGTCCATCGACGATGCGCAGGTCGGCAAGGTCTCGAGCATCGACGTGGCGAAGCACGCCACGAACCCTTACGCCGCCGACGGCAAGCCGATCAGGCTCGTCGGGGCCCGCCAGGTCGGAGGTAGCGCCAACGGGAAGGTCAGCGCCAGCGGCACCACGATCTCGGTCACTCCCTCGACGCACGGGCAGATGGTCATCGAGTTCACGCTCGAGGACGCCTCGGGCGACACTGCCCGCTCAGTGACCAGCACCCTCTCTGTCACGGTTCGAGGTGCCCCGGACGTGCCGACCAACGTGCGAGCGGTGTCGGCCGAGTCGCAGACTGCGACCGTGACCTGGACGCCTGGGGCGACCAACGGTGAGCCGATCAAGTACTTCACGGTCTACTGGCGAGGCGATCAGCAGCAGTGTGGCCAGGTCACCAAGTGCACGATCACGGGGCTGCAGAACCAAGTCGAGTACACCTTCATGGTGACGGCGACGAATGCCGCCGACGAGTCGGACAAGTCGGCTCCGTCCAACGTGGTCATGCCGGACCGGAAGCCTGACGCGCCGGTGATGAAGAGCGCAGTGTTCGGTGATGAGAGCGCAGACATCTCGTGGACCGAACCCCGCGGGGACTTCAGCGCCGTCACGCGGTACACCCTGGAAATCAGCCCGGCGTCGCCGTCCGGAGCTCGCCAGAAGAGCGTCACCGGGACGAGTTTCGTGTGGAAGGGCCTGAAGAATGGCACCGCCTACCGCTTCCGCGTGCAGGCGCACAACGAGGCTCCCGATCCCTCGGATTGGTCCGGCCTCTCACCTGAGGTGGTTCCCGCCGGTGAACCCTTGAAGCCGGCTGCCCCAACCGTGCAGAAGGCTGCGCCCGACAACACCCAGCCGTCGGCGACGGTGAAGTGGGCCGCTCCGAACGGCAACGGTGACGACAACATGACCTACAAGCTGCAATCCAGCAATGGGAAGTCGTGGACGACGACCACCACCAGCCAGCAGGTCCAGATGGGGTCTTCGGAGCAGGACGTCACGTTCAAGGTGCAGGCTACGAACAAGGCTGGCGCCAGTGACTGGTCGGACAGCTCCACGCCGCAGCGGTTCTTCCAGAAACCAGGACCAGTCGGGAACCTCAACGCGCGGGAGACGGGTTCCAACAACCAGGTGAAGGTTGCTTTCACGCCGTCTTCCGGGAACGGGGCCAAGCCGTCCGAGATCACCTATCGATGGAAGGCCAACGGAGTCGAAGGAACGCTGCCGTCAGGTGGCAGCACCCTCACGAACAGCTCGGCGTTCCCCAATGGGAAGGCAGTGACGGTGTCCGTGTGGGCCGTCAGCAGTGTGCGCGGCGAGACGGTTGCCGGAGACCCGCGCAGCGATGGCGCAAACGCCTACGGCCCTCCAACTTCCCCCTCAGTGTCCGCCAGCGGAGGATATCGCTCGGTGAAGTTCACGTGGAATGGATCCTCTACGGGCAACGGTCGTTCGGTGACCGGCGCTCGGTATCGCATCAACGGAGGGAGCTGGCGCAGCGGCTCGGTCAGCGACAACTACACACACGACACCGGAGCCGGCTCCACCGTCCGGATCGAGGTACAGACCAGAAACGCAGCGGGCTACGGCTCGAGCGGCACTGCGTCGGCCAGGTCATGGTCCGCATCCACGTACCAGTTCTCAAAGTCCTCCCGGAAGGACCGGTCAGGTCGCTATCCGAACTGGAACGAGGTCGATCTCACGCTCCGTGATTGGAAGCCGAGCTCGCGCGTCTACTGCTGGTCCGGGGGTATCGGGGCGCCGAACTGGAGCTCGACCTTCACGGTGAACTCAGGTGGCGACTGGGGCAAGGGCTGGACCGGATCGGGCACGGGCCCTGGAGCCGTCGTGGGCAGCGGCATCGACATGAACAACTACGGCACCTGTAGGCAGCAATGAGAGCGCGACGGCGGATCCTGGTTGCGCTGGCGAGCCTGGTCGCCGTGGTGTCAGTGACCGGTTGCAGCGGAGGCGGCGCTGACGCATCCGGCCCGGCCAGCGACATCGGCGCGTCTTCCCACGCCCCCTCAAGCCAGATGTCGCCAGATGTACCCGGCGCGGCCGGTGCTTACCGCTTCACCCGCTCGGCTCGGGGTGACCGCTCGGGAAGGTATCCAGGCTGGAAGGAAGTCGACCTGAGCCTGCATGGATACGAGCCGAATTCGCGGGTTCGGTGTCGTGCCAGCGGCCAAGGTGCACCGGACTGGACTTCGACCTTCAAGGTCGACGACCACGGTGAGTGGGGCAAGGCCTGGACCGGATCAGGTACAGGGCCTGCGTCCGTCGTGGGTAGCGGCACCCCTATGAACAACTTCGGCACTTGCCGACAGCTCTGAAATCACGCGACGAAAACACAGGAAGAGACATGACTGTCACCACTGAGAACGCCGCGTGGTTCGCGGACTCGTTCGCCAAGCTGACCGACAACATCGGGCAGGCGGTCCTGGGCAAGGCGTCTGTGGTCAGGCTGGCCCTGACCTGTCTGCTGGCCGAGGGGCACCTGCTTCTGGAGGACGCCCCCGGCACCGGCAAGACCGCTCTGGCGAGAGCAGTGGCGGCCACTGTGCAGGGCTCCCACAGCCGGATCCAGTTCACTCCTGACCTTTTGCCGTCGGACATCACCGGCATCACGATGTACGACCAGCCGAGCGGTCAGTGGGAGTTCCACAAGGGGCCGATCTTCGCCTCGATCGTGCTGGCCGATGAGATCAACCGGGCTTCCCCCAAGACGCAGTCGGCCCTGCTGGAGGTGATGGAGGAAGGGCACGTCACTGTGGACGGGACGTCGTATGAGGCGGGTCGGCCCTTCATGGTGATCGCTACCCAGAACCCGATCGAGCAGGCGGGCACCTACCGTCTGCCGGAGGCACAGCTGGACCGCTTCCTCATGAAGACCTCCATCGGCTACCCGGACCGCGCTGCATCGGTGCAGGTCCTCGCAGGGTCGGCATCCCCCGATCGCACACGAGGCCTGAAGCCGATGATCGCGACCAACGCTGTCGCCGACATGGCCGATCTGGTGAAGGAGAACCACTGCGACGATGCGGTGCTCGACTTCGTGCAACGCCTCGTCGAGACGACTCGAGACGACGCCGACACCTCCTTGGGCGTCTCGACACGTGGGGCGATCTCCATGGTTCGCGCAGCCCGGGTCTGGGCAGCCGCGCATGGGCGCAACTACGTCCTCCCCGATGACGTCAAGGAGCTGGCGCTGCCGGTATGGGGTCACCGCCTGGTCATGTCCCCCGAAGCGGAATTCGCGGGCGGAACGCCGGCGAAGGTGATCGGTCGCGCTCTGGACGAGGTGGCAGCCCCGATGAAGCGTGGCACCCCTCAGCCGGCGGGGGCGATCTGAGGCCATGACATCTCGGGGTACCAACCCGCCCCCGACGTCGGGGGAGGTTGACAACTGATGGCTTTCGCCAGTCAGGTCTCGTCACCAAAGCTGGCCGCTGACGCCTGGAACGACCGCTTCCGGCGAGCTCGGGAGGGTGTTGTCACGGCATGGGATTCGACCAGCGCCGTACGCCGCAGCCTTCGTGAGCGACTGTCAGTCTTCACGGGTCTCGGCGCGCTGGTGGCGATCGCCAGCGTCCTGGCACTGTGTCTTGGCCTCATCGGATCCTGGTCGGAGCTCACGGTCCTGGCCACCTCACTCTTCCTTGCTCTCGGTGTCGCTGTCGCGTGGATCTGGGGCAAGGTCTCCTACGAGGCTCGGATCGACCTCCAGGACACCCGGGTCCGGGTCGGCGACGAGGCCATCGGCCGCTTGCTCATCACGAACCAGTCCAAGCGTTCGCTGTTGCCAACCAGGATTGAGCTGCCGGTCGCGAAGGCGGTCGCGTCGTTCGACTTGCCCTCCTTGGGCCGGGACGAGGAGGACGAGCAGCTCTTCGCCGTTCCCACGCGCCGCCGGGGCGTGATCCCGGTGGGACCGGTGCGGTCCGTTCGAGTCGACCCCTTGCAGCTGCTCCGTCGTGCTCAGTCCTGGACCGAGCGGATCGAGGTGTTCGTCCACCCCCGCACGGTCGTGATCGACTCCAACAACGCGGGCTTTCTCAAGGACGTCGAAGGCGTGACCACGCAGGACCTGTCGTCCTCCGACGTGAGCTTCCATGCACTGCGCGAGTACGTGCCCGGTGATGACCGTAGAGCGATCCACTGGCGCACCACCGCGAGAGTCGGGCGCTTCATGGTGCGCGTCTTCGAGGAGACCCGCCGCTCGCACCTGTTGGTGATGCTTTCGGTGCGCCCGGAGGACTACCTCGCCGAGGACGATTTCGAGACCGCGATCTCCTGCGCGGGGTCTCTCGGTGTCCAGTGCTTCCGGGAGGACCGTCAGTTCAGTGTCATGACCCAGGCGGGCGAGCTTCGCTTCCCCAGCGGTCCAGGCCTCCTCGATGCACTCTCGCGAGTCGAGCTCGTGCCGGGCGCCGATTCGGTGGAGCGGCTCGTCGAGCGGGGGGTCAGCACCGTACCGGGCGCCTCCATCATGGCCTTGGTCACTGGCGGGCAGCCATCGGCGCAGGCTCTGCGCGCAGTGGACATTTCAATTCCCCTTGATGCCTACTCTTTCGCGCTGCGCTGTGACGGGGAGACCGCCCCGGCGCTCCGCAAGATCGGTCGCCTCAGTGTGCTCGACCTGAGCACGCTGGACGAGCTCCCGCGGGCGATGAGGACGCTGCGATGACTCATTCCTCAACGGTGCCGGCGTCGCGACGCGCCGCACTGGGGCCACGGCTTGCCGACGTCGGGTGCATGCTGGTGCTGCTCGCCACGGGTGTCCTCGCCTTCGGGCCGGTCTTCTCAGGCGCGCCAGGCTACGTCGCCGCTGCGGGCGGGGTGGTGCTGGGTTCCGCGATCGGGGTCGTATCGGCGTGGAGGGCTTGGTCACTGCTGGGCACGGTGACAGTCGCGGGAGTCGCCTACCTGGTCTTCGGGGGGGCACTCGCCCTGCCCAGCACAACGACGGCTGGTGTCCTTCCGTCGTTGAAGACGCTTCAGCGCCTCGTGCTCCTGACCTACCAAGCCTGGCGTGACCTGCTCACCGTCAGCGTGCCTGCTAGCTCCTTCACGGGCCCGGCCGTGGTGCCCTACTTGGCAGGAATCGTCTGCTCCTTGCTCGCCATCAGCGCGGCCCTACGGATGCGCGCCCACCTGTGGGCGCTTGCGCCGCCGATGACGCTGCTGCTTGTGGGGATCCTGTGGGGCACGAAGAGTGCCCCGACGGCCGCGTTGCAGGGAGCCATCTTCACCGTGACGGCCCTCGGGTGGGCTGCGTGGCGAGCGACTCTCAAGCAACAACGGGACAGTGCGGCACTGTTGACCAAGCGACCGTCGAACGTGACGGCCGTCAGGCAGCGGACTTTTGCCGGACTGGCGATCCTCGGTCTGGTGGCGGGCGTGGGCCTGCTCGGCGGATCGTCTCTGGCGGCTGAGCCGGATCGTTTCGTCCTGCGGGACGAGGTCGTGCCTCCCCTGGACCTGCGCGACTACGCGAGCCCGTTGACGAGGTATCGCTACTACGAGCGTCAGCTCAAGAACAAGCGCCTGATGACGGTGAACGGACTCCCCAAGGATGGCCGCGTGCGTTTGGCTGCGCTCGACACCTACGACGGCAATGTCTACAACGTGGACCGAGCCTCCGCCGATTTTGTCCGGGTGGGGGAGGAGATCGGTACCGGAGATCGGGGCGGTCTCACCACGCTCGAGATGACGATTGGCGAGTACAGCGGGGTGTGGCTGCCGGGTGGCGGTGACCTTCGCCAGGTCGACTTCAGCGGTGAGCGCGCGGCGGCCCTGGCCGAGGGGCTGCACTTCAACGACGACACGGGCACCGCCCTCACCACGCTCGGCCTCACCGCTGGCGACGCCTACGAGGTTCAGCTGGATCTGAGCACACCGCCTGCGGACGTCACCCTCGCCGAGGACTCCGTCGCCGAGGTCAGCATGGGGGCGACGGACAACGTGCCGGAGGAGATCGCCGGTGAGGCTCCGAACTTCGGGGGGCCTGCCTCGACCCAGATCAAGCAGTTGCGCCAGATGGAGGCGAAGTTCCAGAAGGTCGGGTTCTACTCCAACAACGACAAGGTCAGCAGCGCGGGTCACTACACCAGGCGGCTGGGGTCGATGTTCAGCGGGCTGAAGATGATCGGCGATGACGAGCAGTACGCCTCCGCGATGGCCCTGATGGTGCGCCAGCTCGGGTACCCCGCGAGAGTGGTGCTGGGCTTCTACCCGGAGAAGTACCGCGAGGGACCGATCGAGATAACGGGCAACGACGCTCACGTCTGGGTCGAGGTGCCGTTCCGCGACGCGGGATGGGTTCGATTCGACCCCACACCGGATCGTGACAAGAAGCCCGACACCAAGGTCCCGCAGCCCGAGGAGCGTCCGCGACCCCAGGTTCTTCCGCCACCGGAGCCACCGCAGGAACCGGTTGATCCGCCCGAGGACGAGACCGACGAGGCGAACAATCGTGACGAGGAGCTGGAGATCCCGCAGGTCGTGCGCGTCATGGCCTACGTCTTGGGCGGGGGGATCCTGCTGGCGACGCCGTTCCTTCTCATCGCCGCAGCCAAGTCGCGGCGCAGGACACGTCGGCGTAGCCGCGGGTCGACCGCACACCGCATCGATGGCGGTTGGTCGGAGGTCATGGATGCCACCACCGACTGGGGTGTCGCCACACGCCCGCGGGTGACCCGCCAAGAGACGGCGGGGGATCTTCAGACCGAGTTCCCCGAGACGTCACCAGTGGTCCTCGCCCGTCAGATCGACGCCAAGGTCTTCGGCTTCGGCGATCCCACAGACGACGACGTTGCGAGGATGTGGCATCAGGTCGATGAGGTATTGGCGGGGATGCGCGGCTCGATGAGTCGCTGGCGCCGGGTTCGCGGCTTCCTCTCGATGAAGTCGTTCTATCGCAGCACGTCGCGGCCTCGTGTCGGCGATATCGGCCGCGCCGCGGTCAGAGCTGCAACAACAGCGGTGACCCGTCTTCGTGGTCGTCTCCAGTCCACGGGAGGTAAGCATGGGCGCCACCGATAGTGCGGTTGCCACACCAGGCACGTCAGGGAAGCACCACCCGGCGACCTTGGGTCGCCGGGCGGCAGCGCGGGCTCTGGACGTGGTGCTCGGCACCTTGCTCGGCGTCTTGGTTCCCTACGGGGTCGCCGCAGCTGTTATTGGCGGAGCTCCGACATGGCTCCTCTTCCTGACTCTCGGCGGTCCACTGGTGTACGCAGTGGCTGGCGGAGTGACACTGGTCCGCTCAGCTGCGACGCCGGGGCAGGCACTTCTCGGCCTCTACCACGTCGATGCCGTCACTGGTCGTCGAGCCGTGGGCAGGGCGGTGCTCAAGCTGGTGCTGCAGACGCTTACTTTCGGTCTGTGGCTGGTGATCACGCCACTGACGGTCGGGGAGCGCAACCGCAGCTGGTTCGACAGGACTGCGGGCGTGGTTGTCCTGGATTCCCATGTTCCGCAGGAGCGGGCTTCGAGCCCGACGGACCGCCGCGTGGACGCACCACCCGACGGGTGGCACAGCGACGGCCACCTGACGCAGCCCAGGCCGGTCGACGAAGAGGCGGCGTCCGGGAGGGCGCCTCAACACCCCTCAGGACGGCCAGCGGGATCATCGTCGATGATCCAGGCGGTCCCCTTCGACCTGGGGAGGCGAGGCGATCCGAGCGCTCAGGCATCCGGCCAACAGCTCCAGCCACCTCCGGCGACTCCGACCCGCCAGGTCCGGGTGCGTGATGCTCGACCGGCCCCTGTCCCCCGTTGATCCGGCCGTCCCAGGGCTCGGTGCAGGCGCTGCTCGTCGGCGCACCCTCGTCTCGAACTCGTGTTGGACGATGGCACGCGGCTCCGCCTGGACCGGCTGATCATCCTGGGCAGGGCACCTGTTGCAGCGTCCCGCTCTCGGTGAGGCGCACCTGGTAGCCGTCAAGGACCCCGCCGTCTCTGCGAATCATGTGGCGTTTGGCGCCGACAGCGGGCACTGGGTGATGGATCTTCGGTCGTCCAACGGAACGGAGCTCGTCACCGGGGGTGCTGCCTCCAGGCTGCAGCCGACCGAGCGGGTATCGCTGAGACCGGGCTCCCAGGTCAAGCTCGGCGGACGCGTCGTCACCGTGGAGGCAACGCTATCAACGAGTCGAGCCCCGGTCCTGTCTTCGAGGTCGGCGCGGGGGCGGCGACCGACCCCGGTGCTCTGCGAGAGCACAACGAGGACTCACACCTGGTCGCCGCTCCCGTCTTCTTGGTCGCGGATGGCATGGGTGGCCACGAGGGGGGTGCGGAAGCTTCCAGGATCATCGTGGAGGAGTTCGAGACGCTCAGCGCCATGCCCTCGCCGCTCGATCCGGCCGCTATCCATGACGCCCTGGCCGGGGCCGCGCGTCGAATCAGCGGGTTGAGCTCTCCCGTCGGCGCTG
>CAVSKH010000002.1:0-875797 GCA_963728505.1 uncultured Actinomycetota bacterium | reverse complement strand
CCTCGACCGCGGCGAGTGCGTCGTCCAGACCGGTCACCCAGCGTCCGAGCAGCAGGCCCACCACCATGGCGACGCCGATCCACACCGGCAGGAACCGGTCGAGGGTCGAGAGCCGCTGCAGGACCGCGCCTTCCGCACCGGAAGCGGGGGTTTCGCGGACGGTGTCGCTCATGCCAGCGCCTCCTGGGGAGAGCCGCTCGTGAAGAGGTCCCCGAGGGCACCCATCGCCGCGGGTCGCGCCTTGTAGAAGACCCACGTGCCCCGCTTCTCGCGGTCCAGCAGGCCGCTCTCGTGCAGCACCTTCAAGTGGTGGCTGATGGTCGGCTGCGAGAGATCGAAGAAGGGCAGCAGGTCGCACACGCACGCCTCGCCGCCCTCGTGGGAGAGCACCAGCGACAGCAGCCGGAGCCGGGTGGGGTCAGCGATCGCCTTGAGCATGGGAACCACGCCAGCCGCCTGCTCGGTGCTGATCGGTTCCCGGGCCAGGGGCACGCAGCATGCCAGCGGATCGCCGGCGAGGGGGAGCTCGCGCTTCACGGTCGCAGAGTTCGACATGGATCAATGTTGACAGACGTCGATACCCTGCCGCAATCCCGCGAGGCCCAGGAAGAGCATGATGGCCCATCCGACGGTTCCGCATGTGCCCGCTCGCACGGCTCAGGCGCATGGTGTTGTCCTCCTGAGCTGACGAACGCGGTCATGCCAGCTGGTGCTGGCCGGGTCAAGAGCGACACCGAGGACGTCGGGTGAAAAGGTAGGCCACCACGACGGCGGCTGTCACCGTGAGGATCCGAGCGGTGTCCATGACCGGCTTCCACACCACATCACCGTCCTTGATGACGTAGGCCCCGACGGGCCGGCCGCTCATGCCGAAACCACCGCCCTCTCCGTCCTGGCCCTTCTCGTCGGTGCCGGCGCCTCCTCCAAAGCCGCCGGTGATCGCCGCTGCGGGGATCAAGGTGAGGCCGTTGCTGTGGTAGGGCTCGCCGAAGATGCGTTTGACGGTGATGGCGTCCTTGGCAGTGGTGATGATCTCGTCGACGTGCATGGTTCCTCCTTGTTTGGCTCCGGCCTTGCCGACAGGATCAGTCGGATTCAGCCGTGGTCTCGTGGAGCACGGTGGTCATGAGGACGCGGAACTGGTCGGGCTGCTCCCACAGCGGCCGGTGCCCTGAGGGGGCGAACCAGGTCCACTCCTTGCGAGGCGCCTGGAGAGCTCGAACCACTCCCTGGCCGGCTGCAACCGCCCAGGCGCCTCGTGGCGTCCTTCGGCGAGGTAGACCGGCACGTTGACTTACCTGTCCCCCCGCCCCGGCTGCAGGCGGTCCGGGGACCGAGCTTGGAGGGTTCCGGGCCCCTGCGTCGTCATGGTGGATCACTTCCTGACAGTCAGTCTTGTCCGCACTGGTGTTCGTGGCGATGGCGAAGGACTCCGGTCGGGGATCTGCTTGGTCACACCTGCCTGGTATCGCGCAGGGGGAACATGGGCACTCCCATCTCGGTGGCCAGATGGGCGCACCCCTACTGGTGGGCGCTACTGGCGGGCCATCGCTGCGCGCATCTCGCTCTCGCTGTCGGTGATGAGGTCCCCGGACACGTCGACGGTCACCGAGTGCAGGGTGCCGGTGAACCGGTACGGGGACGGGTAGTCCGGGGTCACCGGTGATCCGGGGTTGGCCCCGCACGTGAGGGCACCTGGATTGATCAGGAACGGTGTCGTCTCCGGCGCCTCGGCTTCCGCGGCCAGCGAACCGTCGACGTAGAGCTGGAGCCGACCGGGGGCCCCCTTTCCGTGCGCCAAGTCGGGTTCGCCGGTGGGCTCGAACTCGAAGCGCAGCTCGTGCGGGCCAGGCTTGAGGGGGTCGGCAGTGGACACCTTGTGCAGGCTGCGTCCGACGTAGTTGTGCACGTAGTGCAGGCGCTGGTCCCGGAGGAACAGCGAGTAGCCACCGGCGGCAGCCCCTTGGCACAGGAGCACGCCCTCGGCACCAGCGTCGGGAATCTCCACGCTGGCCGTGATGCTGTGGGGCCGGTTGAGCACGCGTGGCGCCGCGAAGAACGGGATCGACTGGGTGTCCGGCTGGTACACGTAGCGATCGCGCGGTACGGCGACCAGCGGCTTCTCGACGGCGACGCGGGCGACCCCGCTGCCGTCGACCGGTAGGACGTCGTACTTGCCGGCCTCGGCGTACCACAGACCGATCAATGCGATGAGCTTGTCGCGGTGCTCGCCCGCGACGTCGTGGGTCTCCGCGAAGTCCTCGGCGACGTGGTAGAGCTCCCACCCGGTGGCGTCGAGCTCGGTGAGCCTGTCGGCTGAGATCGGTTGCCCGAAGCCGGCACCCGCCTCTGCGAACGAAGGGCCCGGCCACGGGCACACCGCGCGCCAGCCGTCGTGGTAGATGGACCGGTGGCCGAGCATCTCGAAGTACTGCGTGCGGCGCTTGCTGAGCGCCTCGGCGTCGTCCAGGGCCTCGGCGAAGCTGACCCCGTGGATCGGGGACTGGGTGACCCCGCGTACGGAGGCCGGCGGCTCGAGCCCGAGCAGGTCGAGGACGGTGGGCACCATGTCGATGATGTGGGCGTACTGGGTGCGCACCTCACCGCGAGTCTTGATCCCCGCCGGCCAGGAAACGATGAACGGATCGGACGAGCCACCGCGGTAGGTCTCGCGCTTCCACCGCCGGAACGGAGTGTTCCCGGCATGGGTCCAGCCCCACGGGTAGTGGTTGAAGTGGTTGGGCCCACCGATCTCGTCGATCTGCGCCAGGCTGTCCTCCAAGGGCTCCTGGGCGTTGTTGAAGAACTGCGCCTCGTTGGTGGTTCCGGTCGGTCCGCCCTCGGCGCTCGCGCCGTTGTCGGAGACCACCATGACGATGGTGTTGTCAAGCACCCCCTGGGCACGCAGGAAGTCCAGCAGCCGGCCCAGGTGGTGGTCGGTGTGGCTGAGGAAGCCGGCGAAGACCTCCATCATCCGGCTGTACAACCGCCGGGCTTCTGCGGGCTGGGCGTCCCAGTCAGGTACGTCGGGGTCCTGCCGGGACAGCTCGGTCCCGGCGGGGACGATCCCCAGCTCCTGCTGCTTGGCGAAGACCCGCTGGCGATAGGCCTCCCACCCGTCGTCGAACTTGCCCGCGTACCGGTCTGCCCACTCCTTCGGGGCGTGGTGGGGCGCGTGCGTCGCACCGAAACAGAGGTGGAGGTAGAACGGCTTGTCCGGATCGACCTGGCGGGCGTCGGCGATGAACTGGATCGACTTGTCCACCAGGTCCTCGGTCAGGTGGTAGCCCTCCTCCGGCGTTGCCGGCGGCTCCACCTGGTGGTTGTCGTAGACCAGGTCGGGATACCACTGACTGGTGTCGCCGCCGAGGAAGCCGTAGAAGCGTTCGAACCCGCGGGCCAGCGGCCACCGGTCGTAGGGCCCGGCGGCGGTCTCCTGGTTGCTCGGCGTCAGGTGCCACTTGCCGACCATGAAGGTGTTGAAGCCATGGCCGAGCAGCATCTCCGAGAGCATGCCGTTCTCGAACGGGATGACCCCGTTGTAGCCGGGATAACCGGTCGCGAACTCGGTGATGCAGGCCATGCCGTTGCTGTGGTGGTTGCGCCCCGTCACGATGCACGAGCGACTCGGCGAGCACAACGCCGTGGTGTGCATGTTGTTGAACCGCAGCCCGTCGGCAGCGAGTGCATCGAACGTCGGGGTGTCGATCGGGCTGCCGTAGCACCCGAGATGTCCGAAGCCCGTGTCGTCGAGCACGACCATCAGAACGTTCGGCATGCCCGGCGCAGCGCGCGTGGGTTTCGGCCAGGCCGGCGTCGACTCGTCCGTCGTCCGGCCGATGGTGCCAGGGAACCTTGCGCCCGGCTCGTACTCAGTCAGGGCCATGCCCACCACCCACTTCAGAGAAGACGTCACCCCATTACCTCGCTGCCCGGCGCGGGCCACCTCACCCGGCAGGGATGGTCCCGACGACATCGATTTCGCGGACACTGAAGGAGGCGCTGACCAGCGCCGGCCGGTGGTGGTGAACGCGACCATCCCGGCCGTGACGAGATGGAGGAGGACCCCGTGACAACGGACAGCGACATCGAGGCCATGGGACCGGTTGACTACCTGGTCCTTGAGTTCCCGGCCGAGGAGCAGAACTTCACGGGTGAAGCGGCCGCTGAGCTGGCCCGGCTCTCCGAGACCGGGACCATCCGGGTCCTCGACATGCTGATCCTCACCAAGAACCAGGACGGGTCGGTCGACGCGCTCGAGATCGACGAGACCCCAGCCGTCGACGAGATCCGCGCCCTCGAAGCAGACATCGCGGAGATCCTCGCCGCCGAGGACGTCGAGCTGCTCGCCGAGGCCATGCTGCCCGGCAGCGTCGCAGGCGTCCTGGTGTACGAGAACCGCTGGGCCGCCCCGTTCGCCGACGCCGCACGCCGCGCCGGTGCGCAGCTGGTCGCCTCGGGCCGTATCCCGATCCAGGCCATCGCCGCCTCCATCGAGGCCGATCTGTCCGAAGAAGGAAGCTGACATGCCACTCCGTCCCGCACGTGCAGCACGCAGGGGAGTCATCGGTGCCCCCGTCGCACGGACCGCCGCCACCGTGGGAACCGCAGCCGTCGTGGTCCACGGCGTCCGCCGACGCGGCGACCGTCGCGAGGACCGACGAGAAGACCGACGCGACCGCCGGCGCTGACCGGGCATAACCCGCCTTCGGCCGCCGCGTCCGTCGTAATCAGCACGCGAGGTGAGCCATGGGAACGGCACGAGCGTCGTCGCCGCGGTCCGTCAGCCCAAGGCAGCCGCGATCGCTGGGCTGGCGTTCGGTCTGATCCTGCCCCACACCGACCAGATCAACCTCGACGCCCTCGACCGCATCCGCCGACGCGACGCTCGCGAGGCTGGCCCCCGCGATCCAGCGGAGCAGGACTCGGACGGCCAGCCGGAGGTTGGCCAGTTGCTTGACGATATCTGAGCAGATATCATCGAAGCATGGCTGAGACGATCGTCGAACGCGCACGCCGTGGCAGTGGACTGTCGCAGCGCGAGCTCGCACGCCGGGCGGGAACATCTCAGCCCACCTTGTCGACCTATGAGCACGGCACCAAGTCGCCGACCCTCGCGGTCGTCGAACGCATCGTCAACAGCAGCGGCTACGACCTCGACCTGTCCCCCCGGGTCACCTTCACCGAGCGCACCGGAGCTCGTGGCGCACCGTTCGTCGTGCCTGATCGACTGTGGCGTCTCGACCCCGCCGGTGCCCTAGCCACCATCACACTTCCCCAGCGTCTGCACTGGTCGGGGCCGCCGCGCCCCTTCCGGCTGCGCGACCGAGGAGACCGCGCCCGGGTGTACGAGATCGTGCTCCGCGAGGGCGATTCCGCCGACCTCCTCACCTACGTCGACGGCACGCTGCTCGTCGACCTGTGGGACGAACTCGTCCTCCCCGCCGCGATCCGTCGAGCCTGGGAGCCGATCCTCTCCTCCTACGGCGAGACCGCATGAGCAGGTCGGGTCTCAGCGAGTTCCAGATCGAGCTGGCCAACCTCTTCTTCTCCCTCCCCGAGTCTGCCGGATTCCTCCTCGCTGGTGGCGGTGCGCTCATCGCGCAGGGGATTGTGCCCCGCCCCACCGAGGACCTCGACTTCTTCACCGCCCGCCAGGTCGGCAACGTCGAAGCCGCTAGCGATGCACTCATCACTGCGGTCGCGGCCCGCGGATGGACCGCGGACCTCCTCCGCAGCGGCCCAGACTTCCGGCGTTGGGCCATCACCGGACCCGAGACCGTCTTGGTCGACCTCGCCGTCGACAGCCCCTCCACCGACACCCCCACCCTCACCATCGCCGGCCCCGCACTTGCCCCGGCAGACCTCGTCGTACGCAAGACGCTGGCCCTGTTCGGGCGTGCCGAACCCCGCGACTACGTCGATGTCTACGTCCTCAATCAACGCTTCAACCGCGAAGACACCCTCGCCAAGGCCGCCGCGGCCGACCAGGGCTTCAATCAGGGTGTGTTCGCCCAAGCCCTCCGCGCACACCGACGCATCCGCGACGACGACTTCCCCGACATCGGCACACCCATCGAGGCCATCCGCAGCTACTTCGAGGCCTGGGCCGACGAACTCGACGGCCGTTGAACCTCCGGACTCGCCACGGCTGATTTGGTGTTTCCGGACACGCCGGGGAGGTGTCAGTGGATCCCTCCGTACCGCTCCGTCGACGCTTGCTTCCAGCACTCGCGCTCATGCTCGTGCTGTTCGGGGCGGTGGGCGTATGCGCGCCGTCGGGTGAACCCACCACCGATCACGCCGCTGGACCGGCCCCAAGTCTCACGCAGGCACCGACGACGCGGCTGGCCGTAGCCGAGTTGAGTCCCACGCGCGGGCGACACCTGGACGACCTCGAGCCTCGAGGAGCGCGCCACCCCCTGAGATCGGTTCGGCTCCTACCGCACGTCAATCAATCAATGAACAGCCCGGCCCCATCTGCAGCCCGGCGGCCACCGCATCCCACTCAGCGGCGCTGAGCTCGCGGTGCACCCGGGAGCAGACAGCGGACAGCCAGCTGCGCGGCTCAAGGGGTATGCGCGCAATCCCTTCATCCGTGGCCTGGATGAGATCCGAGGACTTCGCGTCCACCGACATCTCGTGGAAGGCGAAAGGCGGAGACTGCCACAGCGATCCGACGAGTCGGCGAGACGGGATGTCCCACAGATAGGTACTCCCGTCGATGTGCCTGGAGACCAGCCGGTTGCCACCGGCGAAGGCCACATTGACCGCGTAACTCGCCGGTCCTGGCAGGTCGATGACCACGTCGGAGTCGGGTTCCACAACGTGCAGGTCCCCGTTCCAGTCCGCAGTGACGTAGCGGCGGGCGGGTACATCCACGGCGGCCACGTCCTGCCCGGCGCCCAGCACCCGTGGACCATCGACGGTCCGTTGCTCGCCGTCCATCACGCTCCAGCGGTAGTCCAGGTCAGCCACGAGCAGCTCTTCTTCCCCGAAGGGTAGGGCGGCTGTGTAGACGACGCCTTTGGGTGGGTCCACCCGAGACAGGAGCTCACCCGTGTCGACATCCAGCAGCAGGACTCGTGAGCCGGTGGGGTCCACCCGGCGCTTGGAGGTGTCGCGGAGGGACACAGCCGCGCGGTCGCCGGCCAGCTCCATGCCCATCGTGTCCCACCTGCCGCGCAGAGCGGAAACGGTCGTCGAGCTCTCGACACCTGCACCGCTCCCGACGGCCACCGTCGTCGTGTCCGGAGCGATTGAGATCCAGCGCCCGCCGGCCACTGGCCTTGCCAGGGTTCCTCGACCCAGGTCCAGCTCGGCACCGGTGCGGGAGTTGACGTAGCGAGAAGTGGGCGAGGGCCCCGCTTCCACCACGCCGCCCGAGCCGTCGGGAGCCAGAGCGATCACGCCCGAGGTGAGGTCCGGCCCCACGTCACCGATCAGCCGCCCCAGGAGGAGCGACCGATCCACGTCGAATTGGTAGACCCCGTTCGGGCCCAGCCCGTTCAGCCGGCCCACCTCACTCCACCACAGATCCACGATCCCGGCATCGACAGGGATGGGTTCGCCGAGGACAGCCTTCGCCTTCAGGTCGATGGCCTGGACACCGTGTTCGGTCGCAACTGCTGCTCTGGCACCGCCGGGCTCAATTGCGACTCCGCGTCGGTACGGAGTCGAGACACCGTCGAGCTCCACAGTCGTCTGGCGCCGTGGCTTGTCCAATGGCGCTGTGACCAGGACGCGCTCCAACAGGTAGCCGAACTGGCCTGTGCCCGCGGCCACGAACGGAAAGCTTTGTCCACTCTTACGTTCTCGCATCGGCATGGTCGCCACGACCCGCGCCCGATCATCGACGACACTGACCCTGTCGCCGTCGGACACGGCCAGCAGACTGGCGTCCTCGCTGTAGGCAAGCACTCGGACCAAGGCCTCGCCCGCCGGTCCCCCGTCCTGCCGGACCGGGCCGGAATCACCGGTCATCGACCCGAAGTCGAGGTCAAGCGTGCGAACCGTCTCGAGCCCGGGAACGCTCACGATCGCCACCTGCCCGGAGTCGAGAACGACCGCTGCCTCCGGCTTGTCGGGGTGGAAGTCCATGGATTGCTGATCGGTCGGCGCCAACACGTCGTCACGACTCGTCAGGAGCCTCCCGTCCAGGTCGAAGACGTCATACCCGCCGTTGGTTCTGATGACGACGTGCTCGCCGTCAGGGGTGAGGGCTGCGCACGTTCCGACTGACTTCGGCGGCAACGGCACGCGACGGATCCGCTCCTGGTCCAGCGTGCGCAGCTCGACTGCCTCTCCCTGCGTCGTCACCACAGTGAAGGCGACCACGTCCCCATTACCTGTGCGTTCGCTGCAGCTGTCATTCGGTGTGGGTCGGAGCGAGATGATCCGAGGTTCCACGCTCAGCGCCGCCAGGAGTGCGGACTGTGACTCCAGGTCGGGCTCGATCGAATACGCCTGCGCGGCGAGCAACGATGCCAGCTCGGGATCACTGGCTACCTCCCCCGAGGCGGCCGCCGCAACGGCGTCGACTCGCGCCGAACGCGCTGTTGCCGCTTCCCGAGCGCGTGCCGCCTGCTCCCGGTCGGCCGCGCGGGACGCCATGACGGAGGCGGCGACGGCGAGCACGAGCCCGACCGCGAGGCCGCCGGACAGAACCCGCAGCCGGCGTACGACGCGTTTGCGCTGTTCCTGTTCCCGTCGATGCCTCGCGCGGCCCGCGTCCAGGAACGCGAGCTCGACTGCGGACAGCTGCCCCCCGTGCGATCGAGCGAACTCCAGAGCCGCCTCCAGTCGGCTGCCGCGGTAGAGCTCGGAGTCCTCGCGCCCGCCCTGCGACCACTCCGTCGCGCTGCGGGAGAGATGGGTGAGGACTCGACGATCGGCTTCACCTTCCTCGAGCCATGCGGCCAGGCGTGGCCAGGCGCGGAAGAGCGCCTCATGCGAAACCTCGACCGTGGGCTCCCGGGTTGCCTCATCATGATCGAACTGCAGCAGCCGAGCCGCACCGAACGCCTCGATCACGCTCTCAGGGACTCGCTCGAGCTGGGACCGAAGAGCCCGGCGACGCGACGGCGGGCCGTCCGCGTGCGAAGCCACGAGCCGCTGGAACAAAAGGGGGGTCGCCTGCTGACCAGCGAAGTCCAGGGCAGCGAAAACCTCCTCTCCACGCTGTCCCAGCACGCCCTCGATACCTCCGATGCGACGGTAGGCACCCAATGTCATCGCCCCGTCGTCACCC
The DNA here is from genome assembly GCA_963728505.1 of uncultured Actinomycetota bacterium. Classification (GTDB taxonomy): domain Bacteria; phylum Actinomycetota; class Actinomycetes; order Propionibacteriales; family Nocardioidaceae; genus Marmoricola_A. The sequence continues at coordinate 866,547 of CAVSKH010000002.1, read as the reverse complement.
GCGGCGCCGAACACCTCGGTGAGGGCGAACTGGACCATCGGAAGGGAGCCTGGGAAGCGGGTCGCGTCGGCCACGAGCGCGGTGACCAGAGCAGGCTCCACGTCGACCCCGGCACCCATGGCGGGCATCAGGATCACGTCGTTGAGCTCCACGTCGCTGAGTGGCCCCACCAGCACCGAGCGGTCCCGGATGAGCGGACCGGCGATCGGGTGCGACAGCGCGAGAGACAAGTAGTCCGCTCGCAGCGTGAACATCAGCCTCAACGTTGCGCCTGGGTGGTTCACCGCCCCCGCAAGAGCGGTCAGGAACAGCTCTCGCTCCGTTGTGTCGGACAGGGTGAACACTTCTTCGAGCTGGTCGATCAGCAGCACGACCTCGCCGTCCGGTGATGGGACGACAGAGTCGATGAGGTGAACCAGACCGTCATCAGAAGCGATGATCTGATCAGCGGTGTCGACCAAGGGCACGGAGGCGATCCGTGACAGCGCCACCTCGAGCGCAGCGAGTGGTCGTTCGCCCGGGACCATCGATGTGACGAAGGCGCCCTCGGCCCTGAGTCGGGGCACGAGGCCTGCGCGAGCCAGTGACGACTTGCCGGAACCGGACGGCCCAACGACTGCGACGGCCCTCCAGCGTCGCAGGCGCGCCAGCACTCTCTCCACCAGGGCGTCGCGCCCGAAGAAGACCTCCGCATCCGGCTCGTCAAAGGCGCTGAGCCCGCGATAGGGGTTGGGCCCGCTCGGCATCACATGGATGTCGTCCCTGGTGCTGCCCACGTCCGTGAGCGCGGCGGCCAGGTCGGCTGCCGTGACTCCCCCACCGGGCGGAACCGCCGCTCGATCTATGAGGCCACGCAGGGATCTCGGAAGGCGCTCGGCGTCGACAGTCGAACTTGCCCGGCTCCCGACCATGACGTCGCGGATCAGGTCGACCAGCGACGCGACGTCGTCTCGAGGCGAGACGGTGTCAGCTGTGAGGGAGAACCCCCAGAGGAAGGCGTCTCCGCGCTCGTCCACCGCGACTGCTTCGGGGCCGAGGGCCCCGTGCGTCGTTCCGCGCTCGTGCGCGGCGGCCAGTGCCGAGGCCACCTGCTCGGCGATGCGCCTGGCCTCGTCGCGGTGCAACGGCTCGACGCTGAGCCGCTGAGCGAGTGTCGCCGCGGGCAGGCGAGTGACGACGTACGCGCCGCCTGGTTCTCGCCAGTAGTCGTAGATCGGGAGCACATGTGGATGCTCCAGCCGGGCGATCTGTTGCAGGCGCGCCTCGAAAGCCCTCACCACGTCGGGCTCATCGGCCAGTCCGCGCTCCAGGACAGTGATGGCCACGCGCCGGCCGATGGATGGTTGTTCAGCCCAGTGCACAGCACCCAGAGGTGATTGGGCGATGACCTCGTGCAGGACATAACCCCGGAGGCGCCGGCCCCCAACGGGGCGGTCCAGGCGTGGGTCCCGGTCGAGGATCATCGACTCCAGCTCTGACACCTGGTGTGTGGGATCCAGACCGTGCAGGCCCGCTAGCAGCGTGCGGAATCGGCGAAGCGCGCCCATGGCCTCGGCCTCGCGCCCGTCGCGGTACAAGGCCAACGCGTGAAGTCGGACTGCAGGCTCGCGCCACTCATGAGCCGTCGCAACTTCCTCAAGCAGTGCGACGGCTTCCGTTACACGACCCGCGTCGAGCAGTGCGCGGGCTCTCAGCTCGGTCGCTCCCAGGCGAAGCTCCTCGAGTCTGGCCGCGGTCGGTGCCGCCCACGGGGACTCACTGAACGGCCCGAATGCTGCGCCCTCCCATCGCGCGAGGCCTCTCTCGACATGCCGCAGCGCCTCCTCGGGCGCCCCATGCGCCAGAGAATCCCGCCCACGCTTGACCTCGGCCTCGAACAGCGCGGAGTCGACCAGAACCTGATCACCCAGGCGATAGCCCGCAGGGTCCGTCAGGACCACCCCGGTCCCGTCGATGTCGAGCGCATCGAACGATCGGCGAAGGCGGGCGACGTAGCTGCGAAGGGTGGTTGCGGCTGACGGCGGAGGCTCACCGTCCCAGACAGCCTCAGCCAAGCCGTCAGTCGAGACGGTCATCTGTGGCTGTGCCGCAAGGGCCGCGAGCAACGCTTGTTGTCGAAGGCCACCGAGCTCCGCATCCTGCCCGCCGATGCCGGCGCGAATCCGGCCGAGCACACCGACGACGAGGCTCGTTGACTCCTCAGCGTCCACAACCGGCCTCCCATCCGTCGACCCGATGATCGGTGACAGGCGTTGCAACAGCCTTGCAGAGGTGCCCGTGAGGGACCAGTCCTACGGAGGCGCACGTGGGCGCCACTCGGGTTGCCACGTCGTTGCAACGCGAGCCAGGAAGAGTCCTCAGCGTCGGACACGAGGTCCGGCCCTGACCGAAGGAGCGTCCAATGAGTCAGCATCGCCAGCTGCCCCGCGGATCATCATCGCGTGCCGCCGTCCCGTCCCGAGCGCGCATCCTTGCTGCCGTTGCCGCAGCCCCCCTCATGGCCGCGGTAGCCGTGGTCGCCCCGGCGGACGCCGCTGGGTTCGTCGAGAGCACGCACAAGGAAGGTCTCTTCTACGGCAACTTCGACGAGGGGCTCCTGCTCTTCGTCGGCGCGACGCCCGAGCAGTTCTGCTCCGGAGACGAGCCGACCGTCCCATCGCGCGTGTTCGTCCGTGGGGGCACCGTCACCGAGAAGGTCGGCCCCGTCGCTCTCCCGATCTACCTCTACGAGTCCGAGCTCGGAGCGCCCGAGCTGATCGACGAAGTGTGTGGCGGAGCGGACGTGGAACCCCTCGCTCAAGGGGTCGGGAACGTCAAGATGAGGATCGTGGTGCACCCGGTGGACGATGAGGTCCACATCGTCAACCGCACGATCGGCACGGCCACCTCGCCCGAGGCGACCTACAAGGTGAAGGGCACTGCCGACCTGATGGTGGTGGGAGGCGAGGTGCAGGGCGATCCCTCGGAGTTCCAAGGCCTGCGGGTCTCCCGCACCGGCGCCTAGCCAGGCCACCTCGGCCGAGGACGCGCATCGACGAAACGACCGTGCGCACCGAGCAGGTCCGCAAACAATGAGCCCGAACCCTCACCTGAGGGTTCGGGCCTTGCAGATGTCGCGCGACCTAGGCGACACCCCGGCCGGGCTCAATGCTCGAAAACTGACCCACGACGTCCGTGTCACGGTGGGCCAGGAGGACCGTGACACGAGCGTCGGTCAGCAGGCGCCGCCAGTCCTGTGACGTCAGCTGTGGTCCGGCGGCAGCCTCCTCCGCCGCCAGCTCTGCCACCAGGGCGGCTACAGCAGCGGCGTCGCGCGCGGTGGCGCGTCGCACGCGCACGGCACCGGTGGAATCGTCGGTCGAGTCGGTACTCATGCGGCCCCCTCTTGGGCGTAGGTCGGTGCTGGTTGATGGCTGCTTGCGTCGACGTCCTGACGCCGCTTCTCACCCCGGCGTCGCGACATCAGGGACGATGACCTAGGTACCTGCAGCCAGCAGCTGATCGGTGGTGACCACGGTGGCGAACTCGCGGTGCAGGTTGGTCCCAGTGGCCCGTGCGAGCTGGTCGCCGGTCATCGTGGTTCCGTCCGGCCCTTGCCGGTCGAAGGTGTGGGTCGCGTCGAGGGCGAACATCACCTGGTAGCCGAGGTTCCCACCGACGCGTGCCGTGGTCTCGCAACAGTGATTCGTGGTGATGCCGCACACCACGATGCCGTCGACGCCGGCTTCGGTCAGCCAGGCATGCAGATCGGGATTGCCGTGGAAGGAGGAGTTGACCTGCTTGGTGATCAGCAGGTCCGGTGCGGCTCGCAGGTAGGGCTTGAGCTGGTTGCCTGGGTTGTCGGGGTGCAGTGGCGAGGCTGGGTTGTCGGAGTCGTGGCGAACGTAGACCAGCGGCCACCCCTGTGGGTCCCACACATCGACGAGACGTTCGATGTTTGCGTCGCAGTCGGGGTTGTTGCGCCGACCCCACCAGGGGTCGTCGAAGCCCAGCTGAGAGTCGACGACGATCAGCGCGTACCCGTCGATGCTGGTGGGGGTCATCAGGAGCTCCTAGGCAGCATGGTGTGGGCGGTGCAGTGCTCGAAGCACCGAGGCGAGTTTCATGGCATGCGCCCTTCCAAGATCGTCGAATGGGTTCGACCGTAGGAGGTCGGAAGACATGCTCGCACCGGTGACTTCGCCGGGTGCCGATGAAGATTCCTGGCGTGACGTATCCGGCTCGAGATCCAGCGACCTCTGGGGCGCTGAGCAAGAGGTCCACGTGTCCGGGCACGTCCAGCACCGTCTACAGGCGTCCGCGGACGGCGGGCGAGCAGCCGGATGTCGGCAAACCGTCGGCAGACAAACTGCCGACAAATAAGGCAGAGGCCCTGTCGCCATCTCTGGCGACAGGGCCTCTGACCTGCACTTTCTCTGGTAGCGGGGGCAGGATTTGAACCTGCGACCTCTGGGACGATCTGGGGCTCCCAGCCCGTACTTCGGAATGTCTTTGGTTAGCTTTGGTTGCCTCGATCTACACGGAGATCAGCTGGCTGCCGACGTCGCCACTCTACCGGTTGCCTCCGGTCGTCTGGGCCCCGTTCGCGTTGTTCCTGATGGGTTTTCGATGGGCAATTCGATGGGGCGGTTCAAATCGTGAGACGTGCCCAGAAGAAGTTCCAGCACCGGTTGTCGCCGGTTGTCCTCTGGTGTCTCGCACTGTCCTCGAGGACTTCGGAGTCTTCGACTTCGACCCTGAATCTGCGGTTGACACCACCCCCGCCGAGGCGCACCTTCGATGCATGACACCTCGAGCTCGCGGCATGCACAGGGCGTTGTTCACGTCCGTGCCGGCCCACCGCTCGATCGTGCGACGCCCACGGTCCCGGAGACTCGCCGGGACCGGGCGACCCGGTGTTGAGGACTCCTCGTCACCGGGTGACGATTCGGCCGGCGTGCGCCTCGGAGACCGCACGGTGGTGCCGATTCAGCACCACCGTCAGCAAGGCTGCCTCACGTGTCTCCGGACCGGTCGCGGCACCGCTACGAGGTCTCAGTCGGGCACCCGGCTCATGAACCCGCAGTTCACACGGTGGTGCGCCGGGTGCACAGCCGGAGCATCGTCCCAGCTCACACGGTGCCGGTGAATCAGCGGTACCGGAGCGGACCGAGCCCGGAGCGACCGGTCCCGCGCCGGATGCGGCCGTGCTGGGCCCAGTTGCGGACACGGTCGACGCCTCAGCCAAGGCCGAAATGGCGATCGAAGAACGTCGCCCGCTCGTCGAGCACGGTCTGTCTGTCCAGGGTGCGCGCGCTTGCCTTCGGCGACAAACCGAGGCGGGTTACAGGATCTTGGTGCTCGCGGTGCCTGCCAGGAAAGGGCTGTGACCCTCCCCGGCCTTCAGATGCGTCAGTCGCGTGGAGCGTCGCACGTCCTGCTGCGTCCGCAGCGGGATCCGCTTGCGAAACGCACTAACATGCCGATGAGCGTGCGCCCTGCGCCCCCGACTTCGTAGGGTGCCGAGTGTGTTCAACATCGGGCAGCGCACGGCAGTGGTAGGAGCCTTCAGGTTGGCCGGATACGAGGGCCCTCTCCTCACAGCGAAGGTCACGAGCGAGGACGAGCGGGCGTTCCTGCTGGAGCCTGACGCCCTGCACTCGCTGCGGGACGTTGGAACGCTGGAGCAGGTTTTACAGCAGTTGCTCGGACGCAAGGTCTTTGTGGTCGAGCGCAGCGACCGTCGGGGAGCGCCAGTTCCGTTCGAGTAGCCAGCGCACTCTCATGCGCGCTGTCGGAGCGGAGCGTCCGACGCATGCCGCTGTCGGCAGTCGGTCAGATCCGTCCGAGCGTCTGCTCGACGTGCGGCTACTCGTCCTGACCATGACGCGACGTCGACTTCCTGCGATGACTGTCCGACGCCTGCGGCGAGCTGCGCGACACGTGCCGACGATCGGTGCCACCGCATGATCGCTTCGAGGCGTCGGCAGCGCATCGCCGACGCATGCCGCTGTCGAGTCGGACAGCGGACCGCCATGCCGCTGTCGAGTGCGGATGCCTCCGACCATGCCGCTGTCGGATGACGGCACGCATCCGACCATGCCGCTGTCGGATCGCGAGCGATCGCGACCATGCCGCTGTCGGAGCTCGCGAGCATCCGACCATGCCGCTGTCGCGATCGGAGCATGCCGACCATGGCCACTGTCGGGCGTACGTGACCGCCCGCGATCGGAGCATCCGACCATGCCGCTGTCGGATCGGAGCATCCGACCATGCCGCTGTCGGATCGGAGCATCCGACCATGCCGCGAGGTGCTCGGTCGCCATGGGACTCTGTGATGGTGGACGACGCCGACGATCTCTCCCAGGTTCACGACCTGCTCGCGGGGATGGTTGGCGGCGACATCGTGGTGACAGGTCTGCGCCCTGCTGGTGGGCGGCCCTGGCCGCGAGTCGAAGTCTCATTTCGTCTCGCCGGTCCACCTCCGAATTGGCGGGGACCGACGCAGGGATCGGGCTTCGCTCCGCTGTCGCAGGAGTGGCGGTACGCCAGCGGCTATGAAGAGCCCGATGACTATGCGCAGCTTCTCGCGGAGGAGGTACACCGAGCAGCGCGCAGACTGGTCGACCCCCCGGCAGCGGTAGATGCGCCGACCTCCGAGCAGGTTGCTGAGCGCTGGGAGTGGCTGCTGGAACGGCTCGCACTCGCCGGCACGGTCCGGCAGGAGGATGACGGGCGGCTCGTCGTCACCGGTGAGGACGGCTCGTCGTTCACCGTCCTCGTCACACCCGAGCAGTGGGCACGCATCGGCGAACCCCTCGACCCGGAGTCCGACGACCCGCAGGACTTCAACCAGCTGAACCCGGAGGACACCTACCTGGTCTTCTACGAGGACGACCTCGTGTGGTCCGTACGCCCCGAGCTACCCCCGGTTGGTTGGGGAGCCGAGATCAAACGCCAGTTCCGTGAAGCCCGGGCACAGGGAAGGACGGACGTGGGCTGGTACGCCTTCGACCCCGCGGACCCGGACCGGCGCGACGACCCCGACCGATGGTTCCCACTGCAGTAGTCAACTTCGCTCCAGCGTCCGACCATTCCGCTGTCGGTGCATGAGAGTGAGACCCCGGGACTTGTGGGGTACAGGACTCGCGCAGCATTCGCGTTGGCGCTGTTGCTCATATCAGTCAGCGGGTATTGGTGGGCCAGTCAGTTGGGCTACGTGTGAGTCGTTGTCGTCGTAAGTTTCCAGCATGGCGAACAGCGAAAGGCGATTTCGCAGATACCTGGCCCGGCGCGGTCCCGGCACCTGGCCGTGTCCGAGTTGCGGGTTCCGCACCCTTGAGGAGGGGCCGGGTGACTTCGACCTGTGCCCGGTCTGTCTGTGGGAGGACGATGGTGCTCAGTTGCGATGGCCCACGCTGGAGGACGGACCGAACGGCATCAGCCTGATTGAGGCCCAGCGGAACTTCGCAGCGTTGGGGGCCTGTGATGCGGACTCGGTCGATCGCGTGCGCAAGCCGAAGCCCGGTGAGGAGCGCGAACCCGAGTGGCGTCCGGTCGATCCAGCTCGGGACGACTTCGAGTCTGGGCCGGACGATCCGACGAGCCTTCCGTGGCCAGAGTCCTCGGAGGAGCTGTACTGGTGGCGGCCCACCTACTACCGGCGACCCGAGAATCGGCGCCCAGGGCTGGCGCCGCGTCAGCCGCCGTCGAACGAGGCCGAGCGGCTGATGGCACGGATCATCGAGGTGGCGCCCGAGACGGAGTCCCTCGATCAACGGATGCGGTCGACGTGGGAGGCGCCCGCGCCGTTCGCGTTCTGTGGAGAGCTAGGGACGTTGGTGGTCGAGCTTGTGCGGCAGGGCAACACCGAGGCCGCTCTCCGGATCGTCACGGAGCTCAACGCTGGTGTGATGAGCGAGGATCCGGCCACGGCGAACAGCGTGTGCATCGGGTTCCTCGAGTCGCTGCACGCACTGGCAGGCGAGTCCGAGTTTGGCGGGGTCAGCACCGGAGAGCTCGCCGACTTCGTCGATCTCTGGCCCCCGGAGATCAAGGCCGAGCTCCACCGGCAGGAAGCCCACATGGTGCGGGCCCGACGTGGAGTTGAGCGGTGGTGGGTCCCAGGCCCCGAAGGTTCCTACCGACCGACCAAGCGTTGGAAGCTCCGGCACCCGATCCTCTGGTGGAAGATGCGCCACGGAGGTATCCACCTCACGGGATGAACTGGCTCACCACCCGGCGCCTCCGGATCTGCCGCGGTCGGAGCGTTGCGTCCGACCATGCCCCGCTGTCGGGGCGTAGCGGTCTGCCAGCGCGATCAGGCCACGATGAGCACGTGGCCGCGGCGTCGAGCTTCCTGCAAGTCGTCACGCAGGGAGCGCATCACTCGGTCGTCGAGGTTCAGAGGGATGGTGCATCCGCCACCTCCAGGTCCGTACCCAGCCGCTTGTCCGACCTCGCACCGAAGCTCCTTCGGCACCTCTCGTTGAATGTGCATGCACAACTCGTGCTTGTGGCCGCCCGCGCAGGCATACACGACGCGGACCCGGTGGTTGTCCTTCATGGTTTCTCCTCGATCCAGGGCAGGCTCTGCCCCGGTGCTGTTCATCTGATTTGATGCGGGAGGAGCCCCACGAACGGACCGGTGTGGAAGAGACATCGGTACGGCGCGTGGGGCTTCCCGTTGCGCTAGGCGGCTTCCCCGCCGCTAACGCTTCTTCTTTGTGGACTCCGTGACGGTCGTCTTGGGATGACGCCGCCCCGTGGCCCGGGTGACGTAGCGGCCTGTGATCGCGGAGCGGGTCCGCGAGCCGCCGCCCTTTCTGCCGGCCATCGGATCTACCTCCTTTCAGTAGCAGTTGAATCCCTGGTGGGCGTTGGTCCCGACAGTTCAGGACTCGACACGCCGAGCGCGGTGCTGGCTATGCGGGGGGCATTCGGCGACGATTCGCGGTTTGCCAAGAAGCCGGGCGTCGATCTACCAGCGGCTGCATCGGTAGGGGACCGCCTGTGGGAGTCGGCAGAAGCGGGGTGCCCCAGCGTCCCGCTCATGCCGCTGTCGGAGCGTTCGGCTGCGGTCATCCGCTGTCAGTGAGGCAAAGCGTGAGCGGGCTGCCGCTCTTCGCGTGGCTTCTTCAGCGGCCGTAGTGGTACCGGCAGGCCGCGATGCGAACCTCGGCGTCGGTGATCTTGTAGATGAGCCTGTGTTCGTCGGTGATTCTTCGTGACCAGTAGCCGGCGAAGTCATGCTTGAGGGGCTCGGGCTTGCCGATCCCTGTATTGCCGTTGCGCTGGATGTCTTGGATCAGCAGGTTGATGCGCTTGAGGACCCTACGGTCCTGTGCCTGCCACCACAGGTAGTCCTCCCATGCGTTGGCGTCCCAGACCAGCAGCATGCTCAGTCGGCGTCGACCAGATCGTGCTGCTCGCCGCGGCCATCCTCGAGGCGCTCCATCGCGTCGAGCAGGCGACGAGCGTTGGCCGGTGATCGCATCAGGTACGCGGTCTCACGCAGCGACTCGAAGTCAGCGAGTGACATGAGCACGACCGGCTCGTGACCGGCGCGGGTGATGACTACCTCTTCACGGTCGTTGACCACGCTGTCGAGCACCTCGGCGTAACGGGCTCGCGACTCGGTGTAGCTCAGGGTCTTCATGGCTCCTCCTGTACAGGAAACCGTACAGGGCTGCCGGTGTCTACACAAGCGCCCGAACGCTGTCGAGGCGAAGCCGGACTATGCCGCTGAGGGGGCAGACCCGACCATGGTCCCGACTGGCCGATTGAAACGGATAGTTTTGTCGGCGCCAGAGGGCACGCAAAGATGCCACCATCCCACTTGGAGCGTGGTGCTGGATCACAGCCGAAGGTCCAGGTCCGGATCCGTTCGAGGTGCTGAATAGTCCCGAGCGCCAAGCCCGCGGACGACTGAAGCCGCTCGGGACCGATCTAGTCTTTGGGCGTCGGTGACTGGTCCAGCGCCGAGTGCCGACGCCGAGGTGATCCGGTAGCGGTCGCGATACGCAGCCACGGTCGTGACCGACTGCTGCCACTTTTCACGTTCGCGTCGATCGAGCGGCGGCGACCCCAGGCGTCGCACCCAGCTCGCCCTTTCCTGCACCGCTTCCTCAGCGAGGCCGCGGGCGCGTTGTTCGATGAGGTCGCGACGTTCATCGAGGGCGGCGCGCAGCTCGGGCGCCATCGGGCCTAGTGCTTCTGGGATGAGGCCGGCGATGAGCTTGGCCGGCCGTCGACCCCGGCCGGTCCCGGCGGGCTTGGTGGCGAGCGCGAGCCGGTGGCGGAGCACTGCGGCGACGTCCTCGGCATCGTCGAGTTCATATCGGGCGACGGCCGCTGGCAGCAGTCGGTCGATGTCGTGGCCGTTGGCTTCGGCACGTCGGAGTTCCGCGGCAAGTGGACCGAAGGTTTCGGACTCGATCGCTGAGTCAGCCTCCTCTGGCGTCAGCGGGCAGGAGCGGACCAGCGATGCCCAGCGGTCCCGTTGGGCGGCAGCGGCGATGGTCTCGTACTCGGCCGCGAGCTGGGCGATCGACGTCCAGGCTTCCTGCTCGGTCTTGATCACCTGGTGCGCCGACAGTTCGGCGCCGCTGTTGGCGAGGACGCCGATGAGGACAAACTTGGCAGTCGCACCCTCGCCGTCCGGTGCCCCGTGGTTGTCGTCGACCGTGTCGATGACGACGTAGGCGTGGTTCTTGTCGCGGCCGCGGGTCATCGCGACGTACAGGTTCTCCCTTGTGGTGTTGTCGAACACGACGACGTGCGCGGTGTCGACGGTGAGGCCTTGGGCGCGGTGGGCGGTGACGGCGTAGCCGAGGTCGACGTGTTCGGCGACGTAGCCAGCGGGCAGGACGACGGCGCCGCCACGCTTCCTGGCCTGCCGGCGCACGACCAGGGAGCCGTCGTCGCGGACGTCGGTGACGGTCCACCGATCGCCATTGCGGACCCAGCCGGAGCGGAGCGTGCGGAGCCGGCGGTCGTTCTTGCGGGTGATGACCCGGTCGCCAACCGAGGCTCGGGTGCCGTCGATCAGTGGGGCCTCTGGGCCTGCCGGGGTCTTCCCGGCCGCGAGGCGTTCGGCTCGGGCTCGGGCGTTGAGCTCGACGACGGCCTTGGTGTTGTCGGTGACCAGGACGCTCGCCTTCCCGGCTTGAGTGTCGTCGCGCCAGGCTTGGTACGCGGCGTCGATCATGTCTTCGGTGTCGCCGTCGGTGACCCGCCTATGAATGAGGTACGCGTCGACTGCCTCGGGGTTGCCGTGGCGTAGATCGAGGGAAGCGCGCTTCTCCCACTCGTGGGTGAAGCGGTGGATGTCGACGAGCTCGGCTGCGTCGCCACGCGCGTCGGCGAGCATCGCAAACGCTCCCCCGGCTTCGACGGACTGGAGCTGTGCCCAGTCGCCGACGAGCAGCACCTTGGCCCCGGCTTCGGCGGCATGAGCGGTGAGCCGATCAAGGCTGAATGTGCCGGCGAGCGTGGCCTCGTCGATGATGACAAGTTGGCCGCGATGGAAGCGGGAGCCGCTGCGCTGGTGTTCGTAGAGCCACTTGGCGGTGTTCTCGCACGCGATGCCGAGATCGTCGGCGAGGACCTCGGCTGCGGCGGCACTCGGTGCGAGTCCCACGACGGAGCCTCGTCCATGTTGCTGAGTCCAGGCCCGGTGGAGCGCGCGCATCGCGGTGGTCTTGCCTGCTCCGGCCGGGCCGATGAGCAGGTCAACCTGACGTCCGGAGACGGCGACCTTCGCGATTGCCTGGGCCTGTTCGGGGCTGAGCCGGTGCCCCTTGACGGGTCGCTCGGTGGTGGCGTCAACGATCTCGATGTCGACGGTTGGGGCGCTCACGGTGGCGGCGCGTTGGAGGAGCCTGTCCTCTGCGGCGAGCAGTTGCTCGGACGAGAACACCACCGAGTGCTTGGGGCGGAAGCTGCTGGTGCCGTCGTTCCGCAGCAAGGTTCCGGGGGTCGTGGCCAGTTCTGGTGGCGTGAGGCGCAGGGAGCCTCGCTCGGCTGCGTCAACGACCAGGCCGGTGACGGCCTCTCGATCGGTGGAGGAGGCGAAGCGCCAACCGATGGTCTGGCGTGACGCCTCGGCGTGGAGGTTCGCTCGTCTCCAGGTAGCGCGCCTCTCCCCCACCGCGCCAACCACAGCCCGGCCGACCTCCTCGATCACGTCGAGCGGAATGTCGTCCGCGCGCAGCAGCCGCCTCGGCGGGTTCACCGTCAGACGTCGGGCCCAGGTGGTGGCATCCTCGCCGACGTTGCGACCCGCGCGACCTCGCCAGATGGCGGTGAGGTCGCTGAGTGAGTGGATCTGCTTCTCGGGCCGGTGAGCGAGGTTGGCTCGTTGGCGCAGCTTCATGATCGTGGCCGGGCGTGGACGACGGCCGTGGTTGGCGACGTAGTCCTCAATGAGCCGGTCGGTCTCGGTGTCGATGTCGCGGGAGCGGCTGGAGAACTGTTCAACCAACGACTGCGGCACGCCGGTGATTTCCCAGGCTGGGTTTCGATCCCGTCCGCGTGGACGTCGTTCCCAGTCGACGCCGAGAGCGAGGGTGAGGTGGTCGCTGAAGATCGCCTCGTGGAGTTCGGAGGCGGCGACCGTCCACGCGTGCAGCGGGGCGCCGTCGATGGTGCGCCAATGGCCGTCGCGTGTGGCCTTGACCCGGTTGCTGATCACCACGTGGGTGTGCAGATGCGGGTCGTTGGCGCGGGAGTCGTAATGGTCGAAAGCTGTCGCGATGACGCCGGTGACGTCGAGCTGCGCGACACCGCCTTGGGGTCCCCTGGCGCCGCCGCGGGTGGCAATGACCTCGCGCTCCAGGAAGTCGATGGTTTCGGCAACGGCCGCGTGGTGGGCGTCAGCGATGATCGCTTGCGTTCCAGCGTCGGCGACTCCCCACAGCACACTGGCCGACTTCGGGATCGAGAACGTGAGGTCGTAACCGGCGACTGGGTGTCGGCGCTTGCCATCCTCGGGCACCTTGTAGGTCCGGTAACGGCGGCCGAGATCCTGACTGGTGACGGGATTTTTGGCCTCGCCGATCAGCAAGCGGAGCTGCTCCTCGGTCACTTCGTCGCCGATCCTGACGTGGCTCTCCAGGCTTGCGATGCCGGATCCCATCCACCTCCCAGGCGGGGTGCCATTCTCGGTGTAGTAGCGGGTCAGCGGCGTCGAAAGTGACCGGTCCCCGTCGCCTGCAGCGACCGTGCGCAGGAAGTACTCGTAGCCCCTGCCGGCACTCATCTTGCTGATGGTCACGGTCACCGCGCCCACCTCCTTCAAGATGTAGGTGTCCGGGCTCTGCCGCAGGGCGCCGGGACGGGGCGCGCACCTCAGTTGCAAGAGGCGTGAAGGGATGAAGGGAGGGGAGGAGCTGGTGGGAGAGATTGAAGGAAGAAGAGATGGATGAGGTGAGGGGCGGGCGGAAGGGGTAGGGCGAGGAGGCAGGTGATTCGAGGAAGGGCAGAGAAGGACGGGAGGGAAGAATGGCGCCCGTGAGCACCCTGGCCGACGCCGTACTCCCGCTGATCCGCACGAGGGCGGACCTGTACCGCTACAGCGCCGCCAACGCACACGGGCGCGACATGCACGAGGCCGTCGACATCCTGAAAGCCGCGATCCCGACCACCGACCCGTCCGAGCTCTACGCGGTGACACATAAGGCCCTCGCGTCGTCGCTGAAGGTGATCGCCCGCGCGGACGACTCCAGCGGGATCATCGGCGACGCCTGCCGTCGACTGCTGGAGCTCCACCCGCAGGCAGCCGCTGCCGCCAGGGCTCCGGTCGGGAAGCTGATCGACTGGATGATGAAGTTTCAGTTCGACGAAGAGGTCGACTACTTCGAGCTCGACCCGGTGGCGTACGCGCCGGCACTCGGCGAGGTCGGCATGGCGGCGTATCGGAAGCGCTTGACGGATGTTGAGGCCAAGCTCGGGCGGCGCCCATCGGAGGACGAGCGCTGGACCGGGTCCCACTCGCACGAGTGGTTCACGTTGGACTGGAACGCGCAGCGACTGGCCGTCCTCGATCACGACATCGACGCGATCATCCGCACGCACGCGAGGGACCGGAAGGTGGCAGCGTGGCTCGAGGACACCGCTGAGGCGTTCGAGGAGGTCGGAGAGGTCGACCTCGCCATCGACTGGGCGAAGCAGGCCACCGACTTCGACCGCGGCCATCAGTCGCTCAAGGCGGCGGACTACTGGTGTGGGCTCCTCGAGCAACACCGGCCGGCTGAAGCGCTGGACGCGCGGCTGGTCGTGTTCCGGCGGTGGCCGTCCTCGACGACGGCGGCCCGTCTGCACAAGGCTGCGGGCCAGGCATGGCCTGACTACCGCGACGAGGTCGTGGCCACGCTTGCCGCGAGCCCCAGCGACGCGGTGCTGTTCGCGCTCCTCACCCTGAAGGAGCCCGAGTTCGCGTGGAATCTGGCGCACTCGCTCGCCCTCGACAGCGACCACACCTGGAGCGAGCTGGTGAAGGTGTACGAGAAGGTCGACCCGCTCGCCGTGCTGCCGATCCACCAGCGACTCGTGGAGAACGAGCTGGTGGAGGCCGGAGCCCAGCACTACCGACTCGCCGCCAGGCGGCTCGCGAAAATGCGCAGGCTGGCCGACGGCAGCGATCAGGCTGCCGCCGTGGATGAACTGATCGCAGACCTTCGTGACACCCACCGTCGGCGCCCGCGGCTGCAGCAGGAGTTCGACCGCGCTGGTCTGCCCTGAAGTTGCGCCCTTCCTCATCGATCCCGCGGAGCCTCAGCGGACGAACTCCCGAAGGGCTCATCGCCAGGGCCCATGGACCCGGTCCACGTTTAGTGATCTCGCGCTGTAAGCGTGACTCGTGTTCGTTGAAGAGCTCGACCTGCTCCCGCGGGCCCAAGTCCTGCTTGGCCCCGATCCAGACCGACCGGATCCCGTGCTCGCGGTAGACGCGGAGCTCGGCCGGGCGCGTCCGGATGCGCCTGTCTCGCGTGACCACGATCAGATCGCGCTCAGCCACGATCGGCATCCAGTCCAGGTCCAGCGTTCCGAGAGGAACTTCAGGAAGATCCTCGTGCCCCGGGTAGAGCACATCGTCTCGACCGCTTCGCCGGAGGAGCTTGCCAAGGCCCAGGGTGTTCTCATCGGTGAAGTACACCGGCCCGGGGCTCGCCGCCATCAGGCTGCGCGCTCGCTCCCGGCGATCAACTCGAAGCGAATCGCCTCGTCAACCTGATCGAGAGTGAGGTCGTACAGGTCAGCGAGCTCGTCGCGGCTGGTCCCTGCGCGGAAATCCTCTGCCAACGACTCGGTACGTACGTTGCGGACAGCTGGCTGCCCGAATGCGCGACTCGGGTCCATGACCACATCGGGAGTCCGCAAGTCAGGCTTGATGCTCCCGACCACGTCGTCGATGTACTCGACTGCAGAGCTGAAACGCAGTGCTGATTCGGCGAGCACAAGTTGACCGTTGCGGACCACCACGAGCTGGAGCTGATGCTCCAGCCCGACCTGCTCCTGCACGAACCGGACAAGCTCTCGACCGTCGACGTCTAGGAACGGGCGCGCGTGCGCGAGCGGGTAAGGGCCGAACTCCTGGCGAAGCTGAACGATCGCTGGACGAAGCCGCTGGACGGGCACCTCTCGGCTGCGAAACTCGGCGAGCAGGCGTGCCTCGACCATCTCTCCCCAGGTGACGGCGTCTCCGCCGGTCGGCTCTGGGCGAAGGACCGGGTCGTAGAACCTGCCGCCTCGCTCGTAGCCCTCAAGCCAGCGCTTCGCGGTGCCCGAGTGCAGGCCGACAAGGCGATCCACATCCGGGTAGGAGTAAATCGCGCGATCGAGCATCGAGTCACCCATGCAAATGATCTTCTCACCCACCGAGGACAGTGAGCGACCCGTTGGGCCGTGTCGCCTCTGTGCGGACTCCCCCTCGGCCAGCGCCCCATCAGGACCTCACCCGCTCACGGCCTGTCCATCACTACGCACACCGGGCAGATATCTACCGGTTTTGGGCATCGTCACGATAGTCACGCGCCGCCTTGCCTCCCCTCGTCCTGCCGGGCGAACGCCTGATCGAGCAACTCGGCTGTCAACGGGTTCACCTGATCGTTTCGGCGGATGTAGTGCTCGATCGTCACCTTCGGGTCGGTGTGCCCGAGCAGCTCCGAGGCGAGGTTCAGGCTGGCCTGCTCGTTGATCACCGTCGCGACGGTGCGGCGGAACATGTGCGGACTGACCCCCTCGATGCCGGCGTCGCCGAGGACCTGGCGGAGCTGGCGTCGCACATTGGCCGTCGTCAGCGGGGTTCCCTCGCGGCTGCGGAAGACCAGCGCCTCCAGCGAGTGGTCGGCCCTGATCGCCAGCCGCCGACGGAGCGCCTCGGCGGTGAAGGACGGCAATGCAATCACCCGGTTGGAGCGGTCTGTCTTCAGGTGCTCCTGGCGGTAGGTCCCGACGCCGCGCTCGAAGATCACCGTGCCGCAGATCCGCAGCGTGGCCGGCGTCGTCGTCAGGTCCAGGTCGCGTCGGCGGATCGCCAGCACCTCACCGATCCGTGCCGAGGTGCCGAGCATGACCTCGACGATCTGGCCGAGCTGGCCGTCCGGGTTCGGTCCGGACGCCCCACGTGTCAGCTCCCAGGCCTTGATCACGGCCCGGATCGCGTTCACCTCCGTGGCGGTCAGCGCGGTCGGGGTGCGCTTCGGCTTGTGGAGCCGGGAGACGTTGTCGATCGGATTGCGCGGCAACACCTCGTGCCTCACTGCCAGTGCGAACGACTGCCGCAGCACCGTCCTTGCCCGCTTGGCCGACGAGTACGAGCTGCTGCCGAGCTGCTTCAACAAGGCGTCGCAGCGGGCGACGCCGATCTCGCGCAGGGTGAAACCCTTGAACGCGGGTAGGACCAGCCGCTTGATGTCGCGCTCGTAGTTGAACCGGGTCGCCGGTGCGATCCGCCCCTCCAGGTCCAAGTCAGCCAGCCAGTAGGCGACCAGAGCCGGGAACGGACTGTCCGGAGTCAGCGTGGTGTCGATGGGCTGGAAGGCGTTGCGCTGGGTGAGCTTCTTCTTCAGCTCCACCTCGGCGGCTGGCTTGGAGGAGGCGGTCGCCTGGACCAGCCGCGTCTGCCCGTCCCAGTCGCGGAAGCGGGTGCGTGCCTCGACCTTGCCCTTGGCGCGCTGGACGAAGGAGATCTCGCCGTAGCCGCCGACCGGGATGCGTGGCCTACTCATGAGGCCCATCCTCGTGTCGCTGCTCCAGCCACTCGGCGATGTCGCTGACCGCGAACCGCAGGTGCTTGCCGAACTTGTAGGCCCGCGGCGCCCGGCCGGACAGCCGCCAGTCGTAGATGGTCTGCACGGGGACGCCGAGGTACTCAGCGAGCTCCTCGACCCCGATGAGGGGCTCCAGCCCCAGTTTCGTCGTACTCATGCCCAGTAGGTGGGCGAGCACTGCCGAGCGAGCCCGAAGCGACCGGAACCAACGGCGCTGACGCCCGGCTGGGCGGCGCTGCGCACCTGTCAATGTGATGGGTAAACGATGGGATCGCATGATTCCCCCAAAGGAAAAGTCCAGGTCAACCTGTGGCTGACCTGGACTTTCTTGGTAGCGGGGGCAGGATTTGAACCTGCGACCTCTGGGTTATGAGCCCAGCGAGCTACCGAACTGCTCCACCCCGCGTCGCAGGCTCAACTGTAGAGGACGCGGTCGTACCACCCAAATCGAGATCGGTCTCGAGAAGCTCGACCAACGGGGAGGGCTCGACCAGCGGTGAGGGAGGGCTCGACCGACGGGGAGTCGGCTGCACGACCTGGTCTCGACAAGCTCGACCGGCGGTGAGGGGCCGGGCCTCAGCCGCCACCCGTGTCGCCGGTCGGTTGCTCGTCGGTGCCCCCGGTGGCCTCGGCGGCGAGAGACAGGGCGCGGGCGACCAGACGCTGGGCGCGGTCGGTCTTCTGGCTGTACTCCTCCAGGTCGCCCTGGCGCAGCGCTGCCCCGGCATCGGCGAAGGCGTTGTCGGCCTGCTCGAGCAGACGTAGCACCTCGGGGTCGACCGGACCCGTGGGCTGACCGGACTGGTCGCCACCACCCGGCTGGTTGCCCTGGCCCTGCTGGCCACCGCCCTCGTCGCCCGGGACGGCGACACCGCCCTCGTTGCCGGCGTTGCGCAGCACGTCGTTGAGCGCCTCGGTCAGCGTGGTCCCGAAGCCGGCCTCCTTGCCGAACGAGGCCAGCACGAACCGCAGCACCGGATAGTTGCCCTGCCCGCTCGGGCGCAGCGCGTAGACCGGCTGCACGTAGAGCAGGCCGCCACCCACCGGCAGGGTGAGCAGGTTGCCGTCGACGACCTCCGAGTTGTTGCGGATCGGCAGCAGCGCGTCCTGGATCCGCTCGTCGGCGGCGAAGGTGTTCGCGATCTGCGAGGGCCCCTGCACCGTGGTGTCGTCCGGCAGGCGCAGGATCCGGATCGAGCCGTACTCCGGGTCGGTCGCGTCGGAGTTCACCGAGATGAAGGAAGCCAGGTTGTCGCGCGCGTTGGGCGTGTAGACGCTGGTCAGGGAGAAGACAGGCGCCGGTGGGGCGGCAGGCTCCGCCGGGCTCCCGGCGTCGTCACCGGACTCCTCCAGCGAGGACTTGCCCCGCTCGGGCAGCTGCACCGAGAGCCGGTACGGCGGCTGCTTGCTGTTGCTGGTCGGCGCGGCCGCGTCCTCGGGCACCTTCCACAGGTCGGTGCCCTTGTAGAAGTCCTGCGCCTGCTGCACGTGGTAGCTGGCCAGGATCGAGCGCTGCACCTTGAACAGGTCCTCGGGGTAGCGCAGGTGCTCCAGCAAAGACTCGGGGATGTCGTCGCGGGACTGCACGACACCGGGGAAGACCTCCTGCCAGGCGTTGAGGATCGGGTCTTCCTCCCACTCGTAGAGCGTCACCGTGCCGTCGTAGGCATCGACCGTGGCCTTGACCGAGTTGCGCATGTAGTTGATCTGGTCGCTCGGCAGCGCGGCGTAGGTCGTGGAGGGCTGGAGTGCGTCGGAGGTCATCTCCTCGAAGGAGTCGCGCTCACTGTTGGGGTACCGGTCGGTCATCGTGTAGCCGTCGAGGATCCAGACCACGCGGCCGTCGACGACCGCGGGGTAGGGGTCGCTGTCGACGGTCAGCCACGGCGCGACCTTCTGCACCCGCTCCCGTGGCTCACGCACGTAGAGGATCTTGGAGTTCTCGTGGACCCGGTTGGACAGCAGGATCTCGGTCTCACCGAAGCGCAAGGCGTAGAGCAGCTGGTTGAACAGGCCCCCCACCTTCACGCCGTCGTCGCCGGAGTAGGTGGTGTTGCCCTCCCCCGAGGCGACTTCCTCGGGGACATCCAGCTCGACGTCGGTGCCGCCGTCGGGCTTGCCGACGATGGAGTAGATCGGGCTCTTCTCACCGAAGTAGATCCGCCCCTCGTAACCGTCCTCGGACAGGTCGCTCAGCTCGCCCTTGGGGGGCAGGTCCTCCTCGGCCCACGGCGGCTCCCCCGCCGGTGGCGCTTGATTGTTGGCCGTGCGGTTGTTGCCGTAGGCGGCGATGATGCCGTAGCCGTGGGTGTAGACGGTGTGGTCGTTGGCCCAGTTGCGCTGGTCGGAGTTGAGCCCGGTCTGGTCGAGCTCGCGCGCGCCGAGCACGATGTCGCGCGACTCGCCCTCGATGTCGTAGCGGTCGACGTCGAGCTCGGGCGCCACGCTGTAGTAGCCGCGCACCTGCTGCAGCTGGTTGAAGGCCTGGTTGATCCGTGCCGGGTCGATCAGCCGGATGCCGGGCAGGGACTCCGCGCTGGCCTGCAGCTGGTCGCTGGTGACGTTGACCGTGGCGTCGTAGTCCTGCACCTCGGCGGACTGCACCCCGAACGCCTCCCGGGTCGCGGCGATGTTCTTGGCCAGGAAGGTCTCCTCCTTGTCCGGCTCGGAGGGCTTGACCTGGAACTGCCACACCAGGCCCGGCCACACCGCGCCGAGCAGGATCGCGGACAGCACGAGCAGCCCCAGCCCCACTGTCGGGAGCATCCAGGTGCGCCGCGCGATGTTGGCGAAGAACAGCAGGGCGCAGATGATCGCGATGAACATCAAGATGTTCTTGGCCGGCAGCACCGCGTTGAACGCGGTGTAGTTGACGCCGGTGAACCGCCGCCCCTGGTCGGTGGAGAGGTCGAAGCGGTCCAGCCAGTAGTCGGCCGCCTTGGCCAGCACGAAGAATCCCAGCAGCACCGAGAACTGCACCTGCGCCGCTGAGGTCACCCGCTGCCCCAGCGGGTTCTGCAGACGGATGCCGCCGAAGAGGTAGTGGGTGACCACGGCTGCGATCAGGCCCACGACGAAGGCCATCATCAAGAAGTCGACGAGGTAGTGCCACCACGGCAGGGAGAAGACGAACCAGCCGATGTCCTTGCCGAAGTACGGGTCGGCCCGGTCGAAGCTCTGTCGGTTCCACCACAGCAGGAACGAACGCCATTGACCCGACGCCGAGCCACCGGCGATCGCCAGCAGCAGGCCACCCAGGACGACCATGAGCAACGTACGGATCGGGTAGATCGCCTCGCGGTACTGCTGCACGTGCAGCTCCTGCGGACGAGGCCGGTACGCCGGGCGGTGGCGGTAGGCGAGCCAGACGTTGAGCAGCACCACTGCGGCGAAGACCACGCCGAAGGACACGAAGAGGCCGGCTTTGGTGAGGATCGTGGTGGTGAACACCGCGCCGTAGTCGATGCTGCGGAACCACAGCCGATCGGTCCAGATGCCGGTGAAGGCCGACATCGCGAAGAAGAAGACCAGCAGGACCGCGCCGGTGATCAGCAGCGCTCGCCGGCGCTGGGGACGCGCCTGCGTGGCTGGGCGCTGCTGCCCGCCGCCGCCTCCCTCGCCCTCGGGGAAGAGTCCGCTCACCGGTGCCTCACTGTCCGTCTCGTGGTCCGTCTCGTGGTCCGTGTCGTGCCGTCAGCGCTCGGCCCCACCTCAGGGGACCAACGTGCTCTGCAGCAACTCTAGAAGGGAGGGCACAAGATCCGGCGACTCGAGGACCGCGAAGTCCTCGTCCCGCGAGCGCAGCCGCATCGCGGCGTACGTCGCGCCGCCTCGCAGCGCGGCTGCCACGATGCGCACTTCCTCGCGCTCGGGGTGACCCTGCGCGAACCTCGCTGCGTCCGCGGTGTCCTCGGGCACCTCCCCGACCGAAGGAGGCAGCACCAGCCGCTCCACGACGACTGCGGTGCCACGCACCTCCTCGGGCCACTCGATCTGGTCCAGCAGCTGCTCCAACGAGAGATCACCGGGCAGGTCGCCCTGCTCGATGGTCACCAGCGTGTCCGGGTCGACGTCGGGTGGGAGCCCGACGATCTCAGCCGCGCGCGGGTCTGCCCCGAGCACGTCGCCGGCCGGGACCAGGGCATAGAGCTGGGCCGGTTGGTCCCACCCCGCCGAGGCCGCATGTCGCTCCAGCTCGAGCACGGCGGCGCGCAGCGTCAGGTCCACCGCGGGGGTCAGCTCGTCCTCAGGATTCATCAGGGCACCTCGGTAGCTCGGCGTCTGGGTCGTCAGCATGGGTCTGGATCGCGTCGATCGCGTCCTGCAGGGTGGCGACCGGCACCAGCTCGATGTCGTCGTCGACAGGGGTCCCCGTGGCCTCGTCGCAGTTGTCGCTCGGGAGCAGGAACAAGGTCGCGCCGTCGCGGGCGGCCCCCAGGATCTTCTGCTGGACGCCGCCGATGCTGCCGGTCCTGCCCTGGGCGTCGATCGTGCCCGTGGCGGCGACCGACTCGCCACCCGTCAGCGCCCCAGGGGTCAGCCGGTCGTAGATCGCCAAGGCGAAGACGACGCCGGCGCTCGGGCCGCCGATGCGGTCGTCCAGGCCGACGCTCACCTCGAAGGGGAAGCGGTAGCCGGTGCCCGGGAAGATGCCGATCAGCGCGCGGTCGGCATCCTTGTCATCGGCGACCGTCTTCAGGGTGACGCTTCGCTGCTTGCCCTTGCGCCGCAGCTCCACCTCGACCTCGTCACCCGGGTCAAGCTTCCCGACGGCGTTGAAGACGGCGTCCGTGTCGGGGGTCTCGACCCCGCCGATCGAGACCAGCTGGTCGCGCACCTCGAGCTTGTCCTCGGCGGGCCCGCCGGGCGTCAGTCCGAGCACCACCGGATAGCTCTTGAGGTCGACCCCGAGCTCGCGCAGGGCGGCTGCGACTGCGGTGTCCTGGGAGCCCACCATCTGCGCCGCCGACACCGCCCGCTCGTCCTGGTCGGAGGTCTTGTCCGGATAGGCGACCTTGCGCGGGATGAGGGACACCCCGGGCCGCCACCAGGCGTTCATCGCCTCGAGCAGGCTCACCTGGTGCTCAGGAGTGGTCTCCGACACGGTCACCAGGCGCAGCGACCCCTCGGTGTCGTAGCTGGCCCTGCCGTCGACCTCGACCAGGGGCTTGCCGTCGTTCTTCGAGAGGACGTCCAGCGTCGGTCCGGGCTCCAGCGAGACGAAGGGAACCGGTGCCCGCACCGCGGCGACGACGAGCATCAGCAACAACCCCACCGCGGTGAGGATCGCTGCTGCTCGGCGGCTCATGCGCCCAACCCTGTCATGCGCCACCAGGAGCATCCCGCGGCCTGGTCGGACGCGAGATCTCGCCCGGACCCGGGCTCAGTCGGTGCGACGCGAGGGGCGCACCGCGATCCCGGTGCTGCGGTCGTGCACGGCAGGCAGCCGGGGGTACGTCGCGGCCGGGTGGGGCCGCTCGATGGCGGCCGCGAACTTCGCGTACGCCGCCTCGGCCTGCTCCTCGCTGTCGACGCGGCGCGGCCTGCCCAGCCAGGCGGCCCACAGCATCGCCAGGACCATGACCGCGGCTGCGGGCGTCAGCCACCACAGGATCTCCATGTCGCCAGGCTAGGAGCGTGCGGCCTCGAGCAGGCGGAGGCACACCGGGGGCACGCGGTCCCGGCAGCCCGGATCCCGGCCCCGCCCGGATCCGGGCTAGGGCGTGCCGACCCACTCCTCCTCGCCGTCGGCGAAGACCTGGTGCTTCCAGATCGGCACCGTGGACTTGAGGTCGTCGATGAGTGCACGGGCCGCGTCGAAGGCCTGGCCCCGGTGCGACGCAGCCGCGGCCACCACCACGGCGGCGTCGCCGATCTCGAGACGGCCCACCCGGTGGACCGCTGCCAGCGCGTGCACCGGATGTTGCTCGGCCACGCGATCAGCCACGTCTGCCAGGCGGTCGGCCGCCGTGGGGTGGGCGGAGTAGTCCAGTGACCGCACGCCGCGCTCCTGGTCGTGGTCGCGCACCGCGCCCACGAAGAGCGCCACTCCCCCCGCGCTGTCGTCACTCACCGCGGTCAGGACCTCGTTGACGTCCAGGGGCTCCTCGCGGATGTCGAGCAGACGGATGACGTCGCGCCCCGCGCGCCCCGGCCCGGGAGCGCGCTCGGGACCGGCGTCGAGGGGCTCCGCGGGCACTGATTCCACGCCTGGAGCCTAGCCCCCGGGCCTGGGAGCGGTTCGTGTGCGACGGGTACCGTGGAAGCCATGAATGACCGGCCCGACCCCGATCCTGAGCCCGACCCCGAGCCGGACCCGGCCAACCCGTTCCGCGGGACGCCGTTCGAGCAGCTCTTCCGCCAGCTGGGTGAGCAGCTGGGGCAGGGCGGCACCCCCGACCTCTCCGCACTCGGGCTGCCCGGCGGCGCCGGTGGCCAGGGTGGCGGCATGGACTTCTCCGCCCTGCTGGGTCAGGTGCAGTCGATGATGCAGCCCTACGAGGGCAACGTGAACTGGAACCTCGCCCGAGACGTCGCGCGACGCCTGGTCGCGGCGAAGCCCGACCCCTCGGTCAGCGCCGCCGAGGAGCGCCGGACCGCCGACGCGGTCAGCCTGGCCGACCACTGGTTGGACGAGGTGACCGAGTTCCCCAGCGGGGTGTCGACCACCAGCGGCTGGAGTCGTTCGCAGTGGGTGGAGGAGACGATCCCGACCTGGCGCCAGCTCGTCGAGCCGGTCGCGCAGCACGTCGTCTCGGCGATGGGCGAGGCGCTGCCGAGTGAGGCCAAGGCCATGGCCGGGCCGCTGCTCGGGATGCTCGGTCAGGCGGGTGGTGCGATCTTCGGCACCCAGATCGGACAGGCACTGGGCGAGCTCGCGACCGAGGTCCTGACCGGCACCGACATCGGGCTGCCCCTGGCCCCGGTCGGGCGGGCGGCCCTGTTGCCGCACAACATCGCGGAGTTCGCCGAAGGACTGGACGTGCCTGCCGAGGACGTGCTGGTCTTCCTGGCGCTGCGCGAGGCCGCCCACCAGCGGCTCTACGCCCATGTGCCGTGGCTGCGTGCCCACGTGGTCGGGGCGATCGAGGACTACGGCCGCGGCACCACCATCGACGTGTCCCGCATCGAGGAGCAGCTGCGCGACATCGACCCGACCAACCCCGAGGCGATGCAGCAGGCACTGGGCTCGGGGTTGTTCGAGCCTCGCAAGACGCCTGCCCAGGAGGCGGCGCTGCAGCGGCTGGAGACCGTGCTCGCGCTCGTCGAGGGGTGGGTGGACGACGTGGTCGGACAGGCCGCGGGTGCCCGCCTGCCCAGCGCAGCCAAGCTGCGCGAGATCGTGCGTCGCCGCCGAGCGGCCGGCGGCCCGGCCGAGGACACCTTCGCCGCGTTGGTCGGACTGGAGCTGAGGCCGCGGCGGCTGCGCGACGCCGCCGCACTGTGGGCCAACCTGCGCTCCACTCATGACGTCGCGGAGCGCGACGCGGTGTGGGCACACCAGGACCTGATGCCGACCTCGGCCGACCTCGACGACCCACTCGGCTTCGCCGAGCGGCGCGCGGAGAACGAGAGCCAGGCGGCCGGGGAGCTCGCCGGCGTGGACTTCGACGCCGAGCTGGCCAAGCTGCTGGGCGATGCCGGCACCGATGACACCGACGGAGCCGACGACGGGGCCGACGACGGGGCCGACGACGGGGCCGACGAGGACACCGAGGGGGACGAAGGCGGGGAGGCCACCTCGCGGTGACCGCGACGAACGCGCGCGACGCCACCCTGCTGGCGCTGCGGGAGTGGGAGCCGCCGAGCCCGCAGCAGTCGGCGTTGCGCCGCCGCTTCGTCGACCACCTGCAGGCCCACCCCGACGGGTTGCTGCGCAGCTGCCGACCCGACCACATCACCTCCAGCGTCCTGGTGATGTCGCCCGACACCTCTCAGGTCCTGCTGACCCTGCACGCGAAGGCCGGGCAGTGGTTCCAGCTCGGCGGCCACCTGGAGCCCACCGATGCCGACGTGGTCGCCGCCGCCACGCGTGAGGCCCGCGAGGAGTCGGGGATCCCCGGTCTCGCGCTGGACCCGGAGCCGGTGCACCTCGACGAGCATCCGGTGCCCTTCTGCGGCCGGGGCGCGCGTCACCTCGACGTGCGCTTCGTCGCTCTCGCCGACCCCGAGGGTGGCCATCAGGCCAGCGAGGAGTCGACCGACCTGCGGTGGTGGCCGGTCGACCTGCTGCCCGGTGAGGACCTAGGTGAGCTCGTCGACCTCGCCCGCACCCGGGTCCGTGGTGAGTGAGGGGTCCTCCGAGGACATCCCCACTCGGGCCACGCACTCCACGCCCTCCAGGAAGCCCCGTGCCCGCTCGGTGCGGGGGAACCGCTCGACCAGGCGCCAGAACCGCTCGTTGTGCCCGTGCTCCAGCAGGTGCGCCAGCTCGTGGATCAAGACGTAGTCCACCACCCAGCCCGGCATGCCCTGGAGCCGCGACGACAGCCGGATCGTGCCGTCGTCGGGAGTGCAGGAGCCCCAGCGGGACAGCTGGTTGTCGGCCCACCTGACCGACGTCGGTCTGGCCAGACCCTCCAGGTACTTCGTGGAGAGCAGCCGCGCCCGGGTCATCAGCTTCTCGTCGCTTGGTCGGCGTCGGGCCTCGGAGCGACGCAGCCTGGCGACCATGGTGTCGACCCACTCGCGCTCCTGCGCCCGGGTGAAGCGCGCCGGCACGAGCACCACCACGCGACCGTCGGACTCCCGGTAGGCAGACACGGTGCGGCGCCGACGGCGGCTACGACGCACCTCGACGTCGTCCTGCGGCGACGAGGTCGTCGCGTCCGGCTCCACGGTCATGGAGGCAAACTACCTCCCCCGTCGGCTCCGTGACTCACGTCGCGGCGGCACTCTTGCCCGTGCGGCTCCACGCCACCAGCTCGTCGAGCGGCCAGGTGGTGACCACACGCTCGGGTGGCACGCCGAGCCGCGAGGCCCGCTCCGCGCCGTACTGCAGGAAGTCGAGCTGGCCGGGGGCGTGGGCGTCGCTGTCGATGCTGAACAGGCACCCTGCGGCGACAGCCACCTCGATCAGCTCGTCGGGCGGGTCGCAACGCTCGGGACGGCTGTTGATCTCGACGGCGACGTCGTGCTCGGCACACGCGGAGAAGACCGCCTCGGCCTCGAACTCGCTCTGCGGGCGCACGCCACGGCTCCCGCGCACGAGCCGGCCGGTGCAGTGGCCGAGCACGTTGACCTGCGGCCGCTGCACCGCGGCCACCATGCGACGGGTCATGGCGGCCCGCTCCATCCTGAGCTTGGAGTGCACGCTGGCGACCACCACGTCGAGCTCGGCGAGCATCGAGTCGGTCTGGTCCAGGGCACCGTCGTCGAGGATGTCGACCTCGATCCCCCGCAACAGCCGGAAGCCCTCGGCGAGGTGCTGGTTGACCGCGTCGACCACGCCGAGCTGCTTGGTGAGGCGAGCCGCACTCAGCCCGTTGGCCACCCGCAACCGGGGCGAGTGGTCGGTGAGCGCGAGATAGTCACGGCCCAGCTCCATCGCGGTCATCACCATCTCCTCGATGGGTGAACCGCCGTCGGACCAGTCGGAGTGGCTGTGCAGGTCACCGCGCAGCTGGGCGCCGAGCTCACCAGCGTCGGCCAGTGGCCCCGCGGTGCGCTCGAGCTCCTCGAGGTAGTCGGGCATCCGCCCTTCCTGGACGTCCTGCACCACGGCTGCGGTGGCCCGGCCGATGCCTTCCAGCTCACGCAGCGTGCCCTGCTCGCACCGCTGCGCGATCTCCTCGGGACCCGCGGAGAGCACCGTCTGCGCGGCTCTGCGGAACGCCTTGATCCGGTAGGGGTCTCCCAGCCGGCGCTCCAGGAGGAAGGCCACGCGCCGCAGTGCACCCGGTGCGTCGCTCGGCACCTGTGGAGTCACTGCTGCTCCTTCAGCCAGCGCTTCACCGCTCGCAAGAGCTTGCGCTCCGAGGTCCCGAGCACGGTGCGAGCCGGGTTCGCGGCCCCTTCGTACGCCGCCCGCACCAGGTCCCGGAGTGAGGCGTCGCCGTACTCCCGCGCGACGTAGCCGCAGGTGGCCGCGGCTGCGGTGTAGTTGTCCTCCAGCCAGGTGGAGTCGTAGAACGCGGCCCGGCCCGGCCGGGCAGTGATCCGGGAGATGAAGTCACCGAACCGTGCGGGGCCGAGGTCGCGCGCCGCGCGCTCGGTCTCCCCGGCCCCCAGCTCGACGAAGCGGGCCAGCCCCTCGGCATACAGCGGAGGGGCGGACCGGCCCCACTGGAAGGCCAGGGCGTGCACCGACTCGTGGGCGGAGACCTTCTCCGGCCCCTGCGCGCTCATGGCGCCGGTGTCGATGACGACCCTCGATCCGTCGAAGGTCTCCCCTCGGCCGCGTTCGCCGGTGTCGGCCAGCACCTGCGGGTCGACGTAGCGGTAGTTGTGGGCCGAACCCACGAAGTCGCCGTCGCTCCCGCCGTACAACCGGTCGCGCGCCTCCGGCCAGGACAGCGTGATGCAGATCCGAGAGACCCCGGGGGGCGCGGTGAGGTAGTCCATGGCGCGCTCGGCGCCGGCATCCGCCTGGGAGACGATCCGGCGTGCCGTGGCAGCGTCCTGGGTCCGCGCGATCATCACCACGCTCGTGCCGACGACAGCCTCCACCGGGGACAACAGCCAGGGCGCCGCGGTCTCGTCGCGCACCGGGCCGAGCGCCTGCACCCGGGCGGCGCCCTTCGGCGGCTTGAAGAGGGTCAGGTCGCACAGGTGCGCCACCGGCTCGCCGTCGCAGCCATCGATCCGGTAGGCGACCACACCGCGCACGGTGGCGTTGACCGGGCCACCCTTCTGGTTGACCCAGCCGTCATCGGCGGCCTGCAGGACGAAGGCCCGGTCGACGGTGGGGACGGCGTGCAACCCGTCCCACATCCGCTCCCACTGCGCTCGGTCGCTCGGTCGCGCGTAGTCCAGGAACCCCTGGCGATCCTCGCCGCCCAGCAACGCGGTCAGCTCCGCGGCGACCCCGTCCAGGTCATCCTGCGCCAGCCGGGTCTGGCCCGGCTTGGCCTGGTTGCGCTGCTTGGACTTCTTCTTCTTGCGCGGTCGTCGGCGGTTCTCGCCCGCCACTGTCGGGTCGTCGTCCGAGCAGCCCGCGACCAGGCCGGCTGCTGCGGTCACGAGCACCGTGCGGCGGTCGAGAGCGTGGCGCACCGGCACCTCCTCCGCAGCCCGAGCAACAACGAATTCTCGTCCACAGTACGCCGAGGCTCGTCGGCGCAGGTCAGACCAGGTCCGACCTGCCGCGAGCGACGACTCGTCCCCAGCTCGATCCGGCGCTTCAGGGGACGACACGCCGGGTATTCCACATCACCGGGGCGCCTTCCCCAAGCTGTCCACAGAGTTATCCACAGCGGTGGACAGGGCAAGTCGGGCATCCCATTGACCTCGACTCGCAGCGACTCGTAGGTTCACGTCATCGAGGCCCCGGGTCTCCATGACACGGTCACAGGGGAAGGTGAGCGGGTCGGGAGCCCGGGGCCCTTGACATGTCCCGCTCGCGACACGCGCAGCTCACGTCTCACCACTCCACCTCGCGCGGCCCGAAGGGCAGTGCCACCAGCTCCGGCCCCCGTTCCCCGAGTCCCTCCAGGGGCCCCCAGTCCCCCAGCCCGAGGGCGGCCGATGCCGGGCTGATCACCAGCCACACCCACCGGCCGTGCGACTCGCCCACCAGCACGGCCCGGTCCATCGGCTCATCCGCTTCCTGGCCGGCGGCTCCGCCGGTGGCGCGGGAGAGCAGCCACAACGGCACCGTGGTGCCCCCGATCGACACCCTGGTCTGAACCGGGCGGCCCTGGGTGTGCTCACCAGGGTCCTCGTGCACCACGCGGGTCACCCGTGCACCCAGTCCGGTCCCGGGCTCCTCGGTGACCACGGTGAGCGAGACCGGGCCGTCGGTGTCGGTCAGCCCGCGGCACGTCACCACCGTGGCGACCGCAGCGCCTCCCTGCCCCACGGAGCCGAAGTCGGTCACGCTCCACCCGGGCGGCAACGGCCAAGGCACCCACGAGGGCATCGATCCGGCCCGCTCGAGGTGATCGGCCAGCGCTTCGTACTCCGCGGTCTCGGGTCGCCACAACGGGGTGACCGGCCCGTGCAACGGGCACACCCAGGAGTCCCGGTCGGAGACGATCTCACTGGGGCAGCGCGGGCACTCGGCGCGCATCGTCATGGCGGACAGGTTCCCACACCCTCAGGTCGCGGCACAGGTCTCACCCACGGTCACCGAACCGGCGTACCGTTGAGGTCGTGCCCCCGAACAGGTCGGCCCCCCGGTCGGCAGAGCCATCGACGATTCGCATCGCGGCGGTGGGAGCGGTCGTCCGCGACGACCGTGACCGTCTCCTGCTGATCCGTCGGGGCCAGGAGCCCGGCCGCGGTCAGTGGTCGGTCCCCGGCGGCCGGGTCGAGCCGGGCGAGAGCGCCCGCGAGGCCGTGGTGCGCGAGGTCGAGGAGGAGACCGGGGTCCGTGTGGTGATCACCGGGCTCGCGGGTCTCGTGGAGCGTCCGGGACCAGGCCGGGTGACCTACGAGATCGAGGACTTCTTCGCCCGGGTCGAGCCCGGCACCGACCCCCACCGGCTCACGCCCGGTGACGATGCCGAGGACGCGCAGTGGTTCCCGGTCCACCGGGTGGTCGACCTGGACTGTGTCGACGGCCTGCTCGAGGCGCTGTCCGGCTGGGGGGTGCTGCCGCGGATCCCGCAGCAGCCGTGAGCCTGCGCAGCAGGCCGAGAGCGGTGGGTCCGGGCTGAGACGCGTCAGTCCTGGTCGGGCCCCGGCCAATTCTTGTCAGGTTGAGGAGTGGGACGGCCGGGCTGCTCGCCGCCACGGGACTCCAGGTAGTTGTCCTTCGGCACCATCACCTTGCGACGGAAGATGCAGACCACCTTGCCGTCCTGGTTGTAGCCGATCGTCTCCACGTGGACCACGCCGCGGTCGTCCTTGGACTTCGACTCCCACTTGTCCAGGACCCTCGTCTCGCCGTAGAGGGTGTCGCCGTGGAACGTGGGCGCCACGTGGCGCAGCGACTCGATCTCGAGGTTGGCGATCGCCTTGCCGGAGATGTCGGGGACCGACATGCCGAGCAGGATCGAGTAGACGTAGTTGCCGACGACGACGTTCTTGCCGAACTGGGTGGTCTCCTCGGCGTAGTTGCTCGTCCAGGTGCAGCGGGTGGTGGTTCATCGTGAGCAGGCAGAACATGTGGTCGTCGAACTCGGTGACGGTCTTGCCGGGCCAGTGCTTGTAGGTGGCCCCGACCTCGAACTCCTCGTAGCTGCGGCCGAACTGCATGCTCACTCCTCCAGGTGGTCTGTGTCGCGCCACATCCTGCCAGTCACGCCCACCCCCGCCTGCGCGGGTGCGTTTCCGCGCACAAGACCGCACATGCGCGCTCTGGGCCCGCTGACCGGGTCGAAGCGCGGTCTTGTGCGCGAAAACCCGCCCCGGCGGTCATGGGCGACGTCTCGGCAGGCGTGGGACAATTGCGCCATGAGCTCCGGTGGCCGCACCACGCTGAGGCTGCGCGATCCGCTGCTCTGGCTGCGCGCGGCGACCCTGTCCGGCGTCGTGCTGGGCGTCGGCGCCGCTTCGCACCTCGCCGCCGACGGCATGCTGCCCAGCGCGTCGGTCATGCTGAGCCTGGCGGGCGCAGGCACGATGGCGTCGCTGTGGTTCATGGTGCGCCCGCTGGGGCCGGTGCTCATGGTCTCGCTCGTCCTGGCCGGCCAGACGGTGGTCCACCTCGGCCTCTCGCTGAGTGCAGGACACCACGGCGAGCACCTCCGGGGCGTGACCGGTCCGCTCGACCTGGCCCTGCTCCAGCTGGAGCACGTCGCCGAGCAAGGCGTCTCGATGTTCCTCGCCCACACCGCGGCCGCAGCGGTCGTCGGGCTCTGGCTCGCCTGGGCCGAGGCGGCTCTGTGGCGCGTGGTCGGACACGGGCTGGCCCTGGTCCGGCTGCTCTTCCCCCGGCTCGTGGAGCTGGTACAGCCCGCGCCGGGGGTGAGGAGCTCGCCGGCCTGGCCGGCGATCGGCGCCCGCCGCCAGCGGTGGGCCCTCATCGGCCCGATCGCCCGCCGCGGTCCGCCTCTCCTCACCGTCTGACCGCTACGCCCTCGGCACGGCCGGGTGGCGTGCCGCGCCCCGGTGCGGCCCAGGCGCGCCTCGCGCCTGCTCACTCTCAGACTCTTCGAGGAGAACCCGATGCTTCGACGTACCACCCGATCACCGCGACGTGTGTCGCGCTCGCTGGCCCTCACCGCCGCCGGCGTCCTCACCCTCGGCGCACTGGGCGCCTGCGGTGAGGAGACGACCAGCGACGACACCACCTCCGCAGCCGCGGAGACCACGACCGAGGTCGAGGTGATGGACCCGTGGGTGCGGTCCACCACCGGCACCGAGGATCCCAGCATGACCGCGGCCTTCATGACGCTGATGAACCAGGGCGAGGAGGACGCCGAGCTGGTCTCCGCGAAGTCCGACGTCGCCGGCATGGCGCAGCTGCACGAGATGGCGTCCGGCGACGACGGCATGGTGATGCAGGAGGTCGAGGACGGCATCGCCATCCCTGCCGGTGAGGGCGTGGCGCTGGCGCCCGGCAGCTACCACGTCATGCTCATGGACCTCTCCGGAGAGCTCGCTCCCGGCGACGAGGTCAGCTTCACCCTGACCTACGCCGACGGGTCGACCCAGGACGTCACCGCGCCGGTCAAGGAGTTCACCGAGGAGGAGGGGCACTACCACGACCACGGCGACCACGACCACGGCAAGGACGGCAAGGACAGCTCGGCGTGACCTCGGCCGACGACTCGACGCCGACCGAGCCGGGTCCCTCGGGGGCTGATGGCTCCTCGCGGCGTCGCTTCCTGGGTTACCTCGGCTCCGCGGTCGCCGGGGCAGCAGTCGCTGCCCCGGCGGCCGCCCGCTTGGGCGGGTCCGAGTCGAGTGCCGACTCCGCGTCGGGATCGGCCGGGGCCGGCAGTGGCACGGCCCCGCCGAGCCCCACGCCGTACGGCGTCCACCAGCCGGGGGTGGAGCGCCCGAACGCGCGTGTGACCACTGTGGTGGCGCTGGACCTGCCGCAGGTCCGGCGGGGCAGCGTGGCGCAGGGCCGTGACGCCCTGGCCCGACTGTTGCGGCTCTGGGGTGGCGACGTCGTCGCCCTCAGCCAGAGCCGGGGTGCACCCGGCGACACCGCGCCGGGGGTGGCCTCGGAGGCCTCGGGACTCGACGTCGTGATCGGGCTGGGCACCGAGCTGGTCGATCAGCTGGTGCCGCAGGGGGCGCCGCCGGGTCTGGTCGACGTGCCCGCCTTCGACATCGACCAGCTGCAGTCACGCTGGAGCGGGGGCGACGCGGTGCTCATGGTCACCGGACGCGACGGCACCAGCGTCGACCACGCGGTGCGGCGGATGCTGCTCGACGCCGAACCCTTCGGCCGGCTGCGCTGGCGCCAGCAGGGCAGCTGGAACGGCTACGACGCCGACGGCTCCCCGGTCACCGGCCGCAACCACTTCGACCAGGTCGACGGCACCGGCAACCCCGCCCTCGGCAGTGCCGACTTCGACCAGACGGTGTGGATCGACGAGGGGGCCTGGGCAGGCGGCTCGAGCCTGGTCGTGCGGCGGATCCAGATGGACCTGGAGGAGTGGGACCGGCTCAAACGCTTCGAGATGGAGCGCACCGTGGGCCGTGACCTCGACGTCGGGGCTCCCCTGACCGGGTCGCGCGAGCACGACGACCTCGACCTCGAGGCCCGCGACGACCGCGGCGAGCTGGTCATCCCGCGCAGCGCGCACGCTCGGCTCTCCCACCCCAGTCGCAACGGCGGGCGGCGGATCTTCCGCCGCGGGGCCAACTACACCGAGACGGTGACGGGTCCGGACGGCACGACGGTCGAGTCGGGCCTGGTCTTCCTCAGCTTCCAGGCCTCGGTGGCCGACCAGTTCCTCCCGATCCAGCGCCGGCTGGCCGAGGGCGACGCGCTCAACGAGTGGACCACCACCGTGGGGACCGCCAGCTTCGCGATCCTGCCCGGCTTCGAGAAGGGATCCTGGCCCGGCGAGGGCCTGCTGACCTGACCCCGTCGTCACGGCCTCACGAGGCCGCGGTCGGGTCAGTGCCACGTGGTGGGGACGCCGTGCGGCACGGTCGTGCCCAGCACCCGCGCCTCGCCTCCGGGCCACAGCCGCAGCGAGACCTCGAAGACCGGCTCGGGATCGCGTCGCACCGGCTCCACGGCGACGTGCGCCAGCCGTCGGGTCGCGGTGGCGGTCTCACCCAGGGCGTCGAGTCTCGCGGTGACCGCGACCTGCTCCTCGGCTGGGAGGTACTGCCACATCACCGAGTGCCACACGACCGTGGTGGTGCTCTCCTCGAGGTCGAGACCATCCAGGAACTCCCCCGCTCCCTGTCGCCGCAGGTCGACCGGCAGCGTCGCCGCGACCTCGAAGGCGCTGCGCAGCCGCTCCAGCCGGGCCCGCATGTCGGCCCACACGTACGCCGTGAGCGCGAGCCTCCCCTCGGGGCGAGGTGACGTCGAGCGGGCGCAGGTCGCACCCGCGCCGCTCGACGACCACCAGCTCCGGCCAGGGCTGGGGAGCAGGCCCGTGCCAGGCGTCCTCGATCCGCAGGGGCGAGGTGGTGGCGCCGTACTGCGTGCCCTCAGTGTCGACGTAGCAGAACCGGTCGGCCCGCAGGTTCAGCCCGCCGGAGGCACCGATCTCCACCAGCCTCACCGGCAGGTCGCGCGGCAGGTGCAGCAGGGCGCCGAACAACGCGGTCGCCCGACCCACCTCGTTGGTCTGGGGCGGGCGGTCGAGCCAGGCGCGGACCTCCTGCGGCTCGCGCGCGAGCAGTCCGCGGAACGCCGACCACCCACCTTCGGTCTGCCAGGTGCCGCCGACCGAGGGGTAGTGGGCCGCGAGCTCGCCGGCCCGGCGCTCGAGCACCAGCCGGTGCACCGATCCCATCAGCCGCAGGGCGAGCGCGTCGGCGACGGGATCGTCACCGCCGTAGGACTCGAGCACCTCGGCCACCGGTCCCCCGGCCGCCACGTCGTCGGCGGCGAGGTGGAGCAGGTCGCCGTACATCGCCGACCCGTGGTCGGCGCACGCTGCCGCCTGCAGCCGCAGTGCACCGACGAGATCCACGGAATCAGCCTGCCACGCAAGGTCGGGGGCCTCGACAGGCTCAGCCGCCGATCGCGGTCAGCCCTTGAGCTTGTAGTCCTCCAGGAGTCGGCGCCCGATGATCATCCGCTGGATGTCGGCGGTCCCCTCACCGATCAGCAGCATCGGAGCCTCGCGGTAGAGCCGCTCGATCTCGTACTCCTTGGAGAAGCCGTAGCCACCGTGGATACGGGTTCCGAAGCCGCGTGGGTACTTCGCCAGAACAGCACACGCACACTCGTATGATGCAGCAATGCTCGACACCCGCACGCTGCGAGTCCTGGCCTGGACGTGACGGAGTCCGGCGATTCGACGAAGTCGCTCGATGGGGGCCCGCCGTCGTGGAGACGTCGAACACTCACGGCCGTCCTCGCCCTCGGGTTGACGGTGCTCTGGTCCTGGTTCGTCATGCTGGTCCTGGACGCATCGACATGGCCGAACCCCAGTTCGGCGCTGTTCGAGCACGCCTTCACCCCGCGCAGGCCGCTACTTCCGGCCATCGCACTCGTCTGGGTGACCGTCCTCCTCGCGGTCGCTCTGATCGGACGTCTGTGGCTGGCGTTGGGCTTCGTCAGTGCCATCGCCGCACTTCTGGCCGTCGCCAACTGGACGAAGAGTGCGCTGCGCGGCGAACCGCTGTTTCCGACGGACGTCGGCTTCCTCAGCCAGCCTGGCTTTCTCGTCGACATGGTGCCTGGGTCGACCGTGCTCCTCGGTCTTGGCGGGATGGCGGTGCTCGTCGCCGGCTCGTGGGCCGTGGGCCGCCTGGCTGCCCGGTTCTTCCCTCATGTGACCCAAGGCGTCGGGCGACGCGTGGTGTGGGGGGCCCGGGCCGGCCGCGTGCTCGTGGCGGTGGTCTGCTTGGGACTGCTGAACCTCGCCACCGACTTCAACGACCCAGGTAATGCGTGGCGGAACGTCTTCGACTCCCAGGTCGTCAAGTGGCGGGGCTGGCAACAACAGGACAACTACCGAGAAAACGGATTCGTCGCCGGTCTGCTGTACAACATGCACGTCGATGCCATGGCCCGCCCCGAGGGGTACAGCGAGGCCGCCGTCGACGCCGTGAGCCGGCGGTACGTCACCCGCGCACGGCGGTTGAACAGGGGCCGCAGCGGTTCCTTGGCGGACACCAACATCGTGGTGGTGCTCTCCGAGAGCTTCACCGATCCCACCTGGCTCACGACGGTGCGATTTCCCGAGGACCCCATCCCCCGCACCCGCGCGCTGATGAGCCGGACCCTTTCAGGTCGCATGCTTGCTCCCGGCTTCGGTGGCGGCACCGCGAATGTCGAGTTCGAGGTCCTGACCGGCCAGTCGATGGGGCAGTTCGAGCCGCAGCTGTCAGTCGCCTACGAACAGCTCGTCGGCAACTACGACCACTACCCCTCGGCGGTCACGTGGTTCGAGGAGCGCGGACACCTGCCGCTCGCCCTGCATTCCTTCTCAGCACGGATGTACGACCGCGCAGACGTCTACGAGGCCTTCGGCTTCGACCGATTCGTGACCCAGGAGGCGATGAGGCATCAAACCCGGAACGACGGCCCCTTCATCGACGACAGCTCCTTGTTCCTCGAGACGCTGGACCTGATGCGCGACAACAGTGCCCCGCTGTTCTTGAACGTCGTCAGCATGCAGAACCACATGCGCTACCGCCACCGGTTCGACGATCCGATCAACCCCTCGGGGCTCCCAGCGCCGTTCGCCGAGCCGGCCGGGCAGTACGCCCGTGGCATCGAACGCACCGACGTGTACCTCAAGAAGTACATCGCCGCCTTGAGGAAGCTGCCTGAGCCCACCGACGTTGTCTTCTACGGCGATCACCTTCCGGGTGATGCCTACCCGAGCCAGCTCGAGCAGCGGGAAGGAGCCTTGACGTCACATCAGACGCCGTGGTTCATCTGGAGCAACCGTGACAAGGTCCCGCCCAGGCAGATGCCGACCGTCAGCCCGATGCAGTTCCTCCCGATGCTGTTCGACGCTCTGGACGTCCCGGTTCCGCCCTACTACGGCTTGCTGCACGACCTCCGCGAACAGCTGCCCGCGATGGGTGTGGGGATGTACGTCGACGCGAATGATCGCCCCCTGCGCCGCACCCAGCTCACACCAGAGCAGCAACGAGTGCTCGACGACTACCGGTTGATCCAGTACGACCTGTCCATCGGGAAGCGGTACTCGGAGGAGACGATGTTCGGTGACCCGCCGACCTGAGGGCACCGGAGCTCTGGGGGCGTGCGCTGCACGGCAGCTCGCGCCCGCACGAGATCCTGGAGATGTCAGCCCTTGAGCTTGTAGTCCTCCAGAAGTCGGCGCCCGATGATCATCCGCTGGATGTCGGCGGTCCCCTCACCGATCAGCAGCATCGGAGCCTCGCGGTAGAGCCGCTCGATCTCGTACTCCTTGGAGAAGCCGTAGCCACCGTGGATCCGGAAGGAGTCCTCGACCACCTGCGAGCAGTACTCCGACGCGAGGTACTTCGCCATGCCGGCCTCGAGGTCGTTGCGCTTGCCCTTGTCCTTGACCCGCGCCGCCTTGACCATCATCGCGTGGGCCGCCTCGACCTTGGTCGCCATCTCGGCCAGCCGGAACAGCACCGCCTGGTGCTCGGCGATCTTCTTCCCGAAGGTCTCGCGCTGCTGGGAGTACTGCGCCCCCAGCTCGAAGGCGCGCAGCGCGACTCCGCAGCCACGCGCAGCGACGTTGACCCGACCGACCTCGACGCCGTCCATCATCTGGTAGAAGCCCTTGCCGGGCGCGCCGCCGAGGATCTGGTCGGCGGAGATCTGGTGGCCCTCGAAGACCATCTCGGTGGTGTCGACGCCCTTGTAGCCCATCTTGTCGATCTTGCCGGGGATCGTGACGCCCTGAGCGGTCTCGCCGAAGCCCGGCTCCTTCTCCACCAGGAAGGTCGTCATGTTCTTGTAGACGCTGTCGGCGCCCTCATCGGTCTTCACCAGCACCGCGATCAGGTTGGCCGAGCCGCCGTTGGTCAGCCACATCTTCTGACCGGTGATGGAGTAGCCGTCATCATTCTTCACGGCCTTGGTCTTGATCGCCGCCACGTCGGACCCGCATCCCGGCTCGGACATCGAGAAGCCGCCGCGGACCTCCCCGGTGGCCATCTTCGGCAGGTACCTCTGCTTCTGCTCCTCGGTGCCGTGGTGGAGCAGCATGTAGGCGACGATGAAGTGGGTGTTGATGATGCCGGAGACGCTCATCCAACCCCGCGCGATCTCCTCGACCGCCAGCGCGTAGGTCAGCAGTGACTCACCGAGGCCGCCGTACTCCTCGGGGATCATCAGGCCGAAGAGGCCGAGCTCCTTGAGGCCCTCCACGATCTCGGTGGGGTACTCGTCCTTGTGCTCCAGCTCGGTGGCGACCGGGATGATCTCTCGTTCCACGAAGTCCCGGACAGTCCGCAGGATCTCCTGCTGGATGTCGGTCAAGCCCTCGGTCTGGCACAGGCGACCCATGTGACGGTCCTTTCTAGCCGAACAGAACCGTCCCAGATTACTGGCCGGTACGCCGGGGGGCCATGTCCATGACTATGGACTCGAACACACCGGCAGCAGCGCGTCGCGGCCTCACCGACGGGGACGGTGACGTCGCTGATGATCAGCGGGGGTCCGAGGCCTGCTTCTCCAGCGCCCGAACGCACCACGCGGTAGCCGGAGAACCTCAGCTCCTCCGAGCCGAGGATCCAGTCGATCCGGGTGGCCTCCGGAGGCACACAGCCCTCCGGTAGGGCATCTGCCCCTCGCGGCCGCGGAAGTACAGCACGGTGACGGTCCTGCGTGCGAATCGCGACCCAGTCCTCGGTGCGCCAGATGATCGAGTTGTGGCTGTCCTGCGGCCGCAGGGACAGACCCGGGTATCGGTCCCAGTCGGCGCCACGCAACCGCTCCAGCTCGGCGTACTGCCGGCCGTGGACCTCCTGCATCCCCGCCACGCTGATCGCGTGCCGGTCGAGAAGCCTCAGCGTGTGGCCCATCCGCGCCTCACCCGAGGCCCTCCGCGGGTTCGGTCCCCGGGCCGAGGTGTGCCAGGCACTGAGGATGTTGAACGAGGCGACTCGGAACGTCGTGGGGCCGGTGACCGGGTCGACCTGCGCAGGGTCGGTGGGTCCGGAGTCGTCCGGCGCTCGCAGCCACCACAGCGCGGTCACCGCGACCGCGGCGACCGCCGACAACGTCGCGGCCAGAAGTGCCCGTCGGCGCACACCAGCCTCCCTGCCCCCACCTGCTGCGGGATCGACACCCTCACCGGCGGGCTCGATAAGGCCACGAGACACCACGGGACGGCGGGAGTCCGTCGAGGCCTCCGAGCCCGGGACCGGGTCAGGAGCGCAGCCGGGGGAGAGTCGTCGGACCAGACAGTTCACGAGATCCGGATCACGGCCATCGCTCGTCGCTTAGCCTTGAGGTGTGGAGAGAGTGGGCCGCGGGTGCGGCCGTCGAAGGATGCGGTGTACCCGGATCACGGCCGGGCTGCTCGGCGTGACGGCCCTGGCGACGGGCCTGGCCGGAGCAGTGGCCGGCCCGGCTCAGGGCATCGTCTTCGACCGTCCCGATCCGTTCGGTGGCGGGTCGGTGATGCGGGTCGAACCGGTCACGACCATCAAGAAGCTGAAGCCCAGGCCCGATGCGGAGCCGAAGCCGGAGCGAGAGCCCGAGCAACCACCCGCCTCGCCCCAGGAGCCACCGCTGCCCGAGCCGGTCCTGTCGCCGGACGTCACCCTGCGGGTCGTCAGCTTCAACGTCCTCGGCAGCAGCCACACACGTGGTCGCGGTGGCAGGCCGTCCGGGGTGCGGCGCATCAGCGGAGCGTCGCAGCTGGTCCGCGACGCCGCGATCGTGGGCCTGCAGGAGCTCCAGCACGACCAGGCCGCGTCGCTGGTGAGTCGGCTGCCCAACTACTCGATCTTCCCGGGCAACTCGATGGGGCGAAAGCTCTCGCACAACAGCCTGATCTGGCGCAACGACCTGTTCACACCGGTGGAGCTCAACACCGTCGCGATCCCCTACCACCACGGGCGGCCCTGGCCGATGCCCTACGTCAAGCTGCGCCACGTCAGCGGTGCGGAGCTGTGGGTGGCGAACTTCCACAACCCGGCGAGCACCAAGCGGGCCGGGAACAACGCCCGGTGGCGCAGGGTTGCGGTGCAGCGTGAGATCGCTCTGGCCAGGCGGCTGCATGCCGACGGGACGCCGGTGATCTTCACCGGCGACTTCAACGACCGCGGCGAGTTCTTCTGTCCCATCGCCCGCAGCGGCATGCGTGCGGCCAACGGCGGATCGGTCGAGGGCGGGTCCTGCCAGGTGCCGGGCGGTGCCCCGATCGACTGGATCGTGGGCAGCCCCGACATCTCCTGGTCCGACTACACCGCCCTGCGCGGGGGCCTGGTCGCGCGAACCAGCGACCACCCGCTCGTCGCTGCGACCGCCACCGTGCCAGGGCAGGTCCTCAACGCCGACGAGCTGCTCGCCGCAGGTGTCGAGCTGCCCTGACCCCGACCCACCCGGCCCGACCCCGCGTTGCCGCAGTGACGCGAGTGACTCATGCGAGGTGTCCGCTCCGTCTACCCTGAGCGAGTGAGCACCTCGCCCAGCCGCGTCTACGTCGGTCGGCTCACCGGTCTGAAGGTCTTCGACCCGGCCGGTGACCTGGTCGGCAGCGTGCGCGACCTCGTGGCCGTGATCCGGCCCAGCGGGCGTGGGCCACGGGTGCTCGGCATGGTCGTGGAGGTGTTCGGCCGTCGCTCGGTCTTCCTGCCGATGACCCGGGTGACCAGCATCGACGGCCGTCAGGTGATCACCACCGGTCTGGTCAACATGCGCCGCTTCGAGCAGCGGCACAACGAGACCCGGATGCTGGCGCAGATGCTGGACCGGGTGGTCCGGGTCAAGGACAGCGATGTCACCGGAACCATCTACGACATGGCGATCGAGCAGGAGCGCAACCGTGACTGGGTCGTCAGCCACGTCGCCATCCAGGAGAAGGGCAAGCGTTTCGCTCGGCGTGGCCAGAGCCACGTGGTGGAGTGGCGCGACATCACCGGCTTCGAGAGGGACGAGCACCAGGGCGCGACCCACGTCCTCGCCGCGCTGGAGGAGATGAAGCCGGCCGACCTGGCCACCGTGCTCCACGAGATGCCGGCCAAGCGACGCCGTGAGGTCGCCGCGGCCCTGAACGACGAGCGTCTGGCCGATGTGCTCGAGGAGCTGCCCGAGGAGGACCAGGTCGAGATCCTCGCCGAGCTGGACGACGAGCGCGCCGCCGACGTGCTGGAGGAGATGTCGCCGGACGACGCCGCCGACCTGATGTCCGAGCTGCCCCCCGAGACCGCCGAGGCCCTGCTGAAGCTGATGGAGCCCGACGAGGCCGAGGACGTGCGGCGGCTGATGATCTACGAGGACTCCACCGCGGGCGGCATGATGACCACCGAGCCGGTGATCCTGCCCCCCGACGCGACCGTGGCGGATGCCTTGGCCCACGTGCGTGTGGTCGAGCTCAGTCCGGCGCTCGCCGCGGCGGTCTACATCTGCCGCCCTCCGCTGGAGCCCCCGACCGGGCGCATGGTCGGAGTGGTGCACATCCAGCGGATGCTGCGTGAGCCCGCCAGCAGCATGCTCGGCGGGATGCTCGACGGCCAGTTCGACGAGGTCGACCCCGAGGACACCCTCGAGGACGTGGCTCGCCACCTGGCGACCTACAACCTGGTGGCGGCACCGGTCCTGGACGAGGACGGCCGGCTGTTGGGCGTGGTCACCGTCGACGACCTGCTGGACCACCTGCTGCCCGACAAGTGGCGCGACAGCCCACCGACCGGGTCGTCACAGGCGCTGCGTCAGTCGATCCGGGGTGACCGCGCGGTTCCCCAGGACCAGGGGAGGTTCCGTGCCTGAGCTTCCCTACGCGCGCCAGCGCACGGAGAGCCCACGCGGTCTGCGCCTGGACCAGCCCCGCGAGACCCGTCGGCTGCGGCGACCGCAGTTGGAGGACGATGCGTTCGGCCGCTTCGCCGAGCAGTTCGCACGCTTCATGGGCACCGCGAAGTTCCTGATCTACATGACGCTGTTCGTCCTGGTCTGGATGGTGTGGAACGTCCTGATGCCGGAGGAGCTGCGCTTCGACACGTTCCCCTTCATCTTCCTCACTCTCATGCTCAGCCTGCAGGCCTCCTACGCCGCCCCCCTGATCCTGCTCGCGCAGAACCGTCAGGAGGACCGTGACCGTGTCATCGCCGAGGGGGACCGGCTGGCCGCCTCCCGCGCCCACGCCGACATGGAGTTCCTGGCCCGCGAGATGGCGAGCCTGCGCATGGCTGTGGGCGAGGTCGCCACCCGCGACTACCTACGCTCCGAGCTCCGCTCGCTGCTGGCCGACCTCCAGGCTCGCGACGAGGAGGACGATCCGGCGGGCACCGCGGAGGGAGAACCCAACGGGACCGTAGGCTAGGAGACATGAGTCAACCCCTCGTCGACCAGATTCACGCTGCCCTGGGCAGCGTCAACGACCCCGAGATCCGCCGGCCGATCACTGAGCTGGGCATGGTGGAGTCGGTCGAGGTCGAGGGATCCAGCGCCACGGTCACCATCCTGCTCACCGTCTCCGGTTGCCCGATGCGTGACCGGCTCACCAACGACGTCAGCGAAGCCGCTCGATCCGTCGCCGGCATCGAGCAGGCCGAGGTGCGCTTCGGGGTCATGACCGACGAGCAGCGCGCCGAGCTCCAAGCCACGCTGCGAGACGGCAAGGCGCCCAAGGAGATCCCCTTCGCCCGACCTGAGTCGCTGACCAAGGTCTATGCGGTCGCCTCCGGCAAGGGCGGCGTCGGCAAGTCCTCGGTCACGGTCAACCTCGCCGTGGCCCTCGCCCGTAGCGGGCAGAAGGTGGGACTGGTCGACGCCGACATCTACGGCCACTCGATCCCCGCGATGCTCGGAGTCGCCGAGCAGCGACCCACCCAGGTCGACGACATGATCATGCCCGTCCCCACCGAGCACGGCCCGTCGGTGGTCAGCATGGGAATGTTCAAGCCGCGCCGCGACCAGGTGGTCGCCTGGCGCGGTCCGATGCTGGACCGCGCGCTGAACCAGATGCTGACCGACTTCTACTGGGGCGACCTCGACGCCCTGCTCCTCGACCTGCCTCCGGGCACCGGAGACGTGGCGCTCTCGCTGGGGCAGTACCTCCCCAACGCCGAGGTGCTGGTGGTGACGACCCCGCAGGAGGCTGCCGCGGAGGTCGCCGAGCGGGCCGGCACGATGGCGCAGATGCTGCGGCAGACGGTCGTGGGAGTCATCGAGAACATGTCGTTCCTCCCCTGCCCCCACTGCGGCCCGAGCCACCGGCTGGAGGTCTTCGGCAGCGGCGGCGGACAGCGCGTCGCCGACACGCTGAGCCGGCGCTTCGGCACCGAGATCCCGCTCCTGGGTGAGATCCCGCTGGACCCTCGGCTGCGTGAGGGCGGCGACCTGGGCCAGCCACTGGTGGTCTCCGACCCCGACGCGGCCGCCTCGCTGGCCTTCACCGACATCGCCGACCGGCTCACCCGGAGCGGTCGCAGTCTGGCCGGGATGCAGCTCGGCCTGACTCCGACGAGCAAGCTGTAACCGCGTGTTCGGGGTCGGTCTGCCGGAGTTCATGGTCATCTTGGTCATTGGCCTGCTCGTCTTCGGTCCGGACCGGCTCCCCGACCTCGCCCGCCAGGCAGGCCGGATGGCGCGCCAGGTCCGCACGCTCACGCGCCAGGCGCGCGACGACATCCGGGCCGAGCTCGGGCCGGGGTACGCC
The DNA here is from genome assembly GCA_963728505.1 of uncultured Actinomycetota bacterium. Classification (GTDB taxonomy): domain Bacteria; phylum Actinomycetota; class Actinomycetes; order Propionibacteriales; family Nocardioidaceae; genus Marmoricola_A. Next base: position 823,262 of record CAVSKH010000002.1, on the reverse strand, counting down.
GACTTCGAGCTCACCGACCTCGACCCGCGGCGCGCGATCCGCAAACACATCATGGAGGCCTGGGACGAGGACGAGGAGCACGACGACACTCCTGCCTCCGGCCCCCCGCTGCGCGCCGGCGAGCGACCGCCCTACGACCCGGACGCCACCTAGACCGACCAGCTAGCCGATCTTGCCGCCGAGCACCACGTCGAGGTCGCGCTGGTCGCCGTCTCGGCGCACCGTCAGCTCGATCTTCTGCCCGGGGCGATGGTTGCGGATCGCCACGATCAGCGACGCCCCGTCGGGAACGGCTTCACCGTCGACCGCCACGATCCGGTCACCTTCCTCCAGGCCCGCATCGCCGGCGGGTGAGCTGGCCGGCACCTCGTCCACCAGCGCGCCGACCTGACCCCCTCCGGTCTGCACGGTGGCGCCGATGACCGGGTACTCCGCGTGACCGTCCTCCAGGATCTGTTCGGCGGTGATCCGGACCTGCTCGACCGGGATCGCGAAGCCGACGCCGATGTTGCCGCCCTCGCCCCCGAGGAAGCCACCGGTCGTGGCGATGGCGGAATTGACTCCGATCACCCGGCCCGCCAGGTCGACCAGCGGCCCACCGGAGTTGCCGGGGTTGATCGCGGCGTCGGTCTGCACCGCACTGATGTAGGAGGAGGAGTCGGCCGGGCCCGTGGTGACCGGTCGGTCCAGAGCGCTCACCACGCCGGTGGTGACGGTGCTGTCCAGGCCCAGCGGCGAACCGACCGCGACGACGGTGTCTCCGACGTTCATGCGCTGCGATGAGCCCAGAGGCACCGGGCGTAGTCCCGGGCCGTCCACCTGCAGCACCGCGATGTCGTAGGCCGCGCTGCTGCCCACCAGCTCGGCGTCGTGACGGCGGCCCCGGTGATCGATGACGCTGATCGTGCCGCCACCGTCGGCGACCTCGGTCACGTGGTTGTTGGTGACGACATGACCTCGTTGGTCCACGACGAAACCGGAACCGGTCCCGCCCTCAGCATCCTCGCCGCTTGCCCGCACCCGGACCTGCACGGTGCTCGGCAGCACCCGGCGCGCCACGGCGGCCACCGAGCCCTTCGCGACCGGCGCTTTGTCGACGTCGTCGCCGTCCAGCGCGGGCAACGAGAACGAGGAGTCCCCCGACCCCGTGGTGCCCAGCACCATCGCGCCGCCCAGGATGCCGCCCAGCAGACCCACGACCAGCGCGATCACGCTGATCATCACCCAGGCCCAGGCGGGGAACCCGCGTCGAGCGGGCTGTTGGGGCGGCCCGGTGAAGGGTGGGCGCTGCCAGGGCGGGGGGTACGGCGGTGGAGGCACCGGGCTGCCGGGTGTGGTCACCTGGCCATTGTCACCGATGTCAGGAAACGGTGAGGGCCTGTGCCTCGACGGACTGCTCGTGGGGCCCTCCGTGACGGGCCCGCCCCGGCGTGGGCGCGCGATGCGCCAGCGCGTCCCGGAGCAGCCTGCGACCTCGGTGGATCCGCGTCCGGACCGTGCCCGGCTTGATGCCCACCAGCTCAGCGATCTCCGCGCAGCGCAGCCCGTGGACGTCGTACAGGACGACCGCCTCGCGGTAGGTCGGCGGCAGGGAGGCGAGCGCGGCCTCGACATCGTCGTCGAGCTCGTCCCGCAGGGCCACCGAACCGGGATCTGCTGCGGCGTCCACCGGCTCCCAGCCGGCCCGTCGATGGTCGAGCAAGGTGTCCGCGGACCGACGTCGCCGGCGGACCAGGTCGAGGAACAGGTTGGTGGTCACCCGGTTGAGCCATCCTTCGGCTCGCCCCGTTGCTCCACCCCGACCTGCGGGAGCCGAGGAGCGCAACGCCCTCACGAAGACCTCTTGGGTGATGTCCTCGGCGTCGGCACGGTTGCCGGTCAGCCGGTAGGCGTGCCCGAACACCCGACCGGAGTGGTCGCGCACCATCGCCTCCCAGTCGCTGTCGCTGTCGACGCTGTTCTGCGAGGTCGCTGGAACGGTGTACATGGTGGTCCTCCCACTCCCTGGTGGCTGACGCTAGCGAGACCGGCTGAGAGTGCGCTGAGGCGACGTCGTGCGTTGGCTGCGAAACCGAAAGCGTCGGCGCGGCAGCCTCCTCCGGCAGAGCAGGGGTGTCGGCGGGGTAGAGTCCCCTCGTTGAACGCGCTCGACCCTAGGGGGCCGTCATTTCCACCGGACTCAAGCCCGCGAGCTGGAGCTACGCCGAGGAGTTCCTCACCGAGGACGAGGTGCTGGGCTCTGCCCGCGGCCACGCCGAGGATGTCGGCGTGGCGCCGATCGGCACCGGCGTGGGCGCAGCCCTGCAGTTCGTGGCTGCCGCGATCGAGGCCCGCGCCGTGGTCGAGATCGGCACCGGCACCGGCGTCTCGGGGCTGTGGTTGCTGCGCGGGATGCGCGCCGACGGTGTGCTGACCACCGTCGACACCGAGGCCGAGCACCAGCGGCTGGCCAAGCAGGCCTTCACCCAGGCGGGCATCGCCTCCCAGCGCGCCCGGCTGATCAACGGGGCCGCCCTGGACGTCCTTCCCCGCCTGACCGACGGGCACTACGACCTGGTCTTCTGTGACGGCGACAAGGTGGAGTACTCCGACTACCTCGAGCAGGCGCTGCGGCTGCTGCGTTCCGGTGGTGTGGTGGCCTTCGACAACGCGCTGTGGCACGACCGGGTGGCTGACCCGGCACAGCGCGACGCCGAGACGGTCGCGATCCGTGAGCTGGGCAACGCCATGCGCGATCACGAGGACCTGGTGCCCCTGCTGCTCCCGGTCGGCGACGGCCTGCTCCTGGCCCGCAAGGCCTGATCGCAGCTCTCCCCCGGGTCCGGACGCAGTGCCGGCCCCCGTCCCGGTCTCCCGACCACCTGCCCGCGCCCGGCCCCGACACTGCTTCAGGTGGGACGAGCCACGATCAGCCGCACACCGCCGGCCGGTGGGTGCGCGCCGCCCCGGACGCGGTCCCCGCAGGCGTGGATGGGCCTGGCCTCCGTGAAGCAGGGCGCAGCGACGAAGGAGCAGCGCGCTGCGCAACGGGTGGATGCCTGCGGGGGCCGTGGGCGGGGCGTACCCGCCGGAGGGCACCGAGGGGCACTGCGGGGAGGCTCAGCCGCAGAGCCAGTGGAGCAGCAGCCGGGCGCCGAAGCCGGTGGCCCCGCGGGTCCACTCGTAGGAGTCATCGGGCGAGTCCCCCACCGAGGCCAGGTCCAGGTGCGCCCACCGGACGTCACCGGCGAAGTGGCGCAGGAACAGGGCCGCGGTGATCGCGCCCGGTGACCCTCCGGCGTTGTCGGCGTCGGCGACCTTGGACTCGATGCGCTCCTCGTAGTCGGCCACCAACGGCATCCGCCACAGCTGCTCCCCCGAGCTGTCGGCCGCCTGGGACAGCTCGTGTGCCAGCGCCTCGTCGTCGGTGAAGAGCCCACCCGTGCGCTGCCCCAGGGCCACCCTGACCGCACCGGTGAGGGTGGCCACGTCGACCAGCGTGCTCGGGTTCAGCTTGTCCACGGCGTAGGCCATGGCGTCGGCCAGCACCAGCCGCCCCTCGGCATCGGTGTTGGTGACTTCGGTGGTGCGTCCGCCGTAGTGGCGCAGCACGTCGCCGGGTCGCATCGCGCCGCCGCCCACGGCGTTCTCGGCGATCGCCAGCAGACCGGTCACGCGCACGGGACAGCCCAAGGAGCCCAACGCGTCCATCGCGGCGAGCACCACACCGGCGCCGGTCATGTCCCGCTTCATGTTGGCCATCGCCTCGGCGGGCTTGATCGACAGGCCCCCGGTGTCGAAGGTGATGCCTTTGCCGACGAGCACCACGTGCGGCGTCCGGCGACCGGCGCCAGGTGGTGAGTAGCTGAGCTTGACCAGGGAGGGATCGCGGGAGGATCCCTGGCCGACCCCGATCAGGCCACCGAACCCACCCCGGCGCAGGTCCTCGACGTCGAGCACCTCGATCTCGAGGCCGCGCTCGGTGGCCACGGCATCGGCCTGCTCCACCAGCCACTGCGGCGACTTCACGTTGGACGGCGTCAGCGCCAGGGCACGAGAGAGCCAGCCCGCCCGGGCGACGTGCACCCCTCGCCCGACGGCGTCGGTGGAGACCGAGACGCCGGCGAGGGTGAGCCTGCGCACGGGCGGCTTGGGATCGTCGCCGGCACTGATCCGATAGTGGAAGCCACCCAGGACCGCACCCTCGACGAAGGCCTGTGCCGAGGCGTCGTCGACGTCGATCCAGGTGACTGCCGCGTGGTCGGTGCCGCAGATCTGCCGCGCCATCGCCGCGGCCGCACGACGCAGGTCGCCGGGTCGGCCCGAGCCCAGCCCCAGCAGGACCAGGCCCCCGCGCGGCGTGGACTCCGCCCCGCCGTCGGGCCAGGGGAGCTCAGCGGTCGAACCGGCGGATCCGTCGAAGCTGCGGGTGAGCAGCGCTCGGGAGATCCACCCCTCGTAGGTCTGCGCGATCTGCGCGAGCCCGGCGGCCTCGAGCGCCTCGCGGATCGGGGCGGGCTCGGCTTCGGCTCCGGGCTGGGCCCCGGAGCGGGCACATCGGACGCCGACCACGATGAGCTCGGCGTCGGAGGAGCTCACCGGATCGACGGTTGCCGTCACCTCGATCGTCGGCGCACGCAACGCCGGAACGAGGTCCAGCACCTGGTTCATGGGGTGGTCGTCGGACGAGATCAGCCGACGACCTCCTGGAGCGCACCGGCCAGCGCGCCGGCCTCCTCGGCGTTGAGCTCGACCACCAGACGGCCACCGCCCTCCAGGGGCACCCGCATCACGATGCTGCGCCCGCCGTACTCCGATGTCACCTCGAGGGGTCCGTCTCCGGTGCGAGGCTTCATGGCCGCCATCTTGTGTTTCCTCTCTCAAGTCGGACGACTCGCCCGTCGTCGAGGGGTCGCCGAGTGTCCGGGTGCGTCGTACTGTCGTCGTCCGATCGGGTGTGCTGCGTCTATTATCTCCCACCACCTCGCAGGATCCGACAGCGACTCGTTCGGAGACCGGCTGGTGACCACCGCACCGACTCAGGAGGCAGGGCTGATGACCGAGGAACGTTCCGGCGACGGTGTGCAGGTCGAGGTCTCCGACGCCATCGCCACCGTGCGGCTGGCCCGGCCCGAGGCGATGAACAGCCTCACCGTGGCGACCAAGGTCGCGCTGCGCGACGCGGTGACCGCGCTCGGCGAGGATCCTGCGGTGAGGTGTGTGGTGCTGACCGGCACCGGTCGCGCCTTCTGCGTCGGCCAGGACCTCAAGGAGCACGTCGACCTGCTGGAGGAGGGTGCCGACGCTCTCTTCCGCACAGTGCCGGAGCACTACAACCCGACCGTGCACGCCATCGCCACCATGGCCAAGCCGGTGATCGCCGCCGTCAACGGGGTCGCGGCAGGCGCCGGCGCCTCGTTGGCGCTCGCCTGTGACTACCGGGTGATGGCCGACACCGGTTCGATCAACCTGGCCTTCGCCGGCATCGCCTTGTCCTGCGACACCGGGATCTCCTGGACGCTTCCGCGGCTGGTCGGGCAGGCACGAGCCATCGAGCTGCTCTACGAGCCGCGTACGATCCGCGCCGACGAGGCGCTCGGGCTCGGGCTGGTCAACCGGGTCGTGCCCGCCGACGAGCTCGACGAGGCCGTGCGGTCACTGGCACAGCGCCTGGCCGTCGGACCGACGCAGGCCTACGGGGCGATGCGGCGCGCGGTGGCCTACTCCGCCAGCCACGACTTCGCGGAGTCGCTGGAGCACGAGGCCGAGCTGATGACCGCGACGGGAAGCACCCAGGACCACCGCAACGCGGTCGCCTCGTTCCTGGCCAAGGAGCAACCTCGCTTCGAGGGCCGCTGACCCGCAACCGGGCTCAGACCGGTCAACGGGGCCGTGCCACACAACCCACGAGGTGGTCGTCGACCATGCCGACGGCCTGCATCAGCGCGTAGGCCGTGGTCGGTCCGACGAACCTGAACTCTCGACGGCGCAGCTCGCGGGCCATGGCGCTGGACTCCACGGTCGTGGCCGGCACGTCGCGCAGGGTGCGGGGTGCGAGATGAGTCGACGGAGCGAAGGACCACAGCAGCTCGCTGAGCCCGCCCTCCGCCCGGAGCCGCACGACCCGGGCCGCGTTGTCGATGCAGGCCCGGATCTTGGCCCGGTTGCGCACGATGCCGGCGTCGTCGAGCAGCCTGCGCACGTCGTCCTCGCCGTACCCGGCGACGGCGTCGGGGGCGAACCCGTCGAAGGCGCGGCGGAACGCCTCACGCTTGCGCAGGATGGTCAGCCAGCTCAATCCGGACTGGAACGCCTCGAGGCTCAGCCGCTCGAAGAGCGCCTGGTCACCGCGCAGCGGCCGCCCCCACTCGGTGTCGTGGTAGTCGAGGTAGAGCTCGCCACCGGCTGCGGAGATCGCCCACGGGCACCGGGGACGACCATCCGGTCCCGCAACCGCACCGGAGGGCTCATTCACTCGTCTCGCCGGCGACCTGATCGGACTGCTCGGCCGAGGACCGGCCGCTGCGCTCTCCGTCGGGATCACGCTCGCGCAGCTCGCCGGACAACCGGTCGAGCAGGGCATCGACCTCGGACATCCGGTATCCCCGCAATGCTGTGGTGAAGCGGACGCCGTCGAGGTCCTGGGCGCGCAACGGCCCGTCGGCCGGGACCCGCGAGTCGGGCCGGTCGTCGTACTCCTCGGCCATCGAGCCGCCCCGCCCGGTGGCGACCACCGCAGCGGCTCCCATCACCGCGACGATGAGGAGGGCGAAGAACCACATCATGGTCACGATCGTGCCATGACGCCGGGCAACCGGACGGCGGTCGCTCGCTCAGCCACCGCCTAGCGCCTCGCGTTGATTCATCGAGAGCATGATCTGCGTGACCTCGTCCGGGTCGTCGGTCAGCCGGAGCAGGTCGAGGTCGGACTGGTTGATCGTGCCCAGCCCCAGCGCGGAGTCGCGCAGCCAGTCCAGCAGTCCGCCCCAGTAGTCACTGCCGACGAGCACGATCGGGAAGGAGGTCACCTTCCGGGTCTGCACCAGGGTCAGTGCCTCGAACAGCTCGTCCAGCGTCCCGAAGCCGCCCGGCAGGACCACGAAGCCCTGGGCGTACTTGACGAACATCGTCTTGCGCACGAAGAAGTAGCGGAAGTTGATGCCGAGGTCGATGAACTCGTTGAACCCTTGCTCGAACGGCAGCTCGATGCCCAGTCCGACCGAGTGGCCGCCGGCGGCGGACGCTCCCCGGTTGGCGGCCTCCATCACCCCTGGCCCCCCACCGGTGATCACCGCGAACCCCGCCTCGACGAGTCGCTGCGCCACCCGATCGGCGAGGTCGTAGGCCGCGGTGCCCTCGCGCACCCGGGCGGACCCGAAGACCGACACCGCCGGGCCGAGCTCGGCCAGGGCACCGAAGCCGTCCACGAACTCGCTCTGGATGCGCAGCACCCGCCACGGGTCGGTGTGCAGCCAGTCGGCACTGCCCCGGTTGTCGAGCAACCGGGTGTCGGTCGTGCTGCCCCCATCGCCGCCGCGTCGCTGCACATTGCCCCCGTGGTGGCGCGGGGGGCCCGTACGACGCGGGTTGGCCAGCGGCCCGTCAGTCGGCTCCATCAGTCCTCCTCCAGCCAGCTGCGCAGCTGGCGCTCCACCTGCACGATCTGGTCCACCGGCACGTGCTCGTCCTGCTTGTGGGCATAGATCGGGTCACCGGGGCCGAAGTTCACCGCAGGTGTCCCCAGCTCGCTGAACCGAGCCACGTCGGTCCAGCCGAACTTCGGGTTCACCACTCCCCCCACCGCCTCGACGAAGTCTGCGGCGGCCGGAGTGGAAAGACCCGGCAGCGCGCCCGGGGCCGCGTCGGTGACCTCGACCTCGAACGGGGCGAAGAGCTCGCGCAACCAGGCCTCGGCCTCAGCCAGCGAACGGTCCGGCGCGAAGCGATAGTTCACCGTGACGCGGCAGAGGTCGGGGACGACGTTGCCCGCCACTCCACCGTCGATCTGCACGGCGTTGAGCCCCTCGTGGTAGGTCAGCCCGTCGATGACCGGACGTCGTGGCTCGAAGCCGCGCAGCCGCTCCAAGATGTCTCCCGCCGCGTGGATCGCGTTGCTGCCCATCCAGGAGCGCGCGGAGTGCGCCCGCTCCCCGCGAGCGGTGACGTCGACCCGGAGCGTGCCCTGGCACCCAGCCTCCACCACGGCGTTCGACGGCTCCATCAGGACCGCGAAGTCCGCCTCGAGGAGGTCCGGTCGAGTCCTGGAGAGCAGGGTCAGCCCGTTGCGCTCGGCCTCGACCTCCTCGCACTCGTAGAACAAGTACGTCAGGTCCCGGGAGAGACCGCCCAGGGTGGCAGCGAGGTGCAGCGCCACCGCGACGCCACCCTTCATGTCACAGGATCCGAGGCCGTGCAGCACTCCCTGCTCGAGTCGCGCCGGCAGGTTGTCGTTCACCGGCACGGTGTCGAGGTGTCCTGCCAGGACGACGCGTTCATCGGCGCCGGTCGAGGTGCGCGCGACCAGGGTGTGGCCGAAGCGCTCGACCTCGAGGCCCCCGATGCCGCGCAGGGCAGCCTCGACGGCGTCGGCTATCTGGCGCTCCTCCCCGCTGACCGACGAGATGTCGACCAGCTGTCGGGTGAGCGTGACCGGATCCACAGTCAGATCGAGAGTCGTCGGGGCTGGCGCCATGTCCGCCATCTTGGCAGGCCGATGACAGCCACGCCGACGATGTGGGTCGCGGTGGTCGATCGTCTAGCCTCGACGTGTGACACCCGACGATGACGCCGCACCCCGCTCCGGTCCCCGTCCCGCCCACGGGCACGGGTTGGCCACCCTGACCGGCACCAGCAAGGACAAGGCGGACGCCGACGCCGGCAACCGTCCCGCCGATGCGCCCGAGCTCGACGTGGTGCTCGACGTGTGGTTCCCCGCTCCGCATCTGGGACCGTTGGCCGGTGACACCGCCGTGGGGCTGGAGGGTCTGACCGGCGACGACGAGATCCGGGGTGTCCGTCAGGTCATGGTCACGGTGGAGGTGCCCGACCTCAACGACCCCCCGATCGACACCTACGACGCCTGGTTGCGGCTGCACCTGTTGAGCCACCGACTCGTGGCTCCTCAGACGATCGACATGAGCGGGGTCTTCGGCCTGCTCACCAATGTCGTGTGGACCAGCGAGGGTCCCTGCCCGGTGGCGGGTTTCGAGTCCACCCGCGCCCGCCTGGTCGCGGCCGGTCGCCGGCCCGTGGTGCACCTGATCGACAAGTTCCCCCGCATGGTCGACTACGTCGTCCCCAGCGGCGTCCGCATCGCCGACGCCGACCGGGTGCGCCTGGGGGGTCACCTTGCCGAGGGCACCACCGTGATGCACGAGGGCTTCGTGAACTTCAACGCCGGGACGTTGGGCGCCTCGATGGTCGAGGGCCGGATCAGCGCCGGCGTCGTGGTGGGTGACGGCTCCGACGTCGGCGGCGGCGCCTCGATCATGGGGACCTTGTCCGGGGGAGGCGCCGAGGTCATCTCGGTGGGCGAGCGGTGCCTGCTCGGCGCCAACGCCGGCATCGGCATCTCTCTCGGCGACGACTGCGTGGTCGAGGCCGGCTGCTACGTCACCGCCGGCACCAAGGTGTTGCTCCAGGACGACGAGGGTTCGTCGGAGCGCACCGTGAAGGCCGCGGAGCTCTCGGGCAGCTCCGGAGTGCTCTTTCGTCGCAACTCCACCACCGGCGCCATCGAGGCACTGCCGCGGAAGGGTCAGGGCATCGCCCTGAACACTGCCCTTCATGCCAACGACTGACCCTGAGACCGGGTCTCGTCGCTCCCGGGTCGGCCGAGGGAGGCCGGAGGCCGGACGCGCGAGGGTCGCGATGGTGGTCCTGGTGCTCCTCGCCGTGGCTGCGACCACGGGCCTCCTGGTACGTCTCGGCATCGGCCCGTTCCCCGATCCGGAGCGGTGCTTCGCCGAGGTCGGGGACACCGAGGTGGAGCTGAGCACCGAGCAGGCCGAGAACGCCGGTCTGATCGCTGCGATCGCCGTACGCCGGCAGCTGCCGGCACGCGCGGCCTCGATCGCGCTGGCGACCTCCTTCCAGGAGAGCAAGCTGCGCAACGTCCAGCACGGCGACCGCGACTCGGTGGGGCTCTTCCAGCAGCGTCCGTCCCAAGGGTGGGGAACGTTCGAGCAGCTGACCCACCGCGAGTATGCGATCAACGCCTTCTACGACGAGCTGGTGAAGATCGATGGCTACGGGGAGATGCGGATCACCGAGGCGGCTCAGGCCGTGCAGCGATCGGGTTATCCCGAGGCCTACGAGGAGCATGCGGACGGTGCCCGGGCTCTGGCCTCAGCGTTGACCGGATACAGCCCGGGGGGCTTCTGGTGCACGGTCGGCACCGCCGAGGTGCTGGTCCAGAAGGAGCGCGACTCCGGCCTGACCGCCCGCGCCGAGGCCGTGATGACCAATGTCGAGGCCGTCTTCGGCGATCTTCCGGTCGGAGGTTTCGCACCCGGCGGGGTGAGCTCGGGACACATGGAGGACTCGGCCCACTACGACGGCCGGGCCGTGGACATCTTCGTGCGGCCCGTCAACCCCGACAATCGCCGCAAGGGCTGGGCGATCGCGCACTACCTGGTCTCCCAGGCCGAGCAGCTGGCGGTGGACCACGTGATCTTCGACGGGCAGATCTGGTCTTCGGGTATCCGCTCCGAGGAGGGGTGGCGTCCCTACTCCCCGTCCGTCCCGGAGGGCGCCAGCGAGCGGACCCGGCAGGTGCTGGAGCATCGCGATCACGTCCACGTCGACGTCCTCGAGGGCGACTGAGCGGCCCTCTGACGAGCGCCCCGGGGTCGGCCGAACGGATACCAGCGCCCGGGCGTTCCGGCCTCAACCCCGGTGACCTAGGTCCTGAATAGCTCATCCCGGCCGTTCGGTAGCCATTACGCGCTGCACACTGGTGCTACCGACACCGGCGCCCGACCCGGAGTCGTACCACGCAGAGGGGGACCAGATGAGCTCGATGCTCTACACGATGGGGATGGCGATCAGTCGAGCCGAGGACCTCGGCCTGAGCGTGTCCGTCCTGGTCGACGGACACTGGATCGAGGGCCACATCGCCGCGCAGGACGGCGTCGGACTGGTGCTCGAGCAGGACCTCGCCGGGCACTCCGTGGTCAAGATGGACAGGATCTCGGCGGTGCGGATCATGTCTGAGTCGCCCTACCGCCAGGAGCTGGCCGCGGCAGCGACCCCGATGCCCGGCCCCCGCACTATGGCCTGAGTCGCTCGACCGCAGCCTCGACCCGCTCGTCGGTGGCGGTGAACGCCACCCGCACGTGCCGCGCGCCGGCCGGCCCGTAGAACGCTCCGGGGGCGACCAGGATGCCGTCGTCGGCCAGACCCGCCACCGTCTCCCAGCAGGGTTCGTCGCGGGTCGCCCAGAGGTACAACGACCCTTCGGAGTGATCGATGCGGAATCCTGCGGCCTCGAACGCCTCCTTGAGCCCAGCTCGGCGCCGGCGGTAGCGCTCGCGCTGCTCGGTGACGTGGGCGTCGTCCTCGAGCGCGGCCTGCATCGCCACCTGCTGCGGGCCCGGCAGCTGCAGGCCGAGGTTCTTCCGCACCGCGAGCAGCTCGCCGACGACGTCACGGTCTCCGGCCACGAACGCGCAGCGGTAGCCGGCCAGGTTGGATCGCTTGGACAGCGAGTGCACGGCGAGCAGGCCGCTGTGGTCGCCGTCGCAGACATCGGGGTGGAGGATCGAGACCGGCGCCGAGCTCTCCAGGTCCCAGGCGCACTCGACGTAGCACTCGTCGGAGACCAGGAGCGCGCCTCGCTCCCGGCACCAGGCCACCATCTTGCGCAGGTGCTCCACCGGCAGCACCCGCCCGGTGGGGTTCGACGGGGAGTTGACCCAGACCAGCGAGACCCGCTCCGGCCCGACGGCGGTCAGGGAGTCAGACGCGACGCACCGGGCCCCGGCGAGCGTGGCGCCGACGAGGTAGGTCGGGTAGGCCAAGGAAGGTTGGACGACCAGGTCACCCGGCCCCAGGCCCAGATGACCGGCGAGAGAGGCGATCAGCTCCTTGCTGCCGATCACCGGCAGCACCTGGTCGGGCCCCAGCCCGCCGACGCCACAGCGGCGCGACAACCAGTCCAGGCAGGCCTGGCGCAGCTCGGGGCGCCCGGCGGTCAGGGGATAGCCCGGAGAGTCAGCGGCGTGAGCCAGAGCGTCCTGGACGACCTGGGGGGTGGGGTCCACGGGGGTGCCGACCGAGAGGTCCACGATCCCGTCGGGGTGGGCCCGCGCACGTTCGGCGTACGGCGTCAGGTGGTCCCACGGGAAGTCGGGCAGCCGGGTGGAGACAGAACGTGCCGTCCACCAGGGATCCCCGGTGGACGGCACGCTGGGCGACATCTGGGCGGCGACGGGCGGGCGATGCTGCCCGTGGCTCACTCGTCGTGCTCTTGGGGCGGCATCTCGGCGACGATCGGGTGATCCTTGTCGATCTCACCCATCTTGGCCGCACCACCCGGGGAGCCCAGGTCGTCGAAGAAGTGCACGTTGGCGTCGTAGAACTGCTTCCACTCCTCGGGGGTGTCGTCCTCGTAGAAGATTGCCTCGACCGGGCACACCGGCTCGCAGGCCCCGCAGTCCACGCACTCGTCGGGGTGGATGTACAGCATCCGCTTGCCCTCGTAGATGCAGTCCACGGGACACTCGTCCACGCAGGCACGGTCCTTCAGGTCCACGCACGGCTGCGCGATGACATACGTCATCAGGTTCCTCCTCGTCGGCGGCGTCGAAGCGACGGTGTACCTCCTAGCGTAGCCACGCCCGGACCCATTCGGTCCATGGCCCTGGGAAGATGTCCGCATGGTGACCTCGCGTCGGCTCCCCTCCAGCCTCGGACCGCAGTGCCGGGGGCTGCGAGTGGTGGTGCGGCGCCGGCTGCCGGGCGAGACCGGTCCCTCGGGCGGACCTCGCTTGACCGACGTCCTCGGCGTGATGGAGGAGTGGTCGGACGCCACGACCACGATCCGTCGCGAGGGGGGTGAGCGGGTCACGATCCGGCTGCGCGACATCGTCTCGGGCAAACCCGTCCCCCCCAAGCCGTCGGTGAGGTTGCGCGAGTCTGCGGCCGAGCTGTCGCGACGCGCCGTCGCGGACTGGCCACCGGACGAGGTGGTGCCACTGGGCGAGTGGCTGCTGCGGGCCGCGGGCGGATGGAGCCGCAGGGCCAACTCCGTCCTGTCGGTGGGTGATCCCGGGCTCCCCCTGCCCGAGGCTCTGGCGCACGTGCAGGAGTTCTACGACGCCCGAGGGCTCCCCGCCACCGCCACAGCCTTCGCCGGGACCGGGCTGGACGAGGAGCTGACGGCCCGCGGCTGGAGCGCCGCCAGCGACGACATCCTGGTGCAGGTCGCGGGCGTGGCCGGCTGCCTGCGTGCGTTCGACCATGCGGGCCGGCCTGACGCCGAGGTCGCACTGGGCAGCTTCGACGAGGACTGGTGGGAGGTCTCGCCCGACCGGCCCCTGGACGAGCACGGCCGACGGATCCTCACCGGACCTCGCGAGGTGGTGTTCGCGCGCGTCTACCAGGACGACGAGCTGGTGGCCCGCGGCCGGGGCACGCTCACGGTGCGCCACGACGTGCGGCTCGGACTGGCGGGGCTGTGGACCCATCCCGAACACCGGCGCCGTGGCCTCGGCAATGCCGTCGTCCTGGCCTTGCTGGAGTGGGCGGCCGAAGCGGGCGCGACCTCGGCCTACCTGCAGGTGGCCGCGGTCAACGAGGCTGCCCTGGCGGCCTACGAGCGGCTCGGGTTCCTCACCCACCACGGCTATCGGTACCTGCGCTCACCTGGCCCCGGCTGACGCCGCCTCCCGGGCTTGTCGCCGGCCCTGCTCCGGGCTCAGGAGTACATCGCCTCGATCTTGTCCTGGTACTTGTCGTGGATGACTTTGCGCTTGAGCTTCATGGTCGGGGTGAGCTCACCCGTGTCCGGGGTCCACTCCTGACCCAGGATCGTCCACTTCTTGATCTGCTCGACCTTGGCGAGCTCGGCGTTGCCGGCCTGGACGGCCCGCTCGACCTCCTGCTGCACCTGGGGGTCGGCCGCGGCCTCCTCCAGGTTGTCCGCGTCGACGCCGTGCTTCTCCGCCCACGGCGCGAACGCCTCGGCGTCCAGCACCACCAGAGCGCTGACGAAGGGCTTGTCGTCGGCGTAGACCAGGGTCTGGCCGATGATCGGGGACTTGGTCTTCACCGCCTCCTCGATGTTGTTCGGCGAGAGGTTCTTGCCGCCGGCGGTGATGATGATCTCCTTCTTGCGCCCGATCACCTTCAGGTAGCCCTCGTCGGTGAGCTGGACCAGGTCACCGGTGTAGAGCCAGCCGTCCCGGAGTGTGTCCTTCGTCGCGTCCTCGCGGTTGAGGTAGCCGGTGAAGACGTTGGGGCCCTTGACGAGGAGCTCGCCGTCCTCGGCGACCCGGACCTCGATGCCCGGGATCGGCTTGCCGACGGTGCCGGCACGCGGCTCCCCCGGTGGGGTGTAGGCGATGATCGCGTGGGTCTCGGTCATGCCGAAGGCCTCGCTGATCATGATCCCGAAGCCGATCCACGTGGCCAGCAGGTCCTTGGTGATCGGGGCGGCGCCGGTGAGACCGAGGGCGGTCTGGTCGAGGCCGATCGCCTCGCGCAGCTTGCTGTAGATGATCTTCTCGAAGAGGCCGTGCTGGAGCTGGAGCAGCAGTCCCGGCCGTCGCTGGTCCAGCAGCGCCAGGCCGCGTTGCCGGGCGACGTCGACCGCGCGCAGGCCCAGGGCCTTCTTCAACCCGGTCTCGCCCTGGAGCTTGGTCAGGATCGCGGAGTGGAACTTCTCCCACACCCGGGGCACGGCCAGGAAGGTCAGCGGCCGCACCTGCGGGAGCACCTCGGCCATCGTGGTGAGGTCGCGCACGAAGCGGGTGCGAGCCACGGTGTACTGCGCGGTGTAGAAGGAGAAGATCCGCTCGGCGATGTGTGCCAGGGGGAGGTAGGAGACCGCCCGCGCGCCCGCCGGGTAGAAGTACCGTCCGTCGTCGTCGAGCAGGCCGAGCTCCTTGGCGCGCGGCAGGTTGCCTCCCCGTTCGGCGATGATGTCGAGGCAGGCTCGCACGTTGAACAGCAGGCCCTGGTGGCTGAGGATCGCGCCCTTGGGCGGGCCGGTGGTGCCGCTGGTGTAGATGATCGTGGCGGTGTCGTCGGGCTTGACCTGGGCTGCGATCTCGTCGAGTCGCTCGCGGCCCCGCTCGGCCAGGAGCTCCTTGCCACGCTGCAACAGCTCCTCGAAGGTGATGCACCCGTCGATGCTGCCCACGGCGCCGACGACGACCACCGCCGCCAGGTCGAGCTTGGTGCGCAGGGTGGTCCACAGCGGGAGCAGGGCCTCGTCGACGAAGGCCACCTTGGTGCGGCAGTCCTTGGCCACGTAGGCCAGCTGGTCCTCGGTCAGGGTGTAGTAGAACGAGACCGGGATGGCACCCGCCCGCAGCGCCGCGGCATCGACGACCGCGTGCTCGGTGCGGTTCACCATGTGCATCCCGACCGCGTCACCCTTCTCGATGCCGAGGTCCAGCAGCGCCAGTGCCAGCGCCTCGCTGAGCTCCCTGAGCCGGCTCCAGCTCACGCTCGCGAGAGCACCCGCCTCGGGGTCCTCGAGCGCCACGAGGTCACCGAACTCTTCGGCGTTGAGGTCCTGGATCTCGATGAAGGTGGTCGCTGCGCGACGCTGCTCGGTGTCGGTGGAGCTCGACATGGGGTCTCCTCGTGTGTCCCGTCTCACCCCATCCCCTGGGGTGGCGGAACGGTAACAGTGAACCTGTCGCGACCCAAGGGACGTCGCCGCCCCGCCTGGCTCAGAGGCCCGCGAAGAGGTCGTCCTCCCACCGCTCGCCTGCGGGGGGCCGGGCACTGCCCTTCGCAAGGCGGTACTCCTCGTAGCCCCAGGCCTCCCCGCCGACGTTGTTGGACAGCGCGAAGAAGGGGCCGTCGGTGGTGATCTGTGTGGCGTGGGCCTTCAGCGCCTGCATCTTCTGGTCGACGAAGTCGGTGCCGTCGACCTGACAGGCGATCTCGTCGTCCTCGGAGAACAGGTTCATGGTGTCGGGATCCATCTCCTCGAACGGGTTCTCCACGCCCATCTCGGCCATCAGGTCCCGCCCGCGACGGATCCGCGATGCCGACATCGTGTTCCAGTAGACCTTGGCGATCTCCCAGGGGTCCCCCAGATCGAGCCGATAGGTGGGGACCGCGGCCAGCACGGCCGCGTACGTGGCGACGCGGTGAGCCATGATGTGGTCCGGATGACCGTAGCCGCCGAACTGGTCGTAGGTCAGCATCACCTGGGGCTGCACCTCGCGGATGACCTCCACCAGGAGGTCGGCGGCCTCGGTCAGGTCGGCTCTCCAGAACGCATCGTCGCGCACCGGCTCCTTGGGGCGCGCATGCCCGGTCTCGTCCCATTCCATCCCCGAGTCGCGGAACCTCCCCGCACCACCCAGGAACCGGTGGTCGGTGACTCCGAGCGCTTGCATCGCCTCGGCCAGCTCTCCGATCCGGTGCCCGCCCAACCCGTCCTCCTTGTGGGCGGCCAGGTGCGCGAGGTCGGGGACCAGCACCTCGCCCTCCTCGCCCAGGGTGCAGGTCACCAGGGTCACCCCTCGGCCTTCGGCCACGCTGCGGGCCATCGTGGCGCCGTTGCCGATGGACTCGTCGTCGGGGTGGGCGTGAACCAGCAACAAGCGGTGCTCGGGTCGACTCATGGATCCAGGCTAGTGCGCCCGGTAGCGTGATGCCCGTGGGTGCCTGGTGGAGGCTCGGACGACGGCAGGACGCCGCGATCAAGGCGCTGGTCGCCCGCGCCGGCGGCCGCGTGGGACTGGGCGGCGTGCTGGCCGACCTGCGTCGGACGGCTCGACCGGCGAACCAACAGCTGACGCACCTGGACCGCAGCTTCACCTGGGAGGAGCGGGACCGGCTCGACCAGCGCTGGTGGCCACAGGGAGTCACGGGTTCGTGGGACCAGTGGCCCGGTGCCTCCGGACACGTGTTGATCACCACGGCGTACGCCAAGGAGACCGATGGGGTGCGCCTGGGCTCGCGGATCACCGTGCATGAGCTGTCCTCACCCGACCACGTCCCCTACGACCACGTCCTGCTCGTGCGGGCGGAGGTCGGCGACCGCGGTCGGCTGAAGGTCACTCCCCTGCACGCCCACGCCGGCGGGGCGGCCTGGGTCGGCGACCACCTGCACGTCGCGGCGACCGAGGACGGCGTCCACACCTTCGCGCTCGCGGACATCGTCCGCGCACCCGAGGACTCGCGGTCCGAGCTGGGCCTGCCCGACCACCACGGGTTTCGGTTCCTGTTGCCGGTGAGGACCACCTACCGACCCAAACGGGCGCGAGGAGGTCCGCGGCGCTACTCCTTCCTCTCGGTGTGCCACTCGGACCGCCACGTGCTGATCGCCGGGGAGTACGGCCACGGTGCGATGACCACTCGGCTGTGGGAGCACGACCTGCATCCCGACTCCGGACTCATCGTCTCCGAGCCCCGGCCGCTGCGGGTCCGGGGCGTGGAGCAGATGCAGGGAGCGGTCCGGGCCGACGGCCGGCTGCACGTGGTGACCAGTCGCGGCCGCTACCGCCGGGGCAGCATCTGGACCGAGCGGGCAGGAAGGCTCGTGCAGCACGAGTACGCACTACCGCCGGGGCCGGAGGATCTCAGCCACGAGCCGGGCGCGGATCGGTTGTGGACGCTGACGGAGTACCCCTACCTCCGACTGGTCGCCGCGGTCGATCGGAGCCGGTTCAGCTCGAGCTAGCCCCACGCCCCGGGCGGGCCAGCTGGCGCGACTGAGCGACCAACCGGTCGCGGGAGTCCCACACCTCGGCGTTCTCCTCGAACAGACCGCCGGCGAGGTTCTCGGTCCACGCGCGGACCCGCAGCCACCCCGGTGCCGGCACGGCGCGCACGTGCGCGGTGAGCTCCAGGGTGGGGGCCCACCCAGTCGCCCCCATGCCGAAGGTGACCGGAGGAAATGCGTCCAACGCCAGGAGCAGGCTCCAGACGTCGGGCTCCCGACCCTCCAGGTGACGCAGCCAGCCCTGGATCCTGCCCTCGCCACTCGGCTTCCCCACCGCCCACCCGACGTGGGCCGGGTCGAGCCGCATGTCCACCTGCTCGACGAAGGGGAGGTCCGTGCCCGGCACCCGGTTCTCGCTGCGCACGCACTCCTCCGGGGGCGGCATGAGGGGTGGTGCGGCGGTGGTGCGGACCTCGCCGTCGTCGAGCGCAGCGAGGTCGCCGTAGGTGGCCAGCACCCGCACCCGCTCCTGCTCACCGCTCTCACCAGGCTGAAGCAGCGAGGCTTGGCCGGTGGAGACGGTCCGGCCCGCGCGAACCTGCTCGGTGCGGATGGTGAAGGGTCCCCCCGAGGCCGCCCCGAGGTAGAAGGCAGCGATGCTCAGCGGGTGAGGGTGCCCGTGCTCGCGATGCACCTCGGACAACGCCCGACCGAGCGTCGCGAGCAGCGCACCGCCGTTGACTGCGAAGCCGATGCTCCAGGAGGGGTCGAGCTCGCCGCGGAACTGGTGACGGTCGCGGGTCAGGTCCAGCAGACGATCGAATCGGTTGCTCACCGGATCATCCTGGCAGCCCGCGGACCGGTCTCTCCCGGGGGTCTGCGCGGGCAGTCAGCCCATCCGCTGGGCGGGGATCGGCGCCTTCTGCGCCACGATGTGGATCGTGACGTAGGCGCCGGCGCTGCCGGTGCGGGTCGCACCCTGGAACTCCACCTGGTCCACGTCGACCTGGGTGGCGTGGGCCTCCCAGAACTGGAAGCGCAGCCGGTCCTCCCACGCCTGCTCCAGCTTGGCAGCCACCTGGGACTCGCTCATCTCTGCTGGGAACTTGCACATCGCGATCACCATGCCGTCGAGGTTCTCGGTGTGGTCGACCTCGACCTCGTCGAAGAACCCGGTCGCCATCAGGCTGTCCCGCAGGCTGTCTGCGAGTCGGACGACTTGGTCGCCCTTGGCCGGTGAGGAGTTGGACTGCACCGCGGTGCGCAGCTTCTTGTAGTGAGTCAGCTCCATGCTCGCCTCCCGGGATCTTGTGCCCTTCAAATCAGGATCGACCTTGACGACCGCGGGCACAACGTCCTTGGCCGCAAACCTCGCATGTCGCGACTTAGGGCCTGAGTCGGACAGACCGTTCGGGCCTGTGCGGCTGGTGGCCCGGGCTACGGGCTCAGCAGGAGCGCGGCAGCCCTAGCACCCGGGCGCCGATGTAAGCCGGGACCAGCTCCTCGCTGCCCCGGGCGTCGAGGTCCTCCGTCGACCTGGGAGGAGCCGGTTCGTCCCGCGGCCTCAGAGGCCCAGCGAGCGGCCGATGATCTCCTTCTGGACCTCGGTCGTGCCGCCGTAGATGGTGCTGATCCGGCTGTCGATGAAGGCCCTCGCGACCGGGTACTCCATCATGTAGCCGTAGCCCCCGTGGAGCTGGACAGCCTGGCCGGCCAGCTTGTTCTGCAGCTCGGTGGTCCACCACTTCGCCATCGAGGCCAAGGTGGCGTCGAGCGCCCCGTCGAGATGCTTGCGGATGCAGTCGTCGACGAAGACCTGGGCGATCCTGGCCTCGGTCGCCATCTCGGCGATCAGGAACCGGTTGTGCTGGAACTTGCCGATCGGCCTGCCGAAGGCCTCCCGTGTCCTGGCGTACTCCAGACACATCTGTGCCAGGCCGTCGCACGCCGCCGCGGCCTGCATCGCGATCGCCAGCCGCTCCTGGGGGAGGTTCATCATCAGGTAGATGAAGCCCTGGCCCTCCTCACCGAGGAGGTTCTCCTTGGGCACCTCGACGTCGTCGAAGAACAGCTCGGCGGTGTCCTGGGCCTTCAGCCCGACCTTGTCCAGGTTGCGACCACGCTCGAAGCCCTTCATCCCGCGCTCCACGACGACCAGGCTGATCCCCTTGTGCCCGGCCTCGGGGTCGGTGCGCGCCACGACGATGACCAGGTCGGACAGGATGCCGTTGCTGATGAAGGTCTTGGAGCCGTTGAGGACGTAGTGGTCGCCCTTGTCGACCGCCGTGGTGCGGACGCCCTGGAGGTCGGAGCCCGCCCCGGGCTCGGTCATCGCGATCGCGGTGATGGTCTCACCGCTCACACACCCGGGCAGCCAGCGCTGCTTCTGCTCCTCGGTCCCCAGCTCGATGAGGTAGGGGACGATGATGTCGGTGTGCACCGAGAAGCCGGGCCCGCTGGCGCCTGCCCGGGTCTGCTCCTCGGACAGGATCTGGTTGAAGCGGAAGTCCTTGATACCCGGGCCGTCGTACTCCTCCGGGACGTCGAAGCACAGCAGGCCGGACTCCCCGGCCTTTCGCCAGACCTCGCGGGAGACGACCCCGTCCTTCTCCCACTCCTCGTGGTGCGGCGAGACCTCCTTCTCCATGAAGGAACGGACCGTGGCGCGGAAGTCCTCGTGCTCGGCCTCGAAGATGTCGCGAGTCGGGTTGACCATCAGCTGATCCATTCCTTGAGCTGGGCGGTGGTGGCGACCGGGTCGTCGCTCACCGGGATGACGTTGAGGTGGGTGACGCCTGACTCGCGGAAGGCCTCGATCCGCTCCTTGACGTAGGACTCCGGACCCACCAGGTTGCACATCTCGAGCAGCTCGTCGGGCACCAGCGCAGCCGCCTCGTCCTTCTTGCCCTCGAGGTAGAGGTCCTGGATCTCCTCGGCCTCCCTCTCGTAGCCGTAGTTACGACAGAGGTCGTTGTAGAAGTTCTTGCCCTTGGCGCCCATCCCGCCGATGTAGAGGGCGAACATCGGGCGCACGAAGTCGAGGTAGCCCTTGACGTCGTCACCGATGGCGGCGATGCCACCGGCGGCGATCTGCAGCTCCCCGAGCTCCTCGGGTCGTTTCTCCTTGCCCGCGCGCAGCGACTCGCCCCACACCTTGCCCGCCAGCTCGGGGGCGTAGAGGTGCGGCAGCCAGCCGTCGGCGTACTCCGCAGTCCCCTGGACGTTCTTGGGGCCGAGCGAGGCGATCCAGATCGGCACCGAGTCGCGTTCCGGCTTGGTGAGCAGCTTCAGCGGCTTGCCGAGCCCGGTGCCCTGGCCCTCGGGCAGCGGGAGCTTGACGATGCCGTCGTTGGTCAGCACCTCTCGCCGCATCGCGCGACGCACGATGTCGACAACCTCGCGGGTGCGACCCAGCGGCTTCTCGTAGGGGATGCCGTGCCACCCCTCGATCACCTGCGGGCCGGAGGCGCCGAGTCCGAGGAGGGCGCGGCCACCGCTCACGTTGTCCAGGCCGGCCGCGGTCTGGGCGAGCAGGGCCGGAGTGCGGGAGTAGATGTTGAGGATCGCCGAGCCGATCTCGATCTTCTCGGTCTTGGCGGCGAGGTAGCCCATCAGCGTGGGTGAGTCGAAACCGTAGGCCTCGGCGATCCAGACGGTGTCCAGGCCCGCCTGCTCCAGCTGGGCGACGGCGTCGGCCGCGGCTCGCGGGTTACCGTCGTACTGCAACATCTGGGAGAGCTTCATCGGTCCCTTTCGTTCAGGTGGGTCGTCCCGGTCCTCGAGGAGCCGCCCAGTGGGTGGTCCTGGGGCTCACCCCGGGCACACCTTAACTGTGACAGCGATACTGTCAGCGTGCAAGGATGGGTGTCCTCCGTCCGATGATCGCTCGACCAGGCCGCAAGGGAGGATCGCGTGACCACTCATGCCGACCCGTCCGCGTCCGTGGACAAGGACCTGCTCACCATCGACGAGCTGGCGCTGGCCACCGGCCTGACCGTCCGCACCACGCGCTACTACGCCAGCCTGGGACTGCTACCGGCGCCGCTGCGCCGCGGCAGGATGGCCTACTACGGTCCGATGCACCTGGGGCGGCTGCAGCTGATCCGCACGCTGCAGGAGCAGGGCTACACCCTGGCGGCGATCGAGCGACATCTGGCGACCGTGCCGATGGACTCCACGGTCGAGGAGATCGCGGTGCAGCGGGCGCTGATCAGTGCCTGGCACACCGGCCCGGTGCAGACCCTGAACCGCCGTGAGCTGGAGGAGCTCGCCGGCCGATCGCTGTCCGAACCGGACCTGGAGGACCTGACCCGGATCGGGGCGGTCACGCTCAACGCCGAGGGCAGCTACGAGGTGCTTGCGCTCACCGAGCGAGCGGTGGAGACCCTTGACCTCGGCACCCCCATCGACGCGATCGTGGAGGCCAACGTCGCGGTGCGCAACCACATGGAGGCACTGGCCGACGAGCTCACGCGGATCCTGCACGAGCGCGTCCTGCCCGAGCTCCAGGGGCGCCCCGACGAGGCAGACCGGGTCGAGCGCACGGTGGCCAACCTGCGCTCGCTCACGCTGGACGCGATCGTCCTGGCGTTCCAGCGTGCGGCCAACCAGGTCGCACTGAGCTCGCTGACGCTGGACCCTCCCCCGGGCCGCGACGACCCCGGCCAGACGAGCGGGTCCACGGAGTCGCCCGGCGAGACCCTGGACTCGAGCAGCTAGCGTTCCAGGGGGTCGCTGCGACGGGAGGGGCGCTGCCGTTCGGGCGAGACCTCGAAGTCGCCGTACTCCAGGTGGTGGCGCAGCTGCTGCAGGCCGGCCTCCACGTGCCGGATGACCAGCCCTCGCGCCAGCAGCTCGCTGACGCGTGAGATCAGCAGACCCGACAAGCCGTAGCCCAACGACAACGTCAGCCGCGCGTCATCTCCGAGCGGCTCGACAGACATGGTCAGCTGCTGGTTGGTGCCACGCAGGCTGCGCCACTCCAAGCGGTTCGGCGACGGTCGTGTGACCAGCACCCGGCCACCCACGTGGAAGGTGCCGACCTCCAGGAAGACGTCCCACTCCTCGCCGACCGCATCGTCCTCGGCGGGACCGATGTAGGCGAAGCGGGCGAACCCAGGAATGGTGTCCAGGACGCGGTGGGGATCGGTGATGAACTCCGCCACCTCGGCGTAGGGACGCCGGATGTTGATGGCGCGCTCGACTCGGATGCTCATGAGCTCACCCCAGCACCGGGAACATGGTCTTCGCGGCCAGGCTCGACAGGCCGGCCTGCATGACGCTGGTGACGTAGTCGTAGGCGGCGTCCCAGTCGGGGTCCTCGCCGAACCGCTCGTTGAGGTCGATCGGGTCGAGCACCTCGATCCGGATCTTGGCCGGCAGCGGCACGTGCGGGAGGTCGCCGGGTGTCAGCAGCCACGGGAAGCTGCTGCTCAGTGGCAGGCTCTTGACCCGGAGGTACTTGTCGAAGCGCAACCGCTTGGCCCACTTGCGCCCGTCGTTGTACACGAAGAAGGTGTCCTGCCCCCCGGTCGACACCACGGGCACGATCTTCACCCCGGCCTGGTGGGCCAGACGCAGGAAACCCTGGCGGCCGTCGAAGATGATCTTGTGGCGATCACGCCACGCCCGCAACGCTTCCACGTCACCTCCGGGGTAGACCAGGCACGAGGCGTCGGCCTTGAAGATCTCCCCCGCCGCACCGTGACCCGCGGTGACGATGCCCATCTTGCGGGCCAGCGTCCCCACGAAGGGCACCTTGGTGACCACGTCGTGCCCCAAGGAGTAGAGCGGGCGTCCGTCGACTGTGAAGTAGGTGTTGTAGGCCAGCAGGAAGATGAAGGTGTCCGGCACGTTGGCGCCACCGCTGTGGTTGCCCACGAAGAGCACCGGCTCGTCCGGCACCCGGTCGAACCCCTTGACCTCCGCGCGGTGGTAGATCGCGGTCAGGAGCCACATCCGCGGGAGCATGGCTCGGACGAAGTCGGGGTCCCGCCCGGACAGGTCGACAGTGCCGCCGGCAGGCTCCACGGAGTTGTCGCGCGTCACGTCGTCCTCGGGGCTGCTCTGCAGCTGTCGGTCGAGCTGCTTCTGCTGTCCGCGGCCGCCGAGTCGCACCGGTCCGATCCCGATGGCCATGAGTCCTCCCCTGTCCAGGTGCGGCTGCGCGATGGCGCCGCCTCCTGCTCAACCGCGATCCGTGCTCGCGCGTTACGCACCAGTCATACCGCGCGGGCGTGAGATGGGCCACCAGAACCGTGCAGCCGACCGGCGCTCACACGTAGCGGGACACCGCGCGCAACGTCTCCCCGCGGTAGCCACGACCGTAGACCGCGGTGTGCACCAGCAAGCAGTGGAGCTGATGCAGAGCCACTCGGTCGCGCCAGTCGTCGCCCAGTGCTCTCTCCTCCTGATATCCCTCGAGGATCTCCTCCAGATGAGCACAGTCGAAGAGCGCGAGCAGCGCCAGGTCGGTCTCGTGGTGCCCGCCGTGAGCGGCTGGATCGATGAGCACGACGCCGTCAGCGGTCCACATCAAGTTGCCCGACCACAGGTCACCGTGGATCCGAGCCGGCGGCGAGTCGTCGTCGTAGTCGCCGGAGACCAGGGCGGCACAGAGGTCGTCGAACCGGGCGACATCCGCGCCGTCGAGCATGCCCCGGTCGCGGGCCAGGCGCACCATCGGGGCAATCCGTGCCTCGGCATACATCTGACCCCATGAGGACCAGACGCCCAGCGGCAACGGCAGCGGCTCGGAGGAGGGTCCGAAGAAGCCGTCGCCCGACCAACCGTCCGGCTCGCAGCCGAAGGCTGCGGCCCCGGCCGCGTGGGTGCGCGCGAGTGCCGCCCCGAAGGTCCGCCCCGCCTTCCGGTCCGGAGGCACCGCATGGAGTCGTGCCAGATCCAGCGAGGTCGGCGAGACCTCGAGCACGGGAACGACCGCTGCACCATCAGGGGCTGCCGCCAGCCAGCGCAGACCGGAGGCCTCCCACTCCAGGTAGCCCTCGGGCGCCCCCGGAGCCTGTTTGCGGTGCCTGTCGCCCCTCATCGCCGCCCGCTCAAGGCGCCACGGCCACCCGCACCGTCACCACGTCGGGCAGGTCGCGCACGATCTCGCTCCAGGTGTCACCGTCGTCCAGGGAGGCGTACACCGCGCCGTTGCGGGCCCCGAAGTAGAGCCCGGGTCGCTCATGGTCGTCGGTGCACATGGCGTCACGCATCACCGCGACGTGGAACCGGTCGGGCAGCCCGGCGCCCAGCTCGCTCCAGGACTCGCCTGCGTCCCGCGAACGCCACACCCGGGCCTTGCCGCCCGGAGGGAAGCGACTGTCGCCGCCACCGATCGGGAAGACCCAGATGGTGTCCGGCTCGTGCGGATGCACCACCATGCAGAAGCCGAAGTCACTGGGCAGCCCCTCGCCGATGTCCTGCCAGCTGTCTGCCTCGTCGTCGGAGCGGTAGACCCCGCCGTGGTTCTGCAGGTACAGCCGCTCGGGACGGTCCGGGTGCCGGTCCACCTTGTGCACGCACTGCCCGAACTCGGGGTAGCGCAGCTCCTCGGGCATGAAGTCGGCGCGGATCCCCTGGTTGCAGGCGACCCAGCTCGCACCACCGTCTCGCGTGCGGTAGACGCCTCCGGTGGAGATCGCGGCGATCATCGACTCCGGGTCGAGGGGGTGAGGAAGGATGGTGTGGAAGGCCTGTCCACCGAATCCTTCACCCCACTCCGCACGGTGCGGGTGGTCCCACAGACCCTGAACCAGGGAGAAGCTCTCGCCATGATCCTCCGAGCGGAAGATCGCCCCGGGCTCCACCCCGGCGTACACGACCCGCTCGGTGACGCCCGGGGTGAGCTGCCAGATGTGCTTGACCGAGGCGTCCACGCCCTCGGGGAAGCGCGGGCCTCCGTTGGGCGTGAACTCCCAGGTGTGCCCGAGGTCGTCGGAGCGTTGCACCTGCGCCCCCATCCACAGCGAGGCGTTGCCCGAGAAGAACCGGAGGTCGTCACCGCGCTTGTCGACTCCGACCGAGTAGACCTCGTCGAAGGCGAAACGCGGTTCGTCCCACTCCCAGGTCTTGCGGTCATCGTCGGACCGGCCCACGAACAGGCCCTTGCGGGTGCCTGCCAGAACGATGGTCTGCACTGTCGATCTCCTATCCCTCAGGCGGCAGGCGGGCTCAGCCCTTCCGGATCCGCCGCTTGTACATGTGCTTGGCCCGGTTGACCACGGGCCACCGTCGGCTGGCCCGGACCAGGGCACGACGCACAGGGTGCGCATTCGGGTCGATCGGCGGAGTGGCTCTCAGGTGGGCGATCTCGCGATGCAACCTGACCTTGGTGGCGTCGAAGGACTCCAGCAGCTCCGCCATCGAGGCGAGTGCCTCCTGGAGCACCTCGTCGACCGAGACGCCGTCCAGCTCCCCCTGGTCGACGCCCTGGCCGACGGGGACGAGCTCGTCCAAGGAGCCGACGACATCGACCCCGAGCTCCCCCAGCCGCTCGGCCATGGTTCGAGAGGACTCGACGGCGAAGGTCCAGTCGTCACGGGTGAGCCGGATCTTGGTTCCCGGTCGACGCGCCAGGAACTGATGGACCAGCTGGTCCTTCACCAGCACCGGGTAAGCCCCACGCCGGTCGAGCCGCTCCCCCAGCTCGGAGTTCAGCCGTCGCAGCAGCTCGGCCTGCTCGACGCCCACCGAGGAGTTCGGGTTGGACACCTCGAGCGAGAAGGCATCGGGCTCCAGGCCCACGGTGGAGGCGAAACGTCCCCAGAGCACGTCCGGGGCGGTGCCGGACGGAGGGACAGTGACCACGTGGATCCGCTCCGCGGGCACGAAGTCGGCCCAGCGGCGGGCGAGGTCGGCCACGTCCTGGACCAACCAGAACCAGCTCGCGCGCTGGCGACGGTTGCGCACGGCATCCAGGAACTGCTCAAGGGTCAACGTGGAGCGGTGCTTCAGGTGCTCCTGCCACTCGGCGGGGATCTGACGTGCGAGGTCCCTTGCGGTGACCACGACATGGACCTCGTCACAGACCTTCTCCAGGTCGGTCACCATCCGGGCGATGTGCTCTTCCACGCAACCCGCGAACAGCTCGTGGGAGATCAGCACGTCGGCCTTCCACGAGGCGCAGTCGGCGACCATCCCCTCCCAGGTGCCCTCGGCGCGCGGAGCCTTCTCGTAGTTGCCGACCACATCCATGCAGGCCAGGTAGTGGTCCTGAAAGGCCGAGCCCGGCATGAGCACCCGCTGTCCGCGGACCTTGTCCACCTGTGACCACAGCACCTCCTGCAGGAAGGTGGTGCCGGTCTTGGGAGTGCCGACGTGCATGAAGACGCGTGAGGCCACGAACCCGACCCTACCCAGCCGCGGCCGCGGGTGGGGAGATCAGGCGGACAGGTCGCGGATCAGCCGGGCGTACCGCATCAGCGCGCCATCGCCCAGGTAGTTCTCACGGACCCGCTCGCGGGCTGCGACCCCGAGCCGCTCGGCACGTCCAGGATCCGTGAGCAGCGCCGACAACAGGGCACCGAAACGCTGGAGGTCGCTCGGGTCGTCGAGCAGCACCCCGGACTCCCCGTCGGTGATCTGGTCCTGGATGCCGCCCACCCGCGAGGCCAGGACCGGTCTGGACTTCCACATCGGCTCGGTCACGGTCAGCCCGAACCCTTCGACCAGGCTCTTCTGGACGACCACGGACGCATAGCGCTGCAACGCGTTGACGATCCGTGCGTTCTCGTCCACATCGTCCATCGGAAGCGCGCAGAGGTGCACGCGGGGACGGGCTGCGGCCGACAGCCCCTCCCAGATCGACCTGCACTCCTCGAGAACCTCAGCGCCTTCGGGGTCGTCGCTGACTCCGGAGACGTCAGGTCCCACCAACATCAGGTGAGCGTCGTCAGGGAGGTCGGGGAGACGATCGGTGAAGCCACGCAGGACGCCGGCCATGTCCTTGAGCCGGTCCCAGCGACTCACCTGCAGGACCACGCGCGCGTCCTCCGGGACCACCTGACCGCCGTGGATGAGCCCCGAGAGCTCCCGCACCGCACCCTCGCGCCCGTCACGACGCAGGAACGCCACCGACCCCCCCGCATGGTCGGAGACCTCGACCAGGCCGCCCCGGCGGAGCACCGCGGCCACGTCCTGGCTCGTCATCTCGGCGTTCTTGGCGCTGTAGGGGTCGATCGAGGGAGGGATGATGCGCACCCGGTCCGGATCCATCCAGTCCGGGACGTATTCCTGGCGCGAGAAGATCGAGGCGTCGGCCTGCTCGACGTAGGGCTGCAGAAAGCTCCAGGCACGGTCGGTGTTCTCGTCGGCCTCGTCCTTGCCGACGTGGCAGCGCCAGATGACCGAGGCGCCCGCTGCCTTGACGCGCTGCACCATCCCCGCGGTCTGCGGGTCGTGCAGCACCACGACGTCGTCACGGCGCAACCGGCCGACCAGGTCGTCGATGTCTGGTTCCAGAGACGCCTCATAGACCCCGCGCTCGTCGGCCCCCAGAGGTCCACCGTCACCGACCGACCCGTGGAGCAGGTTGTGGATCCGCTTGGTCAGGGTGAAGAACGGCGGGCCACCATCGAGGACCAGCCACCTGCTGTCGACGCCGGCGTCGAGGGTGTAGCCGAGAAGCGCCTGCAGCATCTCCGCGACGCCACCCCCACTCGCCGTGGCGTTGACGTGCCAGACCCGCCGACCTTCCAGGAGCTCTCGGGCCCCGGCCGCGGTCTCTCGCAGCTGTTGATCCCGCTCCCGCCCCAGGAGCTCGCCGAGCTTGCCCAAGGACTCCCGAGACAGCGCCACCTCGTGCACTTCGACCTCCTGGTCATCGACTTTCCTATGTCCGACCGTAGCGAGGCAGGATGGGGATATGACCACACCAACTCTTCCCGGCCACGTCGTGGAGAAGCTCCGCGAGCCCAATCCGTGCACGATCACCACGTTGCGACCAGACGGTCAGCCAGTGTCGGTGGCGACCTGGTACCTCCTCGACGGGGACCGCGTCCTGGTCAACATGGACCACAGCCGCAAGCGCCTGCAGCACGTGCGTGATGACCCACGCGTCGCGCTCACCGTGCTCGACAAGCAGTCCTGGTACAACCACGTGAGCATCGTCGGACGAGTGGTCGAGCTCGTGGACGACGAGGGACTGCGCGACATCGACCGGCTCTCCGAGCACTACCGGGGTGAGCCCTACCCCGTGCGCGACTCGGAGCGGGTGAGCGCCTGGATCGAGATCGACAGCTGGCACGGATGGGGTGCCACCAAGCGCTGAGCCCGAGTGTCCGCTTCGGGGGATCCGGGACCTGCCATCCACCCTCCGACCGATCCGAATCATCCTTCAGAGGGATGGCAAGCCGGGCGCGCGTTCCTAGGTTCAGGTGAACCCCGCGACGGGACCACCATCACCAGGAGGCAGACCATGAACCGAAGGACCTGGGGCGCTCGAGGCGCAGCCCTCATCGCCGCCACCGCCGCCCTCTCCCTGGCGGGCGCCACGGCGGCCTCAGCACACCACTGCTACAAGGAGGAGTGGCAGGACGCGGCCTACGCCCAGCTGTCGAAAGGCCGCACTGCGTGGATGCCGTTGAGCGAGATGGGCCGCATGGTCATCGCCGAGGAGTTCAACAGGCCCGAGTGCGCGCAGTACCTGACCAGCGATGACCTCTCCGAGTGGCTGGAGGCGCAGGGGCTGAACCAGGAGCCACTGATCCAGTCCCGCGCCACGGTGGGAGGCGGCCTCTACTACCGAACCGGCACGGGGCCCCGTCCGTTCGGCTACCTCGATGAGGAGGACTTCGAGGACCTCACCGGGCTGCTGCAAGCTGCTGTCATGGAGTGCGACGAGGCGTCTGCCTGAGCCGGAGAGGGGAGCGCGCCGGCCGGCGGCCGAAGGACTGCGTCGGCCGGCGCGTGTGCTCAGAGCCTGGGAAACAGCTTCTCGGACTGCTTGTCCCGCTCGCGCATCCTCTTGGCAGTGCCGACGATGAGCCGGTCCGGCCTGCCGACGACCTCCTCGTCCTTCTCGGGGTAGTCGAACAGGGAGAGCACGTAGCGCATCGCCTCGATCCGGGCGCGCTTCTTGTCGTTGCTCTTGATGACCGTCCACGGGGCGTGACGGGTGTCGGTGTAGAAGAACATGGCCTCCTTCGCATCGCTGTAGGCCTCCCACTTGTCGGCGCTGGCGCGGTCGGTCGGCGAGAGCTTCCACTGCCTGACCGGGTCCTCGGACCGCGAGACGAATCGCGCCAGCTGCTCCTCGTGGCCCACGGAGAACCACAGCTTGATCAAGTGGATGCCGGAGTCGACGAGCATCCGCTCGAACTCGGGACAGGCGCGCATGAACTCGAGGTACTCCTCCGGGGTGCAGAAGCCCATGACCCGCTCGACCCCGGCGCGGTTGTACCAGGAGCGGTCGAAGAACACCATCTCCCCGGCGGCCGGGAGATGGGCGACGTAGCGCTGGAAGTACCACTGGGACTTCTCCACGTCGGTCGGCACCGGCAGCGCCACCACGCGGGCACCCCGGGGGTTGAGGTGCTCCATGAAGCGCTTGATCGACCCACCCTTGCCGGCAGCGTCGCGGCCCTCGAAGAGGATCGCGATCCGCTCCCCGGAGTCGCGGACCCACACCTGGAGCTTCAACAGCTCGATCTGGAGCGAGCGCTTGACCTTCTCGTACTCCTTGCGCCGCAGCTTCTCCTCGTAGGGATAACCCGTGCGCCAGGCAGGCAGCTCAGCGGCGGAGGAGGCACCGCCCTGGTCCTGGTCCGCCCGCAGCTCCGCGAGCTCGTCGAGCTCGTGCTTGTGAGCGTCGATCTCGAACTGTCGTCCCGTGTGCTCGGCCGTCATGACCCGAGGGTAGAACGACAGAGCAACACACGCACGAGTCAGGCCATGCGGGTCACGTCGACAGCGACGGTCATGGCGTCGGTCGCCGCGCCGGTATAGATGCCGGCGAGCGGGATCACGTCGTCGTAGTCGCGGCCGGTGGCTACCACGACGTGCCGCTCCCCCGGCATGACGTCGTTGGTCGGGTCGAACCCGTGCCACCCGTCGTCCCACCACTCGACCCAGGCGTGTGACTCGCCCAGCACGGTCTCGCCGAGCACCGGCTCGGTGGAGGGGTGCAGGTAGCCGGACACGTAGCGCGCCGGGATCCCGATGTTGCGCAACCCCCCGATCACCAGGTGCGCCATGTCCTGGCACACACCGCTTCGCTGCACCCAGGCATCGGAGCCGTGCCCTGCGACGTCCGTGGCCCCCGAGACGTACCGGACCTCCTCGTAGACCAGGTCACAGATCCCTCGTGCCGCGTCCGTGGGACGTTCGCACTCCTCCCGCAGCTGTGCGCACCGCTGAGCGAGGTCGTCGGGTGGCCGCACCCGGTCGGAGTGAGCGAGATACTCGGTGAACCGGTCGAGCACCTCGTCGGTGGCGAGGTCGTCCCAGGACAGCCGCGCCTCGGGCTCGACGCGGGCGACGGTGTGGACGTGGGCGGTGGCCACGATCGAGAGCGTGTCGTGCAGCTCGAGCACCTCGAACGTGGTCACGTCGTTGCCGAAGTAGTCGCGGTAGGCCAACGACCAGGGGGTCGGCGTCACGTCGATCCGGGAGTGGGCCACGATCTGGTCGCCGGTCGTGGGCGGGGTCAACCTGGCCTGGTTGTACGACGCACGCGCGAGCCCGTCGTAGTCGAAGCTCGTGGTGTGAACGATCCGTAGATGCATCAGCTCCCCCTCTCAGTTGAGTCCGTGCCAGTAGAGCGACTCGGCCCCCGCGAAGTAGCGCCGCGTCACCACCTCGGTGGCTCGTGCACACGTGCGCTGCAGCCGCTCCATGGACGCGGGGAGGTCCTCGGCGATGTCGCCGAAGGACGAGTACTCCAGCTCGGTGCGCATCCGCCCGAGGAGCCGTTGCGCCTCGTTCTCGAAGCCGCGCCGCCCACCGGTCTCGATGTTCTCCAGACACTGCTCGGCGCGGTTCAGCGAGAACACCACCGAGCGTGGGAACAGCCGGTCCAGCAGGAGGAACTCGGCCTCCAGATGTGCCCCACCCGTTGCCGGCTGCGTGCGCAGGAATGACTCGTGGGCGCCGCACGCTCGCAGCACGGAGGCCCACCGGGAGTCCGACGACGGGGTCGAGCCCGCGGACAGCGCACTGGTCGCGATCAGCCGGGAGGTCATGTCGGCCCGCTCGATGCACCGACCGAGCATCAGGAAGTGCCATCGCTCGTCGCGCGTCATCGTCGCGTCCGCCGTCCCGTTGACCAGCGCCGCACGCTCCCGCACCCACTGCAGCGCCGTGGCCGACCGCATCGACCGGAACTGGCCCGACGGGATCGCACGATAGGTCATGTTGAGGGCCTCCCAGAGCGGCTCGGAGAGCGTCTCCCGGGCGCGGCGCGCACTCTCGCGCGCCCCGGCGAGCGCCGCAGCCACGGAGGGTGGCGACTCGGGGTCGTAGGCCAACCGGTCGAGCACCACACCGCGGCCCAGCTGGTCACCGGGATCGGTGGACACTCCCATGATGGCCAGCACCGAGCGGCTCGACACCTCCTCGTCGACCGAAGGGTCCTCGAGCATCAGCTGGAGCTGTACGTCGAGGATCCGGGCGGTGTCCTCGGCCCGCTCGACGTAGCGTCCGATCCAGAACATCGACTCCGCGATCCGGCTCAGCACGACGCATCACCCTCTCGCGACCCCTGCTGTTGCTGTTGCTGTTGCTGGTCCAGCATCGAGTCGGCGTCGAACACCGGACCCGGGTCGTAGCCGCCGACCCGCACCGGCGACACGGGGTGCACCGAGCCTGCTGCTTGGGTCGCCTTCGGCGGGGCCAACACCCAGGTGTCCTTGCTGCCGCCGCCGCGCGAGGAGTTGACCACCAGCTCACCCTCCTGGAGCGCCACCCGCGTCAGACCCCCCGGCAGCACCCAGACCTTGTCGCCGTCGTTGATCGCGAAGGGCCTCAGGTCCACGTGACGCGGACCCATCTGGCCCTCGACCAGCGTGGGCACCGTGGAGAGCTGAACCACAGGTTGCGCGATCCAGTCGCGAGGGCGAGCCAGCACCCGGGACCGCAGCTCGTCGAGCTCGGGCTTCGACGCAGCGGGACCGATCACGATGCCCTTGCCACCCGAGCCGTCCACCGGCTTGAGCACCAGCTCGTCGAGCCGGTCCATCACCTCTTCCAAGGCCTCGGGCTCGCCGAGCCGCCAGGTGTCGACGTTGCGAAGCACCGGTTCCTCGTCCAGGTAGTAGCGGATCAGGGCCGGCATGTAGGTGTAGACCAGCTTGTCGTCGGCGACGCCGTTGCCGACCGCGTTGGCAAGCGTGACGTTGCCGGCGCGCGCGGCGTCGAGCAGCCCGGGACACCCGAGCACAGAGTCGCGGCGGAAGTGGATCGGGTCGAGGAACTCGTCGTCGACCCGGCGGTAGATCACGTGCACGGGCGCCAGGCCGGACGTCGTACGCATCATCACCCGGCCCTGCCTGGCCACCAGGTCGCGTCCCTCCACCAGCTCCACGCCCATGGTGCGCGCGAGCAGGGCGTGCTCGAAGTAGGCACCGTTGTGGACGCCGGGGGTGAGCACCACCACCGTGGGATCGGCGACACCTGCCGGCGCAGCGGCACGCAGTGCGGCGAGCAGCTTGCGTGGGTAGCTGTCGACCGGTCGGATCCGGTGGTGGCCGAACGGCTCGGGCAGCGCAGTGGCGATCGCGCGCCGGTTGGTCATCACGTAGGAGACACCGGATGGCACCCGCACGTTGTCCTCCAGGACGCGGAACTCGCCTCCGGCGTCGCGGACCAGGTCGATGCCCGAGACATGCACCCGGACCCCGTTGCTGGACTCCAGGCCGAAGACCTGGCGGTGGAAGTGGGACGAGCTGACGATCACCCGGCGCGGGATCACGCCGTCGGAGAACACCGTCCCTGCGGAGTAGACGTCGGAGAGGAAGGCCTCGAGTGCGCGGACCCGCTGGGCCACCCCCTGCTCGACGACCGCCCAGGCCTCCGCCTCGATCACTCTCGGCAGGATGTCCAGGGGGAACGCTCGCTCCTCACCTCCGATGTCGAAGGTGACCCCTTGGTCGAGGTAGCGGGTCTGGAGTGCCTCCACCCGGCTCCGGAGCTCGCTGTCGCCGAGGTCGGTCAGGGTTCGATGCAGCCCGGAGTACGGCGAACGCAGCCGGTCGCCGTCGAACATCTCGTCGTTGGGGACCGTACCCCCGCGGTCGGTCTCCCCGTACCTGTCGAACTTGACGCTCACCCGTCGAACCTAGCGAATCCCGGTTTCGCCCGCATTGGGTCCCTTGGACGGGCGACGACCGGCGGGGGCGCACTAGCCTCCCGTCATGGAGTGGCTGGTGGGCACCGAGCGCGAGGTCCTGGAAAGGCTGGTGGACAACCAACGTGCCGAGGTCGCCCGGCTGCTGGAGCAGGTCGACGAGGCCGAGGCACGTGAGCGCCTCGTCCCGTCGTTGACGACGGTGCTCGGCCTGGTCAAGCACGCGGCGTTCGTGGAGCAGGTCTGGTTCCACTCGCGCGTGGCAGGCGTGCACCGGTCAGACCTGGGCCTGCCCGACACGATCGACGAGAGCTTCACCCTCGAGGCCGCCGACACCATCGACTCGGTCCGAGATGCCTTCGGGGTCGCGTGCGAACGGTCGCGCCGGATCGCAGCAGACCACGACCTCGACGAGCAGTTCCCCTCCCGGCACGGTGCCGTGAGCCTGCGGTGGATCTACGGGCACCTGGTCCAGGAGCTGGCCCGTCATGCCGGCCACGGCGACATCCTGGTCGAGCAGCTCCTCGCCCGTCGATCGCCTCCGCAGTAGGAGGCTAGGAAACCGGCTACGCGGCAAGGTCGACGGGGACAGCGCTCACAGTGGCGCGTCCGCCCCACACGTCAGGTGACGTCGTGGGGCGGACAAGCGACCGAGGGCCGAGGTCAGGACGGCGGGGGCGGGCTCTCGGCGCAGCCGGTGTGCGCGGGATTGGTCTTGGCGATCCCGCTGTTGCCGTCGCACTCGTAGCCGTTGTTGTCGTCGCCCCCGTCGGGGTACTGCCCTGGCGGGTTCTTGTCGTCGGCGTTGCCGACCTCGCCGGCCCCCGGCTTGCCGTAGGCGTTGCCGCCACCGTTCCCGTTGCCGGCCGGCGTCGGGTTCCCGACGTCGTTCGCGCAGTAAGCGTGGCTGGACTCTTCGTCGCAACTGTCGTTCGCGCCGTGTGAGCTGGCCTGAGCCGGTGTCAGCGACGACGCCATGGCCAGCGAGGCGACCAGGGCGGTAAGGAGCGCGACGAGTCGCGCAAGGATCAATCGGGTCATGAGGGACCCCTCTCTGTTGCTGCAACGGCCCCGTCTGCCCTCATCCGGCACCATCAACTCTTGTCATGCGGACGATTGCGACGCTACGCACAGGGGACATGCATCGCAAGAGACCAAAGGACTCCTGTTCAGGTCTGCTGCACGGATAGATGACATCTGATCTGCGTCGATGTGTGTCGGCGCTCGAAGCAGCTTCCTGGCAGCGTGCGAGCAGTCGCGCCGGATCGCCGCCGAGCACCACCCCGACGCGCAGTTCGCCACGCACAGCGCGCAGTCAGCCGACGGAACGGGTCGCCGATCGGCCAGAGGTAGACGCGGTCGACACCGGTGTCACGGAGGTCGGTCAGGCGACGAGCGAGAGGCTCCCCAGGGCCGACGGCAAGTCGCTCGGCGAGCACCTCGGGCGGGTGCTTCGGCGCCGTGTGCACGTCGGCGGCGAGCCGTTGGGCCTTGGCCTCGTCGCCGGCTCGACGCAGGGGCGGACATCATGACCGCGATCCACCAGGCCGTCGCGAGACCGCTCACGATGCGCCACGATTGCCTCATGGCACCTGACGTCCAGGCTCGAGTCACGCTGGCGGAGCTGGTGGCCACGCTGGCGCTGGTCTCCGATCTCGGGATGGGTCGGCCGGTCGAACGGGTGCTACGGCAGACAGTCGTCGCCATGCGTCTGGCCGATGCGGCCTCGCTGGACGAGAACGTCGCCACGGCGGCGTACTACACCTCGCTTCTCACCTGGGTCGGGTGCGCAGCGGACACCAGCGAGCTGGCTGAGCTGTTCGGGGACGAGACGGCGCTGTATGCCGAGACCCACGACGATGACCTCGCGGGGCTCACCATGGCCATGTTCGTGGCTCGGCACCTGGGCCGTGGCAGCTCCGGCTTCCGGCGGATCGGGATGATCGGAAAGTTCCTGGCCACCGCTGGTCGTTCGGTGCAGGCCGTCATGGAGGCGCACTGCCTGTCTGCGAGCCAGCTTGCGTCGGACCTCGATCTCGGACCGCAGGTGTGCCAGCCACTGCTGCAGGCCTTCGAGCGCTGGGACGGGCGCGGCATCCCCGGCACGGTGGGGGCCGAACAGCTCGCTCCTGCCATCCGCCTGGTGCAGCTGGCCGACACCGTCGAAGCCTTCCACCACGCCGGCGGCGTCGCGGCGGCAGTCGAGGTCGTGCGCGCCCGCCGGGGCACCCAGTTCGACCCCGCGCTCGTCGACCGCTTCTGCGCGGAGGCCGACCGGATCCTCGACGGGCTCGGCGAGATCTCCGCCTGGGACGAGGTGATCAACCTCGATCCCGGGCTTGGTCGGGTGCTGGAGGACCACGAGCTCGACCGCGCGCTGGAGGCTCTGGCCGACTTCTCCGACCTCAAGTCGCCGCTGCGCCTGGGTAACTCCCGCGCGGTGGCCGACCTCGCGACCACGGCTGGGCGGCTGCTGGGCCTGCCCCCGGACGAGGTCACCACCCTGCGGCGGGCAGCGCTGGTGCACGACGTCGGGATGATCGGGGTGCCGAGCAGCGTGTGGGACGAGACGCGGCCCTGGTCGCCGTCGCAGCAGGAACGTGCTCGCACCCACCCGTACCTGACCGAGAGGATGCTGGCGCGCACCCCGCTCCTGGCAGGGGTCGGGCACCTGGCCTCACTGCACCACGAGCTCCTTGACGGGTCCGGCTACCCGCGTGGGCTCACCGCCGCATCACTGCCGTTGACCGCCCGCATCCTCGCCGCCGCGGATGCCTACCAGGACCTGCTCCAGGACCGTCCACATCGTGCGGCACTGGAGCCGCTCCAGGCCGAGCGAGCGGTTCGCGACCAGGTGCGCGAGGGTCGCCTCGACGGCGACGCCGTCCACGCGGTGCTGGAGGCCGCCGGCCACCGGGTACGCCGTCGCGCGGAGCTGCCGGGTGGGCTCAGCCCGCGCGAGGCCGATGTCCTGGTGCACCTGGCCCGCGGCCGCTCCAACCCCGAGATCGCGGCCGAGCTCGGGGTCTCGCGCAAGACCGTGTCGTCGCACCTCGAGCACGTCTACAGCAAGCTCGGTGTCCGGACCAGGACCGAGGCCGCCCTCTTCGCGATGCGCCACGGGCTCGCCGCGGACCCCTCGGACGACATCGGCTGAGCAGCGTCGGACCCACCGATCTCACAAGCGGCACGAACCTAGGGCACCTGCCCGATGTCGGCGCCTCGACGTCGCCGTAGAACGGGGACATGACCCGGACCACTGTCCCCACGACCCACGCCGAACCGTCGAGTGGCACCGCCGGACCTCCGACCCACGTCCCGCAGTTCGCTGCCGCGGGCGCGTTGCTGGAGGCGCTCGCCGCGCAGGACTTCGAGCGGCTCGGCGACTCCCTGACCGCCACCGCACGGTTGCGCGCACTGCTCCCGGGCCGCGCGGCTGAGTGGGAGGGACGCGACGCGATCACCCAGCAGATCACCCGCTGGTTCGGCGACACCGAGTCCTTCGACCTCGTCGATGCCACCGTGGGCGAGGTCGGCGGCCGGGTGCACCTGCGATGGCGACTTCGCCTCCAGGCCGAACGCCTGGGGCCGGGGAGCTTCGTCGTCGAGCAGCAGGTGTACGCCGACTCCGACCTGGCCCAGCGCGGACGTCTCGACCGGCTGGACCTGCTGTGCACCGGCTACCGGCCCGACCACGGCGATGGCTGACCACCTCCCGGGATGGGGCGACTGGGGGCCCGAGACCCGCGACGACCCCTTCGCCCACTTCGCCGAGGCCCGCCGCCGCTGTCCGGTACAGCCGGCCCGACTCGCCGACGGCCACGAGGTAGCGGTCGTGCTGCAGCATGCCGCGGCCCGACAGGCCCTGGCCGACCCGCGGATCTCCAAGGACATGGCGGCCGC
Source organism: uncultured Actinomycetota bacterium (assembly GCA_963728505.1). Classification (GTDB taxonomy): domain Bacteria; phylum Actinomycetota; class Actinomycetes; order Propionibacteriales; family Nocardioidaceae; genus Marmoricola_A. Next base: position 785,241 of record CAVSKH010000002.1, on the reverse strand, counting down.
GCTCGACGAGGACCCCGATGTGGTTGCCGAGGGTCTGCCAGGTCCGGCCCTCTCACGTCACATGCTCAACGTCGACCCGCCAGACCACCGACGCTTGCGCAGCCTGGTCGCGCGCGCGTTCACCCCGTCGCGCGTCGCCGCGCTCGAACCGGCCATCCGGGCCATCGCAACCAGGTTGCTGGACGAGCTGAGCGCGACCGGCGCTGAGGGAGGTGCCGTCGACCTCGTCGCGGGCTACGCCCACCCCTTGCCCTTCCAGGTGATCGGCGAGCTGCTCGGCGTACCCGCTCAGGACCGCAGCATGCTGCACGACTGGTTCGCGGTGCTCCTCGACGGGTGGACCGGAGAACCTCCTGCGGCAGCGGTAGCCGCCTCTGACGGCATCGTCGGCTACCTCGGTGACCTCGCCGACGCCAAGCTCCGGGCACCGGGAGAGGACCTGGTCTCGGTTCTCGTCGCCGCCGGCGAGAGCGATCAGCTGTCTCGCCAAGAGGTGCTCTCGAGCCTCTTCCAGCTGTTCGTCGCCGGTCACGACACGACGACGAGCCTGATCGGCAACGGGGTGGTCGCGCTGCTCGACCACCCCGACCAGCTGACGTGGCTCCTGGCGGACCTCGAGCGGCGCCTGCCGAGCTCCGTGGAGGAGCTGGTGCGGTTCGCGGCCCCGGTTCCGCACGCGACGTTCCGGGTCACCACCGAGGACCTCGACCTCGAGGGGGCCGCAGTCCCAGCCCACCGACAGGTCCTGGTCTGCCTCGCGTCGGCGAACCGCGATCCCGAGGCGTTCGCCGACGCCGACCGGCTCGACCTGTCCCGTCGCCTCGGCACCCACGTGGGCTTCGGCCACGGCATCCACTACTGCCTCGGGGCGCCGCTGGCTCGTCTCGAGGCGCGGGTCGCCCTCGGGATGCTCCTGCGCCGCCACCCGCGACTGCGCCTGGCTGCAGACCGCTCCTCGCTGGCCTGGACCCACGGCGACGGCCTGGTGCTCCGCGGCCTCGGCGCTCTGCCTGTCGCGCTCGGACCACGGCACGACCAGACACCTGACCCCCGCCGAACGGAACACCCACAACCAGAGGAGATGCACGCATGACCATCTACCTGATCGAGCGCACCATTCCCGGCGCCGGTGAGATGGACGACGACGCCTGGCACCACGCCGCCGCGGCGTCGAACCAGGCCGTCGCCGACGTCGGGCCCGGGCTGCGCTGGTCGCACAGCTACGTCACCGCAGACAAGGTCTTCTGCATCTACGAGGCCGATGACGTATTCCTCATCCACCGTCACGGAGAGTGCGGCGGGTTCCCCGTCGATGCCGTGCACGCCGTCGTTCGTCAGGTCGACCCCGCGACCGGCGAACGCGCCACGCCCCATCTCACCCAAGGAGAAGACCGATGAGCATCACCGAAGCCCCCATCGACAACGGAGTCGACGTCGCCGCGCTCCTCGCCGCGCGCGAGGCGCTGAGCGAGAGCCCCGCCGCCGCCGCCTTCCAGTGGAGAGCCCAGTGCACCTGGAACGAAGGAACCTTCAGCACCGCAGTGGTCGAGGGCTTCAGCGGCCTGGGCACCGAACAGCAACACCGGGCGACCTACCGCTTCGACGTCGACCACCCCGAGTGCTTCGCCTCGCAGGACCGGGGCGCCACCCCGGTCGAGTACGTCCTGGTGGGACTGGTGGGCTGCCTGACCGCCGGCGTCGCGTCCGTGGCCCAGCACCGCGGCATCCAGCTTCGCTCGGTCACCGCCGTCATCGAGGGCGACATGAACGTGCTCGGCATCCTGGGCGCGGATCCGGAGGTTCGCAACGGTTTCGAGCGGATCCGCGTGCGATTCCACATCGACGCCGACGCCGAACCGGACGACATCGCCGCGGTGGTGGCGCAGGCACAGAAGCGATCGGCCGTCTTCGACGTGGTCACCAACCCGACGAACGTCGTCGTGGACGTGAACTGAGAACCGATGCGCACCACGGTCGTCGTGGTCGGCGCGGGACACTCGGGCCTCGCCATGAGCCGCCGACTCTCCGAGCGCTCGATCGACCACGTCGTGCTCGAGGGTGGGCAGGTGGCGGACTCGTGGACGCAGGGCCGCTGGCCCGGCCTCCGCCTCCTCACGCCGAACCGGCAGTGCCGACTGCCGAGCTTCGCCTACCCCGGGGACGATCCCGACGGATACATGTCGGCCGCCGAGGTCGCGAGGTTCGTGAGGTCCTATGCCCGGCACGTGGATGCACCGGTCACTACCGGTGTGCGGGTCTGCTCGCTCACGAGGGCAGCGAGCAGCGGATACGAGGTCCGCACCGATCAGGGCACCTGGCACGCCCACGCCGTGGTGGTGGCCACCGGCTGGTCGGCGGCTCCCCGACTGCCGCCTGCCGCGGCCGGACTCGACGGCTCGGTGACCTCCCTGCTCCCCTCCGACTATGCCGGGCCCGACTCGCTGCCACCGGGCGGTGTCCTGGTGGTCGGCGCCTCGGCGACGGGTGTCCAGCTTGCCGACGAGATCCAACGAAGCGGGAGGCATGTCACCCTGTCGGTCGGCGAGCACGTGCGGCTGCCTCGGTGTCACCGTGGTCGCGACATCTTCTGGTGGCTCGAGGCCGCCGGTGTCCTGGCCGAGCGGTACGACCAGGTCGACAACCTGGTCCGTGCCCGCCGGGTGCCGTCTCCACAGCTGGTCGGCAGTCCCACCCACCGCGACCTCGACCTCAACCAGCTCACCGCCCTCGGCGTGCGACTGGTCGGGCGCGTGGTGGGCGCCGACGGCGGTCGGATCCGCTGCTCCGGCTCGCTGGTCAACCTGTGCAGGCTCGCCGACCTCAAGCTCGCCCGGCTGCTGCGACGTCTGGACGGATGGGCCACCGACACCGGCCTGGACGATGGACTCTGCCCATCGACAGAGCCTGAACCGACCCGGCTGGACCCGGACCCCCTCCTGGGGCTCACCCTGCGCGCCGAGGGGATCCGGGCCGTGGTGTGGGCGACCGGCTTCGGGCCCGACCATTCATGGGTCGACCTGCCCGTGCTCGACGCCGCCGGGCGGTTGCGACACGACGGAGGCGTGGTGACCGGCGCCCCGGGCGTCTACCTGCTCGGCGCCCCGCTCCTGCGGCGGCGAGCCTCGAGCTATCTCATGGGCGCAGCCGACGACACGCGCGAGCTCGCCGATCACCTGCGCGGCCACTTGGGCGCTGTCGCGACGAGGGCCGGCTCGGGCTGAGCCTCATCGGCGGTGCTGGTGCCGGGGTTCCGGTCGGACCATGCGTCATACTTGCTTGCGACGGGACTAAACGTTTGTTTAGTATATTGAATGTGAGTTCAACCGATGGGGCGGATCTGACCGCGCGGGCACACATCCGCAACGCCGCGCTGCGCCTGTACGCCGAGCGAGGGCACGACGCGGTCACGGTGCGCGAGATCGCCGCCGCCGCGGGGGTGTCGCCCGGCCTGGTCGTCCACCACTTCGGCAGCAAGGAAGGCTTGCGGGCGGCCGTGGACGCCCACGCGGCCGCATCCTTCGACGCGGTCTTCGCCGAGCTCGACGGTCAGGACCTCGCCGAGATGCTCGCCAACGGCGAGGCCACGACGTCGGTCGCCGAGGCGTTCGCCCGGGCATTCCCGCACGGATCCCCGCTACCGGCGTACCTGCGGCGACTGTTGCTCACCGACGACCCGGCGGGCGCAGCGCTCTTCGGCCGGTGGTACGCCGCCACCCGTCGCCTGGTGGACGCCATGGTCGAGCTCGGGGTCGCCACGCCCAGCGAGGACCCCGCCGTGCGTGCGGCGTTCCTGCTGGCCAACGACCTCGCCGTGATCCTGCTGCGCAACCAGATCGCCACCGCCATCGGGGACGACCCGCTGACGCCCGCCGGTCTCGACCGGTGGGCCAGGGACGTCACCGCCGTCTACACCGGGGGCGCGTTCACCGCCCCGGCGAAGGAGTCGCTGCCATGACCGACGCCGCACCCGTCGTCCACACCGAGGGACTCACCAAGGTCTTCGGGAAGACCCGAGCCCTCGACGGTCTCGACCTCACCGTGCGCTCCGGTGAGGTGCACGGCTTCCTCGGGCCCAACGGCTCCGGCAAGTCAACGACGATTCGCGTCCTGCTCGGTCTGATGAAGGCCACCTCGGGCCACGTCGAGCTTTTCGGCGGCGATCCCTGGCGCGACGCTCCCCGCCTGCACGGCCGGCTGGCCTACGTCGCGGGCGACGTCGCGCTCTGGCCGGGACTGACGGGCGGTCAGTGTCTCGACATCCTGGGAGCCACCCACGGCAGCGTCGACGAGGCACGTCGCACCGACCTCGTCGACCGGTTCGACCTCGACCCCACCAAGCGGGTCCGGGACTACTCCAAGGGCAACCGGCAGAAGGTGGCCCTCATCGCCGCCCTCGCAGCCCACGTCGACCTGCTGATGCTGGACGAGCCGACGTCGGGCCTCGACCCGATCATGGAGCAGGCCTTCCAGCACTGTGTCCGCGACCGGCGGGAGGAGGGCGTCACCGTCCTGCTGTCCAGTCACATCATGGGCGAGGTCGAGGCACTGGCCGACCGGGTGAGCATCATTCGTCGGGGCCGCACCGTCACCAGCGGCACGCTTGCCGACCTTCGCCGCCACACCCGGACCGCCGTCCACGCGGTCACTGTTGCCGAGCCGACCGGACTGTCCGAGGCCGACGGGGTCGTCGACCTTCAGAGCGAGCGGCTGGACGGGTTCATGGACTCCCGGTTCACCATCGACCCCGACAACCTCGACGCGACCATCGGGCGACTCCACGCGGCGGGCATCCACACGCTCACGGTCACGCCCCCCAGCCTCGACGCGTTGTTCCTCCAGAACTATGGGGAGAGCCTCGACCCCGACGAGACGGCCGCCGACGGGAGTCTCGCGGAGGCCGCTCGATGAGCACTCGCCCTCCAGCCGCCTCGGACCGCCCACACGGTCTGCGCACGATGCTGCGCATCGTCGCGCGCACCCAGTGGCGCAGGGCGCTGATCTGGGTGCTGGTGCTGGGCGCAGGCATGATCGGCACCGCGGCCAGCATCGCAGCGCTCTATGACACCCCCGCCAAGATCCAGTCCTACGCCGACGCAGTCACCTCGGGCAGCGCTCTGGTGGCGATCAACGGGAAGGTCGAGGGCATCAACTCTCTCGGCGGCGTGATCCAGGACGAGTTCGGCTTCCTGGCCGCCTTCCTGCTGCCGCTGGTCGGCATTTCCCTGGTCACTCGGGCGACCCGCCGCGAGGAGGAGTACGGCCGGCTCGAGCTGCTGCTCGGCGGGCGCATCGCCCGCCACCAACCCACGTTGGCGGCGATCCTCGTGGCTACGGCCACGATCCTTGCCACCACTGCGCTGTTCGCCGTCGGGTTGACGACCTCGGGTGTACCGCTCGCGGGGTCGACCCTCTATGCGCTGTCGCTGGGTGCCCTGGCCTTCGTCTTCGCCGGCCTCGCGGCCCTGCTGGCTCAGCTCACCCTGCACGGCAGGGAGGTCTACACCTGGAGCCTGATCGTCCTCGCGGCGTCCTATGTCCTGCGCGGAGTCGGCGACGTCACCCAGACCTGGGTCACCTGGCTCTCCCCGCTCGGCTGGGCGGAGAAGGCGGCGCCGTTCGGGGACCAACGATGGTGGGCTCTGGTCATCCCGCTCGCGGCCGGCCTCGCCCTGGGCGGCGTGGCGCTGCGGCTGGCCGCCCGGCGCGACCTGGGCAGCGCGCTGGTCCGGGGCGGCGCCGGCCCCGAGCGCGCTGCCGCGCGGCTGCGCGGCCCGATCGGTCTCGCCGTCTGGATCCACAGGCCCGCCACCCTCGGCTGGCTCGCCGGGGGCGTGCTGCTCACCGGGATGATGGGTGCCCTGGCCCAACAGTTCCTGGAGGCGATGTCCGGCAACCCAGCGATGGCCGAGGCCATGGGCATCGGCGCCGGCCGACCCTTGGACGGGTTCGTCGCGGCCACCCAGCTCTACCTGGCCGTGATCGGGGCTGGGTACGTCGTCCAGGCGATCGGCACGCTGCGCACCGAGGAGGCCGCCGGTCGCCTGGAGGCGCGGCTCTGCGGCACGTTGTCCCGGGCCGGTTGGCTGGCATCGCACGCGCTGGTGGTGCTCGGCGGCCTCCTGACGATCGTGCTCGGCTCGTCCGTCGTGCTGGCCCTCGCGACAGCACTGTCGGTCGGCGACACGGCGGAGATCGGACCCACCCTGAGATCCGGACTGGCCTACCTGCCGGCCGAGCTCGTGCTCGCTGGGCTGGCGTTGGCGCTCTACGGCCTACGCCCCCGGCTGCTCGGGGTCGCCTGGGTCGGCTATGCGGTGATGACCTTCATCGCGTTCCTCGGTCCCGGCCTGGACTTCCGCCAGTGGGCGCTCGACCTCTCACCGACCACGCACGTGGGCAACCCGCCGCTCGGTGCGATCCAGGCCGGCGCACTGGTGCTGATGACCTGCGTCGCGATGGTCCTGGTGGCCCTCGGCTTCGCAGCCTTCCGCCGGCGCGGGGTGCCGCAGGGCTGATGCCTCGACGGGGCACCCGCCATGCCCATCCCCTGCGGACTCCTGCGGCCGAGGGACCTACACGACGTCCGGGTGCACGGACGCCGGCCATCGTGCTCGTGTTGGTGCTCCGTCTTCGACACCCACCGCATGGGCCGCCGCCATCCCGGGTCGAGGGGACCCCTCGGCGCGCACCGACAGCCCGCGGTGCCAGGCATGGTCCGGACCGAACGTGACGGCGAGCATGCGCTCTTCGCGTCTGACCTGGCGGAGGACCCATATGGCGAGAGAGGGGGCGAGCAGCACCGGCCACGCGGTGGCTGTCAACAACGTCAGGCCGAGAAGGGAGCCCTCCGGCTGCGTCGTCACAGGCTCGTTCGCGGTCTGGCTGATCGCGTCCTACCACCGCGACGCTGTTTGCAGGCGGCCGGCCAGCACGCCGTCGCAACCGTCGACCTGGCGCAGGGCGCAGCAGAGCGCACTCCAGGCCGCTCGCCGCGCGGTGCAGGCCTGGGCGCAGCTGTCCGCGCCGTATGAGGTCGCGCGCAGCGGGATCCTGGTCGGTCGGGCGCTGCGCCTGCTCGGCGACGAAGAGTCGGCGATTGCCGACCTGACCGCAGCCCGGAAGGCCCTCGCCGCACTGGGGGCGAGCCCGGCAGAGAAGGAGGCCGCGGACCTTCTGGGGGACGAGCAGGCTCCCGGCGGGCTCAGCCCCACGAAGTCGAAGTACTCCACCTGGTCGCCGCCGGCAACAGCAACTCCGAGATCGCAGCACAGCTGGTGTTGTCGGAGAAGACCGTCGCTCGACATCTCTCGAACATCTTCGTCAAGCTCGACGTCAGGTCCCCGACCGCGGCAGCCGCCTTCGCCCACGAGAACCACCTGGTCTGACCGGCCCCATCTCATCGAGTGGGAGCCAGAACAACGCAGATGTGTCCCCGCCAGCTGCAGCCGTGCCGGCGCCGTGTCGTCGCGTTGTCGCTTCCTCGCTGGGCGCCGAGGAGGTGGACCCGCCGCCCTACCGGATCCGCGGGCGGCCGAACTTGCGGCGGTATGCACCGGGACCGAGACGGGTGGTGCGGCTGAAGAGCCGTCGGAAGTAGGCGATGTTCTGGTAGCCGACGGTGAAGCCGACCTGCTCCACCGGGATCGTCGTGCGCTCCAGGAGCCGGCGGGCCTCCCGGATCCGCAGCTGCTGAACGTAGGCGATCGGCGAGTAGCCAGTGGCGGTGCGGAACCGACGCTCCAGGGTCCGGCGGGTGACGCCCGAGCGGGCACACAGCTCCTCCACGGGGTTCGCGACCGCGAGGTTGTCCTCCAACCAGGCCTGCGAGGTGGAGACGAGCCCGTCGTCGTGGTCCAGATTCGGAGTGAACTCGATGTAGGGGGCCTGCCCGGCGCGGTGCCGCTCGAGCATCAGCATCCGTGCAAGGGCCCGGGCCGCGCTCGGCCCGACGAAGCGAGTGACGAGGTGGAGGGCCAGGTCGTGCCACGACATGACGCCACCGGTCATGACGATGTCGTCCTGGTCCCCCGCGGTGATCAGGACCTCCTCGGGGCGCAACGACACCTCCGGGTACGTGCGCCGGAAGGTCTCGGCGAAGGCCCAGTGGATGGTCGCCTCCCTACCGTCGAGCAGGCCGGTCTCGCCCAGCAGCAGCGCACCGGTGCAGACCGAGCAGAGCAGGGCTCCCTGGGCGTGCTGGCGCCGCAGCCAGTCGACGACCTGCGGGTGGCGTCCCGGTACCCAGTCGGGGCCGTCGACGGCCATCAGCGGCACGATGGCGACGTCTGTCCGGACGATGTCGTCGCAGGCGCAGCTGGCCTGGAAGCGGAACTGGTCGACACCGACGGTGTCGAGCGGTCCGGGCGCCGCGACCTGTACCTCGAAGGGATGTTCCGGCAGATCACTCTCGAAGCTGCGGAGCAGGGGAAAGGCGGTCAGCGCCTCGTACAGCCCGCTCAAGGGTGCGACCTGGGTCTCCGGCGTGGCGATGAGCGTGACGTGCACGGGCAGGCCTGGTGCTTCGCTCATCTCGGGTCCATGTCGCAAACGGAACGTTGCTGTCGACTGTGGCACTTACGTCGCTCGGCCGCCACGCCTAGCGTCGAAAGCACCTGAACAACAACGCCACGGGAGGCACCCAATGACGACGACATTGAACGGCTGGGACGTGGACGCCGTGTCCGAGGCCGTGCGGATGGTCAGCGAGCAGCCGGAGGCCGGACTTCTCACCTGGCGCGGGCGGGCTGTCTGGGACGGTGGGTTCGGTCTGGACGTGCGCACCGAGGAGATCGAACAGCTCGGCGAGGTCATGGAGCGTCACTTCACGCTGCGGGGAGACCACCCGCCGGAGCTGCTCGGTGGGAACACCGGCGCGACGGCCATCGAGACCGTGCTCGCTGCCCTCGGCGCGTGCATGACCGGAACCTTCGCGGTGCAGGCCACGGCGCGCGGCATCCGGATCGACGCACTGGAGGTGGACCTGGAGTGCACGATCGACCTCGCCGGCTTCTTCGGTATCGAGCCGATCCGGCCCGGACTGCGCGACGTGACCCTGAACTACCGGGTGAGCGCCGACGCTGACGCCGAGACCCTCCGCGAGATCCTGGACGCCGCCCGGTCCCTCTCACCCGTCTTCGACACGGTCACCAAACCGGTTGCGATCACGACTGCGCTTGCCACGCCGTAGCCGCGGGACCTCGACCCCTGCGACCGCGCCCGCAATCAGGGCGTCCGGGAGACGCCCGAGGAGGTACGCATGAACCACGAGACCAGCCCGGGTACGGCGCAGGCCGCCGCGCTCGTCGACAGGCTGAACGACGCGTGGAACGCCCACGACCTCGACGCCGCGCTGAGTCTCCTCAGCGACGACTGCGTGTTCGAGGCCACCTCGCCCGCACCCGACGGCAGCCGCCACGTCGGCGCCGGTGCCATCCGCGAGGCCTGGGCACCGATCTTCGCCGACCGGCACGCTCGCTTCACCACCGAGGCCACCCTCGCAACCGACGACCGCGTCGTCCAGCAGTGGACCTACGACTGGGGAGACGGCCACGTCCGCGGCATCGACGTCATCCACGTCGAGCACGGCAAGGTCACCGCGAAGCTGTCCTACGTCAAGGGTTGACGCTGCCGTCGGGCATCGCCGGTCGATGCCGGAAACACGGGCGGACAGTCTGCGGACGGCTAGCTAGCGGCAGGCGAGTTGTCCTGATCGAGCCCATGCTGCTGAAGTCCTTGCCCTCAGCGCGCTCTGGGAGAGTCCACACCCCCTCTGACCTGCGCAAACGCACCGATTCAGACGTTGAAGCGGAACTCCACCACGTCGCCGTCCTGCATCACGTACTCCTTGCCCTCGATGCGGACCTTGCCGACCTCCTTGGCCTTGAGCATCGAGCCGGCGGCGACGAGGTCGTCGAAGGAGACCACCTCCGCCTTGATGAAGCCCTTCTCGAAGTCGGTGTGGATCACCCCGGCCGCCTCAGGTGCCTTGGCGCCCTTGCGGATCGTCCAGGCGCGGGACTCCTTGGGGCCGGCTGTCAGGTAGGTCTGCAGGCCGAGGGTGTCGAAGCCGACGCGGGCCAGGACGTCGAGTCCGGGTTCGTCGACCCCCATCTCGCTGAGCATCTCGCGCGCCTCGTCCTCGTCGTCGAGCTCGACCAGCTCGGCCTCGAGCTTCGCGTCCAGGAAGATCGCCTCGGCGGGCGCGACCAGCTCGCGCATCTCCTGCTTGAGGGACTCGTCGGCGAGCTCGTCGGAGTCGCAGTTGAAGACGTAGAGATAGGGCTTGGCGGTGAGCAGCGAGAGCTCGCGGATCAGGTCGCGGTCGACCGAGGTCGCGATGACCGGGGTGCCCGCCTCCAGCGCGTCCTTGACCTCCTGCGTCGCTGCGAGCTTGGGCGCGAGCTCCTTCTTGATCCGCGCCTCCTTCTCCAGCCTCGGCAGCGCCTTCTCCACGGTCTGGAGGTCGGCCAGGATCATCTCGGTCTGGATGGTGCCGATGTCGGACGCGGGGTTGACCTCCCCGTCGACGTGGGTGACGTCGTCGTCACGGAAGACCCGGGTGACCTGGCAGATCGCGGCGGACTCGCGGATGTGGGCCAGGAACTTGTTGCCGAGACCCTCCCCCTCGGAGGCGCCCTTGACGATGCCCGCGATGTCGACGAACTCCACGGTCGCGGGCAGCACGCGGGCCGAGGAGAAGATCTCGGCGAGCGTCGCCAGACGCGGCTCGGGGACGCCGACGACACCGACATTGGGCTCGATCGTCGCGAACGGGTAGTTCGCCGCGAGCACGTCGTTGCGGGTCAGCGCGTTGAAGAGGGTGGACTTGCCGGCGTTGGGCAGGCCGACGATGCCGATGGTGAGTGCCACGGGCGGGCAGTCTACGGCGCCTGGAGTCCGCTCAACCAATCGGCGGAGCACGCCGCAGATCCGGCGCGAGACGCGTCGTTCGCCGCCGATCGGTCGAGCGCGGTCAGGACCTAGATCGCGTCGATCCCGATGTCGCCGGAGCGGAAGGCGTCGACGAAGAGTGCGTGGTCACGACGCACGGTCTGGGCGTAGTCGATCCCGAAGTCCACCACCGCGTCGACGAACGCGTTGCGTCGTCCCTTGAGCACCTCCGCCACCGCGTCCTCGACCTGGAACTGCACGAGCGACTGGTCGCTGTCCTCGTCGGAGGCGCAGTGCACCTTCGCGGTCGCACGTCCCAACGCATCGACCACGGGAGCGATCTCGACCGGTTCGAACAGGTCGTCCCACTCCAGGTCGATCTCGTACGGCGACAGCTCGGCGACGACATAGCCCTCGCCGTCGATGGTGGTGAAGCCGAGGTTGGGGTCGGTGTGCGACTGCAGCGCTCGTTGGCTGACCACGGTGCGATGTCCCTCGTTGTCGAAGTAGCGCTCCACCTTCCGCCGATCGACGAAGCGGCTGACGGCCGGGGTGTTCGCCTGCTTCATCGAGAGGACGACGTCGTTGTCCTGGGACTCGCTGAACCCCTCGATGAGCAGGTTGTACGCCGGGAGGCCTGCCGAGCCGATCCCGAACCCGCTGACACCCACCACGTCGCGGACCTCGTAGAACAACGACCGGTCGATCCGCTTGTCCTGCGGGATCGTCTCGAGGTAGCGCTCGAAGGCCTTGTCGACCTTGCGCCGCTCGGTCTTGGGCAGGCGGCGCATCATGCCGCCCTCGACGAACCGACGTTCCCCGGTCTCCGTCGACGTCATGGCGTCGAGCATGCCCGCGCGGGTCTTCTCCCGGGCCTGTTGCAGGATCGCCCGCACCGGACCCTCGGTGTTGTCCAACCGCAGGGCGTAGTCGTCGTCGACCGAGTCGATGTAGTCGTTGACCTGGAGCAGGTAGGCACGCAGGTAGCGGGAGATCAGCCCCCGCACGTCCGCCTCGGGGAGTGCCTTGGTCCACCCCATCAGCGCGAGGCTGGCGGCGAAGCGCTTCAGGTCCCACACGTAGTGACCGACGTAGGCCTCGTCGAAGTCGTTGACGTCGAAGACCAGTCGGCCGTCGGAGTTCAGGTAGGTGCCGAAGTTCTCCACGTGCAGGTCCCCGTGGATCCAGATCTGCGAGGTGCGCTCGTCGACGAACTCCTCGCCGGCCCACTTCTTGCCGGTCACGCCGGTGAGGTCGGCGTAGAACAGGCAGGCGGTGCCGCGATAGAAGGCGAAGGGATCGGCGGCCATCTTGCGGTACTTCACGCGGAAGGCGGCCGGGTCGGCCTTCATCAGCAGCTCGAAGGCCTCACCCAAGGTGTCGATGATCTGCGTGCGTCGTCTCTCGTCCCTCTTGGTCATGCCAGTGACCATGCCCGATCTGCCTCCCTCGCGAACCCGGAGCGCCAGTTACCCTCCGCAGGTGCGACTGGCGACCTGGAACGTGAACTCCGTCCGCTCCCGCATCGACCGGGTCGAGGCTCTGCTCGAGCGCCATCAGATCGACGTGCTCGCGTTGCAGGAGACCAAGGCGCGCGACGACCAGTGGCCGACCATGGGCCTGACCGCGATGGGCTACGAGGTCGCAGCGCACGGGGTCAACCAGTGGAACGGCGTCGCCATCGTCTCCCGCGTCGGCATCGACGACGTCACAGTCAGCTTCCCCGGTATGCCCGAGTACGGCGATCCCCCCGCGGCCGAGGCGCGTGCGATCGGGGCGACCTGCGGCGGCGTGAGGGTCTGGTCGCTCTACGTCCCCAACGGCCGCGCGATCGGCGACCCGCACCTGGACTACAAGCTGCGCTGGCTCGAGGCGCTGCGCCAGGCAGCCGTGGCCTGGCGCACCGAGCACCCCGACCGACCCACGGCACTGGTCGGCGACTGGAACATCGCCCCCCAGGACGACGACGTCTTCGACATCACCCGGTTCGCGACCAGCACCCACGTGACCCCCGCCGAGCGGGCAGCCTTCCAGGCGATCCTCGAGGAGGGGTACGCCGACGTCGTGCGACCCCATGCCCCGGGCCCGGAGGTCTACACCTACTGGGACTACTACCGGCAGCGCTTCGAGCGGAACCGCGGCATGCGGATCGACTTCGTGCTGGGCTCGTCCGCCCTCGCCGAGCGCGTCACGGGCGCCTTCATCGACCGGGAGGAGCGCGCCGGGAAGGGAGCCAGCGACCACGCACCCGTCGTGGTGGACCTGACCGACTGAACCCTCAGGTCCCCGGATCTGTCGGAGCCTGGTGCCAGGCTCTGCGACATGGACACCATCACCGGCATCTCGCTGCTGCTGCTCGGTCTGCTGCTCGGTCTCGCCCTGGGGTGGGCCTACGGGGTGCTGCACGCTCGCCGCACCGCCTCACCAGGAGGCGAGCTCGAGACGCGCGCTGCCGACCAGGCGGTGGTGCGCGACAGCCTCGACCGGCTCCACGAGCGGGTCCACGCCCTCGACAGCTCCCGCGTCGCCTGGGAGGCGCAGCTGACCCAACAGGTGCGGGACGTGCGCGACTCGGCCGAGGGGCTGCGCCGTGAGACCTCCTCGCTGGCCACGGCGCTGCGCCGCCCGCAGGTCCGCGGACGGTGGGGCGAGCTGCACCTGCGGCGCGCCGTGGAGCTCGCCGGCCTGGTGGACCGCTGCGACTTCTCCGAGCAGGTGACCACGACCACCGGAGATGTCCGGCAGCGTCCGGATCTGATCGTCCGCCTCGCCGGCGGACGTCACGTGGTGGTCGACGCCAAGGTGCCTCTGGAAGGGTTCCTGGACGCCGTGGAGTGCCCCGAGGGTGACGAGGACGAGCGAGCAGCCCACTTGGCCCGACATGCTCGCCACCTGCGTCACCACGTGGACGCGCTGGCTTCCAAGGCCTACTGGCGCGCGCTGAGCGGCACCCCGGAGTTCGTGGTGATGTTCGTCCCCGGTGAGTCGTTCCTCTCGGCCGCCCTGGAGTCCGACCCGACGCTGCTGGAGTACGCCGCCGAGCGCCACGTGGTGCCCGCCAGCCCCACCACCTTGATCGCGCTGCTGCGCACCGTGGCCCACGGGTGGACCGAGCAGGCGGTCAACGACCAGGCTCGCGAGATCCATCGGCTGGGCCGCGAGCTGCACGAGCGGCTGGGCACCATGGCCGGCCACCTGGACAAGGTCGGTCGCTCCCTCGCCGGCGCCGTGACCTCGTACAACAGCGCCATCGGCAGTCTGGAGGGCAGGGTCATGGTCTCGGCGCGCAGGTTCTCCGAGCTCGGCGTGGTCAGCGAGCCGCTGGCCTCTCCCACCCAGGTCGAGCTGGAGCCCCGGACCCCCTCGGTGCAGGACCTGGCCGAGCTCGGCTCTCGGCCCGCCGGCCCCGGCGTGGCAGACACGCAGAGCGCCTGAGTCTGCGTAACTTGGCCGTGTGGCACAACGCACGCTGTGGGAGGAAGGGCGCCAGCCCGGCCCGATCGTGGTCGGCGGCGTGGCCTCCGTGCTGCTCGTGGCGATCCTGCTCACCGAGATCTTCGGGTCGCGCCTGGGGCTGTTCTTCGACGTCGCCTTCGTCCTGGCCTGCCTCGGTGCCGCTCTCCTGGTCCGGCCGCGAGACTTCTTCACCGTCGGCGTGCTGCCGCCGCTGGCGCTGATCGGCACCGTCACGCTGCTGGCCGTCGTCGACCGCGCCGTCATCGCCGGTGCGGACGATCACCTCGTGCAGGCCACCGTCTCGGGTCTGGCCCACCACGCCCAGGCGCTCGCGGTGGCCTACGCGCTGGTGCTGACGGTCCTGGCGCTGCGGCAGGTCGCTCTGCGCAACCAGGGGCGGATCAAGGTCCAGCGCACGCCCCGGCAGAGCACGACCTCCGCGGACGGCACACCGCCCCAGGAGCCGTCGATGGCCGCGGCCTCACTCGGCCGTTCGGCGCAGTAGTGGCGGCCGAACGTCGAGTTTGCGCGGTTCAGGTCGACTCGCTCGCGACAGATTGATACCTTCTGCACCGATCGTCATCTGACTTTCCTCGCCGCACCACCACCCTCGGAGGGCCGGCATCATGAAACGCGCACTTGTTCTTCCTGCCCTCCTGCTGTTCCTGGTCGCCTCGGTCATCACTGCGCCGGCGGCGTCGGCGTACGCGCCACCTGGTGGCCCGGTCTTCAACAACCCCAAGGGCAACCGGGCGGCGAAGTTCAAGATCGTCAACACCCTGAACGCGGCGATCCGCAACGCGCCGCGCGGGTCGACCGTGCTGATGTCGGCCTACTTGTTCGACAACGGCGGCACCTACGACGCGCTGGTCGGCGCCCACCGCCGAGGCGCGCACGTGCAGATGGTCCTCGACGGCAAGTACGCCCGCAACGGCAAGACCCGACGTCTGGCGAGCAAGTTCAACCGGGACAACGCCGGCGGACCGGCCCCGGCCAAGTGGGGCGCCGACCAGAGCTTCGTCGTCTTCTGCAAGCAGGCCTGCCGGGGTGCCAACGGCTACAACCACACCAAGCTCTACGCCTTCAGCCAGAGCGGCTCGGCCCACAACGTGGTCATGACCAGCTCCTCCAACCCCAATGCGGGTGGCGCGGTCAAGGGCTGGAACGACATGTACGTGCTCAAGGGCGTGCCGCAGCTCTACCAGGGCGCGGAGCGGGTGATGGCCGAGATGGCGCAGGACACCCCCAACGACGGTGACCGCTTCCTGCAGTTCCGCGAGGGCGGCGCGCTCACCCGCTACTACCCCAAGCGCACCGGCACGCACCCGATCATCCAGGACCTCAACCGGGTCAGCTGCCGCGGCGCCTCGGGCGGGGCCGGCATCGGCGGGCGCACGGTCCTGCGGGTCTCGATGTTCCGCTGGAACCGCAAGTGGGGCAAGGCCATCGCCAAGAAGCTCGTGGGGCTCGCGGGCAACGGGTGCCAGCTCAACATCGTCTACGGCGCCCCGTCGCGCGAGCTGCGCCTCTACCTCACCAACGCCGCGCGCCGGAGCGGTCGGATCAACCTGTGGGACAGCAGGTACGACCGCAACGGTGACGGCAAGCCCGATCTGCGGGTCCACCACAAGTACCTGCTGATCAGTGGCCACATCGGGTCCGACAACTCCGCGTGGCAGGTCACGACCGGCAGCCAGAACTGGGGCGCGTCGCTGCGCACCAGCGACGAGAACACCGTTACGGTCAACAGCAGGGGTGCCCACGGGGCCTACGTCAACAACTTCCAGCACATCATCAACACCAGCGCTCGCCGGATCGGCTGACAGGGGAGGGACACCGTTGTTCTTCGACGACCATCCCGAGTTCCTTGAGACCAGTGAGACCGCCGCGACCCTCGACCGGCTCAACCTGCGCCACCAGGCGATCATCAACGAGAACCAAGCCGTCCTGCAGGGCCGGCGGGTGGTGGACATCGCCAGCCACGACGGGCGGTGGAGCTACGCGGCACTCGATGCCGGAGCCGCTCATGTGACCGGGATCGAGGGCCGCCGCGAGCTCGTCCAGAACGCCCGCCGGACGTTTCGCGCGAAGGGCGTGCCCGAGGACGCCTTCACGTTCATGCGAGGCGATGTCCACGTCAAGCTGCTCAAGCCGGGGGTCGAGGCCGACGTGGTGATGTGCCTCGGCTTCCTCTACCACACCGCCCGGTACGTCGAGCTCTTCAAGGGCATCCGTCGCACGAAGGCCGAGCACGTCATCATCGACACCCGGGTGCTCCCCGACACCAAGGGACCCTTGGTGCAGTTCCAGACCGAGGGCACCGGCAACCAGGCCCTCGCGGTGCGTGACCGATTCGCGATGGGTCGCCGAGTCCTCAGTGCCACGCCGTCAGAGGATGCCGTGGTGCTGATGCTGGACGCTGCCGGCTACGAGGTCGACCACCGCACCGACTGGGAACGCCTGATCTCCGAGCACCCCGGCGCTGCCAACGTCCCGCAGTACGCCGCGGGTCAGCGGGTCACCTTCCGGGCTCGTCGGCGGCGCAAGCTCCGCGGGCGTCGCCAGGCGACCCCGGTCGATGCCACGCTGTAGGTCGTCGACATCCCGGTCCGGCTCTCGGCTCCTCAGGCGCCGGGCGTGGCGGCCGCGCGCAGGTCCCTCGTGACCGACCACCAAGATGTCGTGGTCCTCGCCGGCGAACCGTCGCGCCTCGTGGTGCACCGTGGTGACCAGCGGGCACGTCGCCTCGATCGTCGACGGCGGGCCTCGCGTGAGCTGCGGCTCTAACGGACCAACCACGCCCGCCGCAGCGGACGCATCAGCCTGTGGGACAGCCGATTCGACCGCAACGGGGACGGCAAGCCCGACCTCCGCGTCCACCACAAGTACCTGCTGATCAACGGCCGGCACGGTGGGAAGTCCTCGCCTTCCGCGTGACCACCGGTAGTCAGAACTGGGGTGCGTCGCTGCGCACGAGGACGAGAACACCGTTTACGTTAGGAGCCGCAGTGGGCACAGTGCGTACCTGCGCAACTGGCAGCACATCGTGCGCACCTGCGCTCGACGCATCGGACGACCCCAGGGGGGACCACCCGCCATGTTCTTCGACGACCACCCGGAATTCTTGGAGACCAGCGGGACCGCTGCCTCACGAGACAGGCTCAACATGCGTCATCTCGGCATCATCCAGGAGAACGCGGACGTGCTGCACGGGAGCCGGGTCATCGACATCGCGAGCCACGATGGCCGTTGGGCCTACGCGGCGTACGACGCGGGCGCGACCCACGTGACCGGCATCGAGGGTCGCCAGGAGCTCATCGACAACGCCACCGAGACGTTCGTCGCCAAGGGTGTCCCACAGGAGGCCTACCGCTTCATCCAGGGCGACGTGCACGAGAAGCTTCTCGAGGACGACGTGCGGGCCGACGTCGTGATGTGCCTCGGGTTCCTCTACCACACGAGCCGGTACGCCGAGCTGTTCAAGGGCATCAGGAGCACGAGGGCGAAACACGTCATCATCGACACCCGGGTCCTGCAGGGCGTCGACCGCCCTCTCGTCGAGTTCCGCGCTGAGGGCACCGGCCACCAGGCGAAGGCCGTGCGCGACCGCTACGCGATGAGCCGGCGGGTCCTCAGCTCCGTCCCCTCGGAGGCGGCCGTGGTGCTGATGCTCGACGTGGCGGGCTACGAGGTCGAGCACCGCACCGACTGGAGCCGGCTGCTCGCCGAACACCCGCGGGCCCGCAAGATCGCGCAGTACGCGAACGGCACCCGTGTCACCTTCCGCGGCCGCAGGAAGCGGCACAGGCGGCTCGGCCAGCAGGCGGGGACCTGAGGCGGCGGCTCAGCGAGCCTTCTCGGCTGCGCGCAGGTCACGGCGCAGCTCGGGCGGCAGGGCGAAGATCAGCGACTCCTCGGCGGTGTGCACGGCACGCGCAGCCGGGTAGCCGCGCTCGTTGAGGAAGCTGAGGACACCCTCCACGAGTGCCTCGGGCACCGACGCGCCCGAGGTCACGCTCACGGTCTCGACCCCCTCGAGCCAGGCCTCGTCGATCTCCGTCGCGTCGTCGACCCGGTGGGCTGCCTTGGCGCCCGCCTCCAGGGCGACCTCGACCAGGCGCACCGAGTTGGAGGAGTTGCCCGAGCCCACCACGATCACCAGGTCGGCGTCGCGTGAGATCTCCTTGATCGCCATCTGCCGGTTCTGCGTGGCGTAGCAGATGTCGTCCGACGGCGGGTCGAGCAGCGCGGGGAACCGTTCGCGGATCGCGGAGACGACCTCCATCGTCTCGTCCACCGACAGCGTGGTCTGGGAGAGCCAGGCGACCTTCTCGGGGTCGCGGACCTCGATGCCGGCCACGTCGGCCGCGCTCTGTACCAGCTGGATGTGGCTGGGCGCCTCCCCCGCGGTGCCCTCGACCTCCTCGTGGCCCTCGTGGCCGATCAGCAAGATGTCGTAGTCATCGGTGGCGAAACGTCGCGCCTCGTGGTGCACCTTCGTCACCAGGGGACAGGTCGCGTCGATCGTCTTCAGCTGCCGCTCCGCGGCCTGCTCGTGCACAGCGGGGGAGACGCCATGGGCCGAGAAGACCACGGTGGCACCTTCGGGCACCTCGCCCAGCTCCTCGACGAAGACCGCTCCTCGCTGCTCGAGGTCGGAAACCACGTGCTTGTTGTGGACGATCTGCTTGCGCACGTAGACCGGCGCGCCGTACAGGTCCAGCGCCTTCTCCACGGTGATCACCGCGCGGTCGACCCCGGCGCAGTAGCCACGCGGCGCGGCCAGCAGCAGTGCTCGCTCGGCCGCCTCGCCGTCCAGCACAGGCGGTATCCCCAGGTTCGTGGTGCTCATGGACTCAATCGTAGGTGCTCGCGACTAAGGTGCGCCTCGTGGCGTTACAGACCAGTCCGACCCAGCCCGTGCCCGTGCGGCAGATCGCCACGCTGCTCGCGGGGTGGATCGACCGGCTGGGAGCGGTGTGGGTCGAGGGTCAGCTGGCTCAGATCAACCGGCGTTCCGGCTGGGCCTACCTCACGCTGCGCGACCCACTGGGTGACATCTCGATGACGGTGACGTGTCCTCGCCAGGTGCTCGACAGCACCGACCCGCCGATCGTCGACGGCGCCGGGGTCGTGGTTCACGGTCGACCGAGGTACTACTCCAACCGCGGCACGTTGAGCCTGGTGGCCGACGAGATCCGCATGGTCGGCCTCGGGGAGCTGCTCGCCCGGCTCGAGCGTCGCCGGCAGCTGCTGGCGGCCGAGGGGCTCTTCGCCCGCGAGCTCAAGCGTCGACTTCCGTTCCTGCCACGCCAGGTGGGCCTGGTCACTGCGCGTGACTCCGCCGCCGAGCGCGACGTCATCGACAACGCACGCCGGCGCTGGCCGGGGGTCGACATCTCGGTGGAGTACGCCGTGATGCAAGGCGTGAACTGTGTCCGCGAGGTGATCGAGGCCCTGGGCCGCCTCGACCGGCGAGAGTCGGTGGAGGTCATCGTCGTGGCCCGGGGCGGGGGTTCGCTGGAGGACCTGCTGCCGTTCTCCGACGAGGCACTGGTCCGGGCCGTGGCACAGGCCAGCACTCCGGTGGTCTCAGCGATCGGCCACGAGCCGGACTCACCGCTGCTGGACCTGGTCGCCGACGCCCGCGCCTCGACTCCGACCGATGCCACCAAGATGGTCGTGCCCGACATGGCCGAGGAGCTGGCCCGGGTGCACCAGTGGCGCGACCGGGGCCGACGCACCGTGTCCACGTGGCTGAGCCACGAGCAGGCCAGGTTGGCGGCCGTGCGCGAGCGGCCCAGCATGGCCGACCCCCGCAACCACGTGGCCGCGCGGCACACCGAGCTGACCGAGCTGCGCGGCCGAGCCCGACTGCTGCTGCGACACCGGCTGGATCGCGCCGAGGACGAGCTGGTCGCCACGCGCGCCCGGGTGCGTTCTCTCTCCCCGCGAGAGACCCTGCGTCGTGGCTACTCCGTGCTTCAGACCCCCGACGGCGCAGTCGTGACCGACGCCGCCACCCTGACCCCTGGTGACCGGCTGAGCGCGCGCCTGCTGGACGGGCGCGTCGACCTCGACGTCGTCGACGCCACCCCGGGGCCCCACGACACCGACGAGGAGAGGTCAGATGACTGAGGAGCTCGGCTACGAGGAGGCCCGCGAGGAGCTGGTCGAGGTGGTGCAGAGCCTGGAGCAGGGCGGGCTCACGCTGGAGGAGACGCTCGCGCTCTGGGAGCGCGGCGAACGGCTGGCCCAGGTCTGCCAGACCTGGCTCGAGGGGGCTCGGCAGCGTCTCGACGAGGTCCTGGCCGCCTCCTCCGAACCGACCGATCCGTAGGCCACCTCGGGACAGAGCTGCTGCTCAGCCTGGATCCGGGCTCACACCAGGAGCTCGACGTAGTCCTCGAGCTGCTCCCGCCCCACCGTGCCCACCACCAGGGTGGTGATGTCGCCGGACTCCCTCACCAGCGCGGTGTCCTCCTCGTCGCGCCACACCTGCCACGTCTGGCCGGCCACGCTCACCTCACCGTCGGCCTCGGCCTCCTCGTCGACGAACGTCTCCACCATCGTCCCCGCGGAGTCCTCGCTCTGCTCGAGGCCGATGTAGCGCCGCTGGTCGGTGAGCACCCCCAGGTGCCACGACTCCTGGTCCCCGCGACCGAACCGGACGCTGGTGGCGATCCAACCCTGCGGCAGCCGCTGCGGTGCCAGCACCTCGAAGCCGGCCTCGTCACGGGCGTAGGCCGCTGTCGAGCGCCAGTCCACCGGCTCGACGGGGTCGGCGGGGTCGGAACGATTGAGGTCGCGGAGGAGGGCATAACCCGCGACGATGAGCACGAGGAGCAGCATCGCGCCCACCATCCCGGAGAAGGAACGCTGGTAGCGGCCGGGTTGGTTCCTGGTGTCATGCGCGTCGCTCACAGACCCATTCTCCACAACGGACCAGATCGGACCGGTCCGCTAGTCTGACGCCATGTCGGACACGCCCTCTCCTTTCCTGACCACCGCCCCCACCGCCCCCGATCGCAACCTGGCCCTGGAGCTGGTCCGGGTCACCGAGGCCGGGGCGATGGCTGCGGCCCGATGGGTGGGCAAGGGCGACAAGAACGGTGCCGACGGCGTCGCTGTGAACGCCATGCGCACCCTGATCTCGACCGTGGGGATGCGCGGCGTGGTCGTCATCGGTGAGGGCGAGAAGGACAACGCCCCGATGCTCTACAACGGCGAGGACGTCGGGGACGGATCCGGTCCGGAGTGTGACGTCGCCGTGGACCCCATCGACGGGACCACCCTGACGGCGAAGGGCATGAACAACGCGGTCTCCGTGATGGCGGTGGCGCCACGGGGCTCGATGTACGACCCGTCAGCTGTCTTTTACATGGAGAAGCTGGTGACCGGACCGGAAGCGCGAGACACCGTCGACATCCGCAAGCCGGTCAAGGCGAACATCCAGGCAGTGGCCAAGGCCAAGAAGGCCGCGGTCGAGGACGTCACGGTCGTCCTGCTCGACCGCCCACGTCACCAGCAGCTGGTCGAGGACATCCGCGCCACCGGAGCACGCATCAAGTTCATCAGCGACGGCGACGTCGCCGGGGCGATCATGACCGCGCGCGCCGGCACCGGAGTGGATCTGTTGCTCGGCGTCGGCGGCACCCCCGAGGGGATCATCGCCGCGTGTGCCTTGAAGTGTCTCGACGGAGTCATCCAGGCCCGGTTGTGGCCCCAGGACGACGAAGAGCGCCAGCGGGCGCTCGACGCAGGGCTGGTGCTCGACCCGGACCACGTCCTGACCACCGACGACCTGGTCACCGCCGAGGACTGCTTCTTCGTGGCCACCGGGATCACCGACGGTGAGCTGCTCCAGGGGGTGCGCTACGGCGGCGGAGGAGGTGCCAGCACCCACTCGCTGGTGATGCGTGGGCGCAGCGGGACGATCCGCTCGATCATCTCCGAGCACCAGCTGGTCAAGCTCAAGTCCTACGCCTCGATCGACTTCGAGCACTGAGGCCTGCGCCGTGGTCTCGCGATGATCGTCGTGGCCGGGGAGTCCCTGGTCGACGTCGTGGTCTCTCCCGAGGGGGCGACCACGCGCGCGCCCGGTGGCTCGCCGATGAACGTCGCGGTGGGCCTGGCGAGACTGGGGCTCCCCACCGGTCTGCTGACCTGCCTCGGGCCCGATGAGGACGGCGACCTGGTGCGCGCACACCTCGCGCAGAGCGCGGTCACCCTTCTCGGAGGGCACCTCAGCGAGCGCACCGGCGTCGCGGCCGCACGGCTCACGGCCGCCGGCGACGCGGGGTACGAGTTCGCCATCAGCTGGGACCTGCCGGCCACCGAGCTGCCTGCGGAGGCCACCGGGCTGCACTTCGGCTCACTCGGAGCGATGATCCCACCCGGAGCCGACTCGGTCCTCGCGCTGGCACGCCGGACGCGCGAGCGGGGGCTGCCGGTCAGCTACGACCCCAACGTGCGGCCCGCGATCACCCCCGACGCCGAGGAGGCCTGGGCGACGGTCCGTGGCCACGCAGAGCTGGCCGACCTGGTGCGGCTCAGCGAGGAGGACGCCGGCTTCCTGCAACCCGACAGGACCTCCCGCGAGGTCGCCGGGGATCTGCTGCGCTGCGGGCCCGGCGTGGTCGTGGTGACGTCCGGTGACGGCGCCACCCTGGCCCTCACCGGCGAGGGCGAGGTGAACGTCCCGGTCGATCCCGCCCGTGTCGGGCAGCCGGTGGCCGACACAGTCGGAGCCGGTGACTCGTTCATGGCCGCTCTCATCGCCGTCACCCTGGCCGACCGGGAGGCCGATCCTGCCGGGTGGAATCCCAGCACCGAGGACCTGGAGCGGCAGGTCTCGGCTGCGCACACGGCAGCGGCCATCACCGTGAGCCGCCCCGGCGCGGACCCCCCGTGGCGAGACGAGCTGCCCCCCGAGTGGCCTTGAGTCTCCGATTCAGCGGAGCGACATAGGCCAGCCGCGTGGTGATGTACCCGATCGTGTTGCGGCCCGTCGACCAGCAGGGGAGCGCGACGGCTCAGCCGGCGCGGCGTTCCCGGTCGAGGAGGTCTCCGACGACCCGGCGCTCCAAGGGCCGGTCGTGGATCGCGGTCAGCGCTTCCACGACGATGTCGAGCACCGCGGGGTCGAACGCCATCCCGGTGTGACTGGTGCGGACCTCGCGAGCCTGACCGGCAGGGTCGATGCACGCACGCCAGTCGGCGATGCCGTCGCGCCGGGAGTAGATCGCGGTGAACGGGAAGTCCTCGGGCAGCTCGATCCTGGACTCGTCCCACATCCGCAGGGCGCAGCCGCCCTCGGTGCAGTCGGCACCCATGACGCTCAGGCCGAGTCGTTCGAGCCGCTTCAGGGTGGCCACCATCGCCAGCAGGCTGGTGTGCGCGGCACCGGGCGCGAGGATCGGGCTCCCCATGGTGACGATGCCGGCGACCAGGTCGGGGCGACGCGCCGCCAGACCGCGGGCCATCATGCCACCCAGGCTGTGTCCGACGATGGTCACCTTCCGCTCCCGGCGCGCTGCGATGTGCTCCAGGCGTCCTTCGAGCGCCCCGGTGCCCTCGTCGAGGCACCCGATGTTGGCCCGGATGCCGGAGCGATAGGTGCGGAACCCGAGATGGCGCAGGTGGCGCGCCATCAGGGCGAGCGTCCAGTCGCCGGCCATGAAGCCCGGCACAAGCATCACCGGGTCACCCTGCTGACCGTGGTCGCGTCTGAGGGCGTAGGCGCGCTGTCGCGCTCGCGCCGCCTCGCGTGCAGCGCGCTGCTGGTAGGCGATCGCCTCGGTGACGACGCTCGCCTCCCGCCCCAGCGCCCGCAGTCCCCGAGGACCGCTGAAGCCGTCCGGGACCAGGAAGTCCGCCACCGGAGAGTTCTTGGTCACCTGGCCAACTTTACCCCTCATATCGTCCGAAACCGTGGATGCCGACCGATCGGCAGCGGCCACGACCCGACCAGGAGGCGAGCGGCACCTGCGACCGGGCACCCGCGAGCGGGACGTCCCGACCGGGCAATAGTGTGCCTCCATGACGGCTCCCCACACCGAGCGAAGCCTGCCCGCGCGTGAGGTCCTGGATGCGGTGAGCGCCTCGGAGGAGCGCTTCACCGACAGCGACCCCCGGCTGTGCTACCAGACCTTCGGCGACCCCGGCGACCGCCCGCTGCTGATGATCATGGGTCTCGGCGGACCGATGATCTGGTGGCCCGAGGACATGTGTCGCTACCTGGCGAGCGAAGGCTTCTTCGTCATCCGCTACGACAACCGTGACTGCGGTCGCTCCGACCGCATCGACGCCGCCCGCCTGGGTCGCGCCGACCTGGTCAAGGCCTTCTTCCGCGCCCCCGTGGCAGCGGCGTACTCGCTGAGCGACATGGCCGGCGACGCCCTGGTCGTGATGGATGCCGTCGGCGCGGACGCGGCTCACGTCGTGGGCGTCTCCATGGGCGGGATGATCGCCCAGACCCTGGCCATCGAGCACCCGGACCGGGTGCGCTCGTTGACCTCGATCATGTCGAGCACCGGCAGTCGCCGCGCCGGCTGGCAGGACCCCCGGCTCCTGCCGCACGTGCTCGGCAGGGGAGCTCGCACCCGCGAGGCCTACGCCGAGAACTCCGCGAAGTTCTGGCGGCTCACGGGTTCCCCGGCCTACCACGACGAGCTCGACGCCTCGCGCGAGCGCGCAGCAGACACCTGGGACCGCGGCATCAGCCTCTCGGGTGTGCTGCGCCAGATGATGGCGATCTTGACCGCCCCCGACCGCACCCCACGGCTGCGACAGCTGCGGCTGCCGGCGACGGTCGTCCACGGCGCCCGCGACCGGATGGTGCACCTCAGTGGTGGCAAGGCCACGGCCCGGGCCGTGCCGGGGGCCGACCTGATGCTCGTGCCCGGCATGGGTCACGACCTGCCGATGGCCCTGGTGCCGACCTTCGTGGAGGCGATCTGTCGTTCGGTCTCACGCGCCAGCGAGTCCGAACCCGCCTGACGGCGCCTGCGTGGTCCAGGCGAAGGTCCAGGGCGGGAGCAACCGCGGGTCGGCGACCTCTGCGGATGCGTGGAGCACCTCGGGTCGGGCGATGCCGGCCGCCTCGAACATCCATGCCTCCACCGGCTGTGCGTCGTCGCTGAAGCACGCCACGCACAGCACCGGGGCTGCTCTGGGGTGATGCCTGACGTAGGCCAGCAGGTGCTGGTTGGGCCCGTCGAGCAAGCGGGTCCGGGCGTCGGCGCGCAGCGACGCCGTGGAGCTCCTCGCTCGGCCGAGCGCCACCAGGGACGAGAAGACCTGGCCGGCCGGTGTCCTCGCGTCGGCCTTCTGCCGCGCGCGGTCCCAGTCCATGCGGGGCCGGTGGATCCACCTGTTGTCCTCGGCGTGGGCCGGGTCGGCGGCCCAGTCGGGGTCGTTGAGCATCGCGAGCTCGTCACCCATGTAGATCAGCGGCAGCCCGCCGTAGGAGTAGGCAACCGAGTAGAGCAGGTTGATCCGGCGGACCGCCGCCTCGACCTGCGCCTGGTCCCCGGACTCCAGCGCCGACTCCAGACCGCACAGCGAGGCCGTCATCCCGCTGGTACGCCGACTGCCGTCGCGCGGGTCGACCTGGAAGTCCACCCCTCGGGAGAAGCTGCCCGGATGCTCACCGGCGTAGAACCCGGCGAGGAACCGACGGTGTGCTGCGGGGTCGAGCCCGAGCGCCCACGCGTCCTCGTCGCTGACCGCCCACCCGATGTCGTCGTGACAGCGGACGTAGCTGATCCACCCGGTGCCGGGCGGGGTTTGCCCGCGCCGGCCGAGGGCGTGCCCGGCCAACCGGGTGTCGCGGGTGGCCAGGGAGGACCAGAGCATCACCATCAGCTGGTTGTCGTAGGTGAGGTCGCACTCGGGGCGGTAGCGCTCGTGCGCGCCGAGGTAGGGCAACAGCTGGTCCGGGCCGACGATCGCCTCGGCCTTGAGCACCAGGCCCGGCATCGCCACCCGCGTCAGTGCCCGCAGCGCCTGCAGGATCGCGTGCGCCTCAGGCTGGTTCTGGCAGTCGGTCCCCATCCGTTTGCCCAGGAAGGGCGCCGCATCGAGTCTGAGCACGTCCACCCCACGGTTGCCCAGCGTGAGGACCACCCCCAGCATCGCGCGGAACACCTCGGGGTTGGACCAGTCGAGGTCCCACTGGAACTCGTGGAAGGTCGTCCAGACCCACTCTCCGGTCTGCTCCAGGTAGGTGAAGCTGCCCGGAGCCATGTCGGGGAACACCTCGGGCAGGGTGCGTTCGTAGGCGTCGGGCAGCGAGCGGTCGGGGAAGAACCGGTAGAAGTCTCGGTAGTGCGGGTCGCCCGCCAGCGCGAGCCGGGCCCAGTGGTGCTCCTGCGCGGTGTGGTTCAGGACCAGGTCGATGCACAGCGCGATGTCTCGCCGGTGCAGCTCCTCCGCGAGTGCCTCCAGGTCGGCCATCGAGCCGAGCCGCGGGTCGACCGCGTCGTAGTCCACGACTGCGTAACCCCCGTCGTTCTCGCCGTCACGAGATGCCAGCAGCGGCATCAGGTGGAGGTAGCCGACGCCCAGCTCGGCGAGGTGGTCGAGGCGGTCGTGCACACCGGTGAGCGTGCCGCCGAAACGGTCGGCGTAGCAGACGTAGCCCACCCGGCCCTGCGCCAGGAACCACCATGGATCGACCTCTCGGCGGCGGTCCAGCAACCGCAACGGCGCGGGACGAGACCCAGCGAAGCGCAGCGCGTCCTCGAGCAGCTCGGAGGCGAAGTCCTCGACCGAGACCTCGGGGTAGGCCAGCGCGAGCGCGGAGACCAGGTCGTCCTGCACCAGCTCCGCGCGTGCGCTCCAGGCCTCACCTTCCAGCGCCTGCAGCCGCTCGACCGCTCGCCCGCGCAGCTCGGCACCCACCAGCCGGGCCCCGCTCATCCCGGTCCCTTCCGCGACGCTCGGTGAGCACCGCCGGAGGGCTCCACCACGAAGCTTCGTGGCGCGGCCAGCCCGCGCCCCGCGAAGGCCGAGGCAGTCGCCTCGGTGGCGGTCGGCACCAGGTCGACGGACAGCAGGGCGACCACGCACCCGCCGAATCCACCCCCGGTCATCCGGGCGCCCAACGCCCCTGAGCCCAGCAGCGTCGCCTGGGCGAGGTCCAGGGCCGGGACGGTGACGCGGTAGTCGTCACGAAGCGAGTCGTGCGACGCCGACAACAGCTGCCCGACATCGGCCGGGCGGCCCGCCTCGAGCAGTGCGACGACATCGCACACGCGCTGGTTCTCGGTGACAACGTGGCGAACACATCGCCTGGCCTCGTGCTCGGCCAGCGAGGCGAGGGCCGAGTCGAGCCGGTCGAGGCCGATCTCACGCAGCGACTCGACCCCCAGGGTCTGCGCAGCTCGGTCGCAGGTGTCTCGCCGCGCGGCGTACTCACCCTCGGCGTGCTGGTGCTCCACCCGGGTGTCGGTCACCACGAGGGCGAGTCCGCTCGCCGCCACGTCGAGCGCGACGTCGCGAGTCGACAGGTCGCGGAAGTCGCAGAGCAGCGCGTGGCCTGGCCGGCACCACAGCGACGCCATCTGGTCCAGTCCCCCGGTCGGGGCACCGACGACGTCGTTCTCGACCTCCCGCGTGAGGGTGAGCAGCTCGTCGGGATCGAGGTCGACGCCCAGCAGGTCGAGCAGAGCCGTGGACACTGAGCAGATCACGGCGGCGGAGGACGACAGGCCGGCCCCGAGCGGGACATCGGAGTCGACGCGCACCTCCAGGGGCGGGACCTCGACGCCACGGGAGGCCAACACCCAGGCGGGACCCAGCACGTAGCGCGCCCATGTCGTCAGGGAAGGGACCTGTTCCACCGTGTCGGCCCGCACCTGCTCGCCGCGCTGGGCCGAGGTGGCCACCAGGCCACCGTGCCCGCGCCGAACCTCGGCCACACAGGCCTGCGGCGTCGCGAAGGGCAGCGCGAGCCCCTGGTTGTAGTCGGTGTGCTCGCCGATCAGGTTGACCCGTCCGGGAGCCACCCAACGGGCATCAGGCATGGAGCAGCCACATCGCGCCGGCGCCGGGCAGACGCTCCGGGGTGGTCTCCTCGGGGACCGATCGCAGCAGGACCTCGCAGGTCGCCGGGATCGCCAGCTCCACCGCCCGGTCGCCGGTGTTGAGCCAGCACTCCAGCCGGCCGCGGCGGAACCCGACGACCCCCTCCGGCCCTTCCAGCCAGGCGAGCTCCCCCGCCCCCACCCAGTGCTCTGCGCGCAGCGCGAGCGCTCGCCGGTAGAGCTCGAGGGTCGAGCCGGTCTGGCCCTCCTGGGCAGCGACGGTGAGCCCTGACCAGTCCTCGGGCTGAGGGAGCCAGGGCTCGGCGTCGGCATCCCCCGGGCTGAAGCCGTACGGCGGCCGGTCGCCACCCCAGGGCAGCGGCACCCGGCAGCCGTCCCGGCCGATCCGCTGGCGGCCCGACTGCTCGAAGAGCGGGTCCTGGCGCCGGTCGTCGGGGATGTCCTCCACCTCTGCAAGGCCCAGCTCCTCACCCTGGTAGAGGTAGGCCGATCCCGGCAGCGCGAGCGTCAGGAGCACCGCGGCGCGGGCCCGCCGCCGGCCCAGCTCCACGTCAGGCGGCTCCTCGCCCCAGGTCTGGCTGAGCAGGGAGGGATCGGCGGTGCCCGGTCGTTGGGTGCGGGCATACCTGGTCACGTGGCGAGGTACGTCGTGGTTGGAGAGGACCCAGGTGCCCGGGGCACCCACCTCGTGGGCCGAGGCCAGCGCCGAGGCGACCACCTGCCTCACCGTGGCGGCGTCGAAGGGCGCCAGCAGGAAGTCGAACTGGAACGCGCTGTGCAGCTCGTCGGATCGCACGTAGCGTGCGAGCCGGTCGTTGGAGGTGACCCAGGCCTCGGCGACGAACACCTTGGGCGGGTCGTAGGAGTCCGCGACCTCGCGCCAGGCCCGGTAGATCTCGTGCACGTCGTCCTGGTCCCACGCGGGGTGTGGAGCCAGCGGCTCGTCGACCAGCTCCGGCCCGGCGTCGGGCAGGTCGGGCTGCTTGGTCAGTGCGTGCGCCACGTCGATGCGGAAGCCGTCGACGTCCCGGTCGAACCAGAACCGCAGCACGTCCTCGAACTCTGCTCGCACCGCTGGGTTCGACCAGTCGAGATCCGGCTGCTCCGGGGTGAACAGGTGCAGATACCAGTCCCCCGGGGTTCCGTCCGGCTCGGTGACCCTGGTCCAGGCGGGTCCACCGAAGACGCTGACCCAGTCATTGGGCGGCTCCTCGCCATCGGCTCCACGCCCCGGCCGGAAGAGGTAACACCCTCGGGCGTCGGCATCACCGGCCAGTGCGGCCCGGAACCAGCGGTGCTCGCTGGAGGTGTGGTTGGGGACGATGTCGAGCACGACCCGGAGCCCACGCTCGTGTGCCGCGACGATCAGCTTCTCGGCGTGCTCCAGGGTGCCGTAGGCCGGCTCGACGGCTCGGTAGTCCGCGACGTCGTACCCGGCATCGGCCTGCGGCGAGGGGTACCAGGGGTTGATCCAGAGCGCGTCCACGCCCAGCGCGGCCAGGTGGTCCAGGCGATCGTGGATGCCGCGGACATCCCCCAGCCCGTCGCCGTCGTGGTCGCTGAAGCTGCGGATGTAGACCTGGTACACCACTGCCGTGCGCCACCAGTTCTCCGAAGACTCGCGCTCCAGTGTCATGGCAACAGTCTGG
The DNA here is from genome assembly GCA_963728505.1 of uncultured Actinomycetota bacterium. Classification (GTDB taxonomy): domain Bacteria; phylum Actinomycetota; class Actinomycetes; order Propionibacteriales; family Nocardioidaceae; genus Marmoricola_A. The sequence goes on along the minus strand of CAVSKH010000002.1, from coordinate 755,195 downwards.
CGGCAGCCGCCGGCCCGCGCGACCGCGGGCGCTGGCGCACCATTCGGTTCGCCGCCACGACCCGGACCCCGGCAACGGATTCCTGGCGGATCGGCGCCAGATGGTTGCCAAATCCTCACTTGGGGGATGAGGGTGGGGAATATCACCTACGTGGAGGTCCAGATGCGTCCAGCCCCCCCAGCGCATCCCAACCGCGTGGGGCGCACCCTCGCGGCGTGCGCTCTGCTCGGGGCTTCTGGAGCACTCGCAGCCTGCGGTGGCGGCGACTCCGGGAAGCCTGAGCTGATTTGGTACATCAATCCCGATGCCGGTGGCCAGGCGAAGGTCGCGGAGAACTGCAGCACCGACGCCTACGACATCAGGGTCGAGATCCTGCCTCAGGATGCGAGCCAGCAGCGGATCCAGCTGGTGCGTCGTCTGGCAGCCGAGGACTCGGCCATCGACCTGATGAGCATCGACCCGCCCTACACCGCGGAGTTCGCCGAGGCCGGCTTCCTGCAGGAGATCCCCCAGGACGAGCAGGACAAGCTCAAGGAGCAGTCCTTCGACGGGGCCACCGAAGCCGCGACCTGGAACGACCAGCTGGTGGTCTACCCGTTCTGGTCGAACACCCAGGTGCTCTGGTACCGCAAGTCCTTCGTCGACAAAGCCGGCATCGACATGGAGCAGCCCCAGACCTGGGACTCGATCATCAAGTCCGCGGCCAACAACAACGGCACGGTCGCGGTGCAGGCGAACAAGTACGAGGGCTACGTCGTCTGGATCAATGCCCTGGTCGAGAGCGCCGGCGGAGCGCTGGTGAGCGAGGTCGACAAGGGCGCCGACGCCAAGGTCGACATCGGCAACGAGGCCGGCAAGGAGGCCGCCCAGGTCATCGAAGAACTCGCCGGCTCCGACGCCGCACCCAGTGATCTCTCGGTGTCCAACGAAGGCACCGCCGGCGCGACCTTCGGCAGTGACCAGGGTGCCTTCATGGTCAACTGGACCTACATCTGGCACAACTACGACGAGAGCCAGCCCGGGGTCGCCAAGGACATCGGCTACAGCCCCTACCCCCGGGTGGTGGAGGGCGAGGAGTCTGCCCCGCCCTACGGTGGGATCGGCATCGGCGTCAGCGCCTACACCAACTACCCCGACGAGGCCGCAGAAGCGGCGTCATGCATCGTCGAGCCGGAGAACCAGGGCGTCAACGCCGACCTCACCGGCAACATGCCGGCAAGCCCGGCGGGATACGACTACCCCGCCCTGAAGAAGGCCTACCCGGAGGATCTGCTGCAGCTCTTCCAGGACAGCGTCGACCGGGCCGCTCCGCGCGCGGTCACGCCGTACTGGTCCGACATCTCCTCGTCCATCCAGAACACCTGGCACCCAGCGGGTTCGGTCGACGACGGGACCCCCCAGGAGTCGGCAGACTTCATCGATTCGATCCTGCAGGGAGGTCGACTCCTGTGAGCACCGTAGCCACGCCCGCGACGTCAGATTCCACCAAGGGCAAGAGCCCCGGCGAGGCCCCGATGACCGACCGGTCGTCGGCGGAGAACAAGCTCGGGATGAAGCTGGTGGCCCCAGCGGTCACCCTGATGCTCCTGGTCACCGCCTACCCGATGCTTCAGGCGTTGTACCTCTCCCTGTTCCGCTACCGACTGACCAGTCCCGACGACAAGCAGTTCGTCGGAATCGACAACTACGTCGCTGTGCTGGGCGACAGCCTGTTCTGGAGAGACACCTGGAACACCGTGCTGATCATGGTGGTCACGGTGGCGGTGGAGCTCGTCATCGGGTTCACCTTCGCCATGGTCATGCACCGCGTGATCTTCGCCCGCGGCGCGATCCGGACCTCGATCCTGATCCCCTACGGCATCATCACCGTGGTCTCTGCCTTCGCCTGGCAGTTCGCGTTCTCGCTCAACAACGGCTTCGTCAACAGCTGGTTCTCCTGGCTGCCCGGCATCTCGGAGAACTTCAACTGGTTCGGTGCCCACTGGCCCTCGATGTTCGCCATCATGGCTTCGGAGATCTGGAAGACCACGCCCTTCATGGCCCTGCTGCTGCTGGCAGGACTGGCGCAGGTCTCCGAGGACATGATCGAGGCGGCGAAGGTGGACGGTGCCTCCTGGTGGCAGCGGCTCTGGAAGGTGATCCTGCCCAACATGCGGGCCGCGATCATGGTGGCGGTGCTCTTCCGGGCGCTGGACGCCTACCGGATCTTCGACAACATCTACGTGATGACCAAGGGTGCCCAAGACACCGAGTCGATCTCGTTCCTGACCTATCGACAAGTCATCGAGCAGCTCCAGCTCGGCATGGGCTCGGCCCTGTCCGTGGTGTTGTTCCTCTCGGTGCTGCTCGTCGCGTGGCTGATCGTCAAACTGTTCAAGGTCGACCTGGCATCGGCGAGAGGAGACAGCTGATGAAGGGCAAGACAGGGGTCGGCACCACGATCGGCTTCATCGCGATCCTGGTGTGGTGTCTGTTGCCGGTGGCATGGATCATCTCGCTGTCCTTCAAGCCCGTGGCCGAGACCACGGCGGGCAGCGCTCAGTTCCTGCCGAAGGAATACACCTTCGAGAACTACAAGGCGATCGTGCAGGACGGCGACTTCACCAAAGCGCTGATCAACTCCTTCGGCATCGCGTCGATCTCCACCCTGCTCGCGGTCATCTTCGCCACCTTCGCCGCCTACGCCATCGCGAGGCTCGAGTTCCGCGGCAAGCGGCTGGTGCTCTCCTTGGCCCTGGCGATCGCGATGTTCCCGGTGGTCTCCCTGGTGGGTCCGCTCTTCGACGTGTGGCGCGTCATCGGGCTCTTCAACACCTGGCCCGGCCTGATCCTGCCCTACATGTCGTTCACGCTCCCGCTGGCGATCTGGACCCTCTCCGCCTTCTTCCGCGAGATCCCGTGGGAGATGGAGCAGGCGGCCCAGGTCGACGGCGCCACGTCGTGGCAGGCCTTCCGCAAGGTGATCGTGCCCCTGGCCGCCCCGGGCGTGTTCACCGCCGCGATCCTCACGTTCTTCTTCGCGTGGAACGAGTTCGTGCTCGCGATCTCACTCACGTCCACCACCCGATCCCGCACCGTTCCGGCGCAGATGTCCTTCTTCGTCGGGCCCGATCCGTTCAACCCGCCGTTCTCGCAGCTGGCAACGGCGTCCGTCCTGGTGACGATCCCGATCATCGTCATCGTTCTTCTGTTCCAGCGTCGAATCGTTGCCGGCCTCACCTCCGGCGCAGTGAAGGGATGACCTGATGGGTGCCATCGAGATGAAGAACATCGTGAAGAAGTACGGCGACGGCTTCCCAGCGGTGAACGACGTCAGCATCGACGTCGCGGACGGGGAGTTCATGATCCTCGTCGGGCCCTCCGGCTGCGGCAAGTCGACGCTGCTGCGCATGATCGTGGGGCTGGAGGACATCACCTCGGGTGACATGGTCATCGGTGGCAACAAGGTCAACGACCTGGCGCCGCGCGACCGCAACCTGGCAATGGTCTTCCAGAACTACGCGCTCTACCCCCACCTCAGCGTCTACGAGAACATCGCGTTCCCGCTGCGGCTGAAGGGGGCGGACGACAGCACCGTCGATGAAAAGGTGCGCAAGGCATCCAAGACCCTGGAGCTCGACGAGCACCTGGAGCGCAAGCCCGGGAACCTGTCCGGCGGTCAGCGTCAACGCGTGGCGATGGGCCGTGCGATCGTCCGTGACGCCGATGCGTTCCTGTTCGACGAGCCGCTGTCCAACCTCGACGCCAAGCTGCGCGGACAGATGCGCACCGAGATCGCGCGCCTGCAGAAGCGACTCGGCATCACCACGGTCTACGTCACTCACGACCAGACCGAGGCGATGACACTGGGCGACCGGGTCGCGGTGCTCAAGCGCGGCGTGCTCCAACAGCTCGCGACCCCGCGCGAGCTCTACACCCAGCCTGTGAACCTCTTCGTCGCCGGCTTCATCGGCTCTCCGCCGATGAACTTCCTCCCGGCGAAGGTCAAGGACGGTCAGGTCGAGCTTCCCTTCGGATCGGTCGGCATCCCCCGGGAGATGGCGGACCTGGTCGAGCAGGACAAGCTGTTGATCGCCGGCATCCGCCCCGAGCACTTCGAGGACGCCAGCGTCGTCGACTCCTCCAAGAAGAGCGAAGGCTCGACCTTCCGCGCCAACGTCGACGTCGTGGAGTGGCTCGGCAACGAGGCCTACGCCTACATCCCGTTCGACGCTCCCGACGAGGTGCGCGAACAGCTCACCCAGCTCGAGCGTGACCTCGACGGTGAGTCCATGCGCCAGCAGGTCGTGGTCTCCCTCGACGGAGCGAGCCGGATCGCCGAGGGCGACGAGGCCGAGATCTGGGTCGACGGTTCGAAGATCCACCTCTTCGATCCCTCCAGCGGTGCGAACCTCACCCTCGACAAGTCCGCCGCGGGCACGTTCGACGAAGACGCCATGAGCAAGACCCAGGACGCCGCCCACGTGCAGGACGAGCGCCCGGCGGAGGAGACCGAAGCCGGCACCGGCTGACGCCGCGGGCCTGGTTCCTCCAGGCCCTGAGCTCAGGGCGAGGGTCGTGGTCGCGCAGGCCACGGCCCTCGTCACGTCCGGAGCGGCCGTGGTCACCGCGACCGGGGCGCACAGCTGACGGCGAGGAAGCGGCGGAGACTATCCTGCAGTGGGTGAGCACATCCCCCTCAGGACCAGAGTTCCGCTACTCCGACCTGCTGCCCCTGAGAGCCGACCACACGCCGTACCGCCTGATCACCACCGAGGGCGTCCACACCACCGAGATGGACGGACAGTCCTTCCTCCACGTCGATCCCGAGGTGCTCCAGCAGCTGAGTGCAGAGGCGATGCGCGACATCGCCCACTACCTACGGCCCGCGCACCTCGCACAGCTGCGACGGATCATCGACGACCCGGAGGCCTCGGGCAACGACCGGTTCGTCGCCCTGGACCTCCTGAAGAACGTCAACATCTCCGCCGGCGGCGTGCTGCCGATGTGCCAGGACACCGGCACCGCCATCGTCATGGGCAAGAAGTCCGAGCGGGTGCTGACCGGCGTCGACGACGGCGAGTGGATCTCGCGCGGGGTCTACGACGCCTACACCGGGCTCAACCTGCGCTACTCCCAGCTCGCGCCGCTGACGATGTGGGAGGAGAAGAACACCGGCACCAACTTGCCGGCCCAGATCGAGCTCTACTCGACGCCTGTCCCAGATTCTGGTCCTGAGTACAAATTTCTGTTCATGGCCAAGGGCGGCGGGTCGGCCAACAAGTCCTTCCTGTTCCAGGAGACCAAAGCCGTCCTGAACCGCACGCGCATGCTGGAGTTCCTGGACGAGAAGATCCGCTCCCTGGGCACCGCCGCGTGCCCGCCCTACCACCTCGCCGTGGTCATCGGAGGCACCAGCGCGGAGTACGCCCTGAAGACCGCGAAGTACGCCTCGGCCCACTACCTCGACGGGCTGCCGACGTCGGGCTCGCCCGACGCTCATGCCTTCCGCGACGTCGAGCTCGAGGCGGCGGTCTTCGAGCTCACCCAGTCCTTCGGCATCGGCGCGCAGTTCGGTGGGAAGTACTTCTGCCACGACGTGCGCGTGGTGCGCCTGCCCCGCCACGGCGCCTCCTGTCCGGTGGCGCTGGCGGTCTCCTGCTCCGCCGACCGGCAGGCGCTCGGCAAGATCACCGCCGAGGGTGTCTTCCTCGAGCAGCTGGAGACCGATCCGGCGCAGTACATGCCCGATGCCGGGGTGTCGGCCGGGATCACCGCCGGCGACGTGGTCTCGATCGACCTCAACCAGCCGATGGCGCAGATCCTCGCTGAGCTGGGGAAGCACCCGGTCAAGACCCGGCTCTCCCTCACCGGCCCGCTGGTCGTGGCCCGCGACATCGCCCACGCCAAGATCCAGGAACGCCTCGACGCCGGCGAGGATATGCCGGACTACCTGCGTGAGCATCCGGTCTACTACGCCGGCCCCGCCAAGACCCCGGACGGAATGGCTTCAGGGTCGTTCGGCCCGACCACGGCCGGGCGCATGGACTCCTACGTCGAGCAGTTCCAGGCCGCGGGAGGCTCGAAGGTGATGCTCGCCAAGGGCAACCGGTCAGCGCAGGTGACCCGGGCGTGCGAGTCGCACGGCGGCTTCTACCTCGGTTCGATCGGCGGTCCGGCCGCGCGACTGGCACAGGACTGCATCACCTCGGTGGAGGTGCTGGAGTACCCCGAGCTCGGCATGGAGGCGGTGTGGAAGATCGAGGTGGAGGACTTCCCCGCATTCATCGTGGTCGACGACAAGGGCAACGACTTCTTCACCGACCCCTCCAGCCAGGTGACAGTGCCCCTGACGGGCATCCGGGTCCGCTCCTCGGAGAAGCCACCACCGACGGTGAAGCAGTAGTCACCAGCGGCTCGGCATGCTGGGAGTCATGTCGAGGCATCAGCCCTACCCACCACCGCGCGACCCTGTCGGGCCCGGCCAGCTCTCGGTCTGGGACTTCCCACGTCCGCCCGTCCTGGAGCAGTGGGGCGAGCGGGTGCAGGTGGTGCTGGGCGGCGCCACCATCGCCGACACCACCGATGCCTGGGTGGTGCTGGAGACCTCCCACCCGCCCACGTACTACCTGCCGGCGTCCAGCTTCACCGAAGGTTCGCTGCGCCCGGCTTCCGGGTCGTCGTACTGCGAGTGGAAGGGGCGGGCCAGCTACCTCGACCTGGCGGGCGGCGACGTCGTCGCGCACCGGGCGGCGTGGATCTACCCCTCCCCCTCGCCGGGGGCCAGGGCGCTCACCGACCACGTCGCGCTGTATCCGCGGCTGGTCGACGCCTGCTACGTCGACGGTGCGCACGTCGTGCCGCAGGAGGGTGACTTCTACGGCGGATGGATCACGCCGAGGGTGAGCGGTCCTTTCAAAGGGGCGCCGGGCACGCTCGGCTGGTGAGCTCTGTCGGCTCGGCTGACGTCGGCGCCGTCCCCTGCGCACTCCCGCCCCGGAGTCCCACCCCTCGGGGACCACGGAGCAGACTGGGGCCCGGCGACCGACGTACTCCGGCAGGGTTGTGGACCGTTGGCAAGGGATAGAACCTAAGTGGAGCGACCGTAACCCCGATTTACATGAGGAGTGGGACTGGTATGGGTGAGATGCGGGTCGAGCACGACAGCATGGGGGAGATCGAGGTCCCGAAGGATGCGCAGTGGCGGGCCCAGACGCAGCGGGCGGTGGAGAACTTCCCGATCAGCGGCACCCCGCTCGAGCCCGACCACATCCACGCCCTCGCCCTGGTGAAGGCGGCCGCGGCCAAGGTCAACGCACGGCTCGACGTGCTCGACGACGACGTGGCCGAGGCGATCGTGGCCGGCGCCGAGGAGGTCGTCGACGGCAAGCACGACCGCGAGTTCCCGATCGACGTCTTCCAGACCGGCTCGGGCACCAGCTCGAACATGAACATGAACGAGGTCCTGTCCTCGCTCGCCGCGAAGGCGGGGGTGCAGGCCCACCCCAACGACGACGTCAACGCCAGCCAGTCGAGCAACGACACCTTCCCGACCTCGATCCACGTGGCCGCGGTGCGAGCGGTGCACGACCGGCTCCTGCCGGCGCTGGACACCCTGGCGACCTCGCTGGAGGCCAAGGCCGAGGAGTTCGCCGAGCACGTGAAGTCCGGGCGCACCCACCTGATGGACGCCACCCCGGTGATGCTGGGCCAGGAGTTCGGCGGCTACGCCGCGGTCGTACGCCTGGCCGCGCAGCGGGTGGAGGCCAGCCTGCCCCGGGTGGCCGCGCTCCCCCTCGGTGGCACCGCCGTCGGCACCGGGATCAACACTCCTCCCGGATTCGCCGAGGCGGTCATCGAGGAGCTCTCGCGCCTCACCGACCTGCCGTTCACCGAGGCCGCCGACCACTTCGAGGCCCAGGGCGGCCGCGACTCACTCGTGGAGCTGTCGGGTCAGCTGCGCACCTACGCCGTCGGGCTGAGCAAGATCTGCAACGACCTGCGATGGATGGGCTCCGGCCCCATGACCGGACTGGCGGAGATCAACCTGCCCGACCTCCAGCCGGGGTCGAGCATCATGCCCGGCAAGGTCAACCCGGTGCTGCCCGAGGCCACGCTGATGGTGTGCTCCCAGGTGATCGGCAACGACGCTGTCGTGGCCCACGCCGGCGCCAGCGGGTCCTTCGAGCTCAACGTGCAGATGCCGGTGATGGCGCGCAACCTGCTGGAGTCGATCCGGCTGCTGGCCAACGCGAGCACCACCCTGGCGCAGCGCTGCGTGGACGGCATCACCGCCAACGAGGACCGGATGCGGGAGTACGCCGAGTCCTCACCCTCGGTGGTCACCCCGTTGAACCGCTACATCGGCTACGAGAACGCTGCCAAGGTCGCCAAGCAGGCGATCGCCGACGGCGTCACGATCCGCGAGGCGGTGATCGCCGGCGGTTACGTCGAGCACGGTGACCTGACCGAGGAGCAGCTGGACCAAGCGCTGGACGTCGCCTCGATGACCCACCCGTGAGGCGCGGACTCAGCGGTACTGGTCCTCCACCTCGGGCAGGGCGATCTCCGCAGCTGCCTCCGAGGCCTCCTGGTCGCTGACGGCGCCGCCGGCGTCACCCTCGGCCACGAACACGTTCACGGTGAGCGTCGCGCCCTCGTCCACGATGACCTGCAGCCCCCCGTTCTCGATGAAGACGGCGTAGTCGCCGTAGCCAGCCACCTCGACGCCACTGCCCTCGGAGACCGACTGCTCCATCACCGAGCGGTTCCCGGAGCTGTCGCTCAGAGCGAGCGACATCGACATTCCTCCGGTGTCGCCGACGGTGTAGTCGCACTTGCGCTGTGCAGCGGTCTCACTGAGCACCACGGTGTTGGTCAGCGACGCGGTCCCCTCCGACCCGATCTCCTGCTCGGCCAGGATGTCGCACAGCTCCTCGCCGGGGACACCGCCGGTCGCTTCCGCGGAGCCACCGCCACCGTCGCCGCTGGAGGATCCGGACTCATCATCGCCGCAGGCGCTCAGCGGTAGCACCAGGGCGGCAGCGGCAATCGCGAAAACTCGCAGGAGAGGCTTCATGCGCGGTCCCTTCTGGCGGACACCGTTGCATGTCGACCCTAGGGCGTACGACGACCGGATGGCACCCACAGGGGTGCCATCCGGTCGACATCAGGAGTCTTGGCCCGGTCAGTACCAGCCGCTGGCCTGCGACTGGCTCCACGCGCCGCACGGCGAGCCGTAGCGGTCGGCGATGTAGCCCAGACCCCAGCGGATCTGCGTGGCAGGGTTGCTCTGCCAGTCGCTGCCGGCGCTGGCCATCTTCGAGCCGGGAAGTGACTGCGGGATGCCGTAGGCCCCGGAGCTGGGGTTGGCGGCACGGGGGTCCCAACCGCTCTCCTTCTCCCACAGCGACTCCAGGCAGCCGAACTGGTCGGAGCCGAAGCCGAACTCGGGGAGCATCGCCCTGGCGACGGCCTTCGGGTCACCGCTGCGCAGGTCCTCGCGGCCGGCGACCTGGCCACCGGAGCGCGAGGCCCGGACCATCAGGTCCCGCTTGACCGGAACCTGCGCGGCACGGTTGGCCGAGCGGGAGGCGCTCGCCGCACGCTGGCTCAGCTCGTGGGTCACCTCGGTGGCGCCCATGCCGCTCCCGGCGTCGGCCAGGACCGCAGCGGCGCGGTCCTCGCCGGCGGCCTCGGGCGTGGTGGCGCCCACGCCACCGATGCCAGCCGCGACGAGCGCGAGCGCGGCGCCGGTCGCGCCGTGGCGCAGACGGCGCACGGTGGTGGAGGTGGTGGTGGTCGGGTGAGTCGATTCGGAAGTCGACAAGGCGGCTTCACTCCTCGGCTGTTGTGGTCGGTCGGTGCTCTCGGACTCCGGCGCCCCAGATGCACCGGCTGAAGACTCCACGACAACGCATTTGGGTCACACGTCCAAGTCGTTGCGGCGTGACCTGTGTCGCCCCTGTGGGTTAGCAGGCGGCTAGCACCCGCTTTCTGTGGCCTGTCTCACGAAACTGGTCTAGACGTCAGCCGGTACTCAGCAGTACTGCCCACGGCGACCCGGTGCGCCAGTAACCCCCTGCTTGCATCTAGCAAGCAGGGGGTTGAGCCGGTTCGTGCCTCGGGTGTCAGACCGTGACGCTCTCCAGCAGGTCGGTGACCAACGCCGCGATCGGCGAGCGCTCGGAGCGGTTCAAGGTGACGTGCGCGAACAAGGGGTGCCCCTTGAGCCGCTCCACCACCGCCACCACGCCGTCATGACGCCCGACCCGCAGGTTGTCGCGCTGAGCCACGTCGTGGGTCAGAACCACCTTGGAGTTGGCGCCGATCCGCGAGAGGACCGTCAGCAGGACGTTGCGCTCCAGCGACTGCGCCTCGTCGACGATCACGAAGGCGTCGTGCAACGAGCGTCCCCGGATGTGGGTCAGGGGGAGCACCTCGAGCATGCCGCGGTCGAGCACCTCGTCGATCACGTGGTTCGAGGTCAGGGCGCCCAAGGTGTCGAAGACGGCCTGCGCCCAGGGCGACATCTTCTCCGACTCCGAGCCCGGGAGGTAACCCAGCTCCTGCCCGCCCACGGCATAGAGCGGACGGAAGACCACCACGCGACGGTGCTGGCGGCGCTCCATCACCGCTTCCAGCCCGGCGCACAGTGCCAGTGCGGACTTGCCGGTCCCCGCACGTCCTCCCAGCGAGACGATGCCCACCTCAGGATCCAGCAGCAGGTCCAGAGCGATCCGCTGCTCGGCCGAGCGCCCGTGCAGCCCGAAGACCTCGCGGTCGCCGCGCACCAGCTGCACCTGCTTGTCCGGTCGCACCCGCCCCAGCGCACTCCCGCGCTCGGACATGAGCACCAGGCCGGTGTGGCAGGGCAGATCGCGCGTCGACTCCAGGTCGAGGGTCCCCTCGCCGTACAGATCGTCCAGGTCGGCGCCGGTCAGCTCGACCTCGGTCATCCCCGTCCAACCCGACTCGGGTGCGAGCTCGGCGCGGTACTCCTCGGCATCCAGACCGATCGCCGCTGCCTTGATTCGCAACGGGAGGTCCTTGCTGACCAGCGTCACCGACTGACCCTCGTTGGCGAGGTTGCACGCCACGGCGAGGATCCGCGTGTCGTTGTCCCCCAGCCGGAAACCCGTGGGCAGGCTCGCGGTGTCGACGTGGTTCAGCTCGACCCGCAGCGTCCCGCCCTGGTCACCGATGGGCACCGGCCGGTCGAGCTGGCCGTGCTCGACCCGTAGCTCGTCCAGGCGACGCAACGCCGCTCGAGCGAAGTAGCCCAGGTCGGGGTGGTCGCGCTTGGCCTCCAGCTCGGTGATGACGACGACGGGCAGGACGACGTCGTGCTCCTCGAAGCGAGCTACGGCAGCCGGATCGGCGAGCAGCACGCTCGTGTCGAGGACATACGTGCGGGTGACGGGGTCGATGCGGGACACGTGCGACTCCTCGCGGACCGGCACACGCCGCCGGAGGCCCGGTCCTCGACTCGTGACGGACCGGGGAGCCCGACCGACCGGTGATCCGGTCTGGCGGCTGCGACTTCGTGACGGATCACGACGGGCCTCCCGTCACCTCGAGCTCCGCGCCCGGGGTTGACCTCGACGTTAGGACTCCGTGACCCTCGCGGGCTGGCACGACACGCACGCTCCCGCCCGTATCCCGGATCTGGATCCAGGCGTCTCAGACGCCGAAACGGCGGTGGCGCTCGGCGTAGGCACGCAGCGCACGCAGGAAGTCGACCCTGCGGAAGTCGGGCCAGAAGGCCTCGCAGAAGTAGTACTCGCTGTGGGTGCTCTGCCACAGCAGGAAGCCCCCCAGCCGCTGCTCGCCCGAGGTCCGGATCACCAGGTCCGGGTCGGGCTGTCCCCGGGTGTAGAGGTGGTCGGCGATGTGCTCGACGTCCAGGATCTCGGCCAGCTCCTCGATCGTGGTCCCAGCGCCCGCGTGGTGCAGCAGCAGCGCGCGCACCGCATCGGCGATCTCGTGGCGTCCCCCGTAGCCGACTGCGACGTTGACCAGCAGTCCCTCGACCTCCCGGGTCCTGGCAGCCGCGTCCTTGAGCGCCTGCGCCGTGCTGGTCGGCAACATGTCCAGAGCGCCCACCGGGTTGATCCTCCAGCGCCCGGTCTCCCCGAGCTCGGTGACCACGTCCTCGATGATCCGCAGCAGCGGCGCCAGCTCAGCCGGGCGCCGGTTGAGGTTGTCGGTGGACAGCAGCCACAGCGTGACCACGTCGATCCCGAGCTCCTCGCACCAGTTCAGCAGGGGGGCGATGTTGGCAGCACCGGCCCGGTGGCCCTCAGCGGTCGAGGCTCCCGCTGCCTTGGCCCAGCGCCGGTTGCCGTCCAGCATCACCCCGATGTGACGAGGCAGCGCAGCCCCCTTGAGCTGCCGCACCAGGCGCGCCTCGTACGCAGGGTAGAGAACGCTCTTGATCGCACTCCTCGCCGACGCCACCCGATCAGGCTACCGGCGGAGCCGGGGGTCTGGTGTCGGGTTCGCACCGGTTCGGTCCGACCTGTCGATACCCTGGACGGGTGACAGACCACCCCCGCTCCCCTCGCTCAGAGGGGGGGCATGCGCCCGGGGCGGCGACCCACAAGGTCCAGGACGTGGCCCACGCCGTGCGAGTGCGCGGCGCCGAGACGGCCGACATGCTCGGCGATCACGTCGCCTCGTCCCTGGCGGAGGTCAAGCCCAAGCTGCGGGGGTGGCTGCACGCCGTCAGCTCACCGTTGACCCTGGTCGCCGGCGTCGTGCTGATCGTGATGTCACCGACAGCGGCCACCCGGATCGGCTCGGCGATCTTCATGACCAGCGCGGTGCTCCTGTTCACCGTGTCCGCGGTCTACCACCGGGGGGAGTGGAGTCCGCGCACCTGGGCGTGGCTGCGGCGCTTCGACCACGCCAACATCTTCTTGCTCATCGCCGGCAGCTACACCCCGTTCGCGCTGCTCATGCTGGAGGGAACCGACCGTGCCACGCTGCTCATCGTGGCCTGGGGCGGCGCCCTGGGCGGGGTGCTGTTCCGGGTCCTGTGGACCGGGGCCCCCCGGTGGATCTACGTGCCGGTCTACGTAGGCCTCGGGTGGGCCGCGGTGTTCTACGTCGACGAGTTCGCACGAGCCACCAGCGCGGCTGTGCTCACGCTGATCGTCGTCGGCGGGTTGCTCTACTCCCTCGGCGGGGTGGTCTACGGACTGCAGCGCCCGGACCCCTACCCGACGTGGTTCGGTTTCCACGAGGTGTTCCACACCCTGACGATCCTGGCGTTCATCACCCACTACGTCGGGCTGTCGCTGGCGACCTACTCGCTGCGCTGAGGCTGCAGGACCGGCGTGGGGGCCAGTCGACTCGGAATGCCCTGGAGGGCATCGGTGTTGCACCGGGACCACCCCCATCAGGAGGATGTGACGCATGGCAACAATGGAACTGACCAAGGACACCTTCGAGCAGACGGTGACCGGCAACGACATCGTGCTGGTCGACTTCTGGGCCTCATGGTGCGGGCCCTGCCGCCAGTTCGCCCCCACCTACGAGAAGGCGTCGGAGGCGCACGAGGACATCGTGTTCGCGAAGGTGGACACCGAGGCCGAGCAGCAGCTCGCCCAGATGGCCAACATCACCTCGATCCCGACGCTGATGGCCTTCCGCGACCAGGTCCTGGTGTTCTCCCAGCCCGGCGCCCTGCCGCCCTCGGCCCTGGACCAGGTGATCTCGGCGGTCAAGGAGCTCGACATGGACGAGGTCCGGCGCCAGATCGACGAGCAGGGCTGAGGGGCCGACCGGACTGCGAGGAGGGCCCGTGGACGCCCACACCTGGGACGAGCGCTACGCCGTCACTCGGCAGTGGTCGCAGACGCCGAACCAGTTCGTCGCCGAGGCCACCGGGTCCCTGGCGCCGGGACGCGCGCTGGACCTGGCCTGCGGTGAAGGCCGCAACGCGATCTGGCTGGCCCAGCGCGGCTGGGAGGTCACCGCACTGGACTTCTCGGCCCGCGGCGTGCAGCGCGGGCGTGAGGCCGCGGCCCAGGTCGGGGCCCAGGTCACCTGGGTCGTGGGCGACGCGCTCACCCACGAGCTGTCCGGGTTCGACCTCGTGGTCGTGGCCTATCTCCAGCTCCCCCCGAGCGAGCGACGTACCGCGCTGCGACGGGCGTGGGAGTCGCTGAGGCGCGGCGGGACCTTCTTCCTCGTGGCGCACGACTCCACCAACCTGGACGAGGGCACGGGCGGTCCCCAGGACCCAGAGCTGCTCTACACCGCCGAGGACGTGCTGGGTGACCTCGGGCTGGAACCAGCAGGCGTGACCACCTCACCGCCCGTGGTGGCCGCTGGCCGAGTGGCTCGCCGGGTGCCCGGTGACGACGAGCACGGTGACGACGAGCACAGTGACGACGAGCACGGGGGCGAGTCGGGTGCGGTCGCCTGGGACGCCCTGGTCCACCTGGTGAAGGCCTGACCCGGTGGTGAAGGCCTGAGCCGGTGGTGAAGGCCTGACCCTGCCTAGGGCTGGCGAGGCGGGTCGGTGTCGGCGCTTCGCTGGTCCTCGAGGTCGTCCTCACGCGGCACCTGGATCCGCCCCAGGTGCTTGCGCAGGCTCAGCCAGAGCAGCGTGGTGGCAGCGCACAGCGAGAGCACGACCACCAACGCGATCCAACCCGGCTTGACCTCGCTCGGATCCGGCACCGGGTCACCGGCCAGCCGGACCAGGCCGTGGAGCCCCGACAGCAGGAGGGAGGCCGAGAAGAACGAGGTGATCATGGCTCCATTGTCCCTGCCAGCTCCCGGACCCCGGCGAACAGGTCCACCTCGGGCAGCTCGACCTCGACCAGGCTGCGCGCCAGCTCGTAGTCCTCGGTCGGCCACGCCTCCTGGTGGATCTCCTGCGGACAGGCGAACCAGTGTCCCCCCGGGTCGATCTGCGTGGCGTGGGCGATGAGCGCCTCGTCGCGCACCGGGAAGTACTCCGCGCAGGGCACCCGTGTGCTCACGCGGGCCGCATGGACGGGGTCGGGCTTCCAGTCGGCCAGACGCTGCTCGTAGGGCGATTCCATCCCTCGACGCACCATCGCGTCGTGCAACGCCTGGGTGCGGTCCCGGTGGAAGGCGTGGTGGTAGTAGAGCTTCAACGGCTGCCAGGGCTCACCCAGCTCGGGATACCGCTCGGGGTCCCCCGCCGCCTCGAAGGCCGCCACGCTGATCTTGTGGCACATGATGTGGTCCGGATGCGGATAGCCGCCGTTCTCGTCGTAGGTCGTGAGCACGTGGGGACGCAGCCGCCGGATCAGGCCGACCAGGGGCTCGGCCGCCTCCGCGACGTCCATCAGCGCGAAACACCCCGGTGGGAGGGGAGGCACAGGGTCGCCGTCGGGGAAACCGGAGTCGACCCAGCCCAGCCAGTGCTGGGTGATGCCGAGGACTTCTCGGGCACGATCCATCTCCTGCCGCCTGATCTCGGCGATGTTGGCGAGCACGTCAGGGCGGTCCATGTGCGGGTTGAGGATCGAGCCCCGCTCCCCACCGGTGCAGGTCGCGACGTGCACCTCGACCCCCTCCGCGACGTACTTGGCGGTGCTCGCCGCGCCCTTGCTCGACTCGTCGTCGGGGTGCGCGTGCACGTGCAGGAGCCGGAGCATGAGCCTCATCCTAGGCAGGCACCCGGGCACCGGCCGGAACACCTGCCGTCCCCGACCTACCATGGCGCCATGACCGACCTTGCCGCTCGCTACGGCACCGCGCGACCACGGCACCGGCTCCTGGTCGCCGGGATCGGCGGTGGCCTCGCAGCTGTTCTGCTGGCGGTCGTGATCTGGTCGTTCGTGGACCGGTCGGTCCCCCAGGTGCGCTCCCAGCTGGTGCGCTACGACGTGGTCGCCGTACATCGAGCGGTTGCGGACCTCACCGTGGTGCGCGCCGACAGCTCCGTCGTGGCGACCTGCCGACTCCAGGCGGTGGCCCGTGATCACAGTGTCGTGGGCGAGGTCACCGAGGTCGTCGACTCGGGCCCGGCGTCACAGACCCTGCGCGTGGAGCTGCGCACCGAGCGTGAAGCGGTCAGCGTGGTCCCCCAGGGGTGCACCACCCCGGACCAGAACAGGCCACGTTGAGGCATTCGCTAGACTGGTCCACTTGCCCGAACCCACCCGTGGGGGCTGGTCCCGCGGAGACCGACCACATGTCGCTCTCACCGGCGGACCACCCGTCGCCCGATACCCACCGGGCAAACCCAGTGACACCGAAGTACAACCGATCCGTTTGAGGAGCGTCCGTGACCCAGCAGCCGTCCGACCAGGACAAGATCTGGATGACGCAGGAGTCCCACAACAGGCTCACCACCGAGCTCGCCGAGCTCAAGGGCCCTCGCCGCGAGGAGGTCGTCGCGCGCATCGCGTCGGCCCGCGAAGAGGGTGACCTGCGCGAGAACGGTGGCTACCACGCCGCCCGTGAGGAGCAGGGCAAGCTGGAGAGCCGCATCCGCCAGCTCGAGGACACCCTGCGCCAGGCCGAGGTCGGGGAGACCCCGTCCGACGACGGCGTGGTCGAGCCTGGGATGGTCGTCGAGGTGAGCTTCAGCGACGGCCACAAGCAGGAGTTCCTCTTCGGTGCCCGGGAGATGGCCGAGCACCACTCCGACTACGACGTCTACTCGCCCCAGTCACCGATGGGGAAGGCGATCGACGGGCAGCGGGTCGGCGAGACGGTCAGCTTCGACGGGCCGACCGGGAAGCCGCAGAAGCTCGCCATCACCTCGGCCAAGCCCTTCACCGGCTGAGCCCTTCACCGGCTGAGCCGGCCGGACCTCACTCCTGGACCTCGTATCCCGAGGACCGCAGGTGCCGCAGCACCTCCTCGGCGTGGTCGGCGCCCTTGGTCTCGAGCTGGAGCGCCACCTCGACCTCTCCGATGTGCAGGTAGGCCGAGGTCCGCTCGTGGGTCAGGTCGATCACGTTGGCACCCGACGCCGCAAGCGCGGCGAGCAGGGCTGCCAGGCCACCGGGCCGGTCCGGGATGCGCACCGAGCAGACGAGGTATCGCCCGGAGGTCGCCATCCCGTGCCGGATCACGTTGAGCAGCAGGAGCGGATCGATGTTGCCCCCGCTGAGCACCACCACCGCGGGAGTGCGGAACTGCGTGGACGTGGCGTCCCCCGCCCGGTCGAGCAAGGCGGCGACGCCCGCTGCTCCGGCCGGCTCGACCACGAGCTTGGCGCGTTCCAGCAGCATCAGCAGCGCCCAGGACAGGCTGTCCTCGCTGACGGTGAGCACCTCGTCGACCAGCTCGGCGACAGTGGCGAAGGGGACGTCCCCCGGCCGACCGATCGCGATGCCGTCGGCCATCGTCGTCATCGACTCCAGTGAGGCCGGCTCGCCGGCACGCAGCGACCCTGGGTACGCCGCGGCGCCCTCGGCCTGCACGCCTACCACCGCCACCTCCGGTCTGCTCGGCTTGACCGCCGCGGCGATGCCCGCCAGCAGCCCGCCCCCTCCGGTGGGCACGACGATGGTGCGCACGTCGGGACACTGCTCCAGGATCTCTGCGCCGCAGGTCGCCTGGCCGAGCACGATGTCGGGATGGTCGAAGGGGTGCACCAGCACCGCCCCCGACTCCTCGGACCACGCCCTCGCGGCCCGGAGCGCCTCGTCGACCGTCTCCCCCTCGAACCGCACCTCGGCGCCGTAACCACGCGTCGCGTTCACCTTGGGGATGGGTGCACCGCGGGGCATGTACACCACCGAGCGCAGCCCGAGCATGGAGGCGGCCAGGGCGACCCCTTGGGCGTGGTTCCCGGCGCTGGCGGCCACGACCCCGGCATCTCGCTCCTCCTGCGGGAGTCGTGACATGCGCACGTAGGCGCCCCTGATCTTGAAGGAGCCGGCGCGTTGCAGGTTCTCGGCCTTGACGTAGACCGGCCCGCCGGCGATCTTCGACAGCCAGCGGGACTCCTCCAGCGGGGTGGGGACCGCGACGCCCTCGAGCAGCTGTCGGGCGCGGTTGATCTCGTCGGCCGAGGGACTCCGGGTCATGTCTCCAGCTCCTCCTGCTCGTCCAGCCCCCGCTCCTCGTCGCCACTTGTCACGCCACTCTTCTCGAGATCACGCCCCTGTCCGGCGAGGTGGACCGCCATCGCATTGACCGATGCCGCGATCGGGACTGCGATCAGGGCGCCGGCGATGCCGGCGATCAGCACCCCGCTGGCGACCGCGAGGATCACCGCGAGCGGGTGAAGGCGGACCATCCGGCCCATCAGGAAGGGCTGGAGCAGGTGGGACTCCAGCTGCTGGACGCCGATGACGCCCAGCAGCATCAGCAGCGCGGCCACGGGTCCCTGAGCCACCAACGCGACCATCACCGCGATCAGACCCGACACCGTGGCTCCCACCACCGGGACGAAGGCGCCCAGGAAGATCAGCACACCGATAGCGCCCACGAACGGCACCTGCAGGACCGCGGCCACGATCATGACCCCGATGGCGTCGACGGCCGCCACCAGCACCGTGGCCCGCACGAACTGGGTGAGGCTGAGCCAGGCCACCCGGCCCGAGGAGTCCGCACGGGAGCGAGCTGCCGCCGGGAACAGACGCACCGTCCAGCCCCAGATCCGCTGCCCGTCGGCGAGGAAGAAGAAGGTGGCGAACAGGACGATGAAGAATCCTGCGACCACATGACCCACCGCGGTGCTGAGGTCGGCAGCGCGTCCGACCAGCTCGCTGGAGGACGCCACGAAGTCCTGCATCTCCTGAAGCAGCTGGTTGATCTGCTGCTCGGAGATCTGCAGCGGACCCTCGCGCAGCCAGTCCTGGATGGTCGCGAGCCCCTCGACCACCTGGTTGGACAGGTCGCTGGCTCCGTCCACGACCTGCTGGGTGGCGAAGCTCAGCATCATCGTCACCACCCCCAACACCCCCAGGACGACGAGTAGTGCGGCCACGCCGCGGGGCATCACCCTGGTCAGCTGGTGGACCACGGGGATCGTGAGGGCGGTGATGAACAGCGCGACCACGAGTGGGAGCAGCAGCACAGCCAGCAGCTCGATGCCCTGCAGCACCACCCAGCCTGCGGCCACGATCACCAGGAACCGCCATGACCACGCTGCGGCCAGGTCGACCCCGTAGGGCACCTCGGCCCGGCTGAAGTTGGAGGTCCCTGTCAACGGTCCGGCAGGCGCCGTGGCGGGAGCCTCTCGGTGCACGTGGGCCTGGGCGGCGTGACGAGCCAGCTGCCGCGGCCACGACGCGCCTGCTGCTCCCGAGTCCCGGCCGGCGCGACGTCGTAGCGGGAGCCAGGTGCTGCGCGGCTCCTCGGGGCCCTCACCCGCCGGCGCCGGCGAATCGTCCTCGGGCGGGACAGCCTCGGAATCCTCCACCAGGTCAGCCTAGATGAGTGAGTCCGCGCAATCGTGCGCCGTGGACTTGCCCATCACAGCCCGGGTGTGCCCGCACGGGTGCGCAGCGGCTCGAGCAGTGCCCAGGCGGCATCGGGGTGCTCCTGAGCGAGCAGGCCGGCGGCCGCGACGACGTAGTCGGTGTCGACCGCGAAAGCAGCAGCACGCGGCAGCTGCCAGCCACCGGTCGCGTCGAGCCGGGAGAGGAACCGCTCCCCGGCGGTCGGAGTCCGGTGGATGCCGTGCCGCAGGACGCCACCGGAGCCCACCACCAGCCGCACCTCTCGCAGGTCGACACCAGACCGCTCCACCCAGCGGCCCGTGCTGGTCCCGGTGGCGAGGTAGCGCGGACGTGCCCGGCCCGCGTGCCTGCGCAGCGCCAGCCCGATGGCCCAGCTCGCGAGCTGCTCGTCGAAGGCCACGTCGTCCGGGGACTCGGCCAGGAGAGCTGGAGCACCTCGCAACCGCTGGGCCGCTTCTTCGGCGGCCTCCGGGTCGGAGACCCATCCCGCCTGCGTGGCCGCGGCGACCGTCCCCACCGCGCTCCACCGCACACCGAGGTCGCCCTCGACGGTGCGCGAGACCACCGGCTCCTCCCGCCCGGCAGGCCGCACCGCGGAGTAGACGTCCGTCGTCGCGCCACCGACGTCGACCAGGACAAGGTCTCCTGCGCCCTCACCGGGGCGCACACCGGCTGCCAGCAGCTCGACGGCCTGCAGCACGGCATCCGGGGTCGGGCCCTTCACCAGCTCAGCGAATCGTGGATCCTCGGATAGATCCTTGCCCCCGATCACGTGACGCAAGAAGACTTCACGCAAGGCAGCTCTCGCGGGGCCGGGGTCGATCAGCCCGACACGAGGCATGACGTTGCCCGCCTGCACACACTCGACTCCGGCATCGGTGAGCCTCGCCGTCGCCCGCGGGGTCGCCTCGGCGTTGCCTGCCACCACGACGGGAAAGCTCTGGTGGTGACTGGCCAGAGCCCCGGCCGCCCCGAGCAACGGCACCGGGTTGCCGCCATCGGTGCCGCCGACCAGAAGCACCACGTCCGGCGTCGCGCCACTCAGGGTCTCCAGTGCCGCCTCGTCGAGCTCACCGGCGAGCACGGCCACCACATGACCGCCGCTGGACAGGGCGACCGTGCGACCGGCCTCGGCGGTGATCAGCTGTTCGTTGCCGACCACGGCGATGCGCAACCCGCCGCCGGCTGAGGAGCAGACGAGCACCGGTGTCCTGTCCGCGTCACCACCGCTCAGACCTTGCAGGCACGCTTCGACCCCCACCATCACATCGGTGTCGATCGTGGTGCGATGGGCGGAGGTGCCGATCAGTCGGCCCGTGGGCAGCTCCACCAACGCCGCCTTGGTGTGGGTGGAGCCCACGTCCACGCAGGCGACTGCTCCGGGTCCCGCTGGGGCCCGGAGCACGCCTGGGCACGTCAGGCTCGGCATGGCACAAGAGCCCCGAGACGCTCGTCGTCGCACATGGCTTCTCTCCCTACGGCTGGAACGCACCCGGTCTGGACGATCATTGTGATCCCCCGACGCGTCATCCCTCCCGCCCGGCTTGGGCACACCCGCGATAATGGGGACCGCAACCGTGGCTGCTGAGGAGAACCCCATGTTCCTGTCCAGACAACGTCAGGTCTCGGCGGACGAGGCGCTGCCCGGGCGAACCCAGCGCTGGGTGCAGCTGGCCCCGCACCATCACGTGCTGGGGACCCCGCTGGTCACCGACGAGGTGCCGGACGGCCTGGAGGTCGCGATCTTCGGGCTCGGGTGCTTCTGGGGTGCCGAGGAGATCTACTGGCAGGTGCCCGGAGTCTGGTCGACCAGCGTCGGGTACGCCGGCGGATTCAGCCCGAACCCGTCGTACCGGGAGGTGTGCTCGGGCCGCACCGGTCACACCGAAGCGGTGCGCGTGGTCTTCGACCCGGCAGAGGTCTCCTACGCCGACCTGGTGAAGCGGTTCTTCGAGATCCACGACCCCACGCAGGGGATGCGGCAGGGCAACGACGTCGGCTCGCAGTACCGCTCCGCGATCTACACCACCACCGCCGAGCAGGCCCGGACCGCCCGAGCCGTCGCCGAGCGCTACGAGGCGGAGCTGGCTCGCCACGGGGTGGGTTCGGTCACGACCGAGATCGCAGCTGCGGGTGAGTACTTCTACGCCGAGGACGAGCACCAGCAGTACCTGGCCAAGCACCCCTACGGCTATCGGTGCCACGCCGCGACCGGCATCCCCTTCCCGAGGGACTGACGAGGCGATCGACCCGGTAGCCCTGCCGGGCCGACGACCCTCACGCCGCGACCGACGGCAGCGGGAAACCCGCTGTCTAGCGGGCGGATCGCGATCCCGACGTTCCTCGGTAAAGCGGTCTGGAACGCCCTAGTCTGAGACGTTGTGAGTGGGTCCGGTGGCACCGCGTCTGCGCGTGCTTTTGGCATCGCGGTCGGGACAGCCCTGTTGCTGTCCGCGATCCTCGCTGTGCTGCTGCTCAGCGACCTGCCTCGCACCACCAAGGAGACCGTCAGCTCCCTGGGCTTCCTCGTCGGCGGGTTGTCGATCGTCGTCAATGGGCTGCTCGCCTCCCGACGCAGCCGTGGCCGGCGCCGCCGTGCCTGGCTGGTCCTGGCCCTCGCCGCCGGCACCGCCATGGCAGGCAGCGCCGTCACCACCTTGTCCGGGGGGGACCCGATCAAGGACACCAGCCCGCTCGGGGACGGGTTGGTCGCGCTGGCGCTGGTCCTGACCGTCTTCGGGCTGCTGGGTCTCGCCCACACGCCTCTGCGAGGCGCCAACGTCGTGGTGACCTGGCTCGACGGCGTGGTCACCGCTTGCGCCGTGCTGATCCTTGCCGTGGTCCTGGTCTTCTCGCGGCTGGTCGGCTCAGAGGCGATCGCCGAGCGATTCACCACGCTGCTGTTCCCCACCATGGACCTCGCCGTCGTGACCGTCGCGCTGCTGCTGATCCTGCGGAGCCAGGGCGACCGGGTCTTCTACGGGCTCGTCAGCTTCGGATTCGTGCTCTACGCCCTGGGGGACCTCAGCTTCGCGGTCCAGAACGCATCGGGCGCCTTCCGTTTCGGCACCATCCAGGACGTCACGTGGATCGCGGCCTACCTGCTGCTGGCAGCGGCCGCGTGGCACCCCGCGGCGTCCTCGCCCAGCGACGCCCAGGACCTGGCCGAGCAGCCCCCGAGCCGATTCGACGTCCAGGGCACGCTGCTCACCTTCGGACTGCTGGTGGCCGCTGCCGGTGTGCAGGTGCTCTTCCCAGGGGGCCCACTGACCGAGACCCTGACGGCGCTGTGGGTGGTCCTGGTCTTCACCGTGGGGCTCCGCCAGACCCTGCTGATCATCGACAACCAAGGCCTGCGCGAGGGGTTGGAACAACGGGTCCGCGAGCAGACTGCCGACCTGCGCGACATGGCCAGGCAGAACGAGGTGCTGCTCGACTCGGTGGGTGACGGGATCTACGCGGTCGATCTCGAGGGCCGCATCACCTCGTGCAACCCCTCGACCGCTCACGCGATCGGCTGCGACCCGGAACAGCTGATCGGTCGAAACGCCCATGAGGTGCTGCACATCTCCCAGCCGGGCGAGCGCAACGGTGCGCCCGCGGAGCAGCACACCTGGGCCGGCTGCTACATCAACCGTGCTCTGGGCGACGCGCAGGTCGCCCGTGAGCACGAGGACGTCTACCGGCGGGCCGACGGCACGTACTTCCCTGTGGAGCTGACCGCCAGCCCGATGCTGAACGAGGACAACGTGACCGGAGCCGTCGTGGTCTTCCGTGACGTCACGCAGCGCCGCGAGATCGAGCGGATGAAGGACGAGTTCCTCTCCACCGTCAGCCATGAGCTGCGCACCCCTCTGACCTCGATGCTGGGGTCGCTGAGGATGCTGGGCGCCCTCGTCGAGACCTCTCCGGTTCAGGCGCAGCGGATGATCACGATCGCGCTGCGCAGCTGCGACCGGTTGATCCGCCTGATCAACGACATCCTCGACGTCGAGCGGATCCGCTCCGGCAAGATCCGCATGGAGCGCACGCCGCTCGAGGTGCGTGCGCTGCTCGCCGGCACCATCCGCGAGATGAGCGCTCTGGCTGACGCCAACGGCATCACCCTCGAGCTGGGCCGGGCCGACGGCTGGGCTGTGGCCGACGCCGACCGGATCACCCAGACGCTGACCAACATCGTCGGCAACGCCATGAAGTTCGCCGCTCCCGGCACCTGTGTGCGGTTGAGCGCCACCGCCGGCGACTCAGAGGTGATCTTCAGCGTCGCCGACTCGGGCCGCGGGATCCCGGCCGACAAGCTGTCCTTGATCTTCGAGCCCTTCGAGCAGGTCGACTCCTCCGACTCACGGGAGAAGGGCGGCACCGGCATCGGACTGGCGATCTGCCGGGGGATCGTCGAGCGCCACGGCGGCCGGATCTGGGCCGAGAGCGAGCTCGGAGAGGGTGCGACGGTCCACTTCACCCTGCCACGCGCCTTCGTCTCGCCCCCCGCCAACGTGGGCCTGCCGGCCTAACCGCCCGAATGTCGCTCTCGGGACCTTAGGCCGGGGGGCAGATGACGAGGGTGGGTGATAGCCCCAGCTGTGGCGAGCGTGGTGTCCTCTTCTAAAGACCTTTCGCCCCATTTGCTACGACACGGGCGTCAAACAAGGATGGAGGACCTTGTGACTATTACGTCGACAGCAGTCCCGCCGATTCAGGCCGTTGCTCCCACCCCACTCCCCCCACAGCCGACACGCATCCCCAGCACCACGATCCGGACCGTCGCGCAGGTCGACGACGCCACCGCACAACGCTTCTACGCGCTGTACCTGGAGACGTTCGGCGAGCTCGCGATCCGCGCGGTCAACCGCCACCTCCTGCGACGGGAGGAGTTCATGTCGGTGATGGTCGACCCCCGCATCGACAAGATCGTGATCGAGAACGACGAGACCCACGAGCTCATCGCGATGTGCACGCTGACCAACAACCTCGAGACCGTCGACTGGGTCAGCCCGGACTACTTCGCCCACCACTACCCTGACCACTGGTCGCGCGGCGCGGTCTACTACCTCGGCTTCAGCCTGGTCGCCTCGCGGCGGCGGCGCGCACAGCTCTTCACCGAGCTGATCGCCCATGTCACCCGGACCCTCGTCGCCAAGGACGCGATGTGCTCCTACGACATCTGCATGTTCAACAACGAAGCGATCGGGCTGGGCGAGGCAGTCAACGCCATCGTCACGAGCACGGCCATGGTCGACGTCCGGGCGGTCGACACGCAGACCTACTACGCCGCCGTGCCGGTGACTTCGGAGGAATCCCTGCGGCTTCCCGGTCAGCGTTCTACCGTGTAGGGGGCGTCGTCGAAAGGGGGCCAGGTGACTCAGCGACTGGTGCTCGTTGTCGACGACGACGATGACGTCCGGGAGATCACGTGCTGCGCCCTCGAGGCCGTGGGCCAGTGCGAGGTGGTCGACACCGATCGAGGCGCGAAAGCCCTCGAGCTGGCAGCCTCGACGAAGCCGCACGTGATCCTGCTCGACTTCATGATGCCCGGGATGGACGGCATCGAGACCGCGCGAGCGCTGTGGGACGACGAGCGCACCCGAGGCATTCCCGTCGTCCTGCTCACCGCCAAGGTGCAGGTCCTGGACTTCTGGCGTGACGTCCCGGGAGTCGTCGGCGTCCTGATCAAGCCCTTCGACCCGTTCGGGTTGGTCGCAGAGATCGACCGGATCCTCGGCGCTGGTGACAACGAGAACCTGCTGACCACCTGACACCCGGTCACCCCGCATCATCGACACCACCGGGACCGGGCCGCCCGAGCTGCAGTGCGTCGATCACCCGACGGACGAGGCGAGGGCCTGGTCGAGGTCGGCGATCAGGTCCTCCGCGGTCTCGATGCCCACCGAGAGCCGGACCAGGTCGGCCGGCACCTCGAGGTCCGTCCCCGCCACCGATGCGTGGGTCATCCGGCCCGGGTGCTCGATCAGCGACTCCACGCCGCCCAGCGACTCCCCGAGGGTCCACAGCGTGGTGGCTCCGCACACGTCCAGAGCCGCCTGCTCACCGGCCGCGACCCGGAACGACACGATCCCGCCGTACCGCCGCATCTGCCGCGTGGCGAGCTCGTGCCCGGGGTGGCTGGGCAGCCCCGGGTAGATGACCTCGGAGACCGCCGGGTGACCGGCGAGGTGCGCGACGACCGCCTCGGCGTTGTCGCAGTGCCGCTCCATGCGCAGCGCCAGCGTCTTCAGCCCACGGTGCACGAGGAAGGAGTCGAAGGGCCCCGCCACCCCGCCGATGGCGTTCTGGTGGAACCGCAGCTGGCCTGCGAGCTCGGCGTCACGCAGGACGAGCGCACCGCCGACGACGTCGGAGTGGCCGCCGCAGTACTTCGTCGTGGAGTGCACGACCACGTCGGCGCCGAGGCGCAGCGGCTGCTGGAGGTACGGCGAGGCGAAGGTGTTGTCGACGACCAGGAGCGCGCCGGCCCTGTGGGCCACGTCGCCCAGCGCGGCGATGTCGGCCACGGTGAGCAGCGGGTTGGTCGGCGTCTCGACCCACACCACCTTCGTCCGCCCCGGCTGCACGGCGGCTGCCATCGCCTCGGTGTCGGCGACGTGGGCGCTGGTGAGCTCCAGCCCCCACGGGCCCGTCACCTGGGAGAACAGCCGGAACGAGCCGCCGTAGGCGTCGTCGGGCACGACGATGTGGTCGCCAGGTCTGCACACCGCCCGCAGCAGGGTGTCCTCCGCGGCGAGACCGCTGGCGAAGGCCAACCCGTGCTCGGCTCCCTCCAGGGCGGCGATGCACTCCTCGAGCGCGGTGCGGGTGGGGTTGGCGCTGCGCGAGTACTCGTAGCCGTTGCGCAGCCCGCCGACGCCGTCCTGCTTGTAGGTGCTGCTGGCGTAGATCGGGGTGATCACCGCGCCCGTCGTCGGGTCGGGCTCGGAGCCGGCATGGATGGCGCGGGACTCGAAGCCCAGCGACGGCCCGCTCCCGTGCCGCAGGTCGGACGGGTCGTTTGGTTCGATGCCCTGCTGCTCGCTCATCTTGTGACCCTAACGCCGAGCGCTTCGGCGTCCTGTGAATCCGTCGCGGGTGAGGAACACATCGAGTGAGCCCGTCGCCGGCATCAGCAGAAGGTCGTCCCAGGCAACCCCAGGCGGCGGAGCAGCTCGAGCGGTGCCTCCGCGTCCTCGATCGCCACCTCCGCGCGCACCAGGTCGCCGTCGGGTTCGACTGCCGTGATCTGCTCGAACGCGTCGGGCACGTCCAGGTCGTCGGTGGTGACCTCCTCGGGCGCAGTGCCCGCGGGCGGTCGGAGCAGCACTGTCGCGCTCGTCGGGGAGCTCAGCGATGCCGTGAGCATGGCGCAGGGACCGAGGTCGTACCCGAGGGACACCCCAAGGGCGCCACCGAGGTCGAGCAGACGGGCGGCGGCTGCGTCGAGGGTCGAGGCGCCAGAGGCCCGACCGGGAAGCTCGTCCCTGTCGCGGGAGATCCCGACGAGGGTGAGCGCGCCTTCCTCCGTCACCTTCACGTAGGGCGCGAACCGCCGGTCCATCCTTGACGTGCTCTCCCCCGGCACGAGGACGCCGTCGCCCTCGTCCTGCCAACCGGCGCGGAGCAGCTCGCCCGTGACCTCACGTGCCGGTCGGTCGAGGAGGAAGAGGCTGGTGTCTCCGGTGCCCGCGTAGCTCACCAGGTCCGGGAGGACCAGGCTCACGAACGGCTCGGCCCGCAGCGTGATGAAGGCGGTGTTCAGGTAGTCGAGGAGCTGGCGGTCCTGCTCGTCGGCCAAGCTCAGACCGGGCTCGCCGGTGAAGCCCACCACGTCGACCAAGTTCACCAGTTGAAGCTTCGCCGGCGGGATCAGGCGCAGCAGGCGCTCCCGTCGCTCGGCTCCGGGGGCAGGGTCAGGGTGGGTGTCGACGTACCCGGGATCGGTACGCACGTCACCGACTGTGAACTGCGTCGCGACGACACCCACGGCCGCCACGAGGGCCAGCGAAGCAGCACCGGCCACCATGCGGCGCCGGCGAGCATCGCGGATCGGGCGGTCGACGTCGCCGGGCCCGGCGACACGAGTCACGTCGCGGGCCAGGTCGTCGAAGGCATGCTGCAGGTCGGAGGTCTCAGGCACGGCTGCGCTCCTGGTCGTTGGTGGGGTCATGGGGGTCACCGTCGATGGTGAGCAGAGCTGCGAGGGCCGTGCGTCCGCGGGAGAGTCGAGCCTTGAGCGTGCCCTCTGGACAGCCCTCGACTCGAGCGGCCTCCGTCACCGGCAGCCCGGCGAGGTGGTGCAGCACGAGCGCACGGCGCTGCGCCTCTGGCAGCTGTTGCAAGGCCTGCACCAGCAGCACCGTGCTCTCGGACGGCGGCTCGACGGGGTCGGGCGGGCGCTGGTGCAGCAGGTGGCGCATCGCTGTGCGGGAGCGACGCCATCGGCTGAGTGCCTGCCGCGTTGCGACATGGCGCACCCACGCGCCCGGGTCGTCGTAGACGCTCAGTCGGGTCCACCTCGCCCATGCGCGGCTGTAGGCCTCCTGGGCGACGTCCTCCGCAGCGCTCAGCTCGGCGGTCACGGCATAGGCGCAAGCCACGGTACGACCCCAAGTCGCCCGATAGAACTCGGTGAAGTCCGACCGGTCAGGTGTGGGCATCTCGTCTCCCCGTGTCAGAGGTGCTCAGTCGCGGGCGCCGGCGCGTCCGCCGCCTCGTGCACCTCACACGCGCGAAGGCCACGGCCGGTTGCATCGAGTTGCCCATGGTGCCGCATCGCGACGATCTGACGGGATGTTCCTGCTACGTGTGAGGCGGAAGCGGCGTGCTGACCCAGGCTGTCGCCGCCGTTCGACCGGTCAGTCGCGGGCGAGGAAGGACAGGAGGTCCTGCCGGGTCAGCACCCCGATCGGCTTGCCGTCCTCCTGCACGAGCAGCGCATCGGCGTCCTCCAGGGCGGCGACCGCGCGCTCGGCCGGCTCGGTGGCGCCGATGGTGCGGAAGGGCGCGTCCATGAGTGACTCGACCGGGTCGCTGAGTCGGGCGTCACCGCGGAACAGCGCGTCGAGGAGCACCCGGTCGGACACCGAACCGGCGACCTCCGCGGCGACGATGGGCGGCTCGGCCCGCACGACCGGCATCTGCGAGACGCCGTACTCGTGGAGGATCTGGACCGCCTCGGCGATCGACTCCTGCGGGTGGGTGTGCACGAGATCGGGGAGCCGCCCGTCCTTGCCGCGCAGCACCTCACCGACCGTGCGCTCCTGCGACGCGGGAAGGAACCCGTAACGGGCCAGCCACTCGTCGTTGAACACCTTCGTCAGATAGCCACGACCCGAGTCCGGCAGCAGCACGACGATCACGGCTTCGTCGCCCTCCGGGGTGCCCTCGAGCTCGTGCGCGAGCTGGACCGCGGCGTAGGCGGCCATGCCGCTCGAGCCGCCCACCAGGATGCCTTCCTCGCGCGCCAGTCGCCGTGTCATCCGGAAGGAGTCCGCGTCGGAGACCTCGATGATGCGGTCGGCGATCTCGCTGTCGTACGTCGTCGGCCAGAAGTCCTCGCCCACTCCTTCGACCAGGTAGGGGCGCCCGGAGCCTCCGCTGTACACCGACCCCGCCGGGTCCGCGCCGACGATCTGCACCGCCGGATCCTGCTCCTTCAAGAAGCGACCGGTGCCGCTGATCGTGCCGCCCGTCCCCACGCCGGTGACGAAGTGGGTGATCCTGCCCTCGGTCTGTCGCCAGATCTCCGGCCCGGTGTCCTCGTAGTGCGACCGGGGGTTGTGCGGATTCGAGTACTGGTCGGGCTTCCACCCGCCCTCGATCTCGTGCGCGAGCCGGTCGGAGACGCTGTAGTAGGAGTCGGGGTGGTCCGGCGCGACCGCGGTGGGGCACACGACGACCTCGGCGCCGTAGGCCTTCAGCACGTCGCGCTTGTCCTGGCTGACCTTGTCCGGGCAGACGAACACGCAGCGATAGCCCTTCCCCTGCGCCACCATCGCCAGGCCGATCCCGGTGTTGCCGGACGTCGGCTCGATGATCGTGCCACCGGGCTTCAGCTCGCCCGACTCCTCCGCAGCCTCGACCATGCGAACCGCGATGCGGTCCTTCACCGAGCCACCGGGGTTGAGGTACTCGATCTTGGCCAGCACGAGCGGCCCGCCCGAGGCTCCGGGCGGCCGGTCACACACCTGCTGCAGGCGTACGAGCGGGGTGTTGCCGACGAGGTCCAGCATCGAGTCCACGTAGTCCACACCAGGAGTCTAGGAACTGGGGGCCCACGGCGTCGCTTCGATGGCCCGGCGTGCGCAGTCTCACTCCGGTGGGATACCGACCCAAACGTCGCATTGCGGTAATCTGGCTTCCCAGACTTCCGCCGGCAACGTTGCCGGCGCACGCACCCCGGTGAGCACCGCTCACCTTCTCAGCCCACGTCGGTCGGCTCCCTCGTGCCAGGTGGCCACGGACCGCAGGGCTGCCCGAACGGAGCCTTGCGACGTGAGCACCCCTACGCAGTCACCTCCTGCGGCGACCCGAGACGATGCGCCCGCCCTGGAGCACACCGTCCGCAGCGCGCTGCGGTCACCGAAGATCCTGCGCACCGAGGTCCTTGCCGGCCTCGTCGTCGCGCTTGCCCTGATCCCTGAGGCGATCTCGTTCTCCATCATCGCCGGTGTCGACCCGAGGGTCGGCCTGTTCGCCTCGTTCACGATGGCGGTCTCCATCTCGTTCCTCGGTGGCCGCCCAGCGATGATCTCGGCCGCGACCGGCGCGATCGCACTGGTGATCGCCCCGGTGATGCGCGACTACGGCTACGACTACCTGATCGCCACGGTGATGCTCGGCGGTCTCATCCAGGTCGTCCTGGGTCTCACCGGGGTCGCCCGGCTGATGCGGTTCATCCCCCGCTCGGTGATGGTCGGCTTCGTCAACGCCCTGGCCATCCTGATCTTCATGGCGCAGGTCCCCTACATGCTCGGTGTGCCCTTCGCCGTCTACCCGATGATCGCTGTCGGTCTCGCCGTGATGGTCGGCCTCCCCAGGGTCACCAAGGCCGTCCCCGCGCCACTGGTCGCGATCGTGGCCCTGACCGGCTTCACGGTGATCGCCACGCTCACCGTCCCGGACGTCGGCGACGAGGGCGAGCTCCCCGGCAGCCTGCCGGAGCTGTTCATCCCCAACGTGCCGTTGCACCTGGAGACACTCCAGATCATTGCGCCGTACGCGCTCGCCATGGCACTGGTCGGGCTGCTGGAGTCACTGCTCACGGCCAAGCTGGTCGATGACATCACCGACACCCACTCCGAGAAGACGCGCGAGGCGTGGGGTCAGGGCGCCTCCAACGTCATCACCGGGTTCTTCGGCGGCATGGGCGGCTGCGCCATGATCGGCCAGACCATCATCAACGTGAAGGCCTCTGGTGCCCGGACCCGGATCTCCACCTTCCTCGCCGGCGTCTTCCTGCTGGTCCTCGTCGTCGGGTTCGGCGACGTGGTCGCCGTCATCCCCATGGCTGCCCTGGTCGCGGTGATGATCATGGTCTCGGTCGGCACCTTCGACTGGCACAGCATCCAGCCCGCCACCCTGCGGCGGATGCCGAAGTCGGAGACCACCGTCATGCTGGCGACCGTCGTCGTGACCGTGTCCACGCACAACCTCGCGATCGGCGTCATCGTCGGCGTCCTGGTCGCCATGACGCTGTTCGCCCGCCGCGTCGCGCACCTCACCGAGACCCACCGCGAGCTCGTGGAAGCCGCCGACGGCACCGTCACGGCGGTCTACACCGTGACCGGGGAGCTGTTCTTCGCCTCCAGCAACGACCTGTACACCCAGTTCGAGTACGCCATCGATCCGCCCCGTGTCGTCATCGACCTGACCGGGTCACACATCTGGGACGCCTCGTCGGTCGCGGCACTGGACGCCATCACCACCAAGTACGAACGCAAGGGCAAGACCGTGGAGATCGTCGGGCTGAACCACTCCAGTGCCGAGCGTCACGACCGGCTCAGCGGAGAGCTCCCCTCGCACTGACCGCGTCAGCGCCACCGTGAACCATCACGCAGAAGACCGCTCATCTGCGCGTCTCGCCGTCTCGGAGGTGCACAACCGCGCACAAGAGCGATCACTCACGCCAACCCAGGTGCGCTCCGCCGGACTCAGCCGTCGAGCTGCTTCTTCGCCTGGCCCGGCGGCAGCGGACGCACGCAGTCCTCGCCGTCGTCGTCGAGGCACCGCGTCCACTCCCGCATCCCCTCGGCGTGCTCCTGCGCCAGCTCAGCCATCCGGTCGGCCCGCTCCTGCGGGCTCAGCTCACGCCACTGCGACTTCCACTCCTTGGACGGCTTGGCGCGCCCACGGACCTTGTCGGCCTTCTCGGCCTTCTCGGCCTTGTCGGCCTTGTCGCGGCCGCCGTGGGCCCACGGCGGTGGCCCGTGCCCCTCGCCCGGGTGCTCGTCCCCGTCGCGCCCACGTCCCCACCCTGGACGAGCGTCGTCATCGCGCTGGACCGCGGCTGGCGCGAGCTCGCCACCGTCGTCGGTGACCACCACCGCGACACCGGCCGCGAGCAGCGCGCCGAGGCACAGTGCTGCGGCCACGATCCACTGCTTCATGACTCCGATTGTCCGTCAGGCGGACGGCCGTGTCACCCGATCAGCCGGGTCCCCCGAAGGGCACACCGAGGGCGCCGAGACGCTCCGACCCACCGTCGAACGCGGTGAGGACCCACACCCCGCGTGCGGTCAGGGCGAAGGTGTGTTCGTAGTGCGCGGACAACGAGCCGTCTGCGGTGACCACGGTCCAGTCGTCGGCCGTCAGCACCGTGTCGCCTGTGCTCACCGCCAGCATCGGCTCGACCGCGAGCGCCATGCCTTCGACCAGCTTCGGTCCACGACCGCTGCGACCGTGGTTGGGCACCTCGGGCGGCAGGTGCATCTCCGAGCCGATGCCGTGACCGGTGTAGTCGGTGACGATCTCGAACTCTCCGTGGGACCGGACATGCTGTTCCACCGCGTGCGAGATGTCCCCGACCCGACCGCCGGCGCGCGCCGCGGCCAGCCCCCGCCACAGCGACTCCTCGGTGACGCGCATCAGCTCGCGCGCCTGTTCCCCCACCTCACCGATCGACACCGTCAGCGCTGCGTCGCCGTGCCATCCGTCCACGATCGCCCCACAGTCGACCGAGAGCAGGTCACCCTCGACGAGCTCGCGACCGTTGGGGATGCCGTGCACGACCGTGTCGTTGACCGAGGCGCAGATCGAGGCGGGGTAAGGCGGGTAGCTGTAGCCCTTGAACGACGGGATCGCGCCGCTGGACCGGATGTGCTCCTCGGCCAGCGCGTCCAGGTCGGCTGTGGTCATCCCGGGACGCGCCGCGGCTGCCACGAGCTGGAGCGTCTCGGCCACCACGAGCCCGGCGGCCCGCATCCGATCGATCTGGGCTGGACTCTTGATCTCGATCCCGCGTGAGCCGAACATCGAGCGGCCCCGGATCAGCCCTCGCCGCCCGGCAGGTTCTCGAGCTCCTTGAAGATGCGGTGGGTCACCGCGTCGATCTCGCCCATCCCGTCGACCTCGACCAGCAGTCCACGATCGCCGTAGACCTCGATCAGGGGGGCGGTCTGGTCTTCGTAGAGCTCCTGCCGGCGACGGATGACGTCCTCGGTGTCGTCGGCGCGACCCTCGACGTGCGCGCGCTGGAGCAGGCGCTGCACCAGCTCGTCGCGCTGGGCGGTGAGGACGACCACGGCATCGAGGTGCTGGTCGAGCTCCTGCATCATCTCGTCCAGGGACCCGACCTGGTCCAGGGTGCGTGGATAGCCGTCGAGCAGGAAGCCCGGCTCGGCATCGGAGAGGGCGATCCGGTCCTTGACCATGGCGTTGGTGACCTCGTCGGGGACGTACTCCCCGGCGTCCATGTAGCGCTGGGCCTCCTTGCCGAGCTCCGTTCTTCCCGCGACGTTGGCCCGGAAGATGTCACCGGTCGAGATCGCCGGGATCGAGAAGTGCGTGGCGATGACCTTGGCCTGGGTGCCCTTGCCTGCACCGGGCGGCCCCATCAGGATCAGACGCATACCGTGGCCTCCCCGGCACGTGCCGACGAGCGTTGTGGGTCAAGGGGCTTCGTCACCGGAGGAACCCTTCGTAGTTGCGCTGCTGGAGCTGGCTCTCGATCTGTTTGACCGTGTCCAGAGCCACCCCGACCATGATCAGGATCGATGTGCCGCCGAACGGGAAGTTCTGGTTGGCACCGACGATCACCAGCGCGATCGGGGTGATCAACGCGATCAGACCGAGGTAGGTGGCGCCAGGCAGCGTGATGCGGGAGAGCACGTAGCTGAGGTACTCCTCGGTCGGCTTGCCCGCACGGATCCCCGGGATGAAGCCGCCGTACTTCTTCATGTTGTCGGCGACCTCGACCGGGTTGAACGTGATCGCGACGTAGAAGTAGGTGAAGAAGACGATGAGGCCGAAGTACAGCGCCATGTAGAGCGGGTTGTCGCCGGTGGTGAGGTACTTGCCGACGAAGCGGGTGATCGGGCTTCCGCCCTCGGGGTCGAACTGGGTCGCCAGTGCCGGGAGGTAGAGCAGGCTGGAGGCGAAGATCACCGGGATGATGCCGGCCTGGTTGACCTTCAACGGGATGTAGGTCGAGGAGCCCCCGAACATCTTGCGACCCACCATCCGCTTGGCGTACTGCACCGGGATCCGGCGCTGGCCCTGCTCCATGAAGATGACGGCGGCCATGATCACCAGGCCGATCACGATCACCATCGCGAACACGCCGTAGCCCTGCTTCTGCTGCAGCTCCCACAGCGAGGCGGGGAAGGTCGCGACCACCTGGGTGAAGATCAGCAGCGACATGCCGTTGCCGATACCGCGCTCGGTGATCAGCTCACCGAGCCACATGATCACCGCGGTGCCGGCGGTCATCGTGATCACCATGACCAACATGGTGGGGATGTCGTTGCGGTAGAGCAGCGGCAGGTCGCACTGGAGCAGCTGACCGGCCCGGGCGAGCGCCACGATGCCGGTGGCCTGGAGCAGCGCGAGCCCCAGGGTGAGGTAGCGGGTGTACTGGGTGATCTTGGTCTGCCCGGCCTGCCCCTCCTTCTTCAGCGCCTCCAGGCGGGGGATCACCACGACGAGCAGCTGCAGGATGATGCTGGCGGTGATGTAGGGCATGATGCCCAGCGCGAAGACGGTGAGCTGGAGCAGCGCACCGCCGGAGAACAGGTTGACCAGGCCGTAGATGCCGTCGTTCTCCAGCTGGCCCACGCAGGTCCGCACGTTGGCGACGTTGACCCCGGGCGACGGCAGCTGGGAGCCGAACCGGAAGACGACCAGGATGCCGAGGACGAACAGCAGCTTGCGCCGGAGGTCGGGCGTGCGGAACGCGTTGACGAATGCGCCTAGCACCTGTTCTCCATCTCCACTCCGGGTCGATGACCCTCCGCGCCCCCGAAGCACCCGTGTGGGCCTTGGAGGCAGAACGTAGCCGCGTCCCTGCGCTCGAGGTGGCTGACGGCTCACGCCGCCGCAACGATCCCGCGAAGCCTAACAGGGGCACGAGGTCGTCACCGCGGAGGTGAAGCATCCCCTGCCCCTGCCGCCAGGAGAGAGCCGGACGGGTCTCAGCCCCGACTCAGAGAGGGGTGGCCGATCCGCCGGCAGCCTCGATCTTCTGCTTCGCCGAGGCCGAGAAGGCATGAGCGCTCACCTGAACCGACGAGCTGATCTCGCCCTGGCCCAGCACCTTGACCGGACGACCCGAGCGCACCGCGCCCTTCGCGACCAGCTCCTCGACGCCGACGGCGCCTCCGTCGGGGAACAACGAGTCGATGCGGTCCAGGTTGACGACCTGGAACTCCACCTTGAAGGGGTTCTTGAAGCCCTTCAGCTTGGGCAGACGCATGTGGATCGGCATCTGGCCACCCTCGAAGTTGGCCGGCACCTGGTTGCGTGCCTTGGTGCCCTTGGTGCCTCGACCCGCGGTCTTGCCCTTGGACGCCTCACCACGACCCACCCGCGTGCGCGCGGTGCGGGCACCGGGAGCAGGACGCAGGTGGTGCAGTTTCAGAGCAGCCATGTCAGGCCTCCTCTACTTCCTCGACCGCCACCAGGTGGCGGACGGTGTGGACCATGCCCCGGACCTCGGGGCGGTCCTGCTTGACGACCTCGTCACCGATCCGCTTCAGCCCCAGGGAGCGCAAGGTCTCACGCTGGTTCTGCTTGCAGCCGATCGTCGAGCGGGTCTGCGTGACCTTGATCTGGTTGGTAGCCATCAGGCGGTGGCCTCCTCCCGCGCCTTGAGCAGCGCGGCGGGAGCGACGTGCTCGACCGGCAGCCCGCGGCGGGCGGCCACTGCCTCCGGCTCCTCGAGGGTCTTCAGGGCCTCGACCGTCGCATGCACGATGTTGATCTGGTTCGACGAGCCGAGCGACTTGCTCAGCACGTCGTGGATGCCGGCGCACTCGAGCACGGCACGCACCGGGCCACCGGCAATGACACCGGTACCGGGAGCTGCCGGACGCAGCAGCACCACGCCCGCGGCCTTCTCACCCTGCACCGGGTGCGGGATGGTGCCCTGGCTGCGGGGGACCTTGAAGAATGCCTTCTTGGCCTCCTCCACGCCCTTGGCGATCGCGGCCGGCACCTCCTTGGCCTTGCCGTAGCCGACACCGACCATGCCGTCGCCGTCGCCGACGATCACCAGGGCGGTGAAGCTGAAGCGCCGACCACCCTTGACGACCTTGGCGACACGGTTGATCGCGACGACGCGCTCGACGTAGGCGGTCTTGTCTGCGCCCTGGCCACCACGACGGTCGTCGCGGTTGCCGCGGCGCTCGCCACCGGCACCAGTACGGCGCTGGGGTCCGCTCATCGGAACTACCTTCTCTCTCTAGTCAGCTTGTCTGTCGCGATCAGAACGCGAGTCCGCCCTCACGGGCGCCGTCGGCCAGGGCCGCCACGCGGCCGTGGTACTGGTGGCCGGCGCGGTCGAAGACCACACCGTCGATGCCGGCGGACTTGGCGCGCTCGGCGACCAGCTCACCGACCCGCTTGGCCTTGGCCGACTTGTCGTCGGCGGAGCCACGGAGGTCGGCCTCCATGGTGCTCGCCGAGGCCAGGGTCTTGCCGACACCGTCGTCGACCACCTGGGCGGTGATGTGGCGCGAGGAGCGCGTCACGACCAGGCGCGGACGCTCGGCCGTGCCTGTGATCCGCTTGCGGCCGCGCATCTGGCGGCGCAGCCGAGCAGCGCCACGGCCACGGTTGTGCTTGCGGTGCCTGAGGGAGATAGCCATCTCACTTACCAGCCTTTCCGACCTTGCGGCGCACGTACTCGCCGGAGTAGCGCACGCCCTTGCCCTTGTACGGCTCGGGCTTGCGGAGCTTGCGGATGTTCGCAGCGACCTCGCCGACGAGCTGCTTGTCGATGCCGGCGACCCCGAGCTTCGTGGGGCCGTCGACCGAGAACGTGATGCCCTCGGGGGCGTCGAAGACGATGGGGTGGGAGTAGCCCAGCTGGAACTCCAGCTGGGTCGGTCCCTTCGGCAGGACGCGGTAGCCCACGCCGACGATCTCCAGCTTCTTCTCGAAGCCCTCGGTGACGCCGGTGACCATGTTGGCGATCAGGGTGCGGGTCAGCCCGTGCAGGGACTTGGAGAGCCGCTCGTCGTCCGGCCGGGACACGGCCAGGGCGCCGTCGTCCTGCGACACGGTGATGGGGGCGGCCACGGTGTGACTCAGGGTGCCCTTGGGTCCCTTCACGGTCACGACCTGCTCGTCCAGGGTCACGTCGACCCCGGACGGGATGGTGACGGGGAGCTTGCCAATGCGCGACATAATGTGTGCCTCTTCTTTCTGCGATCCGCGGTGTGAGGCCCGGTCACCAGACGTAGGCGAGGACTTCCCCACCCACGCCTTTCCGCTTGGCCTGGCGGTCGGTCAGAAGACCCTGGCTGGTGGAGATGATCGCGACCCCGAGGCCACCGAGCACCTTCGGGAGTCCGGTCGACTTCGCGTAGACGCGCAGGCCCGGCTTGCTGATCCGTCGCAGGCCGGCGATCGAGCGCTCCCGGGTCGGCCCGAACTTCAAGGTCAGGGTCAGGGTCTTGCCCACCTCACCCTCGGTCGGGTCGGCGACCTCGAAGGAGGTGATGTAGCCCTCCTGCTTCAGGATCTCCGCGACTCCGGTCTTCAGCTTGCTGTGCGGCATCGACACGGTGTCGTGGTAGGCCTGGTTGGCGTTGCGCAGACGGGTGAGCATGTCTGCGATCGGGTCAGTCATCGTCATGTCGGATCAGTTCCTTCTCGCCGTGGTTTCCTCTGCGAGGACCTTCGGCGTCCTTGTGACCGCACCTCTGTGAGGGTTGGCCACCGTTCGCAATGTCGTGGTCACTGTGGTGCTACTACCAGCTGCTCTTGGTCACGCCCGGCAGCTCACCGCGGTGAGCCATCTCGCGCAGACAGATCCGGCACAGGCCGAACTTGCGGTAGACCGCCTTGGGACGGCCGCAGCGCTGGCAGCGGCTGTAGCCGCGCACCTTGAACTTGGGCTTGCGGGCGGCCTTGACCTTCAGGGCTGTCTTCGCCATGTCAATCTCCTCGGTTCTCGGGTCAGCTTCGCTGCGCGAAGGGGAAGCCGAGCTGCTTGAGCAGGGCGCGGCCCTCGTCGTCGTTGGTCGCGGTGGTCACCACGGTGATGTCCATGCCGCGAGACCGGTCCAGCTTGTCCTGGTCGATCTCGTGGAACATCACCTGCTCGGTGAGGCCGAAGGTGTAGTTGCCCTGACCGTCGAAATGGCGGTCGGAGAGACCACGGAAGTCGCGGATGCGCGGCAGCGCGAGCGCGAGCAGGCGGTCGAGGAACTCCCACATCCGATCGCCACGCAGCGTGACATGGGCGCCGATCGGCATCCCCTCACGCAGCTTGAACTGCGCGATGGACTTGCGGGCCTTGGTCACCTGCGGCTTCTGGCCCGTGATCAGGGTC
Source organism: uncultured Actinomycetota bacterium (assembly GCA_963728505.1). Taxonomy (GTDB): domain Bacteria; phylum Actinomycetota; class Actinomycetes; order Propionibacteriales; family Nocardioidaceae; genus Marmoricola_A. Next base: position 716,822 of record CAVSKH010000002.1, on the reverse strand, counting down.
AGGTCGCGCACGGCGCCCTCGATCAGCTTGGAGTCGCGAGCAGCCTCGCCGACACCCATGTTGACCACGATCTTGACCAGGCCAGGGACCTGCATCGCGTTGGCGTAGCCGAACTGCTCGTTCATGGCAGGAACGACTTCGTCCGCGTACCGCTGACGCATGCGCGGCTTGGGACGGGGCTCAGTAGCGGTCGTCACCTCAGATCTCCTTCCCGGTCTTACGGTTGATGCGGACGCTGCGCTTGGCGGGGTAGGTCGACCCGTCTGCCCGACGCTTCTCGACGTCCTGGCGTTCGTAGCCCAGGCGCACGGCGTCTCCGCCGTCGACCACGACCACGTTGGAGACGTGGACCGCAGCCTCCTTGGTCACGATGCCGCCGGTGTTGCCGGCGCGGCCACCCTGCTGCAGCACCTTGGTGTGCTGCTTGACCAGGTTGACGCCCTCGACGATGACCCGCTGGCGCTCCGGCTGGACCGCGATGACCCGGCCCTCGGCGCCCTTGTCGGCTCCGGCGATCACCCGAACGGTGTCGCCCTTCTTGATCTTCATGCTTGGCTTCTTGGTCATGTTCAGAGCACCTCAGGCGCGAGCGAGATGATCTTCATGAACTTCTTCTCGCGCAGCTCGCGGCCGACGGGACCGAAGATGCGGGTGCCGCGAGGCTCCCCGTCGTTCTTCAGGATCACCGCAGCGTTCTCGTCGAACCGGATGTAGGACCCGTCGGGACGGCGGCGCTCCTTGAGGGTGCGCACGATGACCGCCTTGACGACGTCGCCCTTCTTGACGTTGCCACCCGGGATCGCGTCCTTGACGGTGGCGACGATCGTGTCGCCGATCCCGGCGTAGCGCCGACCCGAGCCACCCAGCACACGGATGCACAAGATCTCCTTGGCACCGGTGTTGTCGGCGACCTTGAGCCGCGACTCCTGCTGGATCATTTCGCCTTCTCCACAATCTCCACGACGCGCCAACGCTTGGTCGCCGAGAGCGGCCGGGTCTCCATGATCTGGACCCGGTCGCCGACGCTGCAGTCGTTCTGCTCGTCATGGGCCTTCAGCCTGCTGGTCCGCCGCATGACCTTGCCGTAGAGCGCGTGCTTGACGCGGTCCTCGACCAGGACGACGACGGTCTTGTCCATCTTGTCGCTGATCACCAGGCCCTGACGGACCTTGCGGGGAGGGCGCTCCTGGGCGCTCTCCGTGCCGGTGGCAGTAGTCGTCACGTTTGCTTCCTCACTCATGCCGCACCGTCCGGCGTCTCACGGATTCCGAGCTCTCGCTCCCGCACGACGGTGTAGATGCGGGCGATGTCGCGCTTGACCGATCGGAGCCGACCGTGGCTCTCCAGCTGGCCGGTGGCCGACTGGAAGCGCAGGTTGAACAGCTCCTCCTTGGCCTCACGCAACTTGGTCTCGAGGTCGACGTTGCTGAGGTCGTGCAGCTCGTGGGCCTTGACCGTTTGGCTCGCCATCAGAACTCACCCTCTCGGGACACGAATCGACACTTCATGGGCAGCTTGTGCATCGCGCGGCGCATGGCCTCGCGGGCGACGTCCTCCGGGACACCGGAGAGCTCGAACATGATGCGTCCGGGCTTGACGTTGGCCACCCACCACTCGGGCGATCCCTTGCCGGAACCCATGCGGGTCTCGGCGGGCTTCTTGGTCAGCGGGCGGTCGGGGTAGATGTTGATCCACACCTTTCCGCCTCGCTTGATGTGACGCGTCATCGCGATACGTGCCGACTCGATCTGCCGGTTGGTCACGTAGTGGCTCTCGATCGCCTGGATGCCGAAGTCACCGAATGCCAGGGAGGTGCCACCCTTCGCCATGCCACGACGCTTGGGGTGGTGCTGCTTGCGGTGCTTGACCCTTCGGGGCATCAACATGGTGCTCAGCCCTCCCCACTGGTCGTCTGTGCCGGCTCCTGAGCCGCCGGTGCTCCAGCCTGCGCCTCGGCCGGAGCCTCTGCCGGGCTCTGGCCCGCGCCCTGGGACGGTGCCCCGTCGCGCGCTGCGCGGGTGGGCCGCTCGCCACGTGAGCCACGGCTCGGACGCTCGCCCCCGCCCCCGCGGCCGCGGTTGCGGCTCGGAGCACCGGCGCGGGCAGCGGCTTGCGCCTCGCGCTCGGCGCGGGTGCCGGCCACCTCGCCCTTGTAGATCCACACCTTCACGCCGATCCGGCCGAAGGTGGTGCGGGCCTCGTAGAAGCCGTAGTCGATGTCGGCGCGCAGCGTGTGCAGCGGGACGCGGCCCTCTCGGTAGAACTCCGAGCGCGACATCTCCGCTCCGCCCAGACGGCCGGAGCACTGGATCCGCATCCCCTTGGCGCCCGAGCGCATCGAGGTCTGGATCGCCTTGCGCATCGCGCGGCGGAACGCCACGCGGCCCGTGAGCTGCTCGGCCACGCCCTGGGCCACCAGCTGTGCGTCGATCTCGGGGTTCTTGACCTCGAGGATGTTCAGCTGCACCTGCTTGCCGGTGAGCTTCTCCAGCTCACCACGGATGCGGTCGGCCTCGGCGCCGCGGCGACCGATCACGATGCCCGGCCGGGCGGTGTGGATGTCGACCCGCACGCGGTCGCGGGTGCGCTCGATCTCGACCTTGGAGATCCCGGCCCGCTCCATGCCCTTGCTGAGCAGCTTGCGGATCGCGACGTCCTCACCGACGTAGCTCTTGTAGAGCTTGTCGGCGTACCACCGGCTGCGGTGGTCGGTGGAGATACCGAGGCGGAACCCGTTGGGGTTGATCTTCTGACCCATTACTTGGAACCAGCCTTCCGGTCGGTCTTCTTGTTGCCAGCCGGCGCGGCCGTCTGCTCCTCGCGGGGCGTGACGACCACGGTGATGTGGCTGGTGCGCTTGTTGATCCGGGAAGCCCGGCCCTGCGCACGCGCCCGCCAGCGCTTCATGGTCGGACCCTCGTCCACCATGGCCTGGGAGATCACCAGGTCCGCGGCGTCGAGGCCCTCGGTGGTCTCGGCGTTGGCCACTGCGCTCGCGACGAGCTTGCGCACGGTCTCGGCCGCACCCTGAGGTGCGAACTGCAGGACTGCGATCGCCTCCTGCGCCGGCATGCCGCGCACCATGTCGACGACGCGGCGGGCCTTCATCGGGGTGATCCGCACGAAGCGGGCACGGGCGTATGCACCCGGTGCGTCGCCCAGCAGGCTGTCACGTCGGGCGCGGATGGTCTTGCGCTCCACTGTGCTCATGGATGTCTTCTCCGTGGTCGTGTGCCGGCCGCCTCAGCGGCGACGGCTCTTCCGGTCGTCCCTGACGTGTCCGCGGTAGGTCCGCGTGGGTGCGAACTCGCCCAGCTTGTGACCCACCATCGAGTCGCTGATGAAGACCGGCACGTGCTTGTGGCCGTCGTGCACCGCGATGGTGTGGCCGATCATCTCGGGCACGATCATCGAGCGACGCGACCAGGTCTTGATCACGTTCTTGGTGCCCTTGTCGTTCTGCGACTCCACCTTCTTGAACAGGTGGTCGTCGATGAACGGGCCCTTCTTGAGGCTGCGAGGCATGTCAGCTGTGTCCTAACTACTGAGCGCGAGCTCAGCGGCGCTTGCCGGTCTTGCGTCGACGGATGATCTGGGAGTCAGAGGTCTTGCGCTTGCGGGTGCGGCCCTCGGGCTGGCCCCACGGGGAGACCGGGTGGCGGCCACCGGAGGTCTTGCCCTCACCACCACCGTGTGGGTGGTCGACCGGGTTCATCACCACACCGCGCACGGTCGGGCGCTTGCCCTTCCAGCGCATCCGGCCGGCCTTGCCCCAGTTGATGTTGGCCTGCTCGGCGTTGCCGACCTCGCCGACGGTGGCGCGGCAGCGTACGTCGACGAAGCGCATCTCGCCCGAGGGCATGCGCAGCGTCGCACGCGAGCCCTCGCGAGCAACGAGCTGAGCGCTCATGCCGGCGGAACGAGCGATCTTGGCTCCACCACCGGGCCGCAGCTCGACGCAGTGGATGGTCGTGCCCACCGGGATGTGGCGCAGCGGCAGGTTGTTGCCGGGCTTGATGTCGGCGTGGACACCGGCCTCGACGTTCATGCCCTGACGCAGGTCCTTCGGCGCGATGATGTAGCGCTTCTCACCGTCTGCGTAGTGCAGCAACGCGATCCGAGCGGTCCGGTTCGGGTCGTACTCGATGTGGGCGACCCTCGCCGGGATGCCGTCCTTGTCGTAGCGACGGAAGTCGACGACGCGGTAGGCGCGCTTGTGCCCACCACCCTGGTGGCGGGTGGTGATGCGCCCCTGGTTGTTGCGTCCGCCCTTCTTGGGCAGTGGACGCACCAGCGACTTCTCCGGAGTGGTCCGGGTGACCTCCACGAAGTCGGCCACGGAGGAGCCGCGGCGACCTGGAGTGGTCGGCTTGTACTTACGGATACCCATCTTTGTCCTCGTCCAGTTTCCTCACGAGCCGGTCAGGAGACCGGACCCCCGAAGATGTCGATGCTCTGGCCCTCAGCGAGGCTGACGATCGCGCGCTTGGTGTCGGCCCGGCGACCCATGCCGTAGCGGGTCCGACGGGTCTTGCCCTGACGGTTCATGGTGTTCACCGAGGTGACCTTCACCTCGAAGATCTGCTCGACGGCGACCTTGATCTCCGTCTTGTTGGCCTCGGGGTGAACCAGGAACGTGTAGCGGTTGTCATCGAGCAGCCGCATGCTCTTCTCGGTCACGATCGGCTTGATGATCACGTCGCGGTGGTCCTTGTGGAAGGTCGTCACGCTTGGCTCCCGTCACTCTCGGTGCTGACGTCAGCGTCGACGGCTGCGGCCTCGGTCGAGGTCGCGGTCGCCTTGACCGACTTGCCGGACCGGGGTCCGGACACGAACGCCTCGTAGGCGGCCTGGGTGAAGACCACGTCGTCAGCGGCCAGCACGTCGTAGGTGTTGAGCTGGTCCACGGCGAGCAGGTGGACACCGGTGGCGTTGCGCAACGAGCGCCAGGTCACCTGGTCGGCCCGCTCCAGCACCACCAGCGCACGGCGCGTCCCGGTGAGCTCACGCAGCGAGCCGAGCGCCGTCCTGGTGCTCGGAGTCTCGCCGTCGACGAGGCCGGAGACCACGTGCACCCGTCCACCGCGTGCCCGGTCGGACAGTGCGCCTCGCAGGGCTGCGGCCTTCATCTTCTTGGGCGTGCGCTGGTCGTAGCTGCGTGGCTGTGGACCGTGGACGGCGCCACCGCCGGTGAACTGTGGTGCGCGGATCGACCCCTGGCGGGCTCGGCCGGTGCCCTTCTGCTTGTGGGGCTTGCGGCCCCCGCCACGCACCTCACCACGCGTCTTGGTGGCGTGGGTGCCCTGGCGTGCCGCCGCCTGCTGGGCGACGACCACCTGGTGGATCAGCGCCACGTTGGGCTCGACGTCGAAGATCTCCGCCGGGAGATCGACCTTGACGACCTTGCCGGATGCGGCCTTGGATGCGGCGCTCACTGGGCATCACCCTTCTTCGCAGCGGTACGGATCATGACCACGCTGCCCCTGGCGCCGGGGATCGCACCCTTGACCAGCAGCAGGCCCTTGTCGGCGTCGACGGCGTGCACGGTGAGACTCTGGGTCGTCACCGTCTCCCCGCCCATGTGTCCAGCCATCCGCAGGCCCTTGAAGACCCGGCCCGGGGTGGCGCAGCCACCGATGGAACCGGGCTTGCGGTGGTTGCGGTGGGCGCCGTGGGAGGCGGAGACGCCGGCGAAGCCGTGACGCTTCATCACCCCGGCGAAGCCCTTGCCCTTGCTGGTGCCGGTCACGTCGACCAGGTCACCGGCGCCGAAGATCTCGGGGCTGATCTCCTGGCCGAGGTTGTACGACCCGGCGTCGGCGGTGCGGATCTCGGCAAGGTGGCGGCGCGGGGTGACCCCGGCGGCCTCGAACTGGCCGGCGCGTGGCTTGGTCACCTTGCGCCCCTCGATCTCGCCGAAGCCGATCTGCAGGGCGTTGTAGCCGTCCTTGGGCCCGCGCACCTGGGTCACCACATTGGTGCCCGCGGCGATCACCGTGACGGGGACGACCCGGTTGTCGGCGTCCCAGACCTGGGTCATGCCGACCTTGGTGCCGAGCAGGCCCTTCACGTTTCGTTCCATGGTCATGACGTCGCGCCCCTCAGAGCTTGATCTCGATGTCGACGCCGGCAGGCAGGTCGAGACGCATCAGGGAGTCGACCGTCTTGGGCGTCGGGTCGATGATGTCGATGAGCCGCTTGTGGGTGCGCATCTCGAAGTGCTCGCGCGAGTCCTTGTACTTGTGCGGCGACCGGATGACGCAGTACACGTTCTTCTCCGTCGGCAGCGGCACCGGGCCGGCCACCTTGGCACCCGTGCGCGTGACCGTGTCCACGATCTTGCGCGCAGAGGTGTCGATGACCTCGTGGTCATAGGCCTTAAGCCTGATGCGGATCTTCTGTCCCGCCATCAGCCGTCCTCACTGTCTCGTCGTTGACTGCTCCCCACCCATGCACCCGCGGTCGGGCGTGTCGCGCCTGCTATCGCAGTACGACACACACCCTGGACGGGAGTCGTTGATGGCTGCCCGATACGACATCGGGCGGAGAAGGGTCTCACGGTGCGGCGCGGGCACACCTGACTGCCCTCGATCCGGAACACCGATTCAGCAGTCAAATGTCAAACTCCGCGCCCCGGCGACCCCGCCGGAGCAACCGGAACATCTTGTCAGACCCCGCACGGCAAGGGCAAATCGAGGCGGGGCTCCTGTCCGGATGGTGCAATGGGGCCGTGAGTGACGACGAGAAGCCGCCGCCACCACCGGTCGTGGGCTCGGGACAACGACCATGGGCAGCACCCGGGGTGAGCCCCGGACAGGCGCCTCCATCCGGGGCCGGCAGCGGGGTCGGCAGCGGGGCGCTGCCACCCCCCGGTCCCCCGCCGCCGAGCGGGCAGCAGCCGCCGCCGGGCTGGCAGCCGGCCCCGGTGGCGCACAAGCCCGGCATCGTGCCATTGCGCCCGCTGCGGCTCGGGGACATGTACGACGGCGCGTTCGCCGCGCTGCGCCGCAACCCGCGGGCGATGATCGGCATCGCCGCGGTGGTGATGACCTGGTTCCTGCTGCTGCCGACGCTCGCCTCGGTGCTGATGGCGCTCGCCGGTGAGCTCACGGGACCCTTCGACGAGGGGATGTTCACCCCGCCGCCGGCCGGGGGCGAGCCGGAGGCCCCGGCGTTCCCGTCGTCGATGCTGCTGGTCTACGCCGGGCAGCTCCTGGCCGCGCTCGCGGTGCTCGTGGTCACCGGGCTCGTGGTGCACGTCGTGGCCCAGGCGGTGCTGGGCCACAAGGTCACCTCCGGTGAGGCGTGGGCCGCGGTGCGGGGCAGGATCCTGCGGCTGCTCGGGCTGACGCTGCTCACCTGGCTGATCGTCCTGGTCCCGATGGTGCTGGTCGTCGGGATCGCGGTGACGCTCGCGCTGGCCGTGGACCCCGTCGCCGGCGTCCTGGTCGGCGTGGGGCTGGGGCTGGGCGCCGTGGTCGCGATGACGTGGTTCTACGTGCGCTACGCCGTCCTGGCTCCTGCCGCGCTGATCCTCGAGCGGCTCGGGGTGGTGGCGTCGCTGCGCCGGGCGGCGGCGCTGACGCGCGGTCAGTGGTGGCGGGTCTTCGGCATCGTCCTGCTGACCCAGCTCGTGGCCGGCTTCGCCTCCAGCCTGCTGTCGATGCCCTTCTCCATGGCGGGCATGTTCGGCTTCCTTGTCGTGTCCGAGGAGTGGAGCGGCCTGGTCTACGTGCTCGGCACCTACCTGGGCATGCTCGTCTCCTACTCGCTGGCCACCCCGTTCACGGCCGCGGTCACCGTGCTGCAGTACCTCGACCAGCGGATCCGCAAGGAGGGCTACGACGTGGAGCTGATCGCCGGGGCGACCACCGCGTGAGCCTGGACCCCTCGCCCGACGAGGCCCGCCGGCTGGTCGAGCGCGAGCTGGCGCGGCCGGAGTACCCGCACCCCTCGCTGCTGGACCGGTTCTGGGACTGGCTCAGCGAGCGGGTCGCGGAGCTCTCCGCGCAGGCGGTGGGTTCCGAGGTCGGGATCCTGCTGGCGCTCGTCGCAGGCGGGGTGGTCCTCGCCGCGCTGCTGGCGGCCCTGAGCCGGGTGGGCCGGGAGCGCCGGGCGGTCCGCGAGGCCCCCGGCGTCCTCGACGTCGCGCTGAGCGCCCGGTCGCTGCGTGAGCGGGCCGAGCATGCCGTGCGCGAGGAGAGGTACGACGACGCCGTCGCCGACGCCACCCGGGCCCTGGCCCGGCGCTGCGTCGAGCGGGGGCTGCTCGACGACTCGCTGGGACGCACCAGCCACGAGGTGCTCGCCGAGCTGGGCGAGCGGTTCCCGGCGCTTGCCGACGACCTGGCCGGTGCCGCGGACCTCTTCGACCGGGTGGTGTACGGCGCCCGGTCCGCGAGCCGCGACGACGCCACCGAGATGCTCGACCTCGACGACGCCGTGCGCGCCGCGCGGCCCGTGGCCGGTGTCGAGGCGCAGGCACCGCTGGCGGTGCCGCGATGAGCACCACGACGGCTCCGGCCGGTGAGGCGTCGGCTGCTCGACGGGCCACGGTGCGCGGCTGGGCCTACCTCGCGCTCGGCCTGCTCGCGGGGACCGCGCTGCTGACGTGGGCCAACCTGGACCGCGCCGGCTCGCTGGAGGAGCTGCACCCGGAGAACCCCCGCGAGGAGGGCGCCCGCGCGCTGGCGCAGGTGCTGGAGGACGAGGGCGTCGAGGTCGACGTGGTGACCTCGGACGCCGACCTGCGCGCCGCGACCACGGGTGACGACACCCTGCTGGTGGTGACCTCCACCCACGAGCTCGGCACCTCCACCTATCCCGCCGTGCGCCAGACGATGGGCGACGTGGCCGCGACGTTGCTGGTCTCCCCCACCGCCCTGGCCCTGGACGGGCTCGGGCTGCCGGTGCGGGTGGGCTCACCGGTCGGCGGGGTCCTGGAGGCCCGGTGCGACCTGCAACCGGTGCGCGGCCTGACGCTGTACTCGGGCGGGCCGGCGTACGAAGTCACGGGGGACCCCGCGGGGCAGGACCAGGACACCTGCTTCCGGGGCGGCACCGGCGCCGAGCTCCCGGGGCTGCTGCTGCGCACCGGCGACACCTACGTGCTCGGCGGCGCGAGCGCGATGACGAACGACCGGATCGACGAGGCCGAGAACGCCGCCGTGGCCCTGCGGCTGCTCGGGTCCCGGGCGCGCGTGCTCTGGTACGTCGCGGACCAGGACGACCTCGCCGCGAGCGACACCCGCGCCGACACCCAGCCCCTGGCCGAGCTGGTGCCGCCGTGGCTGGTGCCCGGGGTGGTCCTGCTCGGCGGCGCGCTGCTGGCGACGATGCTGTGGCAGGGCCGCCGCTTCGGCCCGCTGGTCGTCGAGCCGCTGCCGGTGACCGTGCGCGCCGACGAGACCGAGACCAGCCGGGGACGGCTCTACCGCGCGGCGGGCGACCCGCAGCACGCCGCCGACGCGCTCCGCGCCGACGCCCGGGCCCGGTGGCGGGACCGCCTCGACCTGCCCGCGGCCACCTCCGAGGACGACCTGGTCCGCCTGGTGGGCCGCCACCTCGCGTCCCGGCCGCCCCACGACGAGCTGCGCGCGCTGCTGCGCGACGGCCCGGTCACCGACGACCGCGCCCTGGACCGCCTGGCCGCCGCGCTCTCGACCCTGGAGACCACCACCGACCCGGAGGAACCCCGATGACCGCACCAGCACCGGACGAGTCGACCCCGCAGGGCGCCGAGGCGGCCACCCAGGCCATGGACGACGTACGGCGCGAGGTCGGCAAGGCGGTCGTCGGCCAGGACGCCGCGGTGGCCGGGCTGCTGGTGGCGTTGATCTGCGAGGGCCACGTGCTGCTCGAGGGGGTGCCGGGCACCGCCAAGACGCTGCTGGTGCGGGCCCTGGCCGCCGCGCTCGGGGTCGACGCCAAGCGGGTGCAGTTCTCCCCCGACCTGATGCCGGGCGACATCACCGGGTCGATGCTGCTCGACGACGGACGACTGGCCTTCCGGCCGGGCCCGCTGTTCACCAACCTGCTGCTGGCTGACGAGATCAACCGCACGCCACCCAAGACCCAGTCGGCGCTGCTCGAGGCGATGGAGGAGCGCCAGGTCTCCGTCGACGGCGTGAGCCACCCGCTGCCGCAGCCGTTCCTGGTCGCGGCGACCCAGAACCCGGTGGAGTTCCAGGGCACCTACCCGCTGCCCGAGGCCCAGCTGGACCGGTTCCTGCTCAAGGTCACGGTGCCCGTGCCCGAGCGCGACGACGAGATCGAGGTGGTGCGCCGCCACGCCGCCGGCTTCGACCCGCGGGTGCTGGGCACCGCCGACGTGCAGACCGTCGCCGACGCCGAGGTGCTGGGGGACGCGATCCGCGCGGTGCGCACGGTCACGACCTCGCCGGAGGTCTGCGGCTACGTGGTCGACGTCGCCCGCGCCACGCGCAGCAGCCCGTCGGTGCAGCTCGGGGTCAGCCCGCGCGGCGCGACCGCGCTGCTGCGCACCAGCCGGGCCTGGGCCTGGCTCAACGGGCGCGACTTCGTCACGCCGGACGACGTGAAGACCCTGGCCCCGGCCACGCTGGCGCACCGGATGGTGCTCACCGCCTCGGCCGAGCTCGAGGGCGTCGACGCCGCCCGGGTGCTCGCGACCGCGGTCGAGTCGGTGGCGGTGCCCCGATGACGGCTCGGTGAGCTCGCCGTGTACCTGACCGGGCGTCTGCCGCTGCTGGTCCTGAGCGGGCTGGCGGCGGTGCTGCTGCGCCCGACCGCCGGCACCGCCTGGGCGTGGCTCGGGCTCGTCGTCGTGCTCGCGCTGCTCGACGTCGTCCTCGCCCCGAGCCCCCGGCAGCTCGAGGTCACCCGTGACCCGGTGGGAGCGTGCCGGGAGGGGGCGCGCACCGAGACCTCGTTGCGGGTGCGCAACGCCGGCTCGCGCACGATGCGCGGCCGGTTGCGCGACGCCTGGCAGCCCTCGGCGGGCGCCACGGACAACCGGCACCGGCTCCGGGTGCGCGGCGGCGACCAGGTGCGGCTGGTCACTGCGCTGCTGCCCGGTCGACGGGGACGGCTGCACGCCGACCGCGTCACGGTGCGCTCGCGCGGCCCGCTGGGGCTGGCCGGGCGGCAGGCCTCGAGCGCCGTGCCGGGCGAGCTGCGCGTCGCACCGCCCTTCGAGTCGCGCAAGCACCTGCCCAGCCGGTTGGCGATCCTGCGGGAGATGGACGGGCGCAGCGCGGTGCGGGTGCGTGGGCAGGGCACCGAGTTCGACTCGCTGCGCGAGTACGTCCGCGGCGACGACTGGCGCAGCATCGACTGGCGCGCGACCGCCCGCAGCCGCACGACCGTCGTACGGACCTGGCAGCCGGAGCGCGACCGGCGCGTGGTGATCCTGCTCGACACCTCGCGCACCTCGGCCGCGCGGGTCGACGACGTGCCGCGCCTGGACGCCGGGCTCGAGGCGGTGCAGCTGCTGGCCACGCTGGCGGGCCGCGCCGGCGACCTGGTGCACGTGCTCGGCGGCGACGACCGGCTGCGGCTACAGCTGTCGTCGGGCCATCGGCACGGCGTGGTGCCCGGTCTGCAGGCCGCGCTGGGTGACGTGCACCCGGCCTTCGTCGAGGCCGACTGGCGACTGCTGGCGGGCGCCGTACGGCAGGCGAGCGCGCAGCGCGGCCTGCTGGTCGTGCTCACCTCCCTGGACGCCGCCGCCGGTGAGCACGCGCTGCTGCCCCACCTGCCCGCGCTGACCCGTCACTACGAGGTGCTGGTCGCCAGCACCCGCGACCCGGAGGCACCCACGGTCTCGCCTCGCGACGCGGGCCGCGCCTACGCCGCCGCCGGCGTGGCGGCCGGGCGGGAGCGTCGCCGCCTCGCCGCGCAGGCCCTCACGCTGACCGGCGCGGAGGTCCTGGACACCACCCCCGAGCACCTCCCGGTCGAGGTGGCCGACCACTACCTGCGGCTCAAGGCCCTCGGCCGCCTCTGACCTGGGCAGCTCGCGCTGCCGGGACCTGCTGCCCGCGCTGGGGTTTCACCCGAGCAACGAGGACAGCGCCCCACCGCTTCGTGCCCTCGCCACGTTTCCCGACGCTGCTGTCGTCGCGCCGGCGCTTCCCGACCTACGCGTCGTCATCGAGCCGATCCACGACATTCACGTCGGGAAACGCGAGCCACTGCCCCTCGATGCTGGGGTGAGACCCACGCTCCCTGCTCGACCACGTGAGGGAGCGCCGTCAGTCAGCGGTCGCGACGCGGGCCTCGAGGCGATCGGGCGCGACGTCGCCGGTCTCGCCCTGGTGTACGGCGTTGCGCCCCACCACGAAGACGTAGGCAAGGAACGCCAGCTCGGCCACCACCCCGATCGTGATCCGCCCCCAGGTGGGCAGCGGGCTCGGGGTCACGAAGGCCTCGATCACCCCGGAGATCAGCAGCACCACGACCAGTCCCAGCGCGATCCCTCCGGCGGCTCGGCCCTCCTGCGCCAGCGAGGAGAGCCTGCTCATCGGCCCCGGTCTCACCCACGACCAGAACAGCCGCAGCCCCACCCCGGCGGCCACGAAGACCGCGGTCAGCTCCAGCAGCCCGTGCGGCAGGATCAGCCCGAAGAACAGCTCACCCTTGTCGGCGCGCACCATGATCGAGCCCATCAGCGCCAGGTTGGCGACGTTCTGCAGCAGCACCCAGACCACCGGCAGCCCGAAGACGCCGAAGGCGATGCACAGCGCGGCCACCCACGCGTTGTTGGTCCACACCTGCGCTGCGAAGTGGCCGGCGTCGTAGGTGGAGTAGTAGCCCTCGAAGTCCTGCTCGGCGATCTGGCGCGCCTGCTCCGCCCCGACCATGTCGGTCTCGACCTGCGGGTGGCTCAGGAACCACCAGCCCATCACTGTCGCGAGCGCGAGGTTCACCAGAGCGGTCGGCACCCACCAGCGCCACGCGCGGTAGAGCGCGGCCGGGAAGCCGCGGGCGAAGAACTGCCCCACCCCGCGCCACGACGAGGTGTGCGCCCCGGTCTGCCGGCCGCGGGCCCGGGACAGCACGGCCGAGAGATAGGCGATCATCTCGGGGTCCGGGGAGCGGGTGCGCATCAGCGACAGGTGTGTGGTCCCGGCCACGTAGAGCTCGACCAGCTCGTCGACCTCGGCACCGCTGAGCCGTCGTTGCTTGGCCAGCGCCTCCAGTCGCCGCCAGTCGTCGCCGTGCACGGCGACCAGGGCGTCGAGGTCCATGCCCTCACCGTACGGCGACGCCGTACGGTGGGTCGTCGAGCTCGTCGAGAACTGCGGCGCACCTAGTGATCTCGAGGACGCTCGCTCCGCGTCGCTGCTCGAGCACCGCCTCCCTGGCCGGGACCCGCTGGTCCCTCCCTCCGGCCCGCTTCCCAAGGCTCCTGCTGTCGCCGATGCGTTTCCCGACCTGTACGTCGGGAAACGCGAGCAGCAACCCACGCAACCCCGAGCTTCCCGCCGCACCGCACCACTGCCAGCCGTCCCGAACACCTGACAGGCGCCGGGAAGCGCCTGGATCACCGAAGCGAGTCCGCCCAGCGCGTACCGTGACCCCATGAGCCAGGGGACGGGTGCGCGCTCGATGGCGCACGACGACCTGGTGGTGACCGGTGAGGCCGTCGCCCTGGAGCTGCCGGTGGCCAGCGTCGGGATCCGGGCGCTCTCTGGGCTGATCGACGTGATCGTCGCGGTGGTGCTGGTGGTGGGCGGCACGCTGCTGATCGCCGCGATCTCCCCGCTGCTCGACGAGGCGCTGCTCGCCGTCGTCACCATCCTCCTCGTCGCCGGCGTGCTGGTCGGACTCCCGGCGACCGTCGAGACGATGACCGGCGGCCGCACGCTCGGCAAGCTCGTGACCGGCCTGCGCGTGGTCCGCCAGGACGCCGGGGCGACCTCGTTCCGCCACGCCGTCGTCCGCTCGCTGGTGGGCGTGGTGGAGATCTACCTGCTCTCCGGCGTGCCCGCGCTGTTCGCGGCGATCTTCTCTCCACGTGGGCAGCGCATCGGCGACCTGGCCGCGGGCACCTACGTGGTACGCGACCGGTTCGGCGTCACCCTGGCCCCGCCCCCACCGTGCCCGCCCCCGCTCCTGGCCTGGGCCGGCACCGCAGACCTGGCCGACCCGCCGGTCGCGCTCACCGTGGCCGCGCGACAGTTCCTGCGCCGCGCCCCGCGGATGGACCAGGGTTCGCGCCAGGCGATGGCCGAGCGACTTGCCACCGCGATGCTCGGGCACGCCGCCCCGGCACCCCCTCCGGGCACCCCGGCGGAGGCCTTCGTGGCGGCGTTCCTGGCACAACGCCGAGAGCGTGACGCCGCTCGACTCTCCGAGGAGGTGCGGCGCCGGCGGGCGCTCACCCGGCCGACGAGCTGCTCAGATCTACCTGATCCGTAGGCCGAAGGGCATTTCTGTCACCGGATCCGTAGAGGATCCGGCTGTTTCCAGCGAATCCTTCGCATCCAGGCCGAACTTCTCTACGCTTTCCGCATGATCGATCGGGCCCACCTCGGGTCGCTGCTCTCGGTCGAGGAAGCCCGATTCACCGAGGCGCACCCCCGATCGGCGGCGCACGCGCGCGAGGCCGACGACAGCCTGCTGGCCGGTGTGCCCATGCCGTGGATGACGCGCTGGGCGGGGCCCTTCCCGCTCTTCGTCGACGAGGCGCGCGGCGCCCGGTTCACCGACGTCGACGGGATCGAGTACGTCGACCTCTGCCTGGGCGACACCGGCGCGATGACCGGCCACGCCCTGCCGCAGGTCGCGGCCGCGGTCACCGAGCGGGCTACGCACGGCATCACCACGATGCTGCCGAGCAGCGACGCGGCCTGGGTTGGTCAGGAGCTGCGCCGCCGGTTCGGGCTCGAGCGGTGGCAGTTCGCGATGACCGCCACCGACGCCAACCGGTTCGTGCTGCGGTTTGCCCGCCACCTCACCGGGCGACCCAGGATCGCGGTCATGGACTGGTGCTACCACGGCACCGTCGACGAGACCCTCGCTGTGCTCGACGGTGACATGGTCGTCGCGCGGCCAGGCGCGCTGGGCCCGCAGGTCGACGTCGCACAGACCACGCGCGTCGTCCCCTTCAACGACCTGGCCGCGCTGGAGGCGGCGCTGGCGAACGGTGACGTCGCGGCGCTGCTGATGGAACCAGCGCTGACCAACATCGGGATGATCCTGCCCGACGACGGCTACCTGGACGCGGTGCGCGAGCTGACCCGGCGCCACGGCGTGCTGTGGATCATCGACGAGACCCACACCCTGTGCGCAGGCCCGGGCGGGGCGACCGCAGCCTGGGGTCTCGAGCCCGACCTGCTCGTCGTCGGCAAGCCGATCGGCGGCGGCATCCCGGTCGCGGCGTACGGCATGACCCGCGAGGTCGCCGACCGGCTCGAGGGCCCGATGCGCGGCCACGAGATCGACGTCGCCGGGGTCGGCGGGACCCTGACCGGCAGTGCGCTGGCCATGGCTGCCACCCGCGCCACGCTGTCCCACGCGCTGCGCGAGGAGGACTTCGCCCGCGCCGTTCCGTTGGCGACCCGCTGGGCCGAGGGCGTAGCGAAGGTGATCGCCGCCCACGGCCTGCCCTGGCACGTGCAGCAGCTCGGCTGCCGCGCGGAGTACTGGTTCTGCCCGCCGCCGCGCGACGGCGCCGCCGCGGCGGGCGCGGTGGACGACGAGCTCGAGTCCTTCATGCACCTGTGGGCGCTCAACCGCGGCGTGCTGCTGACGCCGTTCCACAACATGGCGCTGCTGTCCGCGCACCACACCGAGGCCGACGTCGACCGCCACACGGAGGTCTTCGGCGAAGCGGTCGTCGCGCTGCACGGCAGTGGCCACCTCGAACCATCCGCGGGGGCGGGTTGGGGATAGGGCCGCCGTCGACCCGGGCTGGGTGCGCCCGGGCGGCGGCGGCCCGACTCACCTGACCCGGCGGTAGGCGAAGTCGGTGATGTCCCGGCCCTCGGCCAGGCCGCGGCGCTCGAACTTCGTGACGGGTCTGTCCGCCGGGCGGTCGACGATGCCTCCCTCGAGTCGGGGTTCGCGCGACAGCACGTCGACCACGTGCTCGGCGTAGTCCTCCCAGTCGGTCGCCAGCCGCCAGGTCCCCCCGGGCGCCAACAGGTCGGCCACGACGCCAGCGAACTCCGGCCCGACCAGTCGCCGCTTGCGGTGGCGCTTCTTGTGCCACGGGTCGGGGAAGAACGTCCAGACCTGCGCGAGCTCGCCCGTCCGGAACATCAGCGGCAGCGCCTCCTGCGCGTCGGCCATCAGGAGCCGCACGTTGTCGGCGCCGACGCTGTCGAGCCGGCGCAGGGTGGCGGCGACCCCGGGTCGCCACACCTCGAAAGCCACGACGTCGATGTCGGGCCGCGCCGCAGCCATCTCGGCCAGCGACTCCCCGTTGCCCGATCCGATCTCCACCACGAGCGGCGCACGACGCCCGAACCACCGCTCGGCATCGAGGCGCTCCGTCGCCACGCCGTCCGGCAGCAACCACTTCTCACGGTGGGCGTCCCAGGCCGCCTGCTGTCCGGCGCTCAGCCTGCTGCCGCGACGAGCGTAGGACCGCACCCGCGCCGGGGGACGCTCGCTCTCGCTCGACACGCCCCGATCCTAGGGCGTGCCCTCACGTGACCAATCGGCGGCAAACGACGCAGAACCTCGCCGATCTGCGTCGCTTGCCGCCGATTGCTTCCGGGGTTCTGTCGACGGACGCACGAAGGGCCCCATCCTCGCGGATGGGGCCCTTCGCGGTGCCTGGGTGTGGCTAGATCACTGGGTGATCTTGGTGACCCGGCCGGCGCCGACGGTGCGGCCACCCTCGCGGATCGCGAACTTCAGGCCGTCCTCCATGGCGATCGGCTGGATCAGCTCGACCGTCATCTCGGTGTTGTCACCGGGCATGACCATCTCGGTGCCCTCGGGGAGGGTCACCACTCCGGTCACGTCGGTGGTGCGGAAGTAGAACTGCGGCCGGTAGTTGTTGAAGAACGGGGTGTGACGCCCGCCCTCCTCCTTGGACAGGATGTAGACCGACGCCTCGAAGTTCGTGTGAGGGGTCGTGGTCCCCGGCTTGATGACCACCATGCCGCGCTCGACGTCCTCGCGCTTGGTGCCGCGGAGCAGCAGACCGACGTTCTCGCCCGCCTGACCCTCGTCGAGCAGCTTGCGGAACATCTCGACGCCGGTGACCGTGGTCTTCTGCGACTTGTCGCGGATGCCGATGATCTCGACCTCCTCGTTCACCTTGACCACACCGCGCTCGATGCGGCCGGTGACGACGGTGCCGCGACCGGTGATGGTGAAGACGTCCTCGACAGGCATCAGGAACGGCTTGTCGATGTCGCGCTCCGGCTGCGGGATGTAGGCGTCGACCTGCTCCATGAGCTCGCCGATGGCCTCGGCCCACTTGGCATCACCGTGCAGAGCCGGGTAGGCAGCCACACGCACGACGGGGATGTCGTCGCCCGGGAACTCGTACTCGGAGAGAAGCTCGCGGACCTCCATCTCGACCAGCTCGATGAGCTCCTCGTCGTCGACCATGTCGCACTTGTTGAGCGCGACCACGATCGCGGGAACACCGACCTGGCGGGCCAGGAGGACGTGCTCCTTGGTCTGCGGCATCGGGCCGTCGGTCGCGGCGACCACGAGGATCGCGCCGTCCATCTGGGCGGCACCGGTGATCATGTTCTTGATGTAGTCGGCGTGACCGGGGCAGTCGACGTGGGCGTAGTGACGATCCTCGGTCTGGTACTCGATGTGGGCGATCGAGATCGTGATGCCGCGCTGCTTCTCCTCGGGCGCCTTGTCGATCGAGTCGAACGGCGACTCCTGGTTCAGGTCCGGGTACTTGTCGTGCAGGACCTTGGAGATGGCAGCCGTCAGCGTCGTCTTTCCGTGGTCGATGTGACCGATGGTGCCGATGTTGACGTGCGGCTTAGTCCGCTCGAACTTAGCCTTGGCCACGGTGGGCTCCTCCTGTTGTTGTTTCTCTGACTCGTAGTGGTTGTGCTGAGGTTCTCGGCTACTCGCCGCGGACCTTCTTGACGATCTCGTCGGCGACGTTCTGCGGAACCTCGGCGTACGAGTCGAACTCCATCGAGTACGACGCTTGACCGGAGGTCTTGGACCTCAGGTCCCCAACGTACCCGAACATCTCCGACAGCGGCACCAGGGCATCGACCACTCGGTCGCCCGAGCGCTCGTGCATGTTGTTGACCTGTCCGCGGCGGGAGTTGATGTCGCCGATGACGTCGCCGAGGAAGCTCTCCGGCGTGGTCACCTCGACCTTGAACATCGGCTCGAGCAGGACCGGCCGCGCCTTGCGCGCAGCCTCCTTGAACGCGGCGATCGAAGCGATCTTGAACGCCAGCTCGGAGGAGTCGACGTCGTGGTAACCGCCGTCCTCCAGGGTCATCTTGACGTCGACCATCGGGTAGCCGGCGAGGACCCCGAACTCCATGGCCTCCTGCGCGCCCTGGTCCACCGAGGGGATGTACTCACGCGGCACGCGACCGCCGGTGACGCCGTTGACGAACTCGTAA
Source organism: uncultured Actinomycetota bacterium (assembly GCA_963728505.1). Lineage (GTDB taxonomy): Bacteria > Actinomycetota > Actinomycetes > Propionibacteriales > Nocardioidaceae > Marmoricola_A. The sequence continues at coordinate 698,268 of CAVSKH010000002.1, read as the reverse complement.
CCACCACCGGTGCCGGTCTCCTCGTCGATGTTCGGCTCGATGGAGATGATGACCTTCGCGAACTGTCCGGACCCACCGGTCTGCTTCTTGTGGGTGTAGGAGTAGTTCGCCACCTTGTTGCGGATCGTCTCGCGGTAGGCGACCTGGGGCTTGCCGACGGTCGCCTCGACGCGGAACTCGCGCTTCATCCGGTCGACCAGGATCTCCAGATGGAGCTCGCCCATGCCGGCGATGATCGTCTGGCCGGTGTCCTCGTCGGTCTTGACGGTGAAGGTGGGGTCCTCGTCGGAGAGCCGCTGGATCGCCATGCCCAGCTTCTCCTGGTCACTCTTGGTCTTGGGCTCGATGGCCACCTCGATCACCGGGGCCGGGAAGGTCATCGACTCCAGGACCACCGGGTTGGCCGAGTCGCAGAGCGTGTGACCGGTCTTGGTCTCCTTCAGACCCATGACCGCCACGATCTGGCCGGCGCCGACCGAGGCGATCTCCTCACGCTTGTTGGCGTGCATCTGGTAGACCTTGCCGATTCGTTCCTTGCGGCCGGTCACGGAGTTCAGCACCTGGGTGCCGGCCTCGAGCTTGCCGGAGTAGACCCGGACGTAGATCAGCTTGCCGAGGTGGGGGTCGGAGGCGATCTTGTAGGCCAGCCCCGAGAACGGCTCGTCGTCGCTGGGCCTGCGCACCATCGCCTCGTCCTCGTTGTTCACGGCGTGGCCCTGGATGCCCTCCACGTCGATCGGCGAGGGGAGGTACTTGACCACGGCGTCGAGCAGCGGCTGCACGCCCTTGTTCTTGAAGGCGGTGCCGCAGAGCACGGGGTTGACCTTGTCGGCCAGGGTGGCGCGACGGATCGCAGCCTGGAGCTCCTCGACGCTGATCTCCTCGCCCTCGAGGTACTTCTCCATGATGTCGTCGTCGGCCTCGGCGAGGGTCTCGAGGAACTTCTCGCGCCACTCCTCGACCTGCTCCGCCATCTCGGCGGGGATCTCCTCGACCTCGTAGTCCTCACCGATGCTGGTCTCGCCGCGCCAGGTGAGCGCCCGCATCCCGACCAGGTCGACCACGCCGAGGAAGTCCTGCTCCGCACCGATCGGGAGCTGGAGCACCAGCGGCACGGAGTTGAGCCGCTCGACCATCATCTCGACGCAGCGGAAGAAGTCGGCACCGGTGCGGTCGAGCTTGTTCACGAAGCACATCCGCGGGACGGAGTACTTGTTGGCCTGACGCCACACGGTCATCGTCTGCGGCTCGACACCGGCGACACCGTCGAAGACCGCGATCGCGCCGTCGAGCACGCGCAGCGAGCGCTCCACCTCGGCGGTGAAGTCGACGTGGCCCGGGGTGTCGATGATGTTGATCTGGTGTTCCTTCCACCAGCACGTGGTGGCGGCGGAGGTGATCGTGATGCCACGCTCCTGCTCCTGCTCCATCCAGTCCATCGTCGCGGCGCCCTCGTGGACCTCACCGATCTTGTAGGTGATGCCGGTGTAGAACAGGATGCGCTCGGTCGTCGTGGTCTTGCCGGCATCGATGTGCGCCATGATGCCGATGTTGCGGACCTGCTTCAGGTCAGTGGTGATGTCGACGGCCACCTGGGTGTCTCCTCGAGACTCGTGGGGCGAAAGCGGAAGGGCTGGTGTGGGGAGGGTGGGCCGCTAGGCGGGGGCACCCAGCCAGGTCACCAGCGGTAGTGCGCGAAGGCCCGGTTGGACTCGGCCATCTTGTGGGTGTCCTCGCGGCGCTTGACCGCGGCACCGAGACCGTTGGAGGCGTCGAGGATCTCGTTCATCAGACGCTCCGACATGGTCTTCTCGCGACGCTGCTGGGAGTAGGTCACCAGCCAGCGCAGCGCCAGGGTCAGGCCGCGGTTGCCCTTGACCTCGATCGGGACCTGGTAGGTGGCTCCACCGACGCGGCGGGACTTGACCTCCAGCGCCGGCTTGACGTTGTCCAGCGCGCGCTTGAGCGTGATCACGGGGTCGGTGCCGGTCTTCTCGCGGCAACCCTCCATCGCGCCGTAGACGATGCGCTGGGCGGTCTGCTTCTTGCCTGCGATCAGGATCTTGTTGACCAGCTGGGTCACCACGGGGCTGCCGTAGACCGGGTCGATGTCGATCGGACGCTTGGGAGCGGGGCCCTTGCGCGGCATCAGCTCTTCTCCTTCTTCGCGCCGTAACGGCTGCGAGCCTGCTTGCGGTTCTTCACGCCCTGGGTGTCCAGGGATCCGCGGATGATCTTGTAGCGCACACCCGGCAGGTCCTTCACCCGGCCACCGCGCACGAGCACCATCGAGTGCTCCTGCAGGTTGTGGCCCACGCCCGGGATGTAGGCCGTGACCTCGATGCCGCTGGACAGCCGAACACGCGCCACCTTGCGCAGCGCGGAGTTCGGCTTCTTCGGGGTGGTGGTGTACACGCGGGTGCAGACACCGCGCCGCTGGGGCGAACCCTTCAGAGCGGGCGTCTTGTTCTTCGACACCTTGTCCTGGCGGCCCTTGCGGACCAGCTGCTGGATTGTGGGCACCGCGTGGTTCTCTTTCCGTCGAGGTTGCTGCTGGGTCGTGCTGTGCTTCTGGGTGCTTCTGGGTGCTTCTGGTCGCCGGCGGCCGCCGAGTGGCTGCCGTTCGGGGCGGCTGCGCCGAGCGGCTACCGGTCGTTGCCGGTGCACGCGCACGCACCGCACCGGGGCCCGGTGAGTCAGCGAGTTTGGTCGCTACCCGCGGTCGGGTGTGTCGCCCGCACTACGGGCTCCGTCCGACGAGCACGCGTGTCGACCTGGGAGGTCCCAGGCACGATCGACAAGACTACCGGCTGGCCTGAGGGGGGTCAAAATCGCTACGACGAGGCCGTGGTGGGCCCGGACACCGTGCCCGGGTCGGACCTCGCAGAGTACGCGCTCGAGGGGGTCTCCCCAGCCAGCAGCTGCGCCAGGTGCACCGGCGTCACGCCGGCCAGGTCCTGGGCCTGGGTGCGGCAGGAGAAGCCGTCGGCCAGCACCACCGTCCCCGGCTCCGCCCCACGGATCGCGGGCCCGAGGTCGTGCTCGAAGACCTTCACCGACACCTCGTAGTGGTCCGTGGTCATGCCGAAGTCACCGGCCAGCCCACAGCAGCCGCCGACCCGGCTCACCCTGGCACCCGCCCGGTCGAGCAGCGCGGCATCGGCCTCCCAGCCGATGACGGCGACCTGGTGGCAGTGCGGCTGCGCCACCACCTCCAGGCCACGCAGGTCCGGGGGCTGCCAGCCACAGGCGTCGAGGTGCTCGGACAGGCTTCGGAACCGACCCGGGTCGAACGAGTCGTCGAGCAGCTGGGGCGCGTCGTGGCGCAGCATCGCCAGGCACGAGGGCTCGAGCACGATCACCGGGAGGTCCCCCACCTGCTCTGCTTCGAGCCGGCCGAGCATCGTGCGCAGCGAGGACTCGGCTGCGTCCAGCTGCCCGGTGCTGAAGAGCGTGAGCCCGCAGCAGCTGCGCCCGTCGGCGACCACCTGCGCCCGGGCTCCGGCCGACTCCAGCACCGACAGCGCCGCAGCGAGCACCTGCGGGGTGAAGCGGTCGGTGAAGGTGTCCACCCACACCACGACATCCGCCGCGGCCGGCACCGACCGGCGCTGGGCGGAGGCCGGACGCAGTGCCGGGAGCGGGAGCCTACGTCGCGGGTCGATCCCCGCGATCCGCGCCATCACGCCCGGGCTGGCGCGCAGACCTGCCCGCACCGCGCGCACCGGGGTGCGCGCCAGCAGCTGCGGGAGCCGGCCCAGGGTGAGATGGGTCCGCGGACGCCGACGACCGTCGTAGCGCCGGTGCAGCGCCTCGGCCTTGTACGTCGCCATGTCGACCCCGGTGGGGCAGTCGCGCAGACAGCCCTTGCAGGCCAGGCAGAGGTCGAGCGCCTCGTCGACCTCGTCTGAGCCCAGACCGTCCAGTCGCCCCGTGACCGCGTCCTGGAGCACCCGCGCGCGGCCTCGTGTGGAGTCCTTCTCCTCGGCGGTCGCCAGGTAGGAGGGGCACATCACTCCCCCGGCCCCTGTGGTGTCGGCCAGGCACTTGCCCACGCCGGTGCAGCGGTGCAGCGCCGCCGGGAGGTCGCGGTCGGCGAGCAGGCGCAGCCGCACCGGGCCGCTCGCGGCGGGTGCGGCGTAGCGCACGTCCGCGTCGAGGGCCGCCGGTGCCACCAGCACTCCGGGGTTGAGCAGGTCGTCGGGGTCTGCGGCCGCCTTGACGCGGGCCATCAGCTCCATCGCCTCCGGGGAGTACATCCGGGTCAGGAGCTCGGAGCGGGCCCGGCCGTCACCGTGCTCCCCGGAGAGGCTGCCGCCGTGGGAGACCGCGAGGTCGGCGGCCTGCTCCACGAAGGTCCGGTACCGGCGGCGCCCGTCGGTCGAACCCAGGTCGAAGTTGACCCGGATGTGCAGGCACCCGTCGCCGAGATGTCCGTACGGCGCCCCGTCCAGACGGTGCTCGGCCAGCAGCCGGTCGAAGCCGCGCAGGTAGGCGCCCAGGTGTGCCGGCGGGACCGCGGCGTCCTCCCAGCCCGGTTGACCCGGTGGGTCGGTGGCGCGCGCAGCAAGCCCGGCGCCGTCCTCACGGACCCGCCAGATCGCTGCCTGCGCGCGGGCGTCGGTCACGACCAGGTGGTCCAGGGGACTCGCCTCGCCGGCCAGCCGGTCGCAGCGGTCGCGCAGCTGCGTCGGGTCCTCACCGGTCAGCTCGACCAGCAGCCACGCGTCGCCTCGGGGCATGTCCGGCATCGTCGGGACCAGGCGGCTGAGCCGCCGGTCCAGGCCCTCGCAGGCCACCGGGTCGTGCCCGAGGAGAGCGGGCACCACGTCGGCTGCGTCGGCCATCGAGGGATACCCCAGGACCACCAGCGCCCGGCACGGGGGATCGGCGACCAGGCGCACGGTCGCCTCCGTGACCACCGCGAGCGTCCCCTCGCTCCCGACGAGGAAACGGTCGAGCGAGGGCCCGTTCTCGGGCAGCAGGTGCTCCAAGGAGTAGCCGGAGACCTGGCGGGCGAACCGACCGAACTCGGTGCGCACCAGCCCCAGCTCGGCGCCGACGAGCGCGGCGAGGTCCGGGCCCAGCGTGGCGAGGTCGGCGCCGGCGGCAGTCAGTCCGCGCAGCGACACCACGTTGTCGACGGTGCGCCCGTAGCCCAGCGCCCGCGAGCCGCAGGCGTTGTTGCCGATCATCCCGCCGACGGTGCACCGGTTGTGGGTCGAGGGGTCCGGGCCGAACCTCAGTCCGTGGGCCGCGGCGGCGCGCTGCAGCGTGGCGTGGACGACCCCGGGCTGGACGACCGCGGTGGCGGTGCCGGGGTCCAGCGACAGCACCTGGTCGAGGTGTCGCCGGGTGTCCACGACGATGCCGGGGCCGATCGCGTTGCCGGCGATGGAGGTCCCCGCTCCCCGCATCGTGACCGGCGTGCCACTCTCGCGGGCGACGCCCAGGACGGCGGCGATCTCCTCGACGTGGCGGGGGCGCACCACCACGCGCGGGCTGACGCGGTAGACCGAGGCGTCGGAGGAGTAGAGCGAGCGCGACAACGCGCTGTCGTCGACGTCGACAACCCCGGCAGCCCCGAGTGCGGCGACCAGGTCCCGGCTCATGCGCGCAGTCTAGGAGGGCTGCCCGCGCCGAACTGACATCACCTATAGTCAGTTGCGGCGGTCAGTCGAAGCAGTCCGCGGCCGTCAGCCGAGGTCCAGCACCAGGAGCCGCCATGACCGTGAGCCACCCCGCCGTCGTCGCAGACCCGGCCGAGAGCCTGGGTCGCAACTTCCGCGGCATCGTCGACGAGCGCCGGCTCCGCCCCGACCCCGCCCAGATCGACTGGTTCCGGACCTTCGCCCACGACGGCGACCCGCTCGCCGATGCCGTGGTCTCCGAGATCGCCGAGGGTGACGGCGCATCGGCCCGGGCCGCCCTGGCCCAGGGCTTCGCGGGCCGACCACTCGGGGAGGACGCTCCCGGAGCGGTCAGCGACTTCTTCGACCGGACGGCGCGGCCGCCGTACTGGCTGGAGCTGGAGCAGGTGCGCGCCGGGCAGCGCGCGCTCAGCCGCGTCGGCGTGCTGGGACTGATGAGCCTGGGGTCGTTGGCGCTGATGGGCGGCTACCTGTCCAAGCGCAGCATCAAGCCGCTGATGCGCACGGGCGAGCTCGACGCGATGGCGCCCCGGCGGTTGGTCGAGACGGCCTCGTGGTGGCTCGAGGTGACCACGCCCGGCTCGCTGGAGCCCGGTGGCCGCGGTGTCACCTCGACGCTCCAGGTCCGCATCACCCATGCTCACGTGCGCCGCTGGATGCACCGCACCCCGGACTGGGACTACGAGGCCTGGGACGCCCCGGTCAACCAGATCCAGATGGCCGGCACCCACCTGCTGTTCTCGGTCGCCTGCATGGGTGGGCTGCAGCGGCTCGGCGTGCACTTCGACGCCCAGGAGCGGGCCGCGATCATGCACCTCTGGCGCTACGTCGGGTGGCTGATGGGGGTCGACGAGGCACTTCTGCCCGCCACCGAGGGCGACGGGTGGCGGTTGTTCTGGTTGATGGCCGCCACCGAGCTGGACCCCGACGAGGACTCGCGAGCCCTCGCCGAGGCCCTGGTCCGCGGCTCCGGTCTGGCGGCCGCCGACGTCCCCGCCGTCGTGGTGCGGGCCGGCCTGACCTTCAACGCCGCGGTGAGCCGCTACCTGCTCGGTGAGCAGGCCTGTGACGCGCTGGGACTGCAACGCAGCCCCACGGCCAAGACGCTCGTGCGAGCCCTGACCCGCGGGGTGGCTGCTGCCGAGACCGGCCGCCGCGTGGTCCCGGGAGCGACCCGGGTGCTGGGGCTGGTGGGTCACCAGACCCGCCGCCGGTTCATCGCCAACGCCGCGGCTCAGGTGGGTGCGGACCGCAGCTACTCACGCGACCACACCGACCGGACCGACTCCTGTGCCACTACCCCGAGCGGGGGCGGCGCCCGCCGCACGGCGTGAGGACCCGGGTCACCAGAGCTCGAGCGAGGCGCTGAGGATGCCGGCCAGATCCTCCGCCCCGACGTCCCGCGGCGCGGTGGCGAGCAGTCGCTGCTGCTGCAGGGAGCCCTCGACCAGGTCGTCGATATCGCCCTGGCCGTAGCCGACGGCCGCGATGCCGTTGGGCATCCCGATGTCACGCATCAGCGCGGTCACCGCTGCGGGCAGCGCATCCGGACCGGCTGCGACCTCGCCGCCGAGCAGCCGGGCGGCATCGAGGTGCCGCTGGGGCGCGGAGTCGAAGGTGAACCGGAATGCCTCCGGAGCGGTCAGGCAGACCGCCATGCCGTGGGGCACCATCGGCTCCTCCGGCGGATACCCCGGGGGAACGTAGTCACGGACCCGCCCCGCGATGGGATAGGCGTTGGCGTGCGGGATGTGCACCCCGGCGTTGCCGAAGCCCATCCCGGCGAAGGTCGCAGCCAGCGCCATCTGCTCGCGGGCATCCTCGTCGGTCCCGTCCTGCACCGCGCGCCGGAAGGACGCGGCCAGCAGCGACATCGCCTTCTCCGCCCACATGTCCGCGACCGGATTCGCTCCGCAGTAGGGGACCCGCTGCTCTGGTCGCTTGCGCTCGTAGGCGGTGAAGGCCCGGGCCGTCCATGACTCCAGCGCGTGGCACAGGATGTCCATCCCTGCCGCTGCGGTGACCTCCGGAGGCTGGGTCATGGTGAGCCGTGGATCCACCACGGCCAGCGTCGGGCGCAGTCGGGGATGGCTGATGCCGGTCTTCACGTGCAGCGACAGCACGTCGAGCACGCAGATCGTGGTGCTCTCGCTGCCCGTGCCCGTGGTGGTCGGCACCGCGACCAACGGCTTGAGCGGGTTGACCGGCTGCCTGGCTCTGCCCACCGGTGCGTTGATGTAGTCCATCAGGTCGCCCGGGTTGGTGCTGAGCAGGTTGACCGCCTTGGCGGTGTCGATGCTCGATCCGCCGCCAACTGCCACGAAGGCGTCGTAGGGGCCGGTCTCGCGGGCATGGTCGACGGCCTCGACGAGGCTCTGGTCGGTGGGCTCGACGTGCACCCGGTCGAAGAGCTCGACCTCGATCCCGGCGCTGCGGATGTGACCGGCGACGGCACCCGCGTGGCCGGCAGCGGCGACGCCTGGGTCGGTCACCAGCAGCACCCGACGCGCGTCGTACGTCGACAGGTCGTGGCCGATCTCCTCGGCGGCACCCGACCCGAACTTCAGGTTGGGGGCGCCGTAGGTGAAGACCGTCTCGTTCATCTCCGGACCTCCTTGCCCAGCAGGACGACGGCGTGACGGGCCGTGGCCGAGAGCGGTGTCCGGTCCAGCTCCCCGGGCGAGATCCAGGCGACGTCGCGGGTGGTGCCACCGACCTCGACCACGCGCGGCGACGTGTCTCGCGACTCCGGGAGGACCTCTGCGTGGAAGATCAGACCGATGCCATGGAAGTCCTCGAGCCTGCCGTCGGGTCGCCGCCCGGTGAAGTGTCGGGAGTGCACGTCGAGCACCCGACCGATGCTGACCCGCAGGCCGCACTCCTCGTAGACCTCACGGGCCGCGGCTGCGCGCGGGTCCTCGCCGTGGTCCACCCCACCCCCGGGGAGCGTCCACATGTCCTCGTGGATCCGCTCGACGATCTGCGCCAGCAGCAGGTCCTCGTCGCGGCGCAGCACGGCGTACGCCGCGATGCGCTGACGCTGGGGCGGTGAGTCGGACATGGGGTGGAGTCTAGGAGCCGAGGCCCACTGGCCGGGAGGGGACGAGTCAGGACCGGAGACCCGTGGCCAGAAGTCCGGGCGGGCCTATGATTCCGGCGTGCAGATCTCGGTGCTGGGCCCGATCGAGGTTCGTCGCGACGACGGGGTGCTCGACCTCGGCGCGCCCAAGCGCCGCCAGCTCCTGGCCGCCCTGACCCTGGGCGGCGGGCACGTGGTCTCGGTGGACACCTTGATCGACCTGCTCTGGGGGGACACGCCGACCCCCGGCGCCATGACCAGCCTGCAGGCCTACGTCTCCGGTCTCCGCAAGGTGCTCGAGCCACAGCGCGAACGCAGGACGACCGCGCAGGTGCTGGTCACCGCCTCGCCCGGCTATGCGTTGCGGGTCCCCGCCCACTCCGTCGACGCGCTGCGCTTCGCCCACGTCGTGACCCAGCTGCACCGCCGGCTCCCCCTGCCTCTCGTCGGCGCCTCGGGGCTGAGCGGTGAGGAGCTCAACGACGTGGTGAGCACGCTCGATGAAGCACTCGGGTGGTGGCGTGGAGAGCCGTACGTCGAGCTCGGTGGGGCAGCATCGGCGAGTGCGGAGCGCAGTCATCTCGGAGAGCTGCGGCTGATGGCGCTGGAGGATCGGGCCGGCGCTCTGCTCGCTCTGGGCCAGCACGCGACGACCGCGGCGCAGCTGGAGTCCCTGACCGCGGCCCATCCGTTGCGGGAGCGACTCTGGGGCCTCCGGGCGCTGGCGCTGGTGCGCGCCGGGCGGCAGGCCGACGCACTCGAGGTGCTGCGACAGGTGCGGGAGGTGTTGGGTGAGGAGCTCGGGCTCGACCCGGGTGCAGAGCTCCAGGACCTCCAGACCCTGGTGCTCCGCCAGGATCCGGGCCTGGCCTGGGTCGCCCCGATGTCACGAGCAGCCGGCCCCGGCAGCGCCTTGACCAGCGCCCCGGCCGAGGCCGCGCCGGAACCGCCCGACCTGCCGGAGACTCCGGTCGTGCCCGGCCAGGACTGGCCCCTGTTGGGACGCGACGTCGAGCGGGAACGCCTGCTGGCGTGCGTCGCCGACGCCCTCGGGGGTCGCTCGAGGTTCGCTGCGGTGACCGGGGACCCCGGCATCGGGAAGACCCGCCTCTGCGCCGAGGTGCTGGCCGAGGCCCGACGCCGCGGCGCCCGGGTCCTGTCCGGCCGGTGCTCCCAGGACGACGGGGCTCCCCCGCTCTACCCGTGGCTCGGCATCCTGCGCCAGCTCGGCGTCCAGCTGCCGGCGGAGCTCGAGGGCGAGGGCAGCGACTTCCGCACCTGGGAGCAGGTCACCACAGCGGTGCGCGAGGCGAGCCGGGCCCGGCCCCTCGTCATGGTCCTGGACGACCTGCACTGGGCTGACACCTCGACGTTGCGGGTCCTGCGGCTGCTGATCGAGACCGCGACGGACGACCGCCTCCTGCTGGTGTGCACCTGGCGGAGTCGTCCTACTCCCGAGGGTGCCCTCGCCGACGTCGTGGAGACCCTGGCGCGTCACCACGCCGAGCGGCTCGAGCTGCGGGGGCTCGACGAGCGCTCGGTCGCAGGAATCGTCGACGCCGTGACCTCGCGCCGCCCCACGGACGAGCAGGCACACGCACTGCGGCGCCGCACCGACGGCAACCCGTTCTTCCTGGTCGAGTACTCACGGCTGGTCGGACGGGGCAACGCCCTGGAGGACGTGCTGTCCGGGGAGGACCTCCCGACCGCGGTCCAGGAGGTGATCGGGCGTCGACTGGAGCGACTTCCCGTCGAGACCCGACGGGTCCTGCACCTGGCAGCCGTGGTGGGGCGCCAGTTCGACCTGCGAGTGCTGGCCGAGGCCGCCGACGTCGACCAGGACGACCTGTTGGACCAGCTCGACACCGCACAGGCGATCGGGCTGGTGCACGAGGACGGGGTGGACCGCTTCACCTTCGACCACGCACTGGTCAGGGAGACCCTCCACTCCCAGCTCTCGCCCTCCCGGCGGGCGCGGCACCATGCCCGGATCGCGGAGTCGACCGCGCTGCTTCCCGGGCGCGAGACCGAGACCGCGCGCCACTGGCTCGCAGCGGGCCCGTCGTACGCCCCACAGGCCTGGCAGGCGGCGGACAGCGCCGGCCGGCTCAGCCTCAGGGCACACGCGCACGACGAGGCAGCTGAGCTCTTCCGCCAGGCGCTGTCGGCGATCGAGGGCGACCCGAACGCCTCCGAGCGGGACCGCTACCAGCTGCTCTGCGGACTGGCGACGGCTCACCGCTGGTCGGGCCAGTGGTCGGACCTCACCGCGGCAGCAGGGCAAGCGATCCAGATCGCGATCGACCTCGACGAGCCCACCCTGGTGGCGCAGGCGGCGGTGCTCACGCTGCGAGGTGCGCTCTGGCAGTCCGGTCACCACGGTGAGGTCAACCGCGAGATCGTCGCAGCGCTGCGACACAGCCTGGCGGCGCTGCCGCCGGAGGACTCCCCCCTGCGTTGCCGCTGCCTGGTGGGTCTGGCGATGGAGCTCTACTACGGTGCGGGCCTCGACGAGCGCCGGGCACTGACCGACGAGGCGATCGCGATGGCCCGGCGGCTCGGTGATCCCGGCCTGCTCATCGACGTCCACCTCGGCACCCTGAACGCGATCTGGGCTGCCGGCAGCGGCGAGGAGCGCGTCGCCCACGCCACCGCGGCGCTGGGGCTGGCCCTGGCCGAAGGGGACCGCCACAGCGAGGTGACCGCGCGCACCCAGCTCTCCAACTCGCTGGCGGAGCTCGGACGACCTCAGGGGATGTGGGAGCAGTACGCCATCGCTCGTCCCCTCGCAGAACAGCTGCACCTGGACTACGCCCTGATCGTCCTCGACTCGATGATCATCCCCTGGTTGGCGATGCAGGGCGAGGTCGAGCGCTGCGACAAGCTCTTCGCCGACCTGCTCGACCTGGTCGGCCGGACGCGACTCCCCCAGGCCGCCGATGCGATCGGAGGCAACATCGCATCGCTGTGCATGTGGCGTGGCACCCCTCTCCCCGAGGAGGTGGTGACCGCGCTGCACGAGACTCCACTGCCGACCAACGCCTCGTTGGCCTTCCTGCTCTGGCGGGGGGGCGACCCCGAGCGTGGCGCGCGGTGGCTGGCCGAGCACCCCGCGGAGCTGGACCACGACGACTGGTACTCCCGTCTGGACTGGGCATTCGCCGGCGCCATGGCTGCCTACAGCCACGACCCTGAGCTGGGCGCGCGCGCCTACGCCCTCATGGCGCCGTACTCCGGACAGAGCTGCGTGGCCGGGTCCGGGGTGGCCTCCGGCCCGCTGGACGCCTACCTGGCGATGGCTGCGGTCGCCGCAGGGGAGCGCGAGGTCGCTTCTCGCCATGCCGACGTGGCCGACAGCCTGGCTGTGCAGTGGCAGATCCCGCTGTTCAGCCAGTGGTGGCGAGAACAGCGGGACCTGCTGGCGATCTGAGCGCGCCCCTCACCCCTCCAGGTGCCGGAACGCAGTGCGGTGGGCTCGGGTGAACCGACGACGGGTCAGCAGCCACACCGCGCGGTGTGCTCGGCCTCCGGGCCGGGCGAAGAGCTCCTCGCGGATCTCGGCCGGCACCTCGTGCAGCACCCAGGGCACCGCCTTCAACAACACGCCGGGGGTGATCCCCTTCCCGAAGCGCGCCTCGAGCGCCTCCCACTCCGCGCCGGTCATGACCCGCTGCATCATCGCGATCGTGTCGGTCTCCTCGTGGGCGAGGTGCCGCGACAGGTGCTCCCTGGCCGACGCCAGCCGCACGGTCAGCGCCGCACGCACCTCACGACCGGGCCGCCGCGACATCCAGGTCAGGCCGTCCCGACAGACCTCGAGCGCCGGGTCGATCTCGGCGTGCTCGGCTTCCATGGTCTCCAGGGTGACCCGCTCCGCCGGTTCGACACGGCCCATCAGGTCCGGCCACAGCCAGGTGTCCTCCTCGTGGTGGTGGCGGTGCAGGAAGCTGGAGAAGATCGCCCACCGCCTGCTCATCGCCAGCCAGGCTGCGTCGTCCGAGACCGGCGTCAGCGGCACCGCCTCGGCGAAGGTCCGCAGGTCGCGTCGGAAGGCGTGGTGCATCAGGTACATCATCGTCATGTCGAGTGGACCCTCCGGGGCCGCGGCCTGCCCCGGCAGGTGCACCTGGGGGACGGCGGGCTCGCGGTGGGCGGGGGTCCTCGGGGTGGTGGTGACAGCAGACATGGTGGTTCCTCTCCAGGGTCGGGTGGTGACGCGTCGTGGGTGCGACGGGGGGTGGGTTCAGACGCCGGCGAGCTCGCGCGGGTCCTCGGTCTCGGTGACGGTGTCGTCGTCCCCGCTGCCGTGCTCCACGACGGGCGACGTCGTGACGGCGCCTTCGACGTCCAGGTGGGGCATAGCCCGGTCGAGCCAGGCGGGCAACCACCAGTTGTAGCGACCGAGCAGCGTCATGGTCGCCGGCACCAGGACCATCCGGACGACCGTGGCGTCCAGCAGCACGGCCACGGCCATGCCGAGCCCCAGCTGCTTGACGATCACGTCGGACTCGCTGGCGAACCCCAGGAAGACCGCGACCATGATCGCTGCGGCGGCTGAGATCACCCGCCCGGTGTCCGCGAGCCCGCGGACCACGCTGTCCCTGGCGTCGCCCGAGGCCAGCCAGTTCTCCCGGATCCGCGAGAGCAGGAAGACCTCGTAGTCCATCGAGAGACCGAAGAGGATCGCGAAGATCAGCATCGGCAGCCAGCTCGACACGGGCATCTGCTGCTCCAGCCCCATCAGCTCAGCCCCCCACCCCCACTGGAAGACCGCCGTCAGGACGCCGTACGCGGCACCGATGGAGAGCAGGTTCATCATCGCTGCCTTGATCGGCACCACGATCGACCTGAAGACGATCGTGAGCAGGACGACCGAGACACCGACCACGAACAGGATGACGATGGGCAACCGTTCGGCGAGCACGTCCGAGATGTCGGCGAACAACGGGAGGTCACCGGTGACCTCCACCCCTTGCGGCACCTGGGAGCGGATCGCGTCGACCAGCTCCGGGACGCGTTCGTCCGTGGCGTCGAAGACCGGGGTCACCTCGATCAGCGCGACGGCTCCGTCCGGTGAGACCTGGGGTTGTCCCACGGCGGCGAGGTCCTCGCGCTCGCCGAGCAGCTCGACCGTGCGGTCCAGCTCGGCGGTGGAGACCTGGCTCAGGTCCGCGACCACGACCATGTCGGTCGTCGCACCCGGGCCGAACTCGGCCGAGACGATGTCGAAGGCGCGGCGCGTGGTCAGGTCGGTCGACTGCGCACGGGCGTCCTGCGGCCAGGTCCGCATGTCCAACGTAGGCATCGCCAGCATCAGCATCGCCACGATCGCGCCGATCGCCCACGGCAGGGGATGGCGGCCCACCGCCGTCGCCCAGCGGGCGATCAGCGGTTCGCCCTCACGCGCCCGGCCCTTGCGGACCGCCCGCGGGAGAAGCCGGCCACCGGCGAGGCGGCACAGCACCGGCACCAGCAGCAGGGTGGACACCAGGACGCACAACACGGCGATGGCCGTCGCGAAGCCGAAGGCCGAGTAGGTCGGCAGGTTCGCCAGCCGCAGCCCGAGCAACGAGACCAGCACGGTGCCCGCTGCGAACACCACCGAACGCCCGGCGGTGGCCAGCGCTCGGCCGGCAGCCTCGCTGGCCTCCCATCCCTGCGCGAGGTACTCCGCGTGGCGCACCACGAGCAGCAGGGCGTAGTCGATGCCGACGCCGAGTCCGACCATCGTGGCGACCACGGGGGCCGTGGGGCTGACATCCATGACCGCGGCCAGCAGCGTCAGTCCACCTGAGGCGCCCACCAGCCCACCGACCGCGACGGCGATGGGGAGTCCGGCGGCGACCACGGAGCGGAACACCAGCACCAGGATCAGTAGCGCTGCCACGACGCCGATGAGCTCGCCGTAGCCCTTCATCGGCGCAGCGGCGGTGTCGGGCAGGGCACCGCTCAGCTCGACCTGGGCGCCCTGGTCCTGCAGCGGAGCGATGGCCTGCTCCAGCGGTGAGACGTCCTCGAAGATGTCCTGGTGGGTCGTGAGCACGTCGTAGCCGACGTGGACCACGGCGGTGTCGCCGTCGGCCGACAGCTCGGGTGGGGCGACAGTGGCCACGTGTGGTAGCTCGCGAAGCCGGCTGCGCAGCTGCGACAGGTCGGCTGCGGCCAGGGCGTTGTCGTCGTGGACCACCACTCGGGCGTAGGCGTTGCCGGCACCGGGGACGTGCTCGCGCAGCAGCTGCAGCCCGTCCTGCGCCCGGGCGCCGGGGATGTCCCAGTCCTCCTGGGTCTCCCCGCCGAAGGCAGCGGCCGACCCGAGCAGGGCGACGATGAGCAGCAGCCAGGTTGCTCCGGCCCGCCACGGGTGTGCGGCGGCCCAGCGACCCAGTCGGTAGAGAATGCGGTTCACGGTGAACTCCTGTGGTCTCAGGTCGACCCGTCGTCGACGTTCACACCGTGCTCCGCCTCGCTTGAGACCCGCTTGACGCTGACTTGACCCCGACCTGACTGGCCCCCACCGGCCACCCGCGCCATGCTGTTCCCGGATGCAGAGTCCTGGGAGGAGGGCGCATGTCGACTGGCTCGGGTCGCGACCCGTTCCTGGACAACGCGAAGCTGATCCTGGTGACCCTGGTGGTCATCGGCCACAGCTGGACCCTCGCCGACGAGAACTACTACACCGACCGGATCTACGACTGGCTCTACCTGTGGCACCTGCCGGTCTTCGTCATGGTCACCGGCTACCTGTCGCGGACCTTCACCTGGAGCCGACGCCACCTGGAGCGCCTGGTGACGACCGTGCTGCTGCCCTACCTGGTCTTCGAAGGGCTGCTCGCGATCTTCCGGGTCCGCGTCGGCGGTGAGCGCCTGGAGAACCTCTGGCTCGATCCGCACTGGCCGATGTGGTACCTGATCGCGCTGTTCCTGTGGCGCCTGGCCACCCCGGTCCTCAGGAGGTTGCCACCGGCGCTGACTCTGGCGGGGGCGGTGGCGGTGTCACTGGCCGGTGGTGCCTTCGCCATGGACTGGCTCGACCTCAACCGGGTGCTGGGGTTGCTGCCCTTCTTCGTCCTGGGGCTGATCGCCACACCGGAGCAGGTCGCGGTGCTGCGGCGTCCGCCGGCGCGGTGGCTCGGGGCGCTGGTGCTGCTCGCAGCGGTGCCGCTGGCGTGGTTCGTCGAGGGTTCGCTGCACACCGAATGGCTCTACTACCGCCGCTCGTACGCCGAGCTCGACGCCGGACTGCTCACGGGGATGCTGACCCGGCTGGGCTTCCTGGCCGCCACCACGTCGCTGTGTCTCGCGGTAGTCGCCTGGATCCCAGGTCGCCGCTTCTGGTTCAGCCGCCTGGGCACCTCGAGCCTGGTGGTCTACCTGTTCCACGGCTTCTTCGTGAAGGCCGCCGAGTACGCCGGTTTCGAGGACTGGGCACAGGGCCGAGGCTGGGAGTCTCTGCTGATCACCACCACCGGAGCGGTGCTGGTGGCGCTGCTGCTTGCGTGGCGACCGGTCGCCCGCACCCTCGACGCCGTCATCGTCCCCTCCGCCCACGTCCCCCGCTCGCCCTCGCGCGAGGCACCGGGGCCCACGCACGACCACGGGCCGCCTCGTGACGAGGCGGCCCGTGGTCGTGGAACAGATCAGCTGTCGTAGGAGCGGAACGACGGGAAGTCGTCCAGCGCCACGACCTGCTGGCCCTCGCCCTGACCGAAGTCGTCGTAGTAGGAGTTGTAGCCGCTCACCGTGTAGGCGTTGGCCCGTGCCTCCTCCGTCGGCTCCACCCGGACGTTGCGGTACCGCTCCAGGCCGGTGCCCGCCGGGATCAGCTTTCCGATGATCACGTTCTCCTTGAGGCCCATGAGCGCGTCGGACTTGGCGTGGATCGCCGCGTCGGTGAGCACTCGCGTGGTCTCCTGGAACGAGGCCGCCGAGAGCCACGACTCAGTCGCGAGCGAGGCCTTGGTGATGCCCATCAGCTGCGGGCGCCCCGCCGCCGGCTTGCCGCCCTCGGCGACCACCCGACGGTTCTCGGACTCGAACGACGGCCGGTCGACCAGGTCGGACGGCAGCAGCTTGGTCTCGCCCTGCTCCAGCACCAGGACCCGGCGCAGCATCTGCCGCACGATGATCTCGATGTGCTTGTCGTGGATCTGCACGCCCTGGCTGCGGTAGACCTCCTGGACCTCGTCGACCAGGTGCTCCTGGGCCTTGCGGACCCCGAGGATGCGCAGCACGTCCTGCGGGTCGGGCGTGCCCTGGGTGAGCCGCTCCCCCACGTCGACGTGGTCACCCTCGTCGACGAGCAGGCGGGAGCGCTTGGACACGGGGTACTCCTGCACCTCCGACCCGTCGTCCGGGGTGACGACGACCTTCTTGGACTTCTCGGTCTCCTCGATGGCGACCCGTCCTGCCGACTCCACGATCGGAGCACGGCCCTTCGGGGTGCGGGCCTCGAAGAGCTCCACCACTCGGGGCAGGCCCTGGGTGATGTCGTCCGCGGACGCCACACCGCCGGTGTGGAAGGTCCGCATCGTCAGCTGCGTGCCGGGCTCACCGATGGACTGGGCGGCGATGATGCCGACCGCCTCACCGATGTCGACCAGCTTGCCGGTGGCGAGCGAACGCCCGTAGCACTTGGCGCAGGTGCCGGTCTTCGCCTCGCAGGTCAGCACCGAGCGGACCTTCACCGAGTCGATGCCGGCCTCGATGAGCTCCTCGATCTTGAGGTCACCGAGGTCCTGGCCGGCCCCGACCAGCACCTCGCCGGTCCCGGGGTGCACCACGTCGGTGGCCACCGTGCGGGCGTACGCCGCGGTGTCGACGTTCTCCGCCAGCACCAGCGAGCCGGACTCACCGGGCTCACCGATGACCTGGGGCAGCCCACGCTCGGTGCCGCAGTCCTCCTCGCGGATGATCACGTCCTGGGAGACGTCGACCAACCGACGGGTCAGGTAGCCGGAGTCGGCAGTCCGCAGCGCGGTGTCGGCCAGGCCCTTGCGAGCACCGTGCGTGGCGATGAAGTACTCCAGCACCGTCAGGCCCTCACGGAAGTTGGACTTGATCGGACGCGGAATGATCTCGCCCTTGGGGTTGGCCACCAGGCCACGCATCGCAGCGATCTGGCGGACCTGCATCATGTTTCCGCGCGCCCCGGAGTGAACCATCATGTAGATCGGGTTGCTCTGGTCCGAGGCGAAGGTGGACTCCAGCTCCTTGGCCACCTCGTTCGAGGCGTGGGTCCAGATGTCGATGAGCTCCTGACGGCGCTCGTCGTCGGTCATCAGACCACGCTCGAAGTTGCCCTGCACCTTCTTGGCGTCGCCCTCGAACCGCTCGAGGATCTGGGCCTTGGCGTCCGGGGTCACCACGTCGTCGATCGAGACGGTGACACCGGAGCGGGTGGCCCAGTGGAAGCCGAGGTCCTTGAGGGCATCCAGCGCGTGGGCGACCTCGACCTTGGTGTAGCGCTCGGCGAGGTTGTTGACGATGACGCCGAGCTGCTTCTTCCCGACCTCTTCGTTGACGTACTCGTAGTCGGCGGGCAGCGCCTCGTTGAACAGCGCTCGCCCCAGGGTGGTCTCGGCCAGGACCGACTGGCCCTCGACCCAGCCCTCCGGCAGCGGGATGCCGACCGGAGGAACCTCACGCATCCGGATCCGGACGTTGCTCTGCAGCTCGATCTCCTCGCGGTCGAAGGCCATGATCGCCTCGGCCGTGGAGCCGAACACCCGTCCGTCGCCGGCGTGCTCCCGGTCCACCCGGTGGGTGAGGAAGTACAGACCGATGATCATGTCCTGGGTCGGCATGGTCACCGGACGGCCGTCGGAGGGCTTGAGGATGTTGTTGGTCGACAGCATCAGGATCCGGGCCTCGGCCTGAGCCTCGGCCGACAGCGGCAGGTGGACCGCCATCTGGTCACCGTCGAAGTCGGCGTTGAACGCGGTGCAGACCAGCGGGTGGATCTGGATCGCCTTGCCCTCGATCAGCTGCGGCTCGAAGGCCTGGATGCCGAGGCGGTGAAGCGTCGGCGCACGGTTGAGCAGCACCGGGTGCTCGGTGATGACCTCTTCGAGGACGTCCCACACCACGGCGTACCGGGTCAGGCCGCTGACCGCACGCTCGACCATCCGCTTGGCCGACTTGATGTTCTGGGCGTGGTTGAGCTCGACCAGCCGCTTCATGACGAAGGGCTTGAACAGCTCCAGCGCCATCTGCTTGGGCAGACCGCACTGGTGCAGCTTGAGCTGGGGACCGACGACGATCACCGAGCGGCCGGAGTAGTCCACGCGCTTGCCGAGGAGGTTCTGGCGGAACCGCCCCTGCTTGCCCTTGAGCATGTCGGACAGCGACTTCAACGGCCGGTTGCCCGGACCGGTGACAGGACGACCGCGGCGACCGTTGTCGAACAGCGAGTCGACGGCCTCCTGGAGCATCCGCTTCTCGTTGTTGACGATGATCTCGGGCGCACCGAGGTCCAGCAGCCGCTTCAACCGGTTGTTGCGGTTGATCACGCGCCGGTACAGGTCGTTGAGGTCGGAGGTGGCGAAACGCCCACCGTCCAGCTGCACCATCGGACGCAGGTCCGGCGGGATCACCGGCAC
Organism: uncultured Actinomycetota bacterium; assembly: GCA_963728505.1. Taxonomy (GTDB): domain Bacteria; phylum Actinomycetota; class Actinomycetes; order Propionibacteriales; family Nocardioidaceae; genus Marmoricola_A. The sequence continues at coordinate 678,940 of CAVSKH010000002.1, read as the reverse complement.
CGCGTCGAGGACCATGCCGAGCGGCTTGTTGCCGGTCTTCTGGAAGGCGTCGACGACCTTGAGCCGCTTCAGGGCTCGGACCTTGCGCTGGCCCTTGCCGTTGGCGATCGTGTCGCGCAGCGACTCGACCTCGGCCTCGAGGTCGAAGGTCTCCAGCCGCTTCTGGATCGCGGCGGCCCCCATGTAGCCCTCGAAGTACTTGCCGAACCAGTTGCGCAGCTCGCGGTAGAGCATCTCGTCGCCCATCAGGTCCTGGACCTTCAGCGACTTGAAGGTCTCCCAGACCTCCTCGAGACGGTCGAGCTCGCGACCGGCGCGGTCGCGGACCTGCTTCATCTCGCGCTCGGCGGCGTCACGGACCTTGCGTCGCTGGTCGGCCTTGGCGCCCTCGGCCTCCAGGGCAGCCAGGTCCTCCTCCAGCTTGGCGGCGCGCTGGTTGATCTGGCCGTCGCGGCGCTTCTCCAAGCGCTCCCGCTCCATGCCGATCTTGCCCTCGAGCGAGGACAGGTCGCGGTGGCGAGCCTCCTCGTCGACCTGGGTGATCATGTACGCCGCGAAGTAGATGACCTTCTCCAGGTCCTTCGGTGCCAGGTCGAGCAGGTAGCCGAGCCGGCTCGGGACACCCTTGAAGTACCAGATGTGGGTCACCGGTGCGGCGAGCTCGATGTGCCCCATCCGCTCGCGGCGGACCTTGGAGCGGGTGACCTCGACGCCGCAGCGCTCGCAGATGATGCCCTTGAAGCGCACCCGCTTGTACTTGCCGCAGTAGCACTCCCAGTCGCGCGTGGGACCGAAGATCTTCTCGCAGAAGAGACCGTCACGCTCGGGCTTGAGCGTGCGGTAGTTGATCGTCTCGGGCTTCTTGACCTCGCCGTGACTCCAGTTGCGGATCTCGTCCGCGGTCGCCAGGCCGATCTTGAGCTGATCGAAGAAGTTGACGTCCAGCACAGTGGCTACTTCCCTCGGGGGTTCTGTGGTTCTCGAATGTGGTCTGGGTGGGGGTGGGCCCCGGTGGCCGGCTCCAGCGCCTGGGCGCGGGTGCCGGCCACCGCGACGTCACACCTCTTCGACGGAGGACGGCTCGCGACGCGACAGGTCGATGCCGAGCTCCTCAGCGGCACGGAAGACGTCGTCCTCGGCGTCCTTCATCTCGATCGCGCTGCCGTCCTGGGACAGCACCTCGACGTTCAGGCACAGGGACTGCATCTCCTTGACGAGCACCTTGAACGACTCCGGGATGCCGGAGTCGGGGATGTTCTCGCCCTTGACGATCGCCTCGTAGACCTTGACGCGACCCGGCACGTCGTCGGACTTGATGGTGAGCAGCTCCTGCAGGGCGTAGGCGGCGCCGTAGGCCTCCATCGCCCAGACCTCCATCTCGCCGAACCGCTGGCCACCGAACTGCGCCTTGCCGCCCAGGGGTTGCTGGGTGATCATCGAGTACGGACCGGTCGACCGGGCGTGGATCTTGTCGTCGACCAGGTGGTGGAGCTTCAGGATGTACATGTAGCCCACCGAGACCGGGTCAGGGAACGGCTCGCCCGAGCGCCCGTCGAACAGCTGGGCCTTGCCGTCGCTGTGGACCAGGCGGATCCCGTCGCGGTTCTTCAGCGTGGAGCTGAGCAGACCGGTGATCTCGTCCTCGCGGGCACCGTCGAAGACCGGCGTTGCCACGTTGGTGTCGGGCTCGGCCTTGTCGGCGGCGATCTCGATCAGCCGCTTCTTCCACGAGTCGTCCTCCCCCGCACCGTCGTACTCCTCGACGTCCCAGCCGGTCTTGGCCAGCCAGCCCAGGTGGATCTCCAGGATCTGACCGATGTTCATCCGGCCCGGGACACCCAGCGGGTTGAGGATCACGTCGACCGGAGTGCCGTCCTCCAGGAACGGCATGTCCTCGACCGGGAGCACCTTGGAGATGACTCCCTTGTTGCCGTGCCGGCCGGCCAGCTTGTCACCCACGGAGATCTTGCGCTTCTGGGCGACGTAGACCCGGACCAGCCGGTTGACGCCCGGAGGCAGCTCGTCGCCGTCCTCGCGGTCGAACTCGCGGACACCGATGACGGTGCCGGACTCGCCGTGCGGCACCTTCATCGAGGTGTCACGGACCTCGCGCGCCTTCTCACCGAAGATCGCGCGCAGCAGCCGCTCCTCGGGGGTCAGCTCGGTCTCACCCTTGGGGGTCACCTTGCCGACGAGGATGTCACCGGTGGTGACCTCCGCGCCGATCCGGATGATGCCCCGCTCGTCGAGGTCGGCGAGGTTCTCCTCCGAGACATTGGGGATGTCACGGGTGATCTCCTCGGGACCCAGCTTGGTGTCGCGGGCGTCGACCTCGTGCTCCTCGATGTGGATCGAGGTCAGCACGTCCTGCTGCACCAGCCGCTGGGACAAGATGATCGCGTCTTCGTAGTTGTGGCCCTGCCACGGCATGAAGGCGACCAGCAGGTTGCGACCCAGCGCCATCTCACCCTCGTCGGTGCAGGGGCCGTCGGCGATCGGCGTGCCGACCTCCACCCGAGCACCCTCGGAGACCAGCGGGCGCTGGTTGATGCAGGTGCCCTGGTTGGAGCGACGGAACTTCTGCATCCGGTAGGTGCGGTAGGTGCCGTCGTCGTGGGCGACCTCGACCGCCCCGGCCGAGACCGACGTGACCGCGCCGGCCTGCTCGGCCGTGACCACGTCGCCGGCGTCCACCGCGGCGCGGTACTCCATGCCGGTGCCGACCAGCGGCGCCTCGGACTGGATCAGCGGCACCGCCTGGCGCTGCATGTTGGCGCCCATGAGCGCACGGTTGGCGTCGTCGTGCTCCAGGAACGGGATCAGCGCGGTGGCCACCGACACCATCTGCCGGGGCGAGACGTCCATGTAGTCGACCTCGTCGGCCGGGACATCGACGGTCTCACCACCACGGGTGCGGACCAGGACGCGTTCCTCGGCGAAGCGGCCCTTGGCGTCCAGCACGGCGTTGGCCTGTGCGATGACGTAGCGGTCCTCCTCGTCAGCGGTGATGTAGGCGACCTGGTCGGTCACGCGACCGTTCTCCACCTTGCGGTAGGGCGTCTCGACGAATCCGAACGGATTGATCCGCCCGAAGGTCGACAACGAGCCGATCAGACCGATGTTGGGACCCTCGGGGGTCTCGATCGGGCACATCCGGCCGTAGTGCGAGTGGTGGACGTCGCGGACCTCGAAGCCGGCACGGTCGCGGGACAGACCACCGGGACCGAGCGCAGAGAGCCGGCGCTTGTGCGTCAGGCCTGCGATCGGGTTCGTCTGGTCCATGAACTGCGAGAGCTGCGAGGTGCCGAAGAACTCCTTGAGCGCGGCGACCACCGGGCGGATGTTGATCAGGGACTGCGGCGTGATCGCCTCGACGTCCTGGGTCGTCATCCGCTCGCGCACCACCCGCTCCATGCGGGCCAGGCCGGTGCGCAGCTGGTTCTGGATCAGCTCGCCGACCGTGCGCAGCCGCCGGTTGCCGAAGTGGTCGATGTCGTCGGCTCGGACCTCGAGCTCTCCCTCAGGGCTCTCGAGCGACTCGACGCCGGCGTGCAGCGCCACCAGGAACTTGATCGTGGCGACGATGTCGTCGACGCTCAGGACCTGCTGGTCGAAGGCCTGGTGCAGCCCCAGCTTCTTGTTGATCTTGTAGCGACCGACCTTGGCCAGGTCGTAACGCTTGTTGTTGAAGTAGTAGTTGTTCAGCAGCGTCTGGGCAGCCTCCCTGGTCGGGGGCTCACCCGGGCGCAGCTTGCGGTAGATGTCCAGCAGCGCCTCGTCCTCGTCGGCCGTGTGGTCCTTCTCGAGCGTCAGCGCGATCGACTCGTACGGCTGCGGGTCGCTGTCGGGGCTGCGCGGGTCGCGGAACTCCTCGCGGATCTGGGCCTCGGTCCAGCCCAGGGCCTTCAACAGCACCGTGGCGTTCTGCTTGCGCTTGCGGTCCAGCCGCACACCGACCAGGTCGCGCTTGTCGACCTCGAACTCCAGCCAAGCGCCCCGGGAGGGGATGAGCTTGGTGGTGAAGATGTCCTTGTCGGAGGTCTTGTCGGGGCTGCGCTCGAAGTAGACACCCGGCGAGCGGACCAGCTGGGAGACCACGACACGCTCGGTCCCGTTGATGATGAAGGTGCCCTTGTCGGTCATCAGCGGGAAGTCACCCATGAAGACCGTCTGGCCCTTGATCTCACCGGTCTCGTTGTTGGTGAACTCAGCCGAGACGTAGAGCGGAGCGGCGTAGGTGAAGTCCTTCTCCTTGCACTCCTCGACGGTGTACTTCGGGTCGTAGAAGACCGGCTCCTCGAAGGAGAGCGACATTGTCTGGGAGAAGTCCTCGATCGGGGAGATCTCCTCGAAGATCTCCTGCAATCCGGACTTGGGACTCACATCGTCGCCGGCGTCCAACCGGGCCTGGACCTCGCCGTCCCAGCGCTCGTTGCCGACCAACCAGTCGAAGCTGGTGGTCTGCAGAGCAAGAAGCTTGGGTACTTCGAGCGGCTCGGAGATCTTGGCGAAACTGATGCGGGGGGATTCGGTGCTACCGGTGTTGCTGGTGCGCGAGGCGGCCAAGAGGCGTCCTTCCACAGGGCTCGGACTCATCGGTGTGCGTCCACGCTCACACCGCGGGCCCCGGACAGGTCCTGCGAGCGGCTCGGACAGAGACGCGACAGGACAGGGGGAATGGTGGAGGCAGACGCAACGGACAACACTAACAGGACGCCTCTGCGGGCACAACTACAGGGAGCGCACCTTCGTCGTTCGCTCGCTCAGGCCCTCCATATGACCCTCGCAGGCGCACCATCAGTGGCTCAACCTGTGCCGATGAGCATGAAGGGCGGCGCTGCGTGAGTCAAGCACCATCGGCCGATTCGCCCGAGTTACACCCCCTGGGCGGCCGCCCTGGGAGCAGGAGTCAGTACGACGAGATGTCGTCGACCAGCCACTCGCCGTCCTGCTCGACCATCACGAACTCGACTCGGTTGAGCGCCTGCTGCGGGCGCCGGTGCGCGGTGCTGCGGGTGGTCTGGTCGACGAAGAGCAGCACCTTGACCTCATCGGCCCCCGCCCGGATCACCGAGGAGCTCCGCACCGCGGCGCTCACCTGCGCCCGGTAGGTGCGGGCGGCCGACTTCACCGTGCGATCGAAGGTGGTGCCGTACTTCTCGGCGAACGAGCCGGTCATGAACTTGGCGGCCGCGGCCTGGTCGGAGTCCAGGGAGCGGTAGTCGTAGGCCAGGATCGCCTCGGCCGCTCGCTCGGCCACCGAGGGCGCGGTCTCGGCCGCGACCTGCGCGTCCTCGGCCTCCTGGACGTCGGCGACCCCGGTGTTGCCGAGCATCCCGGCAGCGCCCAGGCCGATCAGGGTCACCATGACCACCAGGGCGACCACCAGCGCCACCCACGTGGTGCGGCTGCCCCACCAACCCGCGCGGGTGCCGGTGGGTGCAGTCTTCGTCCGGGAGCGCCGGCGCACCGGCGGCCTCAGCCGCCGCAGGCCGCGCCGTGACCGGGGAGAGCCCTGGGGCGGGGTCTCGGTCTCGGCCGGCCCCTTGGTCAGCGTCACCGGGGCCGCGGGCGCAGCCGCGGAGACGGTCCCGGCCTGGGGCTCGGCCTGGGTCTCGGGCGCGGTCTCGGCCTGGGCGCCCGGGCGGCGGCGCTCACCGGCGATCCGGCGGCGCCGAGGAGGTGGGGTGCTGGTCATGTCGTGATCGATTCTGGCACGGCTCAGATCGTGGCCAGGTCGTCGACCAGCCACTCACCGTCCTGCTTGACCAGTTCCAGCTGCCAGCGCCAGTGACGCAGGGCCTGCTGCTCCTTGACGCTGCGCTGGGAGTCGGAGACGACGAGGACCGTCGCGGAGTTGGGGTCGATCACGCTGATCCCGACCAGGGGGACACCGTCGCCGTCGGTGAGCACCTTCGCGTCCGAGGTCACCCCACCCTTGCGGATCACCTCGGCCGCCTGCTGGCCCTGGCCGCCGAAGGCCTCCTCCTGGAAGCGCTCCGTGATCAGCCCCGAGACCTGCTCGAGGTACTGGTCGGCCTCCTCGGGATCGATGGTGTTCCAGGTGACGGTGAAGCGCTGCGCCGCCTGGACCACCTCGGCGCGGTCCTGCTCACGCTCGTCGATCTCGCCGGCCTGGTCGCGCAGCCACAGACCCAGCACCAGGCCCGCGATCAGGACGACAGCGCACAGGAGGGCCAGAACGTTGGCCAACCCGCGTCGTCGTGTGCCCTCCCGGGTCACTGCATGACCGGCTGCATCAGCAGCCACTTCCACGAGTGGTCGCCGTAGTCACCGGCGCCTCCGGTGTACCCGATCCTGGGTCCGCGGTCGAAGGAGAACTCCCCGCTCTCGCGGTCGTAGCTTCCGATGACCGGAGCATCCACGCCCGCCTGGGCTCGCGCCATGGGAGCCCGGCCCGGGGCGTTCTGGGCACCTCGCGAGTTGCTCTTGCCCGGGGGCTCCTTGCAGCGGGCATTCTCGTCCATCGGCTTGTTGCCACGCTGACTCTGAGGGTCGCGGACCTTGGCGTTGTACCCACGCTCACACACCGCGGGCTCCTGGGTGAGGATGAGCCCGAAGTGGGCGTCGACCTGGCCGTTCTTGTCGGGCGAGGCCACGGCGAACCCTCCGGCCACCACGTAGGGGTAGGCGATGAGGATCAGCCTGGTGCCGGCGATGTGCTTGACCTGGATCTCACCGACGACTGCCAGGTTCTTGAACAGCTGACCCAGCGCAGCCTGGTTCTCCTTCAAGAAGCTGCGCAACGTCCGGGCGGTGACGCTCCCGTCGTCGATCACCTTGCGCACACTGCCGTCGGCCTTGACCAGGGTGTCGGAGAAGAGGCGTAGGTCGCGCATGAACGAGCGGATCGCACTGGCCTTGTCCAGCTGGGTGCCGAGCACGACCCGGCTCTCGTTGACCAGGGTCGTGGTCAGCTCGAAGTTCTGGTTGGCTGCGTCGATGAACGACGAGGAGGAGTCGATCAGTCGCGAGAGGTTCGCACCACTGTCCTTGAAGGCGGCACCGAACTCGTCGATCACCGTGGTCAGGTCCTTCTTGGGAACCGAGTTGACCAGGTCCTGGGTGGTGGAGAGCCACTTGGTGGTCGTGATCGGGATGTCGGTCTTCGACCGGTCGATCTCCGAGCCGGACTTCAGGTAGGGCTCGGTGTCGCTCTGTGGCTGCAGCTCGACGTACTGCTCACCCACCGCGGAGCGGTTGCCGACCAACGCGCGACTGTCGGCCGGGATGTCGTCGTAGTCGTTGTTGATCGAGAGCGTCACGTCCACGCCCTCCTCGGTCAGCTCCATCGAGGAGACCCGGCCGACCTGGACGCCGCGATAGGTCACCTCGGCACCGGTGAAGATGCCACCGGAGTCGTCGTAGTGGGCAACCACCTGGTAGCTGGTGTCGAGCAGCAGACGGTCCAGCCGGGCGTACTTCGCGCCCACGAAGGACACTCCGGCCAAGGTGATCACCAAGAAGATCACCAGCTGGATCTTGGTCCGTTGCGTGATCATCGCGGCAGCACCCCCCATCCCAGCAGACCGGTCAGTTCACGGTCGACGCCTACCGCGTCGATCACCGTCTCGTCGGAGGTGGTGACCGATCCCGGGGCGCGTCCCAGGCCACCGACGCCGCCGAGCGGGCCGCCGTTGTCGCCGCCGCCGACAGGGCCGCCGCCGTCGAGAGGACCGCCGCCGCCACCGCCGCCGCCGAGGGGGCCGCCTCCGCCGCCACCGCCGCCGCCGCCGAGGGGGCCGCCGCCACCCAGGACGTCGTCGACGATCTTCGTCGGGTCGTTGGGATCGACGCACAGGGAGGCGATGCAGATCGCCCCGCCGTTCGGCTGACCGGCAGCCTTGAGCAGGTCGAGCGCAGCGACCTGGAGGTTGACGCTGAGGTTGGTGTAGTCGCCCATGTGCAGGTCACGCGCTGCCTGCGGGTTCTTGCCGACGACGCCGTCGATGAAGGGGAAGGTCAACGACACCTGCAGCGATCGTGGGAAGGCGTCGCCGGCCCGGCCGAGGTTGGTCAGGATCGGCGAGAGTGCGTTGAGGCTGCGGATCGTGCCCTGCTTGGAAGCCTTGATCACCCGGACACCGGTGGAGCTCAGGTCGGCCAGCGCCCGGAGCATCTTGACCAGGTCGTCACGCTGGGAGTCGATCGAGCGGAGCGCGGAGGGCAGCTCGGCCAGAGCCAGATCGAGCGTCTCGGTGTTGGCCGAGATCGACTTGGAGAGCTTGTTGATGTTCTCCAGGGCGTCCAGGACCTCGAACTTGCTGCCGTCCAGCTGCGTCATGAAGATGCGGATCTGGTTCAGCGAGGACTTGACCGTGCTCTCCCTGCCTTCGAAGGCGATGTTGAGCTCCTTGGTGATGCTCTTCAGCTGGCCCACACCGCCACCGTTGAGGATCAAGGAGAGTGCGCCGAGCACCTCCTCGAGCTCCGGGTTGCGCCCTGAGCGCGCCAGCGGGATGACGTCACCGTCCTCGAGCTCCCGATCGGAGGGGTTGTTGGCGGGAGGGGACAGTGAGACGAACTTCTCGCCCAGCAGGCTGGTCTGCCGGATGCCGGCCACAGCGTTGGCGGGCAGCTCGACCTCCTCGCGCAGCGTCAAGGTGGCCCGAGCCGAGTAGCCGCGCAGCTGGATGTCCTTGACCATGCCGACGGTCACGTCATCGACCTTGACCACGGACTGCGGCACCAGGTCCAGCACGTCACGGAACTCGACGGTGACCTCGTAGGGGTTGTCGCCGACGTCAGCACCGCCGGGCAGCGGCAGGTCGTAGATCGAGAAGTCGCAGCCTGAGAGCACCAGTGCGGCGCTGGAGACGAGGGCGGCCAGGCCGAGCCGCCGGCTGGTGTGGCGTCGGTGCGTGCGCCGGTTCATCGCTCCTCCCCCAGGATGCCGGCGAGCGTGGTGTCGATCGGTTCGATCTCGACGACGCCGGCCTTCTGGTCCGGTGTCGAACCCTGTGAGGTCGCGCCTGCGGGTGAACCCACGACCGACCGACCCGGGGCGCCCAGCGCATCCTCGAGCTTGCCGCACGAGGCGCCGGTGCCGCCCGGGTCGCCGAGCAGCGTGCACAGAGCCTTGAGCGGGTCCTCAGTCAGCAGCTTCTCGTTGAAGGAGAAGTTGGTGCGGGTGTCCAGGGTGCCGGCGCTCGGGTTGTAGGTGTGGAAGAGGTTGGACAGCGCCACCGGTGCGGCCGTCAGGACCTCGTCGAGCTCCGAGCGCCGCTTCACCAAGATGTTGGTGACCTTGACCAGGCCCTTGATGTTGCGCGACAGCGCAGCTTCGTTCTCGTTGACGAATCCGCGGACGGCGGTCATCGCGGTGCCCAGGTTGCGCAGCGCCGCTGCGAGGTCTTCGCGCTCGTCCTCCAGGAGGTCGGCTGCTCCTCGCAGACTGTCGTTGAACCTGCGCACGGTCTGGTCGTTGTCCGCCAGTGCCCCGACGAAGACCTCGATCTCGCGCGCGGTCCCGAACAGGTCTTCCTTGCGGTTGTCCAGCGTGGTCGTGAACTGACTCAGGTCCCGGATCGTGTCGTTGAACTGCTGACCCTGCCCGTTGAAGTTGCGGGCCGTGGATTGCAGCAGCCGGGTCAAGGACCCGTTCTTGTTGGCGCCGTCGGGTCCCAGTGCCTCCGCGATGTCGTTGAGATTCTGGTAGATCTGGTCGAGCTCCAACGGGACCGCGGTGCGGTCCAGGCCGAGCTCGGCGTTGTTCTCCAGCTGCGCGCCGCCCTGGTAGACCGGAGTCAGCTGGACGTAGCGGTCGCCGACGACAGAGGGCGCGATGATCGCGGCCTTCACGTCCTGGGGGACCTTCACCGACTCGTCGTAGGTCATGCTCACCTTGACCGCTGTCCCGGCGGGCTCGACCGTGTCGACGGTGCCGATCTTGACGCCGAGCACCCGGACGTCGGAGCCCTCGTAGACCGAGACCGTGCGCGGGAACAACGCGGTCACCTGCTTCTGGTCACCGCCCTTGAGGAGCGTGGCTGCTCCGGCGATCACCAGCACTCCCACGATCACGAGCGGGATGATCCGGCTCAGCTGTCCGCCGAGCTGGGGAAGACGAGGCATCGAGACCATCACCGACCCCCTGCGCCCTGAGGAACGGGCGGGAAGTTGGCGATGATCGTGTCGAACCACGGACCGTTGCCCAGGGTGTTGGCGAAGACCCGGTAGAACGGAGCCATCAGCCGCAGGCTTCGGTCGAGGTTCTCCTGGTTGGAGTTCAGCAGGTCGAGCACACCTTCCAGGTTGTCCAGGGCCGGCTTCAGGTCGGCGCGGGAGTCACGGACCAGGCCGGTCAGCTGCTTGGAGAGCTTCGAGGTCGAGACCAGCAGGTTGTGCACGGCCTCGCGCCGTGCCACCAGCGCCCGGAACAGCACGTCCCCGTCCCGCATCAAGGTGATGATGTCTTCCTTGCGGTCACCAAGCACCTTGGAGACCTTGCGCAGGTTGCCCAGCAGCTCCTCCAGCTCGGCGTCCTTCTCGGCGACGTTGCGCGAGAGCGCACTGACACCCTTCAGCGCCGAACGGAACTCCTTGGGCGTGTTCTTGGTCAGCGCTGCCATCGTGTCCAGCGACTTGGCGAGCTGGTTGACCTTGATCTTGTCCGACCGCTCGGCCAGGCCCTCGAAGACGTCCACCACGTTGAACGGCGACATCGTCCGCTCGACCGGGATCGTGCTGCCTTCCTTGAGCTGCCCCTCACCCTCAGGGAGCAGGGCGAGGTACATCGACCCCAGGATCGTCTTGACCTTGATCTGCGCCCCGGTCTCGGTGCCGAAGCGGGAGTCGGTGTCGACCTTGAAGGTCACGTCCACCTTGTCGCCATCGAGCTCGACGTTGTTGACCTTGCCGACGCGGACTCCGGCGATGCGGACCTCGTCGTTCGGCTTGAGCCCACCGGCCTCGCTGAACGAGGCCTGGTAGGTGTCGCCGCCGCCGATCACCGGCAGGTCACCTGCCTTGAAAGCAGTGACCATCAGCGCCGCGATCACCGCGAGGCTGATCGCCCCGATGGTCACCGGGTTCTTGTCACGGAAGTTCTCGCTCACCCGATGTCACACCTCTCGGCGCCGGTGTCGTAGGCGTCGACGTTGATCGGGTCGAGGCCTCCGGGCAGCTTGACGGTGGACTGGAAGTTGCACAGGTAGAAGTTGAAGAACGAGCCGTAGATGGCTGTGCGCCCGACCTTGTTGAGCTTGATCGGCAGCACCTTGAGCGCCCGGTCGACCTCCGCGCGGTTCCGGTTGATGTTGCCCGCCACCCGGCGCAGCCCCTTGATGTCCTTGCGGAACCCCGGACGGATGCCGGTGACCAGGTCCGCAGTCTGCACCGAGAGCTGGGAGATCGAGTCCAGGGACCCCAGGATGGCCTTACGGTCCTTCTTCAGGCCGGAGACGAACCGCCGGAACTGGATGAGCAGGTCGGAGAGCTCCTGGTCCCGGTTGCCGATGGTCACCAGGGCGTCGTTGAGGTTGCTGATCAGGTCGCTGATCAGCTGGTCCCGGCTGGCCAGGGTGTTCGTGACCGAAGCGGTGCGCTGCAGCAGCCCTTCCAAGGTCCCACCCTCACCCTGGAAGACCTTGATCAGCTCCATGGACAGCTTGTTGACGTCATCGGGCGACATGGCTGCGAAGAGCGGCTTGAACCCGTTGAAGAGCACGGTGAGGTCCAGCGACGGCTCGGTGTTGGACTCCGGGATCGTCCCGTTGGCGGGCAGCCGCTCACCGCTGCCCTTGCCTTCGGTGAGGGTGATGTAGCGCTGGCCGACGAGGTTGCGGTAGCGAATCGTGGCGTGGGTGCTCCGGGTCAGCGTGGAGGAGGTCTGCACGTCGAACTGCACCAGGGCCTTGGTCTGGTCGACGATCTCGATGCTGCTGACGGTTCCGACCTTCACACCGGCGATGCGGACGTCATCGCCCTGCACCACTCCGGTGGCATCGGTGAAGACGGCCTTGTAGGGCCGTGAGTCCGCGAAGGACACGTTGCCGATGGTGATCGCCAGGAGTGCGGTCGCCAGGGTGGTCACCACGATGAAGATCAACAGCTTGATCCCGTCGCTGGCGGTCTGGGCGTCGATGAACCTCATCTCAGGTCCACCTCCGTCCCGCGTACCAGGGGTCCGAGCAGCAGGGTCGCGACGTCGGGCACGTCATCGACGTGGACGCCGAGCAGGGGCGAGGCGACGGCGTCGATCAGGAGCTTGTCCTGGGGGCCGCCACTCACCGCGTCGCTCACCGGGGCGCGCTTGGCGATGGGGTAGTTCACACCGTCCCTCAGCTTGGGCACGATCTTCTCCGGCGGCAGGTTGTTCTGGTCGTAACCCCCACGGATGGCTTTGTACATCAGGTTGCAGTACGGGAAAGCGCCCCGGGTGTCGGCATTGCGGGGTTGGTCACCGGGGTTGTAGCCGCGCGGCTGGCGGGGCAGCACCTCGAGCACGATGTGCAAGGTCTTGTTGCGGAACGCCTCCTCCTGGCGCGGGATCGCTCCCACGAAGCCCTTGAAGAGGCACTCGAACTCAGGTGCGTAGCGAGCGACCATGGGCAACACCTTCGCGCCCTGGTTCGCCACCCGGATCATGTTGTCGCCGTTCTTGCGCAGGAACTTCTTCGTGGTCCGCGAGAACCCTGCGACGTCGGTGAAGAGAGCCTGGAGCTCCTGCTCCTTCTCCTCCAACGTGCCCAGGCTGGTCACGGAGTTGCGCAGCGTCCGGTTCAGGTCGGGGATGACGGAGTCGTAGAGCGCCGAGACGTCACCGAGCTTGTCGATGCTGTCCAGGAGCGCGGGCAGCTCGGGGTTCTGCCGCTTCAGGAACTGGTCGAGGGTCTCGAAGTTCTTGCCGATCTTCTCGCCGCGCCCCTCCAGCGCATTCGCGATCGCGGTCAGCGTGTAGTTCAGCTCCGCCGGCTTGATGGTGCGCAGCAGGGGGAAGAGGTCGTTCAGCACCTCTTCGAGCTCCAAGGCCACGTCACCCTGCTCGATGGTGGCTCCGGGCTCGATCGGGCCGGCAGGGTCCTGAGGGACTTGAAGCGAGACGAACTTCTCACCGAAGAGGGTCTTGGGCAGGATCATTCCGCTGGTGTTGGCTGGGATGGTCTTGCGCTCGGAGGGGTAGAGCCCCAGGGTCAGGGCCGCACCGTCGCCGTCGGTCTCGACGTCGAGCACCTCCCCGACGATGACGCCTCGAATCTTGACGTCGGCGCGGGTCGGCAGGGACAGCCCGATCTTGGACGACTGCAGCGTGACCTCGTCGTAGTCGGCGAACTTCTTGGTGAACACGGCGTAGGTCAGGTACACCGCTCCCACGACGATCGCGAGGAAGCCGATGCCGTAGGCCTTGACCCCGATACCGCTCAGCAGACTCTTCATGGCTAACCAGCCAGCCTGACGGTGGTCGTGGTGCCCCAGATCGCCATGGACAGCATCAGGTCGATCACGTTGATGGCGACGATCGAGGTTCGCACGGCTCGGCCCACGGCAACGCCCACTCCGGCGGGCCCGCCGCTGGCGTTGTAACCGTAGTAGCAGTGGATCAGGACGACCACGACGGCGAAGACCAACACCTTCCCGAAGGACCACAGCACGTCACCGGGCGGCAGGAACAGGGTGAAGTAGTGGTCATAGGTCCCGGCGCTCTGCCCGAAGAACTGGGTGACGGTGAGCCGGGTCGCGAAGTAGGACGACAGCAGGCCCACCGTGTAGAGCGGCACGATCGCGATCAGGCCCGCGAGGATCCGGGTGGTCACCAGGAAGGGGAGCGACGGGATCGCCATGACCTCGAGCGCGTCGACCTCCTCGGAGATCCGCATCGCACCCAGCTGCGCGGTGAAGCCGCAGCCCACGGTGGCGGCCAGGGCGATGCCGGCGACCAGGGGCGCGATCTCGCGGGTGTTGAAGTAGGCCGAGACGAACCCGGAGAAGGCCGAGGTGCCGATCTGGTTCAGGGCTGCGTAACCCTGCAGACCGACCTCCGTGCCGGTGAAGAAGGCCATCATCGTGATCACGCCGACGGTGCCGCCGATGACCGCCAAGGAGCCGGAACCCAGCGTCACCTCCGCCAGCAGGCGGGCGATCTCCTTCTTGTAGCGCCTGATCGTCCGAGGGGTCCACAGGACCGCCTTGACGTAGAACTCGAGCTGGTCACCGAGATCGTCCAGGGACTGTGCCGGCCGCTTGGCCAGAGCTTTGACGTCGACCACGGCGTCAACCTGTCTTCGGTGGGACGAGCTGGAAGTAGATCGCGCTCATCACGAAGTTGACGACGAACAACAACAGGAAGGTGATCACGACGGACTCGTTGACCGCGTCACCGACTCCCTTCGGGCCACCCCCGGCATTCATACCCTTGTAGGCCGCGACGATCGCGGCGATCAGTCCGAATATCAGAGCTTTGGCCATGCCTTGCCACAGGTCGGGCAACTGCGCCAGGGCGGTGAAGCTGGCTAGGTACGAGCCGGGCGTGCCGTCCTGCAGGACGACGTTGAAGACGTAGCCGCCGGCCACACCGACCACGCTGACCAGCCCGTTGAGGAAGACCGCGACCAGCATGCAGGCCAGCACGCGGGGGACGACCAGACGCTGGATCGGATCGATGCCCAGCACCATCATCGCGTCGAGCTCTTCACGGATCTTGCGAGCACCGAGGTCTGCGGCGATCGCCGAGCCACCGGCTCCTGCGATCAACAGCGACGTCGCGATGGGCCCTGCCTCCCGGACGACCGCCAGCACCGCCGCGGACCCGGTGAAGGACTGAGCGCCGAACTGCTTGATCAGGCCACCGACCTGCAGCGCAATGACCGCGCCGAAGGGAATCGCCACCAGCGCGGTCGGGATGATCGTCACCGAGGCGATGAACCACGACTGCTGGAGGAACTCGCGCCACTGGAAGGGTCGCTTGAACAGCCCCTTGCCCACATCGAGGCCGAAGGCGAACAGCTTCCCCGCAGTTCCGACCGGGCGGAGTACGCGGGCTGAGGTCAGTGAGGACATCCCGGTCAGACTGCCCCTGCCGCCTCGGACTCGAACGAGCCGGGAGGCGCCGTGACGCCGTTCTGCTCGCACCAGTCGCCGGGCGGACGCTGGCTGCGGCGCGGGATCCCGTTGGACGGCGCGATCTGCAGCGGGATGGGCGGCAACGGCGGAAGCTCTTGACCGGACTCGGCCTCGAGCTCGTCGGCGTCCTTCTCCTCCGACATGCCGATGGGGCCGACCCGCTGAGCGTTGAGGAACTGGCGCACCACGGGCTCCTCGGAGCTCAACAGCATCTCGCGGGGACCGAACATCGCCAGGTGCTTGTGGTAGAGCAGGCCGATGTTGTCCGGCACCGTCCGAGCGGTGTTGATGTCGTGGGTCACGATCAGGAACGTCGCGTCGATCTGGGCGTTGAGGTCGACGATCAGCTGGTTCAGGAAGGCGGTGCGCACCGGGTCCAGACCGGAGTCCGGCTCGTCGAAGAGCACGATCTCCGGGTCGAGCACCAGTGCCCGCGCCAGACCTGCGCGCTTGCGCATACCGCCGGAGATCTCGCCAGGTAGCTTGTCCTCCGCGCCGATGAGTCCGACCAGGTCCATCTTCTCCATGACGACGTCGCGGATCTCGGACTCGCTCTTCTTGGTGTGCTCACGCAACGGGAAGGCGACGTTGTCGTAGAGGTCCATCGAGCCGAACATCGCGCCGTCCTGGAACAGCACGCCGAACAGCTTGCGGATCTCGTAGAGCTCCGACTCGGGGCAGGTGGCGATGTCGGTGCCCTGGATGACGACGCTGCCGTTGTCGGGCTTGAGCAGACCGATGATGGTCTTGAGGAGCACGGACTTGCCGGTGCCGGACGGCCCGAGCATCACGCAGATCTCTCCGGCAGGGATCGTCAGGGTCACGTCACCCCAGATCATCTGCTTGCCGAACGACTTGGTGAGATTGTCGATACGGATCTCGGTACCCATTGCATTCCTCCGTCATAAGAGCGACCACGGGCCATAGGTCGCTCATGCCCGGGACACTGTACCCATGATAGTTACCGATGGGTACAGACTCCCTCAGCAGTCATTACCTGCTCGAGTCGTGGTCGCCTCGTCGTCACCCGCCCTGATGCCTCCTGAGGCTATCCCTTCGGCCAGGAGATTTCAGCAAAGTCCACAGGACGGAAAGGCGCAGGTGACGGCGCCCATTCCGGGCCTCACCCGCGCCTCGTCGTCGAACGACGATCAACCCCTCGGCCCCCCGCCGCGCCGTGAGTGCGGCGGGGGGGCCAAAGGTCACGCGGCGATCAGACCAGTGTCACTTGACAGTAACGCTGGCGCCGGCCGCCTCGAGCTGCTCCTTGGCCTTGTCGGCGGCCTCCTTGGCGACCTTCTCCAGGACCGCCTTGGGTGCGGCCTCCACCAGCTCCTTGGCCTCCTTGAGACCCAGGCTGGTCAGCGCGCGCACCTCCTTGATGACGTTGATCTTCTTCTCGCCGGCAGCCTCGAGGACGACGTCGAACTCGTCCTGCTCGGCGGCCGCCTCGGCGGCGTCGCCGCCGCCTGCGGCGGGCGCGCCGGCCGCGACGGCGACCGGCGCAGCGGCAGTGACGCCGAAGGTGTCCTCGAACTGCTTGACGAACTCACTGAGCTCGATCAGCGTCATCTCCTTGAACGCATCGAGCAGCTCGTCGGTGCTGAGCTTGGCCATGGTGGCGGAACCTTTCGTTGGCTGGCCGGGGCGTGAGCCTGCTCCGGCCGGGGTGGTGGTGATGGTGATGGTTGGTCAGACCTCGGCGGAGTCGCCGGAGAGGACTGAGGGGTCCTGCTGTGCCTTCTCCTCCAGAGCCGCCGCGAGGCGAGCGGTCTGCTGCAGCGGGGCGTTGAGCAGGTAGACGGCCTGGCTGAGCGAGGCGAGCATCGCGCCCGCCATCTTGCCGAGCAGGACCTCACGCGACTCGAGATCGGCCAGCTTGGCGATCTCGGCGGCGTCGATCTGCTTGCCGTCCAGCACGCCGCCCTTGATGACGAGGGCGGGATGGGCCTTGGCGAAGTCCCGCAGCCCCTTCGCCGCCTCCACCACGTCGCCGTTGATGAAGGCGATGGCGGTCGGACCGGTCAGCAGGTCGTCGACACCGACGCCTGCCTCACGTGCGGCGATCTGGGTGAGGGTGTTCTTCACCACGGCGTAGGTGGCGTTCTCACCGAGGGCACGCCGCAGGTCCTGCAGCTGCTTCACGGTGAGCCCGCGGTACTCGGTCAGCACTGCGCCGCTGGACTCCTGGAACGAGTCCACGAGAGTTGCGACGGCTGCTGCCTTGTCAGGCCGCGCCATGGGTCTCCTTCGGTTCTGAGACGGTCGGTGATGACCACCACGACCCCGGAGACAACGGAACGCCCCGGCGCAGTGCACGGGGCGTCTGGTGATGGTCCGCATCGCGATCCATCAGGAACTGCTCACGTGTCCCTGCGCGGGCCGCCCGCTGCTGCGGGACCTTCGGACATCAGTCACGGGGACTGCTGCCGACCGGCGGTCTTCGGTACTCGCCGGAACTGTACGTGAGCGTGTCGGAGACGGGCAAATCGGGGGAGCACTTCCCTCGGCATTCCTCTCCCGCCGGCCGGTCGATCTGTTGTGATTGGGCTGTGGACCTCTTGATGCAGTCCCTCACCGAGACCCTGGACGCCGCGGACTACCGGGTCCAGACCGGCAAGCACGCCGTCGACCGGGTCTGGCCGACCGGGTTCGACGCGCTGGACGAGTACATGACCGGCGGCTTCCGCAGCGGTGACCTGGTGCTGACCGGTGGCGCCCAGGGGTCCGGCAAGACGACGTTCGTGCTCCAGGTGGCGCGCAACATCGCGCGCGCCGGTCGACCCGTCCTCTACTTCTGCTACGAGCACGACCAGGAGACGATGCTGATCCGTCTGCTCGCCCTGGAGGCGGGGCTGATCGGCGGGATCGATGCACCGAACATCCAGCGGATCCGACGGGTGTTCGAGGCCTCCGACGGGCTGGGGCGCAACCTCAACGAACGACTCCGCGAGAGCAGCGGTGGCTCCGAGGCCATCGAGATCGTGCGCGAGTACTCCGACCGGCTCGTGGTGCACCGCTCCTCGGGCTCACAGACCAGCCTCGACCACATCAAGCAGGCGATCGTGGAGATGAAGGAGGTCACCGGAGTGGCCCCCTTCGTCTGCATCGACTACCTGCAGAAGATCCCCTACCCCGGAAACCTCCCGGAGGAGGAGCGGATCACCCACGTCGTCGAGGGGGTCAAGGACATGGCGCTGGACTACGACGTGCCGGTGCTGTGCGTGGTCGCCAGCGACAAGGAGGGCATCAGCGCCGGGGTCCGGATGCGTGTGAACCACCTGCGTGGCTCCAGCGCCCTGGCCTACGAGGCCGACACCATCTTGATGCTGAACAACAAGTACGACGTGGTCGCCCGCCACCACCTGGTCTACGACGCCGGCAACGTCGAGCGGTTCAAGCACTGGGCGGTCATCAGCATCGAGAAGAGCCGCAGCGGCGTCACCGGCGTCGACCTGGAGTTCCCCAAGCGCTTCGACCAGTCCCGCTTCGACGTCCACGGCCAGGTGGTGCGCGAGAAGCTCATGGACGAGCGGGTCTTCACGGAGTAGGTGGGTTGCGGGCCCGACCGCAGTGCGTGGGGGGTCGATGGCGGCCGTGCGCCGTGACCCCCGGGCGGCCAACCACCCGTTGCGCAGGGCGCTGCTCCTTCGTCGCTGCGCCCTGCTCCACGGAGGCCAGGCCCATCCACGGCCGCCCGGTGATCACGGCTCCCGACCGCCACCGACCCGGGACGCACCGAGGCCGGCCCCGCGTGGGGCCGGCCTCGGTGTGGTGAGTGGTGAGGTGGGTCAGGCGTCGTCGTCGCCGGCGACGTTGCGGGTGCGGTTGGGGTCGACCATGACACCCGGACCCATCGTCGTGGACACGGTGATCTTCCTCAGGTAGCGGCCCTTGGAGCTGGCCGGCTTGAGCCGCAGCACCTCTTCCAGGGCGGCCGCGTAGTTCTCGGCCAGCTGGGACTCGCTGAACGAGGCCTTGCCGATCACGAAGTGCAGGTTGGCGTGCCGGTCGACGCGGAACTCGATCTTGCCACCCTTGATGTCGGCGACCGCCTTGGCCACGTCCATCGTCACGGTGCCGGTCTTCGGGTTGGGCATCAGGCCACGGGGGCCGAGCACCTTGCCGAGGCGGGCGAGCTTGCCCATCATGTCGGGCGTCGCGACGGCGGCGTCGAAGTCGAGCCATCCGCCCTGGACCTTCTCGATCATGTCGTCACCACCGACGAAGTCGGCGCCGGCCTCGCGGGCCGCCTCCGCCTTCTCGGCGTTGGCGAAGACCACGACCCTGGCGGTCTTGCCGGTGCCGTGAGGCAGGTTGACGGTGCCACGGACCATCTGGTCCGCCTTGCGGGGGTCGACCCCGAGCCGCATGGCCACGTCGACGGTCTGGTCGAACTTGGTCTTGGCCCCCGCCCTGGCCAGCTTGATGGCGGCCATCGGGGAGTAGGCCTGGTCCTTGTCGATGCCTTCCGCGGCTGCACGGTAGGTCTTGCTGCGCTGCATGTCTGGTTCTCTTCCTTGTTGCTTGCTCGTGTTACCAGTCGTGGTCATCGGCCGCAGAGCTGACCTGCCACTGTGTGACCCGGTCGGGTCAGCTCTCGACGGTCACGCCCATCGAACGGGCGGTGCCTTCGACGATCTTCGAAGCCTGCTCGACGTCGTTGGCGTTCAGGTCGGGCATCTTGATCTCGGCGATCTCACGCACCTGGTCGCGGGTCAGCCTGCCGACCTTCTCCTTGTGCGGTGTGCCCGAGCCCTTGGGAACACCTGCTGCCTTCTTGATCAGCTCGGCGGCGGGCGGGGTCTTGGTGACGAAATCGAAGCTGCGGTCCTCGTAGACAGTGATCTCCACGGGGATGACCTGACCGCGCTGCTGCTCGGTCGCAGCGTTGTAGGCCTTGCAGAACTCCATGATGTTGACGCCGTGGGGGCCGAGCGCCGTGCCCACGGGCGGGGCAGGCGTCGCGGCGCCGGCGTTGAGCTGCACCTTGACCAGCGCAGCGACCTTCTTCTTCTTGGGAGGCATTGCTTCTTCTCTCTCTCGTGGTCATTGCGGGGGATCTCCCCTGCCACTTCGTCGGCGGGCTTTGCCGCCTCGTTCTTCTCGGCGGGGACCTTCCCCGCCAGTGCTTCGTAGGTTTCGAGACGCCTGGGCTGTCGGCTCCTTCGTCGCCGTCAGTCCAGGCTCCTCAACCTTTGAGGCCCTTCGGACTTCGCAAGCTCAGCCCGAGGCCTCAAACCTTCTGGATCTGGCTGAAGCTCAGCTCGACCGGGGTCTCCCGGCCGAAGATCTCGACGAGTGCCTTCACCCGCTGGGTGTCGGCATTGATCTCGGTCAGTGTGGCGTGCAGCGTGGCGAACGGTCCGTCGACGACCATCACCGAGTCGGAGACGTCGAAGTCCGAGATCGCGCCCCGCTGCTTGGCGGCGGTGGCCTCCCCCGGCGTGCCGCCGTCCTCGGCCGTCACCGCGGCACCGGGCTGGGGCACGACGGTGGGGGCAAGCATCTTCTCCACCTCGTCCAGGCTGAGGGGGACCGGCTGCTGGCTGTGGCCGACGAATCCGGTGACCGAGGGCGTGTGACGAACCGCGGCCCACGACTCGTCGGTGAGGTCCATGCGGACCAGGACGTAGCCGGGGAGCACTGTGCGCCGCACCATCTTGCGCTGACCGTTCTTGATCTCGGCGACTTCCTCGGTGGGCACGACCACCTCGTGGATGTAGTCCTCCATGTTCAAGGAGGTGATCCGGCTCTCCAGGTTGGTCTTCACCCGGTTCTCCATGCCGGAGTAGGTGTGGACCACGAACCAGTCACCCCACTGGTCGCGCAGCTGCTGGCGGAACTCCTCCAGCGGATCGGCCTCTGCAACCGGAGCGTCGTCGGCCACCTCGTCGGCTCCGGCGTCAGGTCCGGCCTCGGCGTCGACCTCGGGGTCGGCGACGACGGCTGCGGGCTCCGCGTCCTCGGTGACGGTCGCCTCGTCCACGAGCTCGGCCTCGGCCTCGGTCTCCGCGGACGCAGCAGCAGCGAACGGCTCGGTCAGCGCGGCCGACTCGGACTCCGTGGCCACCTCGTGGGCCTCGGCGGCCACCTCGGACTCGGCCGTCTCGGGGTCGCCCTGGCTCGGATCGGCCACGTGGAAGGGGTCTGCCACATCTGTCACGTCAGCGGCAGGCTCCTGCTCGGAAACGCCAGCAGCCTCCTCGTCGAAGGTCTCCACCGGTGGCTCGACCGTCTGGGCCGTGGGCGGCACAGCGAGCGACTCCTCAGCCGCCTCTGCCGGCGCCTCAGCGGGCTGCTCGTCGTAGGACTGCGACACGGTTGTCCGTCACCTTCGTTTCGTCATCTGTCCCCCGTCGGGGATGGGCTGGCCAGGTCGACCGGGTCAGGCAAAGATCATGAAGACCAGCTTGCCGAGTCCCAGATCGAGCAGCGCCACGAACGACATGACCACCAGCACGAACACCAGCACGACCCAGAAGTAGGTCACCAGCTGTTCGCGGGTGGGCCACACCACCTTGCGTAGCTCCGCCACCACCTGGCGCAAGAAATCGGCCGGGCCGGTGCGCTGTCCCTTCGAGGACACCGAGCTGTCGCTCGCCACCGTGACCACTTCCTTCCTACGCCTGGACCTGACCACCTCGCGGCGGACCGCGAGGTCGTGCAGGGCACGAGGGACTTGAACCCCCAACCTTCGGTTTTGGAGACCGATGCTCTGCCAGTTGAGCTAGTGCCCTTCGATGGCTCCCGTGACCGCCTCCGCCGGAGCAACTCGGCTGAGGGCATGACAATCAAGGGTGTGGAACCACCGTCGATGGAGTCTACGGGTAGCGATGTTGGGAAGTCGAACCGAGCCGCACCCGGGGCCCGAACGGGGATGCATGCCCAGGTGGGGCAGTGCGAGCATGGCCCCATGACCTCCCCGACAGCCAGCAGCTCCGCCAGGAACCGCGTCTCCGCACGCATCGGTGGCATCGCCGAGTCGGCCACGCTCGCGGTCGACGCCAAGGCCAAGGCCTTGAAGGCCGAGGGTCGACCGGTGATCGGGTTCGGCGCGGGAGAGCCCGACTTCCCCACGCCGGACTACGTGGTCGAGGCGGCCGTGGCGGCATGCAGCGACCCGAGCAACCACCGCTACAGCCCGGCCGGTGGCATGCCCGCCCTGAAGCAGGCCATCGCCGAGAAGACGGCCCGCGACAGCGGCTACGAGGTCGACCCGGCCCAGGTCCTGGTCACCAACGGCGGCAAGCAGGCCGTCTACGAGGCCTTCGCGGCGCTCCTGGACCCCGGTGACGAGGTGATCCTGCCGGCGCCCTACTGGACCACCTACCCCGAGGCGATCCGGCTGGCCGGAGGCGTCCCGGTGGAGGTGCTGGCCGACGAGACCCAGGACTACCTGGTCACCGTCGAGCAGCTGGAGGCCTGCCGCACCGAGCGCACGAAGGTGCTGCTCTTCTGCTCACCGTCGAACCCGACCGGCGCCGTCTACCCGCGGGAGCAGGTCGAGGCGATCGGGCGCTGGGCACTGCAGCACGGGGTCTGGGTGGTCACCGACGAGATCTACGAGCACCTGACCTACGACGGGGTCGAGGCGGTCTCGATGCCGGTGGTCGTGCCCGAGCTGGCCGACACCTGCGTGGTGGTGAACGGGGTGGCCAAGACCTACGCGATGACCGGGTGGCGGGTGGGATGGCTGATCGGCCCCCGCGACGTGGTCAAGGCCGCCACCAACCTGCAGTCCCACGCCACCTCCAACGTGTGCAACGTGGCCCAGAAGGCCGCGCTGGCCGCGATCAGCGGTGACCTCGCCGCGGTCGAGAAGATGAAGGCCGCCTTCGACCGCCGACGCCGCACCATCGTGAGCATGCTCAACGAGATCGACGGCGTCCTCTGCCCCGACCCCAAGGGGGCCTTCTACGCCTACCCGTCGGTGAAGGGACTGCTCGGTCGAGAGATCGACGGGGTGACGCCGAGCACGACCACCGAGCTGGCCGAGCTGATCCTCGACAAGGCTGAGGTGGCGGTGGTGCCGGGTGAGGCGTTCGGCTCACCGGGCTACCTGCGGCTGTCCTACGCCTTGGGCGACGAGGACCTCGCCGAGGGTATCGGCCGGATCCAGCGGCTGCTCGGCTGAGCAACGGCGAGGTGGTCTCGACAAGCTCGACCGACGGGGCAAGCTCGACCGACGGGGACAGCCCAGCCGGGGTTCGGGCGCCGCGGCGTGACCTGAGTGCTCTGCCCAAGGCGCACCTGCACCTGCACTTCACCGGTTCGATGCGGCACGAGACGTTGGTGGAGCTCGCCGAGCGCGACGGGGTTCACCTGCCCGACGCGCTGGTCGAGGACTGGCCGCCGGTGCTGTCAGCCGCGGACGAGAAGGGCTGGTTCCGGTTCCAGCGGCTCTACGACGTCGCGCGCTCGGTGCTGCGCACCGAGGGCGACGTCCGCCGGCTGGTGCTGGAGGCCGCGCAGGACGACCTGGCCGACGGGGGCCGGTGGCTGGAGATCCAGGTGGACCCCAGCGGGTACGCCGCGAAGTTCGGCGGCATCTCCGCCTTCACCGAGCTGGTGCTGGATGCGGTCAGCATCACCGCGCGTGATCTCGGCATCGGTATCGGGGTGGTGATCGCGGCCAACCGCACGCGGCATCCCCTGGACGCTCGCACGCTCGCCCGGCTGGCCGTCCAGTACCGCGACGACGGGGTGGTGGGGTTCGGGCTGTCCAACGACGAGCGCCGAGGAGTCACCAGCGAGTTCGCGCGCGCCTTCCAGATCGCCCGGCGCGGGGGCCTGCGTGCCATGCCCCACGCCGGCGAGCTGATGGGCCCGGCCAACGTGCGGGTCGCCATCGAGGAGCTCGGAGCAGACCGGTTGGGGCATGGCGTCCGCTCGGTGGAGGACCCCCGACTGCTCGAGGACATCGCGCATCGGGGCATCGCCTTGGAGGTGTGCCCCACCTCCAACGTGGCTCTGGGGGTGCACAGCGACCTGTCGTCGGTGCCCCTGCCCACCCTGCTCAGGGCCGGCGCGACGGTCGCGCTGGGGGCCGACGACCCGCTGCTCTTCGGCTCCCGCCTGCACGGTCAGTACGCCGCCGTGCGGGCCGCGCACGACCTGGACGACCGGACGCTGGCGAGCCTGGCCCGGATGTCGGTCGAAGCCTCCTGCGCCCCCGACAGCACGCGCGAGGAGATCCTCGCCGACGTCGAGGCCTGGCTGGCCTCGCCCGGGGCGCTCAGAAGTGACAGCCGACCAGCACCGGCTCGTTGACCAGGGTGATCCCGAACCGGTCGCGGACGCCGTCACGGATCTCGCGCGCCAGCGCCAGCAGCTCGCTGGTCGTGGCCCCTCCCCGGTTGGTCAGGGCCAGGGTGTGCTTCGTCGAGAGGCTGACCCTCCCCTCGCCCCGCTCGAGCCCGTAGCCCCGGCCGAAACCGGCGTGCTCGATCAACCAGGCCGCACTGGTCTTGACCCGTTCGCCCTGTGGCCAGGCAGGGGCGTCGCGCGGAACCACGTCCGGCTCGACGATCGGGTTGGTGAAGAAGGACCCCGCCGACCAGGTGTCGTGGTCCGAGGGGTCGAGCACCATCCCCTTGCCCGCCCGGAGCCCGAGCACCGCCTCGCGCACCTCGACCGCCGGCGCTCGGTCACCCCGCTCGACGCCCAGGGTGCGCGCGAGCTCGGCGTACTGGACGGGGGCGCCCAGCGAGCCGAGGCGGAACTGGAAGGTCACCTCGAGCACCAGCCACCGTCCCGGCTCCGCCTTGAACCGGCTGGACCGGTAACCGAAGCCGCAGTCCGGGCCGGCCAGGGTGAGCACCCGTCGTTCGCGGCGGTCGTAGGCGCGGACCCGCGCGACGGTCTCGGCCACCTCCTGACCGTAGGCGCCGACGTTCTGGATGGGGGTGGCGCCGACCAGTCCCGGGATCCCCGACAGCGCCTCGATCCCCACCCACTGCTCGGCGACCGCTCGGGCCACCAGGTCCTCCCAGCTCTCCCCGGCAGCGACCGTGACCATTGCTCCGCCGCAGGCGTCGGACTCGACTCGCACCCCACGGGTGGCGACGTCGACGACCACCCCGTCCACGCCCTCGTCGGCGACCACGAGGTTGCTGCCACCTCCGAGCACCAGCACGGGCTCGCCGGCCGCGTCCGAGTCGTCGACCAGCGAGACCAGCTCCTCGACGGAGCCTGCGGCCTCCAGGCGCGTGGCCGGGCCGCCGAGCCGCAGGGTGGTCCGCTCCGCCAGACGTGCGGTCACTGGGTGGGCCCCGGCATCACCACGACCGCGCGCGGGGCGCCCAGCACGGTGTCGATGCCGCAGGTGACCTCGAGAGCGATGCCGACCTCCAGGCCGTCGTCGACCCGGTCGACAGACCGCACCACCCCGCCGACCTCGACGACGGTCCCCTGATCACCGTCGGGCACGAGGACGGGCCGGGTGAACTTGGCCCGCAGGTCGCGCACCCGACCCGAGCCTCCCGCCCACTGCTCCAGGGCTCGCCCCGCCAGCGCCAGGGTCAGCATGCCGTGCGCCACGATGCCCTCGAAGCCGGCAGCCTGCGCGGCACCGTCGTCGAGGTGGATCGGGTTGGGGTCTCCGGACGCGGCGGCATAGCGACGCAGGTCCTCTCTGGTGAGGGTGAAGGAGTGTGGTGGCAGCGCGTCACCGACCGCGAACCCCTGATCGGGCACGGGGGCCGTCACGGAGCGCTCCTCGGGGGCGGCAGCAAGCCGCGTGGTGACGGCGGTGTCGAGGGGGGCGGGTCCCGGTGGATCAGCGTCGCCCAGGCGGTGAGCACCTGCTCACCGTGCTGGTCGCGGATGTCGCTGCGGGTGCGCAACCACGTGGCCTCCCCCATGCTCCGCACCGACTCCACGGTCAGCTCGGCGGTGAGCTCGTCACCGGGCCGCACCGGCCGCTCATAGGAGAATCGCTGCTCGCCGTGCACCAGGCCGGCCAGGCTCATGGCGGCGGACGGGTCCTCCACCAGCGCTCTGATCGCGGCGAAGCTCACGATGATCGGGAAAGTGGCCGGGGCCGCACCGGAGTCGTAGTCCGACCCGATCGCCCGCGCGAATTCCGAGACTCGCTCGGTGGTCACGGTGAGGGGCTCGGTCCGCGCGAAGCTGCGGCCGGCGAGCTCGGCCAGGCTCATGGTCGGACGCTAGCAGGGCGTCGTGGCCCGCCCGGCGGCCGAAGGAGGCACCGGGACGCCGCGGAACGCAACGACGCGACCGTCCCGAGGGCGGTCGCGTCGGTGCTCGAGGGGGGTCGGGGACCGACCGTCCTCAGCGGGTCTCGCGGTGTGCGGTGTGGGTGCGGCAGCGCGGGCAGAACTTCTTCATCTCCAACCGGTCAGGGTCGTTGCGCCGGTTCTTCTTGGTGATGTAGTTGCGCTCTTTGCACTCCACGCACGCCAGGGTGATCTTGGGGCGAATGTCGCTGCTCTTGCTGGCCACGTTCGTGCCTCTTCTTCTCTGATCGCTTGCGTCTGCTGCTGTGCACGGAGTGTGGACGGTGTGGAACGAGTCCCTGGCACCGGCCGATCCGAGTTGTGAGTAGCGGGGGCGGGTATCGAACCCGCGACCTCACGATTATGAGTCGTGCGCTCTAACCGTCTGAGCTACCCCGCCACTGGGACGGGCAGCGTCGGCCCACTCGAGTTCTGTCGAAACCGATCGAGCGACGATGTCCCTACCCAGAGCCCCTTTACGGAATCGAACCGTAGACCTACTCCTTACCATGGAGTCGCTCTGCCGACTGAGCTAAAGGGGCAAGCGAGGACAGAGCATACACACGCAGAGCGGTCAGTCCGTAATCGAGGGAGCGGCCGCAGGAGCCCCGGTACGGGGGTGTCACCACGGCTCAGCGGGCCGATGCCGCGGCGTGGCGTCCGGCGCGCCGACCGAAGTACGACGCCTCGCCCAGCTGGGTGCCGCTGGAGTACCCGGCGCCGTCCAGGGCGATGTTGGCGGCACAGGCGCCGACGGCGTACAGACCGGCCACCGGGCGACCCGCCGTGCTGAGCACCTCGGCGTCCACCGAGACCTTGAGGCCACCGAGGGTGAAGCCGGCGTAGAAGGCGTTGCCGGGAGTCAGGTCGATCGCTCCCCACGGCGCCTGGTCGAGCGGCTTCAACCACTCCGCAGCCTTGTGGAACTCCGGGTCCTCACCGCGCGCGGCCGCGGCGTTGTAGCTCTCCAGCGTCCGGCGCAGGTTGCCTGCCGCGATGCCGAGCCCCGCCTCCATCTCCTCGACGGTGTCCCAGCCGTCGATGATCCGGGTCAGACCCAGGTAGGGCTCACCGATGGTCTCGGAGTCGCAGATCAGGTAGCCCACCTGGCCCTCCTGCTCGAAGACCTTCGCCGCGGTGCGGCTGTGGTAGCCGTCCTCGTTGATGATCCGGCGGCCGTCGCTGTTGACCACGATGCCGAAGACGTGGCTCCCGGGCGGGTAGAAGGGAGCCGTGAAGAAGGCCCCCTCCATGTGCTCGGTCACCCCTCCGGCGGACTCGCCGAGGCGGATGCCGAGGCCGTCGTCGTTGGTGTTGCCCAGCGGCATGCCCCGGGCCACCAGTGCCTTCAGCCGCGGGGCGTAGGCGTCGATCATGTCCTGGTTCATCACGAAGCCACCGGCTGCGATGACCACGGACCCGGCGCGCACCGCTCCCTGCTCGCTGAACCGTCGCCACCTCGCACCCACCACCGCGCCGTCCTCGGAGACCACCAGCGAGGTGGCGCCGGTGTCGTAGCGGATCTCGACACCGAGCTCTGCGAGTCGCTCGCAGGCGAGCCTCACGACCATGCCCGCTCCTCCGGTGTCGCCCGGGACCGGCACCTTGTGACCGCGCGGCGCGGGCACCGCTTGCTCGCAGTAGGGCCAGGCCTTCTCGCTTCCGGTGTACATCAGCCCCTCGGTGTCGGGCTGCACCACCGCCTTCTCGGCGTAGTAGCTGCGCTCGAACTCGAAGCCGAGCCCCTCGAGCCACGCGAAGTGCTCCGGGGAGTCGTCGCAGTAGAGCCGGATCTTCTCCGGGTCGGCGTCCGGGCTGACGGCCTGCAGGTACTTCGCCATCTCCTCCGAGCTGTCCTCGTGCCCGGTCGCCTGCTGCACCGCGGTGCCGCCGCCCAGGTAGAAGTGCCCACCGGCCATCGCGCTGGTGCAGGTGCCCTCGCCACCCTTGTCGATGACCAGGACGCTGGCACCGGCGCGAGCCGCCTCCAGAGCCGCGCAGACACCGCCCATGCCGGCCCCCACGACCAGGACGTCCACCTCGTCGCTCCAGTCCTGGATCTCTGACTCGCTCGCAGGCTCGGGAATCTGGGTGCTCACGGGTCCAGACTAGAACGTGTTCTAGTCAAACGGCCAGCCCGGGACCCTCTCAGCCCCAGTCGAAGCTGACGCCGGTCTGCTCCTCGCTGAGGTCCCACAGCGCTGAGGCCAGCTCCGGGTCGCGCGCCATCCGCTGGCGCCGGGCCGGACCGACCGGCCCCCGCGTCTCACGCAACCTCTGCGGACCGGTGTAGGAGCCGGGCTCGGCCTCGGTCGCGGCGTACAACGACGCCTCGGCCCCCGCAGCAGCACCCGGGAACAGCGCCTTGAGGAAGAGCGGTGCGACCTGGCGCACGCCGGGGATGGCGCCGAGACCCTGCTCGGAGGTCACCAGGTTGGTGGCCGAGACACCAGGATGGGCCGCGGCTGCGGTGAGCTTCGCGCCGTGGGCGTCCGCTCGGCGTTGCAGCTCGTCGGAGAACAAGATGTTGGCCAGCTTGGAGTTGCCGTAGGCGCGCTGCGGGTTGTAGCCGTTGGCCGGGTTGCCCTCGAGCAGGCTGCCACCGCCGCTGTGGTGGGCCAGGGAGGACACCGTGACGACGCGCGCGGTCGGCGCCTGGAGCAGGTGTGGCAGGAGCTGACCGGTGAGTGCGAAGTGACCGAGGTGGTTGGTGCCGAGCTGCAGCTCGAAGCCGTCCTGGGTCTGCCGGTGTCGCGGAGGCGTCATCACGCCGGCGTTGTTGACCAGCAGGTCGAGCGGACCGTCCCACGCCTGCGCGCAGTCGCGGATCGACTGCAACGAGGACAGGTCGAGGGGCGCCACGCGGGTGCTTCCTGCACCCACCTCGTCGTCGATGCGCTGTGCCGCGTCCGCCCCGGACTGCTGGTTGCGGCAGGCCAGTGTCACCGCGGCGCCACGACGCGCCAGCTCCAAGGCGGTGTGGAAGCCGATGCCGGAGTTGGCGCCGGTCACCACGGCAGTGCTCCCGGTGAGGTCCGGCATGCGGTCGGTGGTCCAGCGAGACGACGAGGTGCTCATGGCCAGACCGTGCCCGGCAGCGCGGCGGCGCAATCGCGCTCCCTAGGATGTGAGACGTGCATCTCGACCAAGCGAACTCCGAGGACATGCAGGGTCCGTTCACCGCCAACCTCGGCATGAGTGTCACCGAGCTGGACACCGACCGCGTCGTGGCCACCTGGACGGCAGGCACCCGGCACCACCAGCCGTTCGGCATCGTGCACGGCGGGGTCCACGCGAGCATCGTGGAGACTCTCGGCAGCATCGGCTCCAACCACTGGCTGCGCGCCCGCAACGACCAGGCCTACGCCGTCGGGGTCAGCAACAGCACCGACTTCTACCGACCTGTGCGGGAGGGCGACCTGGTCTCGACCGCGACGGCCGTGCACCAGGGCAGGTCCCAGCAGGTGTGGCTGGTGGAGACCCGCGACGACCAGGACCGGCTCGTGGCCCGAGGTCAGCTGCGCACGCAGAACATCTACCCCGACTGAGCGTTCAGGCCGCAGCCGGTCCGAGCCGGCGGTTGATCCAGGCGTCGTTGGGCAACGAGAGCCGCACGATCTTCAACCACGCCGAGGCGACCTGCTTGGGCAACGAGCCCGAGGTGTAGCGCAGCCCGAAGCGGTCGAAGAGGTCGCGCACCCGCGGGGCGATCTCCTGGTAGCGGTTGCTGGGCAGGTCCGGGAAGAGGTGGTGCTCGATCTGGAACGAGAGGTTGCCGGTCATCAGGTGCATCAGCTTGGAGCCGGTGATGTTGGCCGACCCGAGCATCTGTCGCAGGTACCACTCCCCGCGGGTCTCCCCCACGATGGAGCGCCGCTCGAAGGTCTCCACCCCGGAGGGGAAGTGCCCGCACATGATCACCGAGTGCGTCCAGACGTTGCGCACCACGTTGGCAGTCAGGTTGGCGGTCATGGTCGAGAGGAAAGAAGGCCCGCTCAGCAGCGGATGCACCACGTAGTCCTTGGTGACCTGGCGGCGGATCTTCTCCACAACCCGGCGCGCCCGGGCCTTGAACTCCGGGGTCTTGGTGATTCCCCTGCGGACCGCACCGCGCAGCTCCAGGTCGTAGGCCGCGATGCCGTACTCGAAGAAGAACGCGTTGACCAGGTTCAGCAGCGGTTGTGCGAGGTGGGCCCGGTTCCACCGCTGGTCCTCGTCGACGCGCATGATCCCGTAGCCGAGGTCGTTGTCCTTGCCGATGACGTTGGTGAAGGTGTGGTGCAGCTCGTTGTGGGAGTGCTTCCACTGCTCCGACGGCGAGACGTGGTCCCACTCCCACGTGCTGGAGTGGATCTTGGGATCCCGCATCCAGTCCCACTGACCGTGCATGATGTTGTGCCCGATCTCCATGTTGTCCAAGATCTTGGCCGCGCTCAGGCCGGCAGTCCCCACGAGCCACGCCGGGGGGAACAGGGATACGAGCAGCACCGCCCGGCTGCCGACCTCGAGGTAGCGCTGGGTCTTGATCACCCGCCGGATGTAGGCGGCGTCGCTCTCACCGCGCTCGGCGATCACCGAGGCGCGGATCTCGTCGAGCTCCTTGCCGATCAGCTCGATGTCCTCCTCGGACAAGTGGTCGGTCGGGTCGTGGGCCTTCTTCTGCAGGACGGTCATCGAGGCTCAGTTCTCCTTGGTCGAGAGTGGATCGTGGTGACTGGGGGTCGGCTGCTCACCGCAGGTCGATGCGGCACGGTCCGGCCGCGGCGGAGATACAGGTCTGGATCGAGACGCCGTCGCCCTCGGCGGCTGTGGTGAGCTCTCCGCTCCGGAGGTCACGCACCGCGCCCTCCCGCAGCGGGAGCACGCAACCGAAGCAGATCCCCATGCGGCATCCGCTCGGCATCAGGAGACCGGCCTCCTCCCCCTGCTCGAGCAGGGGCCGGTCGCCGGTGGCCTCGAAGGAGGTTCCGGTCCCGGTGACGCTGACGGTGCCGCCTTCGCCGGTCGAGACCGTGGCCACCCGGAACTGCTCGGTGATCAGCTCGAGACCCCGCTGCGCGTGGTGGCTCTCCAGAGCCTCCAGGAGCCCGGGGGGACCGCAGGCCAGCGTGGTCCGCTCCTCGAGGTCGGGCACGAGGCCGACCAGGTCATCGACGTCCAGCGCCCCGTGCCGGTCGTCGTACCTGGCCACGAGTCTGATGAGACCAACGCTGTCGAGGGCCTGGAGGTTGCCGATGAAGATGGAGTCGGGCTCGCTGGGTGCGAGATGCACGACGACGATGTCGTAGTGGCTGCTCCTCGACAGCCGCACGGCGCCGTCGTCGGTGACCGGGAAGAGATTGCGCAGCATGCCGACGACCGGTGTGATGCCCGAGCCGGCGGTGACGAAGAGCAGCTTGCTCGTGGCGGTCGGTCCGGCGCCGGTCGCCACCGGCAGCACGAACTCGCCGGCAGCCTGCTCCAGGTGGACCAGCGTGCCGACGCGAGCGCGATGCACGAGGTGGCTGCTGACCTTGCCGTCCGGCACCGCTTTGACCGTGATCGAGATCCGGCCGTCACGGCGTGGTCCGTGGGTGAGCGAGTACGCCCGCCACTGCCGCACCCCGTCCACGTCGACGCCGATCCTGACGTACTGCCCCGGGACGTGCCCGGCCCAGTCGGCACCCGGGCGGAGCACGATCGTGGCCGCGTCGGGGGTCTCCGGACGGATCTGCTCGATCCGGCCGCGCAGGTCGGCGCCCGGCCGCAAGGGGTTGACGAGGTCGAGGTAGTCCGCCGGTAGGGCAGGGGTGGCCGCAGCCTCGGCGACCCGCCAGAGCCGCTGGGCCCAGGTGGGGCGCCGCGGCGAACGAAGGAGAACTGACATGCCTCCATCCTGATGTACTCCAGGTGTAATATCCTGACCTGAGATCACGAATCAACCGCCACATTCTTGTTCGCACATGACAAAGACAGTCCGAGGTAGCCGATGATCGAGGCCTCCAACCCCAGGGACTGGCAGGCAGCGGGTCCACCTCTGGGTGAGGACGTCGTCGAGGCGATGCGCGCCGAGCTGCCGGGGATGGCTGAGAAGGTCGTCTCGGCGATCCAGCACCAGGTCGAGGAGTACGCCGACCCGTTCCGTGGCGAGATGGGTCGCACCATCGAGAACGCGGTGGCACTGGCGCTGGGTGGTTTTCTCACGCTGGTCAGTGGCGATGCCGAGACCCGTGGCGGCACCTACGACCGGGTCTGGGACGCCGCCTACAGGCTGGGCCGGGGTGAGGCACGCAGCGGGCGGTCGATGGAGGCGCTGCTCCGCGCCTACCGGATCGGGGCGCGAGCCTCCTGGCGCGACATGAGCAGAGCGGGGGTCGCGGCCGGGCTCGACGCGGGCACGGTCGCCGACTTCGCCGAGCTGGTGTTCTCCTACATCGATGAGCTCTCGGCTGCCAGTGCCGCCGGCCACGCCGAAGAGCTGACGGTCGCCGGCCGGTTGCGCGAGCGGCTGCTGGAACAGGTCGCCGATGCGCTGGTCGCGGGGAGACCTGCCCCCACCGTGATGTCCCTGGCCGAACGAGCTGCCTGGCCGATACCGAAGGGGATCACCGCGGTGCTGGTGCCCGAAGGCAGAGCCGACCGGGCCCGGGCGCTCCTGCCCCCGGGGACCGTGCAGGCCTCGGGCGCAGGACAGCAGCGGCCCACCGACGATCTCCCCGTGGTGGACACGCTCCTGGTGCCCGGCGCGACCGGCGTCCGACCCGTGATCCGCCGCAGCCGGCTGCGCGACTCGGTGATCGGACCGACGGTGGAGTGGAACGCCGCGCCGTCATCGGTCGAACGGGGGCTCCGGCTGCTCCGGCTCCACGTGCGGGGCAGGCTCGCCCAGGCCGTGGACGACCGGGACGACGGGCCGACCGGTGCCTGGGGGATGCTCGACACCGAGGACCACCTGCCCGCCCTGGTGCTGGCAGCGGACGAATCGGCGCACGGTGACCTGCGCGCGCAGGTCCTCGAGCCGCTCGCGTCGCGGCGAGCATCCTCGGCCGACAAGCTGATCGAGACCCTGCGAGCGTGGCTGCTGCACCAAGGTCGGCGCGAGGACATGGCCCGGGCGCTGTACGTCCATCCCCAGACCGTGCGCTATCGCATGGGTCAGCTCAGGGAGGTCTACGGCGATCTCCTGGACGACGCCGACTGGGTGTTGCGGGCGACGATCGCGCTCGGCCTTCCCGCCTCCGGGTCCTGATTCGGCCCCTCAGCCAGGCACCATCGTCGTCAGGAGGCCTTGGACTCCTTGCCCGCACTGCTGGATCGGCGACGGTGCCGCCCCTGCTTGCCCGGGTCCTCCGTGCGCGCCGGACGCAACGACCAGCGATCGAGCCGCGGATAGCCGCGGACCGCAGTGGTGCGCGCACGCCGCACCCGGAAGTCCTCGTCGTACGGCTTGAGGGTGCGGCTGAGCTCCCTGTCGATCAGGACTCGCCCGGGCCTGGCCACCGACGCCAGCCGTGATGCCAGGTTCACCGTCGGACCGAAGACGTCACCCACGCGGGACAGGACGTCGCCGTAGGCCAGCCCGATGTGGAGCTCGGGGAAGCTCTCGATCGAGTCCGCTGCTTCCAGCAGGGTGAGCGCCATCCTCCCACCCTCCACGGGGTCGTCGGACACGAAAAGGATCTCGTCGCCGATGGTCTTGATGATGCGGCCGCCGTGCTCGGTGATGACGTCGGCGCTGTGGGCCTCGAAGGTCTCCACCAGCTCGTCGAGCTGCTCGACCGACATCTCCCGACTGCGCCGGGTGAACCCCACGATGTCGGCGAACCCGACCAGCATCGGGACGCCCCGGTCGGCGCCGTCGCCACCGGGTTGCAGCAGCACCCGGGCCGCGGCATGGGACAGGTGGCGGCGCCACACGAAGTTCTGGAGGTCCTCGAGCACCGGGATCAGGCTCTCGATGACCTCGCGGACCTGGTCAGGGTCCGGGGCCCTCTCCGGTCGAGTCATGGCGCGGACCAGCTCGGCCATCTGCCACTCGGCCATTCGTGAGAACGACCGCCCCATGCCGCGCACCAGGCTGGCCTCGATCTCCTCGGTGACGACGCCGACCTCCTCGAGCCACCCGACCAGTCTCAACGCCTCGACGTCGGCGTCGGTGAAGATCCGGTCCTCGTCGTCACGAGCCGTCGGAAAGCCCAGGGCTCGCCACAGGAGGGTCGCTCGCTCCAGGGGAAAGTCTGCGGCCCGGCTCACCTCGACGCGGTTCAGCGAGCCACGCTGGCCCACCAGCGTGGCTTCGATCTCCGCGAGCAACCGGCGGGCGTCCGCGGGTCCGGGAGTCGCCGGCTCAGACGTCACCCCTGTGCGTCGCCCTCAGTCGCTGCTGGAGCGGGACTCGGCCGAGGACTCCAGCGCTTCGCGGAAGTTCGGGATCTCCTGCTCCAGCTCCTCGATCTGCTCGCGGGTGAAGTGCAGGCACTCCAGCCGGCTGAGGGAGATCACGCTGGCGCTGCGCAGCTTGTGGTGCACGATCCCCATCTCCCCGAAGATGTCCCCCGCCCCGAGCTTGGCGACCTCCTCACCATGGCGGCGCACGGAGACCTCCCCGCTGATCAGCAGGTAGGCCTTGTCCGCGGAGGTGCCCTCGCCCATGAGGGACCAGTCCTTCGGCACGGTCACGTAGGTGCCTGTGGACGCGATCTTCTTGACATCGGCATCGCTGAGGTCCGAGAACCTGTCGATGTGGTCGAGGTTGACGTCCTTGTCAGACATTCCTGCTCCTTCGCATGGCCCGGTCGGATCCCTCGGCAAGAATCCTGTCCGGCTCTGCCTGCCTTGTCCAGAAAACCTGCGATCCCCGCGGCAACACACCGCCGGCAGAGCAGACTCAGGTGAGCCACGGCACAAGCACCGCGACCCACAGCGAGGTCGACAGGGTCGATAGCGCCATGCCCAAACCCGCGAACGCCACCATCCTGCGTCCTTCGTGGGCGACCCCGGCGGTCCCGATCCCGTGGGCGGACGCGCCCACGGCCAACCCGCAGACCCGCTCGTCGCGCACCCGCAACGCTCGCAGCAGCGCCAGGCCGAACGTCGCCCCCAGGACGCCGGTGACCACGGTCAGGACAGCGGTCAGCGCGGGGATCCCGCCGATCTGTTCGCTCAGTGCGATGGCCACCGGGGTGGTCGTGGTCTTGGGAGCCATCGAGAGGGCCAGCACCTCCGGGCCGCCGCTGAGCTGCGTCGCGAGCACCGCGACGGTGACGGCCATCGCCGTCCCGGCCGCCACGGCGCCGATCACCGGGACCGCGGCCTGCTTGACCAGTGGCAGCTCGCGGTGCATCGGCCAGGCGAGCGCCACCGTGGCCGGCCCGAGGAGCAGGCTGATCACGCTCGCGCCGGAGGCGTAGGTGTCGTAGTCCAGGCCGACCAGTCGCAGC
Source organism: uncultured Actinomycetota bacterium (assembly GCA_963728505.1). Classification (GTDB taxonomy): domain Bacteria; phylum Actinomycetota; class Actinomycetes; order Propionibacteriales; family Nocardioidaceae; genus Marmoricola_A. Next base: position 643,200 of record CAVSKH010000002.1, on the reverse strand, counting down.
ACGGTCCCGATGACCACGATCGAGACCAGCACGGGGTTGAGCCAGGGAGGTCGGCCGAGGCTTTCCCAGCCGCGCCGCGCCGCCTCGTAGACCGCCAAGGTCAACGTGATCGCGAAGATCGGCGAGTCGAGCATCGACTCCCACGCCCCCGCCGGGTCCAGGCTCATGACGCGCCCCGCCGGGCCGACGAGCGGTCGGTCCAGGCCATCAGCGACGCCGCGACCGCGGCGCACACCAACAGACCGGCCAGCCACGACACGACCAGGCCGACCAGCACCGGCACCGCCGCGGAGGCGAGCAGGGAGAGGTACTGCACCACCCCGACGCCGGCCGGGACGAAGAGGAGCTGGAGATGGCGCAACAGCGCGGCGCACACCCGGCCGATCCCGGACTCCTCGCCGGGCTCGCGCAGCTGCAGCCATCCCAGCAGCAGCACCAGGCCGAGGACCGGGCCGGGCACCGGCAGCCCGGTGAGGTCGACCACCAGGGTGCCGAGCAACTGGCAGCCCAGCAGCACGAGCAGGCCGGCGATCACCCGCCCAGGATAGGGATGCACGAGCCCCGGGGGGTGGCGCACGCCGAGACGGGAGGACCGCTCCGAGCATGGTCAAGCAGAACTAGAACACGTTATAGTCTGGCCATGACTCAGGCCGACTACATCGTCGTGGGGGCCGGCAGCGCGGGGTGCGCTGTGGCCCGTCGTCTCGCGGAGAGCGGGGCCAGCGTGATCCTGGTGGAAGCCGGGGCACCTGACAACAAGGGGCTTGCCAAGCGCCTCTTCCAGATCCCCGGCGCGGTGTCGGTGATGCACTCGGTCCCCCAGCTGAAGAAGTACTTCGACTGGGGCTACAAGTCCGTGCCCCAGTCCGACGCCTGGGACCGGGTGATCCCGCAGACCCGGGGAAAGGTCCTGGGAGGGTCCAGCTCGGTCAACGGCATGCTCTTCGTGCGCGGCAACCGCAAGAACTTCGACGACTGGGCCGACGAGGGCTGCGCCGGCTGGTCCTACGAGGACGTCCTGCCCGCCTTCAAGAAGCTCGAGGACTGGCAGGAGGGCGCGAGCGACGTCCGCGGCTCCCACGGCCCGATCAAGGTCACCCAGCCCGACACCATCACCGCGGCGACCCGTGGCTTCATGGAGTCCACCCGCGACAAGCTCGGGGTGCCGATCCTCGCCGACTACAACGGCCGCGAGCAGGAGGGCGTCGGAGTCGTCCAGCAGAGCGTGAGCCGATCGCGGCGCTACTCCACGTCCGTGGGCTACCTGCACGACGGCGGGCTGCCCAACCTCGCCGTGCTCACCAAGGCGCAGGTGACCAGGATCCGGGTCGACGGGAGCCGGGCCACCGGTGTCGAGGTGCTCACCCCCGACGGCCCCGACACCCTCACCGCGAGCCGCGAGGTCGTCCTGGCTGCGGGTGTCTACGGCTCCGCGCACCTGCTCATGGTCTCGGGCATCGGACCCCAGGACCACCTGCGTCAGGTAGGGGTCGACGTCGTCGCCGACCTCCCCGTCGGTGAGAACCTGCACGACCACCTGTTCGTGCCGATCTCCTTCGACATGGCCTCGGCCCTGCGCCGCCCGATCACCTCCTACTTCCTGCGAGGACTGGCCCGTGAGGTCTTCCGCCCGGGCACCGGGTGGGCGGCGTGGTCCTCCTTCGAGTCCGTAGGGTTCGTCCGCACCTCGCACGCCGAGGAGATCCCCAACCTGCAGCTGCACTGCCTCTACTGGACCTACCCGATCCCCAACCAGGACGACACCTCCAAGCGGATCGACCCCCCGGTGAAGACCCCGGGGTGCAGCGTCTTCCCGACCCTGATCTACCCGGAGTCGCGCGGCACCGTCCGGCTGGCGTCGCCCGACCCGATGGCTGCTCCTTTGATCGACCCCGGCTACCTACGCGCGTCGAAGGACACCGAGGTGTTGATCGAGGGGATCGCGATGGTGCGCGAGATCATGGCCGGCACCGGCGACAACCTGGGGGAGATCGGGCCTGGGCCGAAGTACTCCAGCGAGCCGGCGATGCGCCGCGAGCTGCCCAACTACGTCCACTCCGTCTACCACCCCGTCGGCACCTGCCGCATGGGTGTCGACGAGCGGGCGGTGGTCGACCCCGAGCTGAAGGTGCGCGGCGTCGACGGGCTCCGCGTGGCGGACGCCTCGATCATGCCGTCCATCACCGGTGGCAACACCAATGCGCCCTCGATCATGATCGGTGAGCGCGCCGCCGAGCTCATCCTGAGCTGACCCGGGGCCGCTCGGGGTCAGTCGCGAGCGACCACCCGTCCTCGCACCTCGCCGAGACCGATGCGCCCGCGCCCGCCCGGGGCCGAGTAGCGAAGCACGACCTCGTCGCCGTCGTCGAGGAAGCTGCGCTCCCTCCCGGCCGCGGTGAAGGGCTCCCGCCCTCCCCAGCTGAGCTCGAGCAGCGAGCCGCGCTGCTCGCGCTCGGGGCCGCTGATGGTGCCCGAGGCGAAGAGATCGCCGGTGCGCAGCGAGGCGCCGTTGACGGTGAGGTGGGCCAGCATCTGCGCGGGCGACCAGTACATCGTCCGGTACGGCGGACGTGAGACGACCTCGCCGTCGAGCTCGACCTCCACCTCGATGTCGTAGCCGGCAGGCTGGTCGACCGCCAGGTAGTCCAGCGGCTCCGGGTCCTGGCCCGGCAGGTCACACCGGGCATCCTCCAAGGCCGCCAACGGGGTGACCCACGCCGAGATCGAGGTGGCGAAGCTCTTGCCGAGGAACGGGCCCAGCGGGACGTATTCCCAGCCCTGGATGTCGCGGGCGGACCAGTCGTTGAGGCCGACCACACCGAAGACGTGGTCGGCGAACCCCGCCGTCGGCACGGGACTGCCCAGAGCACTCGGCACGCCGACCACGAACCCCAGCTCGGCCTCGATGTCGAGACGCCGAGTCGGGCCGAAGGCCGGTTCGCTCTCCTGGGGCGCCTTGCGCTGCCCCCACGGACGCACGACGTCGGTGCCGGAGACCACGACGGTCCCGGACCGCCCGTGGTACCCCACGGGGAGGTGTCGCCAGTTGGGCAGGAGCGGCTCGGAGTCCGGACGAAGGATCCGCCCCACGTTGCTGGCATGGTCGATGGAGGCGTAGAAGTCGACGTAGTCGGCGACCTCGAAGGGCAGCAGCATGCTCACCGACCGCGCATCGCGCAGATGTGGCGACAGCCGGTCACGCCACCCGGGATCGGTCAGGACCTGGATCAGCCAGGACCGCACTGCCCGCCAGGCTTGCGGGCCGCCGGCGAGCAGCGGCTGCAGGGTGGGGCCGGCCACCAGGTCGGCCCACGACCGATCCGCCGACGATGCGGCCGAGGTCAGGTCCAGGACCTGGTCGCCGATCCGCGTCCCCACCCGCGGTGGCTCACCGGCCACACGGAAGACGCCGTACGGCAGATGGTCGAGGTCGAAGCCGGACCCCGGCGCGGTCTCGACCCAGCTCGCTGCGGGGGAGGTCACGAGGCCGCCTCACCCGAGCCGTCCGGGTCGCCGGTGCCCCTCGGGCGAACCATGCCGGCCAACGCCTCGACCGTCACCCGCACCACCTCGCGGGCGCCGTCGTCATCGCCCAGGGCCAGCCAGTTCAGCGCCAACCCGTCCATCACCGAGAAGGCGAACCGGCTGACCACGGACAACGGCACGACGTACTCGATCTGCATGATGTCGGCGAAGGCCTCGAGGAGTTCCTCGTTCTCACGCAGGTAGTAGTCGTACTGCTCCTTGGCCACCCCCTCGAAGCCCTGCTCACGCAGTGCGTACTGGGTGAGCTCGTAGGTGAGCAGGTGTTCCTTCGGGTTCGCCACGACGTGGTCGAAGTAGGCCATCAGCCCTGCGGTGGCGACCTGCTTCAGGTCGAGGTCGGGCCGGCTGAGGACGGCGGCGTCGATCTCGGCCTTCGATTGCCGCGCGATGGTCTGGATCACGCGGACCAGCAGCTCGTGCTTGGAGCCGAACGCGTAGTGGAAGCCACCCAAGGGCATCTGCGCCTCCCCCGCGATCGCGCGGGTGGTGGCGCGAGAGACACCGTCACGGGTCATGACGGCGATTGCCGCCTCGGTCAGCTGCTGACGCCGCTCCTCCGCGGACATCCTGGCCACGGTCCTGCTCTCCCCTCTGAGTGCACGCCTTGTCTGCGCGCACGCCGTCACGGTCCCCCTCGCATCTGCGCAATATGGACATCAGACGAAGACGCGCCCCTCGCCACGATAAGTCGGAACCGCCCCGATCACCGAATCTCCCGACACCAGCATCACCTCGGAGACGTGCTCGCAGAGCTCGCCGGCCTTGGCGTGCCGGAACCACACCCGGTCACCGACCTGCATCGAGCGGGCCCCGGCCCCGGTGAGCGGCGTCTGCACCTCGCCGGCGCCCTCCTCGGGGAGGAGCGTGAGGTCGGTCGGCCACCAGGGGGTGGGCACCCGGTCGTCGCCGGCCGGCCCGGAGGCCACCCAGCCACCTCCGAGCACGGTGACGTGGGAAGGCCCCGGCCGGCGGACCACGCTGAGCACGAAGAATGCAGCCGGGTCCAGCTCGAAGTGGCCGAAACCGTCGAAGAGCGTCGGCGCATACAGTCCCGATCCGGCCGCGACCTCGGTGATGACGTCCTCGGCCGACGTCGACTCCAGGCTCCCGGTGCCGCCGCCGTTGACGAACTCCAGCTCACCGACCTCGCACACCGCCTCCACCGCCCGGGCGCGCCTGCTCCTGAGCTCCTGGGCCGACAACCTCTGGAACCCTCGGACGGCCGCGCGTCTGGGCAGGTGCCCGGTGTTGTTCGGCAGGCCCGCGATCTGACCCTCGTAGGCCATCACGCCCACCAGGCGGAACCTGTCGTCGTCGGCCACGACCTGCGCCAGCTCCCGGATCTCGGAGACCGAGTGCACCGGCGACCGCCGCATCCCCAGGTGGACCAGACCCGCCAGGCGCAACGAGGCGTCCAGGTCGAGACACACCCGAAGCGGTGGGGAGCCCGCCCCGAGCACCGCCCGGGCGAGATCGAGCTGCGCGACGGAGTCGACCATGATCGTGACCCGCTCGGCGAGCACCGGGTCGGCCGCCAGCGCTCGCAGCGACGGCAGGTCCGCGGTGGGATAGCCGACCACGACGTCCTGGTGCTCCGCTGCCAGCCACAACGCCTCGGCGAGGGTGAAGGCGAGGATCCCGGAGTAGCCGTCGTTCCCGAGAGCCCGTTCGATGAGCGCCCGGGAGCGCACCGACTTGCTCGCCACGCGGATCGGCTTGCCGTGCGCACGAGCCACCATCGCCGCGGCGTTCCGGTCGAAGGCATCGAGGTCGACGACCGCGTAGGGCGGCGTCAGGTCCGCCGTGGCGGCGCCGAGCTGTGCCATTCGGTCCGGGCTCGCGTGCATGGCCGGATTCTAGTAAAGAAGTAGGACAACCGTCCTAGTGCGGTCGGATCAGCACCGCCGCCGAACGGGCAATTTCGCCTGATCAGCGGGGGAACCCCGCCTCACGCCTGCTCCTGCACGTTCAGCCCGCCGCCCTCATCGTCCTCACCCTCTGGCTTGGCCAGCGGGTTGTCGTCGGTGGGGCGCAGGTCCTCGGGCAGCTGGTCGTCGGAGATCACCTTCGGGTCATCGGAGCCCTCGAAGCTCTCCGAGGACTCCTCGCTCCCGTCCACGTCGCTCCCACCGCTCGAGGATGACTCGGTCGATTCGTCCTGCTGCTGCTGCTCGCTCATGCCTGGTGTCTACCCCGCTGCGCCGTGCACAACCACACCTCAGCGGCTCAGCAGGGCCCGAGCCGCCTCCTCCCCACTGCGCACCGCACCCTCCATGTAGCCGCTCCATCGCGTTGCGTGCTCCGCCCCTGCCCAGTGGATCCGACCGACCGGCTCGCGCAGCTCGGCGCCGTACGCCGTCCACACCCCGGGAGCGAAGTGCGCGCCGTAGCAACCGCGGGTGAACTCCTCCGAGCTCCAGTCCCGCTCGAGGTACTCGCGAGGCGCGGCCGCCCGGTCACCGAAATAGCGGGTCAGGCAGCCGACCATCGCCGCCCGCCGATCCGCGGGGGTGGCCCGGCTCCAGGCGCGCGCCTCCGCACCCTCGAAGAAGCCCATGAGCACGCCGGGCGAGCCCTCCGGTGGCGAGTTGTCGAAGACCACCTCCACCGGCCCCCGGTCGGAGACCACCTGACCGTTGAGGCCGGCCTGGCGCCAGAACGGCTCGTCGTAGACCGCGTAGGCCTTGATCACCGACCCCGCGGGCACCCGTTGGGTGAGCTGGTCCCGGGCGGCCGGGAGCGCGGGGGCGTACTCCAGCCGCCCGGCCAGCGTGGGCGGCAGCGCGACCAGGACCTGGTCTGCTGACTCGCGGCGACCGGCGCGTGTCTCCACCACGACTCCGTCATCGCTCTGCTCGATGCGCCGCACCGGCGCCGACAGCACGACCCCGTCACCCAGACCGGCCGCGAGTCGCTGGCTCACCCGCACCGACCCACCGACCACGCGGTCCTGCTGGGCTCCCTGATCGACCGTGAACAGCGTCTCGAGGTCCACGTTGGAACGGGTGTAGAACAGCGCGTGAAGCAGTGAGACCTCAGTGGACTCGGCCGCCCACCCGGTTCGGCAGGCGAGCCGGAAGAACCGGCGCCCCAGCCGGGTGCGCAGGTTGCGGCGGATCCACGTCTCCCACGTCACCGCGTCGCGACGCCCGGCACCCGGAGTGGCCCAGGGCCGCTCCAGGTCCACCCTGCGCGCGACCCGCTCGAAGCGGGCCATGCCCTGGAGCAGGTCGGCGAGCACGAACGGCGACAGCTTCGGCATGGCCCCCTTGTGAGAAGCCATGCTGGACTGCCGACCGCCGAGGTCCAGCAGCAGCTTCCCCTCGTCGTTCCAGGTGCGGAAGGTCTCCAGTCCCAGCTCTGCCACCAGCTCGTGCATCCGGGTGTGCCCCTCGCCCAGCCACTGCCCGCCGAGCTCCACCGGCGTCCCGTCGTCGGTGTGACCCCCCTCGGTGCGTCCCCCGACCCGGTCCCGGGCCTCGAGGACGAGCACCTCGACCCCGGAGTCGCTCAGGACGCGAGCGGCGGACAAGCCGGCCAGCCCCGCGCCGACGACCACGACCCTCGTCATCGCTGCCTCCTCCCCCGCGTGCCGGGCATCCGCGCGGCGCGGTCCCACGAGCGCCACTGACACCGCACCCAGGACGGTCGCCGGTCCGCGCCCCCGAGCGCGGCGCTCACCCGGTCCTCCCACTCATGGAGCGCCCGCTCGCCTTCGGCGAACGCGAGCGGGCCGGAGGGCGGATCGGCGAGCCACCCACGCTCCAGAGCATCTCGTTGATCCCGATAGGTCTCCAACAGGCGCGCCTGGTCGCGGACCACCATCCGGTGCAACCGCTCGTGACGCCACCAGAGGGACGAGTCGTCGTACTGTCCGGCGGCGGCTCCCACGTCGACCGGATCGAGGACCGTCACCGGCTTGAACAACGAGGTGCAGGGCGCTGCCGTCGCGGTGACCCAGTGCCTGCCTCCGTCAGGTGCACCCGCACGGAGGTCCGCGACCCATGAACCGGTCGTCTGCGTGGAGGTCAGCAGACCCCCCGCGTGGGCGCAGGGAGCCGACAACGCGCCGTTCGTCGGACGATAGACCGGTTCCGGTGCCCCGTGATCACGCAGTGCCCGCATCAGGTCGAACGGGGTCGCGGCGACGGCCGCCGCCGCTTCGGTGCGAGCTCGTCTGGTGGCGCACTGGGCGACGCGGCCGCGGACCGGATCGGCGTACCGCTCGGCGAAGCCGGGGATCGTGAGGCCGTTGGAGACAGAGCGCGCGGCGCCGACCTCCTCCGTGGCCCAGTGGCGACCCGCGGTCTCGACCACCACCGCGCCTGCGGGGTCCGCCACGATGAACGAGTTGTCATAGCTGAACCGCGGATGCTCCCGACTGCACGAGCCACCCTGACCATGACGTTCGAGCATGGTCACCAGGGTGTGCACGGCCTCGTGCCGGTCCCGCGAGCGCTCCAGCGCCAGCCGCAGCAGGTCCATGCCCAACAGCTCACCCGTGCCGTCGTCCCCGGTGTTGCGGGTGAAGACCGCTTCGTTGCCGATCACGACGCCGAGCTCGTTGCCACCCATCTCCGCGCCCCACATCCACCAGGGACGCGACAGCACGACGGCGTGGGTGCGCCGCACCTGTGCGACGTCACGCCAGGTGCACTGCACCCTGGCCCCGGCCGGGTGCTCGGCGGCCCCGGACCAGGTCAGCACCTGGGCCTCGTTGACATCGCGGTCGCTGTTCTTGGCCAGGAGGACCCCGTCGTGCCCGACGCGGACCATGGTGTCGCACATGGAGCCGACACTAGACAAACCGTTGCGGACGCGGGAGGTGCAGGCCGGGGTGGCAGGCGTGCACCGAGATACAGTGGCAGGATGCGCGACGACGGGGTGCCGTGGCTGACCGACGCCGAGCAGTCGGTCTGGCGGCGCTGGATCGACAGCCAGGCCCAGCTGCAGAGCCAGCTGGCCCGGCGGCTGTCGGCCGAGTCCGGGCTGTCGCTCTCGGACTACGAGGTGCTGGTGCTGCTCACCGACTCACCCGAGGGTCGACTGCGCATGGCGACCCTGGCCGAGGGACTGCGCTGGGACCGCAGCCGGCTCTCCCACCACATCCGACGGATGGAGTCGCGCGGCATGGTGGCGCGCAGCGAGTGCCCCGAGGACGGGCGAGGGAGCTTCGTCGGCATCACGCCGGCCGGGCGGACGAGCATCGAGGCGGCCGCACCTGGCCACGTCCGCGCGGTGCGCGAGCTCTTCCTCGAGCCGCTGGGCCAGGATGGTCTGGACAAGCTCGGTGACGCCCTGAGCAAGCTGCCGCCGACCCCCGGCCTGGGGGCCGGGGCGTAGCCGACCCGGGATCAGCCGGCCACTGCCTGACCTCCGAGGACCAGCCGGGTGCGGGTCTGCTCACCGTCGCAGCTCACGGAGCCGCACAGCCCGGAGGCCAGCACCAGTCGCAACCCGGCGAGGTCGTGGGCATCGAGGCGGACGTCGAGCTCCCTGACTCCCTGCTCGATCGCGATCGCGATGACGTCGCGCAGCATGGCCGACCCGAGTCCACGTCGGCGCCAGGCCGGGTGGACGAAGACCCGCACGCCTTGGCGGGTGCCGACCTGCGTCAACCGTGCCTCCCCGATCTTGCGCCCGTCGACCTCCGCGAGCACCGCATCGCCGAAGCGGCGCAGCAGCGGGGTCGACGGCGCCGCGCTGTGACCGCTGCTGTCGGCGGACTCGGGCTCCGGTGGGGTCACCGGGTCGGCGAGTCGTTCAGCCAGCTCGATGACCGTGTCGGCACGAGCCTGCTCGGTGGGGGTGAAGGGCGCTTCTCGCACAAGATCCATCGTCCTCCCTCCCACCGACAAGACCAGATGATGCTGGTCGGCGCGTCGCGGGCTTCGTCGTGCGGCGGCAGCCTCGGAGCGCGCATCCAGCAGGTCGGCGAGCACCTGCTCCAGTGTCTGGGACTGCTCGATCAGCCCGGCGATGCCGCGCAGGTGTCGCACCGTCTGGTCGGCGAGCGCTGACATCGGCGCCCGCCCCACCAGCAACGGTCGGGCCCCGGAGTCCTCCATCAGCCGGACGACGTGCGAGAGGTCCCAGGACTCCGGGACGGCGAGGACCAGCTCGTCGGTCACCGTGCCGACATCCGGCAGCACCTCCAGGGCCAAGATGTTGACACCGTGGGCCGCGCAGGTCTCGGCGAGCCCGGCCAGGGCCCCGGGCCGGTCGGCGAGCTCGACCCGGGTGCGCCACAGGGCCGTCGAGGTGCTTCCGGAGGAGGGCGGCGGCGTGGTCTGGGGGGCGGCATCGTGGGTCTCACGCTCCGGGACGGCGTCGTCGGGAAGCGAGGTCCGGGTCTCGAGCATGAGTCCAGGGTCGTGGCGGGGTGTGACGCATCAGGGTCGGGTGTGTGACAGCGAGGATAAAACTCCTGCACGACAGCGTCCCGCCTCGACGGCCGTTGTCGGCGCCCGAGGTGTGAACCGCGCCAACGGGTGGTACCACCACACCATGAGCGACGAGGACAACGAGCCGAAGACCGAGGACGAGTCGAGCCAGCAGGAGTCCAGCCAGCAGGACTCCGGCGACGGTGACGACACCACCTCACGGGACCAGGAGCCCGAGGACTCGGCCGACGACGGGGACCACGAGCAGTCGGACACCGACGACTCCGACGACGCAGACGACGGGGACGACGGGGACGAGGACACCACCGGGGCCACCGACGCGCGTCCGGGTCGCCAGGACATCGGTGAGAGCCAGATGCCCAGCGACTACCACCGAGCGGTCGCCGAACGTCCGGTCGAGGTGAACCTGCCCGAGACCCCGGACCTCAGCGAGGACGCGGAGTAGGCCCGCGCGACTCCGGAGACATCGGTTCCGCTGGTCAGACCTTCGGTTACGGAGCCGCCTGTCGGAATCGAACCGACGACCTATTCATTACGAGTGAATCGCTCTGCCGACTGAGCTAAGGCGGCGCGTGGCCCCGTGTCGGCAGAGCCACGGGGGACGAGTATAGGGGCCCCGCGAGCTGTCCCGACAACTGCGTTGTGTGGGCTAGCAGTCGACCGTGCGTCGGGGGACCTTGCCGGAGATCAGGTAGGCCTCGACGACGCTGTCGACGCAGTCGTTGCCGGCGTTGTAGCCGGTGTGGCCGTCGCCGTCGCGTCGCACCAGCACCGCGTTGTCGAGCTGTTGCGCCAGTCCCTCGGCCCACTCCAGCGGCGTGGCGGGGTCCCGGCTGGTGCCCACCACCATGATCGGCTCGGAACCCTCGGCGGTGAGTGCTTCCGGCTCTCGCCCGGAGTGGACCGACCAGGAGCCGCACGAGGTCATGCTGAAGGCCATCACCCTGCCGAACGTCGGCGAGGCCCGACGCATCCGCTTGGCGAACCGATCGACCTCCCGGGGCTCGATCCAGACGTCGCGGTCCAGGCAGTTCACGGCGTACAGCGCCTCGAAGGAGTTGTCGACGTACCCGTCGGGCCCTCGCCCGACATAGCCGTCAGCAAGCTGGAGCAGCACGCTCCCGTCACCGTCGAGAGCCGCGGCCAGGGCGGTGTCGAGCGCGGGCCAGAACGCCTCGTTGTACAGCGGCGCCCAGATCCCGTACAGCGCCAGACCCTCGGTCAGCTCACGGTCGGTGCCGGTGGGAAGCGGCTGCCGATCGAGCCGGGCCAACAGGTCCTGGATCTGGGACACCCCGTCGTCGACGTCACCCTCCAGGGGGCAACCGTCGGACTGGACGCAGTGCCCCACGTAGGCACGCAACGCGGTCTCGAAGCCTCGCGCCTGGGTGAGGTTGAACTCCACCATGCCGACCGAGGGGTCGATCGCGGCGTCGAAGACCATGCGCCCGACGCGGCGAGGGAAGAGATCGGCGTACGTGGCTCCCAGGAACGTGCCGTACGAGGCGCCGAAGTAGAGCATCCGTTGCTGGCCCAGCGCCGCCCGGATGATGTCCATGTCGCGGGCGGCCTCCTCGGTGGCCACGTGGCGGGTGAGCCTGCCGCTGCGGGCCAGGCAGCCCTCTCCGAACTGTCGCATCAGGGCGTCTGCCTCGGCGATCTCGAACGGCTTCACCGGATCGGGCTCACTGGCCAGGAAGGTGTCCAGCTGCTCGTCGCTGAGACAGTCGATCGGTGCGCTCTCCCCCACGCCGCGCGGATCGAAGCCGACGATGTCGAAGTGGTCGGTGAGCGGCTCGCCGAAGTAGGCCGAGGCGCCGGCTGCATACCCGATGCCCGACGCGCCTGGTCCACCCGGATTGACCAGCAGCGAGCCGACCTTGTCCTCGGGGTCCTCTGCCCGCACCCGGATCACCGAGATCTCGATCGTCCGGGCGTCAGGGTGGCTGTAGTCCAGGGGCACCGTGACGCGGGTGCACTCTGCGTCGTCGCGGCAGGAGCGCCACGTCAGCTCCTGGTCGTAGAACTGCGAGAGCGCGGCACGCTCGCCCCCCGGGGTGGCGCTGCCCGACGGTGAGGACGAGCCGGTTCGTCCGGACGAGGAGATCGGCGGCAACGGCTTGGGCTCGGGCCCGTCGTCGCCGAGGATCCCGCAGCCGGCCAGGAGCAGCGTCACGGCCATGGCGATGGCCAGTGCGCGCAGCGTCATGTCCGCACCGCGAGGGACAGCATCATCGACTCCAGCGCCAGCAGCGGCGGGGTGTTGAACTCCAGCACCCGCTCACGCGCCAGGTGGATGGCGTCGATGCGGCGCAGGTTGTCCTCGGGGGTGGTGCGGCGCGCCAGCTCCTCCAGGTCGCCGCGCACGTCCTCGTTGACCAGGACCGACGCCGAGCGTTGCTGCAGCATCAACAAGTCGCGGTAGACCGAGACCAGGTCCATCAGCACCCGGTCGACGGTGTCGTTGACGGCACGACGCTTGCGCGCCTTGACCTCGTCGTCGAGGTGCTTGACCGCAGCCTTGCTGGACCTGCTCGCCCGCGCCCGCCGGTCGTCGCCGTACAGCGCACCGATCACGCCCAGCCCCTCCTCGCGGAACCGCTCGTTGGCGGCGTCGCTGTCCTGTTTGGCGAGCTCGGCGATGTCAGTCGCCGCCCCCATGCAGTCGCCCAGGCTGTGCAGCTTCGCCGGCAGCCCCACCACCTCGCGGCGACGTCGACGCGCCTCCTCGTCCAGCGCCAGGGCCCGAGCCCGACCGATGTGGCCCTGGCTGGCCCGAGCTGCATGGGCGGCCAGCGCGGCAGGCACCTGATGGCGCTGCACCAGGAAGTCGGTGACCTCGGAGTCGCTGGGGGTCTGCAGACGCACGGCGCGCGCCCGCGAGCGGATGGTGGGCAGCACGTCGTCCGCGTGGGGTGCGCACAGCACCCAGACCGTGCGTGCTGCCGGCTCCTCGATCGCCTTCAGCAGCGCGTTGTTGGCCTGGTCGTTGAGTCGATCGGCATCCTCGACCACCATCACCTGCCAGCGGCCCCGGACCGGCTTCAGCGCCGCCTTGCCGACCAGTTCCCGGGCCTCGTCGACGGTGAGAATGCTGCGGTCGGTGGCCGAGAGCGCCACGTCGGGGTGGCTCCCCGCCAGTGCACTGCGGCACGCCTCGCACTCTCCGCATCCGGCGCGGTCGCACTGCAGCGCAGCCGCGAAGGCGACGGCGGCGTTGGAGCGCCCCGACCCCGGGGGCCCGGTGAACAGCCAGGCATGGGTCATCCCCTCCCCCCGTGCGGCGCGATCGAGCGCCTCGATCACGGGTCGCTGACCGACCAGCGAGTCCCAGACGCTCACCCCTCGCCTCCCGCCGTCGCGGCGGACCCGGGCACTCGACCCAGCAGCGGGGCGAGTCGCTCGCGGATCGCGGACTCGATGGCGTCCGGCGACTGCCGTGCGTCGAGGACCAGGTAGTGATCCGCATCGGCCTCGGCCAGCCGGAGGAAGGTCTGGCGCACCCGCTCGTGGAAGGTCCGTGACTGTGACTCGATGCGGTCGCGGCCCTCGAAGCGGCCGAGCCCCTCCCCCGGGGGCAGGTCGAGCAGCACGGTCAGGTCAGGCCGCACCCCGCGGGTCGCCCAGCGCGCAACCTGCTCGACGTCGGCAGGCTCCAGGTCGCGGCCACCACCCTGGTAGGCGATCGTGGAGTCGACGTAGCGGTCGCACACCACCACGGCCCCGCGTCGCAGCGCCGGCTCCAGCACCTGGTCGACGTGCTCGGCCTTGTCCGCGGCGTACAACAGCGTCTCGGTGCGCGGCGAGAGGTCACCGGTGGCCGGATCGAGCACGATCCGCCGGACCTCGCGACCGACCTTGGTGTCGCCGGGCTCATGGGTGAGCAGCACGTCGTGGCCCTCGGCCTCCAACCAGACCTGCAGCCGCAGCGCCTGCGTGGACTTGCCTGCGCCCTCACCGCCCTCGAGAGCGACGAAGCAGCCCGACGAGGCAGGATCGGTCACGGTGTCAGTCCTTCGTGGCCAGAGGGTTGGTGCATCAAACGGTAGGACAACACACCGACACCGACGAGCAGGAGCGCGGCGGACAGGATGGTCACCGCAGCACCGGCATAGATCCCGACCTCGCCGATCAGCCCGGCGGCGAGCGGCGCGATCGCCAGCACCAGCCCCAGGGTGAGGCGCACCGCGGAGCCCACGAAGGCGAACGTGCGGCCCCGCAGCTCATCGGGGACCTCCAGGCCCAGCATCGTCATGCCGTTGATCCAGGCCGTGCCTGCCAGGAAGCCCACCACCACGGCGAGGGCGGCGACGATCTCCAGATGGGGAACCAGCGCCAGTGGCACCAGCGCCAGCCCGCTGCCGATCAGCGCGGCACCGAAGACTTGCGAGCGCTCGAGCCTGCGCAACATCGCGTTGCCCCGCCAGATGCCCAACCCCATGCCCGTGAACACCGCACCGAACAGCAGACCGTAGCCCGCATCCCCACCCCCGAGGTCGGAGACGTGGGTGCGGGCGAGGCCGACCACGACACCACCGGCGGCGAAGGCGCCCACCATCCCCGTCACCAGCCCCCGCACCACCGGGGAGTGAACGACGAAACCCCAGCCCTGCAGGATCGCGCGCACCAGATGCGCGTCCCCGTCGGCATGTGCTGGGCCGCGAGGGATGCCGGTGAGGCGGGCGATCACCAGCCCGGAGACGATGAAGGTCAGGCCGTTGACCACCAGCGCCACGTCGACAGCGCCGCCGGCCCATCCGAGCGCCTCCGGCTGCAGCCGGTCCAGCGAGGTGAGAGCTGCGAAGAACGCCGCGGCCGGGACCGCCGAGCCGTAGGTCGCGGCGGTGCTCACCGCGTTGGCACTCTCGAGCAGTCGGGGTGGCACCAGGTTCGGGACGGTCGCGTCCTTGGCGGGACCCCAGACCAGGCTCACCGCCTCGATCAACACGGTGGCCACGAAGACCCACCACAGCTCGCCGACGATCGGGATGGTGAGGAACAACGCACCGCGCGCGTAGTCACCCCACACCAGCACGGTGCGCCGATCCATGTGGTCGGCGATGTAGCCGGCCAACGGCCCGATCACCAGCGCGGGCATCACACGCAGGAACAGCACGCCGGCGATCGCGTAGTTCTTCGCCGCGTACCCCTCGACCATCTGGTTGGCCATCGCCGTCAACGCCAGCAACCCCAGCCAGTCCCCCAGGCTCGAGGCAGTCAGAGCCCACCAGAGCCGCCGGAAGGTGGGGATGCGTAGCGCGGACGCGGGCTCAGCCATCGCCTGCACCTCGCTCATCGGCGCACGGACACGGCCGGCCGCGCAGCGCTCACCGGCGGCCTACTGCTTCCCGGCCGGGTTGCTGCTCGCCGTCGCGCGCGCCGCCGACTTCTTCGCAGTGCTCTTCTTCGCAGTGCTCTTCTTCGTCGCGCTCTTCTTGGCGCTCTTCTTGGCAGTGCTCTTCTTGGCGCTCTTCTTGGGCGCCGGCCCCTTGGCCCGCTTGTCGGCCAACAGCTCTGCGGCGCGCTCCAGCGTGATCGACGTCGGGTCGTCGCCCTGGCGCAGGGTCGCGTTGTACTCACCGTCGGTGACGTAGAACCCGAACCGGCCGTTCTTCAACCTCACCTCCGCACCGTTCGCGGGATCCTTGCCGAGCTCCTTGCCCGGGTCCGCGGCCCGTCGGCCCCGTTGCTTGGGCTGGGCATAGATCGCGAGCGCCTCGTCGAGGGTGATGCTGAGCAGCTGCTCCTCGGAGTCGATCGACCGGGAGTCGCTGCCCTTCTTCAGGTAGGGCCCGTAACGACCGTTCTGCGCGGTGATCTCCTCATCGGACTCCGGGTCGGTCCCCACCACCCGTGGCAGGGTCAGCAGCCGCACGGCATCCTCGAGCGTGATCTCCTCCAGCTTCATGGACTTGAACAGCGAGGCCGTGCGTGGCTTGGCCGACTTGGGGGCGTCCTCGGGGAGCGCCTCGGTGACGTACGGGCCGTACCGGCCGGCCTTCGCCAGGATCTGCAGGCCGGTCTCGGGGTGTGCCCCGAGCTCGATGTCAGCGCCGGACTGGTTCTCGATCAGGTCGCGCGCGAGCTCGACCGTGAGCTCGTCAGGGGGCAGGTCATCGGGCACGTTGCCCCGCTCACCATCGGAGCTCTCCACGTAGGGGCCGTAGCGCCCCACGCGCAGGACCACGCCGGAGTCCGCCTCCCCCACCGGGAACGTGGACAGCTCGCGAGCGTCGATGTCACCGAGCTCGGTCACCAACCGGTGAAGGCCCTGCACCCGATCTGAGCCGAAGTAGAACTCGCCGAGCTCACTGACCCGGTCCTTGCGCCCGCCCGCGATCTCATCGAGGGCGTCCTCCATCACCGCGGTGAACTCATAGGAGACCAGCCGCGCGAAGTGCTCCTCCAGCAACCGGACCACGGCGAAGGCGACCCAGCTGGGCACCAACGCGGTGCCCTTCTTGTAGACGTACCCGCGATTGAGGATCGTGCCGATGATCGAGGCGTAGGTCGAGGGACGCCCGATCTCGCGTTCCTCCAGCTCCTTGACCAGGGTGGCCTCGGTGTAGCGCGCGGGGGGCTTGGTCTCGTGACCGGCCGCGTTCAGCGAGGCCGCCGAGACCACGTCACCCTCGGAGACGGCGGGAAGCCGCGCCTGGGAGTCGTCCGCCTGGGCGTCGGGGTCGTCGGAGCCCTCGACGTAGGCCTTGAGGAAGCCGTGGAAGGTGATCACCCGTCCCGACGAGGCGAAGACCACGTCCTCACCGGACGAGGCCGAGCCCCCGAGCCGGACCGAGACCGACTGGCCGACCGCGTCCTTCATCTGTGAGGCGACGGTGCGCATCCAGATCAGCTCGTAGAGCTTGAACTCCTGACCGCTCAGCCCGGTCTGAGCCGGCGTGCGGAAGCGGTCGCCGGCCGGCCGGATCGCCTCGTGGGCCTCCTGGGCGTTCTTCACCTTGGAGGTGTAGAGCCGAGGCTGGTCCGGAAGGTACTCCGATCCGTAGAGCTCACGGACCTGGTCGCGCGCCGCGTTGACCGCCGACTGCGACAGCGTCGTGGAGTCGGTGCGCATATAGGTGATGTGGCCGTTCTCGTAGAGCCGCTGCGCCACAGCCATCGCCGATGCCGCGCTCATGCCGAGCTTGCGCGAGGCCTCCTGCTGCAGCGTGGTGGTGCGGAACGGCGCATAGGGCTTGCGGGTGTAGGGCTTGGAATCGACCGAGCGGACCTCGAAGGAGGTGTTGCGCAGCGCACCCACCAAGGACTCGGTGCGTGCCCGCTCCAGGTGCACCACGTCGGACTTGAGCACCCCGTCGGCCCCGAAGTCCGACCCACGCGCGACCCGCTTGCCGTCGATCGAGTGCAGTCGCCCGGGGAACAGCCGGTCGTCGTGCTTCTCACCGGCATCGAACTGACCCTCGATGTCCCAGTACGACGCGACCCGGAAGGCGATCCGGGCCCGCTCGCGGTCGACCACCAGGCGCGTCGCGACCGACTGCACTCGGCCTGCCGAGAGCTTCGGCATGACCTTCTTCCAGAGCACCGGGGAGACCTCGTAGCCGTAGAGGCGGTCGAGGATTCGGCGGGCCTCCTGCGCCTCCACCAGGTCGAGGTCGAGCTCACGCGGGTTGGCGACCGCTGCCTGGATCGCCTGCTTGGTGATCTCGTGGAAGACCATGCGGTGCACCGGCACCTTCGGCTTCAGCTCTTCCTGGAGGTGCCAGGCGATCGCCTCTCCCTCGCGGTCCTCGTCGGTGGCCAGGTAGAGCTCGCTGGCCTCCTTGAGCAGACCCTTGAGCTTGGTCATCTGGGGCTTCTTGTCGCGGCTCACGACGTAGAAGGGAGTGAAGCCGTTCTCGACGTCGACACCCAACCGGGCCCATGGCTCACCCTTGTGCTTGGCGGGCACGTCGGAGGCGTTCTGCGGGAGGTCACGGACGTGCCCGATCGAGGACTCGACCATGTAGTCCGAGCCGAGATAGCCGGCAATGGTCTTCGCCTTCGCCGGTGACTCGACGATCACGAGCTTGCGCCCTGATCCCGACGTCTGTGCTGCCACCCTGCGATCTCCTTCACTTCCGCCGTTGCTGACCGGGTCATCCCGGGTCACACATGGCCGACCGCCTGAACGGTAACGCGGTCTGTCAACGAGGCCGCCCCCGGGCAACGCATCGCACGAGGGCTCACTGCCCGAGTGTGAGGTATCCCTCGGCCACGAGCTGCCGGATGGCAGGGACGTGGTCACGCGGGTCGATCCTCGTCTGCAGCAGGGTGCCGACCGCCTCCAGGATGCTGCCGGCCGTGAGTTCGCCGTCGCAGGCACCCACCAGCGCCGCCTGCACCGTGTCCACCTGCCGTGCCCGTCGCAGACCGCGTTGCTGCCTCAGCACGATCGCCTCGGGATCAGCCTGACCGGGTGCACCGACGGTCTCCTCGCGGACGTCGGAGCGCACCCGCCACGCCGTGGCCAGCACCGAGTCGTCGTCCATCTCCGCCATCGTCTCGACACGGTCCAGCCACTGTCCGACCTCGATCCCCAGCGGCTGCTCGACAGCGTGCGGCCAGTCCTCGAGGAGCACCGAGGGCTGCCCCCGATCCGTGCGGCGCAGGACGATCCAGCCCAGCCCCACGCCGGTGATGCCCTCCGACTCGAACCAGCCCAGCCACTCGTCGTAGCGGCGGGTGTAGTCGGGGCCGTCACGGAGTCCGGCGTCGCGCAGCCACAGCTCGACGTACTGAGCAGGATCGGCCACCTCCCGCTGCAGGACCCAGGCGTCCAGGCCCACTGGTACGCCGTCGAGCCAGCCGGTGAGGCGCTCCTCCCAGGGCTCGGTGTCCCGGTGGACCCAGTTGCCGAGCACCTGCGCGACCCCGCCCGTGGCGAGGCGGCGGCCGGCACCCACCACGACCCTGCGCACCATCTCGTCCCCCGGCAGGCCCGAGTCCCGGTAGACCAGAGCAGCGCTGCCCCCGGGTGCCACGACGAACGGGGGGTTGCTCACGATCAGGTCGAACCGCTCCTCGGCGACCGGGTCGAACAGGTCTCCCTCCCGCAGGTCGATGTCCACGGCGTTCAGCGCAGCGTTGATCCTCGCGAAGTCCAACGCGCGCGGATTCACGTCGGTGGCGACCACCTCGTCGCAGTGGCCGCTCAGGAGCAGCGCCTGGACGCCGCACCCGGTGCCCAGATCGAGCGCGCGGCCCGCCGGGCGACGGACCGTCAGCTGAGTGAGCGAGGTTGCCGCCGGCGAGACGCCCAGCACCTGCTCGGTTGTGGGCCGCGACGCGGGCCCGTCGAGGAACGGGCGACGGTCTGCCACCAACCACCAGTCCCGGCCCTCACCCGAGAACGGCCGGATGTCCACGGCGGTTCCGACGGCGCCGGCGCTGCGACTGATCAAGCCCGAGGCGAGCAGGGGCGCCACCAGCCCGGGGAGCGCTCGTGCCGCGTCCCGCTCGGGAACCGAGGCTCCCAGGAGCCACAACCGCACGAGCGTCTCGAGGGCGCTCCCGTGCTGCGTCAGCCGTCGGGCCGGTGTGGTCTCGTCGCGGTCGAGGGCCGCTTGCGCCGCCCGTCCGAGCAGGTCTGCCACGCCGGCGCTGGTGAACTGCGCGGACTCCAGCACCTCGCGCAGCCGCGCCAGGGTGCTCGCGTCGACATCACCGAGGTTCGCTGGCTGTCTCATTCCGCGCAGGCTATCCACCGTCCGGCTCGGCACCGAAGCAACGGACCCCCGCCACCGAGGTGGCGGGGGTCCGTTCCTGCAGAGCCTCGGCTCAGTCGACGCGGGTGATGTGACCCGTGTCGTCGTGAGCCGCCGGGTGGGGCTCGGGGTCGTCGCCGATGGCGATGTCACGTCGCTTGGAGACGTAGACCGCGCCGACGATGATCGCCGTGGCAGCGAACGCGATGACCAACCGCAGGGGGGTGTTGGAGTCCTCGCCGTAGGTCATCGTGACGACCGCCCCGGCGACCAGCAGCGCCACCAGGTTCATCACCTTGAGCAGCGGGTTGATCGCCGGGCCCGCGGTGTCCTTGAACGGGTCACCCACGGTATCGCCGATGATCGTCGCCTCGTGGGCGAGCGAGCCCTTGCCGCCGTGGACGCCGTCCTCGACCAGCTTCTTGGCGTTGTCCCAGGCGCCACCGGAGTTGGCCAGGAACACCGCCATCAGCGTGCCCGCGCCGATGGCGCCGGCGAGGTAGCAGCCGAGCGGGCCGGGACCGAGCCCGAAACCGACCGCCACGGGCGCCAGGATCGCGAGCAGACCCGGAGTCGCCAGCTCGCGCAACGAGTCACGCGTGCAGATGTCGACCACCTTGCCGTACTCCGGGCGTCCGGTGCCCTCCATGATCCCGGGGATGTCGCGGAACTGGCGGCGCACCTCGAAGACGACCGCGCCGGCGGCGCGGCCGACCGCGTTGATGGCGAGCCCGGAGAACAGGAACACCACGGCGGCACCGAGAAGCAGCCCGACGAGGTTGGCCGGGTCGGCGATGTTGAGCACGCCGAGCAGGCCCAGGGTCTCGTTGGCCGACAGGCCCTCACCGGGGTTCTCCAGCTCGAGGGATGCCGTGGTGATCGCGTCGGTGAAAGCGCCGAACAACGCGGTCGCTGCCAACACGGCAGTGGCGATCGCGATGCCCTTGGTGATCGCCTTGGTGGTGTTGCCCACCGCGTCGAGCTCGGTCAGGATCGCGGCGCCGTGCTCGTCCACGTCGCCGGACATCTCGGCGATGCCCTGTGCGTTGTCGGAGACGGGGCCGAAGGTGTCCATGGCGACGATGACGCCGACCGTGGTCAGCAGGCCGCAACCGGCGAGCGCGACGGCGAAGAGCGAGACGGTCACCGAGGCGCCACCGAGCAGGAAGGCGCCGAAGACCGCGGCACCGATCACGACCGCGGTGTAGACAGCGGACTCCAGGCCGACCGAGATTCCGGAGAGGATGACGGTCGCGGCCCCGGTGAGCGAGGTCTTGCCCACGTCCTGGACAGGGCGGTGGTCGGTGCCGGTGAAGTAGCCGGTCAGCGCCAGGATGACCGCAGCCAGCACGATGCCGATGAGGACGGCGACGAAGCCGACGACGGCCGGGTTGAACTGGGCGTCACCCGAGGACTGGACCAGCTGGCCGAGGATGCCCGAGCCGGACCCGGCGTCGGTGAGGTCGTCGTTGCTGGTTGGCAGGTAGACGAATGCAGCGATGGCACACAGGACCGCCGAGACCGCGGCCGAGAGGTAGAAGGCCCGGTTGATCGTGGTCAGGCCCCCCTCGGTGGGGCGAGGACGGCAGAGGTAGATGCCGATGATCGCGGTCACCGCGCCGATGGCCGGGACGATCAGCGGGTAGACCAGGCCCTCGGCGCCGAAGGCGACCCTGCCGAGGATCAGCGCCGCGACGAGCGTCACCGCGTAGGACTCGAACAGGTCGGCCGCCATACCGGCACAGTCGCCGACGTTGTCGCCGACGTTGTCGGCGATCGTGGCCGCGTTGCGCGGGTCGTCCTCTGGGATGTTCTGCTCCACCTTGCCGACGAGGTCGGCGCCGACGTCAGCGGCTTTGGTGAAGATGCCGCCTCCGACTCGCATGAACATCGCCAGCAGCGCTGCGCCGAACCCGAAGCCCTCGAGCACTGCGGGAGCGTCGCCCTCGTAGATCAACACCACGGCCGAGGCGCCCAGCAGCCCGAGTCCGACCGTCGCCATGCCGACGAAGCCGCCGGTGCGGAAGGCGATGCGCATCGCCGGGTCGCGTCCCTCGGTCTGGGCTGCGGCTGCGACCCGGACGTTGGCACGGACCGCGAGCCACATGCCGAAATAGCCGATGGCAGCCGAGAACAGCGCACCGAGGAGGAAGAAGCCCGACCGCCCGATCCTGATCGACGTGCTGTCCGCCGGTAGGACGAACAGGATGGCGAATGCCACGACCGCGAAGATGCCGAGCGTGCGGAACTGTCGCGTGAGGTAGGCAGAGGCCCCCTCCTGCACGGCTTGAGCGATCGCCTTCATGTTGACGGTGCCTTCACCCGCGGCGAGCACCTGACCTCGGAACACCATCGCCATCGCCAACGCGATCACCGCGATGACGCCGACGACGGCGACCAGAGTCAGGTTGCCGCTGGAAAGGTCCAAGGCCTCAGAGCCGTAGGCGCTGTGGGAGACCGGGGACATGCGTTTCCTCCGATTTCGGGCTTCTCGCCCTCCGATGAGTCGACCGACCCGGGGAGCAGCAGGACCCAACGGACCCCGACTGCGAGTCGGTGCGGGAGCGGTCAGTGACCGGGCTCGCTCGAACGGATCGGGAGTCTACGTGTTGGCGTCTGCGCGTGGGACACCGGACATGCGGCGAGCCCCAGAATCTGCCGGCGGACGCTGCGGATCCGGGTAGATCAGGTGCCGGAACGGCGTGGCTCAGGCGACCCAGTGCAGCTGCACAGTGGCCTCATCGGCCTGCTCGACGACGCTGCTGCCCTCGAACAGGCCACGCATGATCGCCCACGGGTCGAGGCCGAGGTCGGAGAGCACCTGCTGCTGGGGGCCGGTGGCCCCGTTGATGCAGACCCGGAGCCCTTCGTCGTGGGTCAGCCGGATCTCCAGCACCCCCTCCTGCCGGACGTTGTCCTCGGTGCCGATCATCACCGCGCAGGCCTCGCCGACGGCCAGTCGCACATCCTCGACCACGTCCTTCTGCATGCCGCAACGGCGTGCGAAGGCGGCGGCCACGAGCCGGACGGTTCGCACCAGTGCGGGATCACGGACCACTTCGAGCACGACCTCGTGGTCCTTCTCCGGCAACGGCTCGACGTCGAACACGGTCGTGGAAGTCATCAGGTGAAGGGCTGTCGGATCAGACCGCTGAGGGGTCGCCGCTCAGCGCCTCCTGCTGGGAGGCGTGGATCGCGAACACCTTGCCCAGCCCGGTGATCCGGAAGATCTTGAGCAGTCGCTCATGGGTGCAGACCAACGAGAGGGAACCGCCCTTGGTGCGGATCTTCTTCAGCCCGCCCACCAGGACGCCCAGGCCGGTCGAATCCATGAACTCGACCTTCTCCAGGTCGATGACGATGTTCAGCTGACCTTGGTCCACGAGCTCGGTGATCTGCTCGCGCAGCTTGGGTGCGGTGTACACGTCGATCTCACCACCGACCTCCAGGACGGTGTGCTCGTTCTCCTGCCGAGTCTCGAGAGACAAGTCCACGAATCAAACTCCCTGCTGAGTACGGGCACCCGGGATGGGAGCCCCCTGCGTCTGACTTATTCAACCACGCTTGGAACACTGGGGGACGTGTCCCCGTCGACTGCGCGAGACGGCCAGATGCCGGGCTCCCCTGGTCGGCAGCAGTCGGCGACCCTCCTGGCCGGTCTGGTCGGCGATGACGAGGGGCGGGGGGACCGCCTCACCCACGTGCGCCGGGTCGCCGGACGAGCCGGGCGTACTGCCCCCTGGCCGACCTGGGCGAGCCCTGAGCTGGTCGATGCCTGGCGGACCGGTGGGATAGAGCAGCCCTGGGAGCACCAGGCCCACGCAGCGGAGCTGGCCAGGAACGGGCACCACGTGGTCCTGGCGACCGGCACCGCCTCGGGCAAGTCACTGGCCTTCCAGCTCCCGGCGCTCACCTCGGTGCTGGAACGGCGACGAGGACGACGACGTGGGGCCACGGTGCTCTACCTGTCCCCCACCAAGGCGCTGGCACAGGACCAGCTGTCATCGCTGTCGGGACTACGACTGCCCGGTCTCGCGGCCGGGACGGTCGACGGTGACAGCGCGCCCGAGCACCGCGACTGGGCGCGGGAGTACGCCGAGTACGTCCTGACCAATCCCGACACCCTGCACCACTCGCTGCTGCCGGGCCACGCGCGGTGGGCGCGCTACCTCTCGCTGCTCCAGTTCGTCGTGGTCGACGAGTGCCACCACTACCGGGGGGTCTTCGGTGCCCACGTCGCGATGGTGCTGCGACGGCTGCGCCGGCTGTGCGCGCACTACGGCGCGAACCCGACGTTCGTGCTCGCCTCGGCCACCGTGGGTGAGGCCGAGGCCTCGGCAGGGCGACTCATCGGTGACGTCGTGCACGGGGTCACCAGCGACGCCTCCACCAAAGGTCCCCTGACCCTGGCCCTGTGGGAACCCCCGTTGATCCAGCGGGACGCCCCGAGTGATGTCGCCCTGGAGGACCGCGCCCCGGTGCGGCGCTCGGCGCTGGCCGAGGCCACCGACATCGTGAGCGACCTCGTGTGCCAGGACGTGCAGACACTGGCCTTCGTCAGGTCACGGCGGGCCGCCGAGCTGGTGGCGCTGGACGTCGGCAAGCGCGTGTCTGCCCGTCGCCCCGACCTCGCCGGACGGATCTCGGCCTACCGGGGCGGCTACCTGCCGGAGGACCGTCGGCAGCTGGAGCGGTCGCTGCGTGACGGCTCCATCGTGGGGATGGCTGCGACCAACGCCCTGGAGCTCGGCATCGACGTCTCCGGGATGGAGGCGGTCGTCGTGGCGGGGTTCCCGGCGACCCGGGCCTCGCTGTGGCAGCAGGTGGGCAGGGCGGGCAGGCGTGGGGGCGAGTCCCTCGCCGTGGTGGTCGCGCGTGACGACCCGCTGGACACCTACCTGGTGCACCACCCCGATGCCCTGCTGGACCGGGAGGTCGAGGTCACGGCCTTCGATCCGGCCAATCCCTACGTGCTGGGCCCACACCTGTGCGCGGCGGCCTCGGAGCGACCCCTCACCGAGAAGGACCTCGAGCCACTGGGGGACCCCGAGGGGCGTGCGGTGCAGGCGCTGTGCGCCGGGGGCCTGCTGCGACGGCGCACGGGCGGCTGGCACTACACCGGGTCGGGTCGCGCCGCGGACCTCGCCGACCTCAGGTCGGCCGGCGGCACGACGGTGCAGCTGTGTGAGACCGACACCGGTCGCGTGGTGGGGACGGTCGACCACGGCTCGGCGCACGCCCAGGTGCACACCGGAGCGGTGCACCTGGTCCAGGGAGTGAGCTATCTGGTCGACGAGCTGGACACCGAGGGGTGCGTCGCACACGTGCGCAGTGAGGACCCCGGCTACTCCACGGCCGCGCGCGAGGTGACCGAGATCGAGGTCGTGGACGTGCGCGAGCAGTCGCGCTGGGGCCGCAGCACGCTGTGGTTCGGCGACGTGGTGGTGACCCGTCAGGTGGTCGGCTACCTGATGCGACGCGTGACCGACGGTGCGGTGCTCGGTGAGGTCCCCCTGGATCTCCCCAGCCAGGAGCTGCGCACCCAGGCAGTGTGGTGGACGGTCCCCGACACAGTGCTGGCCGAGACCGGACTGTCGGCCCAGCAGCTCCCCGGCGCTGCCCACGCCGCCGAGCACTGCGCGATCGGGCTGCTGCCGTTGGTCGCCTCATGCGATCGCTGGGACATCGGCGGGGTGTCCACCGCCCGTCACCCGGCGACGGGTCAGCTCACGGTCTTCGTCCACGACGGGCACGCGGGCGGAGCGGGCTTCGCCGAACGCGGCTACCGCCAGGCGAGGCGCTGGCTGGGCTCGACGCTGGCGACGATCGAGGCCTGCGAGTGCCCCCAGGGATGCCCGTCGTGCGTGGTCAGCCCCAAGTGCGGCAACGGCAACAAGCCCCTCGACAAGCAGGCAGCGGCGTCCCTGCTGCGCGCCGTGCTCGACGCATCACCCTGACGGGACCACCGCGGGCTCGCCTGGACTACCGGGGCCCGGCGTGAGCGCGGGCACTCACCGCGACGTCGCGCCCCAGCAACCGGCCCAGCTCCACTCGCACCACGAGGCGCACCCGCGCGTCACTGACCCGGCAGTCAACGGCGACGACACCGGACCGTTCCACCTGCTCCCGCGCCGCTCGGCAACCGTCGTGGCCGTGCTGGACGGCAACCGCTCCCGCGAGGGCGCCGAGGTCCGCCACGGATCCCGCCATCCGATGGGCGAGGAGCACCCGGGCGGCCATGACGGCCCCCACTGCGAGGAAGAGGACGAGAGCTGCCACACCGAGGGCGATCCCGGTCGCTGCACCGCGCTCACCGCGGCAGCACAGCCGGCTCATCGAGGCTCCCGGACGGCCTCGGCCTGCCAGGTGAGCCTCACACCGGGCAGCGCGCGGAACAGCCCACCGGGCCCGGCGAAGTCAGCGGAGACCGTCGCCAGGACCCGCTCGCCCGTGGTCCGCAGTCGCAGGCTCGCACCTTCCGGGGCGACCCGGACAGCTGCGCCACGCGCACCTGCCTCGTCCCCCCTCGCCGCGAGACGGGCTGCCTCCCGGGCGCCGTCCACCACTCGCACCTGCGCCACGGCCAACGCCAGGACCCAGACCAGGCCCAGAGCCAGGGCCACCAGCGTGGGCAGCACCACTGCGGCCTCCGCCGTCACTGCGCCCCGCTCGTCGAGACGCCCCCGGCGCGGGGCACCCCGGTGAAGGACCGCCCGGGACGCGGAGGCGCGTCCGAGGCGGCGCGCCTCCGCATCCCGTGGCATCAGGCGAGCCCGACCTGGCTGAGGAAGAAGTCCAGGATCTGCTTGAGCAGGGCCTGGGCGAAGTCGCTGGTGAGCAGCTTGATGAGCAGCCCCCCGAATCCGACGCCGGCGGCGGTGACGACGGCGTACTCCGCACTCACGGCGCCGACCTCGTCGCGGTCGTGCGCAGCTGCCACGGGAGCAAGCTCGACGACGGGCTGGTCGTGAGCATCGGTCCGGTGCTCGTGCGGGAGCCGGTGCTCGGAGATGGTGGTCATGGGATACCTCCTGGTCGTCCGGGGCGGGCCCGGTTCGTTGGTTGACAGCGGTGACTCTGGTCCTGGTCGCGCTGCTCCGCGAGGAGCAGATCCGGATCCGTGGACGACCCCACGGTTGGGGAGTCCGGTCACCGAAACCGGCCCGTCACGCCACGGCAAGGGACTGCATCGCACCTGCAACCAGCGGGACCACACCGATCAGGACGAACGCCGGGAGCAGGCAGGCACCCAGGGGTGCTGCAGTCCTCACCTCCACCTGCCGCACGCGCATCGCGACCTCCGCTCGACGCGCAGCCCTGAGGTCGTCGGCGAGCCGTTCCAGGGCCACCGCGACCGAGGCACCCGACGCGGTCGCACGGTGGAGCGTCGCGCCCAAGCGGCCGAGGGCTGGGTGGCCGCGCAGCTCGGACCACACCTGCGTCGGGTCGCCGCCCAGCTCCAGGCGGCCCAGGTAGGGCTGGAGCTCAGCCCGCGTCTGCGGGGACACCACCCGGATGACCGACGACAGTGCCCGGTCAGGAGCTGCGCCCGAACGGAGCAGCGCGCGCAGGAGGTCGACCACGTGAGGCAGCTCGCGATGGACCACCTCTCGCTGCCGGATCAGCGAGCGCGGCTCCATCCGGCGCACCCTGTCCCAGACGACCACACCTGCGGGGATGCCCGCGGTCGCCAGCCACCCGGGGGCCACCAGCGCCACCCCGGCTGCGGTGCCGAACCCGGCGAGGACGGCACCGCTCCGGCTCTCGGCAGGTGCCCGGGCCCCTCCCGCAGCACGCCGTTCAGGCGCTCGAGCGGAGGGCAGCGTCGGCAGGTGGCGGACCGGTGCCCTCGCGAGCACCAGTCCCAGAGCCGCCAGGGCTGCTGCGAGGAGGGTCACCGCGACTGCCCCTCCGCCTGGTCCGCGATCCGCTCCAGCCACATCACGCCCCCGACCGCGAGCGTCACGCCGGTCCACAGACACATCTGACCGATGCTCGAGTGGAGCAGGAAGGCCCACGGGTCGACGCCGATCCCGCTGCCCATGCTCAGCACCAGCAGGGGGAGCACCCCGATCAGGCGCACCGTCGCCCTGGCCGCCGCGAGCTCCGCAGAGACCGCCAGCAGCACGTCGTGGTCCGCGCGCACCGTGTCCAGGACCTGCTCGAGGGCGTGACCGAGGCTGGCGCCACTGGTGCCGCAGAGCTCCCACGCAGCAGCGACCTGCTCCACGCTTCGCGCTCCGGGCAGCTGCGCCACCTCTCGGATCTGCGCGGGCACGTCGGCTCCCAGGCGATGGGCGACCGATGCCGGGGCCAGCTCGGGCCAGATCTCGGCGGCGCGCTCCAGCGCCCGGCCGGGCGGTTGCCCCGCAGCGAGCTCGCCGAGCATCGCCTCGACCGAGTCCATGACCTTCTCCCGCCGCTCCTGCCCGGCCAGGCTGCGCCGTCTGCGCTGGAGCAGCACCGCCACGGCCCAGGCAATGGTCGCCACGGGTGGGGCGAGCAACAGCGCCACGTCGAGCAGCAGGGCCAGCCCGAGCGCCGTGCCGGCACACACCACGGCGGTGGTTCCCACCGACCACGCGGGGCGAGAGGCGGTCATCGGTCCGTCTCGCGCAGCAGCTCGGCCAGATGGGCAGCGGCCGGCCCCTCCTGCACCACACCCTGTTGGCACACGACGGCGGGGGTGGCGACACACACCTGAGCGCGTCGTTCGAGCACGGCGATCTGTTCCACCTGCCGCCGACCCCGCGGGTCACGACCGCAGTGAACGACCACCTCGACGCCGGCCGCCAGCTGCGCGTGCGCTGCCTCCGACGGAAGTCCCGCCGCCAGCGCCAACCCCTCGATCCGGCTGATCACGTCCACCGCGGAGTTGGCGTGGACCGTGGCGCACCCGCCACGGTGGCCGGTGTTGAGGGCGGCCAGGAGGTCGACGACCTCGTCGCCGCGGACCTCTCCGACCACCAACCGATCCGGCCGCATCCGCAGCGCCTGCCGCACCAGCGTCCGCAGGTCGACCGCCCCGGATCCCTCCACGTTGGCCGGACGCGCCTCGAGGGCGACCGTGTGGCTGTGGGCCGGGCGCAGCTCCGAGGTGTCCTCGACGATCACCAGCCGCTCGGACTCCGGAAGGCACGACAGCAAGGCGTCGAGCAGGGTCGTCTTGCCCGACCCCGTGCCGCCACTGACCAGGAAGGCCAGCCGTCGCACCACCAGCTCACGCAACAGGTCGGCTGCCGCGACGGGCAACGAACCGGACTCGACCAGGTCATCCAGCGCCAGCACGCGACGACGAGGGACTCGCAACGAGATGACCGACCCGGGGCGGGCGAGCGGTGCGAGCACGGCGTGGAAGCGCGTGCCGTCGCCCAGCCTCAGGTCGACGTAGGGTGCCGCATCGTCCAGGCGTCGACCTGCGCGGCCCGCGAGACGTTGTGCCAGCCGACGCACGGACTCTTCGTCGGGGAACCGCACGCCGGTGAGCTCCAGCCCGGCCCCGCGCTCGACATAGACCGCGTCGGGACCGTTGACCAGAACGTCGGTGACGCCGTCCAGCTCGAGCAGCTCCTGCAGGGGTCCGGCGCCCACGACGTCCAGCCTGAGGGAGTCGAGCACGGCGACCGCCGTGGCGTCACCCACCGGACGCCCCTCCTCTCGCAGCGCCATGGCCACCCGCTCCGGGGCCAGGGCGCCACCGTCGTCGAGGTCGCGCGCCAACCGGGTGCGGACGCGTTCGATCAGCAGTGGGTCTGCACCACCGCTGCGGGACGCCGAGCCCCATCCGCTGCTCATCGGTCGGACAGCTCCCGCAGGATGTCGGTCGCCGCGCGGCGCAACGCCGACCGGCTTCGTCGTACCGGTCCGAGCCCGGCCGACAGGTGTTCGTCGAGGGAGCGCTGCTGGGTCACGACCGTCCACAAGGGGAGTCCGAGGCCCCGCGCCACGTCGTGAGCCCAGCGGTCGTGGCGTCGCGACCGGACCGCCACGCCCACCGGCAACCCCGAGGGGAGGTCACGACAGGTGCGCACCGCGGCCGCCACCCCGTGCACCGACCCGGCCACGAGAACGACCAGGGCCTCACAGCTGGACCAGACATCGGGCGACCTGCTGTCCACGAAGGTCCAGTCGTGCCCGCGCCGGGCTGCGGCCAGAGACTCCACGACCACCTCGATCGGCGGCGGCACCCGGGAGCCCGTGGCTCCCCACCCCAGGACCGGGGGCTCCCCGGTGGTGGACAGGGCGGCGCGCAGCGCACGCCCGTTCAGTCGCCCGTGGGCCGAGCTCAAGGACTCCCAGCTCGGCGACTGGGCCTCCGACACCCCAGCGAGCACCTCCAGCCCGGCGCCCCGAGGGTCCAGGTCCACAGCCAGCGCCCTCATGTGACCTGTCGCCACCGCGGCCAGGGCGATCGTGAGCACCGATGCACCGACCCCACCGGCACCCCCGACGATGCCCACCACGGTGCCCGGGCGCGCCTCGTCGTCGCCGAGATCTCCGAGCAGTGCGGCGAGCTTCGAGGCATCGGCCGGGAGCTCCATCACGCCGCACGCGCCCAGCTCCAGCGCCAGTCGCAGGTCGGCGGCACCGAGTGGAGCAGCACCTAGGACGTGGACCTCGGACCGGCGGGGCAAGGTGGCGGCCCTCAGCTCTCCCAGCAGCTCGCTGCCGAGGAGCACGGCGCCACCGCGGTGCCACTCCCGTCGCAGCTGCGAGATGTCCTGGCACACCTCGAGTGGGCAACCGGCACCGGCAGCCAGCCGTGCGGCCTCCCCCCGCAGCACGGGGTCACGAGTGACCAGGATCGCTCGAAGCCCCGCAGGCGCGTCGTGGAGCTGGGCAGGATCACTGACGGGAGTGGACATGGGAGGCAGCCTCGCCCGGTGGCCCCGGTGCTGCGGGACACCGCGACGCCGCCTGTGGACAAGCCGTGAGTCGTGCGCTGAGGGGGCGGAAACCGGCCCGACGTCCCTCGCTCGGTCGGGGCGGAAAAACGAGTGAGCCCCTGGCGAGGGGGGACAGCCAGGGGCTCACGTCGCCCAAGTCTGGGGGGAATCGACCTGGGCGAGCTCAGCGGGGGTGATGCTGGTAATTCATCGTAGCGAACCGTCGGTATCCGACCCAATCGACCACGCGGGAGGTGGACCCCACCAATGTGCGGATTTTGCCCACGCTTCCGCCGGATCTCGAGCACGAGCTGCATCGCAGGGGTGTGGCGGAAGTGGTCACGTCCGCCCGGCAGCCAGGCACACTGGAAGGGTGGATGACTCGCCAGCCGTTCCCCGTGGGCCCTTGCGCCCGCGGCGCATCGGCCGACCCGCGGCGTTCTTCGACCTGGACAAGACCATCATCGCCAAGTCCAGCGCCCTGGCGTTCAGCAAGTCGTTCTACGCCGGTGGGCTGATCAACCGCCGCTTCGTGCTGCGCAGCGCCTACGCACAGTTCATGTTCATGATCGGCGGCGCCGACCACGACCAGATGGAGAAGATGCGCGCCTTCCTCTCCCAGATGGTCACCGGATGGCCGGTGGACAGCGTGCGCGAGATCGTCGCGGAGACCCTGCACAACATCGTCGACCCCCTGGTCTACGACGAGGCCGTGACACTGATCGAGGACCACCACCTGGCCGGGCGTGACGTCATCATCGTCTCGGCCTCTGGTTCGGAGATGGTCGAGCCGATCGGTCACCTGCTCGGAGCCGACGACGTCATCGCCAGCCGGCTGGAGATCGAGAACGGCCTCTACACCGGCAAGGTCGAGTACTACGCCTACGCCGAGAACAAGGCCACTGCGATCCAGCAGCTCGCCAAGCGACGCGGCTACGACCTGACCCGCAGCTACGCCTACTCGGACTCCATCACCGACGCCCAGATGCTCGAGGCGGTCGGTCATCCCCACGCGGTCAACCCCGACAAGGAGCTGCGCCGAGTCGCGGCGCAACGTGGTTGGCCGGTCCTGGAGTTCAACCGGCCCGTGACCCTCGGATCCCGGATGAGACTCCCCAGCAGCCTCTCCACCATGGCGGCTCTGGGCGTGGGAACCGCCGTGGTCGTGGGAGGCGCGATCTATCTCAACCTGCGCCGACGGCTCGAGCACGCCGCCCTCTGACCGTGGGCACAACCCCTGATATCCGGGCCGTGTACTCGGTGAAGGGGACCGCGTCAACCCTGGTCGAGACACCTCTTGTCGCAGCCTGAACCGCGGCGTACAAAGGACTTACAACCGAACACCGAGGACTGGTACCCACGCGGTGACCGCCCTTCTTGAGGGAAGTCGACCCCGGAGTCTCATCCAGTGGCGACAACGACAGGTGCACGCCTGGTAGCCAGGTCCCCGGTGTCAGCAGCGGCACTCCGGCGACGGAGTGCCGCTTGCATGTCGGGGTCAGGATCGAGGCGGCGTGCCGCTGAGTGGACTCGCCTCGGCGCCCGCCGCGTAGGCGTCCGCGGCGTACAGGAGCCAGGCGTGAGCCCCACGCTGCCCGTCGCTCACGTAGCCCGCCAGCGCGGACTCGTAGGGCTTCGCGTACGCGAGGTGCCCGGCCTCGGGCACCGTGAGTGACGTCGGGTCCACTCCCCTGCTCACCAGCACCAGCCGCTCCACCGCGCGAGCGATCACCCCGTCGTAGACCCCGAACGGCGCGATCGCCCGGAGCTCGGCGTGGGCCACCGCAGCGAGAACCAGCGCCGAGACCGACGAGCGGTCCACGAGCATCCGGGCCCACCCGGCCAGTCGCTCGGTGTCCACTCCGGGCCGGGGACGACCGAGCTCCTCGGCGGGAACCTGACCCTTGGCGGCAAGGATGTGCAGCCGGGTGACCACCCGCTGCGGGGAGTGGCGCATCACCGGCACCAGCGCGAGCAGGTCGGTGGTGACCCGCACCGCCGACGACGCCATCTCGTCGAGCCGGCCGGCGCGGACGTCCTCGTCGGTGGAGCGCGAGCCTGCCAGCTGCGCGCTCGCGACCGCCCCGCGCAACAGCGACTCAGTGGTCAGGTCGGGCGGGGTGCGGCGCAGCCCGCGGTCGCGCAGGAGCGCATCGATGCCGTCCCGACTCGCAGCCATCGCCGAGGCGACTCCCTCGAGAGCCGCCAGCTGCGTCACCACGGAGGGCATCGACGGGCTCGGCGGCGACGGCGGTGCCGTCGACCGATCGGAATCACCAGCACTCGGCACGGCAACAAAGGCTACCGGCGAGGTAGATTGAGCCGCGACATGGACCACACCGCGCACCCGCACCGTCCCCCCGCCGCCTCCGGCGGTGACCGCCCCCAGCGCAGCTCGGGCTCCGACCCCGCGCTGTCTTTCGGAGCTGTCGCCGACACCTACGACAGAGCACGCCCGTCCTATCCCCGCGAAGCGGTGGAGTGGCTGGTCGGCAAGCGCGCCTCGACACTGGTCGAGCTCGGTGCCGGCACCGGCAAGCTCACCGACGTGCTCCTGGACCTGGGTCACGACGTGCTGGCCACCGACCCGTTGGAGGAGATGCTCGCCCACCTCCTGCTGCGCCGCCCCGAGACGCGGGTGGCGACCGCACCGGCGGAGCAGATCCCCGCGGCCACCCGCAGCGTCGACACCGTCGTCGCAGCTCAGGCCTTCCACTGGTTCGATGCCGAGAGCGCGCTGCGTGAGATCGCCCGCGTGCTGAAGCCGGAGGGTCGGGTCGCACTGGTCTGGAACCTACGCGACGAGCGCGTGCCGTGGGTGCGCAAGCTCGGCGAGATCGTCGGGCGCAGCGGCCCGGAGGAGGACCCGACCGACACCCTGGTCAACTCCGGCCTGTTCGGCTACGTCGAGCAGGAGACCTTCCGCCACTGGCAGCCGTTGCGCAAGGCGGAGCTGCGTGACCTGGTGACCTCCAGGTCCAACCTCGCGGTCATGGACCCCATGGCCCGCGACCGGGTGCTGAGCAAGGTCGACGACCTCTTCGACCAGTACGACCGGGGACCCGACGGGCTGCTGCTGCCCTACATCACCCACTGCTACCGAGCTGTCGTCAGGCCGCGGGGGCTGATCGATGAGCCCGAGCACAGTCGCGACCTGACCGAGGCCGCCCAGGCGCTGCGCGAGACCCAGCGCTCGCAGCGCGAGGCCGAGGACGACCCGGCCACCACCCTGATCGACTTCCGCTAGCGCGGCGTGGTCTCGACGAGCTCGACCGACGGGGGCGCCCGACCGCGGCGGGGCTCAGGCCTCCTCGCGCAACCACCCGCCGTACACGTCGACCATGGCGACCAGGCCGTCGTCGTCGGGGATGACCTGGAGCGCCCACCGGGCGCGTCCCGGCCCCTCGCAGGGTCCCTCGTCCACCTGGTACCCCTCGGCGGTGAGCGCCGAGGCGAGCTCCGCGGCATCCCCCTGCTCGAGGAAGTAGACGGTGCCCGGCGTCGCGCCTGTCGCGGGCTGGTGCTCATCGGTCGGCTGCATGGTGGACACCCTAGGGAGGGCCTCACCCGCCCCTGTTTGACACCCCGACCCGTGGCTATGGTGACGAAAGAGAGCCAGGTCACACCACCGGTGCAACCCAGCCGTCGATGAGGAGCACGATGTCAGAGCAGTCGGAGACCCTGTCCAACCTCTCCCGCGAGGAGCGCACCTTCCCCCCGTCGGAGGAGTTCGCCGCGCAGGCCAACGTGACCCAGGCCGTCTACGAGGAGGCCGCCAAGGACCCTGTGGCCTTCTGGGAGAAGGCAGCCGAGCGGCTCGACTGGGCCGAGCGGTGGGACCAGGCGCTGGACTGGTCGAACCCTCCCTTCGCGAAGTGGTTCGTGGGCGGGAAGCTCAACGCCGCCTACAACTGCGTCGACCGACACGTGGAGGCCGGCAACGGTGACCGGGTGGCGTTCCACTGGGTCGGTGAACCGACCGACGACAAGCGCACGATCACCTACGCCGACCTCAAGGACGAGGTGTGCCGTGCGGCCAACGCCCTGAGTGACCTGGGCGTGGGCACCGGTGACCGGGTCGCGATCTACATGTCGATGATCCCCGAGGTGGTGATCGCGATGCTGGCGTGCGCGCGACTCGGCGCGATCCACACCGTGGTCTTCGGGGGCTTCTCCTCTGACGCGCTCGCCTCGCGGGTGCTGGACTGCGAGGCCAAGGTGGTCGTCACCGCCGACGGCGGCTTCCGCCGCGGTGAGCCCTCGTCTCTGAAGCCGGCGGTCGACGAGGCGGTCGCGAAGGTCCACTCCGAGCGCGACGGGCTGGTCGAGAAGGTGCTGGTGGTGCGGCGTACCGGTCAGGACGTCGACTGGGACGACGAGCGCGACCTGTGGTGGCACGAGGTCGTGGAGCAGGCATCGACCGAGCACGAGTGCGAGTTCTTCGACGCGGAGACACCGCTCTACGTCATGTACACCTCCGGCACCACCGGCAAGCCGAAGGGGATCCTGCACACCACCGGCGGCTACCTCACCGGGACCTCCTGGACCTCCTGGGCGGTCTTCGACCTCAAGCCGGAGACCGACGTCTTCTGGTGCACCGCCGACGTCGGCTGGGTGACCGGTCACTCCTACATGGCCTACGGTCCGCTGGCCAACGGCGCCACCCAGGTGATCTACGAAGGCACGCCCGACTCCCCCGAGCGTGGTCGCTGGTGGCAGATCGTGGAGGAGTACAAGGTCACGATCTTCTACACCGCCCCCACTGCGATCCGCTCCTTCATGAAGCAGGGTCGCAAGATTCCCGACGCGCGGGACCTGTCGAGCATCCGGTTGCTCGGCTCGGTGGGTGAGCCGATCAACCCCGAGGCATACATCTGGTACCGCGAGGTGATCGGTGCCGAGCGGTGCCCGGTGGTCGACACCTGGTGGCAGACCGAGACCGGTCAGATCATGATCAGCCCCCTTCCGGGCGTCACCGCCGGCAAGCCCGGCTCTGCCATGACCCCCCTCCCGGGGATCACCGCCGACGTGGTGAACGAGGAGGGTGAGTCCGTGCCCGACGGTTCCGGCGGCTACCTGGTGCTCACCGAGCCCTGGCCTGCCATGTTGCGGACCCTGTGGGGCGACGACGAACGGTTCAAGGAGACGTACTGGTCACGGTGGGACAAGAAGACCTACTTCGCCGGTGACGGGGCGAAGAAGGACGAGGACGGCCACATCTGGGTGCTCGGCCGGGTCGACGACGTCATGAACGTCTCCGGCCACCGCCTCTCGACCACCGAGATCGAGTCGGCGCTGGTGTCCCACCCGAAGGTCGCTGAGGCCGCGGTCGTGGGCGCGAAGGACGAGGACACCGGCCAGGCAGTCTGCGCCTTCGTGATCCTGCGCGAGGAGTTCGCGAACGAGGCAGACCAGCAGGACGAGGGCGGCGAGATGGTCGAGGAGCTGCGCAAGCACGTGCGCAAGGAGATCGGCGCCATCGCCAAGCCTCGCCAGATCATGATCGTGCCCGAGCTGCCCAAGACCCGTTCGGGCAAGATCATGCGGCGCCTGCTGCGCGACGTGGCCGAGCACCGCGAGGTCGGCGACGTCACGACTCTGGCCGACAGCTCGGTCATGGACCTCATCACCGAGGGCATGAGCGGGGACAAGGCGGGAGACGAGTAGCAGCCGATAGGCTGCCGGTCAGGTGCGCCGGGAAGTCTGGTCGGCGGCGGTGGCAACCGTCATCCGGTCTGACGACCCGAAAGGAAGCCGTGACTGTTGGACGACCAACCGGTCCTGAATCCGGGCCGAAGCCGAAGATCTTCTCCGCGCTGCGAGGCGATGAGGAGACCTTCCTCGGTCGCCTGTTGCGGCAGGAGACCGTGGGCGGTGCCGTCGTCCTGTCAGCAGCCGTCATTGCGGTGCTCTGGGCGAACTCCCCGTGGGGCGATGCCTACGAGGCGGTCCTGCACTACCAGCTCGGCCCGCTCGATGTGGAGCACTGGGCTGCGGACGGCGCGCTGACGCTCTTCTTCTACCTGGCCGGAGTCGAGCTCAAGCGTGAGTTCCTGGTGGGCTCGCTGCGGCGCCCGGCAGACGCGGCGGTCCCCGTGGTCGCCGCCATCTGCGGCGTCCTGGTGCCCTCGCTGATCTACGTGACCCTCAACGCAGGGGTCGTGCCCGGCTTGGGAGAAGGAGCGCTGCGCGGGTGGGCGATCCCGTCGGCGACGGACATCGCCTTCGCGCTGGCCGTGCTCGCGGTGGTCGGCAGCTCGCTCCCCTCACAGCTGCGCGCCTTCCTGCTCACGCTGGCGGTGGTGGACGACCTGATCGTCATCATCATCATCGCGGCCTTCTACACCTCCTCCCTCGACCTGCTGTGGCTGTTGGCAGCCGTCGTCCTGCTGGGGGTCTTCGCCCTGCTGCAGTGGTACCGCGGTGAGTCGTGGATGTGGTACCTCCCGCTGTCGATCGCGATCTGGTGGTCCATGTACCAGAGCGGTATTCACGCGACCATCGCAGGAGTCGCGATGGGTCTGCTCACCCGCGTCATTCCGGACGAAGGGGAGGAGCACTCCCCAGCGGAGCGTCTCGAATACACATTGACCCCCTACTCCGTCGGGGTCGCCGTGCCGTTCTTCGCACTGATGTCCGCCGGGGTCACCATCGGCGCCGACGGTGGTGCGGCGGCCTTCTTCAGCGACCCGGTCGTGCTCGGCGTACTCCTGGGACTCGTGGTGGGCAAGCCGATCGGTGTGATGCTGGGCTCGATGCTGGTGGTGCGCTTCACCAGAGCCGAGATCAGTGAGGAGATCGCGTGGCGTGACCTCGCCGGGCTGGCGCTGCTGGCCGGGGTCGGGTTCACCGTCGCACTGCTCGTCGCCGACCTCTCCTTCGAAGGCGACGAAGGGGAGGCCGCCAAGACCGCGGTGCTGCTGGGATCGGTGATCTCCGCCTCCATGGCGGCGGCCCTCCTGCGCAAGCGCAGCAAGAAACGCGCGGCGAAGCTGCCGGAGCGGTCCTGAGCCGGCGGGCGGACCCTGGGTAGGCTGCCGACTGCCAGCGATCAAGGAGAGACCGCATGCCCGACCACGCACCGCTCACTCGTGACAACCCCTCCGGAGTCGAGGAACCCTCCGTGGGGGAGCTCATCGCCGCTGTGCAGCGCGACACGTCCCAGCTGATCAAGCAGGAGATCGCGCTGGCGAAGTCGGAGCTGAAGATCAACGTCAAGGTCGGTGGCCTGAGCGTCGCGCTGTTCGCGGCAGCGGCCTTCCTGCTACTACTGGCGGTGATCATGGGCTCGGTCGGGCTGGCGTACCTGATCAACCTGACCGGGCTCGCCCTGGTCTGGTGCTTCCTGCTGGTCTTCGCGCTCTACGTCGCCGTCGCCGGCCTCCTGGGCTTCGTCGGTTTCCGCAAGATCCGACGCGTCCGAGGGCCGCAGCGTGCGATCCACCAGGCTCAGGAGACCAAGGACACCCTGCTGCGACGCTAGCGAGGATCGATCCCACCTAGGCCCACCCGAGGTCGTGCAGCGTCGCGTCGTCGATGCCGAAGTGGTGGGCGATCTCGTGCACCACGGTGATCCGGACCTGCTCGACCACGTCCGCCTCGTCCTCGCACATGGCCAGCGTCGGGTTCCGGTAGATCGTGATCCGGTCAGGCACCCGGAAGGAGTAGGCGCCGTCCCGCTCGGTGAGGGGCACGCCGTCGTAGAACCCCAGCAGGTGCGGGTCATCGCGCGGCGGGTCGTCCTCGACCAGCATCACGCAGTTGTCGATCAGGTCGGCGAGCTCCTCGGGGACCGAGTCCAGCGCATCGGCGACCAGCTCCTCGAACCGTGACCGATCCATCACGACCATGAGGCCCATTGTGCCCGGGCTGCAGCGTGCAGGGGCGTGGACCGACTCGTCTAGGATGGCCGCGGTCCCCACGGGGACTGGCCCCCATCGTCTAGCGGCCTAGGACCCCGCCCTTTCACGGCGGTAGCACGGGTTCGAATCCCGTTGGGGGTACCAGAGCACCGTCGGCAGGGATCGGCGATGCCCGCACCCATCCGGTGAGTGCAGACTTCCGCGACGACGCAGGGGCTGTGGTGACGGCGTCGGGCCCTGTCGTCGGGTGCACCAGAACGCCTGACACGGCCTCTCCGGCGAGGGTCCAGAGCCGATTCGGAGCGTGCGAGCAAGGCTGTTAGAGTTCCTCCGTTGCTCCTCTGGAGCGATATCCACCAGGCCCCGTAGCGCAGTTGGTTAGCGCGCCGCCCTGTCACGGCGGAGGCCGCGGGTTCGAGTCCCGTCGGGGTCGCTGGCCCGGAGGTCACACCTCTGGCCTGGCCAGGTAGCTCAGTTGGTACGAGCGACCGACTGAAAATCGGTAGGTCGGCGGTTCGACCCCGCCCCTGGCCACCCTCACGATCGACCGCGGAGTCCTCACCGGGCCCGCGGTCGATCTGTCTGCACGGGAGTGCAGCGCATCGCTGAACTCCCGCGAGGTGAAGCCTCCACCTGGACCTCACAGCTGCAGCAGCGCCACCCCGCCCAGCGCCAGCAGCCAGCTGGCGAACGAGCCGATGAGGAAGTACTCGGTGAGGTCGGTGGGGCCGGTGCGGGCGCCTCGTTGCAGCTCAGGGAAGCGCAGCAGGCCCTTGGCAGCCACCACCAACCCGGCGGCGGTCAGCTCCCCTGCCATCCCGAACCCGACGATCATCAGCCGCTCCATCGGTCCCAGAAGGCGACCGCCCTTCAGGGACTTCTCGTTGTCGCTGGCCGGTACGCCGACGGCATCCAGGACCAGCCGGACCAGGACGTTGACCGTCGAGAGCTGCACCAGCAGCACGCCGACCGCCAGCACCAGATTCTCCGCGTCCACGTCGCCCAGCGGCCCCGGAGCCACCCGACTCGGCGCATCGACCAGATCCCCGGCCAGCAGGGACACCGACGCCCCGAGGCAGATACCGGCGAAGGCGACGACGCGGGGGACGACACCATGGCCGACCAGCGCGACCGCACTGCCCAGCACCCAGAGTGCGAGCGCGAGCACCCACAGGACCGTCAGCCACCAGGGCACGCTCAGCGCGATCGAAGCGGTGAGCAGAAGGCAGGCACCGAGCGCGAGCAGCAGGAGCCGTCGTCGACCCGGCGTGGCGTCTCGGGCAACCCGCACCAGGTCGCACACACCGACGACGACCAGCCAACAGCCCAGTGCGGTCATCGCGGCTCACCTCCTCTCACGCATCAGCTCCTCGGACTCACGCAGCGCGCCGACGCCGCGCGCGAACGCCTGGGACACCGCCGACTTGCTGACCGACTCCACGGCCGCGATGTCGCGCTGGGAGTGCCCGCTCAGGGCCAACGCCAGCATTCGGCGGCTTCGGTCGTTGAGCCGATCGACCAAGGCGTCGCGACACACCAACCGAGCGTTGACAGTCTCGCTGCCGGCACCGACAAACCAGGTGCGCAACGCACCGCGACGTGGCGACCCCATGATCTCGAGGGCCTCGCGGGCGGCCCACCAGGCCGGGCCGTCCTGGACCGGTGGGTGGCGTGCCTCATCCAGCACGGTCGCTTCTCCCTCGCCGATCCCGACCCGGACGTCCGCGTCGGGCAGCACGGCCAGGCGCACCAGGAGGGCGACCCGCGCCGCGCTGTGCGGGTCGCCGTACATGCCTTGGAACTCGTCGCCGACGGTCACCTCGAGCGCCTGCAGCCCAGGCTCGGCGGCATCGACCTGCGCCAGCACCTCCACGAGGCGTCGGTGGGTGGCCGAGCGATCGGCGAGCCGGCGGGACCCGACGAGGTCCCCGATGAGTGCGAACATGTTCAGACCATACCTGAACTTCGTTCAAGTTAAGGGATGTTCTAAACACTACTGAGCGTGTGCTGGGACTCGGCCGTGGCCGCCAGCTCCTCGTCGTCCCTCGCCCACCTCGCCGGCCACCACATCTGCTTGCCCAGGTCCAGGTTCAGCGCCGTGACCAGGACCGCGCGGACCACGATGGTGTCCAGCAGGACGCCGAGCGCGACCGCCATCCCGATCTGCGCGAACGGCACCACCGGCAGCGTGGCCAGCGAGAGGAAGGTGCCTGCCAGCACCAGTCCGGCGGAGGTGATGACGCCACCGGTGGACGTCAGACCCTCGAGGGCGCCACGACGCGCCCCGATCTCCTTGGCCTCCTCGAAGACCCGGGTCATCAAGAAGATGTTGTAGTCGATGCCCAGCGCCACCAGGAAGACGAAGACGAACAGTGGCAGCGACGGATCCTCCCCGGCGAACCCGAGGATCTCGAACAGGATGGCACTCAGTCCCAGCGCGGCGAAGAACGAGAGCACCACCGTCGCGATGAGGACCACCGGCGCCACCAGTGCCCGGAGCAGGACGATCAGGATCATCAGGACGACGAGCAGGATCGCCGGGATCACTCGCAGGTTGTCGGTGTGGGAGGCGTCCAGGATGTCCATGAAGATCGCGGTCCCACCGCCGGCCTGGGCGTCGGCACCCGGCACCTGGTGAACACGTTCGCGCACCAGACGCACCGTGTCGCGCGCCCGCTCGGTGTCAGGCGACATCTCCAACGTCGCGGCGATCCACGCAACGCCGTCGAGCACCTGCGGCTTCTGGACCTGATCGATGCCGGGGACCGCAGCCACCACGTCGGAGACCTCCGCCGCCCTTGCCGGGTCGGCCACCACGTCGACCGGCTGCCCCGAACCTGCCGGGAAGTGCCGGTTGAGCGCTTCTTCCCCCAGCACCGGTTGCGGCTTGCCGTAGTACTGCTCGGACTGGCGCAGACCATCGGCGTCGAGCGTGACGGAGAAGCCTGCCGCCACCAGCAGCAACAGGGCGGTCACCATCCAGGTGGCGCGGGGCCGACCAGCGATCCGGCTCCCGACGCGGGCCCAGATCCCGGTCTGCGCCGGATCCGGGGTGCCGTACCGGGGCCGGATCGGCCAGAAGACCCAGCGACCGAGGATCACCAGCAGCGCCGGCAACAGCGACAACATCACCAGCAGCACGACCGCGATGCCGATCGCGGCGACCGGGCCCATCCCGCGCGTGGAGGCCGTGACGGCGAGCAGCAGGCACAGCAGACCGCCGATGACCGTCGACCCCGAGGCCCAGATCGCCGGGCCCGCCCGGTGCAGCGCGAACGCCATCGCCTCGTGACGGTCCTCATGGCGACGCAGCTCCTCGCGGTAGCGCGCGACCAGCAACAGTGCGTAGTCCGCTCCCGCGCCGAAGACCAGCACCGTCAGGATGCTGTAGGCCTGGGCATTGACGGTGAGACCGGCGTACTCCGCCGCGAGGTAGACCACCGCCT
Organism: uncultured Actinomycetota bacterium; assembly: GCA_963728505.1. Classification (GTDB taxonomy): domain Bacteria; phylum Actinomycetota; class Actinomycetes; order Propionibacteriales; family Nocardioidaceae; genus Marmoricola_A. The sequence continues at coordinate 601,349 of CAVSKH010000002.1, read as the reverse complement.
GGGCGACGACCAGCGCCACACCCGCGGAGAACATCGGCAGGATCCACAGCACCGGACTGCGATAGGTGAGGAGCAGGATCACGATCACCACCGAGGCGGCCATCCCGAGCAGCCGCCCGTCGATGCCCTCGAAGACCTTCGCGGACTCCGCGGCATAGCCGGCCGGGCCGGTCACGAAGGAGTCGACCCCGGCCGGGGTGGCGAGGAGCACCTCGTCGATCTCGCCGGCCACCTCGGCCAACGACTCCCACCCGCCCTCACCGGGATCGATCGGGACGACCAGCTGCAGCGCCTCGCCGTCATCGGAGGGGAAGGGGCCCAGCGGGGCCCGGGAGACCAGCTCGAGATCGGCGATCTCCTGGGTCAGTGCCTTCACCTGCGCGGAGTCGGTGCGGGAGAGTCCGCCCGTCCGCTCGAAGACCACCAGGGCCGGAATCTCGTCGGGCGACTGGAACGGCTCCATCCGCTCCAGCACCTCGGTGGACTCCGCGCCGGCCGGCAACCAGGTCGAGTTGTCGTTCTCCTGGGCTCCGGCCAGCTTGCCCGAGGGCACGAACGCGAAGGCCACGACGGCCAGCCAGAAGCCCAGCACGACCCAGGCGCCCGCCCTGCGGCTCGGCAGCCAGGCCACCCGGCCGACATCGCCGATCCTCGTCTCCACCATCTGCTCGCCCCCTCACCCGGTCCGTCGTCAGGGTAGTGCTCGCCTGAGTAGGAGTACTCACATCGACCAGGTGGCGCGGCTGATGTGCACTGCCACCCGAGTGTGGCTGGATGGACCCGTGACCATCTTGGCCGACCCCCGCCGGTGCCCGTCCTGCCGCAACGAGCTGCGCAGCGACGCACCGGTGTGCCCTGCTTGCTCCCTGGACCTTCGCGGAGAACCCGGCACGGCGCTGTTCGCGCTGCTCTCCCGCGCCGACCAGATGATCGCCCAGATCCGCGCCGGCAGCCAAGCTGCGGCTGCGCCCGGTCCCCTGCCCGCGGTGCCCGCGATGCCCACCGCCGGCCAGTCCCCCGGAGTCGCCGCGGGGACCGCGCCACCCAGGAAGGGACCGCGCCTGGCCACCGTGCCCGGGGTGCTGCTGTCGCTGGGCGCGCTCTGCGTCCTCGTCGCCGGGGCGCTGTTCCTGCCGTTCGCCTGGGAGCTGCTCGGCGTCGTCGGTCGCACCATCGTCCTGGTCGTGCTCACGACCATGGCGGGGGTGGGGTCCTACGCGGCCGGCTCCCGAGGGCTACGAGCCACCTCGGAGTCCTTGGGGGCTGTGGCCCTGGGGCTCCTGGCCCTGGACGTGCTCGGGGCGAACGCCTCCGGGTGGCTGGGGGATGTCTCCGACGCAGGACTCACCGTGACCCTGGGCGTCGTCCTGCTGCTCGCCGGCAGCGGGGCCACCGTGGTCGTCAGACGGACCCGGACGCGCGGACTGCTCACCGGAGAGGGCGGTGCCGTCCTGGGGGTCGCCGTCGGTGCACTGGGCCTGGCGGCGCTTCCTGACGGGACCCTGGGTCAGCGACTGGCGCTGGCGACATCCGTGGCCCTGGCGGCGGCAGCGATCTCGTGGCGGATACGCGGGACCGAGGGGGCACCGCGTTCGATGGCCATGGCTGCGATCGGGCACGCCGGGGTGGCTGCGCTGTGCTGGTCAGCCCTGGTGCTGGCCGCGCTCGCGCGGCTGGAGGATGGGCTCACGGTGGCCGCCCTGTGGCCGGACGGGGCCGGGCTCGAGCTGGCGCTGGCCGGCGCCCTGGCGGCCGCGCCGCTGCTCCACCGCGGTCTTGCCCAGGGCGTGCGTGCCGGGCTGCTCTCCGTCGCACTGCTTCCGTGGTCGGTGGCGGTCACTGCCGCATCGTTCGACGAGGGCCCCACGACCCGCGTCATGGTGGCGATCGGCGTCCTGCTCCTCGCCTCGGCGGGCTGGCTCGCGCTCGGTCACTGGCGGGCGACGGTCCTTCCCCTCGGCGTCGTGGCTGCGGTGACTCTCAGTGTGCTGGTGACGCCGCTCTCGGTGGCGGCAGCCGCCGCGGCGTCCGAGGCCTGGTCGCAGATGTGGGCGGGCACAGCCGGTGGTTCCGTGGCCTCGACCTGGGACATCTCCACGTGGGGTCCGGCCTGGTTGTTGCCGTCGGCGGTCCTGGTCCTCTTCCTCGCCCTGGTGGTGATCTCGCGCCACTGGTTCGAACGGGACGGGTTCGACCGCGACGGAGTCGCCGTCGTGGGCGCGCCGACCGCGCTGGCCGTCGCGGGTGCGCTGCTGATGAGCGGGTCCCCGGTCTGGTCCGTGGTCTGCTGGTTGCTCATCTGGGCCGTGGTCGCCTCGGTGGTGGCCCTGCGCACCGCCTCGATGGTCTGGCCCGGCGCCATCGGTGTGCTGGGTGCTGCGACGATCTACGTCGCGGCGTACGACGAGGTGCTGACACTCGCCTCCTGCTCGACCCTGCTCGTGGTCGCGGCTGTGGAGCACCGCCGCGGCCGCCCGGTGCTCAGCGCTGTCAGTGGTGGCTTCATCGTCCCCCTGCTGGCGGGGGCGACCTGGGCCGGCGCCACCCGGCTCGGCTGGCCCGAGGTCTGGACGGCGCTGACGGTGCTGCTGCTGTCGGCCGCGGTCGTCATCGCACGAGGAGCCGTGGGGAGCCTCCGCGGGATCCTGGGAGTGGAGGTCGGCGCCGTCGCCGCCTCCGTGGCGTCGATGGCGCTCGGCATCGAGGCAGCGGGGTTCGAGCGCGAGTCGCAGTGGCTGGCGGGGTACCTGACCGTGCTGGGCGTGGCCACCACCGCCGTGGCTCTTCTCCGGCCGGACCGGCGTCGCATCGCGTGGGCGGGTGGTCTGCTCCTGGCGATGGCCTCGTGGGTGCGTCTGGAGGACCTCGGCGTCGCCACGGTGGAGGCCTACACGCTGCCCTCGGCGCTCGTGCTGCTCGCCGTGGGGTGGTGGCACACCGCTCGGCACGAGGAGAGCACGACGCTGGCCGCGTGGAGCCCCGGCCTGGGCCTGGCGCTGATCCCCTCGCTGCTGTGGTCGCTGGACGACCCGCTCTCCTGGCGCGCGCTGCTGGTGGCCGTGGCATGCCTGGGGCTCACCGTGGTGGGCGCGCAGCGCCAGCTCGCGGCTCCGCTGGTGTGGGGTGCCGTCGTGGGCGCCCTGCTGGCGCTGTGGGAGGTCGTGCCCCCGGCGCTGGAGGCGAGCGCCTGGGTGGTCTCAGGTGTCGCCGGAGCGATCCTGCTGACGCTGGGCGCGTCGTGGGACCGTCGGATGCGGGATGCGCGACGCGTGGCCGACTACGTGCGTCGGCTGAGATGACCTGTGGGGTCGGTCACGACAACCAGCTGCGGCGGTGGCAGAGCGATCTGAGGTCGCCCGGCCGGCCCAAGCAACGGGCGGTTGAATCCAGTCAGTCGAAGTCGGCGCCGCGACGCTGCGCAGGCATCATGCCCGCCAGCAGCTCACGGACCTCGGACTCCCGGTAGCGGCGGTGGCCACCCAGGGTCCTGATCGAGCTCAGCTTGCCGGCCTTCGCCCAACGCGTCACCGTCTTGGGGTCGACTCGGAACATCGCAGCTACTTCGGCAGGCGTCAGTAGCGCCTCGGACTCCGTGGGTCGCGCGGTCATCTCACGCCTCCAAATGCTCTCTCGTGCGGTCCATCGCGTTATCCCTCGCCATGGCCCTGTTGGCCCATAGTAGGACAGAACTCGTTTCCGTCACAGTGGACAAAGCGTAAGTAATCGGAAGTCAGGCCCTTTTGGTGCCCTTCTGGGCCTAAGTACCCGGTCCTAGCAGCCAACAGTCCCTGATGTGGCACCTCTGGCCACACCTGTCACGCTCGTGGCGCGCCGTAGACTGTGACCGAGGTCGCACCACCCCCGCGACCCGACCGACGTCCAGACGCCTCACAAGGGCCCGCGACACACCAGGAGTGCGCCATGACCAGCGACCTGACCAGCGACCCCCAGGCCCATCGGCCCGCCGAGTCTCCCCCCACCGGAGATCGCGTCTTCGACGCCTTCGAGGGCCACGAGCAGGTCGTGTTCTGCCAGGACCAGGCCTCGGGGCTTCGCGCGATCATCGCCCTGCACTCCACCGCGCTCGGTCCCGCGCTCGGGGGCACCCGCTTCCACCCCTATCCCGATGACCGCGCAGCGCTGGCCGACGCGCTCCACCTCGCCCGGGGCATGACCTACAAGGCCGCAGCAGCCGGGCTCGACCTGGGCGGCGGTAAGGCGGTCATCATCGGAGACCCCCAGCAGCTGAAGTCAGAGGCGCTGCTGCGTGCCTACGGCCGCTTCGTGCAGTCGCTGGGCGGGCGCTACATCACCGCCTGCGATGTCGGCACCTACAGCGAGGACATGGACATCGTCGCCCGCGAGTCCCGCTTCGTCACCGGTCGCACCGTCGAGCACGGTGGCGCGGGCGACTCCTCGGTTCTCACCGCCTACGGCCTGCTGCAAGGGATGCGAGCGGCCACGGCCCACGTCTGGGGCAGCCCCTCCCTCACCGGACGCACGGTCGGGGTTGCCGGCATCGGGAAGGTCGGGCTCCATCTGGTGCGCCACCTGGTCGAGGAGGGAGCCGACGTGGTGGTCAGCGACCTCGACGCCGCCCGGGTGGCACGCGCGGTCGATGAGCACGGGGTGCGGGCAGTCGACTCCACCGATGCCCTGGTCGCCTCCGACCTGGACCTCTACTCCCCGTGCGCGCTGGGGGGAGCGCTCGACGACGAGGTGCTCGAGGTGTTGAAGGCGCGGATCGTGTGCGGCGCGGCCAACAACCAGCTCGCCCATCCCGGCATCGCCAAACGGCTGCTCGACAAGGGGATCGTCTACGCCCCGGACTTCGTGGTCAACGCAGGCGGGCTGATCCAGGTCTCCGACGAGCTGGAGGGGTTCTCCTTCGAGCGGGCCAAGCGCCGGGTCGACGGCATCTACGACGCCACGGCTCGGATCCTGGCCACGGCCAGCGCCGAGGGTGTTCCACCGGCACGGGCGGCGGAGATGCACGCCGAGCGCCGGATCGCGGCCGTCTCCCGGCTCGGCTCGATCCGCGTCAGCGGTGAGGCGTAGGCGCGAGGGCGCTCAACGCTCCCGGTCGGAGTAGTCCGACCACCCGTCGGGCTCGTCGAGCTTCTCTTCGCGGGTGTCGGTCTCGTCCGACTCCTCGTGCCCATGCAGCTCTCGCGCCAGCGCGCCGAAGTCCGTCTCGTGCGTGCGGTACTTCAGGTCGCGGGCGACCTTCGTCTGCTTTGCCTTTGCTCGGCCGCGCCCCATAGGGTCGACCCCCTCGCGAATTTGGCCGGATCATGAGTCCGGTCTGACCAGCGGATTGTCTCGTGCGGCTAGGTTACCTGGCCCCGCAACGGCTTCGCACCCCGACGCCCTGAGCCGACGCCCTGAGCCGACGCCCTGAGCCGCTCACCCCTGGGGGTGCTCCCCGACGAGCTCGACTCGTCCCGCCTGCTCCGAGCCCTCCGCGAACCGCACCTCACCGCAGACCCACGCGGTCACCCCGTGGTTGTCCAGCGTGGCCAGGACGCGGTTGGCATCCTGCGGCTCGACGATCGCGACCATGCCCACACCGCAGTTCAACGTGCCCTCCAACGTCTCACGCTCGACGCCGCCCACGGAGGCGACCAGGTCGAAGATCGGCTGCGGGCGCCAGGTCTGGCGTTCGATGGTGACCATCACCTCGTCGGGCAGCACCCGCTCGAGGTTCGCCGCCAGGCCACCGCCGGTGATGTGGGACATGGCGTGGGTGCGGGTGTGCCGGGCCAGCTCGAGGACGGGCTTGGCATAGATCCGCGTGGGCTCGATCAGCTCCTCGCCCAGCGTGCGACCCAGCTCGTCGACGTGCCGGGAGAGTGACCATCCGGCCTTCTCCAGGAGCACATGGCGCACCAGGGAGTAGCCGTTGCTGTGCAAGCCGCTGCTGCGCATCGCCACCACAGCATCGCCCGGGCGGACCCGCCCCGGACCCAGCACCTTGTTCGCCTCGACCACGCCGGTGGTCGCGCCCGCGAGGTCGTACTCCTCGGGGCCGAGCAGGCCCGGGTGCTCGGCGGTCTCACCGCCGAGCAGGGCGCACCCGGCAAGGACGCACGCCTCGGCGATCCCCTGCACGATGGCGGCCACGCGCTCGGGGACGACCCGCCCGGTCGCGATGTAGTCGGTGAGGAACAGCGGCTCCGCTCCGCACACCACGAGATCGTCGACCAGCATCCCCACCAGGTCGTGGCCGATGGTGTGGTGCAGGTCCATCGCCTGCGCGATCGCGACCTTGGTGCCGACGCCGTCCGCGCTGGTGGCCAACAGCGGGCGCTCATAGTCCTTCAGGGCACTGGCGTCGAACAGCCCCGCGAAGCCGCCGATGCCACCGATGACCTCGGGGCGGCTCGCCTTGTCGACCCAGACCTTCATCAGGTCGACGGCGCGATCACCTGCCTCGATCGAGACCCCGGACGACTCGTACGTCGTGGGCTGGTCAGCGCTCACGCAGGTGCCTTTCCTCGGTCATGGATGGTCGAGCCTCGGTCATGGATGGTCGAGCCTCGCTCACGGATGGTCGAGAGCTCCACCGCCACCGGTGAACACGCCCACGCCGACGCCCTCGGCGTCGCGCGGGTCACGCCCCGACTCCCGAGGGGTCTCCACGACCGGCAGGGCCCGCTCGAGCAGGTGCTTGCCGAGCACCTCCTCGTCGGGCAGGTCGATCGGGTAGGAGCCGTCGAAGCAGGCCAGGCACAGGCTGGAGCGCTCCTGCCCGGTGGCCGCGATCATGTCGTCCTCGGAGAGGTAGCCCAGGCTGTCGGCACCGATGCTCGCCCGGATCTCCTCGAGCCCGAGACCGGTGGCGATCAGCTCGGCGCGGGTGGCGAAGTCGATGCCGTAGAAGCAGGGCCACTTCACCGGAGGCGCCGAGATCCGCACATGGACCTCGAGGGCTCCGGCCTCACGGAGCATCCGGATCTGTGCCCGCTGGGTGTTGCCGCGCACGATCGTGTCGTCGACGACGACCAGGCGCTGGCCCTTGATCACGTGCTCCAGCGGGTTGAGCTTGAGCCGGATGCCCAGCTGGCGCAGGGTCTGGCTCGGTTGGATGAAGGTGCGACCGACGTAGGCGTTCTTGACGAACCCCTGGCCGAACGGGATCCCCGATGCCTCGGCGTAGCCGGTGGCGGCCGGGGTGCCGGACTCCGGCACGGGGATCACCAGGTCGGCGTCGACCGGGAAGGACCGGGCCAGCCGTCGGCCCATGTCGACCCGGGCCTCGTGCACGCTGCGACCGGCGATGGTCGCGTCGGGGCGGGCGAGGTAGACGTACTCGAAGACACAGCCCTTCGGTGTCGGCTCGGCGAACCGGTGGCTGCGCAGGCCGTTGTCGTCGATCGCGATCAGCTCTCCCGGCTCCACCTCGCGCACGACCCGGGCACCGACAGTGGCAAGTGCGGAGTCCTCGCTCGCGATCACCCAGCCGCGCTCGATCCGGCCGAGCACCAGCGGCCGGACGCCGTGGGGGTCGCGGGCGGCGTACAAGGTGTGCTCATCCATGAAGACGAACGAGAAGGCGCCCTGCAGGCTGGGGAGCAGCTTGAGGGCCGCATCCTCCATCGTGAGGTCGGGGTCGGCCGCCAGCAGCGTGGTCACCAGGCCGGTGTCGTTGGTCGGGATCAGGTGGTTGGCCTGCCGGGAGGGGATGTCCAGCTCTCCGGCGAGGCTCTCGAGGTGGTCGACGCGATCGGCCAGCTCGCGGGTGTTGGTCAGGTTGCCGTTGTGGGCCAGCGCGATGGATCCGGTCGACGTGGGCCGGAACGTCGGCTGAGCGTTGTGCCAGGTGCTGGCCCCGGTCGTGGAGTACCGCGTGTGACCGATGGCCACGTGCCCCTGGAGCGTCTCCAGGGTGGACTCGTCGAAGGCCTGGGAGACCAGCCCCATGTCCTTGTAGACCAGGATCTGGCGACCGTTGCTGACCGCGATGCCGGCTGACTCCTGGCCGCGGTGCTGCAGCGCGTAGAGCCCGAAGTAGGTGAGCTTGGCGACGTCTTCGTCGGTCGCCCACACCCCAAAGACACCGCAGGCGTCCTGCGGGCCCTTGTCTTGGGGATCGATGTCGTGTGTCAGACGACCGTCGCCGGGTCGCGTGGCTCGCGTCACGCCACGAGTGTACGGCCGGTGGGGGGCACGAGAAGAATCGCCGCCCCAGGAGCTGTCGACCTCACGTGGGCTCGGTGAGCCCGGCGAGGTTGCGCAGCAGCAGGGTCTCCGCCCGGCACACCCGCTCGAACTCACTCAGATGCAGGCCCTCGTTGGCCCCGTGAGCCCGGGTGTCGGGGTCCTCCACGCCGGTGACCAGCACCGAGGCGTCCGGGAACGCCTCGCGGAACGACTGGATGAACGGGATCGAGCCGCCCACCCCCATGTCGACCGGTTCGACGCCGTCCCACGCCTCTCGGAAGGCGGCCCGCGCCGCCTCGTAGGCGGGGCCCTGCGCGTCGATCCGGGTGGCCTCCCCGGCGTCACGGTCCGTGAGCCTCAGGTGGGCACTCCACGGGGCATGGGTCTCGAGGTGTCGGCGCAGGCACTGCCGGGCGTTGGCGACGCTGTCACCGGGTGCGATCCGCAGGGAGACCTCGGCCCGCACCCGCGGGATCAGGGTGTTGCTGGCCTCGGAGACCGGAGTCGCGTCCAGACCGATCACCGCGATCGCCGGCTTGGTCCACAACCGCTCGACCGCGCTGCCGGTGCCGATCAGCTCGACCCCGTCGAGGATCCCGGACTCGGCCCGGAACCTCTCCTCGGGGTAGTCGACATCGGCTGCGGGCTCACGGACGAGCCCCTCCACTGCGACGTCGCCCCGGTCGTCGTGCAGGGAGGCGAGCAGCCGGCACATGGCCGTGAGCGCGTCCGGCACGGGCCCACCCCACATGCCCGAGTGCACGCCGTGTCGCAGCGTGCTGACCTCGACCTCCATCCCCACCAGCCCACGGAGACTGGTCGTCAGGGCGGGCACCCCGACGTCCCAGTTCGCACTGTCGGCAATGACGATCACGTCCGCGCGCAGTGTTTCTTGATGTTCGGACAAGAAGGCTTCGAGCGTGGGCGACCCGATCTCCTCCTCGCCCTCCACGAAGACGGTCACCCCCACCGGGAGCGTGTCCCCGTGGGCACGAAGTGCCGCGAGGTGCGCGGCGATGCCCGCCTTGTCGTCGGCGGCGCCGCGACCGAACAGGCGGTCCCCCCGCTCAGTCGGTTCGAAGGGGTCGGACTCCCACAGCGCCGGGTCACCCACGGGCTGGACGTCGTGGTGGGCATAGAGCAGCACTGTCGGCGCCCCCGGTGGGGGCTGCCGCCGCCCGACCACAGCGGGAGCACCGTCGGTCACCGAGAGGATCTCCACCTCGAGCCCTTCGGCCTCGAGGAGCCGGGCGGTCGCCTCGGCCGAGCGGCGTACGTCCTCGGCGTGGTCCGGGATCGCGCTCACCGACGGGATCCGCACCAGGTCCTCCAGGTCGGAGCGGACGGAGGGCATCGCGGCTTCGAGGCGTTCGAGCAGGTCCATGGACCCGACGATAGGGCTCAGCCGGGCAGCCGGCCCCAAGTCAGTCCGTCGTCAGTCGGGCAGGGGTAGAAGCGCCGAGAGGTCGGAGCGTTCTCCGGAGGCGACCACGGCGCCGGTCTCGACCGCTGCGGCCCAGCTGCGTCTGCCGCGCGCCAGCTCGAGCCAGGTCTGGGGGTCGGTCTCGACCACCGCGGGCGGGGTGCCCCGCCGGTGCGTCATCCCGCCGACCACCTGCACGGCGCCGTACGGCGGCACGCGGACCTCCACGGAGTTCCCGGGAGCGCGCAGGCTGAGCAGCGCCAGGCTGTCCTTGACCAGGAGCAACAGGTCGCCGGGGTCGGCCTGTCCCCGCTCCCACCTGGCGCGGGCCGGGGCGAGTGCCGCCGGGTCCGCGCGTCGCACCCGAGGTGGCACGAGATCAGGTCCCCTCGCCCTCGCAGCACCGGTCGTAGAGCGTGAGCAGCTCGCGCAACCGCTTGCTCATCGCGTCGTCGACCACGCCGGCACGCATCTGCCACGACCAGTTGCCCTCGGCCCGACCAGGCACGTTCATCCGTGCCGAGCTGCCCAGCCCGAGGAGGTCCTGCATCGGGACGACCACGAGCTGGGCGATCGAGGCCAGGGCGGTGCGTACCAAGGGGCCGGGCATCTCCTCGTGGGGTCCGACGAGGTACTGCCGGACCCGCACCCGGGTGCGGTCGTCGAGCTCGCTGAACCAGCCCACCGTGGTGTCGTTGTCGTGGGTGCCGGTGTAGACCACGCTGTGTGTCGAGTGGTGCTGCGGAAGGTGCGCGTTGCTCGCGTCGCCGTCGAAGGCGAACTGGAGGACCTTCATCCCCGGCAGCCCGAACTCCTCGCGCAACGCCACCACCTCGTCGGTGATCACGCCGAGGTCCTCGGCGACCATGTGCCCACGACCCGCCTCCTCCACCAGCGCCGCGAGGACCTCCCGGCCCGGCGTGGTGACCCAGGCGCCCTCGACGGCGGTCTCGGCCTGCGCCGGGATGTGCCACGCGGCCTCGAAACCCCGGAAGTGGTCGATGCGCACCAGGTCGAACAGCTCGCGCTGCCGGTGGATCCGGCGACGCCACCACGCGAAGTCGTCGCCCCGCATGCTCTCCCAGTCGTAATGGGGGTTGTTCCACCGCTGGCCGGTCTCGGAGAAGTAGTCCGGCGGGACTCCGGTCACGGTTGTCGGGTTGCCGTCCTCGGACAGCAGGAAGAGGTCGCGGTGGGCCCACACGTCGGAGCTGTCGTGGGAGACGAAGATCGGCAGGTCGCCGAAGATCCGCACACCCCGACGGGCGGCGTGCTCGGTGAGCTGACGCCACTGCCGGTCGAAGAGGTACTGCTCGAACTGGAGCACCCGGAGCCGGTCCTGCAGCGGGGCCAGCGCCTTGTCCAGCGCCTCGGGATCCCGGTCGCGCAGATCCGGCTCCCACTGCGCCCACGGCTTTCCGCCCTGCATCTCACGCAGGGCGACGTACTCGGCGTAATCGACCAGCCAGTCGGTCTGGTCCTCGGCCCACCCGAGGAAGTCCTCGCGCTGACCCTCGCGATGTCCTGCCTCCACCTCGGCCAACCAGGTGTGCACCGCCCGGGTGCGGGCCGCGGCCCGCGACGTCTCGTCGGCGGTGACGGCGTCCAGGTCGTTCGCGGTCAGCAGGCCGCGGTCCGCCAGCCAGTCGAGGCTGATCAGCTCGGGGTTCGACGCCATCGCCGAGAGGCCGTTGTAGGGCGAGTTGTCGGCAGGGTGGGTGGGCACCAGCGGAAGTGTCTGCCAGACCGAGAACCCGCTCTCGGCCAGGAAGTCGACGAAGTCGTGGGCGGGGAGGCCGAGGTCTCCGGAACCGTAGCGGGACGGCAGGGAGGTGATGTGCAGCAGAACTCCGGCACAGCGCGTGTCGAGCGGAGCCGGGTCAATGGCCTGCATGCCTCCAGCGTGACACAGCGTGGCGCGACGACTCCCCGGGGGCGGAAATCCACGATCTGGGGGCATTCAGCCCTTAGCGTGGCGGACTGTCCTCGACCCAAGGAACGTCCCACGACCGACCAATGGTGAAGGAACTTCCCCCATGCTTCACCCCACGCACTCCCCGTCCCCGTCCGCCGCCGACCGTGAGCACGCCCTCGACGTGCGCCTGATCGCCCTGGTCGTCGGTCTGCTCCTGGTCGGCGGCCTGGTGGTGGCGCCCCCTGCCTCTGCCAGGCTGGACGGCCCCGCACAGCGCAAGGGCCTCGGGTTCGACACCTGTGACGCCCCCTCCCAGCGGGCGATGAACGCCTGGCACCGCTCCTCGCACTTCTCAGCCGTGGGGATCTACATCGCCGGCATGAACCGCGCCTGCTCGCGTCAACCTCATCTGGACAAGAAGTGGGTGAGGACCCAACGAGCCAAGGGCTGGCGGCTGCTGCCGCTCGTGGTCGGCCGGCAGGCGGCGTGCAGCCCGAAGGGGTGGTACCGCGGCAAGCGGATCAGCGCGAAGGTCGCCGGCGACTACGCAAAGGCCAAGCGGCAGGGCAGGGCATCTGCGCGGGGTGCGGCCAGCGCGGCCAACCGGCTCGGGATCAAGCTGGGCGCGGTGCTGTGGTTCGACCTCGAGCAGTTCAACACCAGGCGCACCCACTGCCGCCGCTCGGCGCTGCGCTTCATCAGCGCCTACACCAAGTCGTTGCACCGGCAGCGCTACCGCTCCGGGCTCTACTCCAGCGCCTCGACCATGGTGGCGTTCGACCGGGCGCGCCGCCTGGGCGTGGGACGCGCGCCCGACCGGATCTGGTTCGCCCACTGGAACGGCAAGAAGACCGCGGCCTCGGACTACCTGTCCCGGCACGGCTGGAAGCTGAGCCGGGTGCACCAGTACCGCGGACCACACCGCGAGCGGCACGGCGGCGTGCGGCTCTCGATCGACAGCAACTACTTCGCGATGGGTCGGCACGTGCCCAGCGAGAGGCTGCGCTGCGGGGTCAGGGTCAGCTTCGGGGACTATCGGGTGCTGCGTCGCGGCGCGAAGGGCCGGCAGGTCTACGCGGCGCGCTGCCTGCTCGGCCAGAAGCCCAAGAAGCACGGCAGCCGGCGTCCCTCACGTGCCGCGGTCAAGCGCTTCACCGCGCCGTACAACAAGCGCCTGGGCAAGGCGGTCCGCACCGTGCAGCGGCGCCACCCGAAGCTGCGTGCCAGCGGGGTGCTCGGCAAGCGCACCTGGGTGGTCGTGCTCAGCCGCGGTCGCACCCCGGTCATCAAGTACGGCGCCTCGGGCGCCACGGTGCGTCGCGCACAGCGCTCGCTCAACGCGGCGATGAAGCCGCAGGTGCGCGTTGACGGCGTCTACGGGCGCAAGGACGTCCGGTTGACCCGCGCCTATCAGCGACGTGTCGGCATCGGAGCCAGTGGGGTGGTGAACCGCGCGACCTGGCGGGCGCTGCAACGCGGCAGGGTCGGCCGCCGCTGAGGCACCCCGGAGGCGCCGCTGGCTCGGACTCCGCGCCATGCTTCGTCCGATTTCACGGTTTCTGTGACACATGTGACGGGTGGGACCTACGGTGATCCTTCGTTCGACCATCGAGGAACGGGACCCCCCATGTTCGACCATTTCCCCAGCTCCGAGCGGCGCCGCACGCTGGTGCCGAGCCTGGCACTCGGGCTGCTCGCGATCGCCCTGACCGTGGCCGCGACGCTGCAGGCGAGCCAGCGCGGTGATGCCGGGGCCGGCACCGAGCCGGCCCCGCAGATCGAGCAGGTCGCGGGCGGCAACCGGGTCACGCCGCGCAACTTCACCGGCTTCGGCTTCGACCAGTGCCTGGCCCCGAGCCAGAGCGCAATGGACGCCTGGCTGCGCAGCTCGCCGTACTGGGCGGTCGGGATCTACATCTCGGGCAAGTCGCGAGGCTGCCGCTACCAGCCCAACCTCACTCCCGCCTGGATCCGCACCCAGCTGGCCAACCGCTGGCGGCTCCTGCCGATCACCCTGGGTCCGCAGGCATCGTGCAGCAGCCGGTTCCCGCGCTACGGGAACGACCCGACGATCAGCTCCGACCCCAGCAGCAACTACGCCCGCGCCCGGGCGATGGGCCGCGCCGAGGCCAACGACGCGGTCGGCGTGGCCAAGGGGCTCGGCATCAACCCGGGCAGCACGCTCTGGTACGACCTCGAGGCCTTCGACACCCGGCAGACGCGCTGCCGCGAGTCGGCGCTGCGCTTCGTCTCTGCGTGGACCAACCGGCTGCACCGCCTCGGATACGTCAGCGGCTACTACTCCAGCGCTGCCTCCGGCATCCGAATGGTCGACGACGTGCGCGTGAACCGGCCGAAGTTCCGGCTCCCCGACCGGATCTGGATCGCCGACTGGGACAGGAACGCCAACGTGGAGTCGAAGTGGATCCGGTCGGACGGCTGGAAGCCCGGCAACCGGATGAAGCAGTACCGCGGCGACTTCACCGAGCGCCACGGCGGCGTGAGCATCGCGATCGACGCCAACTTCCTCGACCTCGGGCGAGGCTCCAAGCCCGGTGGGCCGGGCCCCAGCTTCTGCGGCGGCCTGAACATGAACGTGAAGCGGTGGCCCGTCCTGCGCGCGGGCGCCAGCTCGACGGCGGTCAAGCGGCTCCAGTGCCTGCTGTCGCGGCAAGGCTTCTACGGCGGTGACCTGACCGGCTCGATGGACTCGGCAACCGTGAGCGCCGTCCGAGCGATGCGGCGGGACCGGGGCATGGCGGTGCGGTCGGTCGCCGGCAAGGGCGTGTGGCTCAGCCTGCACACCACAGGCGGGTCCTACCTGATGAAGTACGGCGCGGCCAGCGAGGCGGTGCGCCGCCTGCAGCGTGGGCTCAACGGCGTCTTCCCGGGATCGATCAAGGTCACGGGCACCTTCGAGGGCTCCACGACCAACCTGGTCAAGCGCTACCAGGAACGGGTCGGGATGGCCCGCACCGGCGTCGTCACCCCCGAGGTCTGGAAGAAGCTCAAGGCCGGCCGCATCTGAGCGGGAACAGTTTCCCAAGGGATGTAGACGAACTGCCACATCCCACGAGATGCATCTCGTGGGACGTGGCAGTTGAGCGTCATCCCTTGGGAAACTGGCCAGGCTCAGGCTCAGTCGAGGGCGGCGGGCAGCGTGCCGCGCCAGGCGTCCCCCAGCTCCGCCAGGGGTACGGCGAACTGCCCGGTGACCTCGAGCGTCGCCTCGGGCCCGTCGTCAGTGGTCTCCCCCAGCCGAGCCAGTGGTACGCCGTGCGCCTCGGCCAGCGCGACCAGTCGCTGCTCGTCGTCCGGGGAGACCCCGACGACCGCGCGCGCCCCCGACTCCGCGAACAGCGCAAGGAAGGGATCCCCCGCCGGCTCCACCCGCGCCCCCACACCGTGGCGCAGACAGCCCTCGGCCAGCGCCTGGGCGAGCCCGCCGTCGGAGAGGTCGTGGGCGCTGGCCAGCACCCCGTCGGTGCAGCCCTGCGCCAGCAGCGCGGCCAGCGATCGCTCGGCACCGAGGTCGACCTCGGGCGGAGTGCCACCGAGGTGCTGGTGCACCACGTGGGCCCACTCCGAGCCCGACAGCTCCTCGCGGGTCGTCCCCAGCAGGTAGAGCGCAGAACCCGGGCGGAAGCCGCTCGGCGTACGACGTCGGACGTCGTCGATCACGCCGAGCACCGCCACCACCGGGGTCGGCAGGATGGCGGTCTCGCCGGTCTGGTTGTAGAGGCTGACGTTGCCGCCGGTGACCGGGATCCCGAGCTCCTGGCAACCGTCGGCGAGACCACGCACGGCCTCGGCGAACTGCCACATCACGGCCGGGTCCTCGGGTGAGCCGAAGTTCAGGCAGTCACTGACGGCCAGCGGGGTGGCGCCGCTGACGGCGACGTTGCGATAGGCCTCGGCCAGCGCCAGCTGGGCGCCGGTGTAGGGGTCCAGCTTGGCGAAGCGTCCGTTGCAGTCGGTGGCCAGGGCGACACCCAGACCCGACTCCTCGTCGATCCGGATCATCCCGGAGTCCTCGGGCTGCGCCATGACGGTGTTGCCGAGCACGTAGCGGTCGTACTGGTCGGTGATCCAGGAGCGGTCGCACAGGTTGGGGCTGGCGACCATCCGCAGCAGCGTCTCTCGCAGCGCGACGCCGCCCTCGGGGCGCGGCAGCTTCTCGGCGACGTCGGCCTGGAGCCGGTCCTGCCAGCCGGGGCGCGCGAAGGGGCGCTGGTAGACCGGCCCGTCATGAGCGACCGTGCCGGGAGGTACGTCGACCACGAGCTCACCGTGCCAGAGGATCTCCAGCCGGCCGGCGTCGGTGACCTCACCGATCACGGTGGCCTCGACCTCCCACTTGTCGCAGACCGCCAGGAACGCCTCGACCTTGCCGGGTTCGACGACGGCCATCATGCGTTCCTGCGACTCGCTCATCAGGATCTCCTCCGGCGAGAGCGTGGAGTCGCGCAGTGGCACCAGGTCGAGCTCCACGCGCATCCCGCCGTCCCCGGCGGAGGCCAGCTCGGAGGTGGCGCACGAGAGCCCGGCGCCGCCCAGGTCCTGGATGCCGGCGACGAGGTCCTGTGCGAAGACCTCCAGGGTGCACTCGATCAGCAGCTTCTCCTGGAAGGGGTCGCCCACCTGCACGCTGGGTCGCTTCGCGGGCCCCCCAGTGGTCGAGCCTGTCGAGGCCTCGAACGTCTCCGACGCCAGCACCGAGACACCCCCGATGCCGTCGCCACCGGTCCTGGCGCCGTACAGGATCACCTGGTTGCCGGAACCGGACGCCTTGGCCAGGTGCAGGTCCTCGTGGCGCATCACCCCGACACAGAGCGCGTTGACCAGGGGGTTGCCGACGTACGTCGGGTCGAAGACGGCCTCGCCCCCGATGTTGGGCAGCCCCAGACAGTTGCCGTAGCCGCCGACCCCGGCCACGATCCCCGGCAGCACGCGACGGGTGTCGGGGGCGTCGAGCGGGCCGAAGCGCAGCGGGTCCATCACACCCACCGGGCGGGCACCCATGGCGAGGATGTCGCGCACGATGCCACCGACCCCCGTGGCCGCACCCTGGTAGGGCTCGACGTACGACGGGTGGTTGTGCGACTCGACCTTGAAGGTCACCGCGTAGCCCTGGCCGACGTCGACGACCCCGGCGTTCTCGCCGATACCGACCATCAAGTGCTCGCGCATCTGGTCGGTGACCTTGTCACCGAACTGGCGCAGGTGGACCTTGGAGGACTTGTAGGAGCAGTGCTCGCTCCACATCACCGAGTACATCGCCAGCTCGGAGCTGGTCGGGCGACGACCCAGGATCTCGCGGACGTTGGCGTACTCGTCCGGCTTCAGTCCCAGCTCCCGCCAGGGCTGGTCCTTGTCGGGCTCGGCCTGGGCGCTGGCAACGGTGTCGAGTGCGGCCACGGCGTCAATCTATCGGCCGCAAGGACCACGGCTCGGCCTCGGTGCCTGGAGGAAGGGGTGGTGGCTTCCGCGTCCCGACGCTGGTGTCGTCGCTGACCGCGCCGCGTCGGGCTGACAGCCCGCGCCCACGGGTGGTCTGCGTGACTCCCCGTGTGCGCTTGGGGCAACCCCACGTGGCGCTCTGACGACGCACGGATCTGCTTGAGATGCGCGCGCGGGTTCGCGCGATCAGCAGAGGGACTGGCGCGGTCATTGCCTACCAGCCGGATCTTCCGGGCAGGGGGTTCTGCGAGAATGCTGCAAGCCTGAGTGACGACGGGCAACCGACCGCGACGAAGGGTTGCGATGTCGAGGCAGACACCGAAGCGGACGCTCAGCGCCTTGCAGGACTTCCTCCACGACGAGGCCGCTGGGGGCATCGTCCTGGTAGTCGGCGCGCTGGTTGCCTTGGTCTGGGCCAACAGCCCGGCCTCGGAGTCGTACACCGAGTTCTGGGGCCAGTACCTGACGGTGGGTTGGGGTCCGGCCGCGGTGACGGAGGACTTGCAGCACTGGGTCAACGACGCCCTGATGGCCGTCTTCTTCTTTGTCGTCGGGTTGGAGATCAAGCGCGAGCTGGCCATCGGCGAGCTCCGTGACCCGCGCGCGGCGGCCCTCCCCGCTGCGGCCGCGGTGGGTGGCGTCGTCGTGCCAGCGCTCATCTTCGTCGCCCTCACCAGCGGTGACGCGGGCGCAGGCTGGGGTATCCCGATGGCCACCGACATCGCCTTCGCTGTCGGCGTCATGGCGCTGCTCGGCGACCGTGTGCCATCCGGAGCCAAGCTGTTGCTTCTCTCCGTAGCCATCGTCGACGACATCATCGCCATCGCCGTGATCGCCCTGTTCTACACCGCATCGGTATCGCTGGCCTGGCTGACGAGCGCCGTTGCGGGGCTGGTCGTGGTCGTGGTGCTGCGTAGGCTGGGCGTCACCATCATCTGGCCGTACGTGTTGGTGGGCATCGGTGTCTGGGTTGCCACACTGGAGTCCGGCGTCCACGCGACCATCGCGGGGGTTGCGCTCGGCCTGTTGACCCCCACCGGTGAGGTGGGTGGACGCAACGTCCTGGCCACGCTGGAGCACCGACTGCACCCGTGGTCTGCGTTCGTCGTGGTTCCACTGTTCGCGCTCGCCAACGCGGGAGTGAACTTCGGCGGAGGCTTGTTGGGAGAAGCCCTGAGCACTGCCATGCCCTGGGCGATCGCACTCGGGCTGGTGGTCGGAAAGCTCGTCGGCATCAGCGCCGCCGTGTGGCTCGCGGTCCGCACCGGGCTAGGGCGACTGCCCCAAGGAGTGGAGCGGATGCACGTCGTTGCCGTCGCGGCCATGGCAGGTATCGGATTCACCGTCTCGCTGTTCATCGCCGACCTCGCTTATGACGACCCGGCACTGACCGAGACCGCCAAAGTCGGCATCTTCGTCGGGTCGTTGGTCGCCGCCGTTATCGGTTCGGGCCTCATGCTCGCTGCCGGACGGCGATCGCACAGGGTCGACCAGACCGTGCCAGACCGGTAGCTCGCGCCCCTCGGCCGCGAGGCGCGGCGGGCATGCCGCAGCCCGCCGGTACGGGGGTCTCACGTCGACGCCGGCACCTCACCACCGGTGGTCGCAACGCTAGTCAGCGATCAGGGAGAGCAGGAGTGAGACGGCCTGCGATGCCGAGGCAGCGACGGGTGGGCCCTGGTGCTCGGGACCGAGCGATTCCGCCGGCTGCCAGTCACCGAGGACCACGACGGGGACGCCGGTGCGCATGGCCAGGGCCACCTCGCTGAGCGTGCCCCACGACGGCCCGACGGCGATGAGACCGTCGGCGGCGCGGACCAGCAGCGCGTTGCGCATCTCGCCGAGACCGGTGGCCAGGGCGGCAGTGTGTCCTGGCGCCGCCTCCTCGCGGTCGCTGCCGGACAGCAGCGCGACCGATGTCCCGCCGGCGCCGGACGCACCTTGCGCGGCTGCTGCCATCACCCCGCCGTAACCACCGGTCAGCATCACGCAGCCGGCGAGAGCCAGGTCCCGCCCCAGCGCCTCGGCATCAGCGTTCTGCGCGGGAGTGGCGTCCGAGGGCCCGACCACAGCGACGTACGGCGCAGTCATCCGCGGTGCGGCGGGGGCGCCTGGTCGACGTTGACGGTCGGGACTCCGTAGCCCGCCCGCGCGATCACGGCGAGTGACTCCTCGGCACCGGGGTTGCTCTCCCGGTGGACGGTGTGGGCCGGCACCTCCACGTAGTCACCCGGCAACGCGTCGACGAAGTCATCGACGCCTTCGCACTCCAGCCGCAGGACACCCCGCACGACGTACAGGCAGGAGACGTTGCTGTCGTGGTGGTGCCAGGCGGAGACGGCACCGGGAGCCGTGACGACCTGCCCGGCCCACAGGCCGGGCACCTCGAACGCACGAAGGCGCAACATCCCCGGGGTCGGGTCGGCTCCCATCAGCTCCTCGTGACGCACCACCCGGACCGGGTCGGGAGCCTCGCCGGTCACCGGTCAGCCCACCACCGGGACCGACTCCATCGCGGCGGCGACCTGCTCCTCGCTCAGGTCGAGGTCGACCATCTCGCCGGCCAGATAGCTCTGGTACGCCGCCATGTCCAGATGGCCGTGCCCGCACAGCGCGGTCAGGATCACCTTCTCCTCGCCGGACTCCTTGCACGCCAGCGCCTCGCGCACGGCCGCCGCGATCGCATGGGTCGGCTCGGGCGCCGGGACGATGCCCTCGCTGCGCGCGAACTGAACCGCACCGGAGAAGCACTCCCGCTGCGGGATCGCGATGGCCTCGACCAGCCCCTGGTCGTAGAGGTGGGAGACCAGCGGCGCCATGCCGTGGTAGCGCAGGCCGCCGGCGTGGATGGGCTCGGGCACGAAGGTGTGGCCGAGGGTGTGCATCTTCATCAAGGGGGTCATCCCGGCGGCGTCGCCGAAGTCGTAGCGGTACTCGCCCTTGGTCAGGGTCGGGCAGGCAGCGGGCTCCACGCAGCGGATGGTCGGGTCCATCCGCCCGGCCAGCTTCTCGCGCAGGAAGGGGAACGCCAGTCCTCCGAAGTTCGACCCACCGCCGGTGCAGCCGACCAGCAGGTCGGGGGTCTCACCCACCTTCGCCAGCTGGAGCAGGGCCTCCTCGCCGATGATCGTCTGGTGCATCAGCACGTGGTTGAGCACCGACCCGAGCGCGTAGCGGGCCTCGGGGTCGGCGACGCAGGCCGCGACCGCCTCGGAGATCGCGATGCCCAGCGACCCGGGGTGCTCGGGGTCCTCAGCCAGCAGCGAGCGGCCGAACTCGGTCTCCGGCGAGGGCGAGGAGTGCACGGTGGCGCCCCAGATCTCCATCATCGTGCGGCGGTAGGGCTTCTGGCGGTACGACGCGGCCACCTGCCAGACCTCGCACGCCATGTCGTACTGCGCGGTCGCGAACGCCAGCGCGCTGCCCCACTGGCCGGCACCGGTCTCCGTCGTCAGCCGGGTCACGCCCTCCTGGTGGTTGTAGTAGGCCTGCGGCACCGCGGTGTTGGGCTTGTGCGAGCCGGCGGGGCTGACGCCTTCGTACTTGTAGTAGATCCGCGCCGGCGTCCCGAGAGCCTGCTCCAAGCGGCTCGCCCGGAACAACGGGCTGGGCCGCCAGAGCCGGTAGACGTCCAGCACCCCGCCCGGGATGTCGACATACCGCTCCGTGGTGACCTCCTGCTCGATGATCGCCATCGGGAACAGCGGCGCGAAGTCCTCCGGCCCGGCGGGCTGCAAGGTGCCCGGGTGGAGCGCGGGAGGTGGCGGAGTCGGGAGGTCAGCGACGACGTTGTACCACTGCGTCGGCAGCTCCGACTCGTCGAGCAAGATCTTGTGGGGGGTCTCGTAGCCGGCCATGTCTGGCGACGCTAGTCGCTCGATCCGCGGCCGGGAAGGGCCCGCCCGCAGGGATTCCGGAGCTGCGGGCCCGCGGCGGCGAAACCCTGTGTCCACGCCTGTTCCCCCACGTAGTGTGGCGGCCTCGGGATCGGCAACGGGGAGATCCACATGATCAGCAGGCGCGGAGTGCTCGGCGCAGCCGCAGCAGGGACGGCCGTGTCCCTCCTCGCAGGGCGGGCAGATGCCGCACCACGGGTGCGGAAGACGCTGGCCCGGGGGCTCGTGGTGCCGTGGGGACTCGCGTTCCTGCCCAACGGCAACGGGTTGGTGACCACCCGGGAGTCGGGCAACGTCTACGTGGTCTACAAGCGCGGCGGCAAGCGGCTGGTCGGCAACATCGCCGAGGCCAACGGTGGGGAGCAGGGCGAGGGTGGCCTGCTCGGTGTGACGCTGTCACCCACCTTCGTCGAGGACCGGTTCGCCTACTTCTACGTCAGCACGGTCTCGGACAACCGACTGCTGAGGATGCGCTTCGTCGGCGGCGAGCTGGTCGACCCCGAGGTGCTCCTCGCGGGCATTCCGGTGGGCAACGGCCACGACGGGGGGCGGCTGAGGTTCGGTCCCGACGGCAACCTCTACGTCACCACCGGCGATGTGCGGGACGGTCAGCAGGCCCAGGACGCGAACTCCCTGGCCGGCAAGATCCTGCGGGTCGAGCCCGACGGCACAGTGCCCGCGGACAACCCGTTCGGCAACGAGGTCTGGACCATGGGACACCGCAACGTCCAGGGCATCGACTGGGACGGCGACGGCCGGATGTGGGCCACTGAGTTCGGAGAGCACACGCGCGACGAGCTCAACCAGATCGTCAAGGGAGACAACTACGGTTGGCCGGTGGTGGAGGGCGGTGACGGCAGCGGTCCCTTCCACGACCCCTTCGTCACCTGGCCGACGTCCCGGTGCTCCCCCAGCGGCCTGGCGATCACCCGCGGTCGGGCGTGGGTCGCTGCGCTCCGCGGCGAGGCGCTGTTCTCGGTCACCCTGTTCGGGCGCAACGCCGGGCGCAGGCGGCGCCACTTCCACGACCGTTTCGGCCGGATCCGCACCGTGGAGAAGGCACCGGACGGCTCGCTGTGGATCATGACCAGCAACCGTGACGGTCGTGGGAAGCGTCGCCGTGGTGACGACAAGGTCGTCCGCATCGTCGTCTGAACCCGTCGGCTCAACGTTCAGGTGAGAGGTTGCCTGTCCGGCGCCGAATTCGCAGCGAGGCTCAGCGGGTGAGCGAGTAGACCGCGCCTGCGGCACGCAGGTTGGGCGCGACCCGGCCCGGGAGCTGCCGCCCGCGCTCGTCGAGCAGCAGCCGGCGGTCCACCTGCCAGCCGGTGCGCTCGAAGAGGTCGTCGAGGTCCGGGAGCGTCGCCAGGTGGATGTTGGGGGTGTCGAACCACTCGTGCGGCAGCGCGCGGGACATCGGCATCCGGCCGCGCAGCATCAGGAAGGCACGGTGCCGCCACAGCCCGAAGTTGGGCACCGACACCACGCACTGACGACCGATCCGGCGGATCTCCTCGAGCACGTCAGCGGGCTTGCGCAGCGCCTGCAGGGTGCGCGAGAGCACCACGACGTCGTAGGTGTCGTCACCGAACTCCCCCAGCTCGCGGTCGACGTCGAGCTCGATCACCGAGACCCCGGAGCGGATCGCCGCGAGCACCGCGCGCTCGTCGCTGTCGACACCGATCCCGCGGCAGCCGCGCATCGCCAGGTGCGAGAGCAGGTCGCCGGCGCCACAGCCGAGGTCGAGCACCCGGCTGCCGTCAGGGACGAGGTCGGCCACGACCTCCAGGTCGGGTCGCATGATGGGACCGATCACGAGGGACCTCCGCGCCAGGACCGGCAGTCGTCGGCATGGTCGACGAAGGCCCGGATCGTCTCGTGGTAGCCGGGCGGCTGCAGCAGGAACGAGTCGTGCCCCCACGGCGAGCGAATCTCGCGGAAGGAGACCGGCACGCCCGCCTGCTCCAGGGTGCGCACGATCTCGCGGCTGTGGGCGGTGCTGAACCGCCAGTCCGAGTCGAAGGACATCACCAGGAAGTGGGTCCCCCCTCCGGCGATCCGTCGTACGGCGTCGGGGTCGGCGAACGCGTCGTAGTAGTCCATGACCCGGGTGAGGTAGAGGTAGCTCATCGCGTCGAAGCGGTCCAGGAACGTCTCGCCCTGGTGGTTGAGGTAGCTCTCCACCTGGAAGTCGACGCCGAAGCGGAACCCCGGTTCTTCGCCGTCCTGGAGTCGGCGGCCGAACTTCTCGGTCATCGCCTCGTCGGAGAGGTAGGTGATGTGCGCCATCATCCGCGCGATCGCCAGACCGATCTCCGGGCGCCGGTCGGTGTCGAAGTAGTGGCCGTCCTGGTAGTCGGGGTCACGCATGATCGCCTCACGCGCCACCGCCGAGAAGGCGATGTTCTGCGCGCTCAGCCGCGCGCTCGCCGCGATCATCACCGCGTGCTCGATCTGGGCGGGGTGCTCGGTCACCCACTGCAGCACCTGCATGCCGCCCAGTGACCCGCCCACCGCAGCCATCACCCGCTCGATGCCGAGATGCGCCAGCAGCGCCCGGTGCACGGCGACGAAGTCGGTCACCTGCAGGATCGGGAAGTCGCGGCCGTACGCCCGCCCGGTCTCGGGATCGGTCGAGGCGGGACCCGTAGTGCCCTGACAGCCCCCGAGCAGGTTGGGACAGACCACGAAGAACCGGTCGGTGTCCAACGGCTTGCCCGGGCCGATCAGGTTGTCCCACCAGCCGGTGCGGCCGTCGTCGGGGTGCTCACCCGCGGCATGGGAGTCCCCGGTCAGTGCGTGGCAGACGAAGACCACGTTGTCGCGCCGGGGCGACAGCTCGCCGTAGGTCTCGTAGGCGACCTCGACCGGGGCCAGCGTCCGGCCGCTGGCCAGCCGGAGCGGGGCCTCCTCGGTGAACAGGACAGCTCGCTGCGGCTTGCTGACCCCGACGGAACTCACGACACGAGCGTAGGGATGTCCTCAACACCCAGGGTGAGGCATCTTGCGATGCGGGAAGGGCGGCAGGCTCCTAGGATGGCCGGATGGCTGAACCCCACGAGACGATCTACCTGGTCGGCACCAGCGGCCACCCCAACTTCGGGGACGAGTTCGTCACCGCTGCCTGGCTGAAGCACCTGGCGCAGGCACGGCCCGAGTCCGAGGTCTGGTTGGACTGCCCCAACCCCGGACAGGCCAGCCACTTGATGGCCGACCTGCATCCGCGGGTGCGCTTCACCGACTCGCTCTACCGGCTCATCTGGGCCTACCGCGACGCCCCCCGTGAGGACGCCACCCGCGAGATCCGACACCGCGTGGAGCACCTCGGCACCCCCCGCTTCGACCTCGGGCTGCTCGAGCTGCGCCAGGCGCAGAGCCTGCACGTGATCGGTGGCGGCTACATCAACGGCCACTGGCCCTTCCACGTCGGCCTGCTGACCGCCGCCGCCAAGCTGAAGGAGCTGACCGACCTGCGGCTCTACGCCACCGGCCAGGGATTCACTCCCGCGCCGGACGGCGGGGAGCTGACCGATGCGCTGGCGGCCTTCGACCACGTCACGGTGCGCGACCAGGCCAGCGCCGACCTCACCGGCGCGGAGAAGTCCGTGGACGATGCCTTCCTGGGCATCCGCGAGCTCAGTGGCTTCGGCGGCGACCCCGCACCCCAGGACGGACAGGTCTGGGTGAACCTGCAGAGCGACCTGATCGACGAGGCCGGCTTCGAGACGATGGTCCAGTCGGTCCGCGCGGTGCTGGAGAGCCTCTCGGCGCAAGGACGTCCGCTGCACTACCTCGAGTGCATCCCGGGGACCGACGGTCGCGCCTACGAGAAGCTGGCCGACCTGATCCCCGAGGAGAACAAGGTCTCGTTCGTCAAGCTGTGGGGTCAGGAGTTCCCTGCGCGCCCCGGTCAGACCTGGATCACCACGCGCGAGCACCCCCACCTGATGGCTGCCGCCTGCGGCGCGGCCGGCGTAGCGGTCGAGCTGGAGGCCGAGGCCGGAGACCACGCGGCCCTGCTGGAGCTCGGCACCGGATGGTCACTGGTCAAGCCGGACAACATCGCCGTGGAGGACGCCCAGGTCTCCAAGGGCTTCCCCTACAAGTGCCGGATGCTGGTGCAGGACAAGCTGAAGGAGGCCAAGTCGCTCTACCCGGCGGCGCCGAAGGCCGCCCCCGAGCCGGCGCCGGAGCCCGAGCCCAAGAAGCGGGGAATGTTCTCGCGCTGGTGAGAGTCAGCCCGCCAGCGCCCGCAGGCCGCTGGTGAAGAACGCCAGACCGTCGGTGCCCGACCCGCAGAGCTCCTCAACGGCGTGCTCCGGGTGCGGCATCAGGCCGACCACGTTGCCTCGCTCGTTGCTGATGCCGGCGATGTCGCGCACCGAGCCGTTGGGATTGACCTCCAGGTAGCGAGCGACCACGCGCCCCTCACCCTCCAACCTGTCCAGGGTCTCGCCGTCGGCGACGTAGCCGCCCTCGCCATTCTTGAGCACGACAGTGATCTCCTGGCCCTCGGAGTAGTCCGAGGTCCAGGCAGTCCGGTCGCTCTCGATCCGGAGCCGCTGGTCGCGGCACACGAAGGTGCGGTGGTCGTTGCGGATCAGGGCGCCGGGCAGCAGGTGGGACTCGCACAGGATCTGGAAGCCGTTGCAGATGCCGAGGACCGGCAGGCCCCCACGCGCTCCGGCGACCACGTGCTCCATCACCGGCGCGAACCGCGCGATGGCCCCGCAGCGCAGGTAGTCGCCGTAGGAGAAGCCACCGGGCAGGACGACGGCGTCGACGCCGCGCAGGTCGGTGTCCGCGTGCCACAGGCGCACCGCCTCACCTCCGGCGATCCGCACCGCGCGCGCCGCGTCGGAGTCGTCCAGGGAGCCGGGGAAGGTGACGACCCCGACCTTCATGCCTCGGTCCCCTCGGGGCCGCGGTGGACGTCGGAGTCCTCGTCCATCACGTCCTCGTGGACCACCACGGTGAAGTCCTCGATCACGGGGTTGGACAGCAGCGTCTCGGCGAGGTCGTGGATCTCCTGGAGCCGGGAGTCGGTGAGGTCACCGTGCACCTCGAGCTCGAAGCGCTTGCCTTGACGCACCTGCGAGATGCCGTCGAAACCCAGCTTCGGCAGCGCGTGGTGCACCGCCTTGCCCTGAGGGTCGAGGATCTCCGGCTTGGGCATGACGCTGACGACGACGCGGGCCACGAGGGTCTCCCTGGGTGAGGGGGTCGGACCCCGCCGAGTCTAGGCGGCGACCACCCTGCCGCCCGGTTGGGCCCGGAGAGGCACACTGGTGGGATGTCCATGAACCAACAGCCCGGCAGACCTGGAACGGCGCAGCTGACGGCCCGCCTCTCCCTGCAGTTCCCGCAGTCCCTGGCGGTGTACGACGAGTACGCCCAGGCGCAGCGCGCGGTCGACCACCTCTCCGACGAGGGTTTCCCGGTCGAGAACTGCATGATCGTCGGCACCGACCTGAAGCAGGTGGAGCGGATCACCGGTCGGCTCACCACCGGCCGGGTGGCTCTGGCGGGCGCGTTGTCCGGGGTGTGGCTCGGGGTCTTCGTCGGGTTGATCTTCCTGCTGTTCGTGGAGGAGGCCGGCGCCACGACCGTCATCGCGACGATGGCCGTCGGCGGCATGTTCGGCGTGATCTGGTCTCTGCTCGGCTACGCGTTCACCCGCGGGCAGCGCGACTTCTCCTCGGTGCAGGCGGTCGTCGCCACGCGCTACGAGGTGCTGGTGGAGCACAAGCACGTCGATCAGGCGCGCCAGCTGCTCGCGGACCTTCCGGGCGCGACGCCGGACCCCTTCGCCTGACCGCGCGGGCGGGCGGTTTCCCAAGGGATGTTGCCGAACTGTCACTCCCCACGAGATGCATCTCGTGGGGAGTGACAGTTGGCCTACATCCCTTGGGAAACTGTCAATCCACGAGCTCGCGCTTGAGGATCTTGCCGGTGGCGGTCATCGGCAGGTCGTCGCGGAACTCCACGATGCGGGGGTACTTGTAGGAGGCCATCTGCTCCTTGCCCCACGCGATCAGCTCGTCCTCAGTGATCTCGGCGCCCTCGTTGCGGATCACGAACGCCTTGATCTCCTCACCGTGACTGTCGTGCGGGACGCCGACGACCGCGGCCAGCGACACCGCCTCGTGGGTGAGCAGGACCTCCTCGATCTCACGGGGGTAGACGTTGTATCCGCCGCGGATGATCATGTCCTTCGCACGGTCGACGATGTAGTAGTAGCCGTCGTCGTCGCGGTAGGCCAGGTCGCCGGAGCGGAACCAGCCGTCCTTCATCACCTCGTCGGTGGCG
Source organism: uncultured Actinomycetota bacterium (assembly GCA_963728505.1). GTDB lineage: Bacteria > Actinomycetota > Actinomycetes > Propionibacteriales > Nocardioidaceae > Marmoricola_A. Next base: position 574,183 of record CAVSKH010000002.1, on the reverse strand, counting down.
TCAGGACGGTTGTAGTAGCCCTTCATGATGTTGTGGCCGCGGATCGCGATCTCGCCCACGTGCTCGGGGCCGTTGCCCTCGACGGTCTTCCAGTCGTGGTTGATCAGCTTCACCTCGACGCCCCAGATCGGGTAGCCGATCGAGCCGGGCTTGGCCGGGCGGTCCTTCTGGTTGAAGGTCGCCACCGGCGAGGTCTCGGAGAGGCCGTACCCCTCGAAGATGTCGACCCCGAACTTGGACTTGAAGTCCTTGATGATCTCGACCGGGAGGCTGGCGCCGCCGGCAACGGCGATCTGGAGGTTGTCGGCGATCTTGCTGACGTCTGCGCCCTCCTCCAGCGCACCCAGCAGTCCCCAGTACATCGTCGGGACCCCGGCGAAGAACGTGATCTCCTCGTCCACGAGGAGCTTCACCGCCGCCTGGGCGTCGAAGCGCGGGATCAGCACCAGGGTCGAGGCCGACGCGAAGCCGGCGTTCATCTGCACCGAGGAGCCGAAGGAGTGGAACAGCGGAAGCGTGACCAGGTGCCGCTCGCCTTCCGGGTTCGTGCCCAGCATCCGGTTGGACTCGAGCGCGTTGAACACGAGATTGGCGTGGCTGAGCAGCGCCCCCTTGGGCTGCCCGGTCGTCCCGCTGGTGTAGAGGATCACCGCGCCGTCGTCGGCATCGGTCAGCGCGGAGGAGAACACCGGCGGCTGGCCACCCACTGCGGCACCCATGGTCTCCGCACCCTCGATCGGCGACTCCGCGGCCGGGTCGACGGTGATCAGGAAGAAGTGCTCGCACCCGTCTGCGTCGTTGAAGCCCTTCCAGCCCTCCTCACCGATCGGCAGGTCCTCGGTGCCCTGGAAGCAGAAGTACGCCTTCGCCTCGGAGTCACCGAGGTGGTAGGCGACCTCACGGCCCTTGAGCAGCACGTTCAGCGGCACCACCACGGCGCCGGTCTTGAGGATCCCGTAGTAGACGATCGGGAAGAACGGCAGGTTGGGGCAGCTGAGCGCCACCTTGTCGCCCCGCCCGATCCCCCGCTCGGTGAGCATGTTCGCGACCTGGTTGGCCGCGGCGTCGATCTTGGCGTAGGGGTAGCGCTGACCGTTGAAGACCACCGCGTCGCGGTCAGGGTGCTTGCGGGCGCTGTCCTCGAGCAGGACGGAGAGGTTGAGCACGTTGAGCCTCCGGGAGTCGATGAGTGCCCAACCTAACCAGCGGCTCCTGATCGGTCGAGGATGCGGGCGGCTCGCTTCAGGTCGTTGCGCACCAAGGCGGCCGCGACCCCGGCCGCGAACGGCGCGAGCACCCGAGCCGGACCTCGACCGCGCACGCGCGCGATGCAGCGCACGATCGTGCCGTGGCGACCGTCCTGCTCGGCGTCCTCGAACAGCAGCGTCCCGTACGCCGTGAACGGGCCGGAGCTCCCGACCTCCGCCCAGAGCTGGCCAGGATCCATGTGGGTGATGCACAGGTGGAAGGGCGGGGCACCGATCACGTGATCGACCCAGCGGGTGCCGACGCGAGGAGCGCCCTCGTCGAGCACCTCCACCCGACGCAGGCTCGCCTGCCAGTCGGGACGGTTGTGCGGGTCGGCGAAGTAGTCGTAGACCCGCGCCCGAGGTGCCGCGACGAAGGCCGAGGCGTCCCAGCGCCGCAGGTCCTCGCGGGTGTAGACCGTCGGCGGGCGCGAGCGGCTCACGAGGCGAACCTCTGACCGGTCAGACGCTCGAAGGCCTCGACGTACTTGGCGCGGGTCTGCTCCACGACGCGGTCCGGCAGCGGCGGCGGGGCCTGACCTGAACGGCGGTCCCATCCTGACTCCGGCGAGGTCAGCCAGTCACGCACGTACTGCTTGTCGAAGGAGAGCTGGGTGCGCCCGGGCTGCCACTGGTCCATCGGCCAGAACCGGGAGGAGTCGGGGGTCAGGACCTCATCGGCGAGGACGGTGGTGCCGTCGGCCCGGGCGCCGAACTCGAGCTTGGTGTCGGCGAGGATGATCCCGCGTTCCCGCGCCAGGGCTTCCGCGCGGGCATAGATCACCAGGGTGAGGTCGCGCAGCTCCGCGGCCCGTTCCTCACCGACGGTGGCGACCACGGCCGGGTAGGCGACGTTCTCGTCGTGCTCACCGAGCTCGGCCTTGGTGGCCGGGGTGAAGATCGGCTGCTCCAGGCGACTGCCGTCCTCCAGCCCGCTCGGCAACGAGATGCCACAGACCTCGCCGGACACGCGGTAGTCCAGCAGACCCGACCCCGTCAGGTATCCGCGGGCGACGCACTCGACGGGGTACATGTCCAACGCCTCGCACCGCACCGCTCGGCCACGCACCGGGGCGGGGACGTCGCTGGAGAGCACGTGGTGCGGCACCAGGTCGGCGAGTCGCTCGAACCACCACAACGACATCCGGGTCAGGATCTCGCCCTTGTCGGGAATGGGGGTGTCCAGCACGAAGTCGTAGGCCGAGATCCGGTCGCTGGCCACCATGAGCAGCGACCCGTCGTCGAGCCGGTAGAGGTCGCGCACCTTGCCGGAGTGGACGTGCTCGGCTCCCGGGATCTCGGGTGCAGGGGCGATCTGCATGCCGAAACCCTACGGCGGCGTCAAGGGCGGGCTGCCGGCACCGCTGTTGCGGCGCGAGGTGGCGTCGGTCACATGCTTTACCTGGGAGTCGGCATGCCGCCACCCACCGCCGGGTACTACAGTCCACGAGGCACGTGGGAGCGAAAGGGGGCGGGACCGCATGATCGAGCACCGGATCGGCATCACGCGACGTTCCGAGGTCGTGCACGCGGTCTCCAAGTACGCCCTCGGCCCCCTGCTGCGATATGCACCCATGACCCGCCACGTCCCCTACCTCTTGCAGGGTGTCGACCGGCTGGCCAACGTGATCCCTCGCTCCGGACGCTGCGCCCACAAGGAGATCGTCGCCAGGACCTGGCGCGGGGAGCTGGTCACCCCGATCGACGGCACCACCAGCGACGGCGTGATCCTCTACGCACACGGCGGCGCGTTCATCTCCTGCGGCATGGCCACCCACCGCCGGATCGTGGACCGCCTGGCCCACCGCACCGGCATGGCCGTGCTCAACGTCGACTACCGCCAGCTGCCGCTCGGGACGGTCGAGCAGTCGATCGAGGACTGCATCGACGCCTTCGGCTGGCTGACCCGCCGGGGCTTCTCCCCCTCGCAGATCGTGCTCTGCGGCGACTCCGCCGGTGGCCACCTCGCGTTCGCGGCCGCACTGCGGCTGCGCGAGCTGGGCCGTCCAGGGCCTGGCGGCATCGTGGGACTCTCGCCGTGGCTCGACTTCGACCACCGTTCCAAGGCGAGCCACCACAACGCCAAGCGCGACGCCTACATCCCGGTTCGCAAGCTGCGCCGGGTCGGCCGGATGGCGGTCGGTGGCCGCACCCAGGACCACCACTCCCCGGTCAACGCCGACCTCGCCGGCCTGCCTCCCGCGCTGATCATCTGCGGTGAGGACGAGGTGCTCCGGGTGGACGCCGAGATGATGGCCGAGAAGCTGCTCGACTCCGGGGTGCGATGCACGCTCCAGATCTGGGAGCGCCAGGTGCACGCCTTCCCGGTGATCGCCGAGCTCAACCCCGAGAGCCTCGCCGCGATCGAGGAGGTCGCGGTCTTCGCCCGCGACGTCGCCGCAGCCGGTGTCACCGGGCTGCGTCGTAGCGGCGTCGCCTGAGGCGTCCCAGGCCACCCCCGCGGAGCTCCTTCGCGCGGAACATGAGACGCGTTCTCTGAGGCAGGCGCCCGAATGGGTGCCGGTTTCCTCTCGACTTCGGGACCGGTTTCGGTCCAGACTGACCGATGTGGTCATTGACAGTGTCACTGTCAACGTCACTGTCCGCGTCAGCCGGTCGTCGATCGCCGAGGAGTCAGCATGAGCCAGACGGGGGTCGCCTCCGCCGCGCACCATGGGCACGAGGTGCCGGCCGAGATCGACGGACTGGCTGAACGCCTGCGCGCCACCTTCGCCACCGGACGCACCAGGTCCGAGCAGTGGCGCCGCGAGCAGCTCGAGGGGCTCGGCCGCATGATCAAGGAGCGCGAGGACGAGCTGCTCGACGCGCTCGCCTCCGACCTCGGCAAGCCGGCCTACGAGGCCTGGCTCACCGACCTGCGCGCGAGCGGTCGCGAGATCGAGCACGCGGTGCGCAACCTGAAGCGCTGGATGGCCCCCAGCCAGGCCCCCGTGCCCTTCCTGCTGCGGCCCAACAAGGCCAGTGTGGAGTACACCCCCCTGGGGGTCGTCCTGATCATCGCGCCCTGGAACTATCCCGTGCTCCTGCTGGTGACGCCCCTGCTGGCTGCCCTGGCCGCCGGCAACACCGTGGTGTGCAAGCCCTCCGAGGTCGCGCCCAAGACCTCCGCGACGCTCGCCCGCCTGCTCCCGCAGTACGTCGACCCTGAGGCGGTCGCCGTGATCGAGGGCGGCGTGCCCGAGACCACCGCGCTGCTCGAGCAGCGTTGGGACCACATCCTCTACACCGGCAACGGCGCCGTGGGCCGGATCGTGGCCGAGGCGGCCGCCAAGCACCTCACCCCGGCCACGCTGGAGCTCGGTGGCAAGTCCCCGGTGATCGTCGACAAGGACGCCAACCTCAAGCTGGCAGCCAGCCGGATCGCCTTCGCCAAGTGGACCAACGCCGGGCAGACCTGCGTCAGCACCGACCACGTATGGGTGCACCGAGACGTCGAGCAGGAGTTCCTCGACCTGGTGAGCAAGGAGCTCGACGTCCGCTACGGCTCCGACCCGAAGGCCTCCCCCGACTACGCGCGGATCGTCAACGCCAGCCACGCCCAGCGGCTGAGCAACCTGCTGGACGGCCAGGGCTACCAGGTCCACGCGGGCGGTGAGGTCGACGTCGAGCAGCGCTACGTCGCCCCCACCGTCTTGAGCGGCGTCCAGCGTGACGCCGCGGTCATGGGGGACGAGATCTTCGGACCGATCCTTCCCGTGCTGACCTTCACCGACCTGTCGGAGCCGATCGCGGCGATCAACGCCGGCGACAAGCCGCTCGCGCTCTACGTCTTCGCGGGCAACGAGACCGTCGAGCGCGTGCTGGCCGAGACCTCGTCGGGGGGAGTGTGCGTCAACGACGCGATGGTGCAGGTCGGCGTCGCCGAGCTGCCCTTCGGTGGCGTGGGCGCCAGCGGCTACGGCGCCTACCACGGGCACTACGGCTTCGAGACCTTCAGCCACCGGCGCGGGGTGCTCCGTCGCCCCGCGTGGTTCAACGACTCGGCGGTGATGCGGCCGCCGTACTCGGCCTGGAAGCGCGCGATCGTGCGGAGGATCTTCTGACGATGGTCTCCGACCGCCCCGCCGCGGCGGACAGCGTGCTCACGCGTCCCGCCACTCTGGCCAAGCGCGCCCTGCGTGGCGTCAAGGGGCACCTGCCCACCTTGGCCCACTACCCGGGCGACCGTTATCTCGAGCGCGTCGTGCGCAACCTCCACGGCCGCCCCTCCACCCTGGGCGACCCACCGCCCGACTCGGAGTGCGAGCCGACGTGGGGCGAGCCAGGTCCGCCGCTGATCGGCAAGACCCTGATGTTCATGCGCTACGGACCGTCGCTGTCGCTGGAGCAGTACGACCGCTTCGGGCCGGTGTCGTGGACCACTGCATTCGGCATGCGGATCTGCACCATCGTCGGCCCCGAGGCCGCCCAGGCGGTGCTGGTCAACAAGGACAAGGCGTTCTCGCAGAGCGGCTGGGAGTGGTTCATCGGGCCCTTCTTCAACCGCGGCCTGATGCTGCTCGACGGCGAGGAGCACCTCTACCACCGTCGGATCATGCAGGAGGCGTTCACCCGCTCCCGCCTCGAGACGTACGCCCGGGCGTTCGGTTCGGTGATCCACGAGGAGGTCTCCCGGTGGCCCACCGGTCGGCCGGTGCAGATCTACCCGATGATCAAGGACCTGTCCCTGCGGATCGCGACCGAGATCTTCATGGGCGCGGAGCAGACCGACGAGTCCGCGCGCATCGCCGAGTCGTTCGAGGACTGCGTGCGCGCCGGTATGGCGGTGGTCCGCTTCCCTGTGCCCGGACTGCGGTGGGACAAGGGCTTGAAGAGCCGCAAGGTGCTGGAGGAGTACTTCCGCTCCCGCATCCCCGAGAAGCGAGCCTCGGACGACGAGGACCTCTTCGCCGCGCTGTGCCACGTCGAGACCGACGAGGGTCACTCGTTCAGCGACGACGACATCGTCAACCACATGATCTTCCTGATGATGGCCGCGCACGACACCTCCACGATCACCGCGACGGCCATCTGCTGGTTCCTGGCACGGCACCCCGAGTGGCAGGAGCGCTGCCGCGAGGAGTCGCTGCGCTATGGCGACGGCCCGATGGACCTGGCGGGCACCGAGAAGCTCGAGGCACTCGACATCGTCTTCATGGAGGCGCTGCGACTGGTCACCCCGGTCCCCGGGATGGCACGCCGTGCGATCAAGGACACAGAGGTCCTGGGGCACCACATCCCCCAGGGCACCATGGTCACCGTCGGCTCGTGGGCCTCGCACCTGCTCCCCTCGATCTGGGCCGCGGCCGACTCCTTCGACCCGACCCGCTACGAGGAGCCCCGCCGCGAGGACAAGCAGCACCGGCTCGCCCACATGGCGTTCGGCGGTGGGGCCCACAAGTGCATCGGGATGACCTTCGGTCGCGCCGAGGTGAAGTCCCTGATCCACCGGATCCTGCTGGAGTACCGGATCGAGGTGCCTGCCGACTACGAGGTCACCTGGGACATGACCTCCCTCCCGACGCCGTCGGACGGGCTGCCGGTGAGGCTCCGAGCGCTGAGCAAGACCGACCAACTCCACACGAAGGGCGCATGAATGAGCAGCACACTGCAGGGCAAGGTCGTCGCGATCACCGGTGGTGCCCGCGGAATCGGCGAGGCGACCGCCACCGCGCTGACCCGCGCCGGGGCCCGGGTCGCCATCGGTGACCTCGACCTCGACGTCGCGCAGGCGACCGCCGACCGAATCGGCGCGGACACCGTCGCGACCCGGCTCGACGTGACCGACAAGGCCAGCCTGGTGGAGTTCCTCGACCTGACCGAGCAGCGTCTCGGCCCCGTGGACGTCTTCATCAACAACGCCGGCATCATGCCGCTGGGCACGCTGCTCCACGAGGACGACGCCATGACCGGGCGGATGATCGACCTCAACCTGCGCGCCGTGATCGTCGCGGCCCGCGAGGCCGCCCGCCGCATGGTCGCCCGCGGCCAGGGCGGCCACATCGTCAACATCGCCTCGACCGCCGGCAAGGCGGGACTGCCGGGCGGGTCGACGTACTGCGCCACCAAGAGTGCGGTGATCGGCTTCTCCGAGGCGATCGAGCAGGAGCTGCGCGAGCACGACATCCACGTGTCGGTGGTGATGCCGGGCATCGTGCGCACCGAGCTCGCGATCGGTGTGCCCGATCTTCCGGGGCTCGCCTCGATCACGCCGGAGATGGTCGCCGACGGGATCGTCGGGGCGCTGCGCAAGCCGCGGCTGGAGGTCTTCGTGCCGCGCGCCGCGGGGCCGTTGCTCAAGACCACCCGGATGTTGCCGCGCGTGGCCGCGATGTGGCTGGGACGCAGGATGCACGCCGACACGGTCTTCCTCGAGGCGGTGGCCGACCCGGAGCGCAAGAAGTACGAGGACCGCGCCGCACGCAAGGACACCAAGGCAGAGGGCTCCGCCCGGTCGGCCTGAACCGGCTGTGTCCGAGCGGGCCTGGCATCCTTGCGCTGGTGACGTCCCCCCGAGACACCCCGGCGTACGCCGCGACTCCCGGGCTGGTGCGTCCCGTGGCTGAGCGCGACCTCGCCGACGTCCTCGAGCTCAACCTGCTGGAGGTCGAGAAGCTCGCGCCCATGGACGAGTCGACGCTGCATCGGATCCACGACGTCTGCGACCGCTTCGACGTCGTGGAGCTCGACGGAGAGTTCGCCGGCTTCGTGATCACGGTGGCCCCCGGCACCGACTACTGGTCGGAGAACTATCGGTGGTACGCCGAGCGCTACGGCGACCGGTTCTACTACCTCGACCGGGTCGTGCTGCACGAGCGGGCACGGGGCACCGGGCTCGGCAGCCAGCTCTACGACGGGCTGGAGGCGCACGCGGCGCCGTACGAGCGGCTGGCGCTGGAGGTCAACACCGAGCCGCCGAACCCGGTGTCCCTGGCTTTCCACACCTCCCGTGGCTACGAGCGGATCGTCGAGCTCGCCGACGACGACGGGCACCGGCGGGCGATGCTGGTCAAGGAGCTGGGATGAGCGACCGGCCAGGCGCCCGCGCCCTGATCGACCTCGTGCTCGACCCCGGGTCGTGGGAGTCGTGGGACTCCCCACCCGTGCGCGCGGACATCTCACAGGACTACGCCGAGGCGCTGGACCGGGCCGGGGACCGCTCCGGGGTCGACGAGGCGGTGCTGACCGGGTGCGCCACCGTCGACGGTCGCCGCGTCGCGGTGGTCGTGGGTGAGTTCGGCTTCCTCGCCGGCTCGATCGGGGTGGAGACCGCCCGCCGCTTCGTGCGGGCAGTCCGCCGGGCGACCCGGGAGCGGCTGCCGCTGCTCGCCGCGCCGGTCTCCGGCGGCACGCGGATGCAGGAGGGCACGCCCGCCTTCGTCTGGATGGCCCGGATCGCTGCGGCTGTCGCCGAGCACAAGGCAACCGGGCTTCCCTACCTGGTCTACCTGCGGCACCCGACCACCGGTGGGGTGATGGCGTCGTGGGGCTCCCTGGGACAGGTCACCATCGCTGAGCCGGAGTCGTTGCTGGGGTTCCTCGGGCCACGGGTCTACGAGGCGATCCATGGCGAGCCCTTCCCCGAGGGCGTGCAGACCGCGGAGAACCTCCACGCCCACGGGTTGCTCGACGGGGTGGTCCCCGCCGAGGAGCTGCGCGAGATCGTCTCCCGAGCCCTGAGCGTGCTCAGCGCGGACTCCGAGTCGGTCGACGAGCCGACGCCGTCGCTGCCGGAGGTCACCGACGTCGACGCCTGGGAGTCGGTGGTGAAGTCTCGGCGTCCTGACCGTCCTGGGGTGCGCGAGCTGTTGCAGCACGCCGCCGACGAGGTGATCCCCCTCAGCGGCACCGGCCAGGGCGAGCGGGGGCCTGGCCTGCTGCTGGCGTTCGTCAGGTTCGGTGCGGTGTCGACCGTGCTGGCCGCGCAGGACCGGGCGCGTCAGTCCCCGGAGCACCCGCTCGGTCCAGCAGCGTTGCGCCTGGCCCGCCGCGGGATGCGGTTGGCCGAGGAGCTCGGGCTGCCGCTGGTCAGCGTCGTCGACACTCCCGGGGCCGACCTGTCGCGTGAGGCCGAGGAGGGTGGGCTCGCCGGTGAGATCGCGCGCTGCCTCGCCGAGCTGATGACCTTGCGCACGCCCACGCTCTCCCTGCTGCTGGGCGAGGGCACCGGCGGCGGCGCGCTGGCGCTGCTGCCGGCCGACCGGGTGGTGGCCGCGCAGCACGGCTGGCTATCACCCTTGCCGCCCGAGGGGGCCAGCGCCATCGTGCACCGCGACGTCGAGCACGCCGCCGACATGGCACGTGCCCAGGGAGTGCGATCGCTCGACCTGCGCGAGGCAGACATCGTCGACCTCGTCGTACCGGAGCAGCCGGACGCTGCGGAGGAGCCGGAGGCGTTCTGCCGCCGGGTCGGCGAGGTGTTGCGTCACGAGCTGGACCAGCTGCGCCGCCACGACCTCGCTGACCTGATGGCACGACGCATGCCCTTGGACCGGATGGAGGACCGATGAGCACCTACGTCGTCACCGGAGCGGCCTCGGGAATCGGGGCCGCCACGACGGGCCTGCTGCGCGAGCGCGGTCACACCGTCATCGGGGTGGACCGGGCGCGCAGCGACGCGGACAGCGTGGTGACCGCCGACCTCGCCACCGAGCCGGGTCGCCGAGACGCGCTCGAGGAGATCCACGCCGCGCTCGGAGGTGAGCTGCTCCACGGGGTCGTGCCGTGTGCCGGCATCGCCGGACTGACCGGCGTGGACCCGGAGCTGCTGGTCTCGGTCAACTACTTCGGTGCGATCAGGCTGGCCACCGGTTTGCGCTCCGCCCTGAGCCGCACGTCCGCAGCCGGTGGGTCTCCCGCCGTGGTCCTGCTCTCGTCGAACTCGACGACCTGCCAACCCGGCTGGGCGCTCGACGTGGCCAAGGCCTGCCTGGGTGGCGACGAGGCGGCTGCGCGGGCCAAGGCCAAGGGCCGCGACGCGGTCTTCATCTACCCGGCGTCCAAGGCAGCCCTGGCCTGGTGGGCCCGCACCGAGGGCACGCGCCGGGACTGGGCAGGAGCCGGGATCCGCGTGAACGCGGTCGCCCCCGGGCTCATCGCCACCCCCATGACCGAGCAGCTGCGGCAGGACCCTGTGCTCGCCGGCTTCGCCGATTCCTACCCGACGGCCCTGGGGCGTCCCGGCCGCCCCGAGGAGATCGCGGCCACCATCGCCTTCCTGCTCTCCGCCGAGGCCAGCCTCCTGGTGGGCTCGGTGGTGTTCGCCGACGGCGGCACCGACGCGCTGAGCCACCCGCAGTGGCCGCGCACCTTCCCGGTGCCGGCGCCGGTGATGAAGCTCGCGGGGCGAGCCGTGCCCCTGCTGGCACGGCTGCACAAGAACCGTTCGGGCTGAGCCGCTCGGACTGAGTCCGGCGGACCGGTTGGCACGACGTCGGCTCAGGGCGATGATCGGACCATGAGCCTGCCCACCTCCGTCCCCGACGTCGTCGCACGGCTGCGGGAGATCGATGCCGAGCTGCCGGAGTCGGACGGTGCAGCCATCTTCAACCGCGTCTACCTCGACGTCACCGAGCACATCTCAGACCTGCTCACCGAGCTCGGCGCGACTTCCCCCTTCCGGGACGCCGAGACGCTCGGCGACCTCGACGTGCGGTTCGCCCACCTGTGGCTGCAGGCCCACGACGCGGAACGGGACGGACACCCGGTGCCACCACCGTGGCGACCGTTGTTCGAGGCCCGTGCGGGTGGCCGGCTGCCGGTGCAGTACGCGCTGGCCGGCATGAATGCCCACATCGAGCACGACCTGCCCGTCGCGGTGGTGCAGACCTGCGAGGCCCGCGGTCTCGACCTCGACGAGATCCGGCCTGACTACGACGCGGTCAACGACGTGCTGGCGGCGGTCGAGTCGAAGATCCGTCGCTCCTTCCTCAGCGAGGTGGGACGCGACGTCGACGACCGGCTGGGCACCGCCGTGCACCTGGTCAGCTCCTGGAACATCGAGAAGGCACGCGACCTGTCCTGGGTGAGCGCCGAGACCCTGTGGGCGCTGCGGAGCACCCGGCTGCTGCACGGCCGCTTCCTCGCCGCGCTCGGGCACACCGTCGGGCTGGGGTCACGCACCCTGCTCGCGCCGGTGTGCTGAGTCGCAGCGACCGACCTCAGTACGCCAGGGCCTGGGCCGGATCCTCCAGGATCGCGGCCACGTCGGCCAGGAACCGTGACCCCTTCGCGCCGTCGATGAACCTGTGGTCGAAGGAGAGCGCCAAGGTCGTCACGTCGCGCACCTTGATCTTGCCCTTGTGCACCCACGGCTGCTTGCGCACCGCCCCGAACGCGAGGATCGCCGACTCACCAGGATTGATGATCGGGGTCCCCGCATCGACACCGAAGACGCCGACGTTGGTGATCGTGAACGTGCCCTCGGCCATCTCGGCGGGCTGGGTCCGCCCCTCGCGCGCGGTCTCGGTGAGCTGGTTCAGCGCCCGACCGAGATCGGCCAAGCCCATGCGGTCCGCGGCCTTGAGGTTCGGGACCACCAGCCCGCGGGGCGTGGCAGCAGCGATGCCCAGGTTGACCGCACCGCGGAAGACCACCTCCTGCGCCTCCTCGTCCCACACCGCGTTGACCTCCGGAGTGCGCCGCATCGCCAGGCAGACCGCCCGGGCCGCGACCAGCAGCGGGGAGACCCTGACGTCGGCGAAACCGCGGTCGTCGCGCAACCGCCCGACCAGACGCATCGTCCGGGTCACATCCACGGTGATCCACTCGGTCACGTGCGGTGCGGAGAAGGCCGAGGAGACCATCGCCTGCGCCATCATCTTGCGCACGCCCTTGATCGGCTCGCGGCGGTCAGCCAGCGTGGGCGCCGCTGCGGGCGCGGGTGTCCCGGTCTGCGTCTCCTGGCCGCCTGCGGCCGCCCGGACCTCGTCCGCCGTGACGATGCCGCGAGGATCGGCCGGGCTGATCTCGCGCAGGTCGACCCCGAGGTCGTGGGCCAGCTTGCGCACCGGCGGCTTGGCCAGCACCGAGCCCACGGACCAGGCGCCCGTCGGGCGAGAGCCGCGGTCGGGCTCGCGCGCCGACCGCGACGGCACGGCCTCCTCCTCGCCCTCGACCACGTCGGAGGAGTCGGCCCCACCGGCAGCGAACGACCCCTGCACCTGCATCTGCGTCGCCGACCCGCCCGCGGAGCCCGCCGTGGCCGGGCCACGACGAGCCCGGCGACGAGCGGCACCGGACCGAGGCCCGTAGCCGACCAGCGTGGCGTTCTCCACTCCCGCTGCGGGGTTGGACATGTCGATCTCGTCGGACTTCTGCGTGCTCGGCTCTGCCTTCTCGGGGGCCTCACCGCTCTCCTCGCCGTCGTCGATGGTGATGATCGGGGCGCCGACCGAGACCGTCTCCCCCTCCTGCGCCAGCAGCGCGCTCACCGTGCCGGCGTACGGCGTCGGCAGCTCCACCAATGACTTGGCGGTCTCCACCTCCACCACCACGTCGTTGACCTTGACCACGTCGCCGACCTTGACCTTCCAGGTGACGATCTCGGCCTCGGTCAGGCCCTCGCCGGGGTCCGGAAGCTTGTAGTCGTGGGCAGTCATCCTCGTCTCTCCCGCTCCTGTCAGAGGTCAGTTCGGCTCAGTAGGTGAAGGCGCGGTCGACGGCATCGAGCACGCGGTCCAGGTCGGGCAGCCACTCCTCCTCCACCCGCGACGGCGGGTAGGGGGTGTCGAAGCCGCCGACCCGGATCACCGGCGCCTCCAGGCTGTAGAAGCACTCCTCGGTGACCCGCGCTGCGACCTCGGCTCCCATGCCGAGGTTGGTGTGGGCCTCGTGCACCACGATCGCCCGGCCGGTGCGGCGTACGGACTCGTAGACCGGGTCGAGGTCCAGCGGGGACAGCGTGCGCAGGTCGATCACCTCGAGCTGGGTTCCGTCCTCGGCCGCGGCCTCGGCCGCCTGCAGGCACAGCTTCACGGTCGGGCCATAGGCCAGCAGGGTGACGTCTGCGCCGGCTCGCACGACGCGGCCGGCGAACAGCGGGTCGGGGGCCGCGTCGACGTCGAGCTCGGCCTTGTCGGCGTGGTACTGCCGCTTGGGCTCCAGGAACACGACCGGGTCGTCGTTGGCGATCGCCTGCTGGATCATCCAGTAGCCGTCCACCGGGTTGGAGCAGGCCACGACCTTGAGCCCGGGAGTGTGCGCGAACTGCGCCTCGGGTGACTCGCTGTGGTGCTCGACCGCGCCGATGCCGCCACCGAAGGGGATCCGGATCACCATCGGCATCTTGACCTTGCCCTGGCTGCGGAAGTGGATCTTGGCGACCTGGCTGACGATCTGGTCGTAGGCGGGGTAGACGAAGCCGTCGAACTGGATCTCGCACACCGGGCGGTAGCCGCGCATCGCCAGACCCACGGCGGTTCCGAGGATGCCGGACTCGGCGAGCGGGGAGTCGATCACCCGGTCCTCGCCGAAGTCCTTCTGCAGGCCGTCGGTGATCCGGAAGACGCCACCGAGCTTGCCGACGTCCTCGCCCATGATCAGGACCTTGTCGTCGTCCTCCATCGCGCGGCGCAGCCCGGCGTTGAGCGCCTTGGCCAACGTGACCTTGACCGGCTCGCTCACTGCGCGCCTCCCTCGTCCTGCGTCGGCTCCTCGAAGGTGTCGAGGTAGGCGGCGAAGGTCTCCTTCTGCCGCACCAGCTCCTCGGTCTGGTCGGCGTAGACGTGGTCGAACACGTCCAGGACCTGCGGGTCCGGCATCGAGCGGCAGCCGTCACGCAGTCGCGTGCCGAGCTCCTCGGCCTCGGCCGTGACCTGGTCGAACCACTCCTTGTCCGCGGCCCCCTTGCGCGAGAGATAGACCCTCACCCGCTCGATCGGGTCGCGCAGCCGCCACGACTCCACGTCGCTGGAGAGCCGGTAGCGCGAGGGGTCGTCGGTCGTGGTGTGCGCGCCCATGCGGTAGGTGTAGGCCTCCACGAAGGTGGGGCCCTGACCTTCGCGCGCCCGCTGCAGCGCGGCCTGGGTGACCGCGTAGGTCGCGAGCACGTCGTTGCCGTCGACCCGGACTCCGGGGAAGCCGAAGCCCAGAGCCCTCTGGTAGAGCGGGATCCGGCTCTGGCGCTCGATCGGCTCGGAGATCGCCCACTGGTTGTTCTGGCAGAAGAAGACCACCGGGGCGTTGTAGGACGCGGCGAAGATGAACGCCTCGTTGACGTCTCCCTGGCTGCTGGCGCCGTCACCGAAGAACGCCACCACGGCGGCGTCGCGATCCGAGTCGCCCGTGCCGACGTGGCCGTCGCGCTGGATCCCCATGGCGTAGCCGGTCGCGTGCAGGGTCTGGGCGCCGATCACGATCGTGTAGAGGCCGAAGTTGTTCTCCGCGGGGTCCCAGGCGCCCTGGTCGACACCGCGGAACAGGCCCAGGAGGTTGAGCGGGTCGACTCCGCGGCACCAGGCGACGCCGTGCTCGCGGTAGGTGGGGAACACGAAGTCCTGAGTGCGCAGCGCGCGGCCGCAGCCGACCTGCGCTGCCTCCTGGCCCAGCAGCTGCGCCCAGATGCCGAGCTCACCGTGGCGCTGCAACGCGGTCGCCTCCACGTCGAGGCGGCGGACCAGCACCATGTCGCGGTAGAAGCCCTTGACGACCTCGTCGTCGAGGTCGAAGTCGAAGCTGGGGTGCGTGACGCGCTCACCTTCGGGGGTGAGCAGCTGCACGAACGAGGGATCGGCCGAGTCAGCACCGCGTGCACCGGGGCTGGGCGGCCGGGCCTGGTGCCGCGAGATGAGCGTCGGGCCGAACTGGCTGGCGATGACGTCGTGCTGGCCGGGCATGCACAGAACTCCTTCGTCGGGTCGGCCTCACGGGGTCTCCGCGGCCGAGTCGGGTGGAGCACCACGCGGCGGGGTCAGAAGGGGTGTTTCCGCTCCCGACGCGTGAGTGACCGGCGTCACACCGATCGGGACCAACGGTACACGGAGCGAAGGCCCTCCGTCGGTGCGCTGCTTCCCGACACTGCTGTCGTCACGGCGCCGGCGAGCAGCACAACGGTCGGGAAACGCGCGGCCGGGAGCACGTGCGGCGGGAAGCTGCCGACCACCTGCGAGAGGATCCTTGCCGAAGCAGGACCACGGGGAGGGTGAGGCATGGACGATGTGCCTGCGGGGAGAGGCGCTCAGACCTTCGGGTCGAAGGCGTCGGCCACGGAGAGGAAGACGTCGTTGGCGGGGGGTTCGCCGATGGTGATGCGGACGCCGTCCTCGCCGTAGGGGCGCACCATGATCCCGGCGACCTCGGCGGCCGCGGCGAAGCGAGGCGTGTCCGGGCCCAGCGCGAGCCAGACGAAGTTGCCCTGGGCCTCGGGGACGCTCCACCCCTGCTCGCGCAGCGCGGACACGACCCGCTCTCGCTCGGCCACGATCGCCTCCACCTGTTCGAGCAGCTGGTCCTCCACGCCCAGCGCCGCGACCGCAGCGGCCTGGGCGACCGCGGAGACCCCGAACGGCAGGGCGCATGCCCGCACGGCTGTGGCGAGCGGCTCCGGCGCCACCAGGTAGCCGACCCGCAGACCCGCGAGTCCGTAGGCCTTGGCGAAGGTGCGCATCACCACGACGTTGGCGCGCCCGGCCGCGACCTCGAGCGCGTCGAAGCGAGCCTCACCCCGCACGAACTCGCGGTACGCCTCGTCGACGACCACGACCACGTGCGGCGGCACCTGCGCCAGCAGCTGCTCCAGCTCGTGCCGTGTGACCGCGGGTCCGGTGGGGTTGTTGGGCGTGCAGACCAGGAGCACCTTGGTGCGTTCGGTGACGGCATCGGCCATCGCCGCCAGGTCGTGGCGGCCGTCGTCGCCCACCGGCACCTGCACCGGGACGGCGCCGCAGACAGTGGTGGCGATCGGGTAGGCCTCGAAGGAGCGCCAGGCGAAGACGACCTCGTCGCCGGGTTCGCAGAAGGCCTGGACCAGGTGGTAGAGCAGCGCCACCGACCCGGTGGCCACCGCCAGGCGGTCGGTCGAGACTCCCAGCCGAGCCGACAGCGCGTCGTACAACGCGGTGTTGCCCATGTCGGGGTAGCGGTTCATCCGCGAGGCGGCGTCCTCGACGGCAGCCTGCACCTCGGGCAGCGGGGGGTGGGCGTTCTCGTTCGACGACAGCTTGTACGTCGGGCGGCCCTCGATCGGCTCGGGCGCCTTGCCGGCGACGTAGGCGGGAACCGAGGCGAGCACTGCCCGCGGCACCGGCGCGCCGGTCGGCTGGGGATCGATGGGTGGATGGTCAGGTCCGGTCACCGGCTCAGGGTATGACCCTGGACGTCGGGCCGACGTCAGGCCGGGTCTGGGCCGGCTCTGGGACCGGACGTGATTCGGGCCCCGTCCCGATCGCCGCTCCCTCAGCGACCTGGACGAGGCCCGACTCCCCCGATTCAGACTCCCCCGTGCTCCCCCGTTGGTGCTGCGTTCCCTCGTGCCCCCCGTGGTGCTGCGCTCCCCCGAGCTCCCCCGATGTACTTCAGTTGTGCCACCCTCCTGATCCGCCACCCCCCCGCTGCGCCGGAGGTGCCGGGGTGGCCCGCGCCCCCACGGGCCGCCCCGGCGTGCGCTCGATCCCCTCCCACACCCACCTGTAAGTCCGGTTCACGAGCGTGTCTCCACACTAACGGCGGAATCGGACAAATGGCCTCATGCTGCTGGTCACTTGTCCAAGACCGTTCGGCCCTCCCTGGCAGGCGCGTTCGGGCTAATGGCGCGTAGTCCGAACGGGTCACACAAATGCCTCAAGTCCCTACCAAAGGTCCTGGCTCACTCCGCATCGTGACACCGGTCTGCGCGGCCAGGACGCCGAGCAGCACCAGCGCGCACCCCACCACCGCGACCGTGCCCAGCGACTCGTAGAACCACAGCCACCCCAGGACCACCACCCCCACCGGCTCGAGCATCGCGACCGTCGTCACCCTCGAGGCCGACAGGTGGCTCATCGCCGCCAGGATCAGCGCGAACGGCAGCAGGGTGCCGGGCACCACCACCCAGGCGAGCAGCGCCGCCCCCGGGGCCTGGAGCGTCTCGAGGCGTCCCAGCAGCGAGAGCTGGTCGCCCAGGACCGCGACCGGGAAGCCGTGCAACGGCCGGATCAGGTTCATCGCCAGCGCACCGATCCCGAACGACCACAGCACCACGCGCAACGGGTCCAGCTCGGCCACCCCGTGCTCCCCCACCAGGAAGTAGGTCGCGAAGCAGACCGCTGCGCCCAGGCCCGCCAGGACTCCCAACCCGTCGAAGCGCAGCTCTCCCTGCGCAACCCCGGTGGCCAGCGCGAGCCCGACCAGTGCAACGCCGAGGCCGGCCCAGGCCCGCGGGGACAGGGCCTGGGACTGGATGACATGGGCCCACAGCGCCACGAGGAGCGGAGCCAGATACTCCAGCAACAAGGCCATGCCGACCGGCAGCCGGTCGATCGCAATGAAGTAGGTCCACTGCACCCCGGCCACACCGACGACGCCGTGCAGCAGCAGCGACCTGCGCAGCCGTCGCGGTGGCGGGCGCAGCGCATCGCGCCGCACGAGCATGCAGAACACCAGCAGCACGAGCACGGTCCCCGTCATCCGGGCCGTGGTGAGGGACCCCGGGTCGACACCCTGACGCAGCAGCACCCGCGACACCCCGGCGTTCAGCACCAGGAGCAGCGCGCCGACGACGACGAAGACGTATCCGACCGCCGGCCGACGCATCATGGCGACAGTGTGCCGGACCGCCCCGGCGCCCGAGGGCACCCGAGCCCGCCCCTACGCTGCGGCCATGACATTCCTCCTGCGGATCGCGGTCAGCGCCGTCGCTCTCGCCGCAGCGGCATGGCTGCTGGACGGCATCCGGTTCACCGGCAGCGACGACAAGCTGCTCACCCTGCTGGGGGTGGCGCTGATCTTCGGCGTGATCAACGCGTTCGTGTCCCCGGTGGTCAAGCTCTTCTCGCTGCCGTTCATCATCCTCACCCTGGGCCTGCTGCTGTGGGTGATCAACGCCCTGATGCTCCTGCTCACCAGCGAGATCGCTGACGCGGTCGGGCTGGGCTTCACGGTGCAGAGCTTCTTCAGCGCGCTGATCGGCGCGTTGATCATCAGCGTGGTCACCGCGATCCTGAGCGCGTTCGTCGATGACTGAGCAGGAAGGCGCCGCCCTCCCCGACCCCGCGACCCCGGGCCACTACCGGATCGCCGTGGTCTGCTTGGGCAACATCTGCCGCTCCCCGATGGCGCACGTCGTGCTCGAGGAGGCGTTGCTGCAGGCCGGCCTCGCCGATCGTGTCGAGGTGGTCAGTGCCGGCACCGCCGACTACCACGTGGGGGCGCCGATGGACCGGCGCGCCGCAGCCACCCTGACCACCGCGGGCTACGACGCGAGCCGGCACCGTGGCCAGCAGATGCCCGCGACGTGGCCGACCGAGCACGACCTGGTGCTCGCGATGGACAGCAACAACCTGGCGGACATCCTCGACGTCACCGACGACGAGCACGTCGACCGGGTGCGGCTGTTCCGGGACTTCGACCCGCGCGCCGTGGGCCCTGCCGACGTCCCGGATCCCTACTACGGGGGCGATGACGGCTTCGAGGAGGTCCTCGCCATCGTCACGCGCACCTCACGCGAGCTGGTCGACCTGCTGCGCTCGAGGCTCACCTGAGACGGTCCACCGGGCTGAGCCCGCTGAGCCGCCTCACACCCAGGAGCCACCCACGGCTCGCAGCGTCCCCCGAGTCGCACGGCCACGCAGGTAGGCCCGGCCCGGGGACCGGCCGAACTCCACGGTGATCGCCGTGCCCCGATGGTTGGCGTTGAACCACGAGGTCATCGTGCCGTGACAGACCCCGGAGCAGTTGAAGGCACGGATGGGCAGGCCGAGGCCACGCGCGAGACGCCGCTGGAACGGGCGTCGCTCGGATGCGCGCCCGACGCCGTGCAACGGCTGGTGGAAGGAGACGATGTAGCTCGGGTCGACGTTGCCGAGGAAGCGCCGGACCGCGCGGGTCTCCGGCTCACTCGCGGGTCGTTTCCCCGAGTAGTAGGAACCGGTCAGCGGCGCCCAGTGGTGCGGGAAGTTGCGGTTGAGGTCGACCCCGTGCGCGTTCTGCCGACGGTGGGCCGCGACCCCGTCGGGGTTCATGGTCGGGATCACCCAGAGGTCGACGCCCTTGACAGGTCGTCCCCGTCGCAGCGTGTTCACCACCTGCATCCCGGCCCGCTCGTCGCCGTGCATCGCCGCCAGGACCACAGCCGTCACGGGCGCGTCGCGGCGTCCGAGCCGGTAGGCCCGGATCGCACGCCCACGCACGCTCTCCCCGATCGTGCGGACTCCGATCACGGCTCCCCTGCCGGCGGTGGGGCGCAGCTCCTCAGACCCGGCGGTGACCGGTGCGACCGGCGCCACCGACGCGAGCACGGGGAGGAGGAGGCCGACAACGGCGACAGGCAGGGTGCGGGAGGGAGCCGAGGCGCGCATGAGCACAGGTTCCGGTGCTGCTGCCACTCCGGACAAGGACCAAAGGTCCGGCCCGCAGCCTCGGGTTCGCCTCGGGGCCCAGCAGTGTGCCACCACCGGCTTCGCTGTGGTGCGACAGTGGGAGCGTGGAGACCGAAGCATCCCAACCCAAGCAACGCGTCCTGGTCGTCGACGACGACCAGGCAGTGCGGGAGTCGCTGCGCCGCTCACTGCGGTTCAACGGGTACGACGTCGACCTCGCCGGGGACGGCGCCGAGGCGTTGGCGACGATCGCTCGAGCCGCCCCCGACGCCGTGGTGATCGATGTGATGATGCCGCGGCTGGACGGCATCGAGGCCACCCGTGCCCTGCGAGCCGCGGGCAACGACCTGCCCATCCTGGTGCTGACCGCGCGGGACGGAGTCGGCGACCGGGTCGAGGGCCTGGACGCCGGTGCCGACGACTACCTCACCAAGCCGTTCGCGCTCGAGGAGCTGCTCGCCCGACTGCGCGCACTGCTGCGGCGGACGGCACCGGTCGCGGGCACCGACGACCTGGCTGCCGAGGACCTGACGTTCTCCGACCTGACCCTCAACCCGGTGACCCGCGAGGTACGCCGCGGTGAGCGCCCCATGGAGCTGACCCGCACCGAGTTCGCACTGCTCGAGATCTTCATGCAACGACCCCGCCGCGTGCTCGACAGGTCGTTCATCCTGGAGGAGGTGTGGGGCTACGACTTCCCGACCACGGCGAACTCGTTGGAGGTCTACGTCGGCTACCTGCGCCGCAAGACCGAGGCCGAGGGGGAGCCACGTCTGCTCCACACGGTGCGCGGCGTCGGCTACGTGCTCAAGGAGAGCTGAGCGTGTCCGGACCCGGGTCCCCTGTGTCGAGCTCACCGGCGGCCCCTGACCGGGTGCACTTCCGCGGGACCCTGGCCAGCCGCGTCGCCCTGCTGGCAGCACTCGCGGTGACAGGGTCGGTGGTGTCGGGCTCGGTCGCCGCGTACGCCGTGGTGAGTCACCAGCTGATGGCCTCGCTGGACGACTCGTTGCTGAAACGCGCCGAAGCCGCCGCAGAGACTCCTGCGCTGAGCCGACTCACCGAGGAGGACGTGCCCGGCTCGATGCTCGGCGCCGCGGACATCCGGATCGCTGTGCTCCGGGACAACAGGGACATCGACTTCGCCGACGACCCCGAGGGTGACTACGCGATCAAGGTCGGTGCGGCCGAGCTCGCCGTGGCCCGCGGGCTGACGGACCGTTCCACCCGCACGTCGGACGTGGGCGGTGAGCGCTACCGGGTGGCGGCGGTGCCCGGCAACGACCCTGGCACCGCCCTGATCCTCGCCCAGTCCCTCGACGCGACGGACGACGCGCTCGGCAAGCTCGGCGCCGTGCTCACCCTCTTCGGCGCACTCGGCATCGGACTGGCGGCCCTGCTCGGCTGGATGGTCGCCCGCAACGGCCTGCGACCGGTGCGTGACCTGACCTACGCGGTGGAGGAGATTTCACGCACCGAGGACCTGCGAGCGATCAAGGTGCGCGCCCACAGCTCCCACGACGAGGTCGCGCGGTTGACCATCGCCTTCAACCAGATGCTCGCCGCGCTCGACCGGTCCCGCACCCGCCAGCAGCAGCTGGTCGCCGACGCGGGTCACGAGCTGCGCACTCCCCTGACCTCGTTGCGCACCAACATCGACCTGCTTCGGCAGGCCGACGACCCCAGCTCGGCCGGCTCGCTGCACGGCGGTGACCGGGCGGAGCTGATGGCGGACCTGCGGTTCCAGCTCGACGAGCTGACCCAGCTGATCACGGACCTCACCGAGCTCGCCCGTCAGGACGCACCCGAGGTGCAGCGGGAGGAGGTGGACCTCGCCGATGCGGTCGAACGAGCCGTCGACCGGGTCCGCCGTCGCGCGAGCGGGCTGCACTTCGACGTGGAGCTGGAGAGCTGGACCGTCCATGGCGACCCTCAGGCGTTGGAGCGCGCCGTCACCAACCTGCTCGACAACGCGGCGAAGTGGAGCCCACCCCTGGGCACGGTGACCGTCCGGCTCACCGACGGCGTGCTCAGCGTGGTCGACGAGGGGCCGGGCATCTCCGAGTCCGACCTCCCCCACATCTTCGAGCGCTTCTACCGCTCCGCGGAGTCCCGGACCATGCCGGGCTCGGGCCTGGGGCTGGCGATCGTGGACCGCGTGGCCGAGGCGCACGGAGGCTCCGTTCGCGCCGGAGCAGGCCCCGGGGGCGGCGCCGCCTTCTGGCTCCGGCTGCCTCCGCGGAATCTGACAGCGCCTTCCCAAGTGTCTCTCAGGGCGGACTCAGCAACCCCACGCACCATGGACGCATGAGCGAGCGCGACCCCGACCTGCCCGGATCCGAGCAGCCCCCCCGTCACCACCGCTTCCCCGACGGCGGTTCCCCGGGGGAGCCCGGCGCCGAGGATGACCGTGAGGACACCTCTGCCTTCGGCCCGTTCACCTTCCACCCCGACCAGCAGGCCGAGGGGACGTCACGGCCTGCGAAGCAGCGCCGCCGGGCAGGCACCGCGGGGATTCTCCTCGCCGCGCTGGTCCTGGGGGTGGGAGGCGGTGTCGCCGGTGCAGCCGGCTTCGTCGCGGCCACCGGCGATGAGGACGACTCGGCCGCAACCAGTCAGACCACAGACACCGGTGCCGCCGCTCCACTGACCCCCAGCGAGCGGGTGACGACGGAGCAGAAGAACTCCGGGGACGGCACCGCAGCCGACGGTTCGGTCAGGGCGGTCGCCGACCGGATCCTGCCGAGCGTGGTGCGCATCAACGTCGCCGGGTCGCAGGGGCAGGGCTCCGGGTCCGGCGTGATCCTGAGCGAGGACGGAGAGATCCTCACCAACGCCCACGTCGTCGAGGTCGCCCAGGGCGGCGGCCAGATGAGCGTGGACTTCAACGACAACTTCTCCGCGCCGGCCGAGCTGGTCGGGACCGACCCCGTGACCGACCTGGCGGTGATCCGCGCGCAAGGCGTCGACGGACTCACCCCCGCCGACCTCGGCGACTCCGACGCCTTGGGCGTCGGTGACGGCGTGGTGGCGATCGGCTCACCGTTCGGTCTGACCGCCACCGTCACCAGCGGGATCGTGAGCGCCCTGAACCGACCCGTCTCGGTGGGGAGCGCCGAGAGCGACAGCACCACCTACCCCGCGATCCAGACCGACGCCGCGATCAACCCCGGCAACTCCGGTGGACCGCTGTCCAACATGGCCGGGCAGGTGGTCGGCATCAACTCCTCGATCCGGTCCTCGACCGGCGGGGTCGGTGGCGAAGCCGGCTCGATCGGGCTGGGGTTCGCCATCCCGATCAGCAAGGTGCTCCCGATCGTCGACCAGCTGCGCAACGACGAGACCCCCACGCACGCACGCCTGGGCGTGACCGTCTCGCAGCCGCGGACCGACGGATCCGGGGACGACCCCACCGAGGGAGGTCTGCGGTCCGGTGCCGGCATCGAGGTGGTCGAGGACGGTTCCGCCGCGCAGGAGGCGGGCCTGGAGCAGGGCGACCTGGTGACCCGCGTCGACGACGAGGTGATCGTCGGGGTCGAGTCGCTGGTGGCCACCATCCGCGGCTACCGCCCCGGCGACAAGGTGACGCTCACGGTGCTGCGCGACGGTCAGGAGCAGGAGCTGAAGGCGACGCTCGACAGCGACGAGGACGCCGCGGACCAGTAGCCCTCAGAGCGTGGGCGCGGTGCGCACCCGCGCCGCCTTCCAGCAGCTCTCGGCCCATTCCTCGCCCAGGTCGCTCTGCGCGGTGATGGCGCCCCCGGTCCCCCACTCGTAGCGCCACCGGCCGTCGTGCGGCGTCGCGACGAGGGAGCGGATCACGACACTGAGATCCGCACGCCCGTCACCGGAGATCCAGCCGAACGCGCCCGCGTAGACCCCGCGCGGTGACTCCTCGACGGCGTCGATGATCTCCATCGTCCGCCGCTTGGGAGCACCGGTCATCGAGCCGGCCGGGAAGAGCGCGCGCAGCGCCGTGACCGTCGAGACCTCCTCGCGCAGTCGACCCTGGATCGTCGAGACCAGCTGGTGGACGTTGCGGTAGGACTCGACCTGCATCAGGTGCGGGACCGTCACCGACCCCGGCGCGCAGACCATGGCGAGGTCGTTGCGCAGCAGGTCGACGATCATCAGGTTCTCCGCGCGGAACTTCGGGTCCTGGGCCAGCCGACGGCGATGCCGCTCGTCCTCGTCCGGGTCCGGGTCGCGGGGCGTGGTGCCCTTGATCGGCCTGGCCTCGATCTCCCGATGCCGGTTGATCGTGGCGAAGCGCTCCGGGCTGGAGCCGAGCAGGTGGACGCCCCGGTGCTGCAGATAGCCGGAGTACGGCGCCGGGTTGAGCTCGCGCAGCCGCAGGTAGGTCGCCACCGGGTCCCGGTCGGACAGCAGCGCGTCGCGGTAGGTCAGGTTGACCTCGTAGGAGTTGCCCGCCCGCAGCTGCCGCTGCACCTCGTCGTACGCCGCGACGTAGGACGGTGGTGCCTCGCGGGGATCGCTCTCCTCGGCCGCAGTCAGCGTCATCGCACCCCCGGCGTCGGGGGTCTCCTCCTCCTCGATCACCCAGGCATCCTCGACCCGCATCCACACCGCGTCCGGGACGCCGTCAGCCGGCCGGGCCGGCAGGTCCGGCCGGCACGCGTAGCCCAGGTAGCCCACCCAGCTCACGGCCGGGTCGTCCGCGTCGGCGCCGAGGTGCTCCTCCAGAGCGGCGAAGATGTCGTCCCCCGCGGGCACCGTCTCCTCACCGGTGTGCCGACGGACCACTCGGGTGTCGGCGTCGTAGGTGAGGGACACGTCGTCGGGGCCGAGCACGCCGACCACCGAGCGCCTCCCGGACCACGGCGTCGCGCCACCGCCATCCAGCCAGAACATCCGGTCCGAGGTGGCGGCAGCCCGGCGGAACTCGGCCACGGACCGGTTGTGGTCGCTCATCGGCCCACCCCCTCGGCGCGGTGGCGCAGGAAGTTGGCCACCAGCTCCGCACCGTGCTCGGTCAGGATCGACTCGGGGTGGAACTGGACGCCGTACAAGGGCAGCTCACGGTGCTCGACCCCCATCACCACCTGTGGCGGAGCGGCGGTCCAGGCCGTCACCCGCAGCGAGCTCGGCACCTCGACCGCGGCCAGCGAGTGGTAGCGCACGGCGTGGAAGGTCGAGGGCAGTCCGGCGAAGAGCGTGGAGCCGTCGTGCGTCACCTCGGCGACCAGTCCGTGAGCGGGCTCGACCTGACGGACCCGGCCGCCGTACCCGGTGACCAGCCCCTGCATCCCCAGGCAGACGCCCAGCACCGGCGTGGCCGCCGCGCGCAGCAGCTCCCTCCCCACGCTGAAGTCGGACGCCTCGACCGGCGTTCCCGGACCGGGCGAGAGCACGACGTGGCTGAAGCCCGCCAGGTCGGACGCCCGGATCTGGTCGTGCTGCACGACGGTGGGCAGTGACCCGGTGACACCGGCGACAAGGTGGGCGAGGTTCCAGGTGTAGGAGTCGTAGTGGTCGACCACGACGACTCGCACGGCTGGGCCGACCCCGGGCACGGCTAGCCGATCAGGTCGAGGATCACGTCCCGCAGCAGGTCGTAGCCCTCCTCGGTCAGGATCGACTCGGCATGGAACTGCATGCCGCGGTAGTGCGGACCGGCAACCATGTGGACGTCCCCGGTCTCGGGGTCCTGGGCGACACGGACACCCTCGGGCAGCGGCCCGGACGGGCGTGCCACGAAGGTGTTGTAGAAGCCGACGACCTCGTCGCGGTCCGGCAGCACTCCATCGAGCCGGATCCGCGACTGCGTGCCCTGGAAGACGATGTCCTTGAAGGCCAGCTCGATCCCCAGCCGATCACAGAGCACCTGATGCCCGAGACAGACCGCAAGGAATGGTTGTTCCATCGACAAGAGATGGTCGACGACCTTGCGGAAGTCGGCGATCTTGGGCTGCTCTCCGTCACGGGGGTCACCCGGCCCCGGCCCCACGATCACCAGGTCGGCACCGTCCAGCCGGTCGGGAGAGGCCTCCTCGTGCGGCACGACCACGGACTCCATGCCGAGCACCGCGAGCGCGTGGCACAGCATGTTGACGAAGTCGTCCTCGCCCTCGACGATCACCGCGCGCTTGCCCTGCAGCGCCGGGACCTGGGGGGATCCGGCCTGGTCGGTCAGCCAGAACCGGCTGAGCCGCTGGTTGCGGGACCCGAGGGCGATCAGGACGTCCTCGTCCTGCGCCAGCTCGGCGATGCCCTGGGGTGGCGGCGTCGGTGCATCGGTGAGCCCGAACGCGGTCAGGATGCCGCCTGCCTTCGCCCAGGTCTCTGCCACCTCGTGGGCAGGGTTGGAGTCCCGCACCAAGGTCGCGCCCGCCGTCACCTTCAGCCGGCCGTCCACGGACACGTCCGCCGTCCGGATCACGATCGGGCTGTCCGCGGTCGGCGCTCCCTGGGCATCACGGCCCAGCAGGGCGAGGGCAGCTCCGTAGTAGCCACGGCCCTCGCTCTCGTACTTCGCGATCAGGCGACAGGCGTTCTCCACCGGCGCGCCCGTGACGGTCGCCGCGAACATCGTGTCCCGCAGCACCTCGCGCACGTCGCGGCTGGTGCGTCCCGCCAGGAGGTACTCGGTGTGCACCAGGTGCGTCATCGGCTTGAGGAAGGGCCCCAGGATCTGACCGCCTTCGTGACACACGTCGCACATCATCTTCAGCTCTTCGTCGACCACCATGAAGAGCTCGTAGATCTCCTTCTCGTCGCTGAGGAAGCCGAGCAGCCTCTGCCTCGCGCTCTGCGGCGGCACCGTGGTCGCCTCGGTAGCGTCGGTCGCCTCCCCCAGGTCGCGCAGCCGGAAGGTGCCGGAGATCGGATTCATCCGGACGTCACCACCCTGCACCGAGACGTGCCGCTCCGGGCTGGCGCCGACGAGGTAGCGCTCCCCGGTGAAGAAGACGTAGGTCCAGTAGGCCCCGCGCTCACGCTGCAGCAGGCGGCGAAGGACCGTCAGTGCCTGGTCGTGACCCCATCCCTCCAGCTGCGCGCGGTAGTGGCGCCCCACGACCAGGTTGGCGCCCTGACCTTTGCCGATCTCGTCGGTGATGATCGTGCGCACCACCTCGGCGTACGCCTCGTCGTCGGTCTCGAAGCCACCGCGGTCGGCGAACTCCACCGGGACGTCGGGCAGCGCCTCGATCAGCTCCAGCAGCGGGACCTCCCGCTCGGTCTCGATGTCGACCACCGTGAGCGGTGCTCCGTCGTCGTGGGCGTCGAAGCCACGCTCGCGCACCTGGCGGAAGGGCACGGCGAGCAGTCGGTCGAACCGACGACCCGGCTGCGGCAGACCCTCGCCGAGGGGGACGTCGAGCAAGGAACGGACCTCGGTGCGAGAGCCGCCCAGCAGGGTCACCGTCGGTGACTCCTTGATCCGGATGACCGCCCAGGCCTGCGACCCCAGCAGCTCCTCGAGGGCAGCGGGCGCGTCGGTGCCGGTGGAGGTCATGGGCGAACCGTACCGAGCCGGGCCGCTCAGCTGACCAGCGTCAGCTGCTGCGTGGCGCGGGTCAGGACGACGTAGAGCGTCGCGCGGCCAGTGGCCGACTCCGACTCGATCGCCTCGGGCGAGACCACCACGATGCCGTCGAACTCCAGGCCCTTGGTCTCCAGTCCGGTCAGGACGGCCAGGCGGGCCTGGTCACCCCCGCCGAGCTCGGGCCGGTCCTCGAACCAGCCACGGACCTGCACCCGGGTCGCCTCGGCGGTGACCACGGCGACCGTGCCCTCGAGGTCGGCGAGCATCCGGTCGACCTCCTTGACCGCTGTGCTCTGCACCTCACCGGTGTCCGCGAGCACCGAGGGGTCCACACCGGTGGAGCGGACGGCCGTCGGCAGGTCGATCGTGAGGCCCACCCGGTCGGCGTACTCCGCGGCGAAACGGTAGATCTCCGCGCTGTTCCGGTAGTTGGTGTCCAGGTGGTACCGGTAGCGCGGCTTGCTCCCCAACGCTTCGTCGCGCGCGCGGTCGGCCTCCTCCCGGAACGGCCAGGACGACTGCGCCGGGTCGCCGACGATCGTCCAGGTCGCGGTCCGGCCACGGCGCCCCAGCATCCGCCACTGCATCGGGGTCAGGTCCTGCGCCTCGTCGACCAGCACGTGGGAGTAGGTGTCGTCGTCGGTGTGCCGGGTGGCGCGCGGACCTGCGAACTCCCGGTCCAGCATCGTGGTGAGCTCCGGCAGGTTGGCGTCGACCAGGTGGGCCAGCGGGTCGTCGATGTGCTCCGGCTCCTCCGGGGGCTCGCCGAGCAGGTGCCGCAGCTCGTCGACGAGCGCGACGTCGTCCACGGACAGGTCGTGGCCGGTGCTGCTCCACGCATCGGCACGTGAGAGCACCTCGAGATCGGATCCGCTGAGCACACCCTCGCCGACCCGGCGCAGGAACTCCGGGTCGGACAGCCACCCCAGCACCTGTGCGGCGTAGAGCGGCGGCCACCACTCGCGGACGAAGAGCAGGAACCTGTCGTCCCCGGCCAAGGTCGCGGCGAAGTCGTCGCGCGACCTCTCCAACGCCCGCTCGCCCTCCACCTGACGCCACAACAGCTCACCCAGGACGCTGGCGGCCCGGGTGCGGGACACCGCGTTGCGGCGGCCGTGGCCCAGCAGGGTGCGTCGGGCCTGTGCCAGCTCTCGTCGGTCGAGCCGCAGGACGTCGTCACGGTAGAAGTAGCGCAGCTCCTCCGGCGCACCTGGGACCGCCTGGCGCGCCGCGCGCCGCAGCAGCTCGGCCATCCGGGCCGACCCCTTCACCGCTGCCACCTCCGGGTGGTCGTGACGGGAGGCGTCCACGCCCTCGACGATCTCGCCCATGGCGCGCAGGCTCACCGAGGTCTCACCGAGCGAAGGCAGCACCCGCTCGATGTAGCGCATGAACACCCCCGAGGGCCCGACCACGAGGACGCCACCTCGCTCGTAGCGCCTTCGCTCGCTGTAGAGCAGGTAGGCCGCTCGGTGCAGCGCGACCACCGTCTTGCCGGTGCCCGGACCGCCGCTGATCTCGACCACGCCGATCATGGGTGCCCGGATCGCTTCGTCCTGGGCCGCCTGGATGGTGGCCACGATCGAGTGCATCTGCCGGTCCCGCGCCCGGGAGAGCTGGGCGAGCAGGGCGCCCTCGCCGACGACCGGCAGCTCACCGGCGGCCTCGGCGTCGAGCAGGTCGTCCTCGACCCCCACCACCCGGCGACCCCGGCAGCGCAGCACCCGACGCCGGGCGACGCCGCGTGGCTCCTTCGGGGTGGCTTGGTAGAAGACCGAGGCCGCAGGAGCGCGCCAGTCGATCAGGATCGACTCGTGGCCCTCGTCGCGCAGACCGATCCGTCCGACGTACCTCGGGTCCTCCGAGCTGTCCGCGAGGTCGATCCGGCCGAAGACCAGCCCCTCGTGCGCGGCGTCCAACGCCGCGATCCGCTTGGCGGACTGATAGACCATCGCGTCCCGCTCGACCAGGCCACCCTCGTGACCGAGACGTGCCCGGTCGTGCCCCTCGCGCGCCAGCATCGTGGCCGAGTGAGCGGCCTTCTCCAGCTGGTCGTAGACACGGTCGACGACGACCTGCTCCCGCGCGATCTCACGCGACTCCACGTCACCCGAGGTCGGGTCGCTCACGTCGTCCGCTCCTGTGCCAGAGGTCCGGGTCCAGTGGTTCGTCTGTTGCTGTCGCGGGCCGGCGGCCCTTCCATCGCTCGTTGCGTGCGCTGGTCCACGGCGCAGCGCCGCAGGCGACAGCCGTCGATCCTATCCCGAGGGGCTCGAGGGCTCCGCACCCTCGTCCTCGTGGTAGTCGGTGAGCCACTGCTCCCAGTCCCAGGTCCGCAGGAACTCCTCCGCGGCGACGGCGCCGGCGGTACGCAGCTCCAGCTGTTCCTCGCGGCTGAGCTCGAAGTCGATGGCGCTGACGCCGTCGGTCGTGACGGTGATGCTGCGAGCCACGTTCCGCGGCATGAGCACGTGCTCGGCCTGGCAGGCCTCGATGGCCGTGGCCACGACCGCCACCCCCATCGCCGCGGCCCCGCGGACCCGGTCCAGCGACCCCTCCTCGGTGAGGTTGAGCGCGTCCAGGCGCACCCCGATCGTGGGCCAGCGTGGTGGCTCAGCGTCGAGTCGCTCGAAGATGGAGATCGGGTAGTTGGAGACCAGCCCACCGTCCACCAGCGTGGCCGTGCCGCGGGGACCGCGCAGCTGCACCGGCTCGTAGAAGAACGGGATCGATGCCGAGGCGCGCACCGCGTCGGCCACCAGCTGCTCGTCCGGGTCCAGCCCGTAGTCGGCGTAGTCCCAGGGCAGCTTGACCAGGCGGCGTCTCGAGATGTCGCTCGCGGTCACGACCAGGCTCCACTGGTGGTGGGCATCCCCGTCGTCGCCGGGGTCGTCGCGGCGTAGGTCGGCGAAGGTCTCCACCCCGAGGTCGCGCAGGACGCCACGCATCCAGTCCCGCAGGTACTTCCCCTCGTAGGCGCCCTCCTCCAGCACGACTGCGATGCCGTCGGCCAGCAGCCCGAGCGGTCCAGGCGGGTCGATCCACAGGCCCCGGTCGCGGAACTTGCGGTAGTCCAGGGTCAGGGCGATGTCCCGCAGTGTGGTGAGGTCCTCGCCGCGGTGCTGCAGCGCCGCCACCACGGCTCCCACCAGGGCCCCGGCCGAGGTGCCGGCCACGCGGGGGAAGGAGTACCCCGCCTGGTCGAGCACCTCCAGTGCGCCCACCAGTGCGAGTCCCTTGACGCCACCGCCCTCCAGCACGAGGTCGGCGGACAGGTCCGAGCCGGGTTCCCGAGAGTCCGTCATGGTCTCCAACCTAAGCCCGGCCCGGGCCCAGGCTCATCAGTGCTCGGCTAGCGTGAGGGAGTGACGAGCACCGCGACGACCACACGTCCGTCCCCGCCCGAGGGACTGCCGACCACCCTGGGTGGGCTGCGTGCCTCCGGGCACGAGCTGAAGCACCTGCGGCTGGAGATCCGCGAGAACCTGCTCTCCAAGCTGCGCTCCGGCGAGGACCCCTGGCCCGGACTGCACGGCTTCGAGGACACCGTCATCCCGCAGCTGGAGCGTGCACTCATCGCCGGTCACGACGTGGTCCTGCTGGGCGAGCGCGGACAGGGCAAGACCCGACTGCTGCGCACCCTGGTGACGCTGCTCGACGAGTGGGCACCGGTGATCGTCGGCTCCGAGCTGGGCGAGCACCCCTACGAGCCGGTCAGCCACGCCTCGATCCGCCTGGCCGAGGAGCTGGGGGACGAGCTGCCGGTGGCGTGGGTGCATCGTTCCGAGCGGTACGCCGAGAAGCTCGCCACCCCGGACACTTCCGTCGCCGACCTCATCGGCGACGTCGACCCGATCAAGGTGGCGCAGGGTCGCTCACTCGGCGACCCCGAGACCATCCACTTCGGGCTGATCCCCCGGAGTCACCGCGGCATCGTCGCGATCAACGAGCTCCCGGACCTCGCCGAGCGGATCCAGGTCGCGATGCTCAACGTGATGGAGGAGCGCGACATCCAGATCCGCGGCTACGTGCTGCGGCTGCCGCTCGACGTCATGGTCGTCGCCTCCGCCAACCCCGAGGACTACACCAACCGCGGCCGGATCATCACTCCGCTGAAGGACCGCTTCGGTGCCGAGATCCGCACCCACTACCCCACCGAGCTCGACGACGAGGTCGCGGTGATCAAGCAGGAGGCGCGCCTGGTCGCCGAGGTGCCCTCGGTGCTGCTGGAGATCCTGGCACGCTTCACCGGGCACTTGCGTGCGTCCAACGCCGTCGACCAGCGCTCCGGCGTCAGTGCCCGCTTCGCGATCGCCGGTGCCGAGACCATCGCGGCAGCCGCCCTGCACCGCGCCACGACGACCGGCGAGGACGAGGCGGTCGCCCGGCTCGTCGACGTCGAGACCGCGGTCGACGTCCTGAGCGGCAAGATCGAGTTCGAGAGCGGCGAGGAGGGCCGCGAGCGCGAGATATTGAGGCACCTGCTGCGCACCGCGACCGCCGAGGTCGTCCGGGCCCACTTCTCCGGGATCGACCTGGCGCCCCTGGTCGGTGCGCTCGAGAACGGCGCTCTGGTCACGACCGGCGACCAGGTGACGGCGCGTGACTTCTTGTCGCAGCTGCCGGTCGTTGGTGAGTCCGACCTCTACGAGCAGGTGGTCCAGCGGCTCGGTGCCGGCAACGACGGCGAACGGGCGGGAGCGATCGAGCTCGCGCTGGAAGGGCTCTACCTGGCGCGACGGATCGGCAAGGAGTCCGGCGGCGGCGAGACGGTCTACGGCTAGGCCATGACCGACCCCGGAGGTGACCCCCACGAGGGACGTGGCGCAGCGAAGCGGCCACCGTCCTCGCGGGGCACTCAACGCAACCGCAGCTACCACAGGTACGACGGTGGGCCGGATCCGTTGGCGCCACCGGTCGACCTGGCCGAGGCGTTGGACTCCATCGGCGAGGACGTCATGGCCGGCTACTCCCCCGAACGGGCGCTGCAGGAGTACCTCCGCCGCGGCGGGGAGGGCCGCACCGGCCTCGACGAGCTCGCCGGCAAGGTCGCGCGCCGCAAGCGCGAGCTGCTGCAACGTCACTCCCTCGACGGCACGTTGCAGGAGGTCAAGGAGCTGCTCGACCGAGCCGTGCTGGAGGAGCGCAAGCAGCTCGCCCGAGACGTGGAGCTCGACGACACCGACCGGGCGTTCCGCCAGATGCAGCTCGACAACCTGCCCAGCTCCACGGCGGCGGCGGTGAACGACCTGGCGTCCTACGACTGGCAGAGCTCGCAGGCACGGGAGGACTTCGAGAGGATCAAGGATCTGCTCGGCAGGGAGGTGCTGGACCAGCGGTTCCAGGGCATGAAGCAGGCGCTCGAGGGGGCTACCGACGAGGACCGCCGGGCGGTCTCGCAGATGATGCAGGACCTCAACGAGCTGCTGGAGAAGCGCGAACGAGGCGAGGACACCCAGCAGGACTTCGACGACTTCATGGCCGAGCACGGCCAGTTCTTCCCCGAGGGGCCGGAGAACCTCGACCAGCTGCTGGACGCGATGGCTCGTCGCGCCGCGGCGGCGCAGCGGATGCTGAACTCGATGACGCAGGAGCAGCGCGACGAGCTGATGCAGCTCTCGCAGCAGGCCTTCGGGTCGCCCGAGCTGATGCAGCAGATGGCGCAGTTCGACCAGCACCTGCAGACCCTTCGGCCGGCCGAGGACTGGGACGGCTCACAACGCTTCGAGGGCGACCAGGGCTTGGGGCTCGGTGAGGGCGCGGAGGCGCTGGAGCAGATCGCCGAGCTCGACGAGCTGGGCGAGCAGCTGTCCCAGGCCTACGCCGGCGCCCGGCTCGACGACATCGACCTCGACAAGCTGGCCCGTCAGCTGGGTGACCAGGCGGCGGTGGATGCCCGCACCCTGGCCGACCTGGAGAAGGCGCTGAACCAGACCGGCTATGTCAAGCGCGGCATGGACGGGCAGCTCAAGCTCTCGCCCAAGGCGATGCGGCAGCTGGGCAAGGCCTTGCTGCGTGACGTCGCCGAGCGGATGTCGGGCCGGCAGGGCCAGCGCGACCTGCGCCAGGCAGGAGCCGCCGGCGAGCAGTCCGGCGCGACCCGGGCCTGGGAGTTCGGCGACACCGAGCCCTGGGACGTCACCCGCTCGATCACCAACGCGGTCCGGCGCACCGCGGCCGACCCTGACACCGCCGGGCAGGGCCCTGGTGTGCGGCTGACGATCGACGACATCGAGGTCTCCGAGACCGAGGCTCGCACCCAGGCAGCGGTCGCACTGCTGGTCGACACGTCCTTCTCGATGGCGATGGACGGCCGGTGGGTCCCGATGAAGCGCACGGCGTTGGCTCTGCACACGCTGATCCGTTCGCGGTTCCGGGGCGACCACCTGCAGCTGATCTCCTTCGGCCGCGCGGCGCGCGTGACGGAGATCGAGGAGCTCACCGCACTCGAGCCCCGCTACGACAAGGGCACCAACCTGCACCACGGCCTGCTGCTGGCCAACCGGCACTTCCGCAAGCACCCCAACGCCCAGCCGGTGCTGCTGATCGTCACCGACGGTGAGCCGACCTCGCACCTGGAGCCTGACGGCGAGGTGGCGTTCTCCTACCCGCCCCACCCGCTCACGATCGCCTACGCGGTGCGCGAGCTCGACGCCTCACGCCGGTTCGGTGCCCAGACCACGTTCTTCCGGCTGGGCGAGGACCCGGGTCTGGCCCGCTTCATCGAGTCGATGGCCCGCCGCGTCGACGGCCGCGTGGTCGCCCCGGAGCTGGACGACCTCGGCGCTGCTGTGGTCGGGTCGTTCCTCGGCTCCCGAGGCGGTCAGGGCGGCCACCTCGGCGACTGGTACGGCGGCCGCGGCTTCTGGGTCGGCTGACTCCCCGGTCAACTTCCACGCACAAGACCGGTCTTGCGTGATTTTCGCGCCCAGCGGGGTGCATGTCCGCGCACAAGAGCGGTCTTTGACGCCGCGGGCCCGCCGACGGGCCTGCTCAGAGCGCGCGAGCCATGTCGTCCAGCGTCTCGGCGGTGGTGTGCTGCGGCTCCCAGCCCAGGTCCTGCTTGGCCTTGGAGGTGTCCATGACCACGGGCGTACGGGCGACGTGGATCCACTCCGCGACCGCCGGCACCCAGGGCAGCCGAGCCAGTGCCTCCGAGGCGACGACGGCGGCCGAACGCGGGACCGGCACTGCGACCGCATCGAGCGCCGCGGCGACGTCGGAGAAGGTGACCGTGCCGTCCCCGGCGAGGTTGTAGGCCCCGGCGCTGCCCTCGACCGTGGCGGCCGCGGCGATGGCTGTGGCGACGTCGTCGTGGTGCACCAGCTGGATCGGGTTGCCGGGATCGGGCACGACGGGACGCAGCCCCGGCACCGCGGCGACGGCCTTGCGCACCGGGTCGGGCAGCAGGTCAGCCAGCTGGCGCCACGGCATCGCGTCCGCGAGCATCGTGGCCCGAGGCCCGGCCACGATGCACGGGCGAAGCACGTAGACCTCCAGATCCGATCCTGCAGTGGTCTCGGCGAGCACGGCCTCGCACTCGGCCTTCTGCGCGGAGTAGTAGTGCTCCTGCGAGCCGCGCGCGGGCACGTCCTCGGTGAGTGGCTGCGGGTTGTCCGGGTGGTAGCCGTAGGCGGCGACCGACGAGGTGTAGACGAGCCGGCGGGGCCGATCCGCAGCCACCGTGGCCTCGAAGACGTTGCGGGTGCCGGTCAGGTTGATCTCCCGACTCTCCTCGCGCGAACCCATGATCAGGTAGGCCAGGTGGACCACCACGTCGGCGTCCTCGACCAGACCGCGTACGGCATCGGCGTCGAGGATGTCGCCCTGTCGGTACTCGGTCTTCTGCCAGCCGTGGACCGCCGGGTCGAACGGCCGCCGCGCCATCCCCAGGACCCGGTCCACGGACGGCTCACGCTCGAGCGCGTCGACCGCTGACATGCCGATCTCGCCGGTCGGACCAGTGACCGCAACTGTGATGCCCATGCCGCCAGACGTACCCGGTGTCGTGACGGTTAGTCGTCGAGCAGCCCGACGGGCCAGGGTTCGATGGGCTGGCAGACTCGCACCATGCTCACCGCCCTCGTCGGCGCCGCCCTGTTCGACGGGCATCGGCACCTCCCACCCGGTCGGACCGTGCTCGTGCAGGACGGCCGGATCGCGGCCGTCGACGAGCTCGACGTGCCGGCCGGCGCGCGGGTCGTCGACTGTGCCGGCGGCCTGGTGGCGCCGGGGTTCATCGACGCGCACGTCCACGCCGTCCAAGGCGGCCTGGAGCGCATCCGTTGCGACCTGACCGGCGCGACCACCAGGCAGGAGTACCTCGACCTCGTCGCGTCGTACGCCGCATCGCACCCGGACCTCCCCTGGGTGCTGGGCGGGGGGTGGGCGATGGGCGCCTTCCCCGGGGGGACGCCCACAGCGGCGGAGCTCGACAGCGTCGTCGCCGACCGGCCCGTGTTCCTGCCCAACCGTGACCACCACGGCTCCTGGGTGAACTCCCGAGCACTCGAGCTCGCCGGCATCGACCGGCTCACACCTGACCCGCCGCACGGTCGGCTCGAGCGCGATTCCGCGGGGGATCCGAGCGGGACCCTGCACGAGGCGGCGATGGCGCTGGTGGCCCGGCTGATCCCCGCGACTACTCCCGAGGAGCTGGACCGCGGACTGATCTCGGGCCAGAGCTACCTGCACTCCCTGGGCGTGACCGGCTGGCAGGACGCCATCGTCGGTGAGTACGCCGGCATGGACGACTCCGGGCCGGCGTACCTGCGAGCCGCGCGGTCCGGCGACCTGACTGCCCACGTCGTGGGAGCGCTCTGGTGGCAGCGCGACCTCGGGACCGAGCAGATCCCCTGGCTGGTCGAGCGGCGCCGGGAGTACTCCCACGGGCGGTTCCAAGCCACCAGCGTGAAGATCATGCAGGACGGGGTGATGGAGAACTTCACGGCCGCGCTGTTGGAGCCGTACCTCGACCTGACGGGTGAGCCCAGCACCGGCGCCGGTCAGTCGTTCGTCGACCCGACTGCTCTGGTGGGCCATGTCGCATCGCTGGACCAGGCCGGCTTCCAGGTCCACGTGCACGCCATCGGCGACCGCGCGGTCCGGGAGGCGCTCGAGGCGTTCGCGGGGGTCGAGGGCAGCGCGCGTCGCCACCACGTCGCGCACGTGCAGCTGGTGCACCCCGACGACGTCGCGCGGTTCGCCGAGCTGGGCGTGACCGCGAACATCCAGGCGCTGTGGGCGCAGGCGGACAGCCAGATGGTCGAGCTGACCGTGCCCTTCCTCGGCCCTCGGCGTGCGTCCTGGCAGTACCCGTTCGCCTCGCTGCATCGCGCTGGGGCACGCCTGGTGGCCGGCAGCGACTGGCCGGTCAGCACGCCCGACCCTCTGGCCGCGATGCATGTCGCCGTGAACCGGTGGGCACTCGACGCCGACGGACCGGCCGGCCAGGAGCCCTTCCTGCCCGACCAGGCCCTGCCGCTCGAGACCGTCTTCGCGGCGTACACCAGCGGCTCGGCCTGGATCAACCACCGTGACGACGCCGGCAGCCTGGCTGCCGGCATGGCGGCCGACCTGGTGCTGCTGGATCGTGACCCCTTCGTCGGAGAGCCCCAGGACATCGGGGCCACCTCGGTGGTCGCGACGTGGGTCGAGGGTCAGCAGGTCTTCCACCTCTGACCGCCGCGCACGGGTGCCTCGGACCAGGCGTTCTGCGGTGTGGGTCGGCAGGAAGAACTGGAGAGCGCAACCGCTTCCGACCGTACTCAGTACCACCGCACGAGCAGCGGCATGAGCGATTGGTTCGGCGACGGACGTGCGTTGGTGGCCAGGACGGGCAGTAGATCGTCGATATCGGCAGTAGTGCACGTCCGGAGCGCGACGACATCGCGCCGCCGACATGCACGTCGAGCTGGCCCCACCCCCTGTCCCCGGCACGACAGTGCGGCGTGGTTTCGAGACGCTCGCCAGCTCGCTCCTCAACCACCGGAAGTCGGCCCGGTTCGGGCGGTTCCGCGCGTGCCCGTGACGATGAGCGGGCGCATCAATGGGGTCCGGCGGAACTGGACTCGCCGGAGAGCGACCCTACTTCTTGGAGAGGAAGGCGAGCATCGCTTCGCGGGCCGCGTCGGAGCCGAAGAGCCGACCGGAGAGCTCGGCCATCTCATCGCCGCGACGCTCGATGCGGTCGAGCAGCTCAGCGTTGACCACGCGCTTGGACTCGCGCAACCCCTGCGGGTGGCCCTTGAGCAGATCCGTCACCACGGAGTCGACCGCGGCGCCGACGTCGTCGCTGACCTCGGTGACCAGACCCCACTCGGCCGCCGTGGCGGCGTCGAAGCTCTCACCGGTGAGGATCGCCCGGGTCCCGGCGCGGCTGGTCATCCGATGGAAGACGGTCAGCGAGATGACCGCCGCAGCCAGGCCCAGCCGGACCTCTGTCAACGCGAACGTCGCTTCTCGCGAGGCGACTGCGATATCAGCGGCGGCGACGATCCCGATGCCCCCGGCGCGCACCGGACCGTCGAGTCGCACCACGACCGGCTTCGGCGAGGCAACGAGGCGGCGCTGGAGCTCGACGATGGTCTTCGCCCCGTCCACCATCCCGTCGTCAGTGGCCTCGGACAGGTCTGCGCCGGAGCAGAAGACCCGGTCGGCCGAGCGCAGCAGCACGACCTTGACCGAGTCGTCGGCCTCGGCCCGGTCGAGCCCCTCGAACAGTCCCCCGACCAGGGCCTTGCTCAAGGCATTGCGGTTCTTGGGGCTGTCCAGGGTGAGGGTGGCGACGCCGTCGGCGGCGTCGTAGCGGACTGGTTCGGACATGGGGCTCCTCGTGGGTCGCGTGGTTCCGACAGGCTCGGCCGACGACGGAGGTCAGTAGGACTTGGGCAGACCGAGACTGTGCATCGCGACGAAGTTCAGGATCATCTCCCGCGACACCGGCGCGATCCGGCCCAGCCGAGCAGCAAGGAGCATCTGGCCGAGACCGTACTCCTGCGCCAGGCCGTTTCCACCGTGGGTGTGCACCGCGACGTCGGTGGCGTTGCAGGCCACTTCACCGGCCGCGTACTTCGCCATGTTGGCGAACTCCCCGGCACCTGTGTCGTCACCCGCGTCGTACAGCGCGGCGGCCTTCTGCTGCAGCAGCCGCGACTGCTCGAGCTCGATCTTGATCTTCGCCAGGGGGTGCGCGATGCCCTGATGGGTGCCGATCGGGTTGTCCTTCCACACCGTGCGTTCCTTGGCGTAGGCCACCGCCTTCTCCAGGGCGTACCGAGCCATGCCGTTGGAGAAGGCCGCGCCCATGATCCGCTCCGGGTTGAGACCGGCGAACAGCTGCAGCAGACCGCCGTCGGCGTTGGCGGGGTCGCCGATCAGCTGGTCGCGGGAGAGGCGCACCCCGTCGATGAAGAGGTTGAACTGGTTCTCCGGCGCGGTGAAGGACATCTCGATCGGCTGGTACTCCAGCCCCTCGGCATCGGTCGGCACCACGAACAGCGCCGGCTTGAGGTTGCCGGTCTTGGCGTCGGCCATGCGGCTGACGACGAGGATGAAGTCGGCCTCGTCGACCCCGGAGATGTAGGTCTTGCGCCCGTTGAGGACGTAGCCGTCCCCATCGGGGGTGGCTGTGGTGATGATCTTGTGACTGTTGGAGCCGGCGTCTGGCTCGGTGATCGCGAAGGCCATCGTGATCGAGCCGTCGGCGATGCCGGGCACCCAGCGCTGCTTCTGCTCGTCGGTGCCGTAGCGGGCGATGATCGTGCCGCAGATCGCGGGGCTCACCACCATCAGCAGCAGTGGCGCACCTGCCGCGGCAGACTCCTCCAAAGTGGCAGCGAGGTCGGCGATACCGCCGCCACCGCCGCCGTACTCCTCGGGCAGCGAGACGCCGAGGTAGCCGTGGCGGCCCATGTCGGCCCACAGCTCCGTCGTCTTCTCGCCGGCGCGCGCCTTGGCCTCGATGTAGTCGCGGCCATAGGACGATGCGAGCTTGTAGACCGCCTCGCGCAGCGCGGTGCGCTCGTCCGGCTCGCTGAATGCAGTGATCTCGGTCATCAGTGCTCCGTTTCTGCTGAGGATCCTGGATCGGCCTCGACAACCGCCAGCACGTCGCCGGCGTTGACCTGGGTGCCCACCGAGACCGGGAGCTCGGTGACGACCCCGTCGTGGGGGGCGAGGATCGTGTGCTGCATCTTCATCGCCTCGAGGACCAGCACAGGCCGGCCCGCCGCCACGGTCTCACCGGCGCCGACACGGACGGCGATCACGCTGCCCGGCATCGGCGCCAGCAGCGAGCCCTCCGCGACGTGGTCGGCCGGGTCGACGAACCGGGGACGACGCCGCAGCACCGTGTGGCCACCGGGTCCTTCGACGTCGACCGTGCCCCCACCGAGGTGGACCCGGTGAGGCCAGGAGACGCCGTCATGGCCCACCACGACCAGCCAGTGGTCGGTGCACGCCTCGATCCGCTCGACGAGGGTGCCGCGCCCCTCGGTGGCCCCGTCGACCAGGCGCTCACCGTCACGCTCCCATCGCCAGGCGACCTCGACCTCGCCATCGGCGTGGTCGAACACCACGCCGTCGGGCGCGGAGAAGACGTTGCGCCACCCGGCCGGCACACCGGGCAGCACCGAGCCTGCCTCCCGGCTCTGGTGCGCCTGGGCGACCGCGGCGGCGAAGGCCGCCAGCGTCGTGGTCAGGTCCGTCTCGGCGGCCGCCGCGCTCAGGGAAGCCAGCGGCTCGTGGGCCAGGAAGGACGTCGTCGCCTCGCCCGCGAGGAACCTCGGATGACGCAGCACCTCGACCAGGAGGTCCCGGTTGGTCCGCAGCCCGTGGATCTCGGCTGCCTCCAGGGCCGCGGCGAGGCGGCGTGCTGCCTCGGCGCGGGTCGGGGCCCATGCGATCACCTTGGCGATCATCGCGTCGTAGGACGTGCCGATCGCGTCGCCGGCGCGCACCCCCGAGTCGACCCTGATCCCGGCATGGGGCAGCGGGCCGAACTCCGAGACCACTCCCGGGATCTCGAAGCGGG
Organism: uncultured Actinomycetota bacterium; assembly: GCA_963728505.1. Taxonomy (GTDB): domain Bacteria; phylum Actinomycetota; class Actinomycetes; order Propionibacteriales; family Nocardioidaceae; genus Marmoricola_A. The sequence goes on along the minus strand of CAVSKH010000002.1, from coordinate 533,884 downwards.
TGAGGGTGCCCGACTGGGGCTGGTAGTCGTGGGCCGGGTCCTCGGCGTAGAGCCGGACCTCGATCGCATGACCGCGCTCGCTGACGGTGACGTCCAGCACGCTCGGGTCCTCGGCCGCATCGAGCTGCAACCGGACCAGGTCGACGCCGGCGGTGAGCTCGGTGACCGGGTGCTCCACCTGCAGCCGGGTGTTCATCTCCAGGAAGTAGAACCTCTCGGTCACGTCGTCGTAGAGGAACTCGACGGTGCCCGCGCCGACGTAGCCGATCGCCTCACCGGCCTTTCGCGCCGCCTCTCCGAGCTCGGCGGCAACGTCGCGGCTCTCCGACAGGTTGACCGCCGGGGCCTCCTCGACCACCTTCTGGTGGCGCCGCTGCACCGAGCACTCACGCACCCCGACGACGCTGATCTTGCTGCCGCCGTGATCGCCCCAGATCTGGACCTCGAGGTGGCGTCCGCGCTCGACGTAGGGCTCGACGAAGACGGTGCCGTCACCGAATGCCGACTCTGCCTCCTGCGACGCGGCCTGCACGACCTCGCTGATCACCTCCAGCTCGCGGACCACGCGCATGCCGCGTCCTCCCCCACCGGCGGAAGCCTTGACCAGGACCGGCAGGTCGGAGTCGGCGACGGATCCGGGATCGAGGTTGTCCAGGGTCGGCACGCCCGCCTCGGCCATGAGGCGCTTGGACTCCACCTTGGAACCCATCGCCTCGATCGACTCCGGCGTCGGCCCGACCCAGGTCAGTCCGGCCTTGGTCACCTGGCGGGCGAAGTCGGCGTTCTCCGACAGGAATCCGTAGCCGGGGTGGACCGCGTCGGCGCCCGCACGCTGGGCAGCCTCGATCATCAGGTCGGCGCGCAGATAGGTGTCGTTGGGCGCACTGCCGGGCAGCCGCACCGCCAGGTCGGCCTCCTGCACGAACGCCGCGTCGGCGTCCGCGTCGGAGTGCACCGCGACCGTGCCGATCCCCAGCTCCCGACACGTCCGGAAGACCCGCCGAGCGATCTCCCCCCGATTCGCCACCAGAAGCCTGTTGATGGTCACTGCGAGCCTCCTGGGGGTGCGGGGGTCTCCGACGCTGCTGACCAGGCCGGGGGACGCGGCGGCACGCACGGGGTCGGGGCGGGCGTGGATGGCACTGGCCCCTGCACCGCGGACGAGGCCGGGCCGGCCGGCGGGACGGACGAGGTCGGGGCGGGCGTGGATGGGACTGGCCCCCCTGGAGCGACGAAGGAGCGGAAGGGGTGGTTGCCCGCCCCGGCCTTGGCCGGCACGCCGGTCGGTCCGGCCGGGCCCACAACACGAGAAGACATCTGCCCTCACATCCTGAAGACGCCGAAGCGGTCGGTGCCCTCGACGGGCGTGTTCTCGATGACGGACAGGCAGATCGCCAGCACGGTCCGGGTGTCCCGGGGGTCGATCACCCCGTCGTCGTAGACCATCCCGGAGAGGAAGAACGGCAGGCTCTGCTCCTCCACCTGCGCCTCCACGAACGCCCGCATCTGTGCATCCGACTCGTCGTCGTACGGCTTGCCCTTGGACTCGGCAGCGGCCCGGGCGACGATCGAGAGCACCCCGGCCAGCTGGGCCGGCCCCATCACGGCGGACTTGGCGGAGGGCCAGGTGAAGAGGAACCGGGGGTCGTAGGCGCGACCGTTCATGCCGTAGTTCCCCGCGCCGTAGGACGCCCCCATGATGATCGACAGGTGCGGCACCCGCGAGTTGCTCACCGCGTTGATCATCTGGGCGCCGTGCTTGATGATCCCGCCCTGCTCGTACTCCTTGCCGACCATGTAGCCGGTGGTGTTGTGCAGGAACAGCAACGGCACGTCGATCTGGTTGGCCAGCTGGATGAACTGCGTCGCCTTCTGGGCCTCCTCGGAGAACAGGATCCCCTGCGCGTTGGCGAGGATCCCGATCTGGCGTCCGTGCAGTCGCGCCCAACCGGTGACCAGGGAGCTGCCGTAGAGCGGCTTGAACTCGTCGAAGGCGACCTCGTTGCCCGGGCCCACACCGTCGCAGACCCGCAGGATCACGTCGCGCGGGTCGAACGGCTCCTTCAGGTCGGCCGGGATGATGTCCAGCAGGTCATCGACCGGGAGCTCCGGTTCCGCGAAGTCGGTGCGGTCCAGGGCACCGGGCTTGCGGCGCCCGGCGCGGTTCAGGCGCGCAACAATCCGTCGCCCGATGCGGATCGCGTCCGCCTCGTCGACCGCCAGGTAGTCGGCCAGCCCCGAGATGCGTGCGTGCATCTCGGCTCCGCCGAGGGACTCGTCGTCCGACTCCTCCCCGGTCGCCATCTTCACCAGCGGCGGCCCGCCCAGGAAGACCTTGGCGCCCTCCTTGACCATCACGGTGTAGTCGCTCATGCCGGGGATGTAGGCGCCGCCGGCCGTGGAGTTCCCGAAGACCAGGGCGAGGGTCGGGCGACGATCGGCAGAGGCGCGAGTGATGTCACGGAAGATCCCCCCGCCGGGGATGAAGATCTCCTTCTGGGTCGGCAGGTCCGCCCCTCCGGACTCGACCAGGTTGATCGTCGGCAGCCGGTTCTCCTGGGCGATCTGTGCGGCCCGGAAGGACTTCTTCAGGGTCCAGGGGTTGCTGGCTCCACCCTTCACGGTCGGGTCGTTGGCGACGATCATGCACTCGACTCCGGAGACCACGCCGATGCCGGTCACGATGCTGGCGCCGACGGTGAAGTCAGAGCCCCAACCGGCCAGCGGCATCAGCTCGAGGAACGGGGAGCCCTGGTCGAGCAACAGCTCGATCCGCTCCCGGACCAGCAGCTTGCCTCGCTCCTGGTGCCGGGCGTTGTACCGCTCGCCACCACCCGCGACGGCCTTGGCGTGCTCCGCGTCGAGCTCGGCGAGCTTGCCCAGCATGGCCTGGCGCCGGGACTGGGGTGCGTCGGACTGCTCTGCATCGGTCGCGGTCATGGCTTGCTTCCTCCTGCTGACCCGGCGCCGTAGCCGAGCAGCTTGGCTGCGAGATCGTCGAGCACCTCGTTGGCGCCACCGCCGATTCCGAGGATGCGAGCGTCCCGGTAGTGCATCTCCACCTCTGAGCCCCTCATGTAGCCAGTGCCTCCGTGCAGCTGCACCGCCTGGTCGGTGCAGTACGACGCCGCCTCGACTGCCAGCTTCTTGGCGTGCAGCGCCTCGACCAGTGGTTGCTCGCCGGCGTCGTAGCGGCGGGCGACCTCACGGGTGTAGACCCGTGCCGCCTCGATCCGGCGGTGCATCTCGACCAGCCGGTGGCGCACTGCCTGCCGGTTGATCAGAGGTTCACCGAAGGTCTCCCGCAGCGTGGTGTGCGCCACGGTGAGCGCCAGGCATCGGGCAGCGGTGCTGTAGCCCTGGACCGCGAGCGCCACTCGCTCGGTGACGAACGCCGTTGCGATCTGGGCGAACCCGCTGCCCTCGGTTCCGACCAGGTTGTCGGCGGGGACCCGGACGTCGCTGAAGGAGAGCTCCGCGGTGTCCGAGCAGTGCCAGCCGAGCTTCTCGAGCTTGCGGCTCACCTCGAAGCCGGGAGCTCCCTTCTCGATGACGAGGAGGCTCACCCCCTGGTGACCCGGCCCACCGGTGCGCACTGCCGTGGTGACGAAGTCCGCGCGCACCCCGGAGGTGATGAAGGTCTTGGCGCCGTTCACGACGAGGGAGTCACCGTCACGACGAGCCGCCGTCCGGATCCCGGCGACGTCGGACCCGCCGTCCGGCTCGGTGATGGCGAGCGAGCCGATCTTCTCCCCGGCGAGGGTCGGCCTCACGAACCGGTCGATGAGGTCGGTGTTGCCTGACCCGACGATGTGCGGAAGCGCGATGCCGTGGGTCATCAGGCCTGCGATCAGCCCGCCTGATGCGCCGGCCTCCATCATCGCCTCGGTGAGCGCGACCGAGTCCTGGAGTCCTCCGCCCTGACCGCCGACCTCCTCGGGGAAGGCGACGCCGAGCAGCCCCTGCTTGGCGGCCGCGACGTGCAGCTCGCGGGGAAGCTCCTGGTCCTCCTCCCACTGCGCGAGGTGGGGCATCACCTCGCGCTCGACGAACCGGGCGCCGGTCTCCCGCAGCGCCTCCTGCTCGTCGCTCCACCAGCTCACAGCCCCCACACCTTCACAACAACGCCTCCGGCACGTCGACGAATCGCGACCTGGCCCACTCGCCGAGCCCCTTGGCCTGCGGGTCGAACCGACTGCCCGCGGCGACACCCAGACCCAGCAGCCCTTCGATGACCACGTTGACCGCGCGCAGGTTCGGCAACCGGTGCACCTGCACCACGAGCCCGTCCGCCTCCGGCAGCAGGGCCCGCACCCACTCAGGCGTGACCACCGACGCCAGCCAGGCATACCTCTCGTCAGCCAGCGGGTCCCGCGCCGACACCCACAACCCGAGGTTCGCGTCCCCACCCTTGTCCCCCGACCGCGCCTGCACCAGCTCCCCCAGCACCACGCGCGCCATCCCGGTCTCCAGATCAGAGGAGCGGGCACCGGCCTTCTCGGGCGTCGTCGTGGCAGCGGACGACAACTGGTCGCGAGCCGCGGGGGTGGGCCCTGGAGGCGACGACGACGCCGCGGCCGTGGATGGGACTGGCCCCCCCGGAGCGACGGAGGAGCGCAGGGGGTGGTTGGCCGCGGCGGCGTCGGCGCCGATGGGGTCCGCCCCCGCGGCGGACGCAGCCCGGGGCCCGTCAGCCGTCGCGACGACAGCCGGTGGACCGATCACCGTCGTCGTCCCGTCCGCGTGGTGCACCACGTGCTCCACATCCTCCTGCCGCACGTACGCCGCCCGATAGACGCCGTACGGCGTCGCAGGCATCGGCGGCGTGGTCGCGGTGAAGCCGGGGTACGAGGCGAGCGCGAGCTCGATCAGCGGGCCGGTGAACCGCTTGCCGGCCACGTCGGCGGCGGGGTCGCGGACCACGAGCCGCAGCCGGGCGCTGGCGGCCTCCTCCGTGGTGGCGTCCGCGTGGTCGGTGCGGGCAAGCGACCACTCCAGCTCCGCCGGTCGACGCTCCCCGAGCGCAGCCTCGACCTGGGAGCGGACCCAGGCGGCCTTGTCCCCGATGTCCAGCCCGGTCAGCACGAGCTCCATCTGGTTGCGGTAGCCACCGAGCTCGTTGACGCAGACCTTGAGGGTCTCCGGCGGCGCCTCCCCACGTACGCCGCTGATGCGGACCCGGTCGGGGCCGTCCGGGGTCAGCGCGATGGTGTCGAGGAGGGCGGTGACGTCCGGCCCCAGGTAGCGGGTGCTCTGCACCTCGTAGACCAGCTGCGCGGTGACGGTGTCGGTGGAGACGAGTCCTCCGGTCTCGCGATGCTTGGTGATGACGCAGGACCCGTCGGCAGCGATCTCGGCGAGGGGGAAGCCGAGGGGGCGGTCGGCGACGCCGGCGTCGAGCAGCTCGCGGAAGCCGCTGTAGTTGCCGCCGGTGGCCTGGGCGCCGCACTCGATGACGTGGCCGGCGACGACCGCGCCGGCAAGGGCGTCGTGCTGCTCAGGGGTCCAGCCGAAGTGCCAGATCGCGGGGCCGACGACGACGGAGGCGTCGGTGACGCGCCCGGTCACGACGATGTCCGCTCCGCCGCGCAGGGCCTCGGCGATCCCGAACGCCCCGAGGTAGGCGTTGGCCGTCAGCGCGCCGTCCTCGATGCCGAGGTCGGCTGCGCGCGGCATCAGGTTGTCACCGTCGACATGAGCGACCCGGACCTCGACGCCCTGGTCGGCGGCGACCTTGCGCAGCTGCTCGGCCAGGCCGGCGGGGTTGAGGCCGCCGGCGTTGCTGACCAGGCGGACGCCGCGCTCGCGCGCCAGCGCGAGACAGTCGCTGACCTGGGCCAGGAAGGTGCGGGCGTAGCCGAGCGAGGGGTCCTTGAGCTGGTCCTTGCCGAGGATCAGCATGGTGAGCTCGGCGAGGTAGTCGCCGGTGAGGATGTCGAGGTCGCCGCCCTCGAGCATCTCGCGCATGGCGGACAGCCGGTCGCCGTAGAAGCCGGAGCAGTTGCCGACTCGAAGCGGCTGCGTCGTTCCGTGGGTCATCGCGACTCCTGGGGGCCGCGCCCGGGGCCCGATGGGCCGGCGAAGGCCTGCGCGATGTCGAGCCAGTGGTCGGCCTGCGCGCCGTCGGCATGGACGTCGAGGTCGTCGCGATGGCCTCGTTGGGTGACCAGGACCGCGAAGTCCCAGGCGGACCCGGTGACGCGCTGGGGGGCGGCTTCTGGGCCGTAGGTCCAGGTCTCACCGGAGGGCGCGCGCAGCTCCACCCGGAACTCCTCGCCAGGTGGCTCCTCCCCGGCGTTGACGTGGGCGAAGTCGCGGGTGCGGACGCCGATGTGGACGACGTGGCGCACCCGGTCGTGACGCTCGACGGTGAGACCGAGGGCGTGGGCCACGTCGAGCCCGTGGGCCCAGGTCTCCATGTAGCGAGCCGTGGCCATGGAGGTCGGGCTCATCGGCGGGCCGAACCAGGGCATGCGCGTCTCCGCAGGGAGCTCGGTCAGGGTGCGGGCCAGCTCCTGGCGAGAGGTGCGCCAGCGTGCGAGCAGGCCGGCGGGGCTTGCGGTCCGCCCGAGCTCGAGCGCCTCGGCGTCGACGAATCCTTCGGGATCCTCCAGGGCCTGCGTCACCAGCTCGTCCCACTCGCGCTTGCCCTCGGGCGTGCTGGAGCGGGCGGCGAGGATCGCACACTCGTCGGTCCAGGCCAGGTGGGCGATGGTGGTGGCGACGTCCCACCCGGCGGCCGGTGTGGCGCTGCGCCACTCCTGGTCGGGGAGGTCGGCCAGCAGGCCGTCGAGCCAGTCACCCTCGTGTGCGAGGTCGGGGAGGACCTGGAGGATCTTGGCCGCGCTGGTTGGCTCCGTCACGCGATGCGTCCCTTCGTGGGGGCGAGCTGGGTGTCGAGCACCGTGGCCCAGCGGTCGAGGATCTTGGTACGCCGGGCCGTGTCGTCGCTGAGGGTGTTGGCCAGCCCGAGCCCACGCACCAGGTCCAGCGTGGCCTGGACGAGCTCCCGGTTGCCGGGGACGGTCTCGTCGATGCCGAGCGCCTCCACGGTGCGCCGGTGAGCATCACGGCCCAGCTTGGCCTCGAGCTCGGTGACGGCGTCGTGCAGTGCCGGCTCGGTGCGCGCGGCGACCCACAGCTCCAGGGCCGCCACGAAGGTCGGGCCGGTGAACAGCTCGGCGAGCTGTTCCAGCACCTGCCGGGTGTGGCCGTGGGTGCCGAGCTGCTCGCCGTGGGAGACCTGGTCGGCTCGCAGGCTGGTGAGGTGGTCGACGGCGGCGAGCACGAGGTCGCTCTTGGCCGGGAAGTGGTGCAGCTGGGCACCGCGGCTGACGCCGGCGCGTTGCGAGACCAGCGTGGTGGAGGTTCCGGTCCAGCCGTGCTCCACCAGGCACGAGATCGTGGCCTCCATCAGGCGCGCCCGCGTCACCCGACTGCGCTCCCCCTGGGGCACCCGCTCGACAGCGACCATGGCGCCAGACTCGCTGCTGACTAACAAACAGTCAAGCCTGCTTTTATTTTGCCCGAGTCGGGACGTTGGTCGCCACCTCTGCCCGGTAGCGTCATGGTTGGGCTCCTCGACCGTTACCTCTACGGACCACGCGGCGACGAGGCGGCTTCCTCGAAGCGCGGGTAGAAAGCTTCACCCATCACTAGGGTTGTGCGAGACAAGGCCACGCCGGACCTGACTGACCACGACACGACCCCGGAGAGGAGCCGGCGCGATGGACGTTCTGCTGCTCGACGAGCGGATCCGTGTCGTGCTTCGGGAGCTCCCCCGCTTCCTGTCCACCGCCATCCCCCTCGAGGAGAAGCTGGACGAGCTGTGCTCCACGGCCGTGGAGGTGCTCGAGCTGGACTGCGCGGCTGTGGTCCTGCTGGACGACCAGCACGCGCAGCACGCGTGCGCGGGTGTGGGGGAGCAGGCGATGGCCTGGCTGCTCGATCGGGGGCAGGTGCGGGACACCCTGCGCGACCAGGACGTCGCTCCCCTGGGCCCCTACGAGATGGACGGCGTGCTGGTCGCGTTGCGTCACGGGGTGCACACCTACGGCGTCCTCTACGTCGCACGCCCCAGCTACGCGGTGCTGAGCCCGGACGACGAGCTGATGCTCAAGCTGTTCGCCGAGGCCGTCGGGCCGGCAGTGCACCACGGGATCCGCATGATCAGCACCGAGCGCGCCGAGCGCTGGGGGGCAGCTGCGGTCGCGCTGACCGAGCGGCTGCTCGCCGACGACTCCGCCGACGCCAACGCCGCCGTCGTCGACGTGGTGAGCGAGCTGGGCGAGGGCGACGCGGTCGGGATCGTGGTCCCGACGGGCAACCGGCTGGAGATCCAGCAGGCCCGGGGGCTGGGCCTCGAGCAGCTGGTGGGCACGAGCATCCCCGTCCCCGCAGGGGTCGAGCGCGAGCTGGTGGACGGACACGGCATGACCCCGGGTCACCACATGCGGCGCACGAACTGGCTCTCGGAGCATCTGCCCGGTGTGGAGGTGGGGCCCGGCATCGCGGTGCCGCTCGCAGGCGCCAAAGGACTGCTGGGACTGCTCTTCGTGCTGCGCCGTCGCGGGGCGCCGCCGTACCTCGACGACGCGGTGCGGACCGCAGAGACCTTCGCGGTGAACGCAGCGATCTCCATGGAGTGGCACGCGGCGCGGCGCAGCCAGGACGAGCTGCGCACCTTGCAGGAGCGCAACCGGATCGCACGCGACCTGCACGACAACGTGGTCCAGCGGCTGTTCGCCACCGGGCTCTACCTGCAGCAGGCGGGCCGCACCCTGGAAGGTGAGGCGAAGGAGCGCGTCGAGAGCGCCATGACGTCGGTCGACCAGACCATCCGGCAGATCCGCAACACGATCTTGGTGCTGCGCAGCACGGAGGCTGACCGGCTCGGGAAGCTGGTGACGGAGATCATCGCCGAGACCGCCGTGCTGCTCGGCTTCCCACCCACCGTGCACATGACCCCGAGGGCCAGCCAGGTCAGCGGCCCGCTGGCTGCTGACCTCGCAGTGTGTGTCCGGGAGGCGTTCTCCAACGTCGTGCAGCACGCCCAGGCGAGCACCGTCGTGCTGCGCGGGGAGGTCGAGGGAGCGACGCTGGTGCTGACGGTCTCCGATGACGGGATCGGGATCGCTGAGGGCATCCGTGTCGCGGGCGGTGGCTTGGAGAACCTCGACGAGCGGGCGCGCGCCCACGGTGGGACCTTCACCCACGAGAGTCACCCCGGGCAGGGCACCACGGTGTCCTGGCGGATGCCGCTGCGGCGCGAGTGACCCGAGCCTGATCAGGCCTCGGGGCCGGAGTCACCCACACTCTGCTGCTCGTGGGCTCTCCGAGCGGCCTCACGGATCTCGAAGACCTCGGTGGCGAACCCGCCCACCGCGTCCACGACGTCACGCACCGCTCCGGTCACGATGGTGGTCACCGAGGCGACCGCCTCGGCGCCGGCACTCAGGGTCTGCTGCACAGCGTCCTTGGTGATCTCGCCCTTGCTGAGTCGCTCCCGCATGTTTCCTCTTCGTTGGTACGACGTGTGCCCGCCACGGCGCGCTGGTGCGGACCCAGTGTCTCACCGGGTCCGCACCTGCGCGGTCGTGGTCGCGCCTGGTGACCAGGTCGGGTCAGACCCCTGCCAGCACAGCGTCCTCGGGGGCGCTCTGCTCCGCGGCGTCAGTCTCCTCCGCGCGGCCGGCGGCAGCGCGGTCCTTGGCGAGAGCCTCGCGGGCTTGCTCCTCGCGGCGGGCGGCGAGGGCCTCGGCGTGGGCCCGCTGGAGGGACTCGCGCTTGGTCTGGTCCTTCTTCACCTTGGTGAACCGGTCGGGCAGCCCCAGCTTGGCGATCTTGAGCCAGACACTGCCGAGCTGCTTGGTCAGGCTCCCGGTGTTGTACTCCAGGCCGTACTTCTGCGCGATCGCCTGGACCTCGGCGGAGATCTCGGGGTAGCGCCGGGCCGGCATGTCGGGGAACAGGTGGTGCTCGATCTGGTGCGACAGGTTGCCGGTCAGCACGTGGAACAGCTTGCCGCCGGTGATGTTCGCCGAGCCGAGCATCTGGCGGTAGTACCACTCGCCGCGGGTCTCGTTCTCGGTCTCCTCACGGGTGAAGCTCTCCACGCCCGTCGGGAAGTGCCCGCAGAAGATGATGTTGTAGGCCCAGATGTTGCGCACCAGGTTGGCGGTCGCGTTGCCCACCAGGGTCAGCGGGAAGAACGGTCCGGTGAGCGCCGGGAACAGCACGTAGTCCTTGACCGTCTGGCGCCGGATCTTGCGCAGCATCCCGCGGTGCAGGTGCTTGGTCTCCTTCCAGCTGCGCTCCCCGCTCCAGATCCGATCGACCTCGAGGTCGTGCATCATCACGCCCCACTCGAAGAACGTCATGAGCAGGAAGGCGTAGACCGGGTTGCCCAGGTAGTAGGGCGACCACTTCTGGTCCTTGTCCATCCGCAGGATGCCGTAGCCGATGTCACGGTCCTTGCCCAGGATGTTGGTGTAGGTGTGGTGGATGAAGTTGTGGGAGTACTTCCACTGGTCGCTCGGGCAGACGTTGTCCCACTCGTACATGCGCGAGTTCAGCTCGGGGTCGCCCATCCAGTCGTACTGACCGTGCATGACGTTGTGGCCGATCTCCATGTTGTCGAGGATCTTCGACGCGCTGAGGCTGGCCACGGCCAGGGGCCATGCCGGCGGGAAGTAGAACAGCGCGCGCCCAGCGCCCTCGAAGGCCCGCTGGGCCTTGATGACGGAGCGGATGTAGTCGGCGTCCTTCTGACCGAGGTCGTCGACGACGCGCTGACGAACCTCGTCGAGCTCGCGGCCGAAGTCCTCGAGCTGGTCGGGAGTCAGTGTGTAGCTCATGTGTTTTCCTTCCGGGGGTGGGGTCTTTGGGTGGACGGTGGTGTCGAGACGGGCTCCTTCGTCGCCCTCCTCGACCACCGGTCGACAGTTCGGTGGTTGAGGAGCGAGCGCAGCGAGCGTCTCGAAACCACCCGAGGATCAGATCTCGACCTGGCAGTCGCCGACTGCCGCGCTGACACAGATCTGGATGTCCTCGTCGGGCTCGGAGGACTCGACACCGGTCATCACGTTGCGCACGGTGCCCTCGGTCTTGTGTGAGGTGCAGGAGAGGCAGATGCCCATCCGGCAGCCGAACTCCGGGCGGAGCCCGAGCGCCTCGGCCTGCTCCAGCAGGGTCTGCCCGGTGTTGGTCGACTCCTCGTCGCTGGTGGCGAAGCGGGTGGACCCCTCGGCGTCGACGTCGCCGCGGGGCTTGGTGGAGGTCTTGAAGTACTCCACGCGCAGTCGCGGGTTGTCGGCGTAGGTGTCCTGGACCAGCTCGATCAGGCCGCCCGGGCCGCAGGCCCAGGTGTCCAGGTCGGCGTGGTTCGCGACCATGCCGGCCAGCTCCTCGGTGGTGTACGCCGGGTCGCCGCACTCGGGGTAGAGCAGCCGGACGTGCACGTTCGGCGGGAGGTCGGCCAGCTCCTCGGCGTAGATCTGGTGGTCCGGCGACTGGGCGTAGTGCACGAAGTGCACGGTGCCGCCGTACCCCCGGCGGAGCAGGGTCCGCAGGATCGACATGACCGGGGTGATCCCGGAGCCACCGGAGAGCAGGAGCAGCTCACGCGGCAGCGGGTTGGGCAAGGTGAACTCGCCCTGCGCGGGCGAGAGGAAGACGACGTCGCCAGGGCGGGCGTCGTTCACCAGGTGCTTGGAGACCACGCCGTCGGGGTTCGCGCGCATGGTCAGGGTGATCAGGTCGCCCGGCTTGGACTCGGGCGAGGAGACGGTGAAGCACCGGGTGCGGCGCCGTCCGTCGACCTCGATGCCGACCTGGACGTACTGCCCGGCCTCGTGGCCGCTCCAGGAGCGGGTGGGCTCCAGCGTCACCGTCGCGACCGGTTCGCCGGCCCGGGTCTCGCGCTCGACGTCGACGATGCGGGCTCGCACCTCGCTGACCACCGACATCGGGTGGACGAGCTCGAGGTAGCGGTCGACACCGTGCGGGGTCGCCAGCGCCTTGGCGAGGGGCGACCTCAGAAGCGTCTGGGTGAGAGTCACGGTGGATCCCCTTTCAGTGAACATCTGTTCACCAAGTGTCGTACCCACGCCGGTCACTCGCAACCATTCACAGCCGTGAGCCCGCTCACGGCGCCTGGGAACGAGGTGAACACGCGTGCTCCGACTACACTGGTCCGGTGAGCAACCCGACGCGCAGCGAGCGCAAGGAGGCGACCAGGCAGGCGATCCTGGACGCCGCTCTGCGGCTCTCGGAGGACACCGGCATGGCCGGGCTGTCGCTGCGCTCGGTGACGAAGGAGGTCGGCATCGTGCCGACCGCCTTCTACCGGCACTTCGCCTCCATCGAGGAGGTGGGGCTCGCGTTGTGCACCCAGGCGTTCGCCTCGATGCGCCACCTGTTGCGCGACCTGCGCCGCGACATGGACCTGGAGCGGGTCATCGACGACTCGGTGCAGATCCTGCTCCGCAACGTCGAGGAGCGCCGGGCGCACTTCTGGTTCATCGAGCGTGAGCGGATCGGAGGTCTGCCCAGCGTCCGCTCCGCGATCCGCCACGAGATCGGCCTCTTCGAGCGCGAGCTCGCCACGGACATCGCGCGGCTGCCCGAGGTCGGTCACTGGAGCACCGAGGACCTCCACGTCCTCGCCAACCTGATCGTCAAGGTGATGGTCGAGACCGCGATGGACGTGGTCACAGCACCGGTCAACCAACCCGAGGTGCTCAAGCAGATCCAGCAGACCGCCGAGCGCCAGCTGCGCATGACGATCGTCGGTGCGGCCAACTGGGACCGGCCGGGCAGGCAGAGCGGCCCCTAGGGCCTCCAAGCTCTGTCGACGATGATGCAACCTCGAAGGCCACGGGCTGCGTAGTAACCCCAAGGACACGGCCGGAAGGGTGGAGATGCAGATGCAAGCAGCCGAGTTCGACGAGTTCTACGCAGCATCGTTCGCACCCATCACGCGTCAGCTGTACGCGGTCATCGGCGACTACGCCGAGGCGCAGGACTGCGTCCAAGAGGCATTCGTGCGCGCGTGGCACCAGCGACGCAAGCTGGCGCGCGACGGCTCTCCCACGAGATGGGTACGCACCACGGCCTACCGGCTGGCGGTGAGCAGGTGGCGGTCCGTCACCAAGGACCGCCGAGCCCACGTCCGTGCCGCTGCTCAGCCGCCGCCGACACCACCTGACGAGGCCGTGGATCGTCTCGTCGAGGCGCTCGGCACGCTCCCGATCGAGATGCGGCGCGCGCTCGTGCTGCACCACCTCTGCGACCTGTCGGTGGCCGACGTCGCCCGTGAGCTCGACGCCCCCGAGGGGACCATCAAGGCTCGGCTCTCACGTGGCCGCGAGGCACTTCGTGACGCCATGGAGCTCACGAACGGAAAGGAGGCGGACCATGTCTGACCTGTTCACTCCCCTTCGTGAGTACGACCCCGCCGTCAACCCACTCGATGCCGGTGAGGTCCGGCGTCTGGGGGAGCGACGGAGGCGTCGCCATGTCATCGCCGGCGCGTCCGCAGCGGCATGCATGGTGCTCGCAGCGATCGTCGTGGGGATCAGTGGCACCCACCTGACCGACAGCTCGCCGCCGCCTCCCGCCGAGGAGCCGACGGAGAGCCCCAGGTCCGCCGCCGTCATCCCCGAGGACTTCCCGCTCGGGCGCGGTCTACCGGTCGCGGAGCAGGTGTTCGATGCACGTGGGGCCTCCGTTCCGCCGTTCACCGAGTTCGTCGACGCGATCTGCGGCGAGGACTACCGGCAGGCCGGCGAGCCCGTCGACCGGGCCGCCATCAACATGCACGGTTACAACACCAACTCCGGACTCGGCATACGGGACCTCCTGGTCTACGCCAGTCCCGCTGACGGGCTCGCGGCCGCGAAGTCGTTCGTCCGCACCCTCGAGGAGTGTCCCCGAGACCGGAGCAGCGGTGGCCTGACCACGACCACGGTCGCACCGCTGGCTGACCTCGGCGACCACGCCTGGACGGCGTTGCGGCTCTACTCCTACAGCGGGGACGTCGTGGCGGTGGAGCACTACTTCATCGTGCAGCGCGGTGCCGCCGTGCTCGTCATGCACGAGCAGGGCAGCGGGGGTCCGCTGATGGCCGAGGACACGCGCCAGGCCTACCTCGAGAAGTTCCGCGCCCAGACGCTCGAGCCCGTGGTGGCCGCCCTGTGTGGGATCGAGGGCGCCGTCTGCTGAGGGGGACGCTCCCGGACCGGGCGGTGAGGTGACCCACCGCCTGGCCTGGCCTCACATCAGCTTGCGGGCCAGGGGCAGCGGCAGGTGCTTCAGGGCCACCCCGAGCGGGCCCCAGGGCCACCGCGGGACGCTGGCCGAGTCGACCTGCTTCTCGATCAGCTTGACCATCTCGGCCACGCCCTTCTCGGTGCTGACGATCAGCTTGTTGTTGGACTCGTTGCGGGCCGTCATCTCCGACTCGATGTAGCCGGGGTAGAGCACCGTCACCTTGATCGGCGTCCCGTACACGTCCGCCCGCAACCCCTCCGCCAGGTGAGCGACGCCCGCCTTGGTCGCGGCGTAGGTCGTGATCTGGCGAGGCATGCCGCGCACCGCCGAGATCGAGGAGATCATCACGAACTGGCCGCGGCCCTGCTCACGCAGGATGCCCGCGGCCGCCTCGGTCTGCGCCAGCGCACCGATGAAGTTGGTCTGCGCGGTGTCCTTGTTGGCGTAGAACTTGCCCGTGCCCAGCCGGGCGCCCTTGCCGAGGCCGGCGTTGATCACGAACTTGTCGATCGAGCCGAAGTCCTGGTGGAAGGCTTCGAAGACCTTGAAGACCTGGTCATGGTCGTTGACGTCGAGCGCGCGGACCTCGACCCTGCGGTCGGGGTGCTCCGCAGCAATCGTCGCCTTCAGCTCCTCGAGCCGCTCGGCCCGCCGGGCGCACAACGCCAGGTCGTACCCCTTGCCGGCGAACTGCCGCGCCATCTCGGCGCCCAGCCCCGAGCTGGCTCCGGTGATCAGGATCGTCTGTGCCATCCCTGGCCTCCTCTTCTCTTGCGTGGCGCCCCTGCAGTTTCCCAAGGTATGCAGCCCAACTCGCACTCCCCTTGAGGAATTCATCGTGGGGAGTGCCGGTTTCTCTGCATACCTTGGGAAACCGGCAGCCCACCCGCCTATCGATAGGTGAGCGTACGGCGGGTGAGATGGGGGTGCTCGTTGACCGAGACCAGGGTGAGCCCGCGGCCCCCCGTCACCACCTTGGTGACCCCGGTGTTGACCAACACCGGGTTGATCCGGCTCCACTGGGCGACGCCTCCGCCCCACAGGGTCGAGACCACCCAGGCGATCGCACCCCCGCTGGTGAAGACCACACCGGTCTCGCCGGCACCGAGCGCCGCCGCAGCGTCCTGGATGCCCTCCGCGACCCGCCGGGTGAAGACCGCGAACGGCTCGGTGTAGTCGCTGTCGTGCTCCCCACCGTTCCACCGGGCCACGGCGGCGTCGAAGAACTCGTTGTAGGTCGCGGGCCGCGCCGGATCGTCACCCGTGGCAGCGTCGTAGCGGGTCAGCAGCTCGACGTGGTCGAACTCGCTCCACCGCTCGTCGGTGGTGAGCGGCACGTCCCACCCCGCCCCCTCGAGAGTGGACCTCACGCTCTCGTCGTGACGCCGCAGTCCACCGCTCCACACCCGCGTGGGAGCCACGTCCTGCGCCGCCAGGTGTGCCCCCAACAACCGCGACTGCTCGTGCCCCAGCTCGGAGAGGACGTCGTAGTCCTCCGCGCCCCACGACGCCTGGCCGTGGCGCACCAGCAGCAGCACGCTCATGTGCGCTCGGCGTCTGGCTCGGCGATGAGGTCGAGGATCCGACCACGCATCTTGTGCACCGCGGGACCGAAGACGGCGAAGAGCTCGTTGGAGGTCTGGCCGTGGAAGTAGCGGTAGTAGATCTGCTGGGCGATCACGGCCGAGCGGAAGTAGCCGAACACCTCGTAGAACGACCACTGCTCGGGCGTCACCTCGCGCCCGGTCCGCTCGCTGTAGGCCTGCACGAACTCCCAGCGGGTGAGCATGCCGGGAAGGTGGGTCGGCACCCGGCGGAACTGCTCGAACTCCTGGTCACCGGCCTCCACCCAGTAGGCGAGGTTGCCGCCGAGGTCCATCAGCGGGTCACCCAGCGTGGCCATCTCCCAGTCGAGGACGCCGACGATGCGGGTGGGGTCCTGGGCGTCGAAGACCAGGTTGTCCATCTTGAAGTCGTTGTGGATGACGCAGGTGGCGACGTCGTCGGGCCGTCGCTGGTCCAGCCAGCTCATCACCCTCTCGAAGTCGGGCGCGTCGTCGGTCATCGCGTTGCGCATCCGCGTCGACCAGCCACCGACCTGCCGCCCGACATACCCCCGCCCCTTGCCCAGCGACTCGAGGCCCGCCTTCACCGGGTCCACCGCGTGCAGCTCGGCCAGCACGTCAACCATCGCCAGGCACATCCCGCGCGCCTGCTCGGGTGTCACCTCGACCCCGGGCGGCAGCTCCGCCCGCGGGATCATCCCCTCGATCCGGTCCATCACGTAGAAGTCCCCGCCGATCACGCCCTCGTCCTGGCAGAAACCCACCATGTGGGCGACGTAGGGAAACACCGGCTCCAGCGCCGACTGGATGCGGAACTCGCGCCCCATGTCGTGGGCACCCTTGGCCTTGGTCCCCCCGGGGGCCCGTCGAAGGATCAGGTCACGCCGCGGGAAGCGAAGCAGGTAGGTGAGGTTGGAGGCCCCGCCGCTGAACTGACGCACCTGCGGGGTGTCCACCAGCACCTCGGCGTCCTCCGGGCCGGCGTGCTCGCGCAACCAGACCAGAACGGCGTCGAGGTCGAAGGCATCCTCCTGCCGCACCTGGCGCGAACCCTCGGGCTGGTCCTGCTGCGTCATCGCGCTCCCCTGGCGTCGCTGTGGGTCATCTCGGGTGGTCCGCTTCTGCGATCATGTCCAGCTTGCGGGCCTGTGCGCGCATCAGCTCGTCGTACGCCGCCCGGTCGGTGACCTTGAGGGCGTGGGCCTGCTGGGCGGCAGGGTCGGGAAGGATCAGCTCGAGTCCCTGCTCCAGGCCGCTGATCACGGCCTCGGCGATCTCCTCGGCACCGAGCGGAGCTGCGCTCACCAGCTGCGCCATGACCCGCCCGACGGCCTCGTCGCTGCCCCTGATCGAGTCCATCAGGTTGGTGCGGAAGTACGACGGGCAGACCGCGTGGGCGCTCACCCCGTAGCCGGCCAGCTCATGCCCGACGGTCTCGGTGAGCGCCAGCAGCGCAGCCTTGACCGCGTTGTAGGACGCCATGCCTGCGGGGTGGACCAGGGCCGCCAACGAGGCCACGTTGACGACTGCCCCGCTGCGTTGCCGCTTGAAACCGGGGGTGAAGCAGCGGATCCCCCGCACCGCGCCGTACAGGTTGACCTCGAAGAGCCACCGCCACTCCTCGACCGTTGCACGATCCACCCGGCCACCTCCGGCCACGCCGGCGTTGTTGACCAGGAGGTCGAGCCCGCCCCAGTGCCGCTCCAGCCACTGGCGAGCCGCACCCCAGTCCTCCTCGGAGGTCACGTCCAGCCGCCGCAGCTCCTCGGGCGCCGCGTCCGCAGCGTCACACGGTGTGCGCGCGCTGACGTCGGTGGCGAGCACTCGCACACCGCGGGCTCGCAGCGAGGAGGTCAGCGCGGCGCCCAGCCCCGACCCGGCGCCGGTGACCAGGGCGCGATCCCCTGCGCCCAGCCCGGCAACCCCACGGGAGGCTCCCGCGGCGGTGGTTCCCTCGGGGTCGGGCGCATCTCCGGTCACGACAGCCGACCCTAGCCAAGCAGCACGCCCCGAGGTTTCTCGGTAGGCCGCTGAGGAGCGATCCCGTCGGTATGCTGCCAGGATCCGAGGGATGGGGACTTCGCAGATGGTGACACGCTTCCGTGCGCTCTCCATGGCGTTCGCCGTGGTGCTGAGCGCCTCCACGGTGGCGGCGTGCGGCAGCGGGGACACCGACGAGCAGCGTGCCGTGGCAGCGCTGAAGGCTCAGATGGTCGGCAACGCCGGCATGACCACGGGCAAGCGGCTCGATGACGAGCAGACCACCTGCGTCGCCCAAGGCGCCGTGGACACCCTGGGCGTCGCCAAGCTGAAGTCCTACGAGCTGCTCACCGACGACCTCCGACCCGGTGAGTCCCTCGAAGGGGTCGCTCTCCTGCCGAAGGACGCGGACGTCCTGGCCGGGGTCTTCGCCACGTGCCTGAACGTCGAGCGTCTGACCGAGCGCGAGATCATCTCCGGGCTCGACCTGCCCAAGAAGCGAAAGCGCAAGGCCGCACGATGTGTCCGGCGCCTGGTCGAGGGCGAGGACGTGGTCCGCACGCTGTCCCTGGAGTTCCAGGGCGCGGAGAACCCGGTCTTCGACGAGCTGCTCACCGAGCTGAAGAAGTGCGTGCGTTGATCAACCGAAGGGTCACCTGGCAGGGTCGGCACCGATGAGACGAATTCTTGCTGCCGTTGTCGTGGGGGCTCTGTGTCTGACGGCGGGTGCCTGCGGTCAGACCGAGGAGGCCACCGCCTCACTGTCGCGCAGCTTCGAGAAGGAGGATCTCGGCGACACCGACGTCAGCCGTGAGCAGGCCGACTGCATGGCCGAGACCATCGTCGACGGAGTCGGGGTCGACCAGCTCAAGGAGTACGGCGTCCTCGACGACGACGCCACCGTCAACGACAACCTGGCCGACACCGAGCTGGAGCAGGACGACGCCGACACCGTTGCCGGGGCGCTGGTCGACTGCATCGGGGCCGAGGAGATCGTCAAGGCCCAGATGCTCCAGGACCGGATGACCAAGGCCCAGCGCAGCTGCATCGTCGAGGCCGTCGGCGCTGAGCAGCTGAAGGCGCTGATCTCGACCGGCTTCCAGAGCGGCGAGCCTGACGCCGACGCGCAGGACCAGATGCAGCAGGATATGGACGCCTGCATGAAGAAGCAGCAGGAGAAGAAGCCGAAGAAGAAACAGAAGAAACAGAAGAAGCAGAAGAAGCAGAAGCAGTGATCCGGGCCGAGAGCCGACAACCGTGCGAGGAGCACCCATGAAGATGATGATGGTGGCCGTGCTGGCCACCTTGAGCCTGCTGCTCGCCGGCTGCGGCGCGGGTGATGACGAGGCCAAGACGAATATCAAGGAAAAGATGCTCGACGAGCAGCAGATCGCCGGCACGGAGGTCTCCGAGGAGGACGCCACGTGCCTCTCCGACGGGATCGTCGACGAGATCGGCACCGAACAGCTCCAGAAGTACGGGCTGCTCAACGACGACATGGAGGTCGAGGAGTCGGTCGGCGACGTCAAGATGGACAAGGACGACGCCGACTCGATGGCGAACGTGTTCGTGGATTGCATGGACGCCGAGAAGCTCCTCGAGGATCAGCTCTCCGCGACGGCGAGCTCCATGACCGAGGAGCAGCAGCAGTGCATCAAGGACGTCCTGGACGAGGACAAGGTCAAGGAGATCATGTCCCTGGCCTTCCAGGGTGACACCGCCGGGATGGGGTCCATGATGCAGGAGGACATGATGGAGTGCATCCAGGGCTGAGGCCCTCCACTCCCACGACGCGGGGCGCTGCCACGAGGCAGCGCCCCGCTGCGCGTTGGTCATGACCAACAGGGACGACTGGCCCGAGACCTCATGGCGCGGGGACGAATAGTGGCCCAAGAAGATCCTCAGAAAACCTGCTCTGACCTGCGGAAACAGCCCCGGAACTGTCGGTGGCGGCACCTAGGTTCGAGGGTATGGAAGCCCACCCGATCACCGCGTTCAGCACCCGGTTGCACCAGGTGCTGGACGAGGTGCTGGCCGGCTCGACCGGCGGGCTGGACGCCGGCTCGGCCGGTGACGCGGCGGTGCTGCTCTCCAAGGCCGAGGCGAGGATCTCCGCACTGCGGTTGCGGCTGTTGGACCAGGCCCGCCGCGCCGACACCATCTCGGCCCACGAGGCCGTGACCGAGGGCTGGTGGGCCGAGGCCACCTCGGTCGACCACCGCCGCTCGCGTCGCGACTTCAAGGTCGCGGGCTGGCTGAGCAGCGACTTTCACCGCACCGAAGCCGCCCTCGCGGCGGGTGAGGTCACCCAGGCCCAGGCCGAGGTCATCCTCGACGCGGTCCGCGCGCTGCCGGCGTCGGTGGGTCCGGAGGGCCGGGACAAGGCCGAGCTGCACCTGCTCGAACAAGCAGCCGACTTCGGACCGCGCAAGCTCAAGCTTCTTGGCCAGGCACCTGGTCGACGTGATCGACCCCGACGCCGCCGAGGCACGCCTCGCCGCCGCCCTGGAGGCCGAGGAACGCAGAGCCGCACGGTCCTGCTTCCTGCAGATCTTCGCCGACGAGCACGGTGTGACACACCTGCGTGGCGCGATCCCGACCCTGGCCGGTGACCAGCTGCTGACCGCACTCAACGCCTTCGCCTCACCCCGACGCCCCGACCCCTACAGCCGCGAGGACGCCACCGGCAAGAAGGTCGCCAACGCCGACCTGCTCGGCCAGGCCTTCGTCGAGCTGATCTCCCGCTACCCCGTAGGCAACCTGCCACAGACCGGCGGCACCAACGCCACGATCCTGGTCACCATGAGCATCCAGACCCTCCTCGGCGGCCTCGAATCGGCTGACCTGCTCACCGGCCACCAGCTCTCACCCGCCGAAGCCCGCCGCCTGGCCTGTGAGGCCGGGATCGTCCCGGTCGTGCTCGACGGGGACTCCCAGCCCATCGACCACGGCCGGACCAAGCGGTTCCACACCCCCGGCCAACGCCGCCTGATCTTCGCCCGCGACAAGACCTGCCGCGCCGAAGGCTGTGAGATCCCCGCGAACTGGTGCCACGTCCACCACGAGGACCCCTGGAGCCAAGGCGGCCCGACCAGCGTCGCCACGGGCCTCACCCTCTGCGCCCGGCACCACACCGCCGCCCACGACACCCGCCACCAAACCACCCGACAACCCGACGGACGACTCCGCTTCACCCGCATCCAGACCTGAGAAGGTCAACCGCCTGCGACGTGAGGGCGGTTGGCCATCGGGTGGTCCAACTGGTCGCATGACTTCCGGCGCTGCCACGACACGACTCAAGGGGCGTGGCGTTCGTCCGCTTGGATACCGTGCTGTGGGATGCGGCGTGCTGAGCGTTCTCCTGGCACCGACGTTCTTCCTCAGTCTGTTTGCCCTCCCTCCCGGTGTGCTCGCCGTGGGGCTGGGTCTCGTTGCCCTGCTGTGCGCGACCGCATTTCTCGTCTACTGGGTCAGTGTGGCTGATCCCTCGCCGCACGAGACCTCCCAGGGAACATCCGCACAAGTAGCCGCTGGGCGCAGTGGAACCCTGCGTGGTTGGATCAGGGATGGGCCTCGACCTGTTCGCCGGTGTTGCCGTGAGTGACTTGCCTCGTGCGGTCGGGTGGTTCGACCGCCTCCTCGGCGAGGTCGAGTCTTTCGAGCCCAATGAGACCGAGCGCGTCTGGACCTTGGATGAACGCTGCCACCTATACGTCGAGTTGAAGCCGCAGCACGCCGGGCACTCCATGCTGACCCTGTTCATGGACGACCTGGACCGTTTCATCGAGGAAGCCGCCAGTCGCTCCGTGGAGCCTCTCACGCGCGAGACGTACGACAACGGGGTCCGGAAGGTCATCTTCCGCGACCCCGACGGCAACGAGATCGGCGTCGGTGGACCACCCATCGGTGGCGCAACATCAGGCTGAGCACGACTCGGAGCTCGATCTGAAACGTCCACTGTCGCCGCCGTTGTGCTGTGATGCCGATGAGCGGTCCGTGGTGCCATGCTTTGTCGATGGATGGACAGCCGGGTGGGGAAAGACCCCGAGCGCTCCGTCGATTGCAGGACATGCCGTCGGTGGCCTCCGGGCGAGCTCTCGTCCTCTCCGCGCTGGTGTTGCTCGTCTGCGACGTGATCGGCGGCTTCCTTGCCCTGGCCTCGGGCGTCGACTCGTGGAACGAGGCGTGGGGCTTCGAAACCGACTCCACGGTGCCCCTGCCGATCGGGCTAGCGCAGCTCGCCCTGGCCTGGTTGGCCGCTCGCAACGTTCGGCCTCCGGTCGGCCTGATCGCCGCTACCCTCCTCAGTGCGATCTGCCTCCTCAGCCTGATCTTCGGGTTGTTCGACGGTGACCTCATCGACAGCGTCGCGTCGGACGGGTTGATCTCAGTGGGGGTCGTCTGGGGATTCGTCCTCGTGACGGTCACCGCCGCTGTCGGGGTGCTCGCCGTGTTGCGGACGAGGCAGCTGCGCCGACCTCGATGATGGCCCGCGAGTCGTCATCGGGCGTGGGCAGACGATCGCCCCCCGGGGGCGACGCCGTTGCCGGCCTGCCGGGGCCGCCGCCCCACCGGTCGGTGTGCTACCTCAGCCGGTCGTAGCAGTGGGGGCCCTGGTCCTGCATCGACTCCGGCACGTTCTCTCCGAGGTGGCAGGGGTTCCATGAGTCGTGGACGTGCTGGCGGGCAAGGTACTCGTCGCGGTACCGGCGCTCCCACGGGTCGCCCACGTACTCCTGCGCCTGGCGGTCGAGACCGTCGGCCCCGGCCGGAGAGACCTGCGTCGGGGTCTCGGCCGAACCCGCTGCGCCGCAGGCGGAGAGGAAGGCGGATCCCACCGCGAGCGCGATGGCTGTCACGGTGCGCGAGGTGGTGGTCATGACGTGCTCCTGGGCGTTGGCACCGGCCCTGCCGGGGGCAGGAGCACGTCGCGGGTCGGTTGCGGACCGGTCGCGTCGAGTTGTGACCCGGTGGCGACGGAGCAACGCTCGATGATGAAGGTGGGCATGTGTCTTCTCCTCTTCCTCTGGGCGACCGTCCGTCGACCGCTTGCGAGGAGCCTCCGGGGAGGGCGTGTGCCCGGGCGTGGGACGGCGGGACTGATCTTTGATCCGTCGTCCCACGCTTCGTCACACGCTCTGGGAGGAGACTGGTGTCAGCTCGTGATCGGCGACCAGAGGAGGCCCTGTGCGTTTGCGGCTCATCGGACCCCCGCACGTCTTCGACGCCGACGGGCCCCGGCCGGTGCGCGGCCACCAGGTCTGGGCGGTCCTGGTCAGGGTGATGCTCGCTGACCGCCCGCTGACTCGCAGTGAGCTGGCCGCCGAGCTGTTCCCCGAGACCGCGGATCCGCTCGGCTCGCTGCGCTGGTGCCTCGCCGCCGCCCGTCGGGCCCTCGACGCGCCGAACGCGCTCACCGGCGACCCCGTCTCCGTCGACCTTCCCGACCAGGTCACTGTGGACCTGCTGGATCTGCTGGACGGGCGGTACGACGAGTCGGAGGTCGGCGGCCTGCTCGAGGGCGTCGAGCCTCGGTGCAGTGCCGAGTTCGGCCTCTGGCTGATGGTCCAGCGGCAGCGGGTGGCTGCCCGGATCGACGGGCTCCTGCGCCGCGAGGTCATCGCCGCCTCCGCGATGGGGCGTACGGACCGGGCGTTGGCGCTGGCCGAGGTCGCCGCCCGGCGTCAGATGCTCGACGAGGGCGCGCAGATCCTGCTGGTTGCGAGCCTGCGCGCGGCGGGACGGTACGCCGCGGCGGAGGCAACCGTCGAGGAGGTGGAGACGCGTTTCCGGGCCGAGCTCGGCACCCTCCCGTCCCCTGCGCTGCGCGATGCAGCCCGGGCCCACGTGGCGGCCGCGCCACCCGGCGTACCCTCGCGCAGCCGGGCCCTCTCGCTCCTCGAGGCGGGTCAGGCAGCCCTCGCAGCGGCGGCCGTGGACTCCGGTGTGGAAACCCTTCGCCAGGCCGCCCGTGTCGCCGAGGAGTCGAGCGACGACCAGGTGCTCGGCCGGTGTCTCTGTGAGCTCGGCATCGCGCTCGTGCACGCGGTCCGCAGCCATGACGACGAGGGCGCGCTGCTGCTGCAGAGAGCGGCGGAGGTGGCCACCGCCGTCGGTGACGTGTCGACCACGGCCGCTGCGCACCGAGAGCTCGGATACGTCGACGCGCTGGCCGGCCGCCGCCCGGGTGCCGAGGAGCACCTGGCCCACGCCGAGGTGCTCGTCGCGGGGGACACCGGCCAGCTCGCCTCCATCCATTCGGTTCGCGCGTTCAACCTGACCGACTGGGGCCGACTCGACGACGCCCTCGAGGAGTGGGGGACCGCACTGGACCTGTCACGCAGCGCAACACAACCGCGCTGGCTCGCATGGACCCTCGGCTTCGGTGGCTGGGCGCAGGTCCGTGCCGGCTACCACGACTCGGCCGCGACGTGGCTGCGCGAGTGCCTCGACGTGGTCACCTCCTGCGGCTGGATCTCGTTTCGTCCCTGGCCGGTGGCGGTGCTGGCGGAGGCGCAGCTGGCGGTGGGGCGTCCCGACCGAATGCTCGATCTCCACCACGAGTTCGCGCTGAGCTGCCAGCTCGCCGACGCCTCCTTGGAGAGCGCCACGGCACGGGCTCTCGCACTGCAAACCGCCGCAGGCGGAGACACCGGGGGCGCACTCGCCTGGGTCGACGAGGCGCGCCGACGGGTCGGGCGTGGGGCCGATGTCTGCGTGGGCATGCAGGGCGCGATCCTGGTCACCGACATGGAGCTGTGCACCAGCCGAGGGGACGGTGACAGAGCTGCGGCCAGAGCCCGGACGCTCCTGGAGCTGGCCGCGCGTACCCACATGGACGGCTACCTCGACCAGGCGATGGCGGCGATGCGACTCGCGCGCTGACCCTCCAGTCAGCTGGCGACGGTGGCGACCACGTGGGAGCGGGTGACCGGGTCGGACCATACCCGGCTGGTCGCGACCAGCCGTCGCGCCGACAGCAGCAGGAACGGCAGAGCCAGCATCACCGACCACTCCCACGGCACCCTCGCCAGCACCGAGAACAACATCCCGACCAGAGTCGTCGACAGCGCCAACCGGGAGGAGTACCCCACCATCACCAGTGGTGGCGCGGGCGTTGCCCGCGCCGAGCGCAGGTCCACTGAGAAGGGCCGTTTGACCGACCAGCGCAAGGAGGCCGACACCACCTGCACCACCACGACCACCGCGGCGCAGGCCACGGCGGTGAACTGCGAGGCCGATGGCAGGCCCGCGCGCAGGCTGGCCAGCACCATCGTCCCGGCACTGGCCAGCAGCAGGACCTCGGTCAGGACGAAGGCGCGGGAGACGAAGACGGTGCGCGGGGACACCGGCAGGCTGTCGCGCCACAGTGCGCCACGACCGTCGAGCGACCAGCTGTTGACCCCGAAGAGCAACGCACCACCCGAGGCGACCAGCCCCGGGAGGATGGGCAGCATGTACCAGTCGAGCCCTCCCGCGACGGCGACCAGGCCCGGCATCACCATGAGCACGCCGAGGCCGCGTCGCAACGGGACGGAGCGCCAGATCCCGACCCGGTCCGTCCGCACCAGGGCGGTGAAGTCCGATGGCGGATGGGTGCGCGAGGAGTACGACGCCGACTCCATCCGGACCTCGTCGCGGGCGGGACGTGCCGAGACAGCCGCGGCGATCCTCGCGCCCACGGCGACGGCGAGCAGGGTCAGCACCAGCAAGACCAGCGCGACCACCACGTAGCGGAGATTGACCACGGTCGCTGCCGCCAGGGAGGCGATGGTGACCTGCAGCGTCGGGCTCTTCTGGAGCGCGGGCACCAGCAGGTCTGCCGCGATCAGGTACGCCGACAGCAGGCCGAAGCAGAGCGCGAGCCCGCGGATCACCCAGGCACCTCCCGGGCCGCGACGCACCCACTCCATCGACCAGCCGATCACCTGCGCGATCGCAGTCGCGCACACCAGCCACAGCACGACGGGCAGCTGGACCAGAGGCAACCGCCAGGTCGGTCCCACGACGTAGGCGGTCGCGCCGAGCAGGGTCCAGGTCTGCATCAACCAGGCGATGTTGAGCGGCGCCATGAGCAGCGCGCCGAGGTGGTCGGTCAGGGGGCTGACGGGATAGGAGACGGCTTGCTCGCGCGCCAGCAGCTCGCGGCCTCCCGCGGATGCGGCGGCGGAGATCGCGGCGATCACCAGGATGCCGACCATGGCGCTGGGCAGCAGGGAGAGCACGTCGGTCTGGCGGCCGTCACCGGCCGGGAGATAGGCCGGCACCCAGGCCGCGGCAAGGGTGAGGGCGACGATCAGCACGACGCCGTACACGGCGAGCCGCCGGGCACGTCCCCGCAGGCTGGATGCGCGGAAGCCCAACAGGGCCCTGGTGTCGGCCAGGCCGATCCGCAGCTCGCCCAGCCGACCGCCCGGGTAGCCAGCGGCGACCGGGGGCGTGGCGTCGCGATGCTCAGTCGAGGAGAGCCCGGTAGGCATCCGCGCCGGCCTCCCCACTCATCTCGGCTGCAGGCATCTCGGCGACCGCGGAGCCACCGCGCAGCACGATCGCCTCCTGACAGGCCTGGACCGCCAGCTCGCGCAGGTGGGTCGAGACCAGCACGGCAGCGCCACGGGCCCGCGCGTCGGCGATGACGTCCAGCGTGGCTTCGACACCGAGCGGGTCGACGCCGTCGAAGGGTTCGTCGAGCAGCAGCACCTCGGGCTGGTGGAAGGCCGCCATGATCACCGACATCCGACGACCCATGCCGTGGCTGAAGCCGGCGGTGATCCGGTGGGCCGCTGCCCCGAGGTCGAAACGCTCGAGCAGCTCTCGCCCCTTCTCCTCCCAGCCCTCCAGCCGGCGCAGTCGCGCCGCGAGCTGCAGGTGCTCCCACGGGGTCGCCCGCGGCACCAGGCCGCCGACGTCGGGGCAGTAGCCGGTGAGCCGCTTGACGGCCAAGGTGTCGGTACGCAGGTCGTGCCCCAGCACGCGGACCGAACCGCCGGTGGCGGGAATGACGCCCGCCAGCACCCGCATCGTCGTGGACTTGCCGGCGCCGTTGCGCCCGAGAAGCGCCGTCGCTGCACCGGCGGCGACGTCGAACGAGATCCCCCGCACCGCGTCCACCTGCCCGAACGTCACCCAGAGCGAGTCGACGTCGACCACGGGGTCGACGCTGAGGGGCTCCGAGGGCATGGGGGAAAGTCTGACAAGTTTGCCCAGCCCTCGGCCAGGAACTCCCAAATCGGACTGACACATCGCCCACCCCGCCGAGTGGTGACGGACGACAGGAATCACCCGAAGATCTGCACGCCTCCCGCCACGACGACGACGGCGCCGGCCGGCGCTCACGCCGAGCCTCACGCCCCAGAGGTCGGTCGCGATGCGAGCGTCCGACCCCTTGGAAACCGACTGTCGCCGATATATCGTCTGACTATCGCGAACGGTCGGGAAAGAGGGTTCAGCGATGGGACAAGGACACGGATGGGGCGGCGTCCACGGGGGCTGGGCGGCTGGACCGCCGTGGGGCAGCCAGCAGGCGTGGCGGGGCGGTCCGCCGCCCTGGCTGGCCGGGCTGTTCGGCATGGCACAGGCAGGGCAGGCGGCGAAGGGAGCCCCCAAGGTGCGCCGCGGCGACGTCCGCTCGGCGATCCTCGACGTGCTGTCCGGGGGGCCGATGAACGGCTACCAGGTGATCCAGCAGATCGCCGAGCGCAGCGACGGCATCTGGAAGCCGAGCCCCGGGTCGGTCTACCCGACGATCCAGCAGCTCGAGGACGAGGGCCTGGTCGAGGGCACCAGCCCCGAGGGACGCCGGCTGCTCCAGCTCACCGACGCCGGCAGGGCCTACGTCACCGAGCGCGCCGAGGAGCTCGCCGAGACGTGGCGCCCGTTCGACGAGACGCAGGAGGCCACCGAGCCGCAGGGTGGGGCCGCCGACCTCAAGCCGGTGATCGGCCAGGTGATGGGCGCGGTGTGGCAGGTCATCACCACCGGCACCCGCCAGCAGCAGGCCGAGGCCGCCGAGATCCTCTCCGAGACCCGGCGCCGGCTCTACACCCTGCTCGCCGAGGGCGAGCCCGAGTCATGAGCTGCGGACCCCACCACGACGACCCGGATGATGCGGCGGACGCTGGCCCAGCATGCTCGGCGCGAGCGGCAGCGGCAGATGTGGACCGCCGCGGTGACCGGGGCGGTCAACGGCGCGATGGACGGCGCCCGCGGCGTCCCGTCGCCCGCTACGCAGGTCCGGATCGGCGACGCCGAGCGCGAGCAGGCACTCACCGCCCTCGGCGAGCACTTCGCGGCCGGCCGACTGAGCCAGGACGAGTTCGACGAGCGCGCCAGCGCTGCGTGGTCGGCGAAGACGTCGGCCGACCTCGCGCCGCTCTTCTCCGACCTGCCCTCCGTGGCCCCCGCTCCGACTGCGCGGC
Organism: uncultured Actinomycetota bacterium; assembly: GCA_963728505.1. Classification (GTDB taxonomy): domain Bacteria; phylum Actinomycetota; class Actinomycetes; order Propionibacteriales; family Nocardioidaceae; genus Marmoricola_A. The sequence continues at coordinate 505,650 of CAVSKH010000002.1, read as the reverse complement.
CTCGTCGCCCGGCCCAGCGACAGGCCTGGCGGTTCGGCTTCGGGCTGTGGTGGGTCTTCGTGCTCCTGATGGTGCTCGCCATGGCCGGCCAGGTGCCGTGGTTCGCGGTCGCGATCTTCGCCGGGTTGTGGTGGACCGGCCTGTTCACCGGCCTTCACCGGTGGGTGCACCACCGGCGCTGAGGGCTCATAGGTGGCCGCGCTGCGGCGATGCACCCATGTCTCCCGATCTGGGGCGACAGCCGGGCCACCCGCGCGTAGCGATGCCCGGCAGTCAGGTGACTGCCGGGCATCGTGACCTGCTCAGGCTCAGACCGTGAAGGCCTCACCCTTCTCCGCACGCTCCACCAGGCTGGTCGGCGGCTCGAACCGCTCGCCGTACTGCGCCGCGAGCTCCTGGGCGCGGGCGACGAACGCCTTCACCCCGGTGCCCTCGGGGCCCTCGTAGCCGTTGATGAACTGCGCGGCACCACCGGTGTTGGCCGGGAAGCCGATGCCGAAGATCGAGCCGATGTTGGCCTCGGCGGTGGAGTTGATGACGCCCTCGTCGAAGCAGCGCACGGTCTCCACGGCCTCGATGAACAGCATCCGGTCCTTGATGTCCTGGAACGGGATCTGCTCCTCGGCGACCGGGAACTCCTGGTAGACGCCCTGCCACAGCCCCTTGCGCTTGCCGGCCTCGTCGTACTCGTAGAAGCCGGCCCCCTTGAGCTTGCTGGAACGCTCCAGCTCGATCATCCGGTCGATGACCTTCTCAGCGGGGTGCGGGGTGTAGGTGCCGCCCTCACGCTCGACGGCGTTCCTGGTGGCGTTGCGGATCTTGACCATCAGCTCCATGTTGAGCTCGTCGCTGATCTGCAGGGTGCCGACGGGGTAGCCGTCCTGCTGCGCGGCGCGCTCCACGCTGATCGGGTGGACACCCTCGCCGACCATCGCCAGGCCCTCGTTCACGAAGGTGCCGATGACGCGGGAGGTGTAGAAGCCGCGGCTGTCGTTGACCACGATCGGGGTCTTCTTGATCTGCTGCACGACGTCGATCGCCTTGGCCACGGCGGCCTCGGAGGTCTTGCCGCCGCGGATGATCTCGACCAGCGGCATCTTGTCCACGGGGGAGAAGAAGTGCAGGCCGATGAAGTCCTCGGGACGCTCCACGCCCTCGGCCAGCTCGGTGATCGGCAGGGTCGAGGTGTTGGAGCACAGCAGCGCGTCGGGGGCGAGCTCGGGCACGATCTCGGCGAAGACCTTCGCCTTGAGGTCGGGGTCCTCGAAGACCGCCTCGATGACGAGGTCGGCGCCGGCGGCAGCCTTGGGGTCGTCGGTCGCGGTGATCCGGTCGAGCAGCTCGCGGGACTTCTCCTCGGTGAGCTTGCCCTTGGCCACGGCCTTCTCGTTCAGCTTCTGCGAGTAGGACTTGCCCTTCTCGGCGGCCTCGACGGAGATGTCCTTGAGCACGACCTCCATGCCGGCGCGGGCGCACACATAGGCGATGCCGGCGCCCATCATGCCGGCGCCGAGGACGACGGCCTTCTGCGCGGTGTACTGGTCGTGGCCCTTGGGCCGCAGCTTGCCGGAGTTGATCGCCTGCAGGTCGAAGAAGAACGCCTGGATCATGTTCTTGGCGTTCTGGCCGGTGGCCAGCTCCACGAAGTAGCGCGCCTCGATCCGGTCGGCGCCGGCGACGTCGAGCTGGGCGCCCTCGACGGCAGCGGACATGATCGCCCGTGGTGCGGGGTAGTCCGCGCCCTTGAGCTGCTTGCGCAGCGTGGCGGGGAAGGCAGGGAGCATCTGGGCGAGTGCCGGGTGGGAGGGGCTGCCGCCGGGCATCTTGTAACCCTTGCGGTCCCAGGGCTGGGTCGCGGCCTCCTCGTCGCCGGCGTGCTCGAGCACCCAGCTGCGGGCGGTCTCGACCAGCTTGTCGGCGGGGACCAGCTCGTCGACCAGGCCCTTCTCCTTGGCTGCGTCGGGCTTGTAGCGCTGCCCCTGGAGCAGCACGTCCATCAGTGCGGACTGGACGCCGAGCATCCGCACGGTGCGCACGATGCCGCCACCACCGGGCAGCAGGCCGAGGGTGACCTCGGGGAGGCCGATCTCGTAGCGCCCTTCCGCGGCGAGGCGGCGGTGGCAGGAGAGTGCGATCTCCAGTCCGCCGCCGAGCGCGGCGCCGTTGATCGCGGCCACGACGGGCTTGCCGAGGGTCTCGAGGCGACGCAGGTCGGCCTTGATGCCCATGGACTCGTCGTAGATCTGCTGGGCGTCGTCCTTGGTGGCCCGGATCAGCATGTTGAGGTTGCCGCCGGCGAAGAAGGTCTTCTTGGCCGAGGTCAGCACCACACCGACGACGTCGTCCTTCTCGTCGTACAGGCGGTCGACGGCCTGGGCCATGCCCTCCTTGTACGCCTGGTTCATCGTGTTGGCGCTGGCGTTCGGGTCGTCCAGCGTCAGGGTGACGACTCCGTCGGAGTCGCGCTCGTAGCGCACCGCGCTCTGGTCAGACATAGGTGATGTGTTCCTTCGTGAGGTTCGAGTCGGAGGGGTGACCGGGGTATGCGTTCAGACGCGCTCGACGATGGTGGCGATGCCCATGCCGCCGCCCACGCAGAGTGTGGCGAGGCCGCGCTGCAGGTCGCGGCGCTCGAGCTCGTCGATCAGCGTGCCGAGGATCATCGCACCGGTCGCACCGAGCGGGTGGCCCATGGCGATCGCGCCACCGTTGACGTTGACCTTGTCGTGGTCGAGGTCGAGGTCGCGCATGAAGCGCATCGCAACCGCGGCGAAGGCCTCGTTGATCTCGAACAGGTCGATGTCGTCGGTGGTCATGCCGGCCTTCTCCAGCGCCTTGCGGCTCGCGGGGGCGGGGCCGGTCAGCATGATCGTCGGGTCGGCGCCGGAGACCGCCGCGGCCACGATGCGGGCACGCGGGGTGAGACCCAGGTCCTTGCCGGCCTGCTCGCTGCCGATGGCGACCAGGGCGGCGCCGTCGACGATGCCCGAGGAGTTGCCGGCGTGGTGGACGTGGTTGATCCGCTCGACCCAGTGGTACTTCTCCAGCGCGACGGAGTCGAAGCCGAGGTCACCGTGGAAGGCGAACGAGGGCTTCAGGCCGGACAGGCTCTCCACCGTGGTGCCGGGGCGGATGAACTCGTCCTTGTCGAGCACCATCAGGCCGTTGCGGTCCTTGACCGGCACGATCGAGTTGTCGAAGTAGCCGTTGGCCTGGGCCTTGGCGGCGCGGGCCTGTGATTCGGCGGCGAACCCGTCGACGGCGCCGCGGTCGAAGTCCTCGATGGTGGCGATCAGGTCGGCGCCGATTCCCTGCGGCACGAAGGCGGTGTCGAACGCGGTCGCCGGGTCAGCCGCCCAGGAGCCGCCGTCGGAGCCCATCGGGACCCGGCTCATCGACTCCACGCCGCCGGCGAGGATCAGGTCCTCCCAGCCGGAGCGGATCCGGCCGGCGGCCTGGTTGACGGCCTCGAGGCCGGAGGCGCAGAAGCGGTTGAGCTGCACGCCGGCGACGGTGTCGGGGTAGCCGGCCGCGAGCGCGGCGGTCTTGGCGATGTCGCCACCCTGGTCGCCGATGGGAGAGACCACGCCGAGCACGACGTCGTCGACGCGCGCCGGGTCGAACCCGTCGTTGCGATCGCGTACCTCGTCCAGGAGCGTCGTGATCAGGTCGATCGGCTTCACCTCGTGGAGGGAGCCGTCCTTCTTGCCCTTGCCCCGCGGGGTGCGGAGCGCGTCGTACACGTATGCCTCTGGCACAGCCATTGTCCCTGCTTTCCAACAGACCACCGCGACAGAGCAGTCGCGGACGAAAGAATCAGTGCTCTGATTGTGACACTTTCACTGTCACGGTCAATGGCCACCCGGTGTGACCCCCCTCGCAACCCCGCCACCCCCGCTATGTAAATCGGGGTTACGGTCGCTCAACTTGGCGTACGACGCGAGCCAACGGTCCACAGCACCGGCGCAGTTCGTGGGGTGGTCACCACGACGTCGCGGCAGCGGTCCTCGCTCAGTCAACCTGGACTGCGGCCCCGGACCCGAGCAGGTCCTCGACCCCGGAGACCCCCCAGGCCTCCAGCACGGCGCGGGTGCCGTCACCTGGCTTCGACGGCCCGGTGCTCAGCGTCGCCTCGGTGCGCGAGAACCGGGGCGCGGGAGCCGGCTGCAGCAACCCGTCGCGCTCGACGTAGACCTCACGGGCCGCGATGTGTGGGTGCTGCGCGGCCTCGGTCATCGGCAGGATCGGCGCCACGCAGGCGTCGGTGCCGTCGAAGATCTCGGCCCACTGCGCCTGGGTCTTCGTGGCGAAGGTCTCGGTGAGGATCTTGCGCAGCTCGCCGAGCTCGGCGAAGTCGTTGCGGTCGGGCACCTGCTCCTCCAGCCCCATCAGCCGGATCATCTCGGCGTAGAACTGCGGCTCGAGGGCGCCCACGGCCAGGTGCCTGGCGTCGGAGGTCTCGTAGATGTCGTAGTAGGGGATGCCGCCGTCGAGCAGGTTCGCCGCGCGCTTCTCCTGCGCGAAGCCGCTGGCCAGGATGGCGGCCCACATCATGTTGAGGTGCGCCGAGCCGTCCACGATCGCCGCATCGACCACCTGGCCCCGGCCGCTGGTGCGTGCCTCCAGCAGCGCGGCCAGCACGCCGATCACGAGGTACGCCGAACCGCCACCGAAGTCGCCCACCACGTTGCTGGGGAAGTGGGGGCGCCCAGGGTCCTGGCCCAGCCCGTGGAGCACGCCGGCGATGCCGATGTAGTTCATGTCGTGGCCGGCGGTGTGAGCCAGAGGACCGTCCTGGCCCCACCCCGTCATCCGGCCGTAGACCAGCGCAGGGTTGAGCTCGAGGCAGTCGTCGGGCCCGATGCCGAGGCGCTCGGTGACGCCGGGGCGCATCCCCTCGATGAGGACGTCGGCGGTCGCGATCAGCTCCTGCAACGCGCGCAGCGCCTCGGGGACCTTGAGGTCCATCGCCACGCTCGGTCGACCGCGGGTCAGCAGGTCCGACGAGCGCGGCCCGGCGCTGGCTGCGCCGCCCGGCTTCTCCACGCGGATCACGTCGGCACCCAGGTCGGCGAGCAAGGTGGCCGCATGGGGCCCGGGTCCGATCCCGGCGATCTCGACGACCTTGATGCCCCGCAGCGGGCCGGTGCCTTGAGCAAGCGCGTAGTCCATGCGGCGGATTCTGACAGTAGAACTGTCACGTTCGGAAGTACGGGCGCCGCCGCATGTGGTCACAGACTGCACGTCTGGGCCGCTCAGACGTGCAGTCCGTGACCACTCCTCGTGGGTGGCGAGCACCATCGTCGTGCTCCCCTCGGCCAGAAGAGGTTGTAGGCCTGGAAGACCACGCCGACCCGCCGGCGTACGGCGCGCGCGTCCAGGCGAGGATCGGTCGGCTCCAGCAGGTCCAGGCAGCGCAGCAAGGTGGACTTGCCACCGTCATCCGATTCCCGGCTCCACCCGCGCACGCTGACCCTGCTGCAACTAGTTGCATACAGCGTGCAACTCGTTGCATACTCTCCTCATGGCTCTGGAGCACGCGATCCTGGTCTCGCTGAGCGAGCGAGCCGGGTCGGGCTCGGAGCTCACCCGCCGCTTCGACCGCTCGATCGGCTACTTCTGGACCGCGACCCACCAACAGATCTACCGGGTGCTGGGCCGCATGGAGCGCGACGGCTGGGTCACCCCGACATCGGTTCCGCAACCCGGCAGCCCCGACCGCCGGGTCTACGACGTCACCGAGGCAGGCCGCGAGGCGCTTCGGCTCTGGCTCGCCGAGCCGCTCGAGCGCGAGAGCCACCGCAGCGACCTTGCGGTCAAGCTCCGGGCCGCGACGTACGGCGACCGCACGGCTCTGCTGCGCGAGGTCGCCGCGCTCCGCGCCGAGCACGAGCTGCGACTGATGGCCTACGAACAGATGGTGGCCGACACCTATCCCGAGCCGAGCTCCCTGAGCGGCCGCGCCCTGGACCAGTACCTGGTACTGCGGGGAGGCGTACGCATGGAGCAGTTCTGGGTCGGCTGGCTCGGGGAGTACCTCCAGGCCCACGACCCCCAATTTGTCGATGCGACAAGAGAAGCGACCGAGCAGGAGAGCCGATGAGTCCCGGAGCCACGCCCTACCCCACACTGGTCTCGCCGCTGGAGGTACGCGGCGGCACGCTGCGCAACCGCGTGGTCATGGGGTCGATGCACACCGGGCTCGAGGACCGGCCGTGGCACGTCGACGAGCTCGCGGCGTACTTCGCGGAGCGGGCCCGTGGGGGCGTCGGGCTGATCGTCACCGGCGGCTACTCCCCCAACGTCAGGGGTTGGCTGCTCCCCTTCGGCTCCCAGATGTCGACCCGTCTGAACGCGAGCCGGCACACCCGCGTGACCCAGGCCGTGCACGAGCACGGAGCCAAGATCGCCCTGCAGCTCCTGCATGCCGGCCGCTACGGGTACACACCGTTCAGCCTGAGCGCGAGTGCCAGCAAGTCACCGATCACACCGTTCAAGGCCGGCGGGATGAGCGGCAAGCAGGTCGAGCAGACCATCGACGACTTCGTCGCCTCCGCACGGCTGGCACGCAAGGCGGGCTACGACGCCGTGGAGATCATGGGATCCGAGGGCTACCTGATCAACCAGTTCCTGGCCGCGCGGGTCAACCGCCGCACCGACAAGTGGGGTGGCAGTGCGAGCAACCGGATGCGGTTCCCGGTCGAGCTCGTGCGACGGATCCGCGAGGAGGTCGGTGAGGACCTGATCGTGATGTACCGGATGTCGCTGCTCGACCTGGTCGACGACGGCCAGGACTGGGACGAGACCGTCGAGCTGGCACATCGGATCGAGCAGGCCGGCGCTTCGATCATCAACACCGGCATCGGCTGGCACGAGGCCCGGGTGCCCACGATCCTGACGCAGGTGCCGCGAGCCGCCTGGGGTTGGACCACCAAGCGACTGCGCGCCGAGGTCGGCATCCCGGTGTGCGCCTCCAACCGCATCAACACTCCCGAGGTGTGCGAGGAGCTGCTGACCGACGGCACCGCCGACCTGGTGTCGATGGCGCGGCCACTGCTGGCGGATCCCGACTTCGTGGCCAAGGCCGAGGCCGGCCGTGGCGACGAGATCAACACCTGCATCGCCTGCAACCAGGCCTGTCTCGACCACACCTTCAGCGCCAAGCGCGCCTCGTGCCTGGTCAACCCGCGCGCCTGCCGCGAGACCGAGCTGGTCCTGCTGCCGGTCCCCCGCACGCGCGCCCAAGAGGTGGCCGTCGTCGGCGGGGGCCCGGCCGGCCTCGCGGCCGCCTTGAGTGCGGCCGAGCGGGGCCACCGGGTCACGCTGTTCGAGTCCGAGGACGAGCTCGGCGGGCAGTTCCGCTACGCGATGCGCATCCCCGGCAAGGAGGAGTTCGCCGAGACGATGCGCTACTACCGGCGCCGGCTCGAGGTGCTGGGCGTCGACGTGCGCCTCGGCGAGCGGGCCGCCGTCTCGGACCTCACCTCGTACGACCACGTCGTCGTGGCGACCGGCGTCCTGCCGCGCCGGGTCGACTTCCCCGGAGCCGACCACCCGAAGGTCGTGGCCTACGACGACGTGCTGGGTGGCCGGGTCGACGTCGGGCGCCGCGTGGCGGTGGTCGGCGCCGGTGGGATCGGGGTGGACATGAGCGTCTTCCTGACCCACACCGAGGAGGACCTGGAGGAGTGGCTCGCGCACTGGGGCGTGGGCGACCCGTCGTTGCACCGGGGTGGGCTGACGGAGAAGAAGCCGCGCACGGCGGCCCGCGAGGTCTACCTCCTGCAGCGCAAGACCTCCCGGATCGGACAGCACCTGGGCAAGACGTCGGGCTGGGCGCACCGCCTCGTGCTGAAGGACTCGGGGGTGCAGCAGATCGCCGGCGTCACCTACGAGCGCGTCGACGACGCGGGCCTGCACATCAGCGTCGACGGCGAGCCGCGGCTGCTGGAGGTGGACCACGTCGTGGTGTGCGCCGGGCAGGAGTCGACGCGCGGGCTCTACGACCAGCTCCGTGAGGCCGGGGTGAGCGCCCACCTGATCGGCGGGGCGGACGTCGCCGCTGAGCTGGACGCCAAGCGAGCCATCAAGCAGGGCACCGAGGTCGCGGCGGGTCTCTGAGGCGGGACGGACGGGTGGCGGCCGGGTCCGGGGGAAATCAACCCGCGAGTCCGCCACCCGCCCTGTTGACGTGAGCGACCCTCCACGTCGACTCACGTCAGCGGCCACCGCCTCCAGGGGCGGCAGTCACCGCTCGTGCCCCGGGATCTCGGTGCCGGACTGGAGTTGTGGGAGTTTCCGGCACCGCACGATCGCTAGGACGACACAAGAGGGCAGCTGGGTATGCGCCGTCGTCACGACCGCAGCGGAGGACACTGCCCGGGAGCACGATCACCGTGCCCTCCGCGGTCTTGTTGCTCAGCTCCTGAGTCGAGCCTGAGCGCGGGCTCCTTCCCACGAGTTCGGTAGGCCGGCACGAGACCGGTCGAGGTAGGCAAGCGCGCCGAGCACCCAGAAGATGGTCAGCGGCATGCCCAGGAGGGCGGCGTCCGGCTGGAGCGCCACCCAGATGACCGCAGCCATCGTGAGAACCATCGACAAGACGGTCGCGACCTCGCGGTCCTCGCGCGTCAGCGAGGAGGCGCGGCGGACGCTGATCAGGCTGAGGGTGAAGACCACGATCAGCAGGCCGAGCACGAACGGGGTCTCGACCACGGCGAACGCCGCGGCCTGCACCATCGCCACGATCGAGCCGATCGCCATGAACGTGTCACCCAGGCCGACCCGGCCGTCGGCGCCGCCGTCGTGGGGCCCCTCGGTGTGGACGACGCGGGCAGCGAGGAGGGCGGTGAACGCCAGGGTGGTCATGGTGAACACCACGAGTCCCGCCGTCACCTGCTCACCGAGGCTGCAGGCAGTCGCGCTCCCTCCGATCCGGAGCAGCGCGGCACAGGTGTCCGTCGTCACCAGAAAGAAGGTGTACAGGGCGCCGAGCGCGAGGCCCAGCAAACTGAGGGCGCAGGCCCGTGCAAAGACTTTGTCCACCGTGGTGCCTCCCTGCACGCCATGGCAGCGCCAGGTGGCCTCTCTCCGTGCCACGTGCTACCAGAAACCCATTATGCCTATTTATCTGATTCGGGACTAGTGAAGGACGTAAGTCCCCGGTCCCACTTAGCCCGCCTGGTTGCCCGTTACTACCCATTCGACCTACTGCTGACGCCAAACGGACCCTCCGGCCGCGGAAGCTGTCTAGGCCAGTAGCACCGAGAGTCGCCCGGGCAACACTCGAGCCGTGAGCGGCAGCGGGCCGATCCGCTCGCCGTCGCCATAACCGACCACGTCGGTTGCAGCCACCTCCACCACGGATCCCCGGAGCACCGTGACCTCGGGCAGGTCCACGTGGGTGCCGTCGTAGACCTTGGGCAGCCGGCGGATCATCGACAGCCTGGAGTCGGCCGGAAGCACCACCACGTCCAGTGCGCCGTCGTGCACGTCGGCCATCGGCGCGATGTGCATGCCCGAGCCGTAGTAGCCGGAGTTCGCCACGACCACGTTGAAGGCCTGCTGCTCGTGGACCCGGCCGTCGACGGTCACGGTGAAGGTCCGGGGCTTGTAGGTCGCCAGGGCACGGACCGCGGCGACGGGGTACTGCAGCGCGGACGGCAGCCGGCGCGACCGGTCCACGATCTCCGAGGCCAGTGAGTCCACCCCGGCGTAGAGGCTGCCGAGCACCACCGTGCGGCTCGCAGCAGCGACGTCGACCACCTCCACGACGTCGACGGGCGTCGGGTCGCCCTCCACCAGGGTGTGGACCACGCCTTCGGGGTCCCCGGGCAGCCGCAGCATCCTGGCGAAGTCGTTGCCGCGTCCACTGGGCACGATGCCGAGCGTGCCGCCGGCGTCGACCACCGTCCCGGCGAGGGAGGCGAGCATCCCGTCACCGCCTGCGGCCACGACCACGTCACCGGCGGCAGCCGACTGGCGAGCGCAGTCGCGGCTGTGCTCGACCGACCTGCTCAGCTCGACCTGCACCGAGGCGCCGGCCTCCTGCAGCAGTCGGGTGACCTCCTCGACCTTGCCGGGAGCGGCGCCCCCGCCCGACAGCGGGTTGACCAGGATCCGGAAGCGACGGTTCACGGCACCATCACCCCGGGGTTGAGCACGCCGGCGGGATCGATCCTCGCCTTGACCGCGCGGAGCACCTCGACACCGACCGGACCGATCTCCTTCTCGAACCAGGGCTTGTGGTCGCGGCCCACGGCGTGGTGGTGGGTGATCGAGGCCCCGGCCGCGATCATCGCGTCGCTGGCTGCGGCCTTGGCGAGCTGCCACTGCGCCAGGCCGTCGTCCAGCTGCTTCGCGGCGACCGTGAAGTACAGCGAGGCCCCGGTGTCGTAGACGTGGGAGATGTGGCACAGCAGCAGTGGGGGCGTGCCCTGCTCGGACAGCGAGGTCTCGACGGCCTGCTTCACCTCGGCGTACAACCGCTCGAGGTTGGACCAGAAGGTGACGGTCTCGAAGGTCTCCACCAGCACCCCGATGTCGAGCAGCGAGTCGCGCAGGTAGGGCCCGTCGAACCGGCCTGCTGCCCAGGACTCGCCGACCTCGACCCCAAGACACTCGCCGCCGGCGTCGGTCAGCGCGGCAGTGACCACCTCACGGGAGCGGCGTACGGCGTCGGCTGTGCCCTCGTAGCCGGCGATCAACAGGCAACCGCCGGAGCTCTCGGACCCCACGGAGTCGGGCCGGGCGAGGTTGACCGAGGTCTCGGCCTCGTCGGAGAGCCGCAGCACGGTCGGCACGGTCCGGTCCTGGGTCAGCCGACGCATCGCCGCCCCACCCGCCGCGAACGACTCGAACCGCCAGCCCTCGTAGACCTTCTCCGCCGGCAGGGGTCTGACCTTCAGGGTCACTTCGGTGATCACACCGAAGGCGCCCTCGGAACCCATCACCAGCTCGCGCAGGTCGGGTCCGGCGGCGTTGGCCGGGGAGCTGCCGAGCTCCCAGTCACCCAACGGGGTCGCCACCTTCAGCCGCACCACCATCGCGTCGAAGCGGCCGTAGCCGGCCGACGACTGGCCGCTGGAGCGGGTCGCTGCGAAGCCTCCGATCGAGGCGTAGCGGAAGGACTGCGGGTAGTGCCCGATCATCAGGCCGTGCTCTCCGAGCAGCTCCTCCGCCTCGGGTCCGAGCAGACCGGCCTGCAGGGTCGCGGTGCCCGAGACCTCGTCGAGCTCCACCAGCTCGGTCATCCGACGCAGGTCGAGCGCGATCACTCCGGCCAGACCGTCACCGCGGGCCGCCAGCCCCCCGACGACCGACGTGCCGCCGCCGAAGGGCACCACGGCCACGCCCTTGTCCGACGCCCAGGCGACCAGGGCGGCGACCTCGTCGTGGGACACCGGACGCACGACCGCATCGGGGGCGTCGTCGGCCTCGCCGTCGCGCATCCGCAACAGGTCCGGCGTCGACTTCCCGCGGGTGCGCGCGATGCGCCACTCGGCGTCGGTGTGGACCTGCTCCACCCCCACGACCTCGCGCAGCTCGTCCAGAGCCTGCTCGCTCAGCCCGACCTGCGGCAGCCGCACCTGCGCCTGCTCCACGGCGGGGCGTTCGGTGATGTCGCCCAGGAAGAGCTCGATCAGCTCCCGCATCGAGTCCGAGACCGGGTGGGACGTGGCGGGGTCGCCCCAGCGTGCCCAGTGCATGGGTGAGTCGAGGTCGATCATGCGATACAGTGTGACACATGATGTCAATGCGTCACACCGCCGCGCTGCTGGAACCCCCGCCCAGCGGGGCGCCCGACCCGGTGCTCGACGCGGCGCGCCAGAGCATCCTCGCGGTGGGGTGGCGGCGTACGACGCTCACCGACGTCGCGCGGCGTGCGGGGGTGTCCCGGATGACGATCTACCGGCGGTGGCCCGACATGAAGGCACTGCTCGCCGACCTGCTGGTGCGCGAGTGGCGTGAGCTGGTCGCCGCGACTCCCGCGCTCGGCGACGGCGAGGTCACCGCCGGCTCCCTGGCCGGCAGCGTCACAGCGATGGTGCGCGCGCTGCGCGAGGACCCGCTCTTCGCCCGGATCGTCGAGGTCGACCCCGAGCTGCTGCTGCCCTACGTCCTGGAGCGTCGGGGCCGCAACCAGGAGCTGCTGCGCGAGCTGCTCGTGGCAGCAGTCCGCGCCGGGCAGGCCACCGGCGCCATCCGCCGGGTCGACCCCGACCTGTTGGCACGCACCGTGATGCTCAGCGCCCAGGGCTTCCTGCTGTCATCGGCGATCATGACCGACTCCCACATCGACCAGACCGCGCTCGACGCCGAGCTGCGTCACCTCCTGGAGAGGCACCTCGCACCATGACCGACCACCCGCGCACCCCGCCCTCTCCCGCCGTGCTCGACGCGGCCCGACGCCGTGCGCATCTCGACGAGCTCGCTGCGGGCGAGGTCGACGTGCTCGTGATCGGCCTCGGGGTCACCGGCGCCGGCGTGGCCCTGGACGCGGCCTCCCGTGGACTCAGCGTCGCCGCGGTCGACGCCCACGACCTGGCCTTCGGCACCTCGCGGTGGAGCTCCAAGCTGGTGCACGGCGGTCTGCGCTACCTGGCGAAGGCGCAGCTCGGGGTGGCCAACGAGTCCGCGGTGGAGCGCGGGATCCTGATGACCCGCACCGCCCCGCACCTGAGCCGTGCGATGCCCATGGTGATGCCCCTCGGCGAGGCGATGAGCCGACCTCAGGCCACGCTCGCGATGCAGGCGCTGCGCGCCGGTGACCTGTTGCGGCGGACCGCCCACACTCCCAGCGACCTGCTGCCCCGACCCCGCCGGCTCAGTGCGGCGCAGACGTTGCGTCAGGCGCCCGCCGTCACCACCCACGGGCTCCGCGGCGGCCTGTTGTCCTACGACGGACAGCTCGAGGACGACGCGCGGCTCGTGGTCGCCCTGGCCCGCACCGCCGCGTCGTACGGCGCCCGGGTGCTCACCCATGTGCGCGCCATGGAGCTGCGCGCAGACGGCGCGACGCTGCGCGAGGAGCTGACCGGCGAGACTATGTCCGTGCGAGCCCGCATCGTCATCAACGCCACCGGCGTCTGGGCCGCAGGGCTCGTGCCGGGCCTGAGCCTCACCCCGAGCCGCGGCACACATCTGGTGTTGCGCTCCGAGTCGCTCGCCGACACCCCGGTGTCGATCTCCGCGCCGGTGCCGGGGGCGCTCAACCGCTTCGTCCTCACGCTCCCGCAGTCGGACGGCCTGACCTACCTCGGGCTCACCGACGAGCCCACCGAGGGAGTGCCCGACGTCCCGGAGCCGGAGGAGCACGAGGTCGACTTCCTGCTGGACACGATCAACGCCGTGCTCGCCCGTCCGCTGACCCGTTCCGACGTGGTGGGCCAGTACGCCGGGCTCCGCCCGCTGCTCACTGCCGAGGGGAGCACCTCCGACCTGTCGCGCGAGCACGCCGTCCTCCTGGGCGACACCGGTGTGCTGACGGTGGTGGGCGGCAAGCTCACGACGTACCGACGGATGGCGCAGGACGCCGTCGACGAGGCGGTCCGCATCGCCGGGCTCGACGCCGGCGGATCCCGCACGACGGACCTGGCGCTGGTGGGTGCCGCCCCTCGTGCCGACCTCGCCGCACTCGACCCGCTCGACGCGCCGCCGCGGCTGGTCCGCCGCTACGGCATCGAGGCCGCCCGCGTGATCGACGACGCCCAGGAGCGCACCGGCGAGCGGCGCGCCGACCTGCTCGCCCCGATCGCGGACACCGTGCCGCTGACCAGGGCCGAGCTGCTGTGGGGCGTCACCCATGAGGGCGCACTGGACGTGTCCGACCTGTTGGACCGTCGCAGTCGCGTGGGCCTGGTCGACTCCGACCGTGCGATCGCCGAGGGCGCCGCGTGCTGGGCCCTGGAGGCAGCCGGTACAGGAGAGTGAGCAGTACAGTCCCCAGATGGACAACGCGACCTCGCTCTCCCTTGCCCGCATCGTCGTCGGAGCCGCCGCTTGGGCTGCACCCGAGTTCTCGCTGAAGGCGGGGATGCTCGACGCGACCGCACCGCAGTCGCCCTACCTGCTGCGCCTCTTCGGCGCCCGCGACGTCGCGCTGGGTGCGGCGACGCTGTTCGCGGCCCCCGAGCACAAGCCTGCGATGCTCAAGCTCGGCCTCGGCGTGGACTCCGCCGACGCGGCGGCAGCCCTGCACGCTCTCTCGCAGGGCCAGCTCTCCAAGCCGACCGGCGTGGCCCTGGCCGCGATGGCAGGCAGCGCCGTGGCCGCCGGCATCGTCGCCCTCAAGCAGCACTGACCGGCGTGGTTGGACGGCGCGGCTCCTCGGGCAGGGGGGCGCGCACCTAGGCTTCGATCAGGCGCAGCGTGATCGCGGGAGAGAGCATCCGGTCGCCACCCATCACCGAGCGGACGGCATCGACGAGCTGTTCAGGTGAGGTGTCCTTGAGCAAGAAGCCGGAAGCGCCGGCCCGCAGGGCGCCATAGATGAAGTCCTCGGCCTCGAAGGTCGTCAGCACCACCACCACCGGTGGGTCCGGACCCACCAGGACGTGACTGGTGGCGGTGAGGCCGTTGCCACCGCTCTCGCACGCCACGTTCGCTCTCGGTCTGCTGGCCGCTGCCATCTGCTGCCGTCACTGATGCCGGGAGTGACACGGGCTGCGGCTCGAGCTGTTTCGGGCGAGGGTCGGCTCAGGTCTGGATGCGGGTGAAGCGGAGTCGGCCGTCGGGTTGTCGGGTGGTGGTGTAGCGGGTGTCGTGGGCTGCGGTGTGGTGCCGGGCGCAGAGCGAGACGGCCGGTGGCGTCCTCACGGGCGTAGGCCTCGGGTCGGCGTGGTGAGGCGAACGCGTTCAGCGTGGTGAGCAGCTGGTCGCCCGCCAGGGTGGGGATCGCGCCCTTGACGTGGGTGGTGCCGTGCTCGTCGGCGTAGACCTTCAGGAAGCAGGACCGTTGCGCGGCGCGCTCCTCGGCTTCGAGTTGCGCGGCCAGTCGGGCCTCGGCAGCGTCGGGGTCGATCACGTCGACCAGGTGCTTGCCCAGGACCTTGAGCTTCTTCGGCCCGAAGTCGCCGGCTTGTTCGAGCAGGTGCTGCTCGGCCTTCTCCCGACCCTCGGGTCCGACACTCGCGGGCAGGGCGCGGACGGCATCCACGATGGCCTCGGCCTGGGCTTGGGTGACCTCACCGGCCGCCAACGCTGCCTCGGTGCGGTGGAAGTCCGCGTTCAGCCAGCTCGCGACCTTGAAGTCCTTGCGGGCACGGCGGTGGTCGACCGACGACGCGTCGGCCCACCAACCCTCGGACACTGCCTGCTCGGCGCTCGAGTCCTCTTCTCGGCGGGCCTGATCGAGCAGCCGCAAACGCAACGCCGACAACCGCGACTCCGCCCGGGCGACCAGCACTGCGGCGTCGGCCGCCGAGGTCCCGTCCAGACCAGCCGCGGAGCCGGTCACGACCTCGTCCAGCACCTGGTGCAACCGGGTCGCGAACCAGACGGTCGGGTGGGCTTCCATACCCTTGAACCTACGGGCCGGCACCGACAGTCTCGGGGTCGTTTCCGCAGGTCAGAGCAGGTTTTCCAGATCTTCTTTCGGACCACTTCTTGCGCACAGGCGCGGGAGGTCTCAGCGGCCGAGGTGCTCGACGACCTCAGCCCGGGGCAGCTCGGCCAGCAAGGCTCCGGGCAGCAGCAGCTTCGAGCGTCGCAGACCGCTGCCGAGCACCACGGCCGTCATCCCCGTCAACGACTCGTCGACGAACAACCGCCACCCCTGCGGCAGCCCGACCGGTGTGATGCCGCCGTACTCCATGGAGCTGAGCTCCACAGCCTCGTCGGTGCCGAGGAACGAGGCCTTGCGCACGTCGAGGCGTCGTTTGACCAGGTTGTTGACGTCGGCGCGGGTGTCGGCGCGCACGACGCAGGCGGCCACCCGCTCCTCCCCCGCGCGTCGCCCACCGACCACGACGCAGTTGCCGTTGGCCTCGTTGGGCAGGTCGTAGGCCTCGGTGAGCGCTGCGGTGTCGGCCAGCTCCGGATCGATCTCCACCACGCCGACCTGCGCGGCGTGCTCCCACGCGGACAGCGCCTCCACCACGGGTGTGGCGAGCAGGTCAGGGCGGTCGAGAGCGGCGACCGCACGGAGCGCACCGACCTGCCAGTGGCTGGGGTGACTCACTCGTCGTCGTGGCGCATCAGGGGCTCCCACGGGCTGAGGTCGTCCGGGACGTCCACGGCGTGCTCGCGCAGCGCTGCCAGCGGCACGACGTCGAGCGCGCGTTCGTGGGTGGCGGAGAGCACGACCGGCGCGGCCGCGCCGGCGTCGTAGGACTGCAGCCAGCGCAGCGCCAGGACGCACCACCGGTCCCCGGGGGTGAGGCCGGGGAAGCCGAGCTCGAGCTTCGGCGTGATCAGGTCGTTGCCCACCGACAGCTGGTGCTCGAGGAACTCTCGGGTCATCACCGAGGCCACCGTGTGCCCGCCGTACGCCGTGGTGGCACGCACCGGCGGTCGGCAGAACCCGTCGCGGTAGAAGCCGGTGCGCGGGCGTGAGCCGCAGACCTCCAGCGGCCCTCCCAGTACGTTGCGGTCGGTCGACTCGCGTGTCTGCTGTGAGTTCAGCGAGTCGAACCCGTCGGTGCCGCTCATGGCGTCAGGCTAGCCCGCCGGGGTGGTGGAACTTGGGGACCTGTGTCCCCTGCCGTGTCGCCGAATAGCGGCGAGGATCGGCACATGAAGCGACTGGTGATCTGTTGCGACGGCACCTGGAACCGTTCCGACAACAAGACCGTGACCAACGTGGAGAAGATCGCGCGCACCATCCAGCTCGAGCCGGAGCGCGCCCTGGGCATGCAGCAGATGGTGCTCTACCTGCCCGGTGTCGGCACTGCTGGTTATGGCGCCGACAAGATCCTGGGGGGCGCGTTCGGCCTCGGACTGTTCAACAACGTGCTCAACGCCTACCGGTTCTTGTCGATCAACTACCAGCAGGGTGACGAGATCTACATCTTCGGCTTCAGCCGCGGCGCCTACACCGCCCGGTCGCTGGCCGGGATGGTCGGCAAGGTCGGCCTGCTGACCCGCGAGGCGATGATCGGGGGCCATCTGCCCGAGGCCGGGGAGCGCTACCGCCATCCCGGCGACGGCGAGTGGCCGACCGAGTGGAGCGATCCCGCACAGTTCCGCGCGGATCACTGTCACCCCGACGTGCCGATCACGTTCCTGGGGGTCTTCGACACGGTCGGCGCGCTGGGCGTGCCCGGCACCCTGGGCAAACGCCACCAGTTCCACGACGTGACCCTCGGTGATGCTGTGAGGACCGCCCGTCAGGCCTTGGCGATCGACGAGCCGCGGATGAAGTTCGAGCCGTGCCTCTGGCAGGCCCCTGTCGACCCTGATCGCACCGACGCCCCGGGACGCATCAAGCAGGTGTGGTTCGAGGGCGCCCACTCCGATGTCGGGGGTGGCTACGAGGAGGCCGGGTTGTCCGACAGCGCGCTGCTCTGGATGGCGGGCGAGGCGCAGGCGCAGGGCCTGGTCTTCGACTGCGACCTCTTCGGAGAGCAGCTCGGCCCGGGCACACCCGCCGTCCGCCACGACCCCTCCAGCGCGCTGTTCCGGGCACTGGACACCGCGACCCGCTTCCGGATCGTCCTGGGTCGCGCTCCAGGGGAGTCGTTCGCGGGGAGGTGGCGCCGGCTCCACCGGCTCGACTGCGCCGGCGTGGCCGTGGCCAGCACCACGGTCTCGCACTACACCCAGCCCGAGAGTGACTACCGACCGCGCAACCTCGAGGAGTACGCCGAGGCGACGCAGGGCTTCACCGATGCCAGCGAGACCACGCTGGTCAACCCCAGCGACGCCTACGACGCACTGCTCGAGCGCTTCGTCCGGGAGTGCGCGGTGCCGCAACCTGCGGGTGACCCAGCCGCCGAACCAGCGGCCGAGGTGCCGATGCAGCCGGACCCGGCCGAGGACCGCAACGGGGCCACGCAGCAGCCCTAGCGGCTCACAGTCTGCCCAGCGCCCGCAACCCCTCGACGGCGTCGCGCAAGGTCTCGCGGGGCGGACGGAACCGGACCCCGAGCTCGGTCTCGAGCGGACCGTTGTCTGCTTCGGGCATCCGCGTGTAGTACTGCATGCGCGCCGAGGTGATCGGCGTGCCGAGGTGCAGGCGGTCCTCGACCCGACCGAAACCGCGCAGCAGGGAGTCGGGCACGGGCAGGTGGAGCAGCCGACGTCCTGAGGCTTCAGTGAGTGCCGCAGCGATCTCGCGGGCCTCGATCCTGATCCCCCCGGCGGCGAAGCGACGTGGACCCTTTCCGGGCTCCAGCGCTGCGGCATGGATCCGCCCGAGGTCGCGGACGTCGCACACGGTCCAGGCAGACCTGCGCCCCGGGATCAGCCGCAGTGCCATGCCCTTCTCGATGCCTTCAGTGGCTTCACCGCACTGCTGCCCGGCGGGCGGGCCGAGCACGGCGCCCGGGTAGGTGATCACGACCGGCGCCCCGTCCGCCTGGAGATCGCGGGCGTAGCGCTCGACCTCCGCCTTGGACGCACCGTAGGCGTCGAGGCCGGGGGCCACCGGGAGGTCGGCAGTGAGCAGGGTGAGCGAGGGATCGAAGACCGCGGCCAGGCTCGAGACGTAGACCACGGGGTCCAGGCCGAGCTCGACCGCCTGGCCCAGGACGTTGCGGGCCCCGCCGAGATTGGTGCGCGACATCTCGTCGGCCGCACCGGGACCCAGAGCGACCACGGCCGCGCAGTGCACGACCGTGTCGCAGCCCTCGAGCGCGGAGCGCACCGTCTCGGCATCGGTGACGTCGCCGACGACATGGTCACTGGTGTCCAGGCCCAGCGCCGCGGCGCTGTCCGCGAGCTTCTCGGGGGTGCGCACCAGGTAGCGCACCTGGTGCCCGGCGTCCACGATGGCCTTCGCGGTCCACGCTCCGACGAACCCGGTCCCACCGGTGAGCAGGACTCTCACGGTCGCCCCCCTTCCCCACCTGTCCTTCCGGCCATCTGCGCCAAACCCTGCTCGCGGGTGATCACCGGCCGGTAGCCGATCTCGCGGCGGGCGCGGCCGTCGTTCACGGTCATCTCGTGGGCCCCGAGCGCCACCGCCGTCGGGGAGATCGCAGGCTCGCCGGCGCGCCGCATCACCCGGTGGGAACCCGCGACGGCGCGGGCGGCGGTGCGGGCCACGCTGCGTGGCACGGACCTCGACGGCATCTCGACCCCGTGCGCCGCGGCCATGGCGGTCACGAACTCCCGGAACTGCACCGGAGCCCCGTCGGTCACGAAGTAGGCCTGACCGGTGCGGTCGGACCCGGCGGCCCGCACGATGGCCTCGCACACGTTGCTGACGTGACAGGTGGAGGTGAGGTAGTCGCCGCCGGCGACCCAGGCCCACCGGCCCTCACGCACCGCCTCGAGGATCACCGGCAGCACGGTGGTGTCCCCCGGACCCCAGATCAGCCGGGGCCGCACCACGATCGTGCCGAGGTCGGGGCTGTCGGCGGCGAGCACGATCTGCTCTGCCATCGCCTTGGTTCGGGGGTACTCCCCGGCATACCTCGGCGGGTAGGGCGCGGTCTCGTCGACGAACCGCAACGGGTGCCCGTCGGCGAGCACGGCCTCGGTGCTCACGTGCACGAGTCGACGTACGCCGGCCTCCTGGGAGAGCTCCACCACAGCCCGGGTGCCTTCGACGTTGTCCTGGTCCAAGTCCCCTCGGCGTGCCCACTGGGCCGTCGCCGCCGCGGCGTGGACGACCACGTCGGCGCCCTCGACCGCCGAGGTCAGCTCGCGCAGCCTGCCGAGGTCACCGCGGACCGGGACGGCGCCGTGCCGGTGCACCGACTCCGCGGCCTGGTCGGAGCGCGCCAGCGCGTGCACCTCGTGGCCCTCGCCGACCAACCGGTCGAGCAGGTGCCCGCCGAGGAAGCCCGAGCCGCCGGTCACGAAGTAACGCACTCGGCTCACGGTAGTGCCATCCGGGCGATCGGGGGGCGGGTCAGTCGACCGCCAGCTTGCTCAGCACGCTCTGGTCCCACGTCCGCAGGATCGCGCGCGGGTCGTCGTGGACCTCGACAGCCCCGGCCTCGAGCAGGGTGCGTCGGTCGATGCCGCCGCAGGTGACGGCGATGCACGGGATGCCGGTGCGCAGTGCGGACTCCACGTCCCAGATCGTGTCGCCGATCGCGGCCGAGCGCTCAGGGTCGAGCCCGGCCTCACGCAGCGCGGTCGCAAAGGGGTCGGCAGACGGCTTGGACTCCTCGACGTCGCTGGAGGTGATGATCACGTCGAGCTCGTCCTCCGTCACGTCGATGGCGGGCAGCATCCAGTCGAGGTCCTCGCGCGACCCGCTGGTGGCCAGGACGACGGCCAGCCCGCGGTTGCGGCACTCACGGATGAGGTCCGGGGCCCCCGGCAGCGACCGGACCTCGTCGTGGAAGGACTCGTAGTGCTCGCTGTGGGCTGCTGTGACCTTCTCGTTGGTCTCCCCCAGCAGGTGCTGGACCAGCTCGGCGCTGGCGATCCCGATCGCACGGTGGATCGCCGCCATGGGGACGTCGAACCCGTTGTCGCGGAAGGCCCGCGCCCACGCCACGGCGTGGAGGTAGGGGGTGTCGAGCAGTGTCCCGTCGACGTCGAAGACCACCCCGGGTCGGGTTTCCGTGCCTGCCATGGTGATGCCTCTCGAGCTGGTGTCCGTGGAGGGCCAACCTGTCATGCCCGGGGGCGCCGTGCACATCTTCCCCCCGAGCAAGGGGGACGGCGCCCCGGAAGCGTCTAACCTGAGCAGGTGTCCCACGACGTAACCAGTTCCGAGCGACCTGCCCCTGTGCCCTCACCCCAGGTCGGTGTCGCCAGCGAGGTGGGTCGGTTGCGCACGGTGATGCTGCACCGTCCCGGCGCCGAGCTGGAGCGGCTGACGCCCCGCAACAACGACCGGCTGCTCTTCGACGGCATCCCCTGGGTCCGCCGGGCGCAGGAGGAGCACGACAGCTTCGCCGCCGCCCTGACCGGACGAGGCGTCGAGGTGCTCTACCTCACCGACCTGCTCACCGAGGCGCTGGAGCAGGAGGAGGCGCGCGCCGAGGCCATCGACCTGACCGTCGAGGACCTCCATCTCGGAGACTCGCTGCGGCAGTACCTGGTCGCACTCCTGCTCGACCAGTCGCCCGAGGACCTCGCCCGAGTGCTCTGCGCGGGACTGCGCAACGACGAGGTGCCGCACGCTCCTCGCGGGATGGTCACCAGCCTGCTCGCCGACGACGCGTTCCTGATCGATCCGCTGCCGAACCTGCTGTTCACCCGCGACTCCAGCGTGTGGGTGCGTGACCACGCGGTGCTGACGTCGTTGGCGATGCCGGCCAGGAGCCGGGAGACCCAGCTGACCGGGCTGATCTACGCCCGGCACCCGAGGTTCCGCGACGTCCCCCGGATCCCCAGCGCCCCGCACGAGTTCGTCGAAGGTGGTGACGTGCTGCTGATGGCGCCCGGGGTCGTCGCCGTGGGCGTCGGTGAACGCACCACCCCGGCGGGCGCCGAGGCGCTGGCACGCAGCCTGTTCGGGCTCGGCCTCGCCCATACCGTGCTCGCTGTTCCGATCGCGCAGGAGCGGGCCACGATGCACCTGGACACGATCTGCACGATGGTCGACAGCGACAAGGTCGTGATGTATCCCAACATCGCCGACCAGCTCCGGGCCTTCACCGTGCGGGCCTCGGGCGACGAGGGTGAGCCGGAGGTCTCCGGCCCGCAGCCGTTCCTGACCGCTGCGGCGGAGGCGATGGGCATCGAACGGCTCCACCACATCGACACCGGCCTGGACCCGGTCACCGCCGAGCGCGAGCAGTGGGACGACGGCAACAACACCCTCGCCATCGGTCCGCGGATGGCGGTCGCCTACGAGCGCAACACCCGCACCAACCGGCGCCTGGAGGAAGCGGGAATCGAGGTCGTGGCGATCCCCGGATCAGAGCTCGGCTCGGGCCGCGGCGGCCCACGGTGCATGTCGTGCCCGGTGTTGCGCGACCCGCTCTGAGCTGGTCTCGACAGGCTCGACCGACGATCCGTCAGCCGAGGGCGTTGAAGACCTCGGGGTCGACCTCGATCCACACGTGGTCCGCGTGGGCCAGCAGATCTCCCGTGGCGTCGTACAGCTCGCTGCGGGTGAGCGCCTTGCGTCCTGCGATCTCGACCTCGGTGCCGAGGACGACGTAGGTCGTTCCAGGGGTCGGTGGCCGCAGCAGCTCAGCGGTCATCTGACCCAGCACCCTGGCTCGGTTCTCGATGTCCGCGGACCACCCACCGACGCAGTCCAACGCCGCCCAGGTCGTCGGCACGTCGACCTGATGTGCTCGCCAGGGAGCTGCCACCCGGCCGTCGGGCAGTCGGCCCGGGAAGATGCGCAGACCATCGCCCTCGGCGCGATCGGGTCCGCAGGCGAGGCAGGTCGGGAAGGGGTGGCGTCGGAAGCCGGCGTAGGTCGTGGAGACCTCGGTCGCGGTCTCGACGTCGACCGGGTGCCAGTCGCCGGCCGGAGCGGCTCGCATGGTGCCGCGGGTGGCCGTGGCCACCGTCGCGCCCTCGTGCTCGAGACGGGCGCCGTCACCGTCCATCGCGACGACCATCGGCGTCTCGAGCGGGGGTGGCAGCATCAGCCGCACCGTGATCGGCCCGTCGACGCCGACCCCGTCGGCCAGCCTCTGCGCGAGCGCTCCTGCGGTCCAGCCGCCGTTGCCGGACGAGCGGGGGCCGTTGCACGTGGCGGGGACGACGAGCTCCATCGGGCCGGTCATCGGCCGGCCTGCCACTGCTCGTAGGCGCCACCGAGCTTGAAGGACCACCCGGGAACACCCGACATCGTCCAGCTGGACTCGTAGGTGCGCTCGTAGCCGACGTGGGAGAACCGCCAGCCCTGGGCGGTCCTGACACAGCGGTCGCGGTAGAACGCGGCACCCTCGATGGCCACGTCGTACGCCGGGACGAAGACCTTGTCGTGGAGGTACCAGACCGCGGTGGCCTGGTCGCCGGAGACCTCGATCTCGGGGTGGTGCGCCTGGTGCAGCGTGACCATGTCCGGGCCGAGGTTGTCGCGCATGTAGCCGACCAGCTCGTCCCGGTTGCCGAGCTCCAGCCCGGCGTAGGCCCCGGTCGCCTCCGGCACGAAGAGCGAGGCGAACTCCTCCCACAGCTTCAGGTCGAGGCTGCGCAGATAGGCGTACTTCAGGGTCCGCAACGCCTCGATGTCGGCACCGAGGCCGGCGCCGAGGTCGGCGCCCAGGTCCTGAGGTCCGTGGTTCGTCACCCGGCCACGCTAGTGCAGTCGGTCAACGGCGTGGACCCGCGCGCAGGACGAGCGTTGCGACCAGCGCGCCGGCAGCGGCCGTAGACACCCAGAATGCTGTGAGCGCGGCACCCATCTCGTCATAGGGATAGATCTGCTCGACACCGAGGAACGTCGAGGCCACGACAGGACCGCAGAGCGCCAGCACCGCCCAGGGAGCGAGCAGCGCCCCCGGAGATGCGACCGAGCGACGATCCGACAGCAGGCCCGCTGTGGCGAGCCCGGCCGCAATCGCTGCTGCGCCGACCAAGCCCCACTCACCACGGTCCAGGGGCAGGTCCCCGGGCCGGGCCAGCACTGCGGTCAGCCACAGAGCCGCGGGGACGACCCCGACCGCCAGCCGCGCCGAACGCCGCCAGGGCCCACCCCGAGGGGTCACCTCGATGACGGACAACGCGGTCTCGTCGAAAGCGAAGGTCGAGGCCGTCACACAGCACGCAAGCAGGACGGGGAGCATGAGCAGCGACGAGCTCGGCCACCGCTCGATCAGGAGGGCGACCCCCAACGCCAGGAGCGCGCACCCGAGCAGGGCGGGCCACGGGACCGCCCTGCGCAGGTACCACAGCTGCAGACTCACGGTGCTACTCGGATTCCGCCATCATGTTCGGCCGGGGGTCGGAGGTGTGGTTCTCCTCGATCCCGGTGGTCATCGAGACCACCAGCAGGCTCAGCCCCACCACCGTGACGGCGGCGATGGCGGTGCGCAGCTGTCCGGTCCGCGCCCCGCGGTCGTGGTAGATCGCCACGAGCGCCGCGGCGGCGCACAGGCAGAGCAGGTAGCCCAGGTACGCGGCCGGGTTTCCGGCGTAGAGCGTGGCGGTGCCGTCGGGCAGCCCGCCGGAGTGGAACATGGCCCAGGGCACCCACAGCCGCAGCTCGGAGGACCCGCCGTCGGCGAGAGGGATCTGCCCGAGCATGGTGATGGCGACCACCGCCACGACCGCGACCGCCGGTGCCCCCGGGAAGCGCAGCCAGCGACCCACGAGCACGCCGAGCAAGGCGCCGCCCAGGCAGGCGACCGGTCCGAGCGCGACCAGGATGCTCCAGATCTGCCAGTCGGGCATGGTGGCGAACCACCACTCGGCGTCGTCGATCGGCTCCCGGGCCACCAGGGCGATCACCATCGCCAGCCAGACCACGCCGGCCAGGAACGGCAGCGAGCAGGCGACCACGAGCCCGCCCGTGCGACGCGCCTCCGAGCCCGGAGCGGTGCCCAGAGCCTCAGCGGTGACCTCGGTCGACCTGGTCAGCCGGGCCATGGCCACCAGGCTGGTGAGCCCCATGAAGAAGGCCGGGACGATGGGGAAGGCCAGCATGTCTCCGCGCTCGGGAGAGTCGCTGGCGAAGACGAACAGGGCGAGCGTCACCCCGAAGGTCAGGACCACGCCGATCAGGAAGGCGGGGTGTCGGGCGAGACGGCGGGTCTCGATCCCGGCCATGACGCCGAGACCGGGACTGTCTGTGGCGGATTCAGAAATTGTGGGCATGACAACTCCTCAGGATGTGATGGTAGGGCTAAGTGCTTCGGTTGACGAGAGCTGGCCGGCTAGACCGGCGCGACGCTGCGCGCCTGGTCGCCGAGCATGAGCAGGTATGCGTCCTCGAGCGTGGGCTCTGCCTCCGTGGCTCCTGGCGGCGGCTGGCCCCCGACGACGTGGTGCCGGCCGGTGCCGGTGCGCCAGCTGACCAGGGCGTCCGGGCCGGGCTCGTCGGCCCGCCAGACCTGTCCCGCAGCCGTGGCGACGAAGTCGGTGACAGCGCCGTCGAAGCGGACCGTGCCCCCGGCCAGGACGACGACCCGTTCACACAGCGCAGCCACGTCCTCGGTCTGGTGCGTGGACAGGAGGACCGCGCTCTGCGCTGCCACGATCGACAGGGTCCGCCTCAGGTCGGCACGCTGAGCGGGGTCCAACCCTGTGGTGGGCTCGTCCAGCACCAGGATGCGCGGGTCGCCCAGCAGTGCCTGCGCCAGTCCGACGCGACGTCGCTGACCGCCGGAGAGCTTCGCGATCTTCTTCGTCGCCAGTTCACCCAGGCCGACGAGGTCGATCACTCGCCGGACCTCTGTCGAACGACGACTCCTGTCGTTCCACTCCTTCAGCACCGCGACGTACTCCACGAAGCCGGCGACGGTCATGTCGCTGGGGTATCCCAGCTCCTGCGGCAGGTACCCCAGACGACGACGGATCTCGGTCAGCTCCGTGTGCGAGCCATGAGGGTCGCGACCCACCAGGTCGACCGAGCCCGACGACGCGGCGATCGACGTGGCCGCGATCCGTAGCAGCGTGGTCTTGCCGGCGCCGTTGGGGCCGAGCAGGCCGGTCACCCCGCGGTCGAAGCTCAGGTCGATGCCGGCCAGCGCCTGCGTCCCGCCGTACTTCTTGGTGACACCCTTGAACTCGATGAGGCTCACAGCACAGCTCCGATCCGTTGGTCACGCACGTACTGGACGCCCAGGACGGCGAGCGCCACGACGGCCAGACCCAGGTAGACGACCTGCTGCTCGGACTGGAGCAGCCAGTCGGCAGGCAGGCGCCGGGTGGAGCCGACCACCGTGCCGCTCCACAGGATGGCCAGCGCGGCAGCGGCCGCCCGTGGCCCGACAAAGCTCGCGGCGGCCAGCAGCAGGGGGACCATCGCCAGCGCCGGGCCGAGCCAGGCGACCGCCAACCACTGCGGGCCCGGGAGCAGGCTGCCCAGAGCCACCGCCACGGGGAGCACCGAGACGAGCACAGCGACCGTACGCAGCAGCACCAGCCGGGTGCGGCCGTACGGCGCGGTGACCACCAGGGTCTCCAGCGGGTCCTGGCTCGGCCCGTAGGCCGCAGCCACGCCCACCACCGGCACCATCGGCGCCACCAGCAGGAAGGGAGCCAGCGCCTCGCCTCCGGTCGCGATGACCGTGATCGCCGCGAAGGCCAGGGCGAGGACGGAGCTGGTCAGCCAGGCCGTTCGTAGCGATGCGGTGGCAGCCAGCAGCACTGCTGTCGAGTCGCCCAGGCCGAGGCGGGTGGCGATGCGGACCGGCAGTGGCTGCGGCGGGCGCTCGATGGACTCGCGCACCCCGATCCAGCCACGTTCCAAGGCGCGCTGGTCCACCAGCGGCCGGATCGCCGAGCGGCAGTCGCCGCAACGAGTGAGGTGCTGCTCCACCGAGGCGCCGTTGACCGCGTCCAGGTCGCCCGCGACGTAGGCCGACAACAGCTCGTGGTCCGTGTGCCAGGTTTGGCTCGTCATCGCGCGTCTCACCTCCGTCCTGTGTCCATGCCGGCTCCCGCCAGGGAGCCGCGCAGCTGCGCCTTGGCCCGGTGCAACCGGGTCTTGACCGTGTTCTCCCGCACGCCCAGCAGGCGCCCGGCTTCCTTGGTGGTCAGTCCGTCGAGGACCACCGTCTGCACGACGGAGCGGAACTCCGGCGACAACCGCCGCATCGCGTCGGCCAGGTCGCCGTACTCCACGCCGAGGAGGACCTCGTCCTCCGCGGCGGGGCTGCGGCCCAGTGCCGGCGCGGAGAGCGACCCCTCCCAGTCCGGCAGCAGCAGGACCTCCTTGCGCGAGCGCAGTCGCGACACCATCCGTCGGAAGGCGATCCCCCACAGCCACGCCGCGACGTCACCGTCGCCACGGAAGCGCTTCGCGTCCTTCCACAACGTCACGAAGGTGTCCTGGACGACGTCCAGCACCACTTCGGTGTCGTTGCAGCGACGCATCAGCCGGGCGTGCAGCCAGGCCGCGTGTCGGTCGTACAGCTCCCGCAGGGCCACGCTGTCGGCGTCGACCACCCGGGCGAGAAGGACCTTGTCGTCCGGCTCGTCCGTCCCCTCACGGTCTCCGAGAGGCTGACCCGTTGCCACCATGACCTCACTGTCGCACCGGAGCCGGCGAAAGGTTCCCGCCCGACGCCCGGAATTCTTCGAGGGCAGGACCGGCCGGGTCCCGGGCCAGGGGGCACGCCGGACGACGAGGTCGAGCGCCCCCCTATCCTGGGGGCGTGATCTTCAAACGAGTGGGGGCCGAACGTCCCTACCCTGAGCACGAGACATCGGCTCAGGACTGGGCGGAGATCACCCCCGAGCAGGTCAAGCTGGGCGAGCTGGTCACGACCAAGGACACCCTGCACCTGGAGACCCTGCTGGCCGAGGACTCGACGTTCTTCGGTGACCTCTTCGCCCACGTGGTCCGATGGCACGATGATCTCTACCTCGAGGACGGGCTGCACCGGGCGGTCCGCGCCGCACTCCAGCAGCGCGCCGTCCTGCACGCCCGCATCCTCGACCTGGAGAGCGAATGAGCTCCGCGCGTGAGGACCGGCGGTCCCTCCGCCTCGTCACCCTGCTGTCCCTGAGCGGGATCCTGGTGGTCTTCGCGCTGATCGGCTGGAGCCAGGTGAGCGCGCCCGGCCCGTGGAGCACCGACGCGGCCACGAGCGAGGAGTGCATCCCCGGCGTCGCCAAGGGCGACCTGGTGCGCACGACCGACGTGACCGTCAGCGTCTTCAACGCCGGCACACGCTCCGGCCTCGCCAGCCGCACCCAGGACGAGCTCCTGGCGCGGGGATTCCTGCCGGGTGAGCTCGGCAACGCTCCTGACGACCTGGCATCGGTGCGCAAGGTCCAGGTGCTCGCTCCGAACCAGGACGACCCTGCAGCCGCACTGGTGGCCCGGCAGTTCGACGCCAAGCTCGAGCCCACCCCTCACGAGGACGTGGGGAAAGGGGTAGAGGTCGTGGTCGGCGACAAGTTCAAGGGACTGGTGAAGGCGCCGCGTCGGATGCGGGCCGAGGTCGCAGGCTCCGGCTGCTGAACCTGGCTGTGCTGTCGGCGCCGACAGTCAGGTCAGCCAGTGCGCGAGTCTCCCCTTCAGGGACACCGCGCGCAGCCGGTCCTCGGTCGCTGCGCGGTCCTCACGTGGCGTGACGACCAGGAGCTCGTCCCCGGTGCGCAGCACCGTGCGGGGCCCAGGGACGACCGTGGCGCCGTTCCGGACCACCAGGGTCACCGATGCCCCCGCCGGCAGTCGAAGCTCCGCCACCTCCACCCCGTGGATCCGTGAGCGTTTCGTCACCCGGATCTGGAGCAGGTCGACAGCGATCCGGTCCAGCGGAGCGGTCTCGATCTCCAGGTCGCGCAGATGACCGGCCTGAAGCAGACCGAGGCGCTGCGCGAGCAGGGGCAGGGTCGGCGCGGTCACCAAGGTGTCGATGACCACGAGCACGAACACCACGTCGAACAGGGTCTGTGCGCCCTTGACCTCTGCGGCCAAGGGGATCGTGGCGAGCACGATCGGCACCGCGCCGCGCAGCCCGGCCCAGGAGAGGAAAGTCAGCTCCGCCCAGGGGAGTCGCTGCCACCCGATGCTGACCACCACCGAGATGGGCCTGGCCACCAGGGACAGCACCACACCTGCCACTACGGCGATCTTCACGCTCTCCACGGTGACCTCGTCCGGTGAGATCAACAGACCCAGCATCACGAACAACCCGATCTGCGAGAGCCACCCCAGGCCCTCCACGAAGGACCGGGTGGCGGTGCGGTGGGGAAGCTCGGCGTTGCCGAGCACCAGCGCAGCGACGTAGACCGCGGCGAAGCCGGAGGCGTGGGCCGCCGATGCCGCGCTGGAGTAGGCCAGGACGCACAGCGCCACCACCGTGAGCGGATAGAGCCCCGAGCTCGGCAGTGCGGCGCGAGCCATGGCCCAGGCACCCGCGAACCCGACGGTGAGACCGATCAGAGCTCCTGCCACCAGCTCGTAGCCGACCAGACCTGCCACTTGCCACCACGGGTGCTCGAAGAGCGTGCCCTCGCTGGCGGCGACCACGAGCAGGACGGTGGGCGCGTCGTTCAGCCCGGACTCCGCCTCCAGCTGGCCGGCGAGCCGCCTGGGGAGGGGCACCTTGCGCAACACGCTGAAGACCGCGGCCGCGTCGGTGGGTGCGGTGATCGCGGCCAACAGGAACGCCAGCTGCCACTCGATCCCCAGCACGTTGTGGGCGAACAGCGCCATGACCGCGATCGAGGCCAGCACTCCCACGGTGGCCAGCAGCACGCCGCTGCTCATGGCCGGGCGAAGCTCCGACCACGAGGTCGTCACGCCACCTTCGGTGAGGATGATCATCAGGGCAGCGAAGGCCAAGGCGTGAGCAGCGCTGGCATCGTCGAACCCGAGACCGAGGGCCGAGAGACCGACTCCGATGAGCAGGTAGAACAACAGGCTGGGCAGACCGACCCGCACGGAGACGCGCACCGCCAGGACCGCGACCAGCACCAGCGCGGAGGCGCCGAGCAGCGTCAGGTCGAGCTGGTGGACGTCGAAGGTCACCGGCAGCCTCTTCGATCCGGGGCGCACCGCCGACTGCGCCTGGGGTCTCGGACCCTCATCCTAGTCGCGGCCTAGGGTGTGCCCATGTCGGAGAGCGTCGGGCCTGCTGGGGTGGGTGTGACCCCGACCGGCTCACGGCTCCAGGTGGCGAGCCGAGCCGCCGTCCCCCCGTTCCATGTGATGGATCTTCTCGCGCGTGCCGCGCAGCGGCAGCGTTCCCACGCAGACCTGGTGAACTTCGTGGCCGGCCAACCCTCGACCCCTGCACCTGCGCCGGTGCGGGCCGCAGCCACGCGTGCCCTGGACAACGACGTCCTGGGGTACACGGTCGCGCCGGGCATCCCGGAGCTCCGCGAGGCGATCGCCGCACACCACCGGGGTCGTTACGGGATCGACGTCAGCGCCGAGGAGGTGGTGGTCACCACAGGATCCTCCGGCGGCTTTCTGCTCGCCTTCCTCGCAGCCTTCGACCCCGGCGACCGGGTGGCCATGGCCAGGCCCGGCTATCCCTGCTACCGCAACGTGCTGACCGCGCTGGGGTGCGAGGTCGTCGAGCTCCCCACCGGCCCCGCAACGCGGTTCCAGCCCACGGTGGAGATGCTCGAGTCCCTGGACCGACCGGTGAGTGGCCTGGTCGTCGCCAGTCCGGCCAACCCGACGGGCACGATGCTGGCGCCCGACGAGCTCCGCGCTCTCGCGCTGTGGTGCGAGGAGAACGGGGTCCGGCTGATCAGCGACGAGATCTACCACGGCATCACCTACGCCTCCGCGCCGGAGGCCGCCAGCGCCTGGCAGTTCTCCCGAAGCCCGGTGGTGTTCGGTTCGTTCTCGAAGTACTTCTCCATGACCGGGTGGCGCATCGGCTGGTTGCTGGCTCCACCGGACCTGCAGCGCCCGATCGAGGTGTTGGCCGGCAACTTCACGATCTGTCCCCCCGTGCTGTCCCAGCACGCCGCCGTCGCGGCCTTCGACCCCGCGTCCTATGCCGAGTGCGACGGCCATGTCGAGCGGTACGCCGCGAATCGCGAGGCACTGCTGAGCGGGCTGCGCGACCTCGGGTGGACTCGGCTGGCCCCAGCGGACGGCGCGTTCTACGTCTACGCCGACCTGAGCCACCTCACCGGGGACTCGATGTCCTTCGCGCTGCGTCTGCTCGCCGAGACCGGAGTGGCACTGACCCCCGGGGTCGACTTCGACACCGAGGCGGGGCACCGCTTCGTCCGGCTCTCGTTCGCGGGGTCGTTGGAGGAGATCCACGACGGCCTGGAGAGGCTCCGCTCCTGGGTCTAAAGTCCTGATTCGGACTTTTTACCCATTTAGTACGGGATTTCCGGCGATGCCGGCTCTCAGCACGGCAAACTACTCATCAGCAAGGACGCACCGTCCCTGCTACACGGGGTCCTCGTCCTGTCTCCCAACCCGGCCGCGAGGCAGCGTTCGGGATGAGGCTCACCGGCGCGGTTTGACGACTCGTTCGCGTGGGGCTTTCGGGTCGCAAGTCAGGTGGAGACCGCGTTGACGAGACGCCCCGGGCGCTATCCCCGCCCGGGGCGTTTCTCGGTCTTCCTCAGCTGCGGACGTCCCGGCGGCCTCGCCCCTCCGACCAGCCACGCCGAGGCGCCGGGCGACGAACCTCGGCCGCTGCGACTCCGGCCCGCTCCGACCCGACCGCCATGGAGACGCTCTCCGGGAGGTCGGTGGGGGCATCCGCTGTGGTTGCGGACCAGCGGCACGGGTGCTCCCAGGACCTGAGTCCCGCACTCCCCGAGACTTCACTCCTGACCTGACTCGCCGTTTGTCCGATTCAATCCGTTTTATCTAGGTTTCCGAGTGGTGGGTCCCCATGCTGATGGTCAACGGGGCGCTGGGAACCAAGGGAGCGGGATGAACACCACGATGTGTCGCAGGATCCGGATGGCCATGGCTGGGGCCATGGCCGTCCTGGTCGTCGGGCTGGGTGCCACCCCCGCGATGGCCGCACCGCAGGCCGACGAGGCGAAGTCAGCGCAGGTCCAGCGCGGCAAGTCCCCCTCCGACCCCGACGCAGAGCGCAACGGCGGCACCGACAAGCCGGACGGCACCACCGGCAACAACGACCGCGACGGCAACAACGGGTCGGGCAACGACACCGACTGCGAGGACGACAACAACGGCCGCGGCACCCCTGGCCACTGCACGGACAGGCCCGCCGAGCCGGCGGTCGGCCCGGAGAAGCAGCAGACCCCCCGGGCCAGGGCCCGGGTCAAGCCCGCAACCACGCCGGACGGCGGCGAGCCCGGCACGTCTGCTCCAGAACCCGACGCAGAGCGCAACGGCGGCACCGACAAGCCGGACGGCACCACCGGCAACAACGACCGCGAGGCCACCAACGGGTCGGGCAACGACACCGACTGCGAGGACGACAACAACGGCCGCGGCACCCCTGGCCACTGCACGGACGAGCCAGCCAAGCCCAGCGAGGACGACGAGTCGAACGTCGGCGGCAAGCCCGGCGAGGACATGCGGGAGCCGGAGGGCACCGACGAGGAACACCCGACCTACGTGGTCGACCCACCCTGGCCCGACGCGCCGCGCGGGAAGCCGCAGGTGCTCGGCGTGGAGCAGGCAGTGGAGCAGGCAGTCGAGCAGACGGTGGGGCAGGGCGTGGGGCAGACCGACGACATGGACATCGAGCGGGTCGGAGTGCTGGGAGTGAGCGCGGAGCGCGGCGGAGTGATGGCCGCCGCCACCGGGGTGCTTCCGAACACCGGAGCTGGTGCGGCTCTGCTCGCCATGGTGGTCCTGGGCGGCATCAGCGCCGCCGCCGGACTGCTGCTGATCAGGATCCGTAGGGCAACGGCCTGATCAGCTTTCCCAGGGGGATGTCACTTCCGCGGCTGGTGGGGCCGCGGAAGTGGCATTTTTGCGACCGGACCGATCGCGGGAGACTGGCGGTGGCGGAGGGATTTGAACCCTCGGTGGGCTTTCACCCACAAACGCTTTCGAGGCGTTCTCCTTAGGCCGCTCGGACACGCCACCGCCGACGAGGGTACTAGAGGTGGCGGATGCTCAGTAATCGAGGGCGTCGTCGCGGTGGGCCGCAAAGAAGCGAACGAGGCGGTCGGAGCACTCGTCCTGCAGCACTCCGGAGATGACCTCCGGTCGGTGGTTCAGCCGTCGGTCGCGAAGCAGGTCCCACAACGACCCGACGGCGCCGGCCTTGGGATCGAACGCCCCGAAGACCACCCGGTCGACCCGCGCCAGCCCGATCGCGCCGGCGCACATGGCGCATGGCTCGAGGGTCACCACCAGGGTGCAGCCCTCCAGGCGCCACCGGCCCAGCGCGGTCGCGGCGTCACGCAGCGCGACCACCTCCGCATGAGCGGTCGGGTCGTGGTCGAGCTCGCGACGGTTGTGCCCGCGCCCCACCAGGCGGCCCTCACCGTCCACCACGACGGCCCCCACGGGCACGTCGGTACCCGCCTGGTCGGCCACCTCGAGCGCTGAACGCATGACCGACTCCCAGCGTCGCGCCTGCAGGGGCGGGGTGTGCCTCAAGAGATGGCTCAGGCGTTGGCGCCGACGGCGTCGTCGTACAGGGAGCCGAAGCCCAGCTTGCGCGCGATCTCGCCGAGCAGCTCGTCGGGATACAGCTCGTCGTCGTCCAGCAGAGCACCCATGTCCATCGCCGCCATGCCGAGGTCGGCCACGATGGCCAGGTCGCCGGCAGGTTCGGGGTCGTCCTCCTCGTCCGGCATCGGCAGCTCCAGGGACTCGATCACCGAGCGGGCCAGTGGCCACTCCGTTGCTGCGGTCACGTCGGAGAGCAGCAGACGCACGCGGGGTCCGGCCACGCGGGCCATCACGAAGAAGTCCTCGTCGATCGAGACCAGGCCCAACGACCCGAAGTCACCCGGCCACCGGCGCAGCTCGGCCGCCAGGGTCTCCACGTCGTGCAACCGGTCCTCGGAGACCTCGTCGACGCGCCAGATGTTCTCCTCGCGGTAGACCACCAAGGCGAAGTCGACGCCTTCGACGTCTTCATCGTCCGGCATCGATCCACCTCCTTCCGCTTGCGGGACCATCACGACAGTTGTCCCGCCGCACACTCGACCCCGACGATCATGACACCGCCGGGCACCGGGTCACCAGGGAGAAACCACCCCAATCGTGCTGGGACCGCAGATCGCTCGCTCCGAGGCCGGCCGCGAGAGCCGCGTTGGCTACCGTGAGGCCATGCGCGTGCACGTGGTCGACCACCCCCTTGTCTCACACAAGCTGACCACGTTGCGCGACGAACGCACCGACTCACCGACGTTCCGCAGGCTCGCCGATGAGCTGGTGACCCTGCTGGCCTACGAGGCGACCCGGGACGTGCGGGTGCAGGAGACCACGGTCTCGACGCCGGTCGCCCCCGCACACGGCGTGCGCCTGGCCGAGCCGATGCCGCTGGTCGTGCCGATCCTGCGAGCCGGGCTCGGCATGCTCGAAGGCATGGTGCGGTTGCTGCCGACCGCGGAGGTGGGGTTCCTCGGCATGGTGCGCAACGAGGAGACCCTGGAGGCCACGACGTACGCCGAGCGGTTGCCGGCCGACCTGTCGGGTCGCCAGTGCTACGTGCTCGACCCGATGCTCGCCACCGGCGGCACCCTCGCGGCCGCGATCGGCTTCCTGGCCGACCGGGGCGCGGACCACGTGACCGCGATCTGCCTGCTGAGCGCGCCCGAGGGGTGCGAGCGGGTCGAGCGAGACCTCGCCGACCTCGACGTGCCGGTCACGATCGTGACCGCCGCGATGGACGAGAAGCTCAACGACAAGGGTTACATCGTCCCCGGCCTGGGTGACGCCGGTGACCGGCTCTACGGTGTCGCCCACTGAGCTGCGCGCGTCCACCTCCGCGCACAAGACCGCTCTTTCGCGATTTCGGGGCCTTCTGAGGTGCAGCTCCGCGCACAAGACCGCTCTTTCGCGATTTCGGGGCCTTCTGAGGTGCAGCTCCGCGCACAAGACCCCTCTTTCCACCCCCGGCCGACCCGGGCGGCCCTGAGCCACTTCTTGCGCACCTGTGGATGACTTCGGCGCCGACCGCACCGGCCGTGTCACCGTCGCGCGATGTTCGACCCCCACATCCCCTTCACTCGCCACGAGGCGCTGCTCGACGGCCTCACCGATCGAGAGCTCGCGGGACCACGGTTCCGCAAGGTGCTGACCGGCTACTACCTCCCGACCGAGGTGCCGACCTCGCCCATCCACGCGGTGCGGGCGGCACTGCTGTCACATCCCGATGGCGCAGTGGCAAGCCACTTCAGCGCAACCAGGTTGATGGGTGCTCCGGTCCCGGATCAACCTGAGGAGCACATCACCGTGCGTGACCCACGAGATCGGCGGCACCGACACGGCCTGCGCTGTCACGTCGGCCGGCTCAGCGGCTCCGACGTGCGCAAGGTCGATGACGTCCTCGTCACCGGACCGGAGCGCACCTTCGTCGATCTCACCGCGCACCTGGCACTGATCGACCAGGTGGCGCTGGGTGACTGGATGGCGCGGCGCGACCTCACGACGCCGGCCCGACTCCTCGACTACTGCAGGCGCAGTCGACTTCGCCGGGCGGCCGATGCGGTCGAGGCCGCGGAGTACGTCCGCTCCCGGGTGGATTCCCCTCAGGAGACTCGACTGCGCTTGCTCCTGGTCCTCGCCGGGCTCCCGGAGCCGCGGGTCAACGACGAGGTCCATGATGAGCGCGGCAGCTTCGTGGCACGGCTCGACCACGACTATCGCGAAGCCAGGCTGGGTGTGGAGTACGACGGCCGCCACCACCTCACCGACGCGGCGCAGTGGGAGCGGGACGTCGTGCGACGCGGCCGTCTGGAGGATCTGGGATGGCGACTGCTCGTCGTCACCTCACGTCAGCTGTACAAACACCCCGACCAGGTCGTGGACCAGGTCTATCGCGCGCTGCGTGAGCGAGGGATGCCCGCGTTGTCCCCGCCGGTCGACGACTGGCGCCCGCACTTCCCCGGTCGATGACCGTTCTTGTGCGCGGAAGTGCACCGCCGAATGTCGCCACAGCGTCAAAGACCGGTCTTGTGCGCGGACATGGACCCGCGCAGGTCAGAGGGCCTCGACGCCCTTGAGGACCTTGGCGAGCATCTCCTTGGCGTCGCCGAAGAGCAGCGTGGTGCTCTCCTCGAAGAGCAGCTCGTTCTCGATGCCGGCGAAGCCGGGCCGCATCGAGCGTTTCATGAAGACCACCTGGCGGGCCTCGTCGGCGTTGAGGATCGGCATGCCGTAGATCGGCGCACCGGGGGTGGTCTTGGCGGCAGGGTTCACCACGTCGTTGGCTCCCACGACGAGCACGACATCGGTCTCCTTGAAGTCGCCGTTGATCTCGTCCATCTCCACCAGCTGGTCGTAGGGCACCTGGGCCTCGGCGAGCAGCACGTTCATGTGTCCGGGCATGCGGCCGGCAACCGGGTGGATCGCGTAGTCGATCTTCGTGCCCCGGGCGCTGAGCAGGTCCACCAGCTCGCGCAGCGTGTGCTGCGCCTGGGCGACCGCGAGGCCGTAACCCGGCACGACGATGACGCGGTCGGCGTAGTTGAGCATGATCGCGACGTCCTCGGGACCGGCGGACTTCACCGGACGGTCCGAGGCCTCACCGCTCCCGAGCGTCGAGCCGCCCTTCAGCGCCCCGAAGAGGATGTTGAGCACCGAGCGCCCCATGGCACGTGCCATGAGCAGCGTCAGGAAGGTGCCGGCTGCACCGACCAGGGTGCCGCCCACCAGGAGCACGAGGTTGGACAAGATGTAGCCGCCCGCCGCGACCGTGAGGCCGGTGAAGGCGTTGAGCAGGGAGATCACGATCGGCACGTCCGCCCCGCCCACCGGCATGACCAGGAACGCGCCGAACAGCAGGCCCACGAGAAGCAGCAGAACTCCGACCAGGATCGAGGGGCTGCTCACGGTGAGCACCGAGAGCGCGAGCCCGGCGAGCAGCAGGGCACCGAAGACGACCGGGAGACCGGGGAAGACCACCGGTCGGGAGGTCATCAGGTCCTGGAGCTTGGCGAAGGTCACCGCGGAGCCGGCGAATGACACCGCGCCGACGAAGACGGTGAAGGCGGTCGCGGCGTAGACGAACCACCCGTACGGGTCAGCCGCGGCCGGCAGGACGTCCTTGACCTCGAGGATGTGGTGCAGCTCCAGCAGGGCGACGAGTGCGGCGGCGCCACCGCCGACGCCGTTGAACAGTGCCACCATCTGCGGCATCTGCGTCATCTTGACCGTGCGGGCACCGAAGACGCCGCCGACGGAGCCCAGCACGATCGCCAGCAGCATCAACGGCACGTGGCGCAGGCCGTCGATGTAGACGAACGGCAGGATGCAGGCCACCGTGGCAGCGGCTGCTCCGATCAGGTTCCCGCCCCGCGCGGTCTTCGGCCCGGACAGACCCTTCAGCGCCAGGATGAAGCCGACGGCGCAGAGCAGGTACGCGACTTGGACCCAGGTGGGCATCAGGCGGCCTTCCCCTCGTTGGCGGCGTCGTTGCCCTGGGGGGCGGCAGGCTTCTTCTTGCGAGTGAACATCTGGAGCATCCGGTCGGTCACCACGAATCCGCCGACCATGTTGACCGTGGCGAGCACGATCGCCAGCAGGCCCACCGTGGTGGCGAACCAGCCGTCCGTCGTGCCCGTCGCGATGATCGCGCCGAGCAGGATGACGCCGTGGATCGCGTTGGCCCCGGACATCAGCGGGGTGTGCAGGGTCGAGGACACCTTGGAGATGACCTCGACGCCCACGAACACGCTCAGCACGAAGATCGTGAGCCAGATGACTCCCTCACTCACCGGTCTTCTCCTTCGTCGTGCACGGGCATCGCGACCGTGGCGTCGGGTGCGGGGGGTGCGCTGCTGTCGTCGACGCCCTGCGGTGGCTCGGTGTGGGGGACCGAGATGGTCTCGCCCTCGTCCGGCTCCGGCTCCGGCTCCGGCGAGGGGTCGGGGCCCTCGATCGCCTCGCGGGACGG
This sequence comes from uncultured Actinomycetota bacterium, assembly GCA_963728505.1. Classification (GTDB taxonomy): domain Bacteria; phylum Actinomycetota; class Actinomycetes; order Propionibacteriales; family Nocardioidaceae; genus Marmoricola_A. Next base: position 467,968 of record CAVSKH010000002.1, on the reverse strand, counting down.
TTGGTGATGGATCCGGCCGGCATGGGTCACGCAGCTCCCACTGACGATCTCGTCGTCGAAGTCCGGGGCGAAGGCTGCCTCGCCGGCCGGGCTCTCCTCGTCGCCCGGGGTGGCGGGCACGGTCATGAGCTGGACCAGGTTGATGACGTTCTGGGCGTAGAGCTTGGAGGCCGGGGCAGGAAGCTGCGAGGGCACGTTGGAGCCGCCCCAGACCTGCGCCTCGCCGACTCGCACCACTTCACCGGCGACCGAGCCCTCGACGTTGCCTCCGGTCTCTGCGGCGAGGTCGACCACCACCGAGCCCGGGGCCATCGCCTCGACCATCTCCCGGGTGACCAGCACCGGGGCCTTGCGCCCCGGCACGGCAGCGGTGGTGATCAGCGCGTCGGCATCGGCGATGTAGGGCGCCAGCAGCTCCAGCTGGCGGGCCGCCCGCTCCTGGGTCATCTCGCGGGCGTAACCACCCTGACCCTCCAAGGTCTCCAGGTCGAGCTCGATCGCCTCTGCACCGACCGAGCGGATCTCCTCCGCGGCCGCGGCGCGGACGTCGTAGGCGCGCACGACCGCCCCCAGCCGCTTGGCCGTGGCGATCGCCTGGAGGCCGGCCACGCCGGCGCCGAGCACCACCACCTGTGCCGGCTGGACGGTGCCGGCGGCAGTCATGTTCAGGGGGAAGAAGCGGCGCAGCATGCCCGCCGCGACGATCGCGCAGCGGTAGCCGGCGACCAGTGCCTGGGAGGACAGCGCGTCCATCGACTGCGCTCGGCTGATGCGAGGGACCAGCTCCATCGCGAACGAGGTCACCTCGCAGTCGCGCAGGTCGACGATCAGGTCCTGGGAGTCAGCAGTGGGAAGGAAGGAGATCGTGCTGGCCCCAGCGGGCAGCCGACGCACGATCGAGCGGTCGAGGGGGTTGACCGAGACCACCACGTCGGCGTCCGCGTAGGGGTCGGACTCCACCTGCGCGCCGGCAGCGGCGTAGTCGGAGTCGAAGGACTGCGCATGGTCACCTGCCCCCGACTCGACAGCCACGTCGTAGCCCAGCTTGATCAGCTTTTCGACGAGCTCGGGGACGATGGCGACGCGCGCCTCCCCCGGACGGGTCTCCCTGGCGACAGCGATCTTCACGGCCGTGACCCTAGTTGATCGCACCGACCGGGCCCTAACCGGTGAGACGCGCGTCTCACCACGCGGGCGGGTCCTCTCAGGTCAGGGCGCGCCGCAGCCGCACCCAGAACTCGGCTCCCCCGCCGGTGGGGGCGCGCAGCCCCACCTCGCCCCCTTGGGCCGAGATGAACTGCTTCACGATCGCCAGGCCGATGCCGGTGCCCGGGATGGCGTGGGCGGTGGCGGACGAACGGTAGAAGCGATCGAAGACCAGCTCCTGCTCCTCCTCCGCGATGCCGACTCCGTAGTCGCGAACGGTCAGCTCGACGAAGTCCTCCGCGCTGGTCGCCGCCACGTCGATCCCGGTCCCTGAGGGAGAGAACTTCGCGGCGTTGGTGAGCAAGTTCTCCACCACGCGGAGCAGCGTGGGTCGGTCGGCGAGCACCAGGGCGCCGCCGACGTCGATGCTGACGGCGCGCCCCTCCACCGCGCTGCCCACGTGCTGCACGGCCTCCTCCACCACGACCTTGAGGCTCAGCGGCGCGACGTCGACGCGGAGCTGACCTCGCTCCAGGCGTGAGAAGTCCAGGAGGTCCTGGATCAGCGTGTCGAGCCGGTCCCCGGCATGGTGGATCCGGCGCAGCATGTCACGCTTGCGATCCTCCGGGGTGTTCTCCCACGAGTTCGACAGGTACTCCGAGAAGCCCTTGATCGCGGTCAGCGGAGTCCGCAGCTCGTGGCTGACCGTGGACATGAAGTCGGTGCGGATCCGGTCCACCTCACGCAACCGGGCCCCGGCCTCGCGCTCACGCGCCGCCGCGAGGGACCTGGCCTCCTCCACGAGTCTGCGCTCGGTGACGTCGCGGATGGCGGCGCAGGTCAGGTGCGACCCGGAGTCCTCGGGCAACGGGCTCAACGAGATCTCGATGGCGAACTCCGAGCCGTCCTTGCGCAGGCCGGTCAGCTCCTGTCCCGCACCCATCGGCCTGATGGTCGCGCTGTCGTTGAACGATCGACGATGTCCCTCGTGACGAGCACGGAACCGCTCCGGCAGCAGCATCTCCACCTGGTGCCCGACCAGCTCCTCCCGGCTGTAGCCGAAGAGCCGGACCATCTGGGCGTTGGCGAACTGGATCGCGCCGTCCTCCGCCACGATCGTCATCGCGTCCGGCGCTGCCTCCGCCACCGCGCGCACTCGCTCCTCGGCACGCTTGCGCTCGGTGATGTCCCGGATCACCGCCACAGCCATCGGGCCGTCGTCGGTCTCGTACGACGAGGTGCTCACCTCGGCGGGGAACAAGGTCTGGTCGCTCCGCCGAGCCTGCAGCTCGACCGGCGGCACACCGCCGACGCCCGGTTCGGCGGTTCTCCCCAGGTCGGTCGGCCGGAGCCAGGACGCGGGCAGCGACTCGGAGAGCAACAGGTCGACGCGACGCCCGCGTAGGTCGGCGCGACGGTAGCCGAAGAGCTCCTCGGTCTTCCGGTTGACCAGGGTGATCAGTCCGTCACCGTCGATACCGACGATCGCGTCAGGCGCCGCGTCGAGCAGGCTGCGCACCTGCGCCTCGGCATGGGTCCGCTCGGACACGTCGCGGATCGTGGCGGCGAAGCCCATGGCTCCCGGTGACTCCATCGGGGTGAACGAGACCTCCACGGGGAACTCGGTTCCGTCGGCGCGCATCCCCCGCAGTGCCAGTCCTCGGCCCAGCTCCCCGAAGCGCGAGGCCGAGGCGTAGGCGCGTGCCGAACCGGGGTGTTCGGGCCGGAACCGCTCCGGCACGAGCATCTCGACCGACTGCCCCACCAGCCGCTCACGGGTGTAGCCGAACAGGACCTCGGTCTGTCGGTTGACCAGCTCGATGACACCGTCGGAGTCGATCACCACCAGCGCGTCCGGCGCCTGCTCCAACAGCTGCTCGTGGCGCCGCTCTGCCAGGACCCGCGCCGAGACGTCACGGGCGATGGCCGATGCGCCGACCACGGCCCCCTCCTCGTCCAGGATCGGGCTGACGCACAGGGAGACGTGCAGGCGGCGCCCGTTGCGGTGCAACCGCACGGTGTCGTAGATCTTCACGGTCTCCCCGCGCGCGACGCGAGCCAGGATCTGGGGGATCTCGTCCTCGGTCTCCTTCGAGGTGAGCATGGAGATGTGGCGCCCGACCGCCTCGGACTCGTGCCAGCCGTAGAGCTCCTCGGCGCCCCTGTTCCAGAAGGTGATCTCGCCCTCGAGGGTCTTGGCGATGATCGCGTCGTGGGCGCCCTGGATCAGGCCGACCAGCCAGGCGTTGTCCTGGGTCGCGCCGGCGAGCGCGGCCGGCGGTTGGGCTGCTCGAGTGGTTTGGGGAGGCACCGGCGCCGAACCGGCCCTCGCGGCACTGCGCACCGCTCCCACGAGCCGGTCACCGTCGAAGGGCTTGGTCACGTAGTCGCTGACGCCGGCCCGCCATGCCGCACGCTGGTCCCGCTCGTGGGTGCGAGCGGTCAGCATCACGATCGGGATCCCACGCGTTGCCGGCTCGGCGCGGAGCCGGCGCACCACCTCGACACCGTCGAGATCGGGGAGCATGTAGTCCAACAGGATCACCGCGGGGTGCTCACGCCGGGCGATCTCCACGGCCGCCTCACCGGTGGCCGCCTCGAGCACGCTGAACCCGGCGGTCTGGAGCTGCAGGGAGCAGACCAGGGCGATGTCAGGGTCGTCGTCGACCACGAGAACGACCCATCTGTCCACGGCGACAGCCCCTTGTGCAGCCACGTGCGTTCCCCTTGCCTGCTGTGACCGGAGCCACGCTGCCCTTCACCATAGGCCGGACCGAACGTCCCGCACCGACTAGTCCCATGGCAGGGGACGTTCAGCCTGAACCGGACATGACCCGCGTGAGGTCAGTCGGCACCGGCGGAGATGGTGATCGCCAGTCCGGTCAGGTGGGCCAGGCGAGCCACCTCGGAGTCCAGGATGTCGGGGCCACCACGCCGCCCGATGACGACGATCTCGTCGGCGCCCAGCCGCGCGCCGGCCACGACGTTGTGGGTCAGCTGGCTCCAGTCCTGACGTACCTCGAGCCGACCCGCGCGTCCCAGGGTGACCCAGCCCGCCTGGTCGTCCCCGAGGTCCGGGGCAGCCGTGGTGGCGTGCACCTGCTTCAGGCCGCTCTCGGTGACCCGCAGCCGACTGGCCCAGTCGGCTCGGAAGGCGGTCGGCAGCAGGTCGACCAGATCGTCGCAGGCCGTGGCCGGGCTCTGGCTGATCTGCTCGACCACCTCGAGGTCGAGGAACAGGTTGCCCCCCGCGGCGTAGCGGGAGATCCAGAGCACGTGGACCCCGTCCAGCAGGGTGCACGCCGAGACCACGGAGTCGGGCATGGCGCCTTGAGCGAGCTCGAGCAGCACGTCGTCGACCGCGGTGCCGTCGGCGCGGTGCTCCACGATCTCGATCGCCTCGATGTCACCGCCAGCCTCGCCGATGGCGCTGGCCACACGACCCAGTGAGCCAGGGACATCGGGGAGCGAGACCCGCAGCAGGTACGGCATGCTCGACCTCTTTCCCGGGATCTGGACACCACCGCGGCGAGCCGCAGCAGGGCGTCGGGGCCCTTCAGATCGTCCGAGTGGGCCACGACCCTATCGCGACGATGTGGCGCGGGTCACTGGGGCGTTCGCAGTTCGAACACTTCCTCCACGCTGTACCGCGGAGTGCCGCGCGGACCTTGTCCGAGCTCGGAACGCACCAAGGCGAACTCAGTGACGGTCCAGGGCTGCGAGGAGAAGGTGTCCAGGACATCCAGCCAGCGCGCGACGTCGTCGGGGCGGCGGAGTCGGGCCAGGGTCAGGTGCGGACGGAACCGTCCCCCCTGAACGAGGGCCCCGGCCTTTGTCGCCGCGGCCCGTGCGCCCGTGGCCAGGCGCCGAAGCTCCTCGAGGTCCGCGGGGTCGCCCTCGGCGCGACCGAAGAGGACCCGGGCGTCCGCGGCGCTCGGAAACGCACCACCCCCGCTGATCCTCAGCTCGAAGTGCTGCCGCTTGCGGCCCGCGCGGACCAGGCGTTCGACCAACCCCTCGAGCTGACGCTCCGAGACCTCGGGCATGAACCCCAGCGTGAGGTGCCACGACTCCGGGCGGGTCCAGCGCACCGGCGACCGCTCCCGTCCCCCAGCCGGTCTCGCAGGCAGATGGGCGCTGGAGCGGCGCGGCTCCAGGAACCCGTCGAGCTCCTCCAGCACGGGCTCGGGCGGGAGGACCGCGGTGAACATGCGCATGGCCGGCCGAGTGACGTCAGAGGATCTCGCCGGGGTGGTAGGACGCCGCCTCGGGGTGGCGCGAGGCCACCTCCTCCACCCGTCGTACGACGTCCTTCACCTGCGCGCGCGCGGCGCCGGTGAACTCCAGCGGTTCGGACACCAGTGCGTCGAGCTGCTCGCGCGTCATGCCCAGCCGGGGGTCGTCGGCCAGGCGGTCGAACAGGTCGTTCGTCGACTGACCGGCCCGCATGTCCAGGGCCACCGCGACCGCTGCCCGCTTGATCGCTTCGTGCGCGCTCTCCCGGCCGACTCCTCGGCGCACCGCGGCCATGAGCACCTTGGTGGAGGCCAGGAACGGGAGGTAGCGCTCCAGCTCGCGCTCGATCACCGCGGGGAAGGCGCCGAACTCGTCCAGGACGGTGAGGAAGGTCTGGAACAGCCCGTCGGCCGCGAAGAAGGCGTCGGGAAGCGCGACGCGACGGACCACCGAGCAGGAGACGTCGCCCTCGTTCCACTGGTCCCCCGCCAGCTCGCTGACCATGGACAGGTGACCTCGGAGTACGACGGCGAGGCCGTTGACCCGCTCGCAGGAGCGGGTGTTCATCTTGTGGGGCATCGCGCTGGAGCCGACCTGTCCCTCCTTGAAGCCCTCGGTCACCAGCTCGTGGCCGGCCATCAGCCGGATGGTCGTGGCGAGGTTGGCCGGCGCGGACACCAGGTGCACCAGCGAGGAGACGACGTCGAAGTCGAGCGAGCGCGGGTAGACCTGCCCGACGCTGGCCAACACCCGGCTGAAGCCCAGGTGCTCGGCAACGCGCCCCTCGAGCTCGGCGAGCTTGACCTCGTCACCGTCGAGCAGGTCGAGCATGTCCTGCGCGGTGCCGACCGGCCCCTTGATGCCGCGCAGCGGGTAGCGCTCGATCAGCTGCTCCACCCGCTCCAGGGCGACCAACATCTCGTCGGCGACCGTGGCGAAGCGTTTGCCGAGCGTCGTGGCCTGCGCGGCCACGTTGTGCGAGCGACCCGCCATCACCGTGGCCTCGTGCTCGGCGGCCAGACGGGCCAGTCGCATCAGCGCAGCGACCGCCCGGTCGCGCAGCAGCCGCAGGCTCGACATCACCTGAAGCTGCTCGACGTTCTCGGTGAGGTCGCGCGAGGTCATGCCCTTGTGGATGTGCTCGTGCCCGGCGAGCGCACAGAACTCCTCGATGCGCGCCTTGACGTCGTGACGGGTCAGCCGCTCCCGCGAGGCGATGCTGTCCAGGTCGACCACGTCCAGCACCTGCTCGTAGTCGCGGATCACCCCGTCGGGCACCCCGACACCCAGGTCACGCTGCGCCTTGAGCACAGCGAGCCACAGGCGACGCTCCAGGACCACCTTGTGCTCGGGGGACCAGATCGCGGCCAGGTCGGGCGCGGCGTAGCGCGTCGCCAGGACGTTCGGGATCGGCCTGGTGCTGCGCGGCTCCTCCGGCGAGGACATCCCGGGGCCCCCCATCACACGCCCGCCGCGATGTCGGTCCGGTGGTGGGCGCCGTCGAAGGAGATCAGCCGAACCGCCTCGTAGGCGCGCTCACGCGCCGCCGCCACGTCGGAGCCGAGCGCAGTCACCGCCAGCACCCTGCCTCCGGAGGTCACCAGGGCCCCGTCACGATCCGCGGTGCCGGCGTGAACCACCTGGACCCCGTCGAGCGCCTCTGCCTGGTCGATGCCGGTGATCTCGTCACCCGTGCGCGGTGACTCGGGGTAGCCCTGCGCGGACATCACCACGGCCACCGCGGCTCCGTCTCGCCAGCGCAGTGGGCCGACCTCGTCGAGCCGCCCGTCGGCTGCTGCCTTGAGCACGGCGCCGAGCGGCGACTCCAGGCGTTGCAGGAGCGGCTGGGTCTCGGGATCGCCGAAGCGGGCGTTGAACTCCACCACGCGCACGCCGCGCCGAGTCAGCGCCAGGCCGGCGTACAACAGGCCCTGGAAAGGGACGCCGCGGGCAGCCATCTCGTGCACGGTCGGGAGCAGCACCCGGTCCCTCACGTCGTCGACCAGGTCGGGGGGCGCCCAGGGCAGGGGGGTGTAGGCACCCATGCCCCCGGTGTTGGGCCCCTCGTCGTCGTCCAGGGCCCGCTTGAAGTCCTGCGCAGGCTGGAGGGGAAGCACCGTCTCACCATCGGTGATCGCGAACAGGCTGACCTCGGGGCCCTCCAGGTACTCCTCGATCACGACCCGCCCGCAGGCCTGCGCATGCCCTGCCGCCACCTCGCGGTCCTCGGTGACCACCACTCCCTTGCCGGCCGCCAGCCCGTCGTCCTTCACCACGTACGGCGCCCCGAACACGTCGAGCGCCTCGGCGACCTCCGCCTCCTCGGTACACACCCGCGCCATCGCGGTGGGAACCTCTGCGGCGGCCATGACGTCCTTCGCGAAGGCCTTCGAGCCCTCGAGGGCCGCGGCCTCGCGGCTGGGCCCGAAGCAGGAGATGCCGACCGCCCGGACTGCGTCAGCGACGCCGGCCACCAGCGGCGCTTCCGGGCCGACCACGACGAGATCGACCCCCAGGGTGGTGGCGAGCCGGGCCACCGCCCCACCGTCGAGGGGGTCCACCGGGTGCAGCGTGGCGACAGCGGTCATGCCGGGGTTGCCGGGTGCGGCGTGGACCTCGGTGACGGCGGGATCACGTGCGAGCGCCAGCGCCAGGGCGTGCTCCCGTCCCCCGGCGCCGATCACGAGCGTCTTCACGGCTACCAACCCTAGATGGCGCGGCGGCCGGTGCCGGGTCCGGCTCGTTGTTCGGGCGGGTGCAGCTGAGCAACGCGGCCTGGTCCTCGGCCCGGGCAGGTCCCGCGGGCTCAAGGTCCGGGGTGCCCGGGGCGTTCGGCTCGGCTCATCGGGTCCTAGGTGTCAAGCGGCCCGGTTGCTGCCAGGATGAGCGACGTCTGGCGGGGCATCTGGGGAAGTGGAGGTCGACGCGTATGGCTGTGATCGTCGTGGCCGACAACGACCCTGACGCGTTGGAGCTCGCGCTGACCGATCTGCGCTTGGAGGGCCACGACGTGCACGGCGCAGCCGACGCGGCCACGGCGCGCCGTCTGGTGCGAGACCTGGACCCCGACGTCCTCGTGCTCGACTACCGGATGCCCCCGGGCCAGACCGGGCTGGAGCTTGCCGAGGAGCTGGTCTCCGCCGGTGGGCGCCTCTCGATCGTGATCTACAGCAACTACCAGTCTCCTGCCCTGGCGGCGCGAGCGGCAGAGATCGGGGTCCCGTTCCTGGCCAAGGGCAGTCTGAGAGGCCTGAGGACAGCGGTGAGCAGATGACCGCACGCGTGGGCAGGTCCTACCAGGTCGTGGCTGCGTTGAGCGTGCTCCTGGGCCTCGGTGCTGCCGCGGCGTCCCTGGTCGTGGGATCCACGCTTGCCGAGCTGCGTGCCGAGGCCAGGACCAACCAGATCGCGGCCGAGGGCGTTGTCGACATCGGCTTCGCGCTGCGCACGGCGCTCAACGACGCGGCGGAGTCCCCGAACGAGGCCAGCCTGGTGACGCTGGGCCAGGCACGCCGGCAGGGAGTGCCGCTCGACGTCCTGGTCCGGGCCCGCGACACCGCCGAGCCCGCGCTGTCCGAGACCGGTGGGGTGGTCGTGGCTCGTTATCGGACCGCCAGGCCTCCTGCGGACGTCGCGACCCGTCGTCGGGCGATCACCGGGGTGCTGGTGGTGCCTGTGCCCGTCCGATCGATCCTGAAGGAGATCGCTCCCGCCGAAGGAGGCATCGCCATCACCGGCCCCGAGCGGACCGTCGCCGCAGCGCCGGCGCCGGTGCCCAGCGGTGCGCTGTCGTACTCCGTGGGGCTGCCGCCGACCCTGGTCTCCGGCTGGACGGTGGTCACCTGGAGCCCACCGCCGCGGATCCCCCTGGCAGCGTGGTTGGTCGCCGCAGCGGCCGCGCTGGCAGGGATCGGCATCGCGGTGTTCGTCTTCCGACGCGGACAGCGAGCCGCCGGAGCGGCCTCCGACCTGGAGCGCCAGCGCCGTCAGCACGAGACGCTGAGCGGCCTCTCCGCCGTCGCGCAACGCAGCCTGGACCTGGCGGAGGTCCTGCCCGCGGTCGCGACCCAGCTCAGCGATGCCCTGGGCCTTCGCGGGCTGCTGCTCACCGCACCGGGGCCGGTCGCCGAGCGGGCGCTCTTCGCCACGGGTCAGACGCCTGATGTGGCGGCTGCGCAGGACCAGCGCTCGACCTTGGCCGCGGGCGCGACGATGTCGATCCTCATGGCGCGCGGTGGCCGCACTGTCGCCCGGCTCACGGTGACCGCCGGACGCGACCTGGGGCCGCTGGACCTGGCCACCCTCAGGGAGACCGCCGATGTGCTCACCTCGGCGATGGCGAACGCCGAAGCCTTCGCCCAGCAACGCGAGCTGCTGGAGCGGATGCGAGAGGTCGACGAGCTCAAGACGGTCTTCCTCGCGACCGCTTCGCACGAGCTCCGGACACCGGTCGGCATCGTCAAGGGGTTCGCCCGGTTGCTGACCGAGCAGGTCGAGGACCTCAGCACCGAGCAGATCGCGCGCTACGCCGATCGCGTCGAGGCCAACGCCCAGCAGCTGTCCGAGCTGGTCGAGAACCTGCTGGACTTCTCCCGCCTCGAACGCGGCGTGCATGCCGGTGCCGAGCTGGTGCCGATCGACCTCGGGCTGACGGTGAGTGCGATTCTGGACCAGCAGGGCGATCTGGCGCCGAACCACAGCGTGGTGGCCCACACCCCACCCGGCTTCGAGGTGCTCGGCTCGGTCCATGCTGTCGAGCGTGTGCTGACCAACTTGGTGGGCAACGCCGGCAAGTACTCGCCCGCCGGGACGACGATCCGGGTGCGAGTGCACCGGGCCGGGGACCGGGTCGAGCTCGTCGTGGACGACGAGGGTTCGGGCGTGCCGCTCGCCGACCGTGAGCAGGTGTTCAGCCGCTTCTTCCGCGGCGCCGGCGATGCCGTGGTCGGCACCCGCGGAGCGGGGCTGGGCCTGGCGATCGTGCGCGAGTTCGCCCATGCCATGCGCGGCCAGGTCTCGGTCGCCGAGTCGCCTTCGGGCGGGGCTCGGTTCATCACCTCGTACCCCGCGGTCGACGCCCCGGACGCAGTTGCGGCCGTGTTGACTCCCAGCAAGTCCGTCGAAGGAGACCCAGATGTCACGCCGTGAGAGCCTCGTGCCCGTCTTCGCCGGCTCGGCGGTCCTGCTCGTCGCAGTGCTCGTGGTCGTGCTGCTGCGCGGCGCCGTGTCGGCCGGCACCGAGGCACTGGAGGAGGCCAAGGTCGCCCAGGTGATGACCACCGCCAACAGCTTCGACGCCCGAGTGGAGTCCACGATCGGCTCGATCGCCGGGCTGGGCGCGCGGCCGTGGGAGCTGACGTTGCGCAGCAAGGCGGACAAGGCGACTCTCAACACCTTCGCGATCGACCCCGAGGCACAGTCCGGGAACTTCCTCGTCGACCAGCGCGGCCGCATCGTCAACGGCACCCTGCTGCGCCCTGGGCGTCTTGGCTCGACCTACGACGCACCGGGGTGGGCCGAGGCGCAGCAGCAGCTGAAGCAGGCGCCGGCCGTGGTGCTCCCGGTGGCGCCCGAGGGCGTGACCAGCGAGCTGCCGGCCTATGCCTTCGTGGTCGCGATCCGGGGCGCGGGCCCCTCCAGCGTGCGAGGCGCATTCGTGTTCGAGGCAGCGCTGACCACGGACTCGGCCTTCAGCCAGGAGATCCAGGCGCTCGCTGACCGCGACGTCGATACCGAGAGCTGGCGCTTCATCGACAGCCAGGGCCGGGTGGTGGCGACCACGCTGCCCACCGGTCTGGGCGAGCAGGTGGAGCAGGAGGAGCTGACCTCCCTCGAACCCGGCGACCACGAGATCGGTGGTCAGTACGTCGTGAGTGCGGACGTGCCCAGCGTGGGATGGCAGGTGGTGTTCACCCAAGATCGAGACGAGTTCACCGGACCACTGACCGATCCGCTGCAGAGCGTCGGGCTGCTCCTGGTCCTGCTGCTGGTGGGTGTCGGACTGGTCCTGACCTTGGTCCTCGCGCGTCGGCTTCGGCAGGCCCGGGAGGAACGGCGCCGGCTCCTGGAGCTGAACCGCTCCCAGGAGGAGTTCATCTCCGTGGTCTCCCACGAGCTACGGACCCCGGTCGCGGGGGTCATGGGCTTCCTGCAGACCAGCCTGGACCACTGGGAGACCATGAGCGATCGAGAGCGCCACAACGCGGTGAGCCGCGCCTTCAGCAACGCCCGGCGGCTGCAGGCCATGACCCGCGACGTGCTGGACACCGAGAGCATCGAGTCCGGTCGCTTCGGCTATGTCAGGCACGAGACCGACATCGCCGACGAGCTGCGCGCCGCGGTGGACGGCATCGGCACCGGTGAGGGAGAGCTGCTGCTCGACCTCCCCGACCTCCCCGTGGTCGCCCGCGTGGACGCCGACCGCATCCAACAGGTGCTGGCGAACCTGCTGGACAACGCCCGCAAGAACTCCCCCGCCGGCTCCCCGGTCCGGGTCGCACTGAGCGAGCAGGGTGGAACGGCGCAGATCACCGTGGAGGACCAGGGCAGCGGGATCGACCCCGCGCAGCTGGACCGGATCTTCGACAAGTTCGTGCGCGGCCGGGAGGGGACTGTCTCCGGCACCGGCCTGGGGCTCTACATCTCTCGACAGATCGTCGAGGCCCACGACGGCAGGATCTGGGCAGAGAGTCCCGCGGGGGGGCCGACCCGATTCGTCGTCGAACTACCCGTGGCCGCGCAGGAAGGCCGTAGGATTCCAGCACCATGATGACCGCTGCTCGACCGACCGTCCTCGTCGCTGACGACGAGCCCGACGTCCGCGAGCTGGCGCGGGTCTTCCTGGAGATGGACGGTTTCGCCATCGTCGGAGAGGCGGTCAACGGCGCCGAGGCGATCCAACGCTACGTCGAGCTCGACCCGCCGCCGGACCCGAGCGTGGTCCTGCTGGACAACCGGATGCCCGTGCTCACCGGGCTCGAGGCGGCCGAGCAGATCCTCAGTCGCAATCCGGAGCAGGTCGTGGTTCTCTTCTCGGCCCACCTCAGCCCCGAGGTGAAGGTGCGGGCAGGCGAGATCGGTGTCGCGGCGTGCATCTCCAAGTCCGACACCGCCAACCTCGCGGCGATCCTTCGGGACCTGCTGCGCAACTGAGCAGGTCCTCCCGGGGACACCGGGCAGCGGTGCACGGTTCAGCGTGCGGGCATCGTGACCGTCTGCTCCCTGCCAGGGCCCACGCCGACCCCCCAGAAGGGCGCGCCGGAGAGCTCCTCCAGCCGTCGGACGTAGGCCTGGGCGTTGGCAGGGAGCTCCTCGAAGGTGCGGCAGCCGGAGATGTCGGAGCGCCACCCGGGCAGCAGGTCGTAGACCGGCCGGGCGTGGTGGTAGTCGGTCTGGGTCATGGGCATCTCGTCGGTGCGCTCGCCGTCGACCTCGTACGCCACACACACCGGGATCTCGTCCCACTCGCTGAGGCAGTCCAGCTTGGTGAGGAAGAACTCGGTGAGGCCGTTGACCCGGGCGGCGTAGCGAGCGATCACCGCGTCGTACCACCCGCAACGTCGCGGTCGACCGGTGGTGGTGCCGAACTCGTTGCCCACCTCGCGCAGCCGGTCACCGTCGGAGTCGTGGAGCTCGGTCGGGAAGGGGCCGGAGCCGACCCGGGTGGTGTAGGCCTTCACCACGCCGATGATCCGGTCGATCCGACGGGGGCCGATCCCGGCTCCGGCACACACCCCACCGGCGATCGGGTTGGAGGAGGTGACGAAGGGATAGGTGCCGTGGTCGACATCGAGCATGGTGGCCTGTGCCCCCTCGAAGAGGACCGTCTCGCCGCGGTCCAGCGCGTCGTTCAGCAGCAACGACACGTCGGTGACCATGGGCTTGAGCCGTTCGGCGTAGCCACAGATCTCCTCGAGGACCTCGTCGACGTCGATCGCGCGCCGGTTGTAGACCTTCACCAGCAGGTGGTTCTTGGTCTCCAGGGCGGCTTCGACCTTGTCGGCGAGGATCTTCTCGTCGAAGACGTCGGCCACCCGCACACCGATCCGGTTGATCTTGTCTGCATAGGCCGGCCCGATGCCCCGCCCGGTGGTGCCGATCTTGCTCTTGCCCAGGAAGCGCTCGGTGACCTTGTCGATCTCGGTGTGGTAGCTGGTGATCAGGTGGGCGCTGGCCGACACGAGCAGCCGGCCCGCGTCGACCCCCCGCTCGACCAGGCCGTCGATCTCGGTGAAGAGCACCCTGGCGTCCATCACCACGCCGTTGCCGATCACCGGCGTGCAGCCAGGAGTCAGGACGCCGCTGGGCAGCAGGTGGGTGGCGAACTTCTCGCCGTCGACCACGATGGTGTGGCCCGCGTTGTTGCCGCCCTGGTAGCGCACGCAGTAGTCGATGGCTCCGGCACGGTCGGCCCCCAGGAGATCGGTGGCCTTCCCCTTGCCCTCGTCGCCCCACTGGGCGCCGAGCACGACGATCGCTGGCATCAGTTCACTCCGCTGTGATCACGTGGGCCGGGTCACGGCGGGGCCTGCGGCCCGAGCCCACAAGAATCAAGCCCCGGCGCACCAGCACCAGGGGCTCTTGCGACCCAACGCTAACACCGCCGTGCGGGGACCCCCATAATCATCGGGTGGAGAAACTGCTGCTCATCAGCAACGCGTCCGCCGGCACCAACGAGGAGCAGGCACTCCTCCCGGCGCTGGAGATCCTGCGCGCCAGCTATGACGTGGAGCAGGTCGAGACATCGAACGCCGAGGACCTGGGCGAGGCCCTGGCAGCTGCCCCGAACCGCCGGATCGTCGTCGCCGGCGGTGACGGGAGCCTGCACGCCGTGGTCAACGCGTTGCACTCCCTCGACCTGCTGGAGAAGTCGCGGCTCGGGCTGATCCCGCTGGGCACCGGGAACGACTTCGCCCGCGGTGTCCAGCTCCCGCTCGAGCCGGGACCGGCCGCTGAGGTCATCCTGGCTGACCACGAGGTGCCCGTGGACCTGATCATCGACAGTCGGGGACAGGTCTCGATCAACAACGTCCACCTGGGGGTCGGGGCGCAGGCCAGCCGCGCCGCGGAGAAGTGGAAGCCTCGCTTCGGCAAGCTCAAGCTCGGCCGGCTCGGCTACCTCGCGGGTGCGCTGACCGCCGGGGTCAGCCCCGACTTCATCAAGGTGACCGTCACCGTCGACGGCGAGGAGCACCACCCGCGGGGTCACATCACACAGGTCGCGATCGGCAACGGGTCCAACGTCGGGGGCGGCACCGAGCTGGTCCCGGGAGCCGACCCCAGCAGCGGCCGACTGGTGATCATGATCAGTCGGGCCCGCGGCAGGCTGACCCGGCTCCTCTACCTGACCCGGTTGCGCACCGGCAAGCACCACCTGATGCGTGAGGTGTCCCGGCTGGGCGGCAACCACGTCCGCGTCGAGGGGGACTCGTTCTACCTCAGCGCGGACGGTGAGATCGACGGCCCCCACACCCGCATGGAGTGGCACCTCAAGCCGGGCGCGGTGTGCATGTTCCTGCCTTCCGGCTAGCCCGCGGTCAGCTCGGCGTAGGCCGCCTGGCTCGAGTCCCGCAGGAACTCCGAGCACCGGGTCGCCTCGGCGTCCTCCCCGATCCGGTCCGCAGCGCCGCTCAGCAGCGCCAGACACCTCAGGAAGCCGCGGTTGGGCTCGTGCTCCCACGGCACGGGCCCGTGCCCCTTCCACCCGTTGCGGCGCAACCGGTCCAGTGAGCGGTGGTAGCCCACGCGCGCATAGGCGTAGACCGTCACGTCCTCGGCGCCGGCCTGCTCGGCCTGCGCTGCGAGCGCGGCCCATGCGGCCGGGGAGTCGGGGTGGCGGCGCACGACGTCAGCGGGCGCCGCGCCGTCGGTCAGCTCGGTGTCCGCTGGGTCATCGGGAAGGTGGACCGGCGGGGGTCCGGCCATGAGGTCCGTGGGCTCCATGTGACCAGTTCACCATCAGCACGCCGCGAACAGCACGGGGCCCTGCCCCAGGTCGCCCATCAGGGTGTCGGTCTCTGCTCGGAGACGCATGGTGATCAGCTGTCCCTCGACCCGCGAATCGGTGAGGGTGAAGCGTTCCGAGAAGTCCCCTCCCTGGCCGGGCGCGGCTCCTTGGGCCAGGTCGGTCCGGGCCTGCAGGTCGTGGTCGGCGTCCTGCTGGGAGTCGAACCACATGGCGATCGTGGCCTGCCGCTCCCCGGTGCGAGCCATGAGCATCCCGTCCAGTGGGGTCACCCCGCCCGAGGCCTGCACCAGCCTCGCCGCCTCGTCCTGGTCTGCCCGGTCGGCCTGTGCCATCGCGAGGTCCTCACAGGCGAAGTCACGCGCCCACAGCTGAGCGGAGAGGGCGTCCTCAGCCGCACCGAGGAGCCCGTCGACCCCCGGGGCCTCGCGCAGGGAGGGGGCGTCCCCGCGGATCACCTCACGCACGCTCTCCAGGTACGACGCGGTGTCCGAGGTGAGGATCAGCCTCTCGTCGGCGAGCAGCAGCACATGGATCTGGAGCGTGGTCATCGGCGACTCGAACTGCGAGACCAGGTCGGCACTGCCTCGCCACACCCCGTCGTCGGCCCCCGGCTCGGAGTAGCCGGCCTGCTCCAGGTTGGTCGGCGACGTCGCCGAAGTCGACCTCGTCGCTGACCTTCAGCACGCTCACCGCGCCGTCGCGGGACTGGCCGTAGGCCTCCCAGTCGACCTGCGCCAGGCTGTAGCCGAACATCGTCGCCAGCCCCGGGATGACGTCCAGCTGGGTGGACCCCGTGACGAGGTCGAGGTCGTAGGCCCGGTCGAGGAAGCGGGTGACCCGGTCCGGGTCCGTCGACTCCTTCAGATCGGGCACGTCCACCTCCTCACCGACCGCGACCCAGTCGGTGAAGCTGCTGCGCAGAGTCGGCTCCGGCAGCGTCGCCATGGCGTCGGCGTAGCGGCCCGAGGGCCCGCGCAGGAGCCACCAGACCAGCACCCCAGCCACCACGGCCAGGACCACCAAGGTCGCGAGCACAGGGATGCCCACACCCAGGCGTCGCCGCTCCTTCACCGCGCTGCCGGTGCCGGACCCCGTGGACATGATGTGACACTAGCCGCATGGTTGATTCCGACCAGCCCGGCGTGGTGGTCGCCGCGGGGGCCGTCACCCTGCGGCGCCGCGGTGGCGTCACCGAGGTTCTCCTGGTCCACCGCCCGCGCTACGACGACTGGTCCTTTCCCAAGGGCAAGCTCGATCCCGGCGAGGGGGAGCACATTGCCGCCGTCCGCGAGGTGGAGGAGGAGACCGGGCTGCGCGTCCGGCTGGGACCGGCGCTGCCCCCCCAGGTCTACGCGACTGGGAACGGGGCCGTGCGCCCCAAGCTCGTGCACTACTGGGTCGGTCGCGTGGTCGGCGACAGCGACGTCTCCGGGTACCGCCCCAACGTGGAGATCGACGATGTCGCCTGGGTCCCGGTCGACAAGGCCGAGTCCTTGCTGGACTACCCACGCGACCGCGAGGTGCTCATCGGTGCCCGGCCCTTCGAGCGCAAGTCGGTGCCCTT
Source organism: uncultured Actinomycetota bacterium (assembly GCA_963728505.1). Taxonomy (GTDB): domain Bacteria; phylum Actinomycetota; class Actinomycetes; order Propionibacteriales; family Nocardioidaceae; genus Marmoricola_A. The sequence goes on along the minus strand of CAVSKH010000002.1, from coordinate 451,055 downwards.
GCTGGTGCTGCGCCACGCCGAGGCCTCTCGGCGTGACAAGTGGGACGAGGAGGATCGCAGGCGCCCGCTCAACTCCAGCGGCAGAGGCCAGGCCGAGCTGCTGATACCCGTCCTGCGCGCCTACGGCGTGCGCCGCGTGGTGACCTCCAGCAGTGAGCGATGCGTCGCGACGGTGACCCCCTACGCGTTGGCGGCGAAGCGGACGCTGGAGGTCACCGACGTCTTGTCGGAGGAGGACGCGACCCCGCAGGCCGTGATCGACGAGATGGACGATCTGCTCGACGCCCGCCGCCCCACGGTCGTGTGCGGACACCGACCGGTGCTTCCGATGATGTTCGAGGCGCTCGGCCTCGAACCGACGCCGCTCGATGCGGGTGCCATGGCCGTGCTCCATCACCGGGCGGGACGGATCGTGGCGGTCGATCGGGTGCCGGCGCCGGCCGGGAGTGAGGCCTGAGCCCCGGATGGATCCGGGCTAGGGCAGCTGGATCAGGCGGAACAGCCAGTAGAACAGCGCGGCCATCGTCCCCGCCATCGGGAACGTGAGGACCCAGGCGCCCACGATGTTGCGGGCCACCCCCCATCTGACCGCCGAGAGCCGCTTGGTGGCGCCCACGCCCATGACCGACGAGGTGATGATGTGCGTGGTCGAGACCGGCGCCTCGAAGGCGAACGCCGTGGTGTAGAGCACGCCGGCTGCCACCGACTCGGCTGCGAACCCCCGGGGTGGGTCGAGATGGATGATGCGTCGGCCCAACGTGCGCATGATCCGCCAGCCACCGGCGTAGGTGCCCAGGGAGATCGCCGTGGCAGCTGAGAAGATCACCCAGACCGGGAGGTCGTCACCTTGGGAGACGTAGCCTCCGGTCAGCAGCGCCAGGAAGATCACGCCCATCGTCTTCTGAGCGTCCTGCAGACCGTGGCCCAGAGCCATGGCGGCGGCGCTGACGGTCTGGGCCAGCCGGAACCCGCGGTTGATCCGGCTGGGGTTGCCCCGGCGGAAGAGCCACATGATCCCGATCATCAACGCCCCCGCGGCGAGGAAACCGAAGACCGGCGAGGCGATCATCGGGATCAGGACCTTGTCGATGATGATGTGCCACTGCACCACCCCGCACTCTCCCGCATCGACAGCCTGCCCCCCCACCATGCAGGTGCCGTCGACGTACTCCGCGCCGTCCTTCCGCCCGGTGAGGTACTCACCCGCGTCGCTCACGGCGAAGGCGATCCCGGCACCCACCAACCCGCCGATGAGCGCATGGGAGGAGGAGGACGGCAGGCCGTAGTACCAGGTCAGCAGGTTCCAGGCGATCGCGCCGAGCAGGCCCGCCATGACCACGGTGAGGCCATGGCTGCTCTGCGGCAGCGCGATCACGTCCGCCACCGTGTTGGCGACCTCCTGGCCGAGGAAGGCGCCGACGAAGTTCATGACCGCTGCCATCGCGAGTGCGACCCGTGGCGTCAGGGCCTTGGTGGAGACCGAGGTGGCGATGGCGTTGGCCGCGTCGTGGAAGCCGTTGGTGTAGTCGAACACCAGCGCCACCAGGACCACCGCGATGACGATCGCAAGCTCCACGCTCACGACTCCTTGACGGAGATCTGCTCCACCACGTTGGCGACGGTCTCGAACGCGTCGATCGCTGCCTCCAAGGATTCGACGACGTCCTTGAGCTTCAACACCTCCAGAGCGTCGTGGTCGCCGTTGAAGAGATCGGCGAGGATCTTTCGGTAGGCCTTGTCGCCGGCGTTCTCGAGTCGGTTGATCTCGATCCAGAACTCGTCGAGGTCCTTCATGCTCTTCAACCGCGGCATCGACTCCGCGGTGAGCTCGGCGCACCGTTGGATCACCTCGGCCTGCCCGGCCATGTCGGCGGGCAGCTCCTGCAAGTTGTAGAGCACCACGAGGTCGACGGCCTCTTCCATGTAGTCCATGACGTCGTCGAGCGCCGAGGCGAGGGCGTAGATGTCCTCGCGGTCGAAGGGCGTCACGAACGTCTTGTTGACCCGGCGGATGATGTCGTGCGTGGCCTCGTCGGCGAGGTGCTCCTCCTCGCGCATCCGGGCAGCCAGCCCCTCACGGTCCGCACCCTCGGCGAACACTTCGTTGAGCACTTCAGCACCGGCGACCAGGCGGGTGGCCAGACGAGCGAATTGGTCGTAGAACGAGTCGTCGACCGGGCGGAACCTGATCGCCACGAGCGGCTCCCTTGCAACGGAGGAACGGACCGCTAGACATCGTAGGGGTGCGGCCGGCGGTGGTTGCAGTCAGCGTGACCAACTGGCGCGCCGACTTGATCTCCTGGTTGCGCCTAGAGCCCCAGCGCCCGGTCGATGTCGTGCTGCCCCAGGCGCTCCTGCGCCGAGCCCGCCTCGATCATCAACGAGGAGAGCAGCTCGACCTCTTCCAGCTGGTCGGCGTCCTCCAGAGGCACGTCGAGCTCGTCGTCAGCGATCGGGCCGTTCGAGTCCCCCGGGCGCCGCGGATAGCGATCCGTAGGTGCCATGGGGTCACCATGCTCGGCCAGAACCTGTGCTAAACCGCTTCGCGTTCGACGTCTGCCACGTCGTGCACCCACAAACCAAACGGCCCTGGCAACGCGCCGGGGCCGTGAGGTGGGTGGTGAATCGAGGTCTTAGAGTGCGCGAACGTTCTCCGCCTGGGGGCCCTTGGGACCCTGGGTGACGTCGAACTCCACACGCTGGTTCTCGTCGAGAACCTTGTAACCATTCATCTGGATTGCCGAGAAGTGGACGAAGACGTCTTCGCCGCCGTCCTCCTGGGCGATGAAGCCGAAGCCCTTGTCGGCGTTGAACCACTTGACCGTGCCCTGAGCCATGCTGTGTTACTCCTCATTCCGGGGCCGGGAACGCCGCTGCGGCGACCCACGCTTCTGACCGACGGCCCCGGCCCGAGGCAGAGCGCACGGGCCAAGTTCGTCCTGTGCCAACAAACTCAGCCGAACCCTAACGCCGACCAGACCTGCAGACATCCGAAGCGGCACCGACATTACCAACAGGCCCAGCCCAGGCAGCGCCCGCGTCGCCGTGTCGTCGCCCACATGCGCCCCGACGCGCGGATCGGCGGGGCAGGCACGCCCTTCCCCGGGCGCGGGCCGAAGGTCCCGCACGCTCAGGCCTTGGACCTGCCTGTTCCGCAAATGTCCGGATTTGTCCAATTGGGCGTGACCGCGCCCTCCTCGCTGCCTACCGTTGAAGGCAGGGCACCGGTTGTGGCCGGTCGGGGAGCACGGAGGTCGGCCCACAGGGTCACCGAGAGGACGTGGAGATGCGCAAGCGCGGCGGATGGGTGGCTACCGCGGCGGTGACCGCGCTGACGATGATGGGGGGCGTGTTCGTGGTCCGGGCGCTGCTCGCCGACCCCGACGAGTCCGACCGGTCCGAGACCGCGGCCGTGGTGGGCCTCGACATCGGCGACATCACCTTGGATCTCGGCGCCCTCGACCGCGCGGCCGCGCTGACGTCCTGCGCGACTCCGGGGTTCGTCGCCGGCGACCCGGGCGGCGTGCAGGTGCTCTACGGCGAGCAGCAGCGCAGCGCCACCGACCCCACCGGCAGCTTCATCCTGCGCAACTCCGCGGGCAAGGTGATGTTCTGTGACATGTTCGGCGAAGACCGCCCGGCCGTGCTGCCGCTGCCCACGTCCAGCGCGACCCAACCTGCGGTCAGGTTGACCAACTCGCGCCGCGACTGGAGCTGCGCCGGCCCCGACGGAGCGCAGGTCGCTCGGGTGCGCACCAACCACTGGCTGGTGGTGCAGGACGCCGTGCGCTCGGCACGCACCCGCTTCTGGGTGGGCGGTGTGCCGGGTCCGTGGTTCGGGGCGGCACGCCAGGGTGACTACATCCACCTGCAGAGCTGGTTGGCCTCGGCGCCGGCCACCGGCTCACTGAAGCTCGAGACCCAGGTGCTCGACAGCTCCGGCGAGGCGGTCGAGGTCGCCGGCGTCCCGAGCGGACCGCGCAACCTGCTGGTCAGCTGCGGCGTGGAGATCGGCTGAGCTGGTCCGCGCGGCTCGCGGCCCGGTCCGCACCCACCGGCGTCGGCGCGGCCGGGCCGTTGGTTAGCCGACACCTGACCGGGGAACGCTTTGGGCGAATCGTCGCGAAAGCGGCGAGCACGTCATGCCGATCCGCGGCATGGCCACAACCCAAGGAGCTGTCATGGGACTGGGAGTCGGCATCTTCCTCGTTGTGCTCGGGCTGATCTTCCTGATGGGCGTGATCAACGTCGACCTGCCCTTCGTCGAGGACTACACGCTCGGACTCATCCTGCTGGTCGCCGGGATCGCCGGGATCGTGCTCGGCATGATCGCCAGCCGCAGGTCACGGACCACGCGCGTCGAAGAACGGCGCGTGGAGTAGCACCAGCACCACAGGTCACGCGAGGGCCGGTCCCGGACATCTCGGGGGCTGGCCCTCGTGCGCGTCCTGAGGACCTCAGCCCACTCAGCCCACTCAGCCGACTCAGCCGAAGCGGCCGGAGATGTAGGCCTCGGTGTCCTCGTTGTCGGGGTTGGAGAAGACCTTCTTGGTGGGGTTGAACTCCACCAGGCGGCCGGGCTCACCGGCCGCCTTGAGGTTGAAGAACCCGGTGTCCTCGGAGACCCGGGCGGCCTGCTGCATGTTGTGGGTGACGATCACGATCGTGTACTCCGACTTCAGCTCGTGGATGAGGTCCTCGATCGCTGCGGTGGAGATGGGGTCCAGCGCCGAGCACGGCTCATCCATGAGCAACACCTGCGGGTCGACCGCGATCGCCCGGGCGATGCACAGGCGCTGCTGCTGACCACCCGAGAGTGAGCTGCCGGGCTTGTTCAGCCGGTCGTGGACCTCCTTCCACAGGTTGGCGGCGCGCAACGCCTTCTCCACGATGTCGTCGGCGGTCTGCTTGGACATCCGCTTGCTGTTGAGCCGGTTGCCGGCCAGCACGTTGTCGTAGATCGACATGGTCGGGAACGGGTTGGGACGCTGGAAGACCATGCCCACCTGACGACGTACCTGGACCGGGTCGACGTCCGGGTCGTACATGTTCTGCCCGTCGATGACGATCTTGCCGTCGACGCGCGCACCCGGGATCACCTCGTGCATCCGGTTCAGGGTCCGGATGAAGGTCGACTTGCCGCAGCCCGACGGCCCGATCAGGGCGGTCACGGACCGCGCAGGGATCGTGAGCGTCACCCCGGCAACGGCTTGGAAGTCGCCGTAGTAGATGTCGAGGTCCGAGACTTCAATGCTCTTGGCCATGGTCCTTGTCCTGTGTCCTGTGGGTCTGTCGTCGGGGCGCGGGTCAGCGACCGGTCTTGGGGGCGAAGCGTCGTCCGATGAGGCGGGCGATGATGTTCAGCAGCATCACGATGGAGATCAGCACCAGCGCTGCTCCCCAGGCCCTCGCCTGGCCGTACTCCGGTGGCACCCCCGGTTGGGTGTAGCTGTAGAAGGCGTAGACCGGCAGCGTGGACATCCGCCCGTCGAAGGGGTTGAAGTTGACCGAGTCGGTGTCACCGGCGATCACCAGCAGCGGAGCGGTCTCCCCGAAGACCCGCGCGATGGCAAGGGTCACGCCGGTCACGATGCCTCCCAGAGCCGTGGGAATCACGACCTTGACGATAGTGCGCCACCTGGACACCCCGAGAGCGAACGACGCCTCGCGCAGCTCGTCGGGCACGAGCTTGAGCATCTCCTCGGTGGAGCGCACGACGATCGGGATCATCAGGATCGACAACGCCACCGAGCCACCGAAGCCCATCCGCACCCCCGGGCCGAAGATCAGCACGAAGAGCGCGTAGGCGAAGAGGCCGGCGACGATCGAGGGGATCCCGGTCATGACGTCGACCAGGAAGGTGATCCACCGCGCCAGACGCCCGGTGCCGCCGTACTCCACCAGGTAGACCGCGGCCATGATCCCGATCGGCACCGACATCAGGGCGGCGATGCCAGTCACGATCAGCGAGCCCCAGATGGCGTGGTAGATCCCGCCACCCTCGCCGATGACGCTCTGCATCGAGGCGGTGAAGAACTCCGCGGAGAGGACGCTCACCCCGTTGACGAGCACCGTGTAGGAGAGCGACACCAACGGAATCATCGCCAGACCGAAGGCCGACCACACTGCGGTGGTGACTGCGCGGTCCGCGGCGCTGCGCGGTCCCTCGACCCACAGCGTCCACGAGGGCCAGGCCACCGCGAAGAGCACGACTGCGACGAACGTGGTGGCGACAACGCCCCATCCGAGGAGCAGCGCGAGGAGCGCGCCCGTCGCGAGCGCCAGCACGGCCACCAGCCCGGCAGCCCAGCGAGGCAGCACCGGGTGGGTCAGGGGGCGGTCAAGGTGTGGCTCCCCCGAGGGCTGGGGGCGCGTGAGAGCTTGATTGGGCATGTCAGCGCTCTCCCTTCACACCTCGGGCGGCGATGGCGCGCCCGAGGAAGTTCACGAGGAAGGTGAGCACGAAGAGCACCAGGCCGCTGAAGATCAGGACGTTGACCTTGAGCCCGGAGGCCTCACCGAAACGCAGCGCGATGTTGGCGGCGATGGTCGAGGGGTTGGTGACCGAGATCAGGTTGAAGGTGACGACTCCGGAGGCCGAGAGCACCAGGGCCACCGCCATGGTCTCGCCCAGGGCGCGCCCCAGGCCGAGCATCGTGGCGGAGATCATGCCTGAGCGCCCATAGGGGAAGACCGTCATCCTGATCATCTCCCAGCGAGTGGCGCCGAGAGCCAGCGCGGCCTCCTGATGCAGCCGCGGTGTCTGTGAGAACACCTCGCGCATGATCGCGGTGATGATCGGCAGGGCCATGATCGCCAGGACGATCCCCGCGGTCAGGATGGTGCGGCCGGAGCTCGCCGGCCCCTTGAAGAAGGGGAGGAATCCCAGGTTGTCCTGCAGCCACTGGTAGAGCGGGATGATGTTCGGCGCGAGGAAGTCGATGCCCCACAACCCGTAGACGACCGAGGGCACCGCGGCGAGCAGGTCGATGAGGTAGCTGAGCGACCTGGACAGAGCTCGCGGAGCGTAGTGGGAGATCACCAGGGCCACGCCCACCGCGAGGGGCGCGGCGATGACCATGGCCAGGAACGCCGCGAGCAAGGTGCCGAACAGCAGCGGCCAGACGTAGACGATGATGCCGTCCTTGCCCCCCATCGCCTCCGGAGGAGCGGTGATGGCCGGGAGGCCCTCGAGGGTCAGGAAGACTGCGACGGCCGCCAAGGCGACCAGGATCGTGCTGCCGGCCGCGCGAGCCAGCGAGGAGAACACGACATCGCCACGACGGCGCACCGACGGTGCCTCCGTCGGCGGCGTCTCACTGGTGCTTGTCACCTCTGCTCTTCCTCCTCCTCGGTGCGTCCGGGTCCGGGTGCGCAGGAGGGTCCGTGCCTCTCAGAGAGGGACACGGACCCACCCTCGGGCCTCAGCGTCAGCCTGGCTCAGCCGGCGCTGATCTGTCCGATGATCTCTTCGGCCTCCGAGCGGACCGCGTCGGTCAGTGGTGCCGAGCCGGCGTTGTCGGCCGCCTCCTGCTGACCCTGCTCGCTCAGCACGTAGGAGGCGTAGGCCTTGACCAGGTCGGCCGGGGCGTCGTCCTCGTAGGAGGGGCAGGCGATCAGGTAGGAGGTCAACACGATCGGGTAGACCCCGGACTCGTCGGTCTCGTAGTCCAGGTCGTAGACCATCTGGTTCTCGCTGGCGTCCTCGACCCGCTGGGAGACCTCGAAGATCTTCGCGGCGGCCTCGGGCTCGGGGGCGACGAACTCCTCGCCGACACCGATGTTGGCCACTCCGAGCTCTCCGGCCTGGCTGGCGTCGGCGTACCCGATGGAGTTCACCGAGTTCTTGACCGCCGAGACCACGCCGGAGGTGCCGTTGCCACCCTCACCGCCGTACTCCTTGGGCCAGACCTCGATCTCGCCCGCGGTCCACACCTCGCCGGCCACCTGGTCGAGGTAGTTGGTGAAGTTCCCGGTCGTGCCCGACTCGTCGGAACGGTGCACCGGGTTGATCGTCTCCGCCGGAAGCTCTGCGTCAGGGTTGTCCTCCGCGATCGCCTCGTCGTCCCACGAGGTGATCTCGCCGGCGAAGATGCCGGCCAGGGTCTTGGGCGACAGGTTGAGCTCGTCGACGCCCTCCAGGTTGTAGAGCACCGCGATCGGCGAGACGTAGGCCGGAACCTCGATCGGGTCCTCACCGCAGCGCTCGGTGGCCTTCTTGAGCTCCCCCTCCTCGTTGTCGAGGTAGCTGTCGGAGCCCGCGAAGGCGTAGCCACCGGAGATGAATCCCTCGCGGCCACCCCCGGACCCGACGGGGTCGTAGTTGACGGTGACCCCGGAGTTGGCCTTCTGGAAGCCTGCTCGCCACGCGGTCTGCGCCGCCTCCTGGGAGCTGGCGCCGCCACCGTTGAGGGAGCCGGACAGGTCACCGCCCCCCTCGGAGCTGGTGTTCGCGGTCTCGTTGCTGGCACCACAGCCCGCCAGGACGAGGCCGAGCGCGAGCACGGCGGCCGGTGCGGAGGCCCGGCCCAAGGTCGTGCGCTTCACTGAAACTCCTATGGCTCTAGTACTAGGTCGCGAGCAGGTTTGCTCGTACGACTCGAAACGTAGGCAGCCCAGGTGAAGCGGTTCGCCGTTGTAGGTGAACGGGAGGTGAACGGTGACCACCCGCTCGTGGGCGCAGGAGCGGCAGCGAGACGTACGCCACATGAACCGGGCCCCATCCGCCCTCCGATCACGGGACCCTGGTCCGGTTGACCTGGGATATGTTAGTCACTAACATCGGGCAGGTGAGTGTGCGAGGCACCCGTGAACGCCTGCAAGAAGTGGCCCTGCGGCTGATCGCCGAGCGGGGCTTCGAGGCGACGACGGTGGAACAGATCGCGCGGGCGGCCGGGGTCAGCCACATGACCTTCTTCCGCCACTTCCCGACCAAGGAGTCCGTCGTCCTGGACGACCCCTTCGACCCTGCCCTCGCCGACGCTGTCGCCGCGACGCCGAGTGACCTGCCACCGCTGCTGCGGGCGTGCCGAGGACTCCGGACAGCGGTCGCGGACCTGAAGCTTCCCGGGCAGGAGCAGGTCCGCGCCCGGGTGCGCATCGGAGCCAGCAACCCCACCTTGGTGGCCGGGATGTGGGCCAACACCGTCGCCACCCAGGACGTCGTGGCTCAGGCGCTGACCCCTGCCACGCAGGACCGGCCCGGCCTGGAGGAGCGCGTCGCCGCCGGGGCGTCGGTCGCCGCCCTGACCACGGCCGTTCTCGCCTGGTCACTCGGTGAGGACGACGTCTCGCTGCCCGCCCGGTTGGTCGAGGCGCTCGACGTCCTCGACCCGGCAGGGTGCCCGCCGTGACCGGCGACGTGCTGCGGTGCGACGCGGTGAGCAAGGGCTTCGGCGACGTGGCGGCCGTGCGCGACGTCGACCTGCGCGTGAGGCCCGGGGAGGTGTTGGCGCTCGTCGGGCTGAACGGAGCCGGCAAGACCACTCTGATGCGGTTGATGCTCGGGATGGTCCGCCCCGACTCCGGACAGGTCGAGGTGCTGGGCACTCGGGTGGGTGACCGGGTGAGCTGGGCGGGGGTGGGGCACCTGGTCGAGACGCCGTTCGCCTACCCCGAGCTCACGGTGCGCGAGAACCTTCGCGCCGCCGCGCTGCTGCACGCAGTGCCGGCCGACGGAGCGAGGGACGCTGTGGAGAGGGTGCTGGAGAAGCTGCGGCTGCAGGCCTACGGCGACCGCCGAGCGGGCACGCTGTCGCTGGGGAACCGGCAACGGGTGGGGCTGGCCAGTGCACTGGCGCACGACCCGCGGCTGCTCGTCCTCGACGAGCCCACCAACGCACTGGACCCCTCAGGAGTCGTCCTCCTCCGGGAGCTGGTGGTCGCTGCGGCGGCCACCGGCACCGGAGTCCTGGTCTCCTCCCACCACCTCGACGAGGTGGCCCGGGTGGCCGACAGGGTCACGGTCATCCACGCCGGTCGCATCGTCGGTGACCTCGACCCGACCACCCCCGAGCTGGAGCGGGCGTTCTTCACCATGGTGCACCGGGCCGACCTGGCCTCCGGCGCCGGAAGCGTCGCGTGATGCGGGCGGCATACACGGTGGAGTGGCTCAAGCTCCGCCGCGCCCGCGTCCCTCGCGTGACCGCCGTGGCCCTCCTCGTGGTCCCGGCAGTGATGGCCGCACTGTTCCTGGCGATGGCCGGCACGGACGGCGGTGACACGATCAGCCTGAAGGCACAGGCGTTGGTGACCCGGGACGGCTGGGCGGGCTACCTCGACGCCCTGACCCAGATCTACGCCAGCGCCGGGTTGCTCGGCATGGGCGTGGTGGTGGCCTGGTGCTTCGGCAGGGAGTACGCCGACGGCACCGTGGTCTCGCTCTTCGGCAGTGCCACTCCCCGGGAGTCGGTCGCGACTGCCAAGCTGGCCATCCTGGCGCTGTGGTGCACCGGGGTGTCGCTCGCGCTGGTCCCTGCTGCGTTGCTGGTTGGCCTCGCGGCAGGCCTGGGTCTGCCCGACGGCGACGTGCCTGCCACGCTTGCGCGTCTGGCCGTCCTCTCGGTCCTCACGGGGTTGTCGGCGCTCACGGTCGCACTGTTCGCCAGCCTCGGCCGGGGGTACCTCCCGGCGTTCGGCGGACTGGTCGGCCTGGTGGCAGCCGCGCAGGTGGCCGTCGTCGCGGGAGCGGGTGGCTGGTTCCCCTATGCCGTGCCCGGCCTCTGGGCCGTGGCCGCCTCCACGCCCACCCTGGCCTCGGTGCCTGTCTGGCACCTGCTCGTCGTGCCGTGCTCGGCTGCGGCGCTCGCTGCGCTGACCGTCGCGTGGTGGCGCCGGGCAGAGCTGGTCTGACCTTGCACTCCACGAGCGGCGGCCCTGCCGGTTTGCCCGCGGCAGCGTTGCCCACTGACTGATCGCCCCCGGGTCGCAAGCAGTGTGTCTGAGCAGGGGCCGACCCTGACGGCAGCGGCACCCGACGGGCAGCGAGTTGCTTCACACCGAGACGAGGGCAGCGAGCAGCGACCACGTGGCAAGGCCACTGACGAGTGGAACCAGGAGCCCTGCTGTACGGCGCCACAACAGCCAGGTGATCGCAGCCAGCACCGCCGGGCCGACGTAGGGCAGCATCCGCTGGAGTGTGGCCGGCTGCTGTGCCTCGGTGGTCATCAGCCAGGCCACACGGAACCCGTAGGTGCCCAGCCCGATGGCCACCAGCACCAGGACGTCACGCATCACGCCTCCTGGCTGTCGTGACGCCTGCGGTGATCCCGGCAGCCGTCGCCAGCACGAGCCCCACGCCGAGCGGCAGGTGTGATGCCGGCACCGCCACTGCGCCACCGACTGCAGCTGCGGCGTAGGTGGCGTGGTTCTTCAGCGTCGGCAGCGTGAGCAGGAGGAAGGTGAGTGGCGCTGCGAGCTCCAGGGGGAGTCCCGCGGGCAGCGCGTCGGCCAGCAGCAGGCCGGACGCGGTCAGTGACAACCAGCCCACCCAGCACGTCAGTGCCACGGCGAAGTAGTACGCCAACCGGGCACGGGCACCCTCGTGCTCGCTCTCGAACCGGCCGATCGCCAAGGCGTAGACGGGGTCGGCCATGAAGTACGCCGCCAAGCCCCTGGCCCGCCCGCTCCACCCACGGGTGTGCGGGGCGAGCGACGCGCTGTAGAGCAGGTGACGGGAGTTCACCACCAGTGCGGCCACCACGATCGCCGGCGCGGCAGCACCGCTCGAGAGGAGCTGGACCGCCAGGAGCTGTGCGGCTCCGCCGAAGATCAACGCAGACGACGACCAGGCCGTGGCGAGGTCGACGCTGGTGGCGGCCATCGCCGCGCCGAGCGCCAACGCGGACGGCACAGGTGGGGTCATGCGTCGGGGTGGGTCTCTCGCTCGATGTCGTCCATCCAGGTGAGGACAGCCCGGGCCACGGCTTCGGGTTGCTCGACGCCGAGGTCGTGGCCTCCTCCGGCGATCTCGACAACTCGGGCGTCGCCGAGGCGCTTCGCCATCTGCGTCACCTGGTCTCGGGAGGTCAGGGGACTCTGCTCGCCCCGGACGACAAGGCTCGGGCACCCGATGGCGTCGATCGCGGCCCACAGTTCGTCAGGGCTCACCCCGGAGGTGAAGTGTCGTAACCCGAAGGCATCGAATCCCCAGGAGAGGCGGTCATCGGGTCTGGCGACGAGGGCGTGTCGGAGGTAGTTGCGGAGCAGCTGCGTGCGGGCCAGGGGGTTGCCTGCCTGCCATTCGGCCACCGCTTCCTCGACCGTGTCGTACGAGGATTCCGCCATGGCCGTGAACATCTCCGGCATCTGGTCCGCGAACTCGGTTCGCGATGCCACGTCCCTCGTCTCCGGGCACGGACAAGTCCCCGACACAGGTGACCTGCGTCCGATGATCGTGGAGGCGATCGAGCAGCTGGTGGACTGCGACGAGACGATCGAGGGCTGGCACGCGGCGACTGAGAGGTAGCCAGCGGCTGGGTCGTGCGGACCACGACGTCACGCTGCGCTGGGGCTGGTGCCTCATCTGCGATGGGGGATCCATCGCCGACTCGGGTGGATAGCGTGGTCACGTGGAGGAGGGCAAGGCCACGCCCCGCCCGCGGCCCGTTCCGCGACCTGGGCGCTCACCGAAGCCTTCTCCCGTGAGAGGTTCGCCGACGAGGGCGACCTGAGCGCGGAGGGCAGCGGACATGATCAAGCTTCTGGATGGGATGCCGGCAGGAGTCCTGGGGCTCGAGGCCATCGATGACGTGGAGGAAGAGGACTATCGCCACGTCGTGGTGCCTGCGATCAACGCCGCCATCGCCGAGCACGGCAAGGTCCGTCTCGTCTATGTCCTCGGTCCCGAGTTCGACGAGTACGAGGGAGGCGCCGTCTGGGAGGACCTGAAGCTCGGTGTCAGTCACCCGGCGTCGTTCGAGCGGATCGCGATCGTGACCGACGCGCGCTGGGCGGGCGCGACGATCAGGATCTTCAGCGTCCTGTGGCCAGGACAGGCGCGCGCGTTTCCACTCGCTGACCTCGAGGCCGCGAAACGCTGGGCGGCGGAGGACAGGTGACGCCGCCCAGCGAGAGCCCCGGCTCGACTTGAGCCTCTCCTCAGGTGTTCCGGCCTGGCGCTGAGCGCGGATAGATCGTCAACCGCCCGAGCGCGAGAGCCAGGACGGCGATCGCGATTCCGGCGACGACGTCGAGCGTGTAGTGCCAGCCGAGGTAGACCGTGGCCAGCACGGTGCCGACCAGGTAGACGGTCATGAGCTGCGAGGTGCGGCGCAGTCGGTGACGGCGAGTGATCAGGAGGATGAGGCAGACGAGCGCGACGTGCAGGCTCGCGAACGCGGCGATCTGGGCGGTCGCGTCCGGCGCTCCTGGGGCGGCGAGCAGGTGGCTGCGTTGAGCCAGGTACCGCGCCTGCGTGTCCTGGATCGGGGTGTGCGTGAGCCCCGCGAACTCCCCCGGCGTGTGGGCGAAGGGGCCCAGGGAGGGGATCAGCCAGTACGACCCCACACCGAGGATCCAGACCCAGATCGCGGAGGCGATGAAGACGTAGCCCTCCCGGATGCTGTCGGTGAGGGTGAGCGCCGCGACGACGGCGAAGATCACGACCGCCGAGAACGACATGTAGGTCGCTGTGAGCAGATAGGCCGCGACGTGCTCGCCCAGCAGGTCGTGGAGCAGGACGGCAGGGCTGTGCCCGAGGAAGATCGAGCGGTCCCACCGGTCCAGGAGGTCGTCACGGGGCTGCTGGAAGACGACCCAGCTCTTGAGGTTGTGGTAGCAGAGGTAGACGCCGTAGTAGGCCAGGAGCGCACTGAGGGCCAGCGCGAGACGCGGCCACGTCCACCGCCGCCGGAGCACCTGCAGCACCCGCCGCGCCGGGAGCCCCTCCCGGCGAGCGCGCACAGCCGCGTCGACGATCGCGAGGCCGATGCAGCCCAGCAGGGTGAGGCCCAGACGGTTCCGGAACCATGCGCCGTGGGGGTCTCTGACCGGGATGCCGACCTCGTGGGCAGCTATGGCGGTCAGGACGCCGAAGAGCGCGACGACGAGCCAGAGGGGGAGCACCCAGGCGTACGGCCTCACCCCCACTGCTCGCTGCTGAGCCCCCGGTGCGGTCCCCGTCCCCTGAGCAGTGGTCACCCTGCGTCACCCTCCCCGCGCCCCCGGGGAGTCAGGAGACGGACGGGGACGCCCGACCACCGCCCGCCGGCCCCGGCGCCGGTCCGGGTGCGGACGTTCGGCAGATCCATACGCATGACTCTGGCGAGCGACCCGCCCTTGATGATCAGCAGTGCCACGGCGAACCACGTGGCCAGGACCGGGTCGCCGGTGAGGAGCAGGAGGACCAGGAAGGCCGCGGAGTTGATGCTCTTGGCGACCGGGGACCAGTTGATCCGCCAGGTCCACCGATCCACCAGGTAGAAGTAGTTGGGACTGACCAGCGGCCAGGCGAGGAACGCCAACGAGAGCAGCAGGTCGACGACCATGAACTCCGCCAGGTACACCGCCACCGGCAGGGCGGGAGCGATGTCCAGCCACACCACTCCGGCGTAGAACGACCCTGCGGACAGACGGTCGCTGACGATGTCGGCCACGGCGCCGACCCTGGTCTCCTGGTCCAGGCGTCGCGCCAGCCAGCCGTCGATGATGTCGCCCAGCCAGTAGATGGCCAGACCGGCGAAGAGCAGAGGGGTCGAGCGCAGGCCGAGAGCCAGCGCCGTGACGCCCAGCGAACCGATGGTGCGCAGGAGGGTCACCACGGTCGGCGCCGTCCAGAACCTCTCGGGGGTAGATCGCCGGTAGCCATGAGCCTGTGGTGGGACGTCACCCCCCTGGGCCGTGGCTGCCCTGTCGCCCTCGTGTCTCCGGCCCCTGCGAGGCATCAAGGTCGGCAGGCGATGCCTGTTGCCGGTGCCGTAGGCAGCGATCCAGACAGCGGCAACACCGATCGCGACCCCGCCCAGCACGTCCACGACGTAGTGCCAGCCGAGATAGACCGTCGCCAGCACGTTGAGGACCAGGAAGAACCACAGCGCCCACTGCACGGAGACCGGCCGCAGCCTGCCCATCCGCGAGATCAGCACGGCCGTCACCATGACCGACACGTGCAACGACGCGAAGGCCGCCACCGTCTGGAGCGCCGGGGTCCCGAACGGGTCGGCCAGCATCTCCACCCGGTCGGCCATCCAGCTGTCCGCGATCCGGGTCGTCGCCAGGTCCGGCAGGTCCGCGAACAGCTCCGGCCGCGCATAGACGGGGCCGACCGACGGCACCAGGTAGTACAGCGCCACACCCAGCACCCAGTTGACCGCGACAGCCGTGACGTACCAGGAGGCGGTGTCCAGGTTCTGGGTCCAGAACAGCGCGATCAGGAGGGACAGCGAGAGGAACAGGATCCACGAGACGTAGGTCAGTGACATCAGGTGCGCTGCCACGCCGGTGCCGAGCAGGTCGTGGAGCACGGTCGCGGGGTCGTGGCCGAACGCGAGCACCCGGTCGATGCGCAGCAGGGTGTCGTCCATGAGATGGGGCTGGACGAACGGCACATAGCTCTTCAGGTTCCGGAAGGCGACGTAGGTCAGGTACCAGCTGACCAACCCGACGAGCACCAGCCGGATGCGCGGCGCCGGCCACCGCTCGCGCAGGATCACGGGAATCGTCGTCCGCAAGGTCAGCAACCCACCACGGCGGATCGACCGCACCAGCACGTCGATGAGGAAGCAACCGACCGCGATCGCGGGCAGTCGGAAGTAGACCGGGCCCACGAGCGTGTCATCCGGATCCCGCAGGGGCAGGTTGTACGACGCCGCGACCAGCACGGCAGTGCCGAAGAGACCGACCGCAAGGCCGAGCAGCAGACCGTACGAGCGGTACCAGCGATGAAGCTCAGCACCGGGCTCTGACCGGCGTTCGGCTCCTGTGAGCACGTCAGGCGTCTCCCCGCCGAATCGGTGTCGTCGGCTCAGTATGGCATCTGCGACCCGGTCGCCACTCACAGGAGGAGGGCGGCCGGGCCTGGGCCTCGGTCCAGGACGACAACCCTGCCGGGGTCGTTTCTCGGGTCCGTGGCAGCGGCATGGATCTGCTCGGCGCCTGACTCGCTTGGCTGGGCGACTACTTGCTCGCGGCCGTCTCCTTCTTGAGACGTCCGACCCGTCGCCTCAGCTGCACGATGCGCAGCGTGCCCCCCACGACCGCCAGGAAGAGGCCTGCGACCGCACTGATCAGCATCGCCACCGAGAGCGGGGCGTTGCCGGTCCAGCCGAGGAACGAGATCTCGACCGACTGGGTGTTCTGCGCGATGAAGACGATGAGCAGGACGAGGACCACACCCAGGGCGACGATGGCCGCCCAGAATCCGCTGGTCCGCGAACGGCGCAACGGGTCGGCCGATCCGGGCTTGCCGGCGGTGGCCGACGAGGGTCCGCCCGAGGCGCCGGGGGACTCGTTGCGTTCCGTGCCTGCCATGGCTCTCCCTCTTCGGCTGGTGATCAGCGGACCACCCTCACAGTAGCCGGACGTTGCTCGACCGACGGGTCAGCGGGCCCGGCGCTCGGCCTCGACCTCGATGGTGTCCAGGGCACCCCGCGGCGCGGCCCAGCTGGACGCGAATCCGCGCCCCGTCGCCCTCATCCGAGGACTCGGGGGCGCGGACCCGTCCGGTTTCACGCCCAGCAGTCAGCGACCAGCCGGTTCGGGCACCTTGAGCTGGTTGCCCTCCACGGTGATCTTCTCCTGCTGCATCCCGTGCCGCAGTGCGCGTCGGTACTGCCCGGGGCCCCAGTAGCGGGCGCGCACCCGCCGGTTGAGCTCGTCACGGGTCGCCGGCCCGTCGGTCTCGAGGGCATTGACGAGGATCTGCGCCTCCTCCTCGAGCTCACGGCTCGCCGCCTCCGGGTCGGAGCTCAGGGGCAACCCGCCGGTGGACACGCGTCCGTGGCCCTTGGAGCCACTCCCTGCGTGGGCGGGCTCCTTCTCCCGCTCGTCGCGACCCTCGGCCTCCCGGTCGTCCCCACCGGAGTCGCCCTCGTCGGACTTCTTGGCCTCCTCGACCGACAGCGGGGCCGCGATGTCCTCCAGGGACTGCTGCTCGGCGCGAACGCCCAGGTTCGCGTGGATCACCGCGGCGAAGAGCATCAGCACACCGGCCCCCGCGTAGCCCCAGAAAAGGTTCATCCGGTTCTCGCTCGAGATCAGCTGGCCGAACAGCCACGGCCCGAGGATGCCGCCGACACCGGTTGCGATCGCGTAGAAGAAGGCGATCACCATCGCGCGGATCTCCAGCGGGAAGGTCTCGCTGACCGTCAGGTAACCCGCGCTCGCTCCGGCGGAGGCGAAGAAGAAGATGAACATCCAGGCGGCCGTCTGCGTGGTGGTGTTGAGGGCGTCCATCTGGAACAGCCAGCCCACCACGATCGTGGAGACACCACTGAGGGCGAAGGTGCCGGCGATCATCGGCCTTCGACCGACCCGGTCGAAGAACGGCCCGAGCAGCACCGGACCGAGGAAGTTGCCCACCGCGAACGGCAGCATGAACAGGCCCACGGTGGCGGGCTCGACGCCGTAGAAGGTGGTGAGCATCAAGCCGTAGGTGAAGAACAGCGCGTTGTAGAGGAACGCCTGCGAGCCCATCAGGCTGAAGCCGACCAGCGTGCGCTGGGGGTAGACGCTGAAGACGGTGCGGCCGATCTCGACGAAGCCGGTGCTCTTCCTGGTGCGCAGCTCGAGCGGCTCGCCCTTGGGCTCGGGGAGGTCCCCATCGATCTGGCTCGCGACCTTCTTCTCGATTCCCTGCACCACATTCTCGGCCTCCTCGTCGCGACCATGGATCAGCAGCCAGCGTGGTGACTCCGGCACGAAGAACCGCAGCAGCAGGATCGCGAAGGCGAGCACCCCGCCAGTGGCGAAGGCGACCCGCCATCCGGTGCTGGACGGCAGCGCGGACAGGTAGAAGTAGCCCAGCCCGGCCGCGAGTGCGGCACCGAGCCAGTAGGAGCCGTTGATCAGGAGGGCCACGGTGCCGCGCACTCGGGCCGGGATCAGCTCGTCGATCGCGGAGTTGATCGCGGAGTACTCACCACCGATGCCGAAACCTGTCAGCAATCGGCCGACGGCGAACCAGATGTACGTTGCCTGCCCGTCGGGCACCCACAGTCCCGCGGTCGCCGTGATCGTCACACCGACGAGGTAGACGCCCAAGGTGATGATGAAGAGCTTCTTGCGTCCGAAGCGGTCCGTCAGGTAGCCCCACAACAGGGCACCCGAGATCGCGCCCAAGATGTAGATCGAGGCCGAACCGGCCACCTGCACCGTGGAGAACCCGATCGAGTCCTTCAACGAGGCGCCGACGGCGCCCTTGATCGTCACTTCCAGGCCGTCCAGGATCCACACGGTCCCCAGCGACAGGACGATCAGCCAGTGCCAGCGTGTCCACGGCAGCCGATCCATCCGCTGGGGGATGTCACTCTTGACGACTCTCTCGACCTCGGGCACGGTCCGCCCCTCTCGTCGTGCTGCGGGATTCCAGCAGCCACGGCCCCTCTGCGGCCGTCGACACCTCCAGCAGCGAGTGGTGGGCCCCCCTCCGCGGAGCCCCTGTGTGATGTTCCCTACCCGGCCTGAGGCGACCTCATTCATCCCGGTGATCCGGTCACCGCGTCTTCGGCGTCTGCGGCGTCTGCGGCAATCGTGCGAGCTGACCCCTCCTGCTTGCCGGGGTACCGATGGCGAGGACCTGGACAGGATTTCGGCGGCCGAGCGTCCTTATCAGTCCCCCACTCCGCGGTCGGCCCCTGAGTGAAACCTCGTCTTGATGGGGCGCTTTCTGTTGTCCGAGTGTCTGGGGCGGCGAATCTGCCACGTCCTCCATCGGCATTCGGCGGCCGTGCAAAAGCGTGGGCGCATGGGCGTCTGGCTCGGTGCTTCGGCGACCGCCCGGAGGCGAGGTGGCGACGGGGAGACGGTCCTCCACCTCGGCTGGTGAGCGCCGCCGCTGGCTCGGACTCCGCGATGACGACACGGGGTCACCCCAGCCCGGAAGCACAGGCCAGGCAGTGAGATCATCCTGCTCATCATGTGGTCCTATCACCCCGCGCTCGACGGTCTCCGATCGGTCGCGGTCTACCTCGTGCTGCTCTTCCACGCCGGTCTGGGCGTGGTCGGCGGTGGCTTCGTCGGTGTGGACCTCTTCTTCGTGCTGTCCGGCTTCCTCGTCACCAACGTGATCCTCTCCGAGGTCGACGAAACGGGCCGCCTGGCCCTCGGTCGCTTCTACGCACGACGGGTCAGGCGCCTGCTTCCGGCCGCCGTGGTGGTGATCACGGCGACAGCCTTGTTCGCGGTGCTCGTCTTTCCAGCGGCTCGTCGACTGTCCCTGGTCGCTGACGCCCAGAGCGCGCTGCTGTACTACGCCAACTGGCACTTCCTCGCCGCGCAGAACGACTACTTCGCGGCGGATGTCCAGGACAGCCCCTTCCTCCACTTCTGGTCGCTGGCGATCGAGGAGCAGTTCTACGTCATCTTCCCGGTGCTCCTCCTGCTGCTGACCTGGGTGGCGCGCCGGTGGTCAGGTGCGGTGCTCGCCGCCCTGACCGGCCTGTGTGTCGCTTCGGTCGCGGCGCAGGTCTACTGGAGCCAGAAGGACGTGAGCTGGGCCTACTACGGCACGGACGCGAGGTTCTACCAGCTGATGGTCGGCGCGCTGCTCGCTGTCGTGATGCGCACCTGGACGAGGCGGCCGACGACGCAGGTGGCCACAGGAGCGGCATCGATCGGACTCAGTGGCCTCCTGGTCCTCGGCAGTGGCCTCGTCGACCTGTCCCCCTCCGTCCGCGGCTTGGGCGCCGCGGTGGCCTCGGTGACCCTTCTCTACGGGCTGATGAGCTCGGACCGTGGGCTCGTGGCCCGGGCGCTGTCACGCCCGACGCTGGTCTACCTGGGCAAGATCTCCTACGGGACCTACCTGTGGCACTGGCCGGTGATCGTCGTGATCGAGTACTTCATGACCCCCGGGCCGGTGGCCGTGGCGGTGTTGGCGACGGGGGTCAGCACCGGGCTGGCGAGCTTGTCCTTCCAGGTCCTCGAGCACCCGCTTCGCGTGTCGGCCGCGCTGCGCAGGTTCCGCTGGCGCACCGTGGTGGTCGGGGTCGCGACCAGCGCGGTCGTCGCCGTGGCAGTCATACCCGCTGTCCTGCACAGCGAGCGTCGCCCTCAGCTGGCCGCGATCAGTGGCATCCAGGCGGTGACGGCCAGGCCCACCGGGCAGGGTGGCGTCAGCGCCGAGGAACGCAACGCCCCGGTCCCTGCGGACATCGACCTCGAGGCGTTGCGGAGCAGCGAGACGGACGAGCCCTCGTGCACGCCGGCCGAGCCGACCGCGTGCACCAGCGTGGAGGGCAGCGGTCCACACATCGTGTTGGTTGGGGATAGCCACGCACGGATGCTCACCCCCGCCTTCGAGTCGTTGGCCGAGGAGCACGACTTCACCTTCTCCCACAACACGCGAGGCGGCTGTGCGTGGCCGTCCGATCTCAAGCTGGACCGGCTCAACGGCGCACGTCTCGAGGAGTGCCTGCGGCAACGCGACAGCTGGTACGAGGAGGTGCTGCCCCAGCTCGATGCAGACCTCGTGGTCCTGACTCAGATGCACCGTGGTGTTCCAAGTCCCGGATTCCACTCGGGCGGGGGGCTCAGCCGGGTCGAGGGGTCGGACGAGACCACGTCCGAGCTGATGTACGACACGATCACCGAGACGGTCAAGCAGATCGAGTCCAAGGGCCCCCGGGTCCTCATCGTCAAGAGCATGATGGGCACCGGCGGTCCCGACCCTCTCGACTGCCTGGGCACGGCCACCCGGCTGTACCAGTGCGAGGTCCCGCTCCCCCCGGCTCCGCCGCAGACCGACGCCTTCTACGAAGTGGCCGCCGCGACGTCGAAGCAGGTCTTCACCGTCGACTTCAACTCGATCCTGTGCGTCGGTGCGCCCCGGTGCGTGCCCGTCGTGGACGAGATCCCGGTCTGGTCTGACTCCAACCACTTCAGCAAGCCCTACGTCCAGCACCGGCGCAAAGACCTCTGGTCCGCCGTCAAGGAGACCGGCGCGCTCCGCGGCCTCTCGCCGTGATGTCCAGGCAGGTTGTTGAGCCGGACCAGCCAGTCCTCGTTGACTGATGTCTGGAATCCGCTGGGGCGCGGCCGTCACCTGATGCTGATGACCGCCACCCTTCCGGTGCCCGATAGCCAACGCCCCGACGCTCCGGGGTCAGCTTTCATCTGTCGCTGACAGCCGCCGCGGCTGCAGTCAGGGACTGTGCCTCGGCCATGATGCCGTCGGCGATCGTCTGCACGTGCTCGACGATCCCGGGGTCAGCACAGAAGCCGAACGACAGGGTGTCGCCATGCGAGGCGACCGCCACGCGCAGCGCGTGACGCTCACCGATCTCGGCGATCGAGAACAGGGCGTCGACTGGGGCACCCAGCAACGTCACTGGGAGCCGTGGGCCGGGGACGTTAGAGACGTTGACCGCGAAACTGCGTGGGCTCTGTTCGATCCGCATGCAGAGCCGCTTCAGCGAGGGTGAGATGTCGCCCAGGCGTCGCAGCAGGGTATCCATCGTCTCTGCGTCGTCATCGGCCTTGCGCACCGAGGTCGCCGCCTGTGTCTCGCGCAGCCGGGCAACCGGATCCGGCTGGTTCAGCGGCAGGCTGACGGTGAAGAAGGAGTCCCGGTTCGCGGCCTCTGCGCCCTCATGGTGCAGGCTGACCGGTACCTTCACCCGGACGACGCCGAGGTGGCCGTGGTGCTCCTGCACCCAGCGCCGCAGGCCGCCCGCGACGGTGGCCAGCACCGCGTCGTTCAGGGTTGCCCCGCATAGGTCATTGGCCGCGCGATGCAGCGGGCCAAGCGCGGTGGAAGCAAACGCGACCTCCCGCCTGGTCCCGACGTGCCCGTCGAACGGCGAGCGGTCCCGGGTTCTGGCGAACTCACGCAGCAGGAAGCCGGTCAGGTGCGCGCGGCGCCGTGCGTCGTCATCCTTGTGTAGCAGGGCGTGGTGGTGGGCCGGTCCGTCCGACTTCCCCACGGCGTCCCAGAGCAAGTCGTGGGCGTACCGCATCATGGTGGTTCCGTCTGCGAGCGCGTGGTGGACACGCCAGACGAGCGCGGCTCCCCCGCTGTCTAGTGGGACGAGGTCAATGCGCCACAGAGGTCTTGACCGGTCCAGCCGTTCGGCGAACAGCTCGGCGACTACCGAGCGCACGTCCGCAGCTCCCCGAGGCGCACCAGGAACCTCAACGACGTGGGCGGTGACGTCGAACCGATCGTCGGGCACCCAGGCCCACCCCGTGGGGACTTCCGCCAGCCGGCGGGTCAGAGCGGGCGTAGACACGAGGCGCTCGGCGACCCTCGCCCGCAGGGCCTCCAGACCGGGCGCCCCGGCCCCCACCCGGATGACCTTGCACGTGTGTCCGACGACGGTGGGGCTCTCCAGGGCAAGGATGGCCTGGTCCTCCGAACTGAGCTCAAACGCTGACACGTCCACATTGTCGTCGGCGTGGCAAGACCTGGGTCCTGACTGCCGATGACAGCCGCTTTCCGCTGGGCCGTCGGCCGTTGGACCAGGGCGGCGCGGAAATCAACCACGGTCCTGTCGAGCGCATCCCTCAGCCCTGCAACCTTCTGTTGTCAACCGGCTGGTCTGAGGGTGCGGTTGTGCGGGTCTTCCGGGCGGCGTTGGCGGGCGTAGCGTCGGGTCTGGTTCGTCGACTCCTACGCCCCCGGCAGGCCGCGCTCGGAGCGGGTGGAGTCCGAGCGGTTCAAGGTCTTCACCTACGACGAGCTGGTTGCACGCGACAAGGCCAACCTCGACATCACTCGGCTGCGCGACGAGTCTCTCGAGGACGTGGACAACCTGCCGGCGCCCGAGATCATCGCGCGCGAGATCGTCGAAGACCCGACCACGGCACTGACCGAGTTCGAGGCGGTCGCAGCCGACATCACCACCTGACCTGCGCCCGGATCGCCGCCGGGCGCCGGGCTAGGCTGCCGCGGGTACGGAGAGTTCTTCCCAGGGTTGTTCCTAGCCTTCTTCCCAGGGTTCCTTCCATACGCCGGGCCTCTAGCTCAATCGGCAGAGCAGCGGACTTTTAATCCGCGGGTTCAGGGTTCGAGCCCCTGGGGGCCCACCACACCTCTGTATTACTCCGCCTGATTGGTGACATTCGGGCTTCGGTTGATTGGTGTCACGCCTTCGGGTGAAGGGTTACGCCTACTTCGGTTGATTGGTGACACTCCCGGTTCATGCGGGAGTTGAGTGTGTCTGAGCAGCGGTATCAGGCCGTGCTGGCTGTGGTCAGCGACGGTGAGGCGGTCACCGATGTGGCGGCCCGGTTCGGGGTCCACCGCAAGACGGTGCATGGCTGGCTGGCCAAGTACGAGGCGGCTGGTCTGGAGGGGCTTGGCGATGGGTCGCATCGGCCCAGGTCGTGCCCGCATCAGATCGACTCGCGGGTCGAGGCGACGGTCGCGCGGTTGCGGCATGCGCATCCGGGGTGGGGTCCGCGTCGGTTGGTCTTCGAGCTGGCGCGCCCGGGTGTGTTGCCGGCCGGGGCCGCCGCGCCAGCGCCGTGGGCGTGGTGTGTGTGAAGTGGCAGCAGGTCTGTCTCGGCGTCGCCGCAGCCGGCCGCCCGATCGATGTATGGGTCACCGACTCGGTGCTGCAGTTCTACGACGGCGACCAGCTGCTGCGCACCGAGGCCCGCACCAGCACCGGGGAGGTGAGAAGGAAGCGCGCCCAGATCCCGGGCGGCAGACGTAGAGTCCAAGCGAGTGTTACGGATCAACCGAAGTAGATCTGTCACCCATCAACCGGAGGTCTTCAGGCCCACCACACCTCTGTGTTGCTCTGCTTGATGTGCTTCGCTCAGGCGACGTCCAGCTCCTCTCGCCGCCGCGTCGCCAGCTCGCGGATCCCGGCGATGTCCTCCTGGGTGAAGACACCGTTGACGCCGGAGATCGTGGCCAGCTTCATGCCGTGCTTCATGCCGAGGCGGTAGATCTCCTTGACCTTCTCCCACTCGATGTTGCGCCCGACGGTGAAGGTCTCGTAGCGACCTTCCAGCGCCAGCACCACGGTCTCCGCCATGCAGGCGTAGACCACGCCGTCGGGCAGTCCGATGTTGCGCATGTGGACGTCGCCGGGGAGCTCGATCTCGCCCGACTCGACGACCAGTACGTCGGGGCGCTTCGCCACGTCCTCGGCGGATAGGTCCAACGGCCGCGCGACGTCAGTGATCACGCACCCGGGCTTGACCTTCATGATGTCGAGGACCCGCTTCCCGGCGCCCGAGGTGGCGGTCACGATGACATCCATGTCGCCGAGGTGCTCGTCCGGCGTCGCCGCCACGTGCACCTCCGCGCGCGGGTGGTCCTGCTCGATCTCGTGCTTGAGAGCGAGCAGCTTCGCGGACTCGGGGGAGACCAGCCAGAGCTCGTCGCTGGCGAGCGCGAGCAGCCGGGCGCACACCGACCCGATGGCTCCGGTGGCACCGACGACCATGGCCTTCCCCTTGATCCGGCCCTCCTCGTCGACCTCCGCGAGACCGAGCTGCTCGATCGCTTCATGGGCGGCCCACAGGGCTCCGGAGGCGCTGTAGCTGTTGCCCGTCGTCACCGGCAGCGGTGCCTTCTTGGCCACCGTCACCCCAGCGTCGCCGACGACCTTGGTGAACGCGCCGAGGCCCATGACCTGGGCGCCCAGCTTCCGCGCCATCTCTGCAGCCTGCAGCAGCCGCGCGTAGGTGAACTCCGGGCTGTGCGCCATCATCTCCTTGGGCGTGCCACCCACGGAGATCAGCCAGCCCTCGGCCTCCGCGCCGGTCGGCGACTTGATCCCGGTCACGTGGGTGTAGATGAACGGCGGGGCGTAGGCCAGCGCCTTCTCCATGGCGTCGACGACGGGAGAGGGCGAGTGCCGGGCGATGACTCCCAACGGTTCGACCTCTGCGAAGAACTTCTGCGACAGCGGGTGGATGACGAAGGCGAACCTGCTCTTGCGCCGTGGTCCGTTGGGGTACAGCACCCGCGGCTCCATGCCGGCCTCGACGATCATGTCGAGCAGGTCGTCGTTGGTGAGCCGGCCGCCGCGAGCGGCGAGCGCGAGCATCATGGCCTGCAGCACGGCGGCGTTGACGGTGACGCCGAAGGGCTGAGGGGTGGCGTCGAGCACCATGTCGACGCCTCGGGCGGCCAGGTCGGCCAGGCGGTCGTCCGACATGGCCGAGGTGACCAGGGTCTTGCCCGCGAGGTCCTCGAGTCCGAAGCCGATCAGCTCGTCGTACGTCGCGACGACCACGTCGCAGTCGCGTGCCGCCTTGCGGGCGAGCGCGTGGCTGATGCGGTGACCGGGGGCGTTGATCTGCGCCTTGATCGGACGAGGCAGGCGCCGTACCGGCCACAGCCCCACGTCGGCGGCCAGCCCGAGCACCGGGTTCTGGTCGAGCAACGCCGGCACCCCGAGCCGGAGCAGCGGGTCCGCGAACTCGACGTTGTCGGTGAACTCACGCAGGATCCTGGTGGTCCGGTCGTGGTTGACGCCCCCGAGGACCACGGTGCGCGCGTTGGTGAACAACCCGGGCATGTCTGTCTGGACGTGCCGGATCGCCCACTCCTGCAGGACGTCACGCAGGTCGTGCCCGTCGGTGACCGGCACCCCCTCCGCCGCTGCTGCCTTGACCCCCTCGATGGCCTCGAGCTCGCCGTCGTACAACCCGGCTGCCCTGGCCTCCCGGATGCCGGTGACCGCCACTGCGGCCGCGGTCCGCGACCATTCGCGCACCAGCGCCTCGGCGGCGTCGACATCCCCACCGGCCCCCCGCCGGACGAGGCGGAAGTCGTGGTCGAGGAACGTGACCTGCTCGTCGTAGTCCCGCTCCGGCCCGGCGAGGCTGACGTTGACGATCACGTTGTGCTGGGTCCTGGCCATGGTGTCTCCTCGTAGAGTTCTCGTCCCCCGCGTTCCTCGGTCACGTCATCGGTCTTGCGTCCACCTCGGGATGCTCGAGCATGAAGTCGAGCAGGCGGTCGGCGTAGCTCGCGAAGGGCGGGCACCGCACGTCCGTGGCGGCGAGGTCGGTCACGGCGTTGGTCGTGGCGTACGTCGTGGGCGACGCGAAGTAGTCGAGCGACTCTGCGGGGAGCCCGAGGGCGCGTTCCATGAGCGGCACCGAGCCGACAAGGGTCCGCGTCGGCCGGAGCGGCAGCGGGACCCAGACGATCCTTCTTGCCCAGGCGCGCAGCGAAGGTCTCGACCACCTCCCGGGCGGTCGGCGGGCTCGGGTCGGTCAGCGCGTAGGTCTTGCCCAGCGAGGCGTCGGACACCGACAGCACGTCCATGGCGTCGACCACGAAGTCGCGCGGCACCACGCACACCCGGACCTCGTCGACAGGGCCGACCGCCGGGACCAGCGCGACCGGCAGCTGGCGGCGGAGGAAGGTGGCGAGGAAATAGGGGCCGTCGAACTTCTGGGTCTCGCCCGTGCGGGAGTCCCCGACCACGATGCCCGGTCGGTAGATCGTCGCCGGCAACCCGTCCGCCATCGCCTTGCGGACCAGGACCTCGGCCTCGAACTTCGTGGACTCGTAGTGGTTGCGGAACTCCTGTCCCGCGTCGAGCTCCTCCTCCGTGAACTCCCCGTCGAAGCGCCCGCTCACGTAGCAGGTGCTCACGTAGTGCAGCCGCTCGAGGTGGGGGAGGGACTCACAGAAGGCCAGCACGTGGTGGGTGCCCCCGACGTTGACGCGATGCGCCACCTCGGCGGGCACCGTCAGGTCGTAGACCGCCGCGAGGTGCCAGACCTCCGTGATCTCCCCGAGCGGCTCCACCGTCGAGGCGGCCGTCCCGAGGTCCGGTGCGGTGATGTCGCCCGCCACCAGCGCAATGCGTCCCGACGTGTGCGGATGACTGCCCGCGAGCTCGTCGACCTTGAGCCGCGCGGCTGCCAGGTGCTGCTCCTGCACCAGGCAGATCGCGCGTGCGCCCTGGCGACGCTCGAGCAACCTCGGCAGCAGGGCGGACGCGAGGAATCCGGGGAAACCAGTCATCAACAGGACAGTCATCGTCCGCGCCTCTCGAGGTCCTCGGCGGTGACCGCCCCCGTGGTGCTCGCCCGGCCTGACGCCTCGGTGGATACCTCGAGCCTAGCCCCGGCAGTCGCGGGCGGCGCCACCGCGTCGTCGCATCTGGTTGACAGATCACCCAGATCGCGTTTTGTCCGGGTGGGGCTGGAGACGCTGGGTGCGAGGCCCGACGACCCCGACCGAAGGTGGCTCACCGCATGCCTGCGACTCCCGTCAACGTGTCCGTCATCTACTACTCCTCCACCGGCACCACCCACCAGATGGCCGAGCGCCTGACCCAGGCCGCGGAGAAGGCCGGCGCCGAGGTGCGCATGCGGCACGTCGAGGAGCTCGCGCCGCGCGAGGCGATCGAGGCCAACGAGGACTGGGAAGCCCACCTCAAGGAGCTCGAGGGCGAGCCCACCGCCACTCCCGACGACATCGTGTGGGCCGACGTGGTCCTGCTCGGGTCGCCGACCCGCTTCGGCAACGTCGCCGCCCAGCTCAAGCAGTACCTCGACACCCTCGGCCCGCAGTGGGGCGAGGGCCTGCTCGCCGACAAGGTGTACGCCGGGTTCACCTCCACCCAGACCTCCTCGGGCGGCCAGGAGTCGACCCTGCTCTCGCTCTACAACGTGGTGCACCACTTCGGCGGGCTGCTGGTGGCGCCCGGCTACACCGACCCGGTGAAGTTCGAGGAGGGCAACCCCTACGGCGTCAGCTTGCAGACCGGCGGTGAGGACGGCGAGGAGCTGGTCGAGCCCGAGCTCTCGGCGCTGGACCACATGGCGCAGCGGTGCGTCGAGGTGGCCCGCGCACTGAAGGTCGGCCGGGAGCACCTGAGCCCCTGAGACGTGTCCACACCGTGAGGATGCGTGCGACACTTCGCAGGTACATCTGGTCGGCAGCGGGGTGAGCTGGCCCGGGCGCCACGCTGAGCCGGGGCTCCTCCTGCCCCGCTACGACCACCGCGTCTTCCCCGAGGAATCCTGTGCGTCGGCTCTCCCTGATCGTCCTGCTCTCACTGTTGCTGTCGACGCTGACGGCCCTGGTGCCGACCGCGTCGGTCGCGAAGCAGACCGTGGTGGACGTGGAGGCAGACGAGGTCGCCACGGCTGTGCGGGGCGTGCGCACCGTCGAGCTCGACTTCCCCGCCCAGCACGTCGCGGCCTACTGGCGGGGGCGGGCAGCAGCACGGGTCACGCTGTCCTTCTCAGACGACGGCCGGACTTTCGGCGCAGCGGTGGACGCCGGCCGCGACGAGGCCGGGGAGCAGCCAGGCAGCGCAACCACCTACGGCGCCGTGCTCGATGCCGACGACGCGCGCTGGGTGCGGGTGCGCAGCGACCGGCCGATCGCGCAGCTGACCGTCCTCGGGATGCGTGACGGCGAGACCGACACCACGTCCGTGACCCGGACGACCGCGGGCGAGACCGCAGCCGCGGGGACCGATCAACCTCCCGTGCGCTCGCGTGCCGAATGGGGGGCGGACGAGCGGCTGCGCAGCGGGCGGCCGAGCTTCGCGCGCGTCAAGAAGCTGATGGTGCATCACACCGCCACGTCCAACGGCTACACCAGGGCCGAGGCTGAGTCACAGATCCGCGCCATCCTGCGCTACCACACGGTCACCCGGGGCTGGAGCGACATCGGCTACAACTTCCTGATCGACAGGTTCGGGACGATCTACGAGGGCCGCTGGTCGCGGTCCTACGTCGGCGTCGACCCGTCGGGGGACAACGTCGCCGGCGAGGGGGTGGTCGGGGCGCACACCCTCGGGTGGAACACCGGGAGCGTGGGTGTGGCCATGCTCGGCACGCACACCGACCGCGACATCAGCTCTGCGGCCCGCGCTTCCCTGGAGCGCCTGCTCGCCTGGGAGTCGACCCGCAACGGCATCGACCCGACCGCGAAGCAGAAGTTCACCAACCCCAGCAGCGGCGACACGACCACCACGCCCAACATCGCCGGTCACCGGGACTACGGGTCCACCGAGTGCCCCGGCGGCAGCTTCTACCGGACCCTGCCTGCGCTGCGCACCGCCGTGGCCGCGCGCATGTCGCAGCAGCCGGCGGACACCACCGCCCCGACCCGCCCGACCGACCTCACCGGCTCGCCACGCCGGCACCGGGTGCTGCTCAGCTGGCAACGGTCGACCGACGACTCAGGGGTGGAGCCGCGATACCGGGTGCTGCGATCCCGATCGGGCCGCGCCGGCAGCTTCCATCGCACCGCCACCTCGCGGGACCCGGCGTACGTCGACACCGGACTTCGGCGCAAGCGGCTCTACTACTACAAGGTGCGGGCGCTGGACGGCGCCGGCAACCTGAGCGGGGCCGGCAACCTGCTGAAGATCCGCACCCGCTGAGTCACCCGGTCCGATCGGGTTGCCGCTCGGGCTGGGTGTCCATGCGCTCGGGGTCCAGCGCCTCCTCCTGCGACCGGTCCCGGTCCTTGAGCCAGAGACCGGTGAAGAGCGCCAGCAGCACCAGGGCGAGCACGCCGACGATGACGAACATTGCGGCTACCGATGACATGCGAATCAACCTTCTTTCCGGACCGCCCGGAGGCAGCCCGCGAGTACGTTTCGGGGAGGAGGTTCAGTGCGAGACCGCGAGTGAGTGCTCGAGCCGCGCGCGGAGGTCGGTGGCGGCCTGGAGGAGGTCGTTGCCCAGCCTCTCGGCCCCGGTGACGGCGTCCTGCCGCGCGCCACCCACGAAGAGCCCCACGTCGGGCCGCGCATCGTGGATCGCTCGGACGGTGCGCTCGGCCGTCGGCGCGTCGGCGTCCATCGGCGCCGCGAGGACGACTGCTGCGGGGGCCATCTCGGACACCGCGTCGACCCACGCCTCGACCGGGAGGTCTGACCCGACATAGCGCGTACGGGCGCCGAGCCGCCGCATCAGCGTGGCGAACATCAGCACTCCCAGCTCGTGTCGGGAGTCGGCCGGCAGTCCCACCAGCACCAGCGGGCCGGTCGCGGGGTTGCCGGCGGCGTCGTAGGCCATGCCGATCCGACGCTGGAGCGCCGCAGTGACGAAGTGCTCGCCGGCGATGCTGAGCCTGCCGTCGCTCCAGGCCCGGCCGAGCGCCTCCAGCCCCGGAAGCAGCCACTGCTCAACCACCGTCTCGAAGCTGGCCCGGCTGAAGGCGTCGTCCAGAGCGCGGGTGAGGAGGGCGGCGTCGAATCGCACCCCACACTCGACCAGGACCGCAGGGTCCAGGGCGCCACCGAGCTCGCGGGGCGGCGCGGGCTCGGGGTCGGGGCGCTCCGCCTCCACCTTCACCGCCTGCTCGGCGGCCTGGGCAGCGGACCAACCGTCCTGGATCAACCCAGCCATGGTCCGCAGCACGCGCAGGTCGGCCTCGCCGTAGACCCGGTAGCCGGCAGCACTGCGCTGGGGCGTCACCACGCCGTACCGCTGCTCCCAGGCACGCAACGTCGCGGACTCCACACCCAGGCGTGCCGACGCCTGCTTGATAGTGAACATGGAGCCATACTAGACGAACCTTAAACAAAGGTGCAACATGGCGTCGTTGGACGCCGCCGGGCGCGGCTCAGGCCAGCGAGGTGCGCACGGCGTAGAGCTCGGGGAAGAACGTGAGCTCCAGCGCTCGCCGCAGGAACGGCGCCCCGCTGGACCCACCGGTCCCGGTCTTCATGCCGATGATGCGCTCAACGGTCTTCAGGTGCCGGAAGCGCCAGAGCTGGAAGTTGTCCTCCAGGTCGACCAGCTCCTCGCAGGTCTCGTACGCCGACCAGTGACGCTCGGCCTCGGCGTAGATCCCCGCGAAGACAGGGACAAGGTCCTCGCGGAAGGTCCATGACCGGGTCACGTCGCGCTCCAGGATCTCGGTGGGCACCTCGTAGCCGTGCCGGGCGAGGTAGCGCAGGAACTCGTCGTAGAGGGAGGGCTGCTCCAACGCGGTCCGCACCACCTCCAGGGCCGCTGCGTCCGACTCGAAGACGGCGAGCATCCGCGGGTTCTTGTTGCCGAGGACGAACTCGACCGCTCGGTACTGCCAGGACTGGAACCCCGACGAGTTGCCGAGCACCCCGCGGAACTGGAGGTACTCGCTCGGGGTCAGCGTGGCCAGGACCGACCACTGCTCGGCCAGGGTGCGCTGGACGTGCTTGACCCGGGCGATCCGCTTCAAGGCGGGGGCGAGCTCGTCGGAGCGCAACAGCGCGCACGCGCTGCGCAGCTCGTGCAGCACCAGCTTCAGCCACAGCTCGGTCGTCTGGTGCTGCACGATGAACAGCAGCTCGTCGTGGTGCTCGGGGTCACTCAACGGCCGCTGGGCCGACAACAAGGTGGGCAGGTCGAGGTAGCCGGCGTAGCTCAGCCGCTCGTGGAAGTCGGTGACGACCGACTCCTCCACCTCCCGGACGTTGTCCCGGACGCTCGAGCGTTCGTCGTTCGACATGGTTCCTCCTGATCGACCCGCTCGACCCGCATCCGGGTCCTCGGTTCCGTAGGGTGCGGGCAGACACGGACCAGTACACACGACCGCAACTCCACGAGGTGCAGCCAAGTGAGCCCGACCCAGGAAGTCCCGGAGCAGGACGAGGCTCACGGCGCGCTGGCCCGCGCCGTGTCCGGGCTGATCGAGGCATCGATGCTCACCGAGGTCGAGATCGAGGAGGTGCGCGCCGTCACCGACGAGGTCAGCGCGCTCACCGAGCGGCTCGGCGCACACACCCGCGGCGAGTCACTGGGAGCCTCGGTGACCGTCGCCGGTGGGGTGCGCAACGACGGCAACACCGTCGTGGGGTTGCGCAACCCGCTGTCACTGGTCCGTCCGGAGGACCGATCGGTCGAGGACGGCGTCCTGCGCTATCGCGTGGAGCTCGGTGCCGCGTGGGAGGGACCACCAGGTCATGTGCACGGCGGGGTCAGCGCCCTGCTGCTCGACCAGGCCCTCGGCGAGGCCGCCGCCACGTTCGGCGGACCGGGCATGACGGGCCGGCTCACGCTGCACTACCGGCGCGCGACGCCCCTGGGGCCGCTGAGCCTCGAGGCGTGGCTGGACCGCACCGACGGCTCCAAGTCAGTCGCGATGGGGCGCACTCTCGACCCCGCCGGCAACACCTGTGTCGAGGCCGAGGGGCTCTTCATCTTCCCGAAGTGGGCAGCCGAGCACCCCCTGTGGAGGGCGGCTCGCACCGCGGACTGATCCGCCCCGCGCGTGGGTGGCAGCCGGCGGGAGGCCTTTGGCACAGTGGCGAGGGTCTCGGACCGTGACCGCGAGGCGGTGATCAGGTGACGACACCCGACGCGGCTTCAGCGCCCCGCCTGCTGACCCGGGGCTTTGTCGCCTTGAGCCTGGCCGAGCTGGCCTACTTCAGCGCGGTGGGCGCACTGATCCCGTTGGTCCCCCTCTTCGCCGACGCCGCCCTGGCGCTCGTCCGGCGGTGACCCACGGGCGGGCTGAAGCCCGGATCCGGGCTTCAGCCGGACTCGACCTTGACCCCCCGGGCGCCGGAGTCGGTGAGCCGGGCCTCTTCCCGGGCGTTCTCCTCCAGCCGCTGCCGCATCTGGTTCCACTCACCGGGTGGGCTGACCAGATCGGCCGCACCGTGCTCCAGCTGCTGCAAAGCTCGTCGGCCGAAGACCTGTTGCTCGGTGGCGGCCCGCTCGGCCCGACCGGTGCCGATGAACGTCACCAACCAGTGCAGCAGGGCACTCACACGGTTCTTGAACCCGGTCAGGTAGAGCAGGTGGATCGCCAGCCACATCAGCCAGGCGATGAAGCCGGTCAGTCGGATCCGGCCGACCATGGCCACCGCGCTGAAGCGGGAGATCGTCGCCATGGACCCCTTGTCGAAGTAGTGGAAGGGCGCTTGCGGAGCCTTGCCGTCCAGCCGGCGCTTGATCTCCTTGGCTGCGTACTTGGACCCCTGGATAGCGACCTGGGCGACACCGGGGAGGTTGTCCAGGGTGATCATGTCGCCGACCACGAACACCTCCGGATGACCCAGCAGCGTGAGGTCGGGGTTGACGCTGATCCGTCCTGCCCGGTCCAGCGGAGCGCCGGTCTGCTCAGACAACGTCTTGCCCAGCGGGCTGGCCTGGACTCCGGCGGCCCACACCTTGGTCACGGCGTTGATCCGCTCCTGCGACTCGTCCTTCTTCTCCAGCACCAGGCCGCGCTCGTCGACGTCGACCACCATCTCGCCCAGCCGGACCTCCACCCCGCGCTTCTCCAGCGACTGCTTGGTCGACTCACCGAGCTTCTCGCCGAACGGGGGGAGCACCTGGCTGGCGGCATCGACCAGGATGACGCGGGCTTCGCGGGTGTTGATGTGGCGGAAGTCGTGACGAAGCGTCCGGTGCGCCAGCTCGGCGATCTGGCCGGCCATCTCCACACCGGTGGGGCCGGCGCCGACGACGACGAACGTCAGCAACCGGTTGATCTCCTCCTCGGTCTCCGCCAGCTCGGCGAGCTCGAAGGCGCCGAAGATCCGCCCGCGCAGCTCCAGGGCGTCGTCGATGCTCTTCATCCCCGGTGCGTGCTCGGCGAAGTGGTCGTTGCCGAAGTAGCTCTGGCTGGCACCCGCCGCGACCAGCAGGGAGTCGTAGGAGGTGTGGGTCTCGCGGCCCAGCACCTGGGAGGTCACGACCTTGGTCTCGAGGTCGATCGCGGTGACCTCTCCCAGGAGGACCCGCGTGTTGTCCTGGGAGGCCAGGATCTCGCGGGTGGGGGGCGCGATCTCACCTTGGCTGAGGATGCCGGTGGCGACTTGGTAGAGCAACGGCTGGAACAGGTGATGGGTGGTCTCGGCGATCATCGTCACCTCGACGTCCTTGCGCCGGTTGAAGGCCTTGGTGCCGAACAGACCGCCGAACCCGGATCCGATCACGACGACGCGGTGCTTGCCGTTGGTCGTCCCGGTCGCGTTCTCGTCCATCTGCTTTCCTCTCCTGCCTTCGTCGGTCGGGCCGCGGTGACCCACCGCTCGGCCCCACTGGTGCAACGTCGATCGTGCCCGGTGCCGTCCGCTTCAGACCATGTCCTCACTCACACCTGGTCAACCGCGGTGGCTCCGGTTCCGGTGTCCGTGGGTCCCACCCTGGCACGTGCCGATGGCCGCCGCAGCCGGGACCAGCCGCCGGGTCTGCCCGCACCCCGGCGGACACCCGGTTAGGCTCGCGGGCCATGGCGTCACCCCGGCAGGTCCACCCGAGCCCGGTCTCGGCGACGATCCTGCTCGCGGTCGCTCTGGGCGGCGCGGTGGGGGCGTGTGCCCGAGTGGTGCTGGGTGAGCTCGCCCCGAGCCCGGCGTCCGGCATCCCGTGGACGACGTTGGGGATCAACGTCCTGGGATGCGGTCTGCTGGCACTCCTACCGGCCCTCGACGCAGTCCGGCGCCACCCGGTGCTGCCGCCGATGCTCGGCACCGGTGTGCTCGGCGGCTTCACGACGTTGTCCGCCTGGTCGGGCGAGGCGAACACTCTGCTGGACGGCGGTGAGCCGTGGCTCGCCGCCGGCTACGCGCTGGGGACGCTGCTGCTGTGCCTGGGAGTCGTGGCCGTGGTCGACCGTCTCTCGTCGCCGGCGGACCGGTCGGTCTTCGAGGCCGAGGAGGGTGATCTGTGAGCGGCCTCGACGGGATCGATGTCGCGCTGGTCGCGGCGGGAGGAGCCGTCGGCGCGTCGCTGCGCTATCTGGCGGGACACGTCGGTGACACCCATGACCGGGTCCCCTGGGGCACTGTGGCGGTGAACCTCGCGGGGTCGCTGCTGCTCGGGCTGCTGGTCGGCGCCGACCTCGCGGGCCGGGGGTTCGCGCTGCTCGGGCTGGGGTTGTGCGGAGCGCTGACCACGTACTCCTCCTTCGTGGTGCAGGCGCACGACCGTGGCCCTCGTCTGGGCCTGGTGACGGTGCTGGTCACCGCACCCCCGGCCCTCGTGCTCTACGCCGTCGGCGTGTGGCTTGCCGCGCTCCTCCCGTAGCCCCCCGCGCCGACGATCGAGCAGAAGAACGATCTTCAGCGCTCAGGGGTGGATCTGAGGTGCATCTCCGCGCACAAGACCGGTCATCGACGCGCCCCCGAGACCGAGTCGCGGCTCAGGCGCAGCGGCCGGTCGCCACCGAGGAGGAGCTGTTCAGGCCGGTCACGCCGGCCTCGGCCACCTGCTCGGCAGTGAGGACGTAGCCGGTGGACTTGTCCGTCACCGAGGCCGCGAAGACCACCCCGAGGACGCGACCGTCCTTGCCCACCATCGGTCCCCCGGAGTTCCCGGGGCGGATCAGCGAGCGGACGGCGAACACGTCGCGCACCTCGGTGCCCTCGCCGTAGATGTCGGGGCTGCGCAACCGCTGCTGGGACCTGATCCGGGCGCCTTGCACGTCATAGGGCCCGTCCTGCGGGTAGCCCAGCACCGCGCCGGGCGTCCGGGCTTCGCCCTCCCGGTCGAACTGCAGCGCGGGGCGGCCGAGACCCGAGACCTGCAGCACCGCGACGTCGATGTCGGGGTTGTAGTACACGACGCGCGCGTCGACCTCGCCGTCGTCGGTCACGATCCGCGGGTTGCTCACCCCGGCCACGACGTGGGCGTTGGTCATCATCCGGTCGGCGGAGTACATGAACCCGGTCCCCTCGACGCCCCGGCCGCACTTGTTCTCACCGCGGATCTTCAGCACGCTCTGAGCGGCGGCCCGGATGTCGGGGTCACGTGCGATGCCGGACGGAGGCGGACCCACCTCGACGATGCGCTCGGGTGCGAAGGGTTCGAGGTAGCGGGGGAAGAAGCTGGACCCGACCACCTCGTTGAAGGCGTTGAGCGAGCTCATCGCCGCCGGCGGTATCACCTGGTCCACGCGAGAGAGGATCGCTGAGCCGCGGACTTCCTTGGAGACCCAGGGCAGCTGCGCACCGGAGACCGCCACTCCCAGCGCCCACGCCACGACCAGTGCCGCCACGACGCTGAGCGCAGACCCCCCGATCGCGTCCACCGCCCGCGCCGGCTGCCACTTGATGTGATCGCGGATCCGGGCGCCGACGAACTGCAGCAGGCCCTGACCCAGCGAAGCCCCGAGGAGCACGATGAAGACCGCTCCCAGGGAGACCCACAGCGAAGGGTTCGAGTCGCCGAGCACCGTCGGCACCAGCATGATCCCCGCCAGCCCGCCCAGCAGCAGGCCGGCGGTGGCGAAGGCGCCGGTGACGAAACCCTGCCAGTAGCCGGACACGGCGTACGCCAGGACGACGACGACCAGCGCTATGTCGAGCGCGTTCATCGTTCGTCCCCTCGGTCGGTCTGCGGGTCCCTGCCGTGGTCGCGGTCGAGCCGCGCCAGGTCCTCGAAGTCACCCCGGTCGATCATCTCCTGGACCTCTTCGGGAGTCTCGACCCCGAGGAAGTCGGCGATGCGGGGCCAGTCGACGTGACGTTCCGGAAGGCCACGCACCACGGAGCGGTCCCACTCCCGGCTCCACCCGACGAAGTCGAAGAGCGCGTCGATGATGCCCGCGGTGAAGCCCCAGAGCAGGACGTCGTCGTCGTCGCCCACCATCCAGCCGGGCCCGTTCCAGCCCAGCGGATGCTTGACGCAGAACCGCCGCTCCGGCGCCAGGAGGTGCTCGATCGGGGTGCGGAAGACCGCGTGCACCTCGTCCTCGTTGACCACGTGGATCGGGCTGGGGTGATCCCAGTAGGCCAGGACTGGGGCGACCGCGAAGTTGCGGGGCGGCAACCACACCCGGGGCAGGACCGCGAAGACGTCGACTCCGGCAG
This sequence comes from uncultured Actinomycetota bacterium, assembly GCA_963728505.1. Lineage (GTDB taxonomy): Bacteria > Actinomycetota > Actinomycetes > Propionibacteriales > Nocardioidaceae > Marmoricola_A. The sequence continues at coordinate 414,204 of CAVSKH010000002.1, read as the reverse complement.
GGTCCAGACCGGTCTCCTCCTCGGCCTCGCGCAGCGCCGTCGCGAGCGCGTCCTCACCGGGGTCGGAGGCGCCGCCGGGGAAGGAGACCTGGGCCGGCTGCGACCGCATCGTGTGGGCCCGCTCGGTCAGCAGGAGGTCGGGGCCGTCGGGGCCGTCCCCGAAGAGCACCAGCACCGCGCCCTCACGTGGGTCGGCGTCGTCGGGGGGCACGAAGGCACTGAGGTCGTCGCCGCGCATGGTGCGGACCGACTCGCGCACCGGCTCCAGCCACTCCGGAAGCGCGACGTCGTCCATGGAGGTGGCGGCGGTCTCGGGCACGGGAACGAGACTACCCAGCGCTTCCGACGTCGATGCCGAGCTGTGAGGAGACCAACTCCTCCAGCTCACCGTAGGTGCGCACCCGGTCGTTGCGGAACGTCACGGCGCCGTCCTGGCCGACCCAGAGGATCCCCGGCAGCCCACGGATGCGGTAGCTGTCCGCCAGCGTGCCACCCGGATCGGCGATCTGGGGGAAGGTCGCACCGGAGTCCGCGAGCAGCTCCAGCGCCAGGTCCGGCTGGGTGTCCTGGTAGTCCACCCCCACGACCGTCGCACGGCCCTCGAGCTCCTGCGACAGCCTCTCGAACAACGGCAGCTCGTCCTTGCAGGGATCGCACCACGAGGCCCACAGGGGCATCACGACGGGGCCGGAGATCCCCGAGAGCCTCACGTCCTCCCCACCGCCGAGGCAGGGCAGCACGGCCTCGGGCAGCTCGCTGCCGGCGCCCCTCGCCCTGTCCGGGCAGGCCTCGACGCCGGCGGCCTGCTTGGCCCGCCGCAGCTCGGGGGTGTCCACGTCGACACGGGTCTGCGCCGGAGGTGGGGTCAGGTCGGAGCCCGAGCAGCCGCCGAGCAGGGCGGCCAGCGTGAGCGCAGCGACGCCTCGAGCCAGGACTCTCGGTCTCACGCCCGTCCCTCGGTCTTGACCAGCTTGGCTGCGGTTGCCTGGTCGGTGGGTCCCTCGCCGTACGCCGGGCACCAGCGGGCCACCGGGCACGCCCCGCACGCGGGGTTGCGGGCGTGGCAACGACGGCGCCCGTGCCAGATCAGCCGGTGGCTGAGCATCGTCCAGTCGCGCTTGGGGAAGAGCGCGCCGACCTCGAGCTCGACCCGCACCGGGTCGGTCTCCTCGGTCCAGCCGAACCGGCGGGCCAGTCGCCCGAAGTGGGTGTCCACGGTGATCCCCGGGACGTCGAAGGCGTTGCCCAGGACGACGTTCGCGGTCTTGCGCCCGACCCCGGGCAGGGTGACCAGGTCGGCAAGCTTGCCCGGCACCTCCCCGTCGTACCGCTCCACCAGGGCCTGCGAGAGCTTGATGATCGCCTCGGTCTTGGCGCGGAAGAACCCCGTCGGCTGGATGATCCGCTCCACGTCCTCCCGGTCCGCCGAGGCCAGCGCGACGGCATCGGGGAACGCCGCGAACAGCGTCGGGCTCACCGCGTTCACCCGGCGGTCGGTGGTCTGGGCGCTCAGCACCGTCACGACGAGCAGCTCGAAGGGCGTCGCGAAGTCCAGCTCACAGCGCGCATCGGGGTAGGTCTCGGCGAGCACCCGGTGGATCTTGCGGGCGCGTCGCACCAGGCTGGTGTCCGGCCGCGGCGGCGCCGCAGCGGTGGCTGTCTCGGTGGAGGTACGGCGCGGCACGGGCCCCAGACTACGGCCGGGGGTGATCGCGCTGAGCGCCGGATTTGCCTCCTGGTTCGCGCCGATCCGCCTCATGCGCCAGGATGTGACGTGAGACACCCCCGGACGAGGAGGCATCGTGGAATCTGACGTGTTGCGTCAGGCACCCCTTTTCAGCGCGCTCGACGACGAGGCCGCAGAGTCGCTGCGCGGGTCGCTGAGCACGATCCGGCTCCGCCGGGGAGAGGTCCTCTTCCACGAGGGCGACTCCGGCGACAAGCTCTACATCGTCGCCGACGGCAAGGTGAAGCTCGGCCGCACCTCCAGCGACGGCCGCGAGAACCTGCTGGCCATCCTCGGGCCCGGCCAGATGTTCGGCGAGCTCTCGCTCTTCGACCCCGGCCCCCGCTCGGCCACGGTCACGGCCGTGACCGACGTGGCCTTCTACTCCCTGTCGCACGACGACCTGCTGCGGTGGCTCGACGGGCGCGTCGACGTGGCCAAGGGGCTGCTCGCCCAGCTGGCCCACCGGCTTCGCCGTGCCAACGACGTGGTGGCCGACCTGGTCTTCTCCGACGTCCCCGGTCGAGTGGCCAAGGCCCTGCTGGACCTTGCCGACCGCTTCGGCCGGGTCGCCGACGACGGGGTGCACGTCCACCACGACCTCACCCAGGAGGAGCTGGCCCAGCTGGTCGGCGCCTCCCGCGAGACGGTCAACAAGGCACTGGCGGACTTCGCCTCGCGCGGTTGGTTGCGGCTCGAGCCCCGTTCGGTCGTGATCATCGACATCGAGCGGATGCGTCGCCGCGCCCGCTGATCCACCTCTCCCGGAGCCCGGGGCGCCACGACTTGTCGCCGTACGGCACGGGTGGGGGCTCCGCGGTGGTGCTCAGCGTCGAGACGCTGGGTGGGGCCCTGCCCCCGGGCCCGCGCGCAGGTAGTCCAGCTGAGCACGCACCGAGAGCTCGGCGGCGCCCCAGAGGACCGGGTCGACATCGGTGTAGACGTGCTCGACGACCGCACGGGCCGAGGCGTCGGCGCCCAGGACGTCGAGCGAGGCCCGCACCTGCTCCAACCGCTCCTTGCGGTGTGCGAGGTAGAAGTCGAGCACGGCGAGCGCATCACCGATCACCGGACCGTGGCCCGGCCATACCTGCCGGAGCTCCTGCTCCTCGGCCAGGGCGTGGAGCCGGCGCAAGGAGTCCAGGTAGGCCCCGAGCCGGCCATCGGGGTGGGCGACCACGGTGGTCCCCCGGCCCAGAACGGTGTCACCGGTCAGGACCGCGTCCTCGGCCGGCAGCACGAAGCTGAGCGAGTCCGAGCTGTGCCCCGGCGTCCCGACGACGTGCAGCTCCAGCCCGTCGAGCCCGACCACGTCCCCGTCGCGCAGGCCCTCCCCGCCCAGCCGGTGAGCCGGGTCGAGAGCACGCACCGGGGCGCCCACCCGTTCTCCGAAAGCCTTCGCCGCCTCGGAGTGGTCGAGGTGGCCGTGGGTCAGCAGCACCACGCCGACGTGGCCCGCCTGCTCCACGACCGCGTCGAGGTGGGAATCGTCCAGTGGTCCCGGGTCGATGACGACCGCACGTGCGCCCTCGTGCTCCTTGAGCACCCAGGTGTTGGTGCCGTCCAGCGTCATGATGCTCGGGTTGGGAGCCAGCACGCACTGCGCGCGCGGGCCGAAGCTGCCGCCCTGCCAGTCGGGATTCACCGCTCGCCCCCCGTCCGGTGAACGGCGTCGCCGAGGGCCACGAGGCGGTCGGGAAGGTGCAGGTAGCCGCCGACCTCGTCGACCTGCATCTCGGGCAGGATCGGCGAGCGGTCCTTGGTCTCGGCCGAGCCCAGCGCGTCCTGGACGGTGAGCGAGTCATAGAGCTCCAGACAGGTGGCGTAGGTCGGTGGCAGCATCGCCATCCGGTCCTCGTCGACCTCGTGGATCACGTCGCGCACCCGCAGCCACACCACCTGGTCGGACTCGGTGGAGACGTCCCGGGTCACCTGGCCCTGCGGAAGTGCGGCCACGAAGAAGCGGGTGTCGTAGCGGCGCGGCTCGAAGATCGGCGTGATCCATGACCCCCACCAGCTCAGCAGGTCCGAGCGCACGACCAGGTCGCGGCGGCGCAGGAAGTCGGTGAAGCTCAGCTCGCGTGCCTCCAGGGCTCGGCGGTCCTCCTCCCACTCCTCACCGGTGGTGTCCGCGACGACCGAGTCCGCGGTGGGACCGGCCAGGAGCACCCCGGACTCCTCGAAGGTCTCCCGCACCGCCGCACACACCAGCGCCCGGGCGTGCGAGGTCGAGGTCTCCAGCAGCCCTGCCCACTCCTGCGCGGTCGGCCCCGCCCACGCGATCTCCTGGTCGAAGTCACGAGGGTCGACGCCCCCGCCGGGGAAGACGCAGAAGCCACCGGCGAACGCCATCTGGTCGACCCGCCGCAGCAGGTAGACCTCGACCCCGCCCGGTCGTCCGTCACCGCCCCGGAGCAGCACGACGGTGCTCGCGTCCTTGGCCGTCACCGGCTGGGTCCCGCTGTCCATGAACGCCTGCACGTGCCGGGTGAACTCCTCGGGCAGGCGACGCGTGGGATCCACTCAGGCGCCCTCGACCTCGATCTCGACCACCAGCTCGACCTCGACGGGAGCGTCCAGCGGCAGCACGCTCACCCCGACCGCGGAGCGGGCGTGACGGCCCTCCTCACCGAAGACCTCCCCCAGCAGCTCGGAGGTGGCGTTGGCCACTGTCGGCTGACCGGTGAAGTCGGGTTCGGAGGCGACGAACACCACGGCCTTGACCACGCGGCGTACGCCGTCGAGGGAGACCACCGAGTTGACCGCGGCCAGGGCGTTCAGCGCGCACTGCCGGGCACAGTCGGCGGCCTGCTCCGGGCTGACCTTGCCCCCCACCTTGCCGGTGGTGATCAGCTCGCCACCTCGCATCGGCAGCTGGCCGGCGGTGAAGACCAGGTCACCGGTCCGGACCGCGGGGACGTAGTCGGCGACCGGCCGCGCGACCTCGGGCAGCTCGACTCCGAGTCGTGCGAGCTCGGAGAAGGGCGAGGTCATGGCTTGGGTCGCTTCAGGTAGGCGACGAGGTTCTCGGGATTCATCCCCGGGACGATCTGGACGAGCTCCCAGCCGTCCTCACCCCAGGTGTCGAGGATCTGCTTGGTGGCGTGCACGAGCACAGGGACAGTGACGTATTCCCATTTGGTCATGGGGCGAGCCTAGATGAGCAAGGGCAAGGGGTCGCGCGGGCGAGCGGCGTCTACGACAGCAGTGGCGGCTCGGTGGCTTCCTCCACCTGTTCCCTGGTGACATCGGGGGCCAGCTCGACCAGCCGCAACCCCTCGTCGGTCACGTCGACCACGGCCAGGTCGGAGATGATCCGCTGCACCACGGCCTTGCCGGTCAGCGGGAGGGAGCAGTCCTCGACCAGCTTGTAGGAGCCGTCGCGGGCAAGGTGCTCCATCAGCACGATCACGCGCTTGGCCCCGTGGACGAGGTCCATGGCGCCGCCCATGCCCTTGACCATCTTGCCGGGGATCATCCAGTTGGCGATGTCACCGGTCCGCGACACCTGCATCGCCCCGAGGATGGCTGCGTCGATCTTGCCGCCACGGATCATTCCGAAGCTGGTCGCGGAGTCGAAGAACGAGGCACCGCGACGCAGCGTGACCGTCTCCTTGCCCGCGTTGATGAGGTCGGGATCGACCTGGTCGTCGTAGGGGTAGGCGCCGACGCCGAGGATGCCGTTCTCGCTCTGGAGCACCAGCTCGACGTCGTCGTCGACGTAGTTGGGCACCAGGGTCGGCAGACCGATGCCGAGGTTGACGTACGAGCCGTCCGTCAGCTCCGAGGCGGCCCGTGCCGCCATCTGCTCCCTGCTCCACGGCATGTCAGCGCACCTCTCCGTCGATGGTCTCGACAGGCTCAGCCGACGCCTGGCGGGGTCGGGTGGTGCGCTTCTCGATCCGCTTGTCCGCCGCCTGCTCCGGGGTCAGGGCAACCACGCGTTGCACGAAGACCCCCGGGGTGTGGATCGAGTCCGGGTCGAGGTCCCCTGGCTCCACCAGCTCCTCGACCTCGGCGATGCTCACCCGCCCGGACATCGCTGCCAGTGGGTTGAAGTTGCGCGCGGACTCCCGGTAGACGAGGTTGCCGTGCCTGTCGCCCTTCCAGGCGCGCACCAGCCCGAAGTCACAGGTGATCGCCCGCTCCAGGACGAACTCCCTCGTCCCGTCGGCGGTGTCGAAGCTGCGCACCTCCTTGCGCGGTGAGGCCACGGCGACCGAGCCGTCTCCGGCGTAGCGCCACGGGAGGCCCCCCTCGGCGACCTGGGTGCCCACCCCGGTCACGGTGAAGAACGCCGCGACCCCAGAGCCCCCGGCTCGCATCCGCTCGGCGAGGGTGCCCTGCGGGGTCAGCTCCACCTCCAGCTCACCGGAGAGGTACTGCCGCGCGAACTCCTTGTTCTCCCCGACGTAGGAGGAGACCATCCGCCGGATCCGCTTCTGCGCGAGCAGCAGGCCCAGACCCCAGTCGTCGACGCCGCAGTTGTTCGAGACCGCCTCGAGGTCCTTCACCCCGGCGGCGAGCAACGCCTCGATCAGGGTCGAGGGGATGCCGCAGAGTCCGAACCCCCCGACGGCGAGGGATGCGCCGTCGCGGATGTCGGAGACCGCTTCGACAGCGCTGGAAACGACCTTGTCCATGCCGGTCACACTAGACCGGCCCACGCCGCGACGCCTCCCCACGTGAGTGGTTGGCCACATGCCTCACGGTCCGGACCCGAGGCTGCCCCCGGGCCGATACGCTCGAGTGTCGTGACCCCCGAAGACGACGAAACCAGCGCGAACCAGACCCCGGCCAGGGCGACCCGTGGACGGGTCGGCGACTGGCCGCGGGTGGACCTGCACGTCGTCAGCGGCAAGGGAGGCACGGGCAAGACCACGGTCGCTGCGGCGTTGGCGCTCGCGCTCGCCTCTCGTGGGAAGCAGATCCTGCTGTGTGAGGTCGAGGGCCGCCAGGGCCTCGCCCAGCTCTTCGACCTCCCACCCCTGGACTACAAGGAGCGCCGCATCGCCCAGGGGCCCGACGACGGCGGTGACGTCTACGCCATGGCCGTCGACGCCGAGTCCGCGATGCTGGAGTACATCCAGCTCTACTACCGGATGGGGTCGCGCACCGGCCGGATCCTCGACCGCTTCGGGGTGCTCGACTTCGCCACCACGGTCGCGCCCGGCCTGCGGGACGTGTTGCTGACCGGCAAGGTCTTCGAGGCCGTGGAGCGCAACTCGCGCAACAAGGGGGCCCGGCAGTACGACGCGGTGGTGCTGGATGCGCCCCCCACGGGTCGCATCGCGCAGTTCCTCAACGTCAACGGGGAGTTCGGTGAGCTGGCGAAGGTCGGCATGGTCAAGGGGCAGACCCAGCGGGTCATGAACCTGCTCACCTCGCGCCGTACGGCGGTCCACCTCGTCACGGTCCTGGAGGACATGCCGGTCCAGGAGACCTCGGACGGCATCGCGGAGCTGAAACGCAGCTCGCTGCCCATGGGCGGGGTGGTCGTGAACCTCACCCGTTCCGAAGAGCTCGACGACAGGTCACGTGAGCAGGCCCGACTGGGCAAGCTCTCGACGAACGCGATCGGCAAGGAGCTGAGGGCCGCGGGCCTGAAACCGACCGAGCAGCTGGTCGACGGTCTCGTCGAGGAGGCCATGGCCTACGCCGAGCGTCGCGACCTCGAGGATCGGCAACGCAAACGGATCGCCGAGCTCGGGGTGCCCACCTATGAGCTGCGCCGACTCGCCGGAGGCATCGACCTGGGCGGGCTCTACGAGCTCGCCGAGGACTTGCGAGAGCAGGGGATGGCATGAGCAGGAACGAGCACCCGCGCGTCGGTCCGTTGGCCGGTCGCAGTCACGACGCACCCCACCTCGACGTCGATGCCCTGCTGGGGGATCCGGGGACCCAGGTGATCGTGTGCTGTGGCGCCGGCGGCGTCGGCAAGACCACCACCTCGGCCGCCCTGGCGTTGCGCGCTGCGGAGATGGGGCGCAAGGTCGTCGTCCTCACCATCGACCCGGCGCGGCGCCTGGCGCAGTCGATGGGGATCGAGAAGCTGGACAACGAGCCGAGGCCGGTGCCGGGGGTCGACGACTCCGAGGGTGGGTCGCTCGACGCGATGATGCTGGACATGAAGCGCACCTTCGACGAGGTGGTGCTGGCCCAGGCAAGCGCTGAGAAGGCCCAGCAGATCCTCAACAACCCCTTCTACGTCACCCTGTCCAGCTCCTTCGCCGGCACCCAGGAGTACATGGCGATGGAGAAGCTGAGCCATCTGCGCGACCATGCGCGGGCCAGCGGACGCTGGGACCTGATCGTGGTGGACACTCCCCCGGCCCGCTCGGCACTGGACTTCCTCGATGCCCCGGAGCGGCTCTCCGGCTTCCTCGACGGTCGCTTCATGCGGCTGCTCCTGGCGCCGGCCAAGGGACCGACCAAGCTGATGAGCGTCGGGATCAGCACCGTGACCAACACGATGGCCAAGATCGTGGGTGCGCAGGTGCTCAAGGACCTCCAGATGTTCGTCGCCGCCTTCGACACCCTCTTCGGCGGCTTTCGCAACCGGGCCCAACAGACCTACGACATGCTCCAGACCCGCGAGACGGCCTTCCTGGTGATCGCCTCGCCCGAGCCGGACGCGCTGCGCGAGGCGACGTACTTCGTGGAGCGTCTGGACGAGGAGGACATGCCGCTGGCCGGGCTGGTGGTCAACCGCGGCACCATGCCGCTGGAGGGTCTCAGCGTGGAGCAGGCAGTCACTGTCGCTGAGTCCCTCACCGACCGCGACGCCGACAGCACCACCGCAGGACTGTTGCGCCTGCACGCAGACCGGATGCGTCGCGTGGCTCGCGAGCAGCACCTGCGCCAGCGTTTCTCAGCGGCCCACCCGCACGTGTCGACCGTGATGGTGCCTGCCCTGCCCACCGACGTCCACGACCTGGAGGGGTTGCGACGGGTGGGCGAGATCCTCGCCCGCTGAGTGGCGCGGCGATCGCCGTGGTGGCGCGGTTGCTCAGGCGCCGAGTGAGCGCGAGGTGACCACGAAGGAGTGATCGCTCTGAGCGGTCTCCAGGATGCGGCGCCACGAGGTCACGTTGGGGCGCTTGCGCAGGATCGCCCGGCGCTCACGCTCCGTCATACCGCCCCAGACACCCCATTCGATCTGGTTGTCCAGAGCCTCTGCGAGGCATTCGGTGCGCACGGGACACCCGCCGCACAGCTGCTTGGCCTTGTTCTGCGCAGCACCGCGCACAAAGAGCTCGTCCGGCCTGCTGCCCTTGCACTGTGCTTGCGACGCCCAGTCGTCGTTCCACGTCATAGCTGCGTATCCCTTTTCATGTGTCCTGTTCTCCCAAACAGGGGCTGGAGAAAGTCTCCAGTGACGAATGTAAAGAACAATGACTCCCGTGAATAGACACGAGGGGGGGAGATGCATTTAGTCATTGTGGGCTACGCGCCTCTCCCAATCGACGGACCTTTGGCCCGAATGACCTTACCGGGTTGTGACGGAATGACATCCATGTTGTTTCTGTGACTGGTGTGGCGAGCATTTTGGGACCGTCCCTGATCATTTCGGACTAGCCCCGGAATGGGTGCGCAGAAATCACAGGTTTGTATTTCACCCAGCCTTGAGATAAGGCCGCGCCGGATCTGGGCTCACCCCGGTCGCGTACCCTGGGGCCATGCCCCGTCGTGACCAAGACTTGAGTGCTGCCTCGGTGCTCTCCCACCTCGGGGTGATGCTCGCGGTCTCCGCGCTCGCCGGACTTCTCGTCGCCGGCCTGGCGATCCCTTTCGTCGCGGTGGCCGGCATCGGCGCCGACGGGGTCTCCGAGAGCCTGGAGGACCTGCCCGAGGACCTCGAGGCGGCGCCGCTGGCCCAGCGCACCAACCTGCTCGACGCCAACGGCAAGCGAGTGGCGACGTGGTACGACCAGAACCGGGTCAACGTCCGGCTCGACGAGGTCGCGCCGATCATGCGCAAGGCCATCCTGGCGATCGAGGACTACCGCTACTACCAGCACGGCGCGCTCGACCTGCGGGGCACGATGCGTGCCTTCATCACCAACCAGGCCAACTCCGGGGTGGTGCAGGGGGGCTCCTCGATCACCCAGCAGATGGTGAAGCAGACCCTGGTCAACCAGGCCGAGACCAAGAACCAGATCGCCGCCGCCACAGCCGACACCTACCAACGCAAGTGGGACGAGCTGCGCTACGCGGTCGCCTTCGAGCGCAAGTACTCCAAGGACTGGATCCTCGAGCGGTACCTCAACGTCGTCTACTTCGGGGACGGCGCCTACGGCATCGAGGCCGCGGCGCGGCACTTCTTCTCCAGGAGTGCGAGCAAGCTCAGCCTGCGGCAGTCGGCGCTGCTCGCCGGGCTGGTCAAGAACCCTTCGCGCTACGACCCCACTGACTACCCCACCGAGGCCACCGCCCGACGCAACACGGTCATCGAGCGGATGCGCGAGCTCAACGTGATCCCTGAGAAGAGGGCGCGCAACGCGACCGGCAAGGGGTTGGGGTTGAAGGTGCGCGCCGCGCGCAACGGCTGCGTCGGGGTCACCGGTGAGTTCTTCTGCGACTACGTGCGCGAGTGGCTGCTCCAGGACCCACAGCTGGGGGAGACGGTCGCGGACCGGCGTCGGCTGCTCTTCGGCGGCGGCCTGACCATCAAGACCACGATCAACCAGAAGATGCAGCGGGCCTCGGACCGCTCGGTGCGCTCGCACGTCAATCCCACCGACCAGGCGATCGGCGGGCTGGCGATGGTGGAGCCCGGCAGCGGCGAGGTCCGGGCGCTGTCCCAGTCCCGCCCGATGGGGCCGGACAAGGCGAAGGGCTTCACCTTCCTGAACTACGTGGTCCCGCCGGAGTACGGCGACTCCGGAGGGTTCCAGGCGGGCTCGACGTTCAAGGCCTTCGTGCTCGCGTCAGCGATCAAGCAGGGCATCCCGCTCTCGACCTCGATCTACGCCCCGCAGAGCATCTCGATCCCCGGCACCCAGTTCATGACCTGTGAAGGGCCGCTGAACAGCACCGAGGTCTGGTCACCGGAGAACTCCACCGGCTCGGGCACCTTCAACCTGATCACCGGCACGCGGCAGTCGGTCAACACCTTCTTCGCCCAGCTCGAGGCCCGCACCGGCCTGTGCGACCCGGTCACGCTCACCCGCGACATGGGCATCGACGTCCCCGAACGTGACGTCGTGGCTCCCTTCACCCTGGGCGTGACCAGCACCAACCCGCTCTCGATGGCCGGCGCCTACGCCACCTTCGCCGCTCGCGGGGAGTACTGCGAGCCCCAGCCGGTGACCCAGATCCTCGACTCGGACGGCGAGGTGATCGCCGACTACCCGCCGACGTGTCGCCAGGTGCTGCCCGCGCCCGTGGCCGACGCGGTCAACGAGGTGCTGCGCGGCGTGCAGGAGCCCGGCGGTTTCGGCTACGGAGCCGGGCTGGCCCTGAACCAGCCCTCCGCCAGCAAGACCGGCACGATCAACGACAACATGGCGGTGTGGTTCATGGGCTACACGCCCAACATGACGACCGCGGCGATGATCGCCGGCGCCAACAGCCTGGGCCGCCCGATCACGCTCAACGGGCAGTACGTCGGCGGGCAGTACATCAGCCGGGCGTTCGGCTCGACCCAGGCCGGACCGATGTGGGGCGACGCGATGAAGGCGATCGTCGACCTGCTGCCCGACCAGGACTTCGTGACTCCCGACCCGACTGCGATCCTCGGCCGCATCGTGAACGTCCCCGACGTCACCGGCGACCCTTCCGCCGATGCCGCCGAGCGGCTGCGCGAGGCGGGCTTCGTGCCCAACATCGGCAGCTATGTCGACTCCGACCTGCCCAAGGACAGCGTCGCCTACACCAACCCGGTGAGCGGGGCGCGCGTCGGCACCGGCACCTTGGTGACCCTCTACATCTCCGACGGCACTCCCGCCAAGAAACGCGGCGGCGGCGGCTGAGTCGGGGTGCACCAGGTGCTAGCCGAGCTGGCGGCGTACCTCGGCGGCCACGACACCGCCGTCGGCGCGGCCCTTGACCTTCGGCTGGACCATGCCCATCACGCGCCCCATGGCCTTCATGCCGTCGGCGCCTGCCCCTGACTGCTCGATCGCAGCCCGCACCATCTCGGCGATCTCGGCCTCGTCGAGCTGCTCGGGAAGGTAGTCGCCGATGATCTGCGCCTCGGCCCGCTCCTGGGCGGCAGACTCCGCGCGACCGGCGTCGTCGTAGGCGGTGGCAGCCTCGCGTCGTTTCTTGGACTCCGAGGTGAGCACGCCGACGACCTCGTCGTCGCTGAGCTCCCGGGCCACCTTGCCGGACACCTCGGCCTTGGAGACCGCCGCGAGCACCATCCGCAGCGTGGAGGTGCGCAGCTCCTCGCGAGCCTTCATGGCAGCGGTCAGGTCAGCGCGCAGCCGGTCCTTCAGAGCACTCATGCGTCACATTGTGGCAGCCTGAGCCAGTGGTCTACTCCTCACCGGTCCGACCCGACCGCACCCGCCGGCGCAGGACTCGCACCGCCGGTTGTCTGACCGGCCTGGGAGCGGCGGGCCTGGGCTACGCCTGGTGGGAGGCGCGCTGGTTCACGCTGCTGCACGAGACCGTGCCGGTCCTGCCGCCCGGCGCGCCTGACCTGCGAGTGCTCCACATCAGTGACCTGCACCTGACGCCGTACCAGCAGCGCAAGCGGCAGTGGCTGGCCTCGTTGCGGGACCTGCGCCCCGATCTGGTCGTCGACACCGGGGACAACCTGGCACACCGTGACTCCGTCGGCCCGCTGATCGAGGGACTCGGCCCCCTGCTGGATCTGCCCGGGGTGTTCGTGCAGGGGTCCAACGACTACTTCGCGCCCACCCTCCGCAACCCGGTGAGGTACCTGCTTCCCGATAACGGCAACCGCGCCACCCACACCCCGCAGCTGCCCTGGCGCGAGATGGTGACCCGCTTCGGTGACGCCGGGTGGCTCGAGCTGACCAACCGTCGCGACCAGCTCACGGTGAAGGGGGTCCGGATCGCGTTCGCCGGCGTGGACGACCCGCACCTCGGCTACGACGACCTGACCGCGGTGGCCGGGCCCGCGGATGCAGCGGCGGACCTGAGGCTCGGGGTCGCCCACGCGCCCTACCTGCGGGTGCTGGATCAGTTCCGCGACGACGGGTACGACGCAATCCTGGCCGGTCACACCCATGGCGGGCAGCTGTGCCTGCCCGGGCGACAGGCTCTGGTCACCAACTGTGACCTCGACCGGGGCCGCGCCGGCGGCCTGAGCACCCACCCCGCCGATGGTGATCCTGCACGCCCCGGCACGGCGTGGTTGCACGTCTGTCCCGGAGCCGGGACCTCGCCGTACGCGGTGGCCAGGTTCTGCTGTCGACCGGCCGCCAGCCTGCTGACCCTGACGGCGCGGACCTGAGGGCTGGAGCGAGCCTCGCCCCGACTCCGCCCGAGGGTTGCGCCTCGGTTAGACTCGCCAGCGCTCATCGGGCTGTGGCGCAGTTTGGTAGCGCGCCTCGTTCGGGACGAGGAGGCCGCAGGTTCAAATCCTGTCAGCCCGACCATTGTGATGTCTCAGGACCCCGGATCTCCCACGAGATCCGGGGTCCTGAGAAGTGCACTGCCCGCGCCGGCGGATTCCGTGCCGGACCACCCCTTGGGTGCGCTGTCAGTCTCTCCGCAACCGGCCGCGCCGTGGCAGACTGCCCCTATGGCCGAGAAGGACCCCGAGACCGAGAAGCTGGAGCTCTCACTCTTCCGCCGGAAGAAGAAGCCAGAGTCCGACCCCGGGTCTGAGCCCGCCCCAACGCCCGAGCCGGCCCCAACACCTGAGCCCGAGCCCGGTGCGGAGGCGAGCAGCGCCGCCCCCGCCCCCGGATCGAGCCAGGAGCCCGCGCCCGCGCGTGAGCCCGCGGCCTCGGCCTCCGCGCCGGCCACCCAGTCGGCACCTGCGGCCCAGAAGACCGGCGCCACGCGAACGCTGGCCGAACAGCCGGCGGCAGCGACCTCGGACCCCGCCCCTGATGCCGGCTCGAGGACCGCGCCCGGCGACGCCCCGAAGAAGCCCCGCCTCGACATCCCACTACCCGCGCTCGCTCCCCCGCTGGCTGCGATCCTCGTCGGTGCCGTGGTCGGGCTGGCCGCGGTCGCGCTGACCTTCGCCAGCCTGCTCGGGTGTGAGCTGGTCACGGGCACCGACTCCTGCGGCGGGCCCGGACTGTTCGTGCTCCTGGCCGTCGTGGTCCTGATGATCCTCGGCGGAGCAGCAGCACTGCGCCAGATGGACGTCCCGGACCCGGGAGGGCTGAGCTTCCTCGGTGTCGCGATGTTCGTCGCGGTCTGCCTCGTCGTCCTGCTCCCCAGCCTGCTCGAGCCCTGGATGATCTTCGTGGCCCCGGTGCTGTGCGCGGTCACCTTCGCGCTGGCGCAGTGGATCGTCAGTCACTTCGACGAGGACATCTTGGACGAGGAAGGCCCCGAGCCGCACGACGTCCGCTGAGCGACTCCCAGGTCGCGCTAGCCGACGAAGATGCAGAAGGGGTGTCCGGCGGGGTCGGCGTAGACGAAGAGAGGCTCCTCCTCGTCGTCGGTACGGTCCAGGAGCACACGCGCCCCCAACGACATCGCATGGGCGTGCGCGCTGTGCAGCTCCTCGATCGAGGACACGACGGTGTCCAGGTGCAGCATCTGCGGCACCTCGGCCGCGGGCCAGGACGAAGCCCGCACCCCCTCGGTCTGCTGGAACGCCAGCTGTGGGCCGCCGTGGGGGTTGCGCAGCACCAACCACTCCAGGTCCGCGCCGCCACCGCCGTGAGCATCAGGCTCGTCGCCCGGTCGGTACTCCAGACCGAACAGTTGTCGGTAGAACTCCGCCAGAGCGCGGGCATCTGTGGTGTCCAGCACGACTTGGGCGATCCGGGGCAGGGGGCGTGCCATGGCGACATGGTGCCACGACGCTGCCGACCGGGCTGGGTTGCGAGCAGGCGTCTCCGCTCAGACTCGGGCGGGCTCAGGAGCTCTTGGACGCGGCCACCAGCTCGGCGATCTGCACCGTGTTGAGTGCTGCGCCCTTGCGCAGGTTGTCGTTGCTCACGAAGAGGGTCAGCCCGCGCTCGCCCTCGACCGACTGGTCCTGACGCACCCGACCGACGTACGACGGGTCGCGGCCGGCCGCCTGCAGCGGTGTCGGCACGTCGACGACCGCCACCCCCGGGGCATCGGCGAGCAGCTCCAACGCCCGCTTGGCGGGCAGGGCCGAGGCGAACTCCGCGTTGATCGAGAGCGAGTGTCCGGTGAAGACCGGCACCCGCACGCAGGTGCCGGAGACCCGCAGGTCGGGGATGTCGAGGATCTTGCGCGACTCGTTGCGCAGCTTCTGCTCCTCGTCGGTCTCCCCGCTGCCGTCCTCGACGAGCGACCCGGCCATCGCGAGCACGTTGAACGCGATCGGCGCGACGTACTTCTCCGGCGCCGGCAGCTCCACCGCCGACCCGTCATAGGCGAGCGGGGTCGGGTCGTCGGTCGCACCGAGCTGGCCGGCGAGCTCGCGCACTCCGGCGACACCGCTGCCGGAGACCGCCTGGTAGGTGCTGGCCACCAGCCGCACCAGGCCCGCCTCGTCGTGCAACGGCTTGAGCACGGGCATCGCTGCCATCGTGGTGCAGTTGGGGTTCGCGATGATCCCCTTGCGCGCTTCGTGGATGGCCTGCGGGTTGACCTCGCTGACCACCAGGGGCACGTCGGGGTCCATGCGCCAGGCCGAGGAGTTGTCCACGACCGTGACCCCGGCCTCGGCGAACCGCGGCGCCAGCGCGCGCGAGGTGCTCGCACCGGCCGAGAAGAGGGCCACGTCCAGGCCGGAGGGGTCGGCGGTGTCAGCGTCCTCCACGACCACGGCCCGATCGCCCCAGGCGAGCGTGGTGCCGGCAGAACGCGAGGAGGCGAAGAAGCGCAGCTCGTCGACCGCGAAGCCGCGCTCCAGCAGGATGGCGCGCATCGCGACGCCGACCTGGCCCGTGGCACCGACGATCCCGACACTGAGCGGACGGACGGGGGAAGCGGGACTCATCGCGCTCACCGGCCGGTGCCGCCGTAGACCACGGCCTCGACCTGCTCGGAGTCGAGGTCGAAGGCGGCGTGTGCGGCGCGCACGGCGTCGTCCACCTGGATCTCGTCGACCACCACGGAGATCCGGATCTCCGAGGTCGAGATCATCTCGATGTTGACCCCCGCGCCCGCCAGCGCGTTGAAGAACTTCGCGGTGACGCCCGGGTGTGAGCGCATCCCGGCCCCGATCAGCGAGATCTTGCCGATCCGGTCGTCGTAGAGCAAGGAGTCGTAGCCCACCGAGTCCTTGATCCGGGCCAGGGCCGCCATCGCGGTCTGGCCGTCGCTGCGCGGCAGCGTGAACGAGATGTCGGTCAGGTTGGTCGCGGCAGCGGAGACGTTCTGCACGATCATGTCCAGGTTGGTGTCCGCGGCAGCGACGGCGTCGAAGATGGCAGCGGCCTCACCGATCTTGTCCGGCACACCGACCACCGTGATCTTGGCCTCCGAACGGTCGTGGGCGACTCCGGCGATGATGGCCTGTTCCATGCTGTCACTCTCTGCGTCGTGGTTCGGGTGGTCGGAGATCCAGGTGCCGTCGAGCTTGCTGAACGAGGACCGCACGTGGATCGGGATGTCGTAGCGCCGGGCGTACTCCACGCAGCGAAGGTGCAGGATCTTGGCGCCGCAGGCGGCCATCTCCAGCATCTCCTCGTAGGAGACCTGGTCCAGCCGCTGCGCCGATGGCACGATCCGCGGGTCGGCGGTGAAGACCCCGTCGACGTCGCTGTAGATCTCACAGACCTCCGCGCGCAGCGCGGCGGCCAGCGCCACGGCGGTGGTGTCGGAGCCGCCGCGCCCCAGCGTGGTCACGTCCTTGGTGCCCTGGCTGACTCCTTGGAAGCCGGCGACGATCGCGATCGCCCCCTCGTCCAGGGCAGCCTGGATCCGGCCGGGGGTGACGTCGATGATCTTGGCCTTGCCATGCGTGCCGTCGGTGATCACACCCGCCTGGCTCCCGGTGAACGAACGGGCCTCGTGGCCCAGGTTGCCCACGGCCATGGCGAGCAGCGCCATCGAGATCCGTTCACCCGCGGTGAGCAGCATGTCCAGCTCGCGCGGGGGTGGCAT
The DNA here is from genome assembly GCA_963728505.1 of uncultured Actinomycetota bacterium. Taxonomy (GTDB): domain Bacteria; phylum Actinomycetota; class Actinomycetes; order Propionibacteriales; family Nocardioidaceae; genus Marmoricola_A. The sequence continues at coordinate 397,292 of CAVSKH010000002.1, read as the reverse complement.
CGGTGCGACCTGCTGGGCCAGGTCGAGCAGCTCGTCGGTGGAGTCCCCCATCGCCGAGACGACCACGACCACCTGGTGTCCGTTGCGCTTGGCGTCGACGATGCGCTGCGCGACCCGCTTGACCCCCTGCGCGTCCTCGACGGACGAGCCGCCGTACTTCTGCACGACAATGCCCACGGCCGGTCCTTCCACTTCGGGGGCTCCCTCACCGGTACGCCGCGCTGCTGCGACGACCGTGCTCAGGGTACCGGCGAGTGCGTGCGGGCCTCGAATCCGTTCCGCTCTGCGGAGCCCGCGAGCCTCACCGCGGGTTCGGTGGTCCAGGTTCGGTGGTCCAGGCTCGGTGGTCGGGGCTCAGTCGTCCAAGACCTGGACGACGTCGGCCAGCACGTCGGCCTCGCTGGGCAGCTCGGAGTCGAGCCGGTCGTGGGTGACCACCGACTGCAACGCCCGCAGCACGCCGCTGGCCTCGTTGCCCCACGACGCGACGTAGGAGAACTGCCACCACCACAGCGCCTCCCCCATCCGGCCGCTCTTGAAGTGGCGCAGCCCGTGGGCGACGGTCGAAGCGATCGAGGTGAGGTCGTCCGACAACAGCGAGGAGACCAGGTCCGGCGGGTCGGAGTACGGGTCGAAGTTGACGGTGTAGGCGTCGACGCCCTCCAGGAGCAGCCCGAGCCGGTGACGCATCTCGTCGAGGTCGGGATCGGGACCGGCGTCGGGCTCGTAGGCCTCCGGACGCGGGAAGTCGACCTGCACCCCGAGCCGCCCGCCCGCGAGCAGGAGCTGGCTGACCTCCAGCAGCAGCAGCGAGATCGCCTGGCCACCGCTGACGTCGCCGCGGGAGATCTCTCGGAGCGCGATCAGGAAGGACTCGACCTGGTCGGCGATCGCCTGGCCGAAGTCCTCGTGCACCTCCGCAACGGTCTCATCCATGCACCGTTCTCCTTCCCTCGAAAGCGCGCCCCAGGGTCACCTCGTCGGCGTACTCCAGATCCCCCCCTACGGGCAGTCCACTCGCAAGACGCGAAACGCGCAACCCCAGCGGTTGGAGGAAGCGGGTCAGGTAGGTCGCGGTCGCCTCGCCCTCGAGGTTGGGGTCGGTGGCCAGGATCACCTCGGTGACCGCTCCGTCGGAGAGCCGGCTCATCAGCTCGCGGATCCGCAGCTGATCGGGCCCGATGTTGTCGATCGGGGAGATCGCGCCGCCCAGCACGTGGTAGCGGCCTCGGAACTCCTTGGTGCGCTCGATCGCCACGACGTCCTTGGGCTCCTCCACCACGCAGATCACCGAGGCGTCGCGGCGGGGGTCACGGCAGATGCGGCACACCTGCTCCTCGGAGACGTTGCCGCACTGCTCGCAGAACCGCGCGGTCTCCTTGACCTTGATCAGCACGTCGGCCAGTCGGCGGACATCGGTCTGGTCGGCCTGCAGCAGGTGGAACGCGATGCGCGAAGCGCCCTTGGGGCCGATGCCGGGCAGCCGACCCAGCTCGTCGACGAGATCCTGGACGACGCCCTCGTACATCGAGGGCCCTCTAGAACCCGAGCGACGGGCCGCCCAGACCGCCGCTCCCGCTGTCGAGGTCGCCACCACCCAGCGGCCCCAGGCTGCTGGCCAGCGGGCCGAAGGTCTCCGCGGCCAGTGCATCGGCCCGCGCCCGGGCGTCGCGGTAGGCGGCGACGATCAGGTCCTCGAGGTCCTCGGTGTCGTCGGGGTCGAAAGATCCTCGGCGGATCTTGACCCCGCGCAGCTCGCCGGTGCCGTTGACCGTGACGCTCACCAGTCCGTCAGCGACCGTGCCCTCGACCTCGGCGTTGGCCAGCTCCTCCTGCGCGGCCACCATCTGCTGCTGCATCTGCTGGGCCTGCTCGAGCAGGGCTCCCATGTCGAAGCCACCACCGCCGCCTCCGAGCTCGCCGCTGGGGTCGTTGCCGATCGGTTGGTCAGTCATGGGTTCTCCTCTGGCTCTGCCTAGGGGGCGTGGGCTGTCTGTGGTGCTCGGGTGTGGACCTGGTCGATGGTTGCTAGTCGCGGGGGCTCTCCTCGATCAGCTGGGCCCCCAGCCGCTGGGCGAGAAGCTCCTCGGTGTCGAGGTGGTCGGCGTCGCGGTCGTCGGGACTCACCCCGTCGTCCGGTGCGGCGGACCAGCCACTCTGCGCGGCAGCCGAGGGGTCAGAGCCGCGATCCTGCGTCGGCGGGCTCGCGGGCGGGGGAGGGTGCCCGGAAGACTGGCCGGCCGTGGCGGCGGGCTGTGCCTGCCCCGGGGCAGGCTCGGCCGCAGCGGATGGAGACGGATCGCTGCGCCCCCAGTCCGCCGTCGCCGGCTCTCGGGCAGCAGGCGGAGCGGCAGCCCCCGGCTTCGCCGACTGGTCGACCACGGCATCGATCGCCAGGTCGTCGCCGATCAGGTCGATCAGGCACTGGCGCAGGATCTCGTCGTTCTTGCCGGCCACGAAGGACTCCCGCGCTCCGGGGTTGTTGAACCCCAGGGTGAGGCGCCGGTCCTCCAGCCCGATGGCCTGGGCATGCTGGCTGAGCAGGATCCACGCCATCCGGCGCCGCTGACCCACGCGCGCCAAGATGTCGGGCCAGAGCCGACGGATGTCGACCAGCCCCAGCCGAGGTGCGCCCGCCTGGCCCGGTGCGGCCGGGGTCTCCTGTGGTTCCGGGCCTGCCTGCGGTGCCGACGGCGCAGGCCGGGGCGGCTGGGTCGATCGAGGTGGCGCAGCGGTGGGCGGGGCAGGTCGGTCCGGCGCGGGGTGCCGGGTCTCGCGCGGGGCCTCGGGCGCCGGGGGCTGGGGCGAGGCCTGGGGCGAGGGTGTGGACGAGGGCTGGGCTCCCGCCATCGACATCCGCCGCTCGAGGCGGTCCAACCTGGCAGCGAGACCGGCGTCGCTGTCGTCGGCGCCGGGCAGCAGGAGCCGGGCGCAGATCAGCTCGAGCAGGATGCGCGGGGCGGTCGTGCCCTTGAGCTCACCCAGCCCGTCGGCGACCACTCCGGCGGCGCGCGTCAGGTCGTGGCGCCCGAACCGGGCGGTCTGCTCCACCAACCGCTGCGCCGCGTCCTCGGGAACGTCGATCAGGCCGGAGACCGAGGCGTCGGGAACCGCGGCGATCACCACGAGATCCCGCAGCCGTCGCAGCAGGTCGTCCAGGAATCGAGCCGGGTCCTGACCGGTCTCGATCACCCGGTCGACTGCTTCGAACACCGCACCGCCGTCGTGGGCTGCCAGCGCGTCGACCACCTCGTCGAGCAGCGTCTCGGGAGTGAAACCGAGCAGCCCGGCCGTCAGCTCGTAGCTCACCCCCGCCTCAGCGGCGCTGCCGATCAGCTGGTCGAGCACGGACAACGTGTCCCGGGCCGACCCGCCACCGGCGCGGATCACCAACGGCAGGGCGGCCGGGTCGATCCTGACCTGCTCGCGCTCGCAGATCTCGCTGAGGTACGCCGAGAGCACCTTCGGCGGGATCAGGCGGAAGGGGTAGTGGTGGGTCCGGGACCTGACGGTGCCGATCACCTTGTCGGGCTCGGTGGTGGCGAAGATGAACCGCACGTGCTCCGGCGGCTCCTCCACGATCTTCAGCAGCGCGTTGAAGCCCTGCCTCGAGACCATGTGCGCCTCGTCGATGATGTAGATCTTGTAGCGGTCACGCATCGGGCGGAACGTCGCCTGCTCGCGCAGCTCGCGGGCGTCGTCGACACCGCCGTGGGACGCGGCATCGATCTCGATGACGTCGATCGACCCCTGACCGCCGGTCGCGAGCTCGCGGCACGACGCACACTCGCCGCACGGCTCCTCGCGAGGGCCCTGCTCGCAGTTGAGCGCACGGGCCAGGATCCGGGCGCTGGTGGTCTTGCCACAGCCGCGGGGGCCGGAGAACAGGTAGGCATGGTTGACCCGGTTGTTGCGCAGCGCGGCCCGCAGCGGCTCGGTGACGTGGTCCTGACCGATGACCGCGGCGAAGGAGTCCGGGCGGTAGCGCCGGTACAGCGCGAGGGGGGCTTCCACGCCTCCGACCCTAACCGTCGGCCCCGACACCCGACAGGCCCGTCCGGGGGCTGTCCACAAGGCCGGGCGAGGCCGGTTCCGGAACCTGCCCGAGCAACCGGCCCGAGCGTGCACCCGGGCATGAAAAGGCCCCCCGCGCACCCAACAGAGCTCGCCTGCCCTTGCTGCCTTCCGGCCCTGGGGGATTCGGCAAGGTGCTGCCGCACGGGGGGTTGCCCCCGAGTCTAGGTCAGCGACCTGTCGCCCTCCACATCGGCCGGGATCGCTCACCCGACTCGAGGCTCGGGCGTCCCGCTCGGTTTCACCCAGCGCAGCCGGACCGGTAGCCTCTGCCGCGGAGGATTCGCCTAGTGGCCTATGGCGCTCGCTTGGAAAGCGGGTTGGGTTAACGCCCTCGCGGGTTCGAATCCCGCATCCTCCGCCAGCCGAGATGCGTGGTGACCTGCAGGTATGCGGATCACCACGCGTCGGGCCCCTAGGGCGATGCGGCTCCCCCGCGATCTCGTCGTCTCGGTTCTAGTCTCCATTGGTGCGTCGCGGCCCTCAGGCTTCAGCTCGCGTGCTGGTCGCCGTCGCCGAAGAGCACCCCGCCGACGCGACCCGCGACCTCGCGGCGGATGGGGTCGGTGACGTCGCGCACCGTAGCCCGCATCCTGCGCCGGCACGGCGTGCCCTACCTGCGCGAGTGCGACCCGATGACCCGTGAAGTGATCCGCTCCTCGAAGCAGACCGAACAGCGCTACGAACGCGAGTCGTCCAGGCGAGCTGGTGCACATGGAGGTCAAGAAGGTCGGCTACGACTACGTGCACTCGCTGGTCGAGGCCCACAGCCGGTTGGCCTTCTCCGAGATCCTGCCCGACGAGAAGGGCACGACCTGCGCAGCGTTCCTACGACGCGCAGCCGCCTACTTCGCAGACAAGGGCACCAGCCGCATCGAGCGAATCATGACGGACAACACGTTCACCTACCGCCACTCAGCCGACATGAAGAAGGCCGGTGGCGACCTGACGACCAAAGACTGTCGGGGCGCCTCTGTGGAGACGCTGAGGAGGCTGAGGAGGTCTTCAGCGATCGAGCTCGGTGCCCCGTCGCTGTGGCGCTCATCGGGTCAGTTCGAGGCTGTCGAACTGCGACCCCCCTTGGTCGATGGCTCGTAGTGTCAGGCGGTCGGGTTCCAGGAGCAGGTCGGTGTAGTGCAAGGTCGACGTGCTCACTTCGGTGAAGTCCTCGCGGCCCGTGGGACGCAATGTTGCGGCCCCGCCAGTCACGACGTAGGTGACGCCGTTGATCGGTATCGACCGCTGGTAGTCGTGATCGTGCCCTGCCATGACGAGCGGAACGTCGTACTTCTCGAAGAGCGGTACCCAGGCCTGTTGAATCTCCTCATCGGAACCGTGGTAGCCGGCGGAGTAGGCGGGCTTGTGCATCGCCACGATCGTCCAGGCAGCCTTTGTAGGTGTGGCCAGGGTGTCAGCGAGCCATGTGGTCTGAGTTGGGTCGTCGACACGTTCGGTGTCCAGCACGATGATGCGGGCGAGGCCTACGTCCTGTGCGTACCAGGTGGTATCCCGGTCCAGTTGCGCGAGGATGTCGCCCTGTTCGCCGCTCATGTAGTCGTGGTTGCCCAGGACCGGCAGGAGCTGTGTCCCCCTCCCGGTCACGGGCGCGAAGACCCCGGTGACACTGCTGTCGACTTCGCCGCCGTCGCCTTCGGGATAGATCAGGTCGCCCAGGAGAACCAAGGCGTCGTAATGTCGCTGCTCGTCCTGCTCCACCATCGTTTGGACGGTCGCATCGATCGCGCTCCCCGGCCCGGTCCCGGTGTCTCCGGCGAACGCGATCCGTGTCTCGACGGCCGGTGAGAGAGCTGTGGGACGCGTCTGGGTCGGTTCCGCTGTCGGCGAGGGACCGAGTGGTCCCCAGCCGCCTGTCACCCCGCCAATCGCATAGGCCACCAGCACAGCCAGCAGGCTCACGACGCCTGCGACGAGGACGAACGCCCTCTTCCTACTCACCCATTACTCCCACAATTCAAAGAACACTACGATGGCTGGCCGGCCAGGGGCAGAACCGGTGAGACGGGCCGGAGTGTCCGGACGCCGTGGTCTGTCCCGGGTTTCCGCGGAGTCGAGATCCCTTGGATTCTCATGCCACTGTGATGATGCGGTTGCATTCGAACTCTACCGACGTGGGCCAGCCACTCGAAGATCGCGTCGGCCAGCTCAAGTCGGGTGTTCCACCTCTTCCGGTCGAGTAGCTCAACCTGCATCCGCGACCAGAATGCCTCGATCATCGAGTTGTCCTAGGAGTTACCGATGCCCATCGACGCAAGCAGTCCGGGTCCTTGGCCCGCTTGGTGAAGGCCCAGGAACCGAACTGGGCAGGTTCAACTAGTCGATGCAACACCGGGGTCTTGGAGCGACCGTAGCTGCTCGGCGCGAGTAGGTGTCGAGGACGACACAGCAGTAGACCCCCGGCGGTGAGTCCGCGGGCGGGACGAACGCCATCGTCATCTCCTGGGCCTCCTCCGAGCGAGGCCCAGAGATTCACGCTCATCCGCACGTCGGTCCCAGTGGCTCGAGCCTCAGCCGAGGCGCAGGAACTCCAGGTGCCGCTCGTACTGGTCGAGGCAGTCGTGGATCACCTGGCCGGAGCTGTAGCCCATGATGTCGTAGTCCTGGCCTCCGTCGACGAGGTGCACCTCGAGGCGGGCGTACTTGTCGCGGTCACCGATCATCCGCCCGCCGTACGTCGGCACCGGCGACTCGGCCACCTCTACTCGGTAGACGAACGGGTGCTCGTCGGCCTCCGTGCGCAGCTCGACGTAGGACGCGGGCTCCAGGCTCGGGTCGTTCGGCAGTCCGCCGTCGTCCTCGGCCATTGCATCGCCCAGGTCGCGTCGTCGCACGCTCGCCTGGACCCCTTGCGTGCTCAGCTCCTCCGCGACGTCGCGGAGCGCAGGTTCCACCACGCGGTGCATGTAGTCGGTGGCCCGGTCGACATCGACGAAGTTGGTGGCCCGCGCGAGCCGGTCCCGCCAGGTGTCGCTACCTTCGTCGAAACGGGCGGAGAGCATCACCGGCAGCTGGTGGACCCCGGAGTCGGCGCGGCGACCCTCGACCCGCAGCGCCTTCCAGAGCCCGACCATGACCAGCACCAGCACGAAGGCGAACGGAAGCCCCATGATGATGGTCGCGTACTGCAACGCGTAGAGCCCTCCCACGGCCAGGACCGCGATGGTGAGCAGGCCGGTGACGCTCGCCCACACGATCCGCATCCAGGCCGCCCCGTCGTCCTGGGCCCCCCGCAGCCTCGAGGAGAGGTTCGCCATGACGAGGGCGCCGGAGTCCGCCGAGGTCACGTAGAACAGCAGCCCCACGAACACCGAGAGGCCGATGACGAACCCGGCCGCCGGGTAGCCCTGGAGGAGCTCGTAGAAACCGCGCCCCTCGAAGTCCGTGGCGATCTCGCCGAAGGCCTCGTCACCGCCGCGGATGCGATCGACCGCGGCATTGCCGAAGATCGAGATCCACATGACGATGTAGGCGAACGGGATGATCAGGCAGCCGGCCACGAACTGCCGGATGGTGCGGCCGCGCGAGATGCGCGCGAGGAACATCCCGACGAAAGCGGCCCAGGCGACCCACCACGCCCAGAAGAACAGCGTCCACAGCGACATCCATTCCGAGGCGTCGCTGTAGGCGAAGGTCTCCATGGTCTTGGCCGGGAACGAGCGGACGAAGTCACCGACGTTCATCACGACCGCGTTGAGGATGAACCCCGTCTTGCCGGTCACCAGCACCCAGCCGGCCAGCCCCAGCGCCAAGATCACGTTGAGCTGGGAAAGGAAGCGGATGCCCTTGTCGACACCGGTGGTGGCCGAGACTGCCGCCACCGTGACGGCGAGCACCACCAGGCCGATCTGGGCCCCGGTGCCGACTCCCACGTCGAAGAGCACGTTGAGGCCGACGTTGAGGAAGACCACGCCGATCCCGAGGCTGGTCGCGACCCCGAAGATGGTGCCCAGCACGGCGGCCACGTCGACCGCGTGCCCCAGGGGGCCGTCGATGCGCTTGCCGAAGACCGGGTAGAGCGACGAGCGGACCGCAAGCGGCAGGTTCATCCGGTAGGCGAAGTAGGCCAGCGCCATCCCCATCAGGGCGTACATGCCCCACCCGGAGATGCCGTAGTGGAACAGGGTCCACACGGTTGACTCCCGCGCGGCCCCGACCGTGCTGCCGTCACCGACGGGCGGGGTGAGGTACTGCGTGGCCGGCTCGACGACGGAGTAGAACATCACGTCGGTGCCGATGCCGGCCGCGAACAGCATCGAGGCCCAGGCGAATGTCGAGAACTGGGGCCGCGAGTGGTCAGGGCCGAGCCGGATGTTGCCGTAGCGCGAGATCGCCAGACCGATGACGAAGAGCAGGATGACGGTGGCCAGCACGATGTAGAACCAGCCGAACCAGGCCGTCACCTTGCCCATGGCCTGCAGCAGCGCGTCCTCGGCGGCGGAGGGTGCCAGCAGCGCCCAGAGGGCCATCGCCAGCACCCCGGCGACCGAGATGACGAAGACCGGCCAGCGGGTCTGCGGCCCCCTGAGCAGCACGTTGCGCCGTGGCTCCGGCTCCGAGGACGCCGGCGGCGGAGTCTTCACGTCTGTGGTCATGATGCTGCTCCTGTCGTGTTGGCGCGTCGGGCCGCTTCCGAGCTCGGGGGGTGGGTGACCGCGTCCCAGGCGTCGTTGCGCGGGTCACCGGGTGGGTAGGGAGGATCGCCGGCTCCGTGGCGGTACCACGGCACGTGGCTCGGTTCGAGCGGGGTGTTGCCGGCGATCAGGTCGGCGGCCTTCTCCGCGACCATCATCACCGGGGCGTAGATGTTGCCGTTGGTCACGAAGGGGAACACCGAGGCATCGACCACGCGCAGGCCATCGGTGCCGCGCACCCGCATTGTTGTCGGGTCGACAACACTAGTCTCATCGGTGCCCATCTTCGCCGTGCACGACGGGTGCAGAGCCGTCTCCCCCTCCTCGGCGACCCACTCGAGGATCTGCTCCTCGGTCTCGACCCCCGGACCGGGCGAGAGCTCACCACCGCTGAAGGCCGAGAAGGCCGGTTGCTCCAGGATCAGGCGAGCCGCCCGCACCATCTCGACCCACTCGCGACGGTCGTTCTCCGTCGAGAGGTAGTTGAACCTGATCGCCGGATGCTCCATCGGGTCGGTCGACCGGATCAGGCACGTGCCCCGGGTGTCGGCGTACATCGGTCCGATGTGCACCTGGTAACCGTGCTCCGCTGCCGGCTTGCTGCCGTCGTAGCGGATCGCGATCGGCAGGAAGTGGAACATCAGGTTGGGCCACTCCACCTCGTCGTTGCTCCGGATGAAGCCACCGGCCTCGAAGTGGTTCGACGCACCCACGCCGCGTCGGGCGAACAGCCACTCCGCGCCGATCCTCGGCTTGTGCCGATGAGCGAGCCACGGCGCGATCGACACCGGCTGCGTGGACTCGTGCTGGATGTAGACCTCGAGGTGGTCCTGCATGTTGGCGCCGACGCCGGGCAGCTCGTGGGCGACGCGCACCCCGACCGAGGAGAGATGCTGCGGGTCGCCGATGCCCGCGAGCTGCAGCAGCTGCGGGCTGTTGAAAGCACCACCGCAGAGGATCACCTCGCCGGCGGTGACGCTTCGCCTCATCCGCCCGGCACGCACGTAGTCGACTCCGACGCACCGGGTGCCGTCCATGCGTAGCCCGGTCACCATCGCCAAGGTCTCGACCCGCAGGTTCTTGCGGTTGCGGACCGGGTGCAGGTATGCGCGAGCTGCGGAGAGCCGGCGACCCCGGTGGACATTGCGGTCGAACTTGGCAAAGCCCTCCTGTCGATAGCCGTTGACGTCGTCGGTGAGCGGGAAGCCCGCCTGCTGGACCGCCTCGAAGAACGCGCCGAAGAGCGGTGTCGTCGCGGGCCCGCGCTCCAGCACCAGAGGCCCCGAGCCACCGCGCCAGGCGTCGGCCCCGGCCAGACAGGTCTCCATGCGCTTGAAGTAGGGCAGGCAGTGGGCGTAGTCCCAGTGCTCCATCCCTGGCTCCGCGGCCCAGCGCTCGAAGTCCAGCGGGTTGCCGCGCTGGAAGATCATCCCGTTGATCGAGCTCGAGCCGCCCAGCACCTTGCCGCGCGCGTGGTAGACCCTGCGCCCGCCCATGTGCGGCTCCGGCTCGGACTCGTACTTCCAGTCGTAGAGTCGGTTGCCGATCGGGTAGGGCAGCGCCGCCGGCATGTGGATGAACGGGTCGAGCTTGATGTCACTGCGTCCTGCCTCGAGCACCAGGACCCGCGTGCCCGGGTCCGAGCTCAGCCGGTTGGCCAGAGCGCAACCCGCAGATCCCCCACCGACGATCACGTAGTCCCAGCTGTCAGTCACTGCTCGCGCACCTCCTCATTCGCTCCCCGTGCGGTCGGGGAACCACCCGGCCGGAGCCGGACGGGTGTTGTGCCAGATGTGCTTGGTCTCGCGGTACTCCTCCAGCCCGGCCTGACCGAGCTCCCGGCCGAACCCCGACTGCTTGAAGCCGCCCCACTCGGCCCCGGCGACATAGGGGTGGAAGTCGTTGATCCAGATGGTGCCGTGGCGCAGTCGCGAGGCCACCCGCTCGGCGCGTCCCGCATTCTCCGTCCACACCGCCCCGGTGAGCCCGTAGATCGTGTCGTTGGCCAGCCGCACGGCGGCGGCTTCTGCCTGGTCGCGGTCCTCACCGCTGAAGCTCTCCACCGTCAGCACGGGTCCGAAGGACTCCTCCTGCACGCACCGCATGTCACTGCTGCAGTCGTCGAGGATCGTGGGCAGGTAGTAGAAGCCGGCGTCGTACTGCTCGCCCTCGGGGCGCGCTCCGCCGACGCGCACGGTCGCGCCGTCCTCGATGGCGTCGGCGACGTAGCGCTCGACCTTGTCGCGATGCTGCTCGCTGATCAACGGGCCGGTCTCGGCCTGCTCCTCGAACGGACCACCCAGGCGGATGTCACGGGCTCGCTCGACCAGGGTGTCCACCACCTGGTCGTGCACCGACTCCTCCACGATCAGGCGAGCACCGGCGGAGCACACCTGGCCGGAGTCGAGGAAGATCGCGGTCAGCGCGTTGTCGATCGCGGCCGGCAGGTCGGCGTCGGCGAACACCACGTTGGGGTTCTTGCCGCCGAGCTCCAGGGCAACCCGCTTCACCGTGGCCGCAGCGGCCGCCATGAGCGCGCGACCCGTCTGGAGGCCGCCGGTGAACGAGACCAGGTCCACCAGCGGGCTGTCCACCAGGGGCTGTCCAGCGCTGGCCCCGGCTCCGGTGAGCAGGTTGGCCACGCCGTCGGGGAGTCCCACCTCCTGCAGGGCGTTCATCAGCCAGATGGCCGTGGAGGGGGTCAGCTCGCTGGGTTTGAGCACGAAGGTGTTGCCGGCTGCCAGGGCAGGGGCGACCTTCCAGGAGGTCTGGAGCAGGGGGTAGTTCCACGGGGTGACCAGCGCACACACCCCGACCGGCTCGTGCACCACCCGGCTGGCGATGTCAGGCATCCCGGTGTCCACCACGCGCCCGGCGTCGGCGGCCGCCAGATCGGCGAAGTGCCGGAAGACGCTGACGATGTCGTCGACGTCGATCTGCGACTCGACGAACCGTTTGCCGGTGTCGAGGGACTCCAGCCTGGCGACCTCGTCCTTCTCCCCCGCCAGCTTGTCGGCCAGGCGACGCAGCAACGCGGCTCGTTCGGGTGCCGGGGTCGTGCGCCACGTGCCCTCGTCGAAGGCACGGCGAGCAGCTGCGATCGCGTCCGTGGCGTCGGCCTCGCCGGCTTCGGCGACGGTGACGACCTCCCGCCCGTCGGCAGGACACCGGATGGTCCGCGTGTCACCCCCGCGCGCGGCCCGCCAGCTGCCATCGATGAACAGTGAGTCCATGGGCTCCCTTTGAGGAGTGATCGGATGTCACCCATCGTTGCGGACCTTGGCAGTCGCTGCAGAAACTTCGACCAATACGGTCCAACTCCTGGCGCGACCCGAGCCGGAATAAGCCCGCCCCCACCTGGTGGAGGCGGGCTTTCCCGCGGCCGTGCTCGGTCAGAAGCCGTTGTCCGACAGCCACTGGTCGGCGACGTCGGCGGGGTCCTCCTTGTCGATGTCGACCTGACCCACGAGGTCGGTGAGGGTCTCGGTGGTCAGCTTCTCGCCGACCTCGTTGAGAGCCTCCACGACCTCGTCCGTCGCGACCTCCTCACGCATCAACGGCACGATGTTCTGCGACCCGAAGAGCGACTCGGGGTCCTCCAGGACGACGAGGTCGTTCTCCGGGATCTGCGGGTTCGTGGTGAACAGGTTCCCCGCGTCGACGCGGCCCTGGGTGAGCGCCTTGAGGGTCAGCGGCCCACCGGCGTCGGTCTCGGTGAACTCGCCGAACTCGACGTCGTAGACCTCCTTCAGACCCGGGATCCCCGTCTCGCGGGTCTTCCACTCCGGGGGGCCGCCCAACGTGAGGTCCTCGGCCACGCCGGACAGGTCGCCGATCTCGCTGAGGTCGTACTCCTCCGCGGTCTCCTGGGTCACCACGACGCCGTCCTTGTCCTCGGCCTCGGAGTAGTCACCGACCACCAAGCCACTGGGGACGGCGTCGGTCAGCTCCTCGTAGACCTTGTCGGACTCGACCGCCGTGCCCGCATCCTCACCTGCCACGTCGAGGAAGTAGTCACGCAGCACGCCGGTGTACTCAGGCACCACGTCGATGGAGCCGTCCTCGACCCCCGTGATGTAGGCCTCGCGGCTGCCGATGTTGAGCTTGGTGCTCGTCTCCATGCCCTTGGCCTCCAGCGCGCCGGCATAGATCTCGGCGAGCAGCGCCGACTCGGAGAAGTTGGCTGAGCCGACGATGATCTCCCCACCGCCCGAGCCACCCGAGTCCTCCTCGGCCAGCGGGTCGTCCCCGCTCCCCCCTCCGCAGGCAGAGAGCGTCAGGGCCAGGCTGGCCGCCAGGCCGGTCAGAGCGGTCATGCGTCTCATGTGCTTGCCTCTTCTGTCGTGGACCCCGAGGTCCCTGTGACCCGGGCGGACCCACGCCGCCCGGACTTGCGCGCCGTACGCCCGGTCAGACCGGGGGACACGACGAGTCGTTGGATCACGGCGAACCCGAAGTCCACCAGCAGGGCGAGCAGGGCCACGAGGATCGCGCCACCTGCCATCTTGTCGTAGTCGCGCTGCTGGATGCCGTCGATGAGGAAGCGCCCCAGGCCCCCGAGGCTCACCGTCGCAGCGAGGGTGGCTGTGGCCACCACCTGCAAGGCGGCCGAGCGCAGGCCCGAGGCGATCAGGGGGACGGCGCACGGCACCTCGACGAGCCAGAGCACCTGCATCCCCTTCATGCCCATCCCGCTGGCCGCGTCACGGGCCGACGGATCGACCTGCTCGATGCCGGAGTAGGTGCCGGCCAGGATCGGCGGCACCGCGAGGATCGCCAGGACGGTGATCGTGGGCAGCAACAGCGCCGACTGACCCGGCAGCTTGTCACCGAAGAGCATGATCGCCACGAACAGCAGGCCCAGGCTCGGGATCGCCCGCATGGCCCCGGTCAGGCCCACCCCCAGCCCCCGGCCCCGGCCGGTGTGACCGATCACGAGTCCCAGGGGGATCGCGATCGCCGCGGCGACCAGGAGCGCTGCCCCGGAGTAGAGCAGGTGCTCCCAGATCCGCGTCCAGACACCATCGGACCCGGACCAGTTGGCCGGGTCGGTCAGCCAGCCCCACACCCCTTGGATCACGCCGGGACCTCACGTGGGTCGGCCGGATCCTGGCCGGCCTCGTCCGCCGGCGTCCCCTCGTCGCCGTCGGCGCGGCGCCACGGGGTGAGCAGCCGCACCACCAGGACAATGACGAGGTCGAAGAGCAGCGCGAGCAGGACACAGCCGATGACACCGGCCACGATCGGGTCCAGGAAGTCACGTTGGAACCCGTCGGTGAACAGCGAGCCCAGCTGCGGCACACCGATCAGCGCAGCGACGCTGACGATGCTCACGTTGCTGACCGCCGCGACCCGCAGGCCCGCGCCGATCACCGGGACCGCGAGCGGCAGCTCGACGGCGACGAAGCGCCGTGGGCCTCCGAAACCCATGGCCGTGGCGGCCGCGATCGTTGCGGTCGGCACCGCCGCCAGGGCATCTGCCACCGATCGGGTCATCAGCGCCACGGTGTAGATCGTCATCGCGATGACGACGTTGATCGGGTCGAGGATCCTCGTGCCGAGGAAGAGCGGCATCAAGATGAAGAGCGCCAACGAGGGGATCGTGTACAGCAGGCCCGTGCCCACCACCAGCGGGGTGTACAGCGGGCGCCACCGGCGAGCCAACCATCCGAGGGGTAGCGCGAGCAGGAGCCCCAGGATGGTGGGCACCGCGGAGAGCCAGGCGTGCTGCCAGGTGTAGCTCGCGATGTCGTCGAGGTGGTCGAGGATCCACTCCATCACTGCACCCCGTCGTCCGGCTCGCGCTCCGGGGCCGAGAGCTTGCGGACAACGGCCTCGGCGGTGACGCTGCCGATCAGCACGCCGTCGTCGTCCACCACCACGCCTCGCCCGCTCGGGGAGGACAGTGCCGCGTCGAGCACTGACCGGGCGGAGCCGTCCAACCGCGCGACCGTGCCCCCACGGTGCAGGTGGTCCCTCGAGACCGGTTCGCCCTCCAGCCGGCGCGGCTCGATCCAGCCGACCGGTCGCTTGTCCTCGTCCAGCACGAGCAGCCACCTGGCCTCGGTGTGGACCGCGGGCACGTCGCCGAGCCTGACCCATTGCTCCTCGTCCACGGCCAGCTTGGGGGCCTGGCGGAAGGTGAGGCCGCGGTAGCCGCGGTCCCGGCCCACGAAGTCGGCCACGAAGTCGTCGGTGGGGTCCGCCAGCAGGTTCGAGGGGGCGTCCACCTGCGCGACGGTCCCACCGACCTGGAGCACCGCGACCTGATCACCGAGCTTGACCGCCTCGTCGATGTCGTGGGTGACGAAGACGATCGTCTTGCCGAGCTCGGACTGGAGCCGCAGGAACTCGTCCTGGAGCTGTTCGCGCACCACCGGGTCGACCGCGCTGAACGGCTCGTCCATCAACATCACCGGAGGGTCCGCTGCCAGCGCCCGGGCCACGCCGATCCGCTGCTGCTGGCCGCCGGAGAGCTGGTGCGGGTAGCGGTCGGCGAAGTCGGCGGGTAGTCCGACGCGCTCCATCAGCTCCAGGCTGCGCGAGCGTGCTTTCGCCTTGTCCCAGCCGATCAGGCGAGGCACCGTCGCGATGTTGCCCGCGACCGTGCGGTGCGGAAACAGGCCGGCGTGCTGGATGACGTAACCGATTCCCCGGCGCAGCGCCGCGGCATCCATGGAGGCGGTGTCCACGTCGTCGATGGTGATCTTCCCGCTGGTCGGTTTGATCATCCGGTTGACCATGCGCAGCGACGTGGTCTTGCCGCAGCCGGATGGGCCCACCAGCACAGTGATCTGGCCATTGGGCGCGACGAGATCGAGACCCCCGACAGCGATCGTGCCGTCGGGATACTTCTTGGTCACGCCCTCGAAGCGGATCACCGTGTGACCCTCTCACAAGCCACGGGCGATCCCTCGGCACCCCAGCCACCGTCTCGACCAGCGAAAAGGTCGGGGCCCGCGGGCCTGGGAAACGAGCCCGGAAACCGCGAGACGGAGCGACGACGAGTTGCGGGCGAGGGGGTGGTCAGCCGGGTGGCGGAAGTCGCCTGGACGTGGTGTGACTCCTGCATGAGCGTGCGTCTGCGAACACACGCTGCGCGGCAGGTCCGAGGGTCGGTCGTGGCCGCCGAACGTGCGTTGCTCACCCCTGCCGGGCGTTTCGGCGATCATCGGGCACCAACGCACGTCGGGAGCGAGCACGACGCACGTTTCCGCCGTGGACGCGCAAACGCCCGGCCGTTGCTGACGGGGGATACAACAACGACCGGGCTGACTCCAGTGTAGGACCCCCTCCCACGCCCAGACAACGTGACGTGTGGACAAGTAACAAATTTTCGTACTGGTCTAGGTCACTTGACCAAGTTCGGGGGTTTCGGCACCCTCCCCGGGGTCATCGGATCGTGATCTGACGGTTGGCCAGGCCCGCTCGTGCCGCCCGCTCCTGGGAGCTGAGCGGGGCGGTCTGCGCCATCGCATCGTCCAGGCGAGTGGCGAGCTCACCGACCGGATCCTCCAGGGCCTCGGCTCCCGTTCCGGGTTCCAGGTCCCAGACCGGCACCACCAGGCCATGGGCCCGGAACATCCCCACGAGGCGGGAGCCGGCGACCAGCCCCGCGGCGCCCGCGGCGTGAAGCCTCGCGAAGGCGTCGAGCAGCTCGCTCTCCTCATGCGCCAGCACCCACCGCAGGTGCTCCTTGGTCCCCGCGTCGGTCCAGTACGCAGCTTCGACCGTGGTGAGCCGGTCGGTGGGGGCTGCTGCCTCGTTGGCCTGCTCGAGCCCGGCGGCCAGGGAGCCGTCGGCGTCCTCCATGTCGGAGATCCAGAAGTCGAAGCTGGAGTGCACCTGCACCCGCGGCCAGTCGGGGGCCAACAGGTCCTGGAGCCGGGGACCCTCGCCCGGCGCTTCGGTGAGCCCGACGAAGTCACCCGGCTCTGCGTCGTAGGCAGCCAACAGCACGGCAGCGAGCTCACGACTGGGGTCGCCGAAGGCGTGCTGAACCTGCATGCCGAGCCAGATCGAGCCGTCCTGGCGCACCAGGGCAGGCGCGGCCATCGGCAGCAGGGTGCACAGCCGCACCGCGCGGTCCGGGTCGGGCACGGCATCGGCGCGCAGCGCCAGGTCCACGGTGGCCGCCGGCACCAGCTCGCGCATCGCGACCAGGTCGCACTCGCCGGCCAGGTCGTGGAAGGGGCGCCGCACGATGGTCGGCACCGCACCCCCGGACCCGCCGTGGCAGTTCTTGTAGCGCCGGCCGGAACCACAGGGGCACGGCTGGCGTGCACCCACGGGCGACTCGGTCGGCGCGGTGTCGGTCTGACTGTTCGCGCGGGACCGGTCCCGCGATCGCTTGCCCATGAGGGGGCAGGCTACCCGGCGGCCGCTTCCTCGACGCCGAGCGCGTCGGCCAGGGGGATCCGCACGTGCACGGTGGTCTGGCCACGTTGGTCCTCGACCCACCAGCGCTGGACCAGGGCCTCGACGATCGACAGCCCCCGCCCGGAGACAGCCGCCTCGTCGGCCTCGACCGGCTGCGGGGAGGTGCCGGCGCCGCCGTCACTGACGGAGATCACCAGGTCGTCGTTGTCGAGGAACCAGGAGACGTTCAGGTGGTTGATGGGAAGCGGGTGGGCATGGCGCACGCTGTTGCCGACCAGCTCGGAGATCACGACCCGCGCATCATCGAGGGTCTCGCCCACGAAGCCGCGCTCCTGCAGCCAGTCCCTGAGCTCGTGGCGAACGAGGGAGGCCGACGGTGCGCGGAACGGAACCTTGAGGTTCACGCCATCCGGCTCCATCGCAGTCATGGTTCTTCCTTCGCGGTCCTCGCCCCCTCGGGGCGGCGTCAGGGGCTCACGTACAGCAACCTTCCCGTCACCCTTAAGGGTCAAACGCCGTCGAGCAGCGAAAGCATGTGACCTGGGCGATCCGTGATCACCGCCTCGGCGCCCACGTCGAGGCACAGCTCGAGATCCTCACGCGAGTTCACCACCCACACCCGGATCCGGCGTCCGGACTGGACCAGCCGCCTGCCCAGCTTCCGGTGGCGCCGCAGCTCCTCGATACCCGGTCCCGCGATCCAGCCCTGTCCCAGCATCGTGCGGGTGACCCGCCACGACTGCCCTTCGATCAACAGCACCACCTCGATGTCGGGCGCCGACCGCCTGACCCGGGTCAACGCCACCCCGGAGAAGCTCATGACCTGCACCGGAGACCCTGCACCGGCCCAGCCGAAGTCCTCCAGGACGCTGACCAGCGACCGCTCCACCAGACCGGCGTACCGCGTCGGGTGCTTGGTCTCGATGGCCACCTCGATGTGCCGGTCGTAGTCACGCACGACCTCCAGCAGCCGAGGCAGGGTGAGCACGCGCTGGGCCTCCCGGTCGGGCTCCTCCGCCTCCTCGTCCAGGTCGCCCCACGGATGCTTCCAGGTCCCGGCATCGAGGGCGTTGAGCTGCTCGAGGGTCATGGTCGACACGATGCCGCGGGCGTCGGTGGTCCGGTCCACGCGACGGTCGTGGACACACACCAGGTGCCCATCGGCGGTGAGCCGGATGTCGCACTCCACCCCCTCGGCGCCCTCGTCCAGAGCCTGCACGTAGGCCTCCAGCGTGTGCTCCGCCTTCGAGGCGCTCGACCCACGGTGTGCAATCACCAGCGGCCGGCCGGCTCGGCGTTCCATGGGCACCATCGTGGCATCCACCCGCCCCGGTCGGGGCGGCGCCGGCAGGGTGTGGCCGAGTCAGCCGTGGTAGGCGAATGCCTCGGCCACGTCGGCTCGCGAGGCAGGCTCGGCGCCCGAGACGAGCACGAACAGCAGGACGCGGGCCTTCAGGGCGCTGAGCCGACCGGCCGGAACCACGCCACCCGCCACCAGGTCGGTCCCGGAGCCGCGCCCGCCGTAGGTGCTGGTCGCGACCGCGCCTGCCCCGGTGCGGGAGGCGAGCACCACCGGCTTGTCGCGGGCCACGTCGAGCAGCACCTCTGCCACCTCCGGTCGCACCTGACCGGCGCCGAACCCGTCGACCACCAGCGCGTCCGCCAGATCGGCGGCTGCGCGGTAGACCCGGGCATCGTCGCCGATGGCGGCGCGCACCAGCGCCACCTGGCGGTGGTGGGTGGGCACCGCGAGCACGGCTCGTCGAGGCACCCGGGCGGAGAGGAGGGGCGCGGCCTCCTGCATCTGCCCCACAGGCCCGAAGCCCGGAGAGACGAACGCCGCCGGCGAGGAGGCGTGCCGCTTCGCGACGTACCTCGCCGCGTGGATCTCGTCCCCGATCACGACCAGTGCGCCCTGGTCGGCGCAGTCGGGTGAGGCCGCAACGCTCACCGCAGCCAGCAGGTTCGCCGGCCCGTCCGCCCCCGGGCTCTCCGGGGCGCGCATCGCCCCGGTCACCACGAACGGCGCGGAGTGGCGCCACACCAGGTCCCACAGGTACGCCGTCTCCTCCAGGGTGTCGGTCCCCTGCACCACGACGACACCGTCGGCCTCGGCACTCTCCACGGCCTCGTCGGCCAGGGCCAAGGTCTGCAGGCAGGTGGTGAAGGTCAGGGCCGAGCTGTCCACCTGCGTCACGTCGACCGGGTCGACCACGACGTCTCCCGGCAGGTCGAGGGCGCCCAACAGGTCGGGGCCGACCAACGTGGGCGCCAGGCCCGGCGAGGCCACGGAGTCGGCCGACGAGTGCGGGGGCGCGGTCATCGAGATGGTGCCGCCCAGGAAGTACACCCGAATCCGCCGCATGCGGCTCACTCAACCAGCAGAGGGGGCGGGATTCGAACCCGCGGCTGACATCACTGCCAGCGACCGCTTTCAAGGCGGTTCCGATAGGCCACTCCGGCACCCCTCCAGGGCCGCGCCGACGAGCTCGGCCCGGGCACGATCCTACGAGGCGAGGACCCGGGTCGCGCCGCCGCGTCAGCCCATCACGATGGGCGCGTCGATGGTGTCGAGGCGGTTGAGGAGGGAGGGGTTCTCCTGTCGGGCCGCCTCGATGAGGTCACGGCGTACGACGGCGCTCACGACCTCCTGCCCGTCACCGGCCTCGGTGAGCACCTCCCCACGCGGGTCGATGATCGAGGAGTGCCCGCAGTAGCGCGGCGGCGACTGGGCCGCGGCCGCGACGTAGGCGAGGTTCTCGATCGCGCGCGCAGCGAGCAGCGTCTGCCAGTGCCGCACCTTGCGCTCACCGGCCACCCACGCGGCCGGGCACACCAACACGTCCGCGCCGGCACGGCTGTAGGCACGGGAGAGCTCGGGGAAGCGCAGGTCGTAGCAGGTCATCAACCCCACCCGGAAGCCCTTGACCGACACCGCCACCGGGGTCGGGGGACCGGCCTGGATCCGGTCGGACTCCTGGTAGCCGAAGGAGTCGTAGAGGTGGATCTTGCGGTATGAGGCGTGCACGCCTTCCCCGTCCACCACCACCAGCGTGTTGTACGGCAGGTGGCCGGGATCGTCGGCTCGCTCGAGCATCCCCGCGACCCAGATCCCGCCGTGCTCACCGGCACGGCGGATCAACGTCTGCACGAACGGACCGTCGAGGGTCTCGGCGTCGGGCTGCAGGTCCTCGTCGGGTCGGCCGAGGTCGCGCTGCACCACCTCGGGCCACACCACGAGGTCGGCAGCGGGCACCTCGACCGACTCCAGGAGGTCACGGTTGTCCTGGGGCCTGGTCGAGGCTGCGACCTGAACGAGGGCGATGCCCAGCTCGTCCCCACTCGATGCGTCTCTGCTCGATGCGTCCGGCATCCCTCCAGGGTGCCACCTCGGGCAGACTGACCCGATGAGCCACCTCGCCCCCCCGGCAGGGTCCACGCCGAGCGGAGCCGCCGACCGCGTCGCCGCGGTGGTCCTGGCCGGCGGCGGCTCGACCCGCTTGGGCGGGGCCGACAAGGCCTCCATCGAGCTGGACGGCATCACCCTGCTGGAGCGTGCGCTGTCGGCAACCATGACCGCGGTCGAGGTGGTCGTCGTCGGGGTACAGGTGCCGACCACGCGCCCGGTCACCTGGACCATGGAGGACCCGCGTGGCGGTGGCCCCGCAGCCGGGCTCCTGGCGGGGCTGGGGTGCTTCTACCGCCGTCCCGCGCTGGTGCAGGTGCTGGCGGTCGACATGCCGCGGGTGACCCCCGGCACTTTCGCCCGACTGGCGGACGCCCTCGCAGCGGGGCCATACGCCGACGGTGCGCTCCTGGTCGACGACACCGGCCGCCGCCAACCGCTGTGCGGGGTCTACCGGCGAGCAGCCCTGCTCGATGCGGCTCCGGACTCCCCCGAGGAGTGGCACGGGTTGCCGATCCACCGCCTGCTCGAGGGGATGCGGTTGCTCGAGGTCGCGCCGTACGGCGGAGAGGAGCGCGACATCGACACCTGGGAGGACCTGCGCCGGGAGCGGCAGCCGCGTCAGCTGTGACCCGGCTCGCCGCGGGTGGGGTTGCGGCGAGTGCACCGGGGCCGCGACTCTAGGCCTGTGAACCTCCACGACTGGATCGACGAGCTGTGCGACGCGCTTGACGTCGAGGTCGAGTTCGACGAAGGACTCGTTCTGGACCTGGCGCGCGAGGCGGCCCACCGTGTGGAACGACCGGCCGCTCCGGTGAGCACGTTCCTGCTCGGCTACGCCTCTGCGCTGGCCGGGGGGTCGGTCGAGAAGACCGAGGTGCTCGCGGGCCGCGCGCTCGACCTCGCCGCCAAGTGGGAGGGCGGGGAGAGCCTCGAGGTCGAGGTCGAGGTCGACGAGAGCGAGCTCGACGCGGTGGAGTTCGACGAGGAGGAGTGAGCTGGCTCTGCGCGTCTCACCCCGAGTACGACACCTCGTCGGACCAGGAGGACTCCTCCTGCTGCGAGGCGCGGTAGATGGCCTCGGCGACCCGGGCCGGGGTGAAGGCTCCCTCCTTCGACAGGGTCCCCCGCACCGTGACCGAGACCGCTCTGATGCCGTCGGGCTGCAAGGTCGCGTCGAGGCTGCGCATGAGGTTGCGCAGTCCCGCCTTCTGCACGCCCAGCGACGCCGCCTCGTGCCACGGCTGGTCAGCGGCCATGCTCCCGGTCGCGGTGACCCTGGCTCCTGAACCCAGGTAGGGCCTCACCGCCTGCACCGACGTGAGCAGTGCCCCGACCCCCAGGGCGACGTCTTCGAGCAGATCGGCCACGGACAGGTGCAGCGGGTCCGCCTGACGAAAGGCGCTGGGGTTGAAGTGCAGGACGTCGACGCCGCCGCCGAGGTCCTGCGCCAACGAGGTCAGCGCCACCCTCGCGCCGTCGCGGTCGGCCACGATGTCGACGGCGGCCGTGCGCACGCTCACGCCGTCCTCACCCAGCTCCCGGGCCAGCTGCTCCAGCGGCTCCTGGTCCCGGCCGAGCAGCCCCACGGCGAAGCCCTCGCGTGCGAACCGTCGCGCCACCGAACCGCTCACTCCGGGGCCGGCGCCGACGATGAGGATCACGGGAGACATGACCTCAGCCTAGGGTGGGGCCCATGCGTGCCGTGATCACAACAGCCGACGGAGGACCCGAGGTGCTCGAGGTCCAGGAGCGCCCCGACCCGACGCCCGAGGCGGGTGAGGTCGTCATCGACGTGGCCGCGACCGCGGTCAACCGGGCCGACCTGTTGCAGCGCCAGGGCTTCTACCCGCCACCGCCTGGCGCCTCGGACGTCCTGGGCCTGGAGTGCAGCGGCACGATCAGCGCCGTCGGGGACGGCGTCAGCCACCTGTCGGTCGGTGAGCAGGTCTGCGCCCTGCTCTCCGGGGGTGGTTACGCCGAGAAGGTCGCCGTGCCGGCCGGGCAGGTGATGGCGCTGCCCTCCGAGGTCGACGTGGTGACCGCGGCGGCACTGCCGGAGGTGGCCTGCACGGTGTGGTCCAACGTGTTCATGGTCGCCGGACTCCAGCAGGGCGAGACGTTCCTCGTGCACGGCGGGGCGGGTGGCATCGGCACCTTCGCGATCCAGCTGGCCGTGGCGCTCGGCAGCACCGTCGCCACCACGGCGGGCAGTGAGGAGAAGCTGGCGGTGTGCCGCGACCTCGGTGCCGAGATCGCGATCAACTACCGCGAGCAGGACTTCGTGGAGGTCCTCGAGGAGGCCACCGGCGGCCGGGGGGCCGACGTCATCCTCGACAACATGGGCGCGAAGTATCTCGCCCGCAACGTCGCGACCCTGGCCACCAATGGTCGCCTGGTCGTGATCGGGATGCAGGGCGGGACCAAGGCCGAGCTGGACCTCTCGGTGCTGTTGCGCAAGCGCGCGGCGGTGATCGCTGCCGCGCTGCGGGCTCGCCCGGTGGAGGAGAAGGCGGCGATCTGCGCAGCAGTCGTGGAGCACGTGTGGCCCCTCGTCGCCGACGGCAGGATCCGGCCGATGGTGCATGACACCGTGCCGTTCTCCCGAGCGGCGGACGCCCACCGGATGGTGGAGGACGGCGACAGCATCGGCAAGGTTCTCCTGGTCCCCGACGACCCACCGGAGTGAGGCTCGCTGCCGCAGCCCGGCTCAGTAGGCTGGTCGGCATGGATCAGCCGCACCCTTCGCAGGACAACGAGCAGTCAGCCACCTCCCACCCCTCGACCGAGCCGTCGGGACACCCGGCGGACCAGCCGACGATGGTGGTGATCGGCCCCGACGGCATGGCGGTCAGCGGGCCGCGCGGCGGGAGCGGAGAAGACGGCGACGACTCCGAGGAGCGTCACGTGACCGAGCTCGTGGAGCAGCCGGCCAAGGTGATGCGGATCGGAGGGATGATCCGTCAGCTGCTGGAGGAGGTCAAGGCATCCCCGCTGGACGAGGCAGCGCGGGCCCGCCTCGCCACGATCTACGAGTCGTCGATCAAGGAGCTGGAGCAGGGCCTGGCCCCGGAGCTGGTGGAGGAGCTCGAGCGGCTCTCCCTGCCCTTCACCACCCAGACCCCGTCCGAGGCGGAGCTGCGCATCGCGCAGGCTCAGCTGGTGGGGTGGCTCGAGGGTCTCTTCCACGGGATCCAGACCGCGATCTACGCCCAGCAGATGGCGGCCCGGGCCCAGCTGGAGCAGATGCGACGCTCGCTGCCTCCCGGGGTGCAGCAGGCGATGGCTCAGAGCGACGGCGACACGCAGGATGGGCCTCCCTCGCAGACGCGCAGCGGCGGGATGTACCTCTAGCACTGCGTGCCCGAACCCGGCCCGCCGCCTCGATCGAGGACCGGTTGCGAAGAGGTCTGTTCATGCCTCACTGTGTGAACCATAATGGTCTGGATTGGACCACTGAGGGGATGGAGCGAGCATGCGACAGACGTCCGCGGAGATCGACCACGCCATCCTCGACGTCGCCGCCGGCATCTTCGCCACCCACGGGTACACCCACAGCTCGGTGCAGCAGATCGCCGATGCCGTCGGCTACTCCAAGCCTGGGCTCCTCCACCGCTTCGGCAGCAAGGAAGCGCTCTACCGCGCGGTGCTCGCCGAGGTCTCGGAGACCGTGGACGACGTCGTCCAGCTCGCCGAGCAGCACGCCGAGAGTGATGACCAGCTGGTGCGCGTGCTGGAGCGTGTGACCCAGCGAGCGCTCGACCGGCCCGGCATGGTCCGGATGATGCTGCGCGCCTTCGAACCCACCGCGCAGGACCCGGACCTGGAGCACATCCAGGCCTCCGCCTACCGCATGGTCGACGCCATCGACCGACCGATGAGCACCTCGGCCGAGCGGCTCCGGATCGTGCTCGGGCTGGACCTGATCGTGACCGCGGCGATGACTCAGCACTCGCGTGTGGACTCCGATCTGCACGTGCCGAACAACGAGCTCGTGCCGCTGATCGTGTCCCTGGCGACCCACGTGGTGGCAGGTGCACGGCAGGGCATGAACGGTGCGCTCGACGTGACCTCGCGCCGCGGTTGAGCCCAGATCGGTCCGCCCGATCAGGTGGGGGCGGTGCGCCGACGCAGCAGCCAGAGGGCCGAGCCACCGATGGTGGCCAGTGCGCCCGTCGCGATCCCGGCCCACGACCACGCCGAGATCGGCAGTCTGTCCGGCCCCCCCGGGCTCGGCGACGCACCGACGGCCTGCTCGGTCTGGTCGCTGCCGTCCGCGGTGTCGTCCCCGCCTTCGTCCGTTGTCTCGCCGGTGGCTGCGCCGGCACCGATGACCTGCTCCAGCCTGTCCTGGGGGACCGAGCCCGAGCCACCGCACAGGGTTGCGGAGTAGGGCGAGGCGGCACCCTCCAGGAAGAAGGCGTAGCTGCGGTCCGCCTCGATGCCCTCCAGCCCGCAGGCAGCGCTGCTCACGGCACTGTCCACCTGGACGGAGCGGGTCACCTCGCCCTTGTAGACCCGGTCGACCTCCAGCAGGTAGTGCGCCTCGCCGATCGGCGGCGGAGGTTTCGCCACGTCGACCACCTCCGCCCACACCACGGCGTCGGCCCACTCGACGTACTGCCGCGGACCGGCTGCCACGCACGAGCAGGCGTAGGCCGTGCCAGGCACGGCCAGGACCGCGCCACCGGCGATCACGAATCCAGCCAGCAGGCTGTGGGCAGTCCGCATCGTCCTCATGCCCCTTCGACGCGCTCCGTTGGTTCTGGGTTCCGGACTCATGACAAGAACAGCTCCTCGAGCACCTGAGCCACACCGTCCTCGTCGTTGCCAGGCGCTGTGCGGGAAGTCTGTCTGAGTACCGACGGGTGCGCATTGGCCATTGCGTACGACGTGCCCGCCCACCGGAGCAGGTCGATGTCGTTGGGCATGTCACCGAAGGCGAGCACCTCCGCGGGAGCGATCCCGCGCTCGGCGCAGATCTGCGCCAGCGTGGTCGCCTTGGTCACGCCCGCCGCACTCATCTCCACCAGGGCACCCATCGAGGACCACGTGGTGGTGAGCCGGGTTCCGACCGCGGCGTCCACGCGCGTCCAGTAGTCGGCGGCATTCATCTCCTCGTGCAGCGCCAACAGCTTGACCACGCCGCTGGTGAAGATCCTCGGCAACGCATCGATCCGCAGCTCGGGGACCTGCTCGTCCTGAGGACCGGGGCGGAAGATCGGCTCCTTGCCGAATCCGTCGGTGCGCTCGACGGCGAACGCGGTGCCGGGCACCGAGGTGCGGATCGCCTCGGCCGCCTGCAGGCCCACCTCCCGCGAGATCGGCCTGACCCGGGCGAGCTGGCGGTCCTCGACGTCGTAGACCACAGCGCCGTTGCTGCAGATCGCCAACCCGTGGTGGCCGACGTGGCTCCACAGCTCATCCATCCACCGCACCGGACGACCGGTCACGAAGACCACGAGCACGCCTCGGCGGTCGAGCTCGTCGATCACCTGGCGGGTCCGTTCGGTGACCGTCCCGTCACTGTGCAGCAAGGTCCCGTCCAGGTCGGTCGCCACCAACCGCACCTGCGCCGGGTCGACCGGAGGCTGCGTCATGAGCCGAACCAGCGCTCCAGCTCCAGCGCCGCACCGTCGTCAGCCACGGGCGCGGTGATGTCGTCGGCTGCCTGCTTGACGTCGTCGGGCGCCTGCCCCATCGCGACGCCACGGCCGACCCACCGGAGCATCTCGATGTCGTTGCGTCCGTCACCGATCGCGAGCACCGCAGCAGCGTCGATCTCCAGGCGATCGCAGATCGACTTCAGGCCGGAGGCCTTGGAGACGCCGGACGGAGCCAGGTCCAGCCACGCGGTCCAGCCGATGAAGTAGTTGATGCCGTGCAGACCGACCCGCTCCGCCAGCTCGACGAAGTCCTGCTCGGAGGAGTGCGGGTCACGGATGATGACCCGGGTGACCGGGTGCTGGACCAGCTCCTCGACGGACTGCAACGTCATCTCACCGGTGATCTCTCCGTCCGGGAAGTGCCGGTTGACGCGGTAGCCGACGCCGATCTCCTCGACCGCGACCAGCGCGTGAGGAACGTGCTCGAGCAGCATTCCGACCACCTCGGAGGCGTCGAAGGTGACCTCGTCGAGCACCTCGACCGGTGGGTAGGAGAACGTCACCGAGCCGTTGGACGCCACCGCAAGCACCTGGCCGGTACGTCGCTCGAGCTCCAGCATCTCCAGCACCCCGGTGATCCCGAAGGTGGAGCGGCCGGTCGCCAGGACCACGGGCACGTCCTGCTCCACCACGCGGTCGATCACCCGCGCCAGGCGCGGCGACAAGGTCTCGTCGACGACGCTCGACCCGTGGGGCGCCTGGAACAGGGTGCCGTCGATGTCGAGCGCGATCGCAGCAGGACGCCACTGCCCGCTCACGCAGTCCTCACCGGGCCCTCATCCGGCCACCGGCTCCAGCAGCTCGCGCCCGCCGAGGTGCGGCTGGAGCGCCGGAGGCACCCGCACGCTGCCGTCAGCCTGCTGGTGGGTCTCCAGCAGCGCGACGATCGTCCGGGTCATCGCGCACAGCGTGCCGTTGAGCGTGGCGACGTGTCGGGTGCCACCTTCGCCACGGGTCCGGATGTCGAGGCGCCGGGCCTGGAAGTCGGTGCAGTTGGAGGTCGAGGTGAGCTCCCGGTAGCGCCCCTGGGTGGGGATCCACGCCTCGCAGTCGAACTTGCGCTTGGCCGACAGACCGAGGTCACCGGCGGCGACGTCGATCACCCGGTAGGCCAGCTCGAGGCTGTCGAGGAAGTCCTTCTCCCAGGACAGCAACCGCTCGTGCTCGGCGTCGGACTCCTCCACGGTGGTGAAGGTGAACATCTCGACCTTGTCGAACCAGTGCACCCGGATGATGCCGCTGGTGTCCTTGCCGTAGGAGCCGGCCTCCTTGCGGTAGCAGGGGCTGTAGCCCGCGTAGCGCAACGGGAGTGAGCCCGCGTCGAGGATCTCGTCGCTGTGGTACGCCGCCAGCGGGACCTCGGAGGTGCCGACGAGGTAGAGGTCCTCCCCGTCGATCCGGTACACGTCGTCGGCGGCCTGACCGAGGAACCCCGTGCCCTCCATCGCCCGGGGTCGCACCAGCGCGGGAGGGATCACCGGAGTGAAGCCGGCCTCTCGGGCCTGCTGCATCGCCAGACCGAGCAGCGCGAACTCGAGCTCGGCACCCACCCCGGTCAGGTAGTAGAACCGGGCGCCGGACACCTTGGCGCCGCGCTCGATGTCGATGGCTCCGAGCATCCGGCCGAGCTCGACGTGGTCGCGCGGCGTGATCCCCTCCGCCTCGAAGTCACGCGGAGTGCCGACGTGCTCGAGCACGACGAAGTCGTCCTCCCCACCGGGCGGCGCCTCGGTCGCCGGGTTGGGGATGGTGCCCACCAGGTCGCCGTAGGACTGCTCGGCCGCGGCCTGCGCCACCTCCGCTTCCTTGACCGCGGCCGCCAGGGTGCGGGTCCGGGCGAGGAGGTCGTCCTTCTCCGCGCCCTGGGCACGGGGGATCTGCTTGCCCAGCGACTTCTGCTCGGCCCGGAGCCGCTCGAACTCCGCGATGGCGCGACGCCTCTGCGCGTCTACCTCCACGGCCTGGTCGACGACCGCGGGGGACAGCCCGCGCCGCTCCTGGGCGGCTCGGATCAGGTCGGGGTCGTCGCGCAGCAGTCGGGGATCGATCACGCCGGTCATGGTATCGACGGGCCCGACGCCGACTGACTGCCCTGGCTCCCGCGTTCGGCAGCACCGGTTGGGATACTTGGCGTGACCTGCACCGAGGGGGCCCCTGCTCCCGTCCCGACACCCGAGAGGTGCCATGACATTCAGCGCCCGCGCCCGCCGGCTCCAGCTGGAGGGCTTGGTGGTCGCGCTGCTGGTGCTGGCGGTCTCGTGCTACGTCGTGGCGGCACACGGCGCGGCGACCGACGACCTCGACATCTGGTTCGGCGAGCCGATCGCGGCCTACACCGAGCGCCACGCCTCGCTGGAACAGGCGGCGCGTGCGGTCGCGGCCGCGTTCCGCTCGCGGCTCACGATCCTCTACGCCGCGGTCCTGTCCGGCGTCGTGCTGTGGAAGGGGTTCCCCCGACCGGCGATCTGGATCCTCGCGGTCAACCTGGTGACCCTGGCGCTCACGACGGTGATGAAGGCGGGCTTCGACCGGCAGCGGCCCGACTACGCCCACATGAACCTGTTGGACGGCGCGTTTCCCTCCGGTCACGCCAGCGGGACGGCGGCTCTGGCTGGTTCCGGCGTGGTGCTTGCCTTCACCTTCCTGCGGCGAAGCAGTCACCGCCGGGCGGTGGTCGTCGGCACGTTGTTGTTCGCGCTGCTCGTCGGCTTCGATCGCCTGGCACTGGGCGTGCACGGCATCACCGACGTGGTGGCCGGTTACGCCTTGGCGGCGGCGGTGATCCTCGCAGGGTTGCTGCTGGTCGATCCCACGCCACGCGTCAAGGCGGTCGAGCCGATGCCGACCGCCAAGCCGCACTCCCACCAGATGCTGGTGATCCTCAACCCGGTCAAGATCGAGAACACCGAGGCATTCCGCGCCACCCTCGATGCTCGCGCAGAGCAGCTCGGCTGGAACCCACCGACCTGGTTGGAGACGACCATCGAGGACCCCGGTCACTCGATGGCCCGCCACGCGGTCGAGCACGAGGTCGACCTGGTCGTCGTCTGTGGGGGTGACGGCACGGTGCGGACCGTGTGCGGTGAGGTGGCGGGCAGCGGCATCCCGGTCGGTGTGGTGCCGGCCGGGACCGGCAACCTGCTGGCCCGCAACCTCGACCTGCCGCTCTACCTCAACGCCGCGATCGAGGTGGCGCTGAACGGGCAGGACCGGGCAGTCGACCTGGTGCGCATCGAGGGCGACGGGATCGGGGAGCGTGAGCACTTCCTGGTCATGGCCGGCATGGGCTTCGACGCCGCGATCATGGGCGGGGTGAACGAGCAGATCAAGGCGAAGGTCGGCTGGCTGGCCTACTTCGTCTCCGGCATCCGCAACATCATGTTCCCGGCAGTGCGCCTGGAGATCGAGATGGATGACGAGCCGGTGACCCGCCACTGGGCCCGTACCGTCGTGGTGGGCAACGTGGGCTTCCTCCAGGCTGGGCTTCCGCTGCTGCCGGACGCCACGGTCGACGACGGCAGGCTCGACGTGGTCCTGCTCAACCCGGCACGTTTCCTGCACTGGCTGCGGGTGGTGGTGCGCGTGCTCAGCCGCGGCAAGAAGCTCGATGACACCGTCAACCGGATGACGGGGCGGTCGGTGACGATCCGCGCTCACGGCGAGACACCGCGCCAGATCGACGGAGACGCCATCGAACCCGGGCACGAGATCCGGGCCGAGTGCCTGCACGGCCGCCTGTTGGTGCGGGTGCCGCGCTGAAACCCGGCCGGGTCAGCGCGGGGTCAGCTCGAAGATCTTGATCTGGCGCTCGGTGCGCTCCTCGTACTTCTGGTAGTTGGGCCAGGTCTTGAGCATGAAGTCCCAGGCGGCCTGCCTCTCGGCGCCCTCGAGCCGACGGGCTCGGACGTTCTTGGTCCGGCCCTTGACCTCGATCTGGCACTCGGGATTCGCCTCGAGGTTGACCACCCAGACCGGCTGCTTGGGACCGCCGAAGTTGGACCCCGCGATCAGCCAGTCCTCTCCCCGCGGCACGGCGAGCAGCGGGGTGGTGCGGGGCTGCCCGGTCTTGCGGCCCTTGACCGTCAGTCGCAGGTTGGGCAGTCCGGCGATGTCGAGCAGTGTGACCCTGCCGCGGGTGAGCTTGTCGAGCCGCTTGTCCACCGCCACGATCTGCGGCAACAGCTTCGGCATGAACTCCAGGCGGCCGATGCGGACGGCGAGCGGCGTGAGCAGACCCATGGCAAGGAACCGTAGTGCGACCGGCCGGTCGGCGCATCGGTGGCCCGTCGACGCGCGCGCGTGGCCGCGGCAACCGGTCTCAGCGACCTCGAGCGGACTCGAGCGCCTTCTCCTCCTCCGGCGACAGCGGCTGCTCCGATGTCCAGGCGCTGACGGACTTGGCGTAGGAGCGGGCGTCGGAGCGGCCATGGATGGAGGTGAGCACCACGCCGTTGCCGCCCTCGTCGACCAGAGCCACCGACCACGACATCCGACCGCCCATGTCACCGAAGGCGTCGTAGCGCACGATGACCGGCCGGTGCAGCGCAGTCCCGACCTGGCGGCGCAACCTCTCGACCTCGGCTCGCAGGCCTTCGATGTCGGTGGGGAGCGGGGAGTCCGCCTCAGCGCCTCGACGCCTCTCCACAGCGGACGCACCCAGGACCAGGCCGAGCGCGACCAGTGCCACCAGCAGGGCAGCCAGCGACAGCACGACGGATCCGGACATCGCCCTCAGCGTAGATCCGGCCTCACGAGCCGCTCCGCAGGCGCGCCAACCACTCCCCCGCCCGCTTGAACTCCTCGTCAGTGGTCCCCGGCCGGATCTGCGGCGCCTTGCCGTCGTGACGCTCGTAGGAGCCGAGGAAGCGCACGTCGGCGCACACCCGGCGCAGACCCATGAGCGCCTCTCCCACGCGGCGGTCCTCGATGTGTCCCTCGGCGTCGATGGAGAAGCAGTAGTCGCCGAGGGCGGCACCCGTGGGACGCGACTCGATCCGCGTCATGTTCACCCCGCGCATCGTGAGCTGCTCCAGGATCTCCATCAGGGCGCCGGGGTGGTCCTGGCGCATGAAGGCCACGATGCTGGTCTTGTCCTTGCCCGTGGGCGGGTTGGGCGGTCCGGGGGGCGAGACCATCACGAACCGGGTGAGGGCGTCGGGGTTGTCGCCCAACCCGGTGGCCAGGGTCTCGAGGCGGTAGTGCTCAGCGGCCGGTGGCGCCGCCACAGCGGCGTCCCAGGAGGCAGGCCGCTCGGCGTCCACCAGGGCTGCGGCCGCCGCCGCGGTCGAGGAGGTGTGGACCACCTCGACCTGCGGCAGGTGCTCGCTCAGCCAGCGGCGGGTCTGGGCCTCGGCGTGAGGATGCGTGCCGACCCTGGCGACCTGCTCCACCGTCGTGCCGGGGCGGACCAGCAGTGAGAAGCTGACCGGCACCGTCACCTCCGCGGTGATCATCAGCGGCTCACCGCTCGCGAGCTCGTCCAAGGTCACCGGGACCGAGCCCTCGACGGAGTTCTCGATCGGCACCACCGCAGCGCGTGAGGCGCCGGAGCGCACCTCGTCGAGGGCGACGGTGACGGTCGCGCACGGCACGGCGTCCTGCCCGACGGCCTCGGGCAGAGCGCGGCATGCCTGCTCGGTGAAGGTTCCCGCGGGACCCAGGTAGGAGATCCGCGAGGCGGGCGTGGCTGACATCTGGTGCTCCTGGGAGACGGCCTGCCGGCCATCGATGTCCGGCCGGGTGAGAGCCCGACGTTAGAGCACCTCAGGCCTTGGGGTAGGCGCTGTCCTCCAGGTCGGGCTCACCCTTGACCTTGGAGCTCACGGCCCCCGCGGCCTCGGAGGCCTTGTCGCGCACGACCGGAGCGGCGTCCTTCGCGGCCTCGGCAGCCTTGGTGGCGCCGGCCTGCACCTGTGGGTTGTTCTTCACCCGCCGGGTGGCCGAACGGATCTGCTCGTAGCGCTCGCGCCCGGCGGCCGATCCGGCGACGTAACCGATGGCGAAGCCGAGCAGCAGGATCAGTTTCTTCATGATGGGTTCTCTCCCGAGGTGGTGGTGGATGGGTGGGCGGGTTGGTGCGGACTAGTTCTTCTCGGAGTCTGCGTACTGCGACGCAACCAGACCGTCGGGGTCTGCTTGCTCGCGGATCAGTCGGCCACGCTCGATGTCCTCCTGCTCCTTGAGCTGCGCCTTCTCGATCTTGGTGGCGTCGCGTACCGGGAGCTGCAGCTCGACCTCCGCGGGAATCCCGGCCTGGAGCTCTCGTCCGCGCTCCAGCTCGGAGTCGACCTCGGCCCCGAACAGCAACGACAGGTTGGTCAACCACAGCCACAGCAGCGCCACGATCACGCCGGCGATGGAGCCATAGGTCTTGTCGTAGCTGGAGAAGTTGGCGACGTAGAACGCGAAGCCGACCGAGACGAGCACCCACATCACGATCGCGACGGCGGCGCCCACGGAGATCCAGCGGAACTTGGGTTGGCGCACGTTGGGCGTGGCGTAGTAGAGCAGCGCGACGATCATGACCACCAGAACCCCCAGCACCGGCCACTTCGCGATGGTCCACAACGTCACGGTCGCGGAGGTGAGCCCGATCGCGTTTCCGATCGACTCTGCCAGCGGACCCGAGACCACCAGGATCACCAGCACCATGGCCGCCATCAGGACCGCCATCAGGGTGACCAGGATCAGCAGTGGGCGCAGCTTCCAGAACGGGCGGCCCTCGTCGATCTCGTAGACCCGGTTCATCGCCCGCCCGAAGGCGCCGACGTAGCCGCTGGCCGACCACAGCGCCCCGAGGAGGCCGACGATCAGCGTGAACCCGGCCGCCTGCGAGTTCGCCATGCCGGTGAGCACCGGCTCGACGGCCTGCAAGGTGCTCTTGTTGACCAAGGGCCGCAGCACCTGCAGGACGGTGTCGACGGCCTTGTCGGCCTGATCCACCAGGCCCAGCAACGAGGTCAGCGCCAGGGCTGCTGGGAAGATCCCGAGCACCGAGTAGTAGGTCAGCGCCGCAGCCTGGTCGGTGCACTGGTCCTCGGAGAACTCACGCAGCGTCTTGCGCAGGACGTACTTCCAGGAGTGCCGCTCCAGGTCGGTGGGACTGTCCGGCTTGATCGGGTCGTCCGGAGCAGCCACGTCGTCGGGCCCGCGGCTCTGTCCACTCGCCTCGGTGTCGCTCGACGGCGCGGTGGCTCCGGCAGCCCGGTCCACCTCGTGGGTCATCTCGACCGTCTCCACCACACCAGCGCCACGACGCCGGCCGCCACGACGACGGCCGCGCCGACCAGCTCCGGCCGCGGTTTGCCGCTGTCGGTGGTAGCGCGCTGCCTGAGCTGCTGGGCCCTTGCCTGGGCGTGTGACTTCACGTCGAGCTTGGCGCCGAGGGCGTCGAGGGTCTCGGCGAGCTCGGCCCGCTGCTGACGGATCTCGGCCTCGATCGCCTCGGGGCTGGACTCCTTCGCCGCCTCACCGTTCGGTGACAGTGGCTGCTCCTGGGAGCGACGCACGGCGACCTCGTCGTCGGCGGGCTGGTCGGAGCCCGAGGTGGGGTCGGTCACGGACGCTCCCCCTTCACGGTGGCGACGTCTCGTCGCAATCCTTCCACTGCCCGCTCGGGCTTGGGAGGAGTCGCCTCGGAGACCTTGTTCTTGCCGACGAACGCAGCGACGCCGGCACCGGCGAAGATCAGTCCGGTCACGATCAGGGCCGCAGCCCAGACCGGGAGCACCAGGGCGAGCAGCGCAACCACGGTCGCGAACAGGGCCGCCAGACCGTAGAGCGACAGCAGTCCGGCGGCGCCGAACATACCGATGCCCATGCCTGCCTGCTTGCCCTTCTGGGTGACCTCGGCCTGCGCCAGCTTGATCTCGGAACGCACCAGCTCGGGGATCTGCTGGGACACGGCGGTGACCAGCTCGCCGACGGAGGCCTCCTCAGGCGGGGGCCGGGACGGGGGCTCGTAGGTAGCCCCTGGCTGCTCACTCATGTCGGGAGCGTCTCCGGCACCCGCTCGGTACAAACCCGGGTGGCCGTCCCCGGCGCGCACCTGTGGGCCCGATCACATCCGGGGACCCTCGGCCACGAGGGACCCGCCGGTCACACGTCTAGGCTGATGCTCACCCGGATCGTTTGTCTACCGGATACCCTGCGGGGTATAGTCCCGGCATCAGGAGGAACCCATGCGCGAGATCGATATCGGCGGGCTGAAGCGCGAGCTCGACGCCGAGGGGGAGACCACCCTCATCGACGTCCGCGAGCCCGCCGAGTACGCCGAGGCGCGCGTGCCCGGAGCCCATCTGATCCCGATGGGACAGCTGGCGTCGCGGCTGGACGAGGTGCCGCAGGACCAGACGGTCTACGTCATCTGTCGCACGGGCAACCGGAGCGGGCAGATGGGCCCGCTGCTGGATGCGCACGGTTTCGACAGCGTCAACGTGCTCGGTGGCACCAAGGCGTGGGTCGAAGCAGGACACCCCTACGACACAGGAGCGTGAACCCCATGACGCAGGTGACCCGGCTCGGCCCATTTCGGGTCGAGATCGTCGAGACCCCGACGCTAGGAGACCGCAGCTACGTGGTCCACGACGGTTCGGTCGCTGCCGTCATCGACCCGCAACGCGACATCGACCGGGTCCTCGACATCCTCGACGAGCACCAGCTGCGCCTCGAGGCAGTGCTCGAGACCCATATCCACAACGACTACGTGACCGGCGGGCTCGCGTTGTCCGAGCAGCGCGGTGCGCGGTACTACGTCGGCGCCGACGACAAGGTCGACTTCGATCGCACGGCGGTCGCCGACGGTGACGTGATCGAGGTCGGTCGCATCCGGTTGACCGCAGTTCACACCCCCGGACACACCTTCACCCACCTGTCGTACGTGCTGTCCGAGCAGGGCGCGCCGCTCGACGCGGCTCTCGCGGTCTTCTCCGGAGGATCGCTCTTGTTCGGCGCCACCGGCCGACCGGACCTCCTCGGTGCCGACCACACCGAGACCCTCGCGCGCAAGCAGCACGGGTCGGCGCACCGGCTCGCCGACCTGCTGCCCGACGAGGCCGAGGTGCTGCCGACCCACGGCTTCGGCTCCTTCTGTGCCGCCACCCAGTCAGAGGCCCAGGAGTCCACGATCGGCCAGGAACGCACCAGCAACCCGGTGCTGACCCAGGCCGAGGAGGACTACGTCACCGAGCTGCTCGACGGTCTCGGCGCCTGGCCCGCCTACTACGTCCACATGGGCCCTGCCAACGCCTCCGGCCCGGACGCACCGGACCTGAGCCTGCCCGAGGCCGCCGACCCGGAGTCGCTGCGAGCGCGGATCGAGGCCGGCGAGTGGCTGGTCGACCTGCGCACCGGAGAGGCCTTCGCCGCCGGACACCTGCGAGGCACGTTCAACTTCGGCATCGACGGCCAGTTCGCCACCTACCTCGGCTGGATGATCGACTGGGGCACCCCGGTGACGCTGCTCGGGGACAGCCCGGAGCAGGTCGCCGAGGCGCAGCGCGAGCTGGTCCGCATCGGCATCGACCGGCCCGCGGCGCGGGCCGACGGATCACCACAGGACTGGGCGCGCGAGGAGAAGGACATCACCTCCTTCCCCCGCGCCAGCTTCGCCGACCTCGCCCAGGTGCGGCACCACCGCGAGGTGGTGGTGCTCGACGTACGACGCGAGGAAGAGCACGCGGAGCAGGCGATCGAGGGCGCGGTCAACGTCCCGATCCACCATGTGACCAAGCGGCTCGACGACGTTCCCCCCGGCGAGCTGTGGGTGCACTGCGCCAGCGGCTATCGCGCCTCGGTC
The DNA here is from genome assembly GCA_963728505.1 of uncultured Actinomycetota bacterium. Taxonomy (GTDB): domain Bacteria; phylum Actinomycetota; class Actinomycetes; order Propionibacteriales; family Nocardioidaceae; genus Marmoricola_A. Next base: position 361,322 of record CAVSKH010000002.1, on the reverse strand, counting down.
GCCGCGTCCGTGCTCGACGCGGCGGGCCGACAGGTCGTGGTGATCGACGACGAGTTCGAGCGCGTCACCGACACGGCCCTGCCACTGACCGGCTGAGCCGCCCCCCCTACCCCCGGACGAGAGGAACCACCATGTGCCGCCCCACGACCTGCAGGACCTGCGGGAAGACCACCTGGGCCGGATGCGGGATGCACGTCGGACAAGTGATGGCCGGCGTGCCGCAGGCGGATCGCTGCCCCGGACATGCTGCGGAGCAACGCGGCGGAGGTCTGTTCGGCAGGCTGTTCAGCCGCTGATCCCAGGCGGGTCCTGGCTGCGCCAGGGTCCATGGGCCGGGGTCTCACGAGGACCGGTCGGCTCCTTCACGCGGCTCGGTGCGCGGAAGCGGGAACATCCGGCGGTACGCCTCTCCCTGGGCCAAGAAGTAGTCGTCGTAGTCCAGGTCGCTGAAGGGACGCCCGTGGCAGACCCGGACCAGGCGGTCCAGGTAGTACTCGCAGGTGGCCGCCACCGACGGCGCAGGCACTCGATCACTGATCGTCTGCTCCACCATCAGGTGGCACCCGAGATCGGTGGGGGTGAGCCTCAGGTCCAGGCGCCAGGACGTCCCGTTCGAGGTGCCGGCCGCGGTCTCGCCCTCGCTCAAGGACACGGTCAACCGGGAGAGGGGCAGGGCCCGCTCGACCGCGTAGTCCAGGAGTGGGGCGTCGAGGGCGTCCCCGGCGAGGTGGAACAGGTTGTGGGCAACCGGCTCGCCGTCGTTCGAGGGCTGAGCGGCACCCAGCCAGATCCGCATCTTGTCGGGCTCGGTGAGCCACGCCCAGACGATCTCCGGGCCGACCGTGAACGAGCGCCCCAGACACACCGCGAACGCACCTCCCCGGTTCAGCACCTCGCCGGTCGGGGCGGGCCCGCGGCGTTGCCTCGCCAGCTCCGCGCCGGAGAGACGCTGAGCGCGGACGCCAGGTGGTTCAGATATCGACACAGCTTCCCCATGCACTCTTGTCGCTGTCAGGTCGGTGGGTCCCCGCTCACCGGCCCGCTGCCAGCGAACCACGCTGACGCCGCCGGCGACTAGCCCGGATGTCAGGATTTTTCCGCTCTCGGTGGAATTTTCACCTGCAGGCGGTTCCCGACCGGATATTTACCCTTCGAATCCCGGTCCGGGTGAGGCGGGTCACTGCGCCGCGACGGCGCGTGAGTCAGGCTGGCCCGGCTGACCGCCGGCCCACCGAAGGAGACATCCCGTGTCGCTGACCGACGTCGAGTCGCTGGAGGCCACGATCGAGATCGAGGCGCCCTCCCCCGAGGTCTGGACGCTGGTCTCCGACCTGCGCAACATGGCGCGGTGGAGTCCCCAGTGCCGCAAGACATTCGTGCGAGGCGGTGCCGGGGTCGGCGCCACCGCCGTCAACATCAACCGCCGTGGGTTCTTGCTCTGGCCGACCCAGAGCAAGGTGGTGCGCTACGACGAGGGTCGCGAGATCGCCTTCCGCGTCAAGGAGAACTACACGGTGTGGTCCTACCGGGTCGAGGACCTCGGCCAGGGAAGGACCCGCCTGACCTCGCGACGCGACGCCCCCCAGGGCATCTCGACCCTCTCCGTGGGGCTGACCAAGGTCGCCCTGGGCGGCGTTGCGCAGTTCACCAGCGAGCTGCGCGAGGGCATGGCGTCGACCCTGCGCGCGATCAAGGCTGACGCCGAGGGCTGATCGCCTCGTTCGGGCACCCGGTCATCGAGCGAGAACGAGCGGCGCAGACCTGTCCGATCAGTCACCTAGTTCCAAGTGACTACCCTTTTGGGTGGTTTCAGGACTTTCGTCCTATTTCGGGCGCACGGTTGATGCGGTTCCATAGAGGGGAACCTCCTCTCGCACCCCATCAACAGGAGTCGTCCGATGAACCCGCACCCCACCCCCAGCACCGTGTCCAGCCTCGGCATCGCCTGAGGCCCGGTCCGAGACACCGAGCCGACGCCAGGCGACGGCCCACGACCGCCTTCCCGCGTGCTCGCCCTGGTGCGCGCCAGCCCCAGGCCGCTCGGTCTGCGACCCAGGTCCGGCTCCGCGACCGATGAAGCCGGCGTCGCGGACCCAGATCTCCTCGGACCCGCCCCGCCCCATCGTCAGGAATCCCTTCGATGATCACACTGCCCGAACAGATCAGGAGCTCCTACTCGGCCCTGATGTCCGGCGACGCCGAGCGCGCGGCCTCGCACTGCGCGAACGATGTCACCTGTCACATCGGTGGCGAGCACCCGTTCAGTGGCGACTACCGAGGGGTCGCCAGGATCACCGACCTGGTCCACGAGATGACCGAGGTCGCGGGACCGCACTCCTTCACCGTCACCAACCTGATGAGCGACGACGACGGCAAACAGGTGCTCATCGAAGGCGTCGCCCAGCACGGTTCCTTCGTGCGCCACGTGATCAACCGGCTCCGTTACGACGACGGACGGTTGGTGGAGGTGTGGATCAAGCCGCTCGACCAACGCGCCGAGGACGAGTTCTGGATCGGTCGCGTCCCCCAGCAACGTGCCGGAGGCTCCCCATCCGACCTGTGACGGGCCCTGCCCTGACCTGGCGGTGCACACTGGGCGAGTGAGCTCCGAACGTCGCGACGAACCCGAGCAGCCGCGTAGTCGGCACGCCGAGCGAGCCGCCGCACGGGCGAGGATCGCGAACCAGCAGACCTGGGTGGATGTCCAGCTGCGCAAGGCGCGCGAGGACGGCGCGTTCGACGACCTCCCCGGCTACGGCAAGCCGCTGCCCGGCCTGGATGAGCAGCAGGACCCGGACTGGTGGGTCAAGCAGCTCATCGAACGCGAACGGATCGAGGTGGTCCCGCCCGCCCTCCAGCTGCGCCGCGACGACCATGCCCTCGACGAGGAGCTCGACCGGCTCGGCAGCGAGACGGAGGTGCGGGCGCGGGTGCGGGAGTTCAACGAACGCATCCGCCAGGTGCTCTACACCACCACCGGATGGCCCCCCGTGGTCACCAGCCCGCGTGAGGAGGAGACCGAGGTCGAGCGCTGGCGCGAGCGCGCCGAGCAACGCCGGACCTCCCGGATCCGAGACCGCTCGACCGACCCGCCTTCCGGGCATCGCCCCCGCCGGCGCCGCTGGCGGATCAGAGGTGCTCGCGACCGTGAGGCGTGAGCCAGGCTGAGTCGTCGGGGCCCTGCGGCACGATCGCCGATGGGTTGATCTCGGTGTGCACCACGTAGTAGTGGGCCTTGATCTGGTCGAAGTCGACGGTGTCACCGAAGCCGGGGGTCTGGAACAGGTCGCGCGCGTAGCCCCACAGGGCCGGCATCTCGGTGAGCTTGTTGCGATTGCACTTGAAGTGACCGTGGTAGACCGCGTCGAAGCGTGCCAGCGTGGTGAACAGCCGCACGTCTGCCTCGGTGATCCGGTCGCCCATCAGGTAGCGCCGCGGAGTGAGGCGTTCCTCCAGCCAGTCCATCGCCTCCCACAGGATGTCGAAGCCCCGGTCGTAGGACTGTTGGGAACCTGCGAAACCGCACCGGTACACCCCGTTGTTGACGTCGGTGTAGACCCGGGCCATCACCTCGTCCATCTCCTCGCGGAGGTCGTCCGGCCACAGGTCCGGAGCATCGGGGCGGTGGTGGTCGCGCCACTCGAAGAACAGGTCGTGGGTGATCTGCGGGAAGTCGTTGGTGACCACCTGGCCCGACTGGATCTCGGCCATCGCCGGCACCGTGATGCCCTTGGAGTAGTCCGGGTAGCGCGCCAGGTATGCCTCCCGCAGCCGATGGATGCCGAGCACCGGGTCGCGCTCGTCCTCGTCGAGGTCGAAGACCCAGCTGCGGTCGTCGTGGGTCGGACCGGCCAGTCCCATCGAGATGACGTCGTCCAGGCCCAGCAGGCTGCGCACGATGATCGAGCGGTTGGCCCAGGGGCAGGCCCTGGCGGCCGCGAGCCGGTAGCGGCCGGGCTCCGCCGGCCAGGTGGGCACCTCGAGCTCGCCGTGGCGCGGGTCCAGGCTGCGCCCGGGCTCCCGGGTGATGCGGTCGGGGATGTAGTCGGTGTCCCGCTCGAAGTCCTGCCCGGCGGTGACGTAGTGCGGGGTGTGGTCGGCGCCGTCGTCCTCGTCGTGCTTCACCTGGTCACCGTAACCAGCACGTGGAACCGCAACCCTCCGGCGTGTGGCAGCCTCACCCCATGCGACTGCGCACCTCCTTGGCGATCCTGGTGCTCCTGGTCCCCCTGGGCGCCTGCAGCGAGGACCAGGCGGGAGCCGAGAAGTCCGCCTCCGAGCTCGCCTCCGCCCTGGCTGCCGGTGATGTGGCCGAGGTGGCCGGGGAGGAGGCACAGCAGTCCTACGAGGAGACCACTGCGTCGCTCGGTGAGATCGAGCCTGAGGTCGAGGTCGAGGACGTCGAGGTCACCGACGACGGCGAGGCATCGGCCTCGTTGTCCTGGACCTGGCCGACCGAGCCCGAGGCCTGGACCTACGACTCCGAGGTCGTTCTCGAGCAGGCTGGCGAGTCATGGACCCCGGTCTGGGAGCGAACCGTGGTGGCCCCCGACCTCGCGGACGACGAGGTCCTGGTGGCGCGCACGCTGCTGCCGGAGCGTGCCCCGATCCTGGGAGCCGGTGGCCAGGCACTGGTCCGCCCCCGGAAAGTCACCCGCTACGGCCTCGACAAGACCCGGGTGAAGCCGCGGCAGGTCGACTCCAGTGCCCGCTCGATCGCCCGAGCGCTGAAGATCGACGTCGCGGGCTTCGTGAGGCTGGCCAGGGCCAGCGGACCACGCGGGTTCGTCGAGGGCCTCGTCCTGAGACGCACCGACACCGACCAGGTGCCGGACTCCTTCTCCGACATCCCGGGCGCGGGCGCCGTCGAGGACGAGATGGCGCTTGCCCCCACCCGGGACTTCGCGGCCCCCATCCTGGGCCGGGTCGGCCCGGTCACCGCCGAGATCGTGGAGGAGTCCGGGGGGCGCTACCGGGCCGGCGACGAGGCCGGCCTGTCCGGGCTCCAGGCTCGCTACGACGAGCAGCTCGCAGGAGCCCCGGGGATCGAGGTCGTGGCCGCGCCGGGCCCGGGTGGCTCCGGTGAGGAGCGCACGCTGCACGAGGTCGCCCCCGAGAAGGGCGAGCCGGTGCAGCTGACGCTGTCGCAGCAGAGCCAGCGGGTCGCCGAGGCGGCGTTGTCCCGGCTGCCGCGATCGGCCGGTGTCACCGCCCTGGTCGCGGTCCGGCCGCGCGACGGCGCGATCCTTGCGGCAGCCAACGGGGAGGCCAACAACGGACTCAACGCCGCGACGTACGGGCGCTACGCGCCGGGGTCGACATTCAAGGTGGTGTCCTCCCTCGCGCTGCTGCGCTCCGGGCTGAAGCCCGGCTCACCGGTCGCCTGCAGCCAGGGCGTCGTGGTCGACGGGAAGCGGTTCGAGAACTACTCCGACTACCCAGCCGACGCCTACGGCAGGATCCCGCTGCGCCGCGCCGTCGCCGAGTCCTGCAACACCGCCTTCATCAACGCCCGCGGCCGACTGGGCTCCGGTGACCTGAGCGCGGCCGCGGAGTCGCTGGGGCTGGGCACGGACTTCGACCTCGGCTTCCCGGCGTACTTCGGCCAGGTGCCGAAGCCGCAGAGCAGCACCGAGGCGGCCGCCGACATGATCGGTCAGGGCCGCGTGCAGGCAGCGCCGATGACCATGGCGGCCGTCGCCGCCTCGGTGGCCGCCGGTCGCACGGTCGTGCCGTGGCTGCTCGAGGACTACCAGCCCGAGGCCGAGCCCTCACAGCCACTGACCTCCGCGGAGGCCCGGTCGCTGCGCCGGCTGATGCGAGCGGTCGTCACCGACGGGTCGGGCACGGTGCTGTCGGGCCTGGCCGACGGCGCCAAGACCGGCACCGCGGAGTACGGCGAGCCGGGCCCGGGCGGGGCGCTGCCGACCCATGCCTGGATGGTCGCCCAGCGCGACGACCTCGCGGTCGCGGTCTTCGTCGAGCGTGGGGACTCAGGCTCGGGCACGGCCGGCCCCGTGCTCGCGGAGTTCCTGCGCCGCACGCGTTGAGGCCTCCCGCTCCCGTCGCGCGGACGGCAGGTAGAGCACCGCGCCGAACAGGCTGATCACCCCCCCGGTGAGCATCGCCACCTGGGTGCTCGTCGCCCCGGCGAGATGGCCCAGCGCCGGGCTCATCGCCGACGCGGCGGCGAAGCTGGCCAGCGAGGCCAGCGACAGCACGGTGGTGCGGTTGGCCGCGGTGGCCTCGCGGTGCAGGAGCGCCTGGTGGGGCGGGCTCTGCGTGCCGTGCAAGCCGTAGGTCAGCAGGTAGGCCGCGACCAGTGCCAGCGGGCCGGCGACCAGCGCCATCAGGATCACGCCGACGCTGTTGAGCACCCGCGCCAGGATCGCGGTCCGGGCGACCCCGAGCCGGGGCGAGAGGTAACCCGCCAGCGCGGCGCCCGCGGAGTACACCCCCCACCCCAGGGCGCCGACCGGGCCGCTCCAGGCGCCCGCCTCGGTGCGTGCTCCCCAGCAGCTCGGCGAGCCGCACCGGCTGGAAGCTCTCGAAGACCACCATCGCGGTGCCCCAGAAGAACTCGACCGCGACCAGCGCCAGCAGGACCCGGTTGTGCCGGATCAGCCGCACACCGCCGGCCACGACCGCGGGCGTCCCGCGCACCGAGGCCCACGCCCTGCCCGGCCCTGTGGCGCGGGACGGCTCCCGCAGCAGCACCGCCGTCGCCAGCAGGTGGACCCCACACCCCACGACGTACAGCACCAGCGGCAGCGTGAACGGCTCCCACGGGCCGATCGGGTCCCAGGCGATCAGGGCACCGGACAGCACGGCTGTCGCTGCGATGGACAGCCCGAGCACCGTGCCCTGGTGCGCGAGATCGCGGTCGACGTCCGCGCCGGGCTCGGTGGCGTGCACCGTGTCCACGAACCACGCCTCGAGCGGCCCGGAGTCCAAGGCGCGGTAGACCCCCATCACGAACGCCGCCGCGGCGAAGGTCCAGAACGAGTCGGCCAGGGCGAAGCCGAGCGCCGCGAGCACGTTGAGCACCCCGGCCGTGAGCAGGACCGGTCTGCGGCCGAAGGCGTCGGAGAAGCCGCTGGTCGGCAGCTCCAGGAGCAGGATCGCGACCCCCTGGGCGGCCAGGAAGGTCATCACCTGCGCCACGGTGAGGCCGCGCTGCAGCGGGACCAGCGCGTAGAGGCCGAACACCAGCCCGACCGGCAGCCAACGGGTCGCGCTCAGCAGCAGGAACACGCGCCGAGCCGTGGCGCGGTCCAGCACGGGTGGGACCGCGGTGCTCATGCGGGAGGAGCCAGGTCGGTCGGGGCGATCGCCGTCCACACCAGCGCCTCCCGCGCAGCCGGGTCGCCCTCGCCGGCGGCGCGGTAGCGCGCGACGACGTCGGCGATCTCGGCGAGCATCCGCCCGGCCTGCTCGGAGGTGACGACGACCTTGTCGTCGCCCAGCCCGAAGGTGTCGCGCCAGCCCAGGGGCCAGGACTCCTCGACGTCGTGCCAGGCCCCCATCCGCTCACCCATCTGCTGCAGGTAGTGGCGGCTCAGCCAGCCGACCGCGGCCTCGGCGTCGGGGTCACCTGCGGCCGCCGCGTGGGTGTAGGAGTGCGTCCTGGTCGCGGCGCGCCACTCCCGGCGCTTGCCGACGCCCTCGCCGGTGTCCTCGACCAGCCCGACCTCACCCAGGCGGCGCAGGTGGTACGACGTGGCTCCGGTGTTGGTGCCCAGCCGGTGCGCCAGCGCGGTGGCGGTCGCCGGGCCTCCGAGTCGCAGCGCGCTGAGCAGTCGCGAGCGCAGCGGGTGCGCGAGCACCGTGAGGCCCTCGGTGTCCAGGTCCAGGTCGCCGTGGCCGACCGTTGTCTCGTCCATGCGTGCATAATACTTGTGCATAACTTCTCTGCACAAGTAGCCGGCCCGTTCCATCGGCGGCCCCGCCTCACCACCGGCAAGGGCTGCGGCTACGTCAAGCGCCTGGACGACCTCGACCGCGGCGTCCTGCGCGAGATGGTCAGCCGCTCCTGGGAGACCAACCACCAGACGTCGTAGGGCTCATCGCGACCGCTCGGCCTGCGCCGCCAAGCCGGCCAGCATCCGGCGGAAGACGACCACGTGGGGCACCCACTCGGCGTACCAGAAGGCGCGGCCGAGCAGGCCGTGTGGCTCGAAGCCGACCTCCTGGGTCAGCAGGCTGCGCTGCGTGGCCAGCGGCATGACGGCCAGTCGCAGCCGCGGCACCCCAGGCACCTGACGCATCTCCGCGCGCAACGCGATCGACTCCCCCGGCACGACGTCCTCGACCCGCCAGAAGTGCAGCTCATCGCCGGGGCGGGGCTCGCGATCGGGTCGGCCCCGCATCCCCGGGCCGCCGATCAGCTGGTCGGCGCGCGCCCGCACCGTCCACAGCCGGTCGAAGCCACCCCACCCGCTGCTGCCCCCGAAACCGGCGATGACCTGCCACAGCACCGGCGCCGGAGCCGCCACGGCGCGCGAGCGCTGCTCGAGGTAGGTCATGCCCGGCAGCCTAGATGGGCAGGCGCAAGGGGTCGCGCAGCGTGCAAGACGTTGGACTTGATCATCGAGGAGGCGGCCTCGTGAGGCAGTGTGACGTGTGTAACGTTCGCGGGCATGGCCATCGACGAAGTCCAGCTGCCCACGCGCCCCGCCACCCTCGACGAGCCCGTCGCCCACTGGGCGCAGCACAAGCCCGACGACGTCGCGGTGAAGTACGGCGAGCGCGCCTGGACCTGGGCCCAGTGGGACGACCGGGTCCGGCGCTGCGCCGGGGCGCTGCAGAGTCTGGGAGTCGGCAAGGGCGACGTCGTCGCGTTCCTCGACAAGAACCACCCCGCCTGCGTCGAGGTGACGCTCGCGGCCGCATCCATCGGCGCCGCCCACGCGATCGTCAACTGGCGCTCGGCGGGTGACGAGGTCGACTACGCGGTCAACGACTCCGGGGCGAAGGTGCTCTTCGTCGGTGAGGAGCTGGTCGAGGTGATCGACGGCATCCGCGGCAGGCTCACCGGCGTCGAGCACTTCGTCAAGGTGACGCCGGACGGCACCGAGGGCGACGAGTACGAAGCGCTGCTCGCACAGTCCGGCCGGGTCGAGGCAGGGGCATCGGGAGCCACCGGGGACGACATCTGCCTGGTGATGTACTCCTCCGGCACCACCGGTCGACCCAAGGGCGTCATGCTGACCAACGCCAACATGATCGCCCACACCTACAACGCCCACGAGGGCTGGGGATTCGAGGACGGCGACAAGTCGCTGGTGGCGATGCCGCTGTTCCACGTCGGCGGCTCGTCGTACATCCTCTTCAGCCTCTTCGACGGCATCCCCAGCATCATGACCCGCGAGCCGGACGGCGCCTCGCTGGCGTGGGCGATCATGAACGGCGCCAACTGCGCCTTCCTGGTGCCCGCGGTCCTCGCACAGGTGCTGGCCAGCGGTGGTGACGCGGTCAAGCTCTTCGGCGCGCTGAAGATCTACACCTACGGCGCTGCCCCGATGCCGAGCGCGCTGCTGCGCGCGGCGATGGACGCCTGGCCGAACACCAAGTTCATGCAGGTCTACGGCCTCACCGAGGTCTGCGGTGTGATCACCCACCTGCTGCCGGATGCTCACCACGACCAGGAGCACCCCGAGCGGTTGGCCTCAGCCGGGACCGTGCTCCCCGAGGCGCAGGTGCGGGTCGTGGACCCGGAGAGCGGCAAGGAGGCCCCGACCGGGGAGCCGGGCGAGCTGTGGTTCAAGACGCCCCAGCTGATGCAGGGCTACCTGAACAAGGAGGAGGAGACCCGCAAGGTCATCGACAGCGACGGCTGGTTCCACACCGGCGACATCGGCCGCGTCGACGAGGGTGGCTACGTCTACGTCTCCGACCGGCTCAAGGACATGATCATCACCGGCGGGGAGAACGTGTACTCCCCCGAGATCGAGCGCGTGCTCTCCGAGCACCCCGCCGTCGCCGAGGCGGCGATCATCGGCGTACCGTCCGAGCGCTGGGGTGAGACCGTCAAGGCCGTCATCGGGCTGAAGCCGGACGGATCAGCCGACGAGCAGGAGATCATCGAGTTCTGCCGCCAGCACCTGGCGAAGTTCAAGTGCCCGACCTCGGTGGACTTCGTCGAGGCGCTGCCGCGCAACCCGACCGGCAAGATCCTGAAGAAGGACCTGCGCGCGTCCTACTGGGAGGGCCGCGAGTCGCAGCTCACCTGAGTCCGGACCCGGGGCTGAGGCGAGGCGTCAACGGACGATCCTGAGGTTGAACTCCGCGGTGCCGAGCGAGCCCATGATCCGCAGCCACAACGGCAGCCACATCTCCGTGCCGCGAGCCGTGCTGAGGTCTCCGAGGTCGATGACGTCCTGGTGACCCAGCGCGGTGAGCAGTTCGCTCACCAGGGCCTTGGCCTCGGCGTCGTCGCCGGAGACGAAGACGCTCGTCGGCTCCGGCAGGGTCTCGGGGTGGACCATCAGGTTCGCGTTCAGGGTGTTGAGCGACTTGACGACGCGGGTGTCGGGGAAGGCTCGCTGCACCTTCTCGGCCAGGGAGTCGGTGTTGCTCACGCTCAACGAGGGCGGGAAGCCCTGGCTGAAGTCCAGGGGGTTGGAGACGTCGAGCAACACCGTGCCGGCCAGACCGTGCGCCCCGGCCCGGTGCAACACGTCGAGGGTCGCGTGGCCCTCGGTGGCGTTGACGACGAGGTCGGCCCCACGAGCCGCTTCGGCGTACGTCGCGAGCCGAGCGGCGGGCGGGTCCTTCCGCGCTGCCGTCGCCTCGGGGTCGCGGGTGCCCATGACGACGTCGTGACCCAGCTCGGCGAGGCGGTCGGAGAGCGATCGCCCGACCGTGCCGGTGCCGAGGACTGCGATGCGCATCCTCACGCGCTCCCAGCGATGTTGACCATCCAGTTGATGCCGAAGCGGTCCACGACCATGCCGAACTCGTCGCCCCACATCTGCTTCTCCAGCGGGACGGCGACGTTGCCGCCGTCGCTGAGGCCCTCGAAGTAGCCACGCATCGCCTCGGCGTCATCGCCGGAGATGCTGATGCTGATGTTGTCTCCGGACACCTGAGGGGCCCCGGGTGCGTTGTCGGAGACCATGAGCGCGAAGCCGGCATCGGTCTCGAGCGCGGCATGCATGACGCCCTTGGGATCCACACCCTGCGGCGGGTCACCGAACTCGTCGAAGGTGTTGATCTGCGGCTCGCCGCCGAGCACGGAGCTGTAGAACTCCACGGCGTCGCGGGCGTTGCCGTTGAAGGTCAGGTAGGGATTGAGCTTCATCATCCCCACAACCTACGCGCGGCCCTGCGTGGTGCCCAGCGACCTACGGCCCGGTGATGGTGGTGACCTTCGGGGGAACCGTGCCAGGGTGGGGACCATGGGTGACGAGGTCCCGAACGACGACTGGCTGGTGGCAGGCGGCGGCGATGCACACGACGTCGCTGAGCACTACGACAGCTGGGCGGAGAGCTACGACGCCGACCTCGTCACGTGGTCCTACCGCGCTCCGGTGCGGGTGGCTTCGACCGTCGTGGCCCAGCGGCCCGACGCCGCGTCGCTGCTCGACGTCGGTTGTGGCACGGGGATGCTCGGCACGTCGCTGCGTAGGGCAGGGTGCGCCGCAGAGCTGACCGGCCTCGACATCTCCGAGGCCTCGCTGCGGGTCGCGGAGCGGTCAGGCGACTACGCCGCGCTTCGAACCGCCGACCTGACGCAGCCACTGGACATCGCCGACGACTCCTTCGACGTCGTGACCTGCGTGGGGGTGATGACCTACCTGCCCGACACCGAGGCGGTGTGGCGGGAGTTCGTGCGGGTCACCCGGCCGGGAGGACTGGTCGCGGTGACCCAGCGGGAGGACCTGTGGCAGCCCCGCGACTGCCGGGCCGTGATCGACCGACTGCTGGCCGAGGGCCTCTGGACCCCGCTCGAGATGAGCGGCCCAGCGCCCTACCTCCCGCAGGCGGAGGGGGAATTGGGCCGTCTGGGCGCCTACTACGTGACCGCCGAGGTGAGCTGACCCGGCTCACCCGGTATCGCGCACAATCGGAGACATGGCTCTCGAACCTCGCCCCCGCGTGCTCGTGCTCGACGTCAACGAGACGCTGTCCGACCTCAGTCACCTCCGCAAGCGCGTGGAGTCGGCCGGCATCCACTGGACGGTGGTCGACCTGTGGTTCGCCCGGGTGCTGCGCGACGGCTTCGCGCTGGCGACCCTGGGGGAGTCCGCCGGCTTCGCCGACATCGCCCGTCACACCTTGCGCGCCCTCGCCCCGGACGTCACCGAGGACGTCGTCGACAGCTTCATCTCCAGCGTCGGCAAGCTGCCCCTGCACCCGGATGTGGCCCCCGGCCTGCGTTCCCTGGTGGCTCACGGTGTGCCCGTGGTGACCCTGAGCAACGGTTCCGTGGCCGTGTCCGAGTCGCTCCTGGAGCAGGCAGGCATCCGCGACCTTGTCGGGCAGGCGCTCTCGGTGGAGGCAGCTGGTGTCTGGAAGCCCGCGCGGGCGGCGTACGACGTGGCGCTGGAGGCGACGGGTGTGCCTGCTCACGAGGCCGCGATGGTGGCGGTGCACCCCTGGGACCTGCACGGTGCGGCCGCAGCCGGCCTGCGGACGATCTGGGTGAACCGGAACGCCGGGACCTACCCCGACTTCTTCACCTCACCCGACCTCACCGTCAGCTCCTTCGAGCAGCTGGCAGCTGAGCTCGCTGACTGACCGGTTCCACCGCTGATCCGGATCACCGGAGGGCGCACTCGACCAGCTGGAGCCTCAGCCGTGGGCCAGGGCCAGGTCCACCGCGCGCGCTGGAGAACCCTCGAAGGCGGGTCCGTGGCCCGGCACCACGACCTCGGCTGCCAGGGGGCGCAGCTTGCCCAGCGACTCCCGGGCCTGTTCCTGGTCGTGGTTGAAGAGCTCCGGCAGCAGCTGTGGGCCGGTGTCGCCGGCGAGCGCGTGGCCGGTCATCAGGGCGTCGCCCACGAGCAGCGCCCCGCGCTCGGGCAGGTGCAGGGCGCAGTGTCCCGAGGTGTGGCCGGGCGTGTGCACGACGACGGGGGCGCCGGGCACCTCCACAGGGCCCTCCTGACAACCGTCGACCTGGGTCAACCGCTCGACCCGGGTGCCGTCGAGCCGGACGACGTCGAGCACCCACCGGAGCACGGCGGGCTTCCAGATCTGCTGGAAGATGGTGGTCTCCTTGACCTGCTCGATCCGCTCGCCGGTGGCGTTGGCCACCTCCAGCTCGTGGGCGAGCACGGGCATGCCGAGGGTCCTCCGGAGATACTCGCCGCTGCCGATGTGGTCGGGGTGGCCGTGGGTGAGCACGACCGCCTCCACGTCGGTGGGCGTGCGGCCGACGAGCTCGACGGACCGGAGCAACCGGTCGCGGTCGCCGGGGTAGCCGGTATCGACCAGCGTGACGGACTCACCCTCGGTGACCACCACCCAGGCGACGTGCTTGGAGCGGGCGTGGTGCACGCCCGGAGCGACTTCGGTGATCTCGACGTCCATCTGTCCCACCCTGCCTGGCGAGCAGGGCAGGGGCCACCTCGACAGGCAGCTCAGGTCCAGGGGCCCGGGTGTCCGGCTCCACGAACCGCTGACGAGCGCGTTCTGCCGGTTCAGGTGGCCCGCGTCGGCGTAGCGTCGGGTCATGTCCTACCCAGACCCGACGTACTTCGGCAGTGGCGAGGTGCTGGCGACGTACCGTCCAGCCGAGACCCCGCCCGACCTGCCCCGCCCCGGCGGCGCAGCGAGCTATCTCGCCACCGGCGCCACCACAGCGGGGCGTTTCGGCCTCTACCGCTGGGACATGGGCCCGGAGCCGGCGGGTGCGCAGCCGCACTTCCACCGCACCATCAGCGAGTCGTTCTTCGTGGTGTCCGGGGCGGTGCAGCTCTACGACGGCACCACGTGGCTCGACGGTCGGCCGGGTGACTTCGTCCACGTGCCCGAGGGCGGCCTGCACGGCTTCCGCAACGAGTCGGGTGAACCGGCGACACTACTGATCCTGTTCGTTCCCGGAGCTCCGCGCGAGGCGTACTTCGAGGGGCTGGTCGAGCTGGCGGAGGGACGCTGGAAGCCGAGCCACGAGGAGTTCCAGGCGTTCTGCGAGGAGCACGACAACATCTACGTGTAGCCGCTCCGGGGACGCCGTCGTGGCGGGGCGGCACCGGGGGCTAGCGTCGAGGCATGAATGACCGCGACGGCTCTGCGATCAGCCGGATGCTTGCCGAGAGCCGTCGAGGAATGGATCGCGTCGAGCCCGTCGATCTCGCGTCGGCGCAGGCGGCGGGCGCCCTGGTGGTGGACATCCGACCGATCGAGCAGCGTCAGCGCGACGGTGAGCTCCCCGGCGCCGTGGTGGTGGATCGCAACGTGCTGGAGTGGCGGCTCGACCCCACCAGCCCGCACCGGCTGGCGATCGCTGACCGGCCCGAGCGCCGGATCGTGATCGTCTGCAACGAGGGCTACTGCTCCAGCCTCGCTGCGCGCACCCTGCAGCTGCTCGGGCTCGCGAACGCCACCGACCTGCGGGGCGGCTACCAGGCGTGGGCCAGGTGGGCCGGCGTCCCGAAAGGGCTGTGACACAGGGTCAGCAGGCGAGCGATCTTCAGGACGGCTCGCGCAGCTTGCCGCTGCGTGCCAGCTCCGGGTCGGTGCACGAGGAAAGGTCGAAGCAGCAGGGTCGCCGCTTGCCGCCGTCCAGCTTGGAGATGCTCACCTCGACCCGGCGTTGCCGGGTCTGTGGGTTGCGCGTCGCCTGCACCCAGCGCACCCACTCCCACCGGGCCATCGGTGTGATGTCCTCCCAGACCTCGCGGATCCTCGCGGGTGCGTCGGCCAGGACGGCAGCGAGGTCGTCGGGCACCTGCGGCTCCGGCCACTCGGAAGCCGGTTCGAGGGTCAGCTCGACGGTGTCACCCGGCCGGGCTCCGACGGCGCGTTGCAGGGGCTCCTCGACCCGGAGCCAGTGACCCCGTCGACCGTCCGGCTCGGCGACGGTGTCGAAGCCGTGCCCACCGATCGAGGCGTGGAGCGCGACCTGCCCCCGCGACGAGAGCTGGTCGCTGGCCTCCTGCGGCAGCCGCACAAGAGTGGTGTCGTCGATGGTGACCAGCTCGGCGGTGAAGCGGATCAGTGCCTCGTGAGCAGCTCCGGCGGCGGGTGCCATGAGACCTCCCTCGGTGACCGGGCTCAGGCGGGCGGCTCGTTGCACGCCCGTCACGGGGTCGAGCCTATGACGCCGGGTGGTGGGGGCGGGCATGCGCGTCTCCTTGACCGGGGGCAGCAGCTGTCCCTGGTGCTCGAGACGGCGATGCCCGGCATCCTGCTAGCCGGTCGTGGGGCCTCGGTCCTCCAGGAGCATCGTGGCTGAGGGTGCGACCAGGCCCGCATCCACCATTCGCCGCAGGGTCTGCGCCCACGCCCCTGCTGCCCCGCACTGCTCCAGCCGCTGCCATGCTGCCTCCGCCCGCTCCTCGTGCCCTGCGTCCGCCAGCGCGACAGCGAGCTCGAACGGCAGGGCGGCCGTGCCAGGCACGAGGGCAAGCGCTTCGGCACACCTCTTCTCCGCAGCCTCCACCTGCCCGGCTGCAACGAGCTGGTCGATCCCCTCGACGAGGTCGTATGCCCAGGCGACCTTCTCCAGACGGCGCAGCTCGGGCAACGGCTCGATGTCGTCGTCCACCCGGACGTCGACGACGACGTCGACCAAGGGGTCGCCGGTGGCCTCGGGGCGAGCGACCTTGAGCGCGGCCGACTGGCGTCCCCGCATGTCGCCGCCGAGTGCCTCTGCGGCCTCCAGGGCGAGCAGGATCCGCTCGGACAGTCGGCCCTCCCCGCCCTCGAAGGCTTCGGCCATGGCTTCGGGAACTCCCGGCGAGCCCATCATGTTGGCCTGCGCGGAGAACCCCTCGCCGACGACGTGACCGGCGAAGTCGATGCATCTCTGCCCGGTGTGGGCGGCCACCTCGCCGGAGCTCGAGACGACGGCGACCTGTCGCACGTCGGCCTGCTCATCCGCGGCGAGGGACTTGGCCAGGCTCTGCTCCGCCCACAGCCCGACGCGCAGGCCGTCGAGCACGCGTGAGCCGTGCGCCATCAGCACCAGGGACTGGGTGGCGACCGCCCCCAGGCCGGGTTCGACGTAGCACGTCAGGCGACCGACCGCCGGCAGCGCAGTGGCGATGCCCATGGCGAGCATCCCGGTCTCAGGGCAGCGGGCCACGATGGAGTACGTCATGATGCGCCACCCTGCCCCGGCCCTGTGAAGGTGTCCAGGACTCCGGGCGTCAGCGCAGCAGGCAGCCGGCGTGCGGGGGCAGCGCGACCTGCCCGTCATGCAGGGTGACGCCGGCCGGTGAGTCCCACAGCACTTGCCAGGGGTGGTCCTCCCGACCGATGTCGACGACGACCTCGGCGTCACCGAAGTTGACGACCACGGCGACTCCGCCGTCGTCGGCCCCCCGCCGCAGCAGCAACCACCGCTGGTCCTGGTCGACGACGCACGACGTCCGCCGCAGGTCCGGGTCGGTGAGCTCGGGCAGCGCCCGACGCAGCGCGACCAGCTCCCGATAGGCCGCCAGCAGGACCGCGTGGTCGCCCTGTGACAGCTCCGACCAGTCGAGCTTCGAGCGCTCGTACGTCGCCGGGTCCTGGGGGTCGGGCACGTGGTCGGTCCCCCAGTCCATCGCCGCGAACTCGCGCCTGCGCCCGAGGCTCACCGCCTGGCCGAGCTCCTCCTCCGGGTGCGAGGTGAAGAACTGGAACGGTGCACTCGCACCCCACTCCTCGCCCTGGAACAGCATCGGGGTGAACGGCCCGGTCAGCGTCAGCAGCGCCGCGGACGCGAGCTGGTCCACGTCCAGGCTCGCGGTCAACCGGTCGCCGCGGGCCCGGTTGCCGACCTGGTCGTGGTTCTGGTTGCACACCACCAGCCGCCACGCAGGCATCGTCGCCACGTCGACCGGCCGGCCGTGGTCACGACCTCGGAACGACGACCACGTGCCGTCGTGGAAGAACCCGCGCTCCAGCACCTTGCCCAGCGACGGCAGCGGCTCGAAGTCGCCGTAGTAACCCTGCGTCTCCCCGGTCAGCGCGACGTGCAGCGCGTGATGGAAGTCGTCACTCCACTGCGCATCGATGCCGGTGCCGCCGCCCTCGCGCGGCGTCACCAGCCGCGCGTCGTTGAGCTCCGACTCCGCGATCAGCGTCAACGGTCGGCGCTGCTGCGCCGACAACCGCGCCACCTCCTGCGCCATCTCCTCCAGCAGGTGCACCTCGGAGTGGTCCGACAGCGCATGGATCGCATCCAGGCGCAGCCCGTCGACGTGGTAGTCCTCCAGCCACATCCGCACGTTGTCGAGGATCAGCGCGCGCACCTCGGCGCTGCCGTCCGCGTCCAGGTTGATCTGCGAGCCCCAGGTGTTCTCGCCCTCGGCAACGTAGGGGCCGAACTCCGGCAGGTAGTTCCCCGAGGGGCCCAGGTGGTTGTGGACCACGTCCTGGAGCACGGCCAGACCACGTCGGTGGCAGGCGTCGACGAACCGCTGGTACGCCGCCGGTCCGCCGTACGGCTCGTGGACCGCGAACCACGCCACCCCGTCGTAGCCCCAGCCATGGGTGCCGTTGAAGGCGTTGACCGGCATCAGCTCGACGAAGTCCACACCCAGGTCGACCAGGTGGTCCAGGCGCTGTGCGGCCGCGTCGAGGGTGCCCTCAGGGGTGAAGGTGCCGAGGTGAAGCTCGTAGACCACCGACCCCGCCAGCGGCCGGCCCGTCCAGTCGCCGTCGCCCCACACGTACGCCGCGGGGTCGAAGCTGCGCGAGAGCTCGTGCACCCCGTCGGGCTGGCGACGTGACCTCGGGTCCGGCAGCGCGTGGTCGGCGCCGTCGAGCAGGTAGCCGTAGTCCTGCTCGCCGAGTGGCTCCGGACCGTCCACGGTCCACCAGCCACCCTGGGCCGCGACCATCGGCAGTGTCCGGTCGGTCACCCGCAACGCCACCGACTCCGCGTGGGGCGCCCACACGTCGAACCGCCGCCGCGCTGTCGGGTCCTCACGCACCAGCAGTGCCACCGGGTAGGTCGCCAGCAGGTCGGCGAGCCGCACCGTGCCGTGGTGCGGGGTGGCGGTCAGTGCCTCCACCCACGGCCCCGGCGGCAGTGTGATCGTCGTGTCACCCCAGCCGGCCGTGACACCCGTCGACAACCGGGTCGCCACCGCCACCACTCCGCCGCGGTCGAAGGCGAAGACGTGGTCGGCCTTCTCCCCCTGCGCCATCAGGGGTGCGTAGGAGGTGAAGAGCTCGGGCCGGTCGCGGCGCAGTGTCAGCGCCAGGTGGGTCAGCAGCAGCTTCGCGCCACCCTCGTCGTCCAGGCCCTCGGTCGTCGGCCGTTCCCCGGAGCGGACCCGCTTCAACAGTGCCTCGCGCGCCT
The DNA here is from genome assembly GCA_963728505.1 of uncultured Actinomycetota bacterium. Taxonomy (GTDB): domain Bacteria; phylum Actinomycetota; class Actinomycetes; order Propionibacteriales; family Nocardioidaceae; genus Marmoricola_A. The sequence continues at coordinate 342,859 of CAVSKH010000002.1, read as the reverse complement.
GGAAGTCGACCGGCCTCCGGTTGTCGGGGTCGACCAGGCTCTGCTCCCACAGCTCGCTGCCCTGGTAGACGTCCGGCACGCCCGGCGCGGCCAGGGTCACGAGCCGGGCGCCCAGTGCGTTTGTCCAGCCGGCCGGGACCACCGCGGCCAGCACCTGGTCCAGGACCGCGCGCACCTCGGAATTCTCGTGAGCAGCGGTCACGCAGGCGTGCAGAGCGGCCTCGTAGTCGGCGTCCGGGTCGATCCAGGTGGTGTGCTCCGAGGCCTCGCGCATCGCCTTCTCGGCGTAGGCGTGCAGCCGGTCGGCCGACGCCGGCCAAGCGCCGAGCACTGCCTGCCACAGCAGGTTTGCGAAGCCGGGGTCGGGCACCGGCACCAGCTCCAGCAGTCGGTCCAGCGACCGCTCCCACAGGCCGGGCATCTCCGACAGGGCGGTGATCCGGGCGCGGACGTCCTCACCCCGCTTGGTGTCATGGGTGGAGCCCGCAGTCATCGCGGCGGGCCAGTTCTCTTGTCGGTGCGACAGGAAATCATGGAGCTGGTCGGGGGACAGCGCGAAGACGCTCGGGTCACCGCCGACCTCGTTGAGCGACGTCAGCCGTGACCAGCGGTAGAACGAGCAGTCCTCGACCCCCTTGGCCATCACCATGCCACTCGTCTGCTGGAAGCGCTGCGCGGCGTCGGAGGCGCCGTCGGCGAGCACCGGCCAGACGGCGTCCAGCACCTCGGCCAGGTCGGGGCGGCGCTCTCGTGCAGAGCCGAAGGCGTGCTCCAGGTGCTCGCGGCCGAGCGGGAGGTAGGAGCGGTAGACCGGGAAGCAGGCGAGCAGCTCGGCGACGGCGTCGATGATGGGGGCGGCGGTCGGGCCGGGCTCGAGAGCAGCGGCGAGCTCGCGGGCGATGCGGCGGACCTCGGACCCGAGGGCGCCGTCGGTGACGGCGCGTTTGCGGTCGTGGACCAGGTCCTCCCAGTCGACCGGTGCCCCGCGCAGTCGCGCCTCCAACGCGTCCAGCGGCTGCTGCGCCGCGGGGTCGACGAACAGCCGGTCGATCGCGGCCATCGCGTCGTAACCCGTCGTGCCCGCGGTCGCCCAGGTCGTGGGCAGCTCCTCCCCGGGCTCGAGGATCTTCTCGACCAGGACGTATCCGCCACCGGTCAGCGATGCCAGGTCCTCCAGGTAGCGGCTCGGGTCGCGCAGACCGTCGGGGTGGTCGATCCGCAGCCCGTCGACCAGGCCGTCGGCGAACCAGCTCCCCACCTGCTCGTGCGAGCGTGCGAACCACTCCGGGTCCTCCACCCGGATCGCGGCCAGGGTGTTGATCGCGAAGAACCGTCGGTAGTTCAGGTCGGTGTCCGCCCGGCGCCACGAGATCAGCTCGTAGTGCTGTCGGGCGTGCACCTGGTCGGGGTCGACCTCGGTCCCCGCGTCGGCCGTTCCGGGCGCCAGCGGAAACCGGTTGTCGTGGTACAGCAGCTCCCCGCCGACCACCTCCAGGTTGCCGATCCGGCCGTTGGGGAGCAGGTCGTCGTCACCCACGACCGGGATCCGCAGCCGTCCGTCGGAGACCTCCCAGTCGATGTCGAAGGCCGCGGCGTACGGCGACTCCTGGCCGTGGGCGAGCACGTGCCACCACCACTCGTTCTCCCACGGTCGGGCGATGCCGACGTGGTTGGGGACGACATCGACCAGCACCCCCATGCCCAGACGTCGCGCCTCGGTCGACAGCGCCAGCAGCCCTGAGGCCCGCCCCCGCGAGGCGTCCACCGCGGAGTGGTCGGAGACGTCGTAGCCGTGCTCGCTGCCGGACTCCGAGGCCAGCAGCGGCGACAGGTAGACCCAGTCCACGCCCAGGTCGCGCAGGTAACGCAGCGTGCGTGCGGCTTCCAGCAGGTCGAAGTCCTCAGTGACCTGGAGCCGGTAGGTGCTGGCGGGAGTGCGCAACGAGGTTCCTTCGAGCGATGGGTGTGCCCGGCCACGCGAGCGGCCGGACACCAGTGAACACGGCCCTCGCGGTTTACCCAATTTTGATGATGAATCGGACCTAGCGGGTGAACCAGACTCATCGTCACAAGGGGGTGCAATCGGCCTCCACCATCTATCCCGGGACATCTCCCGAGCTCTTCAAGGAGAGACATGAACAAGCTCATCGTGGCGCCCGTCGTCGCCATCCTGGCCGCTGGCGCGGCCGCTTCCGCCGCCGGCTTCGCCGGTGGCGTCACGTCGGCCCCGATCCAGAGCGGTGACTCCAACAGCGTCCGGTGCGCACGATCCGCCACGGTGGAGTGGGCCGGCTTCGAGAACAACGCCGCCACCGTCACGGGCGCCCGGGTCACGCTGACCAACGCGGCGTCGTGCGCGGGCGAGGAGCTGTGGGTCGCCGCTCTGGACGCGACGGGCGCAAACCGCGGCCAGGGCAGCGCCACCCTGCCAGCAGCCGACGGCGACGGCAACATCACTGATGCCGCTGTCAGCTTCCAGAAGCCGGTTCTCGTCGAGAACATCGAGAGGGCCCGGGTCACCGTCGAAGGCAAGTGACGTCCGTGGCCCCGGGGTGATCTCACCCCGAAGCCACATCCCGCAGGATCAAGGAGAAGCGTGAGCCACCACCGCAGCAAGCCGAGCATCAAGCTGGTCTTGAACCTGCTGACGATCGGTCTGCTCGTCGGCTGGTGGCTCACGCTTGCCCCCACTCAGTTCGGGGGTCCGGCCTCCTACATCAAGGTCGACGGTCACAGCATGGACGGCACCTACGCCACCGGCGACCTCATTGTGATGCGGGAGAAGGCCTCCTACGAGGCGGGCGACATCGTCGCCTACCGCGCGCGGGGTGGGCAGGTGATCCACCGGATCACCGGCGGCAATGGCCGCGACGGATACGTGCTTCAGGGGGACAACAACCCCGACCCCGATCCGTGGCACCCCAAGGATGCGGACGTCCTCGGGTCGGCTGTCCACCGTTTTGCAGGATCCGCCCACCTGCTCGAGCTGCCGGCAAAACCCTGGTTCGCAGGTCTGACTGCCGGGCTGCTCACCATCCTGATGCTGTTGCCCGAAGGCCTCAAGGAGCGGCGGCTCACGCGACTGTCGAACGTTCGAACGGCCGGGGAGTCGCAGCCGGCCCGCAAGCCGCAGACAGGTGGCGTGCCCACTCAGCGCACCGGCGCTCCAGCACATCGATCCGAGGGGCCGGCCCACGTCACGGCGCTGCTGCCGCGACCGCGGCGACGCATCGACGAAGCACGTTCCACGGAGCCGTCATGATCTACCGAGCCAGGCACCGCGAGTCGCGGCCCTCGAAGACGCTGCAATGGATAGCCGGGAGCGCCATGACGCTGGTGGGGGTCTGCATCCTCGCCGCACTGCAGACGGGGTCGGCCGCGACCCTCGACGTCGAGGCCAGGCCACTCCAGATGTGGACGCTCGAGGCCGACCTCGCAGCCTTGACCAACAGCATGACTCCCGGGACCTCACTCGCTCCGGAGGACGTCACCGAAGACCCGGGGGCCTCGTCCGGCGGCGACGCGAGCCTGGGTGACAGCACCACGTCGTCATCGGTCCCCAGCGCCCCGAGCCGCGAGGCCAGCTCATCGTCCGACCCCACCACGAGCGCGTCCTCGGACGGCACGGCCAGTCTCACCGCGCAGACACCGAAAACCGTGTCCAGCGAGCCCACTGCCACCCCCGACATCCAGGAGTAGGCGGCCCTCCGGGCGGTGCGCGTCACGGCGCGTTCATCGCTTTGCCCTTCATCACTCTTCGTGCTCCCATGGGCCCATGCACCGGCGAGAAGGACCTGGAGCGCCGCCGACTCCGCAGCGACCGGCGGATCAGCAGGGCCAACAGATGCCCACAGATGAGGACCGGCAGAGGATCCGTCACGCAATTCATGGCTCGCTCTTCGCGATCGATGTCGCGGTGAGCAACGTGGCGAACTCGGGTGACAGGACGCAGCGAATCGAGCTCGCAGGCGTCGTTCAGGCTGAGCTGCAGACGGTCCACGAGCTCATCGGGCTCCTCACCCCACCTTCCCCAGCGGGCGCGCAGCCATCGCGCCGTACCGCCCGCCCTTGATGACGCTGACAGTCGACATCGACCTCGATGGTGAACCGGGGCCGGTCCCGCAAAGGCACCGTGAGGACCTCCAGGAGCACCGCGGTATCCGATCCGGGACGACCCGGGTCCGGATGTGCTGTCCCCCACACCAGCGCCTGCCAAAGGTTTCGATGCACGCCTCGCGGTGACGCTTTTCCACACGTGGCAGCGATCCACGAGGGGGCACGCACATGTACGCCGATGGTTCATTGACTAGTGCCGGCCACGCCGGGACGGGCAGCGGCTCTGAGCGCGTCCTCGTCGTCGACGACCATGCGCTGCTGAGCCAGAGCCTCTGCACGATTCTGCGCGACCGCGGCATGGACGTCCGGGCCCTGACCCCCACCACGACCGCCGAAGTGCTCGACTACGGTGTCGCCTGGGCGCCGGACCTGGTGCTCCTCGACCTCCACCTTGGCGAGGCAGGCACGTCGCTGCCCTTGGTGCGGCCGTTGAGCGAGCTGGGTGCACGCGTGATGATGCTCACCGGCTCGACGAATGCCGCCGAGCTCGGGGCATGCCTGGAGGCCGGCGCCACTGGTGTGGTGACCAAGAACCGGCCGTTCGATGACCTCGTCAAGGCCACCACCACCGCTTTGCGGGGCGGCCCCACCCTCACAGAGCGGGAGCGGTTGGAGTACTTGACCGAGCTGTGGGAGTTCCGCGGACGCCAGACGACGCTCATGCAGCCCTTCACCCGCCTCACCCATCGGGAGGAGGAAGTTCTCCACCGGCTGTGCGAGGGCGAGAGCGTGCACCGGGTCGCCGCCGAGTCCCACGTCTCCATCGCCACTGTGCGCACCCAGGTGCGCGCGGTGTTGCAGAAGCTCGGCGCGACGTCCCAGCTCGAGGCCGTGGCCGCGGCCTATCGATCTGGATGGCACATCATGCAGCAGGCCGAGCGCGCCAGCTGAGTTGCCCCACCGCAACGTGGCGTCCACCACGTCCCGCCCATCGGGGTGGGTTTGCGTGCGAACCTGAGGTGTCAGCACCATCAGCAACCGCCGGAGTGACACCACCTGATGCCCACCCTGCACGATTTCCGCGCACCCAGGCTCGACGGCCAGGACGAGGAGCTCTCGGCGTACGCCGGCCAGGTGGTGCTGGTGGTCAACACGGCCTCACAATGCGGGTTCACCCCGCAGTTCGAGGGCCTGGAGGAGCTGTACCGGTCCTACGCCGCTCAAGGGTTGGTGATCCTTGGTTTCCCGTGCAACCAGTTCGGCAACCAGGAACCCAAGGACGAGGACGCGATCGGCAGCTTCTGCCAGAAGAACTACGGCGTGAGCTTCCCGATGTTCGCCAAGGTCGACGTCAACGGTGACGACGCGCACCCGGTGTTCGCGTGGCTGCGCGAGGAACAGGGCGGTCTGCTGGGCGACAAGATCAAGTGGAACTTCACCAAGTTCCTGATCGGGCGCGACGGGCGCGTCATCCAGCGCTACGGCCCGATCGTGAAGCCGGAGAAGATCGCGCCCGACGTCGAGAAGGCATTGCAGGTGGCCGCGGCCTGAAGTCCGGGGCGCCAACCCCGCGGTCGGACCGCACGCACCGCGGCATGAGCGATTGGTCCGCGACGGGTACGTCGACGGACGTGCGTTGGTGGCCAGGACGGGCAGTAGATCGTCGATATCGGCAGTAGTGCACGTCCGGAGCGCGACGACATCTCGGCGCGAGCGCCGCCGACATGCACGTCGAGCTGGCCCACGCCCTGTCCTCGACAGTGCGGCGTGGTTTCGAGACGCTCGCCAGCTCGCTCCTCAACCACCGGAACTCGGCATGCTCGGCGAGCGTAGCTGCCCGAGAGCGGTATGAGCGGATGGTGAATCCGCCCGGATCAGCGCGACTGCGATCTGCCCGCCCCGGGCTCGTTGAAGGCCAACGAGGCAGCCACGGAGTAGTCGGCGTCGTCCGCGGGGGCCAGGTGCTCGCGCAGCACCAACACGCTGCGCGCGAACAGCTTCAGCTCCGCGCCCGCCTGGTGTGGTTCGGTGGCCAGCGCGGCCCCGGCGGTGTCGATGACCTCGTCCCAGGCTTCGGCGTACTCGTCATGTGGGAGAGCGATGCTGACGTCCTCGTGACCGCCGTTGAAGTACAGCAGGAAGTGGTCGTCGATGATGCGGTTGCCGGTGAGGTCGAGCCCCGCGATGCCGTGCCCGTTGAGGTACATCCCGAGCACCTTGCCGTCACCGTCGCGCCAGTCGCCCTCGTTCATCGGGCGGCCCTCCGGGTGCAGCCAGACGATGTCGTTGAGCCGCTCACCGTCGCCGGTGCGCACCGTGGTGCCGGTGAAGAACCGCTTGCGGCGGAAGGTCGGGTGCTCGGCACGGAGTCTGGACACCGCAGCCGTGAACTCCACCAGCGGGCGGTCGACCTTGTCCCAGTGCATCCAGCTGATCTCGGAGTCCTGGGCGTAGGTGTTGTTGTTGCCCTGCTGGGTGCGACCGGCCTCGTCGCCGTGCAGCAGCATCGGGACGCCCTGGCTGAGCAGCAACGTGGTGATGTAGTTGCGCTGCGCACGAGCCCGCAGCGCCAGCACCTCGATGTCGTCGGTCGGACCCTCGACACCGTGGTTCCACGACCGGTTGTGGCTCTCGCCGTCGCGGCTGTCCTCGCCGTTGGCCTCGTTGTGCTTGTCGTTGTAGGAGACCAGGTCACGCAGGGTGAAGCCGTCGTGAGCGGTCACGAAGTTGATGCTGGCGAAGGGTCTGCGCCCGGACTGCTCGTAGAGGTCGGACGACCCTGCCAGGCGGCTGGCGAACTCGCCGGTCACCTGCTCGCCGCGCCAGAAGTCGCGCACGGTGTCGCGGTACTTGCCGTTCCACTCCGACCACTGCGGCGGGAAGTTGCCCACCTGGTAGCCACCGGGGCCGACGTCCCAGGGCTCGGCGATCAGCTTCACCTGGCTGACCACCGGGTCCTGCTGCACCAGCTCGAAGAAGGTGGCCAGCCGGTCGACGTCGTAGAACTCCCGCGCGAGCGCCGAGGCCAGGTCGAAGCGGAACCCGTCGACGCGCATCTCGGTGACCCAGTAGCGCAGCGAGTCCATGATCAGCTGCAGCGAGTGCGGGTGCCCGGCGTTCAGGGAGTTCCCCGTGCCGGTGTAGTCCATGTAGTACTGCGGCTGGTCGTCCACCAGCCGGTAGTACGCCGCGTTGTCGATCCCCTTGAAGCTGAGCGTCGGCCCCAGGTGGTTGCCCTCCGCGGTGTGGTTGTAGACCACGTCGAGGATCACCTCGATGCCCGCGGCGTGCATCGCCTTGACCATCGCCTTGAACTCCTGCACCTGCTGGCCGCCGTGGCGCACCGAGGCATAGTCGGCGTGCGGCGCGAAGAAGCCCAAGGTGTTGTAGCCCCAGTAGTTGCGCAGTCCCTTCTCCAGCAGCGTGCTGTCCTGCACGAACTGATGGACCGGCATCAGCTCGACCGCGGTCACGCCCAGCTTGGCGAGGTGGTCGATCACGGAGGGGTGCGCCAGGCCGGCGTAGGTGCCCCGCATCGGCTCGGCCACCTCGGGGTGCAGCTGGGTCATGCCCTTGACGTGGACCTCGTAGATCAACGACTCGTTGTAGGGCACGTGCGGGCGTCGGTCACCCTCCCAGTCGAAGAAGGGGTTGATCACGACCCCGAGCATCATGTGCTCCGCAGAGTCCTGGTCGTTGCGGTGCTTGGCGTTCAGTGCGTTCGCGTCGGAACCGAAGTCGTAGGCGAACAACGACTGGTCCCACTGGATCTCACCGTCAGTGGCCTTGGCGTAGGGGTCCAGCAGCAGCTTGCTCGGGTTGCACCGCTGGCCCCGCTCCGGGTCGTACGGACCGTGCACGCGGTAGCCGTAGCGCTGCCCGGGCTGGACCTGGGGGAGATAGCAGTGCCAGACGTGGGCGTCGACCTCGGTCAGCTCGATGCGGGTCTCGTGCCGGTCCTCGGAGAACAGGCAGAGCTCGACCTTGTCGGCCACCTCGCTGAAGAGTGCGAAGTTGGTGCCCGTGCCGTCGAAGGTGGCGCCCAACGGGTAGGGCGAACCGGGCCAGGCGTGCACCGCGCCTCCTCCCGGTCGGCATCCTTTTGGACGAGGGGCAACGCTACCTGAGCCAGGCGGCGGCTCAGCGCCGGGGAACCTCCGCCGGGGATCGGGGCAGGCGCACCTCGAAGGTGCTGCCCTCACCCAGGTGCGAGCTGATGCCGACCGAGCCGCCGTGGCGCTCGACGATGCGGCGGACGATGGCTAGCCCCAGCCCGCTGCCGGGCATCGCGAGCGCCTCGGGGTTGGACGAGCGGTCGAACTCGTTGAACAGCGAGGCCACGTCCCCGGCTGCGATCCCGATGCCGGTGTCGCTCACCTTGAGCACCACGTCGTCACCCAGGTCGTCGGCGGTGACGGTGACCCGTCCCTTGCGGGTGTACTTCAGCGCGTTGCCCACCAGGTTGTGCACCAAGACCTCGAGGTCGCTGCCCTCCCCCTCGATCACCAGGCCCGGACGCACACCGCTCAGGTCGAGCACGAGGTCGTCGTGCTGGTCGCGGTGCAGCTCAGCAGCCGCGCGCACCAGCTCGGCGAAGTCCAGCAGCTCGGGCTGGAAGAGCCGTGCCGGGTCCCGGACGCGTGCCAGCAGCAACAGGTCGGAGGTCAGCTTCTCCAGCCGCCCGGCGTTGCGGCTGATCGCCTCCACGCTGCGCCTGGGTGCCTCGGCCTCCTTGAGCAGCTGCACGTGACCCTGGATCGTCATCAACGCGTTCTTCAGCTCATGGGTCAGGGTGGCGATCATCTCGGCCTTGTAGGCGTCGAGCTCCTGGAGCTCGGTGACCAGACGCTGCTCCTGCTGGTGCAGGCGCGCACGCAACATGCTGCGGCCGACCTCGGCCCCGATGTCGCTCATCGTCTCGATCTCGGACGGGGTCCAGGCCATCCATGCGTCCGTGCGCAGCAGGGTGATCACGCCCAGCGTCTCGGTGCCGGCTCCCACGGGCACGACCAACGCGCTGCCGACGCCCAGCATCTTCAGCGACAGCAGCGCCTGATCGTGCAGCTCGGCGGCCTCGGCGTCGGCCGGACGGTCCGTGAGCGAGTTGATCACCCACACCGACCGTTGTTCCCAGCACTCGCGCACCTTGCGGTCACGCTCGGTCCTGGCCAGCGGCAGCGCCTCGGTGACGATCGGCACCGTCTGGACCTGCGGCAGGTCGGGGTCGATGACCCGGGCCTGCACGACGTCGGCCTTGAGTCCGGTACGCAGCGGTTCGTGGATGACGTCGAGGATCCGGTCGACCTCGACCTCGTGGGTGGCGTGGGCGGTGACCGCACGGCGTACCTCGGCGAGCCGCACACCCTCGCGGAGTCGTTCGCGCTCCTGGGCGTGGTGGATCGCCTGACCCGCCTGCACCGCGAACAGCTCCAGGACCTGTCGCCGGATCACGTCCGGGCGACGCCCGTCGGCGGGCTCGTCCACGCTGAGCACGCCGATCAGGCCACCGGTGGGGCCCGGGAGGGGCACGTAGAGCGCGTCGAGCGGGTGCCAGGCATCCGGACCCTCGGCCGGCTCGATCTCGGGAATGTAGGAGTAGGTGGCGTCGGGCGGCAGCCGGTCGTGCGGCATGAACCGCAACAGGCCCCAGCGCTCAGCGGCCTCCATCTCGTCGAAGAAGCCCTGGGCCGGGGTGCGGCGCCCCATCAGCGTGCTGCGCACCTCGGCGCGCCCTGCCACGGCGACCGCTTCCATGTAGCCGAAGGGGTCGATGCGGTCGATGACGGCGACCTGGAACCCGAGGGTCTCCACGACGCCCTCTGCGATGGCGTTGAGGACCTCCGCGAGGTCCTGCACCGCGTGCACCTTGGTGATCAGGTGATGCAGGTTGAGCAGCGCGGAAGCCTCATGACGCGGACGCGTCTCAGACTCGTCCATCCCAACTCCCCACCCGTTCCCCGCCGACCCTCACACGGTAGCGCGTAGGTCGACCGGTATCTCCGATTCAGGACGAGAGCCCCCCGCGGGTGACGCAGGCACTAGCCGAACGTCGCGACAGACCCCCCGAACGGGTGGTGTGCGGCGTGGACGAGCAGAAGAAGAACCGCCTCAGGAGCCGGTGACGGCCTGGTCCAGACGCTCCAGCGACGCCTCGAGCTGCTCCGGTCCGACCAGCGGGAAGAGCTTCTTGGCGAGCAACGCCTCGTCGTTCACCTGGCTCCAGTCATAGGTGTGACGCACCAGGGTCTGCTCCGAACCCTGTGACTCCAGCTCCCAGACCCACTGCCAGCCCTTGGGGTCGGTGCCTGTCGGGGCGGTCTTCCAGGCGACGAGTCGGTTCTCGTCGAAGCCGACCACGTGGTTGTCGGTGCTGTACTCACCGCCCATGTGGTCACCGGCCATGTCCATCGTGAACTGATCACCGACACCCTCGATCCGGTCACCCTTGCGAACCGCCTGGATGAAACCGGAGCCATCCAGCTCCTTGTGACGGTCGGGGTTGGTCAGGACATCGAAGATCGCGTCGCTGGGGGCGTTGATGGTGCGCTCGACGACAAGCTTGTTCTCACTCATACCCTCAGCCTTGCCTACCGCCCCGGGCGGCTAAACACCCACCCGCGAGGTGTTCCTCACCGTGCCGGTCCCGGCTGGGGACGCCAGGCGGGGTCCCGACCGATCAGGCCCAGCAGCTTGGTCTGGGGATCGGCGTCGTCGGTCACCGGCACCCGCTGACCGAACTGGCCCGAACCGGCGAGCATCTCGGCCATCGGCTCCATCCCGGCATAGGCCTGACGGCAGAACTCCACCGGCAGCGTGTCGTCCTGCCCGGTCCCGCGCGCGAGGTCCCAGGTGTGCATCACCACGTCAGCGGTGTAGAAGCGGTCGATCGCCTCCTCCAGGGCCACCGTGCCCAGGAAGTCGCTGGTGTAGGTGGCCCCCTCGGGGGCCTCCACCAACCGCTGCACCTCCTCCGCGCGAACCCCCCAGGAGTCCACCAGGTCGCCGTCGTCGAGGGACAGCTCGGTGAGGCTCACCCCGGCGCCGCCCTGCAGGAAGCCCGGCAACCACTCCAGCAGGTGGCGTACGACGTCGCGGGCCTGCCACTCCTCGACAGGCGTCGGGCTGCTCCAGTCCGACACCCCGCGCACCCGGTCAGCGAACCGCGCCGCCGCATCGCGGTGGCGCTCGGCGGGGGTCTGCGGCCAGGAGCCGCTCATCGGACCTCCCCTGCTGCCAGGAGGTCGTCGAGCTTGTCGTAACCGTCGGAGACCCCCGCCTCCATGCCGCTGGACAGCCAGGCGTCACGTGCTGGGAAGGAGTCGACCAGGGACTGGGCGTGCAACCGGGTGCGGCGCTCCCCCAGGTCCTCGAACCACAGCGTCTCCAGGGCCACGCCCTCCGGCATGCCCTCCCAGGTGAAGGTCTGCACGATCCGCTGCTCCCCCACCTCGTGGAAGCACCCGTGGAAACCCTGGGCAGCCTCCCCAGCCCGCTCGTTCAGGAACCGCCAGGAGCCTCCGGAGCGGGCGTCCCAGTAGTCGATCTCGACGCTCATGTCGGCTGGTCCGACCCATCGGCGGTACACCTCGGGGTCGAGATGGGCGCGCATCAGCTGGGCGGGCGTGGCCGCGAAGTCGCGGGTGATCCGGATCAACGGGACGTCCGGGTCGGCGGTGATCGATGCCGTCGCGCGGGTCTCGGCAGGTGGGGGGGTCATGATGCGTCCCTTCTGGTGTGGGATGGGTCGAGCGGCGCGCCGTCGGCGTCGAGGTCGTCGAGGACCGCGTCGAGTCGCTGGTAGCGCTCCTCGGCCTGGCGCTGGTAACGAGCGATCCAGCCGGTCATCAGGTCCAGCACCTGCGCCTCGAGCCGCACCGTGCGCCGCTGACCGGCGCGGGTCTTGGCCACTAGTCCGGCACGCTCCAGCACCGCGAGATGCTTGGAGACCGCCTGCAGGCTCATGTCGTAGGGCTGGGCCAGCTCGCCGATGCTCGCCTCACCCGCGGCCAGCCGGGCGACGAGGTCACGGCGGGTGGGGTCGGCCAGCGCCGCGAACCCATGGGACAGCTGCTCGGTGGTCATCGGACGACCTCCTCGTGACCTCACTCAACTCATTGGTTGATTATGTGGCATGCCACCACACGCCCTGGCCTGTTGTCAACCATCCGGTTGACCATCGGCCTTGGCGGGTCCTCCTAGGCTGCCCACGGAAACGCCTCATGGTCTCGAGGGAGGACGGCCGGGTGCCCAGGTTGCTGAGCGTGCTGACGGGGCGGGGCTCGGTCTGGGTGGTGCTCAGCTGCATCCTCGGCGCGCTGGCACTGCTCGGGTCGGTGGAACGCGCCGAACCACCCGAGGGCCGGCTCGACGCGGCACCCATCGGCGCCGACAGCACCCGTGGCACCGAGCTCCAGGAGGAGCTTCCCCAGGGCGAGGACAACGTGGCCGTCGTCGTGGCCACGGCGCAGGACGACGAGGCCGGGAAGCTGTCGCCCCAGCAGATCCAGGCGATCACCGCGGCGGTGCAGCAGCTGGGCTCCGAGGTGAGCCCTCTCGGTCCGCCCGTGGTCCCGAGCCAGGACGGCACGGCGGCGATCTCCGCGCTGTCGGTGCCGCAGCTGGGCAACGAAGCGAACTCCGAGCTGGTCGAGGGCATGCGCAGAGACCTCGCCGAGGCGAGTCCCGACGGCGTGGAGATCCAGGTGACCGGACCCGCCGCCGTGCGGGCGGACCTCTCCTCGGTCTTCGAGGGTGCCAGCCTGCGGCTGCTGATCGTGACCGCCAGCGTCGTCGCGGCGCTGCTCGTGGTGACCTACCGCAGTCCTTTCCTGTGGTTGGTGCCGGTGATCGTGATCGGGCTCGCCGACCAGCTCGCTGCGCTGCTCGCGCCCTGGGTGCTCGAGGCTGTCGGCATTCCCTGGGACGCCTCCACCGAGGGCATCCTCTCGGTGCTGGTCTTCGGCGCCGGCACGGACTACGCGCTCTTGCTGATCTCGCGCTACCGCGACGAGCTGCGGGTGCACGAGGACCGGCACCAGGCGATGCGCGCCGCCCTCGGACCGACGGCCTCGGCGGTGGTTCCCAGTGCCGTCACCGTCTTCCTCGGGCTGGTCTGCCTGCTGCTCTCCCTCATCCCCACCACCCGCGGTCTCGGCCTGGCCTGCGCCGTCGGCATCCTGATCGGCGCCGGGTTCGTCCTCACGGTGCTGCCCGGGCTGCTGGTGCTCTGTGGGCGCTGGATCTTCTGGCCGCAGGTGCCGCGCACCTCTCAGGGACCGGTCGACCGCTCCCGCTCCCTCTGGGCCCGCGTCGGCAACCGGGTCGCCGCCCGTCCGGGCCTGTTCGCCGGTGGCCTCGTCGCCGTGCTGCTCATCGCCGCGCTGGGGATGCTGCGCATCGAGACCGGTCTGAGCGACGCCGACCAGTTCCTGGAGACGCCCGAGTCCATCTCCGCAGCGGAGCGGGTCTCCCAGTCCTACCCCGCCGGCACGGTGGACCCCGTGCGAGTGGTGACCCGCGACGACCCCCGGGCCGTCCGGCGAGCCATCCTCGAGGTGCCACAGGTCGCCTCCGCCCGGCAGTCCGTCTCCGACGGCGGGGTGAGCCAGGTCGACGTCGTGCTCGACACACCGGGCCGGGAGGCGGGCGAGCAGGCCATCGCGGACCTGCGCGCCGAGCTCGCGCCCTACGACGAGACCCACGTGACCGGGACGGTCGCGATCGCCCTGGACACCGAGGACGCAGCGGGACGCGACCAGCGCCTGATCATCCCGCTGATCCTCGTCCTGGTCATGGTCGGCTTGGTGGCCCTGCTGCGTTCGGTGCTCGCGCCGGTGCTCCTGGTGGCCAGCGTGGTCCTCACCTACGGCGCTGCGCTCGGCATCGCATGGGTGCTCTACACCCAGGTCTTCGACTTCGGGGCCATGGACAGCGGGGTGCCGTTGCTCGCCTTCCTGTTCCTGGTCGCCCTGGGCGTGGACTACAACATCTTCCTGGTCGCCCGGGCTGCGGAGGAGGCCCCCGGGCACGGCACCAGGCGGGGCATGCTGCGCGCCCTGGCCAGCACCGGCGGGGTCATCACCAGCGCGGGTGTGCTGCTCGCCGCAGTCTTCGCCTCGCTCGGTGTGCTGCCGCTGGTGGTCCTGGCCCAGCTCGGGATCGTGATCTTCGTCGGGGTGCTGCTGGACACCCTGCTGGTGCGCACGATCCTGGTGCCCGCGCTGGCCCAGTGGCTCGGCGAGCGCTTCTGGTGGCCGCGCACGATCGTGCGGACCGACACGGGATGAGCCCGGCCTCGGCCGGCCTAGGCGCTGACCCGGGCGTCCGTCGCTGCCGGCCGGACGGCTCGCAGGTGCACGGCCCAGCCCGTGGAGAGCTGGGCCGACTCCGGCGTGGACACCTCGAAGCCGTAGCCCTGGAGAGCAGCCAGGATCGGCGCGGCGTACGCGTCGACGTCCGCGGCATGCTGCCAACCAGGCGGCTGGTCGAAGAGGTGCAGGGCACCCCCGGGTCTCAGGGAGCGCCAGATCGCCGCGGTGACCGTGGGAGAGCGCCACATCGGGGCCACCGAGAAACCGAAGACCACGTCGAAGAACGCGTCCGGAACTCCGCACTCCTCGACCAGTCCACAGGTCAGGGTGACGTGGTCGCCGGACAGCCAGGGACGCAGCTGCGCCGTGGCCATGTCGGCCATCATCGGTGACCGGTCGATCGCGGTGAGCGACCCGGCGTCACCCACGAGCTCGCAGACCAGTGCCGCCGCGTGGCCGTGGCCGCAGCCGACCTCCAGCACGTGGTCGCCGCTCTCGAGGTGGAGTCGTTCCACCGCCCATCGGGCACGCTCAGGTGTCGGCACTCCCGCCTCCTCTCGACCTCTCCACGGTAGGCACGAACGGGCTGGGGCCGTGCGGCTTCAACCAAAGATTTGCCGCGTCGGCCGTGGAGGCATTTCCAACCTACTCCCAGGGCTGTCACGCGATACTCACCGGATGTCACGTGACCACCCCCTGGAGAACCGCATCCCGCCTCCGGCGGCCGCCGCAGTGGCCGCTCTCCTCCAGCGCAGGCTCCCGGGCGCCGCGCCCACAGCGGCCAGGAGGGCGCTCGCCGGCGCGATGGCCGTGGCATCGGCGGTGCTCGTCGGGGACGCCGCCCGACGCATGCACGGCGAGCACACCACGGTCGATCCCTTCGACCCCGGCAACGCCACCGCACTGGTGACCGGCGGTGCCTTCGACCTGACGCGAAACCCGATGTACGTCGCGATGGCGGGAGTGCTCACCGCCCATGCCGTGCTCCGGGGAAGGCCGCTGCAGCTGGTGCCTGTGGTCGCCTGGGTCGGGTTCATCGACCGCTTCCAGATCCGCCCGGAGGAGCGGGCGCTGGCAGCGAACTTCGGAAGCAGGTTCCAGAGTTACCGGCAACAGGTGCGGCGCTGGCTGTGACCCCGCCAGGCCGGTGACGCGGTCAGGCAGGCTCCTGGGCCGAGTCGGGCTCGACCTCGTCGTGCAGGTGCATGCGCAGTGGCGCCACACGGATCAGCAGGGTGCAGACCAGCGCGAGGGCGCTGATCGGAAGCCCCCAGGTGAACACCTCGTGCAGCTGCTCGGCCAGGCCGCGGCGTACCGCGTCGGCGACGGCCGGCGAGAGCTGGCTGAGCGCACTGGGGTCGAGCACGTTGCCGGCATCGAGCTCCCCGGCGCCCGCCCCCGCCCCCGCCGGCAGCCGGGTGAGGATCGCCTCGCGCAGCCCGCTGTTCATCACGGTCCCGAGGATCGCCACACCGACCGTGGCCCCGACGTTGCGGAAGAACTGGCTCGACGCGGTCGCGACGCCGATGTCGGCCTGCGGGGCGTCGTTCTGCACCACCAGCAAGAGCTGCTGCAGCGACAGCCCGATGCCGGCACCCACCACGACCATCGCGGCGGTCAGCTGACCCTGGGTGGCGGTGTAGTCGAGCCGCGTGAGCAACCACTCGCCGGCGCCGATCAACGCGACCCCGCTGACGATGATCGCCTTGTACCGACCCGTGCGGGTGACCACCTGGCCGGCGACGATGCCCAGCACCACCATGCCGAGCATCAAGGGCATCAGCACCAGGCTGGACTCCGTCGCTCCGACCCCGACGACACCTTGGGCGAAGACGGGGATGTAGAAGATCGACCCGAACATCACCATCGCCACCAGGAAGTTCGCCAGGTTGGCGAAGGTGAAGATCGAGGAGCGGAACAGCCGCATCGGCACGATCGGCTCGGTGGCCCGGAGCTCGACCCCGACGAAGCCACCCAGCAGGAGTGCCCCGGCGATGAACATCGCGATGATCGTCGGGGAGCCCCACGGGTACTGCGTGCCGCCCCACGAGGTCGCCAGGAGCGTCATCACCAGGCCGGTGGAGAGCAGCACGATGCCGAGCCGGTCGATGACCGCCTCGCGTCGCAGGTGCGGGATGTGCATGAACCGCACGATCGTGACCAGCGCGGCCAGGCCGAAGGGGATGGTCGCTGCGAACATCCAGCGCCAGCCGAGGTGGTCGGTGAGCACCCCGCCCGCCAGCGGCCCCACGACCGAGGCGACGCCGAACATCGCACCCATGACGGCCTGGTAACGACCTCGGAAGCGCGGCGGAATGATGTCGCCGATGATCGCCATGGACAGCGGCATGATCGTGCCCATCCCCAGCCCGGTGACGGCTCGCCCGGCGACGAGCATCCAGAAGCTGACCGCCAGCATCGAGATCACCGAGCCGGCGGTGAAGACCGCCAGGCCGGCGATGTAGAACGCGCGGCGCCCGTAGAGGTCGGAGAGCTTGCCGACGATGGGGACGGCGACCGCCGAGACCAGCATCGCCGCGGTGGCCACCCAGGCGTAGTGGTCCATGCCGCCGAGCTCTGCCACGATCCGGGGCAGTCCAGGCCCGACCATGGTCTGGCTGGTCGCGGCGACCAACATGCCCACGAGCAGCGCGATGAAGACCCGCTTCTCATCCGTCCCGAGCGAGAAGTCAGCGCGGGTGGAAGTCACCGGACGACACTAGCGGGACGCCGCTCGGCGTCCCGCCGGCCCGTCGTGGTGCCGGAGCAGCGGAGCTCAGCTCTTGCGCTGCTCCACCACGACCGTGGTCATGATCTTGTCGGCGAAGGTCTGGCGCTTGTCGTCCCAGAGTGGCCAGAAGTACCCCAGGTAGCACGGCAGCGCGTCCACGATGTGTGCGATGCCGCGCACGAAGCACATGCCCGCACCCATCGGCTGCGCGGTCTCCTCCTTGAGCAGGCGGATGCCGACGACCTGCTTGCCGATGCTCCACCCGGTCCGGCCCTGCCGGATGATGCTGTTCCAGATGAAGATGCCGATCATGAGCAGGTAGCCCACGGCCATGATCGCGAAGCCGCCGGCGTTGCCCCCCTCGGTGGTGGTCAGGCCCGTGTTGGGGTCGACGGTCGTCTCGAGCCCCGAGGTGCCGATGCTCAACCCGACGAAGACCACGATGTAGGCCGGGATCAGGACCGCGAGATCGACCAGGTAGCCAAGGACCCGCTGGATCCACGAGGCGTAGCCCTGACCCGGAGGTGCGTAACCGCCCGGTCGGGCCATCTGTCCGGGCTGACCCGGTCCCGACGGCGGGGGCGGAGGCGGAGCCGCCCCCCAGGTCTGACCCGAGTCCTGACCCCAGTTCTGGTTGGGGTCACCGGGCTGGCCCGGCGGTGGCGGCGGAGGCGTGCTGCTCATGGGGGTCTCCTGTGGCATGGCTGTCCGGCGCTCCCGGAACGACGCAGGAAGACTAGCCACGCCCGACCGGTACAGACCGTAGGCGCGGCCGAAGCCCCCGGGCCGACGCACGGCTTGGCAGAGTGCGGTCATGGCCACCATGACGACCGCCCTGCACCGCCGACTGCCCGCGATCGACGTCCCCCACCTGCCGCTGGGGACGGGGCCCACGCCGGTGCGCGAGCTCGATGCGGGGGCGCTGCGGCTGCCCTCCCCGACCTGGGTCAAGGACGACGGCGCTTTCGGTGACGGGCCGTGGGGCGGCAACAAGGTCCGCAAGCTCGAGTGGATCCTCGCGGAGGCGCAGCGACGCGGTGTGCGCAGTCTGCTGAGCGTGGGCGGCATCGGAACGCACTGGGGTCTGGCCCTGGCGACGTACGGCGCCGAACACGGCTTCCGCACCACGTTGGGGTTGGTCGACCAGCCGGTCGACGACCACGTGCGCGAGCAGCTGCGTCGGCTCGAGGCCTCGGGGGCGAGCCTGCACCGCTTCGGCAGTGCAACCCGGCTGCGGCTGTGGGCGCCGTACCTGGTGGTGCGTGGCATTCGCGGTGGGCGGCTGCCCTGGTTCCTGCCGGCCGGCGGCTCCAACCAGGTAGGAGCGTTGGGCTATGTCGACGCAGCGCTCGAGATTGCGGCGCAGGTGCAGTCCGGGGAGCTGCCGGAGCCGGGCACGATCGTGGTGCCGGTGGGGTCCGGCGGCACCCTCGCCGGGCTCGCGCTCGGCCTGCGGCTCGCCGGCCTGGACAGCGAGCTGCTGGGCATCGTGGTCAACGACACCTTGCCGCTGGACTCGCGCACCATCGCTCGGCTGGCGAACCGCAGCGGTGGCCTCCTGCGCTCCCGGGGCGCCTCTGACGTCCCGGTCGTGACGGCCGGCGACATCGCGACCCGCGACGACTGGCTCGGCCGTTGCTACGGCGACCCGACACCTGCCTCGGTGCAGGCCGTTGCCGACGCGGCGGAGCACGACCTGACGCTGGAGCCGGTGTACACCGGCAAGGCCCTCGCCGCGATGCGCGACCTGGGGGACTCGTTGCGCGGCCCGGTGCTGTGGATCCAGACCCACGGGCCGCGGTGAGGTGTCTCGAGCAGTGGCTAGGGTCGAGGCATGCGTCGACGCCTGAGTCCCGAGGACCGTGAGTTCCAGCTGCACCTGCGGGAGATCTTCACCACCAAGGTGCCCCAGGAGATCCGCGACAAGGTGCGGTTGGGTCGAGTCCTGGGCAAGGAGGAGATCGCGGCCTCCCACCGTGCCCTGCACGCGGAGGGCATCGCAGTGCCCTCGTGGCCCGAGGAGTACGGCGGACGCGACTGGACCCCGCTGCAGAAGGCGATCTGGAACACCGAGATGCAGGCCGCCTACGTGCCGCCGCCGCTGGCCTTCAACGCAGGCATGATCGGACCCGTGATCGCGGCCTTCGCGACCGAGGAGATGAAGGACCGCTTCCTGCCGCCGACCGCCGCGCTGGACATCTGGTGGGCCCAGGGGTTCTCCGAACCCGACGCGGGCTCCGACCTGGCCGGCCTGCGCACCACTGCGGTGCGTGACGGGGACGACTGGATCGTGAACGGGCAGAAGACCTGGACCACGCTGGGGCAGTACGCCGACTGGATCTTCGTGCTGGCGCGCACCGACCCCGACGCCAAGAAGCAGGCCGGCATCTCGATGCTGCTGATCGAGATGGACGCCCCCGGTGTGGAGCTGCGACCGATCACGCTGGTCGACGGCCACCACGAGGTCAACGAGGTGTTCTTCACCGACGTTCGCGTGCCCGGGGACCAGCTGGTCGGGGAGGAGAACGCCGGCTGGGGCTACGCCAAGTTCCTGCTCGGCAACGAGCGGGTCGGAGTGGCTCCGGTCTGGTCGGTCAAGCGCCGCCTGGCCGACCTCAAGCAGCACGCCCGGGGCGTCGCCACGGCGGACGGCACCTTGCTCGAGGACCCTCTGGTGGCGGCCAGGATCGCCGAGCTGGAGGCCGACGTCATGGCGTTGGAGCTGACCGTGCTCCGGGTCGCCGGCGGCTCGAAGGACGGCAAGCCCGACCCGGCGTCGTCGATCCTCAAGCTCCGGGGCAGCGAGCTGGAGCAGGCGGTGCTCAGCCTCGCGGTGGACATCGCCGGCCCGATGGCGCCGGCGTGGGACCCGGTCGACGACGCCGTGCCGCCACCCGACGACGCCGCGGTGCCGGAGTGGGCGACCCACGCGATCCCTCGCTACCTCAACTACCGCAAGGCATCGATCTACGGCGGCAGCAACGAGGTGCAGCGCCAGATCATCTCGACCAGCATCCTCGGGCTCCGCGGCTGACGCCCCCGGGACAGGAGAGGACGAACCATGGACTTCACACTCACCACTGAGCAGAAGGCGCTGCGCGACGCGGTGCGCGACATGCTGGGCAGCCGCGAGCCGGCAGACCGGGTCGGCCGACCCACCTTGGACCAGGAGCTCTGGGCAGCGCTGGCCGAGATGGGGTTGCTGGGCCTGCCCTTCGACACCGACGACTCCGAGGACTCCGCCGGCCCGGTCGAGCTGATGCTCGTGTGCCAGGAGCTGGGGCGGGCCCGTGCTGTGGCGCCGTACGCCGAGCTGGTCACCGCGGGCCACCTGCTCGCCGGGGACGAGCTGCTGGAGCAGATGGGTGGCGGGGAGGCGCTGACGGTCCCGGTGCTCACCGAGCCCGGTCGTGCCTGGGGCTCACCGCCCACGGCCACGGCTCGCCAGGAGGGTGACGGCTGGGTGCTGGAGGGTGTGAAGGGCCCCGTGCCCTACGCCGACGACGTGACGCACGCCGTCGTCACCACCACGCAGGGGGTCTTCCTGATCGAGCGGCCCAAGATCACAGGATCGGTCCTCCAGCTGACGGGCACGCCGGCGCGACTGCTCAGCGACGACCCGGCCCAGCTCACCGACGCGGTGGCGCGCGGGACTCTCGCGCTGTGCGCCGAGGCGCTGGGCGCGATGGAGACGGCCCTGGAGATGACCGTGGACTACCTCAAGACCCGCAAGCAGTTCGGGGTGCCGCTGATGACCTTCCAGGCGCTCACCCAGCGAGCAGCGGTCATGTACACCGAGGTGGAGCTGGCCCGTTCGGCCGTGCAGTTCGCCGCGATGGCGCTGGCCGAGCCGCAGGAGGGTGACGATGTCGGCGCGGCGCCGGCCCGCGCGGCGGTGGTGGTCGGCAAGGCCGGACGGCTGGTGGGTGAGGAAGCAGTCCAGCTGCACGGCGGCATCGGGGTCACCGAGGAGTACGCCGTGGGGCACCTGCTTGCGCGACTGACCGCGATCGAGCACACCTTCGGAGACACCCGCCACCACCTCGGTGCACTGGCCTCCCGGCTGGACACCTACGACGTCGTCGCGGTGCTGTAGCCAGGATCCGAAGCGGTCACTCGGAGTGTCACCATGGGCCCTGTGTCCGCGACCAACGTGCTGAGCCGTCCCCGACTCGCTGTACGGGAGTCGGTGCGGTGGGTGCTTGCGCACGGCATCATCAGGGCGATCACCCGGCGCCAGGCCCGGCGTGGCGACCGGCTGGCGCGGTTGATGGTCGATCCCGCGCTTCGGGCCGACCCGTTCCCGCTCTACGAGGCGATCCGGGCCGACGGTGACCTCGTGGGTGAAGGCCGGTTCCGGGTGACCTGCTCCCACCAGGTCGCCTCGGCCATCCTGCGCAGCGACACGGTCGGCATGCCCGAGGCCAACGTGAACTTCCCCGAGCCACTGCACTCGATCTACCTCGCCACGATGCGCGAGGACGACGTCGGCCCGGTCAACCAACCCTCCTTGCTGGCGATCGACGCTCCCGACCACACCCGGTTGCGGCGGCTCGTGGCCCGCAGCTTCACCGCACGCCGGGTGGCCCAGATGACCGAACAGATCGAGGAGACCACGCGAGCCCTGCTGGACGAGCTGGCCTCCGGTCCGGCCGAGATCGACCTCGTCGAGCAGTTCGCGGCACGGCTCCCGCTGGCGGTCATCGCCGACCTGCTGGGAGTGCCGAAGGACGACCGGGCGCACCTGCTCGACTGGGGCAACGAGGCCGCCAAGCAGCTCGACGGCGGGCTCGGCTACCGGGAGTTCCGGCGGACGGCGAAGGCAGTCACCGAGATGCACCACTGGGTGCAGGCGCACCTGGAGCGGCTGCGTGATGAGCCCGGTGACGACCTGCTCAGCGCGCTGCTGCACAGCATCGACTCGATGCCGCCGCAGGAGCGCCCCAGCAGCTCCGAGCTGCGCATGATCGGGCTGCTGGTGCTGGGAGCGGGCTTCGAGACCACCGTGAACCTGATCGGCAACGCGGTGGCGCTGCTGCACGACCACCCGGAGCAGAAGCAGCGCTGCCAGGACGATCCCGGGCTGTGGGGCAACGCGGTGGAGGAGGTGCTGCGCCACGACGCCCCCGTGCAGTTCACCGGCCGCACGGCGCTCGCCCCGACCACGGTCGCGGGTCACCGGCTGGACCCGGGCACCACGGTGCTGATCATCCTGGGTGCGGCCAACCGGGACCCGAGCGTCTTCGCCGACCCGCACACCTTCGACGTGTCGCGGAGCGAGGCGGACCAGCACCTGTCCTTCTCCCTCGGTGCCCACTTCTGCCTGGGGGCCCAGCTCGCCCGGCTCGAGACCCGGATCGCGCTGCGCGAGCTCTACGCTCGCTTCCCGGACCTGCGGATCTCGGGGGTCCCGGTGCGCCGGGAGACCCAGGTGCTGCGCGGCTACGAGCGGCTGCCGGTGCGACTCCGCGCCTGAGCGCTGCCTGCCCGGGGTCAGCCACGCTTGCTGAGCGCTACCTCGTGTGCTGCGGGTCACGCGATTCACCCCCTTGTGGCGTGGGCTTGGTCACGAGAAGCAGTCTCAACTTGCGTGTTACCGGCCGGTATGGCTGACTGGCGGGGTGCTAGCAAAAGCTAGCAAGCATGCTGCACCTCGCCAGGTTCTCGGGCAGCCGACGGACACCCCGTCCCGTCGGCTCGAGACGCACCAACCCTGGGGATGCGGGTCGGTAAGGAGCCCGCACAGCCATGAGCCACCTACGCTCCGCACACCACGTCGGCATCTACGCGCTGACGCTGCTGACCACCTTCGTGATGCTCAGCCTCGCCGACGACGACACCGCCGAGGCGGTCGCCGCTGACGTGCCCGCCGTCGCCTTCACCTCGACGATCCCCGATCCCGCCATCGAACGTCAGCTCGCTGCCCGCGAGAAGCGCGTCAGCCGCTCCGCCTCGCGCCGCGAGAAGCGTCCCGCGCCCGTCGCCAAGCAGACCGTGATCGAGAAGATCACCTGGACCTCGCCACTGTCCCGCTACCGGCTGACCAGCCACTTCGGTGACAGCAGCTACATGTGGTCCAGCGGGATGCACACCGGACTGGACTTCGCGGCTCCTGGCGGCACCCCGATCCGGTCCATCGCGGCAGGCACAGTCAAGTCCGCCTCGTACGACGGCTCCTACGGTTACAAGACCGTGGTGACCCTGCCCGGCGGTGGCGAGGTCTGGTACTGCCATCAGTCCCGCCTGGGCGTCACCAAGGGCCAGCAGCTCGCACCGGGTGAGGTGCTGGGCTCCGTGGGCGCCACCGGAAACGTCACCGGCGAGCACCTGCACCTCGAGGTGCGCCACGGCGACAAGCCGGTCGACCCCGCGGGCGTGCTCGCCAGCAAGGGCGTCAACGTCTGAGCCGAGCCGGCCCCGGGCTCAGCTCGGACGCCGCCGGGCAAGCTCCTCCTGAGAGATGTCCGGCTCGTCCATCCTCCCGCTCTGCTCGTGGTCCCGGTCTCGCACGGCCTGCCTGATCTGCTGCAGGTTGTTGCGCAGGGCGTCCGAGACCAGCTCGTCCATGCGGGAGTCGCTGAGCATCTCGATCAGCACCCGCAGCACCGTCTCGCTGGCTTCGGACACCACCGAGTCGTAGCCGGGCAGGTGACGCACCAGGCGGGCATTGGGATCCTCGCGCACCTTCTCGGCCACCATCGACTTGAGCTGGTCGTGGTTCTCGATGATCGCGTCGGAGATGTTGCGGGTGTAGTGCCCGATCTGGATCACGTCGACGACCTCGTCCAGGACCATGACGGTGATCGGTCGTTTCACCACGTTGATGATGCGGTCGCGTACCCGGTTGATCAGCCGGATCCCGACCGGCGTGTGGATCCCCAGCCGCACCAGCACGCTGGTGAGGATCGCCGAGACCAGCGTCAGCGCCGCGAAGCCACCGACGATCAGGAGCAGGAGCTCGGTCGTCGACAGCTGGTTGAGCCAGTCCACCACGCTGGTGACCCTACGGCGGACGCCGCCGTCGCGCTGCCGAACCACGCCTCCGCCGGATTTCGGTCGTTGCCTGCCGAGGTGCCGGCCAGCCGCCATCATGGGCACGTGGCGATCTCCGGGAAGCGACTGTGGCGTCTGGTGAACATCGCCATCGCTTCGGTGCTGATCGGTTCGAACGTGATCGGCGCCGGGGTCGCCCTGGTGCTGGGCCTCTTCGTGATTCCGCTGCCGGACTACCCGCCGGGTGATGCCAACTCACCGGTGATCTTCCTGGTCGGCACGGCGCTCTACCTCTGCATCGCGCTGCCCCTCGGCACCTACATCGGCTCCCGGGGTCAGCGCCGAGTCCGCAACTGGCTGCACGAGGAACGCCCTGCGACGCTGCGCGAGCAGCGCATCGTGCTGCGAACGCCGATGCGTCTCTTCCTGCTCCAGTGGCTCTTCTGGCTGGGTGCGGCTCCGGTCTTTGCCCTCCTGTCCGCCTCACGAGGGTTCCTGGGGGCGATGTGGGTGGGGCTGCTCGTGATTCTTGTCGGGGCGACGACATCCGCCTCGACGTATCTGCTGGCGGAGCGCATCCTGCGACCCGTCGCCACGCGTGCGCTGGCCGACGGGGCGCAGGGCGACTTCCGGGTCAGCGGCGTACGGCGTCGGGCCTTCTTCGCCTGGTTGCTGGGCACTGCCGTGCCGGTGAGCGGCCTGCTGGCGATCGGCATCGTGTCGCTGGCGAGTGGCGACGGCTCCAGGACCGAGATCCTGGTGGCAGTGCTGGTGCTCTCGGGGATCGCGCTGACCGTCGGGCTCTGGATCGTGGGTGTGACCGCGGGAGCGACCGCCGGCCCCATCATCCGGGTGGCGGACGCGCTGGCGAAGGTCGAACAAGGCGACCTCGACACCACCGTCCCGGTCTACGACGCCACCGAGACCGGGAAGCTCCAGGTCGGCTTCAACGCGATGGTGGCCGGGCTGCGCGAGCGGGAGCGGCTGCGCGACGCCTTCGGCACCTACCTGGACCCTCAGGTCGCGCGGCACATCCTGGAGAAGGGCACCGACCTGGACGGCGAGGAGGTCGAGGTGACCGTGATGTTCCTCGACATCAGGGGGTTCACCAGCTTCGCCTCCGACCTGCCTGCGACCGAGGTCGTCTCGCAGCTCAACGCGCTCTTCGAGCTGGTGGTGCCGATCGTGCGCGAACACGAGGGTCACGTCGACAAGTTCGTGGGTGACGGCGTCCTCGCTGTGTTCGGTGCGCCGCAGCGCAACGCGAAGCACGCCGACCTGGCGCTGGCCGCCGCGCAGCAGATCGCGACGGCCGTCGCCGACGACCTCGAGGGTCTGGAGGTCGGCATCGGTCTGAACTCCGGCCTTGTCGTCGCCGGCAACATCGGGGGCAGCGGACGGTTGGAGTTCACCGTCATCGGTGACGCCGTGAACGTGGCGGCACGCATCGAGGCAGCCACTCGGGACACCCGGGACACGGTCTTGATCTCCGAGCGCACCAAGGAGCTCCTGACCGATGCGCCCCAGCTGCACGAGCGCCCGGGAATCACGCTTCGCGGCAAGTCCGAGGAGGTCACGCTGCACTCCCCTGACAGCTGACCCGCGACGGTTCGGTCTTGACAGCCGGCCCGAGCCGACCGGAAGCATGGCGCCATGAGCAAGACCCTGAGTCCCCAGCAAGCAGCCGACGCCCTCGACCAGGCGGGTACGACCGGATGGTTGTCCTCACCGAACGCCATCTCCACGCGCATCGAGACCGGCGGGTTCACCACAGGACTCGCGCTGGTCAACGCCATCGGCGAGGTCGCCGAGGAGGCCAACCACCACCCCGACCTCACGTTGCGCTGGGGCAGTGTGGACGTCCGACTGACCAGCCACGACGCGGGCGGAGTGACCGATCGTGACGTCCGGATGGCCGGCAAGGTCGCTGGCCTCGCCGCTGATGCCGGGCTGGCACCCTCCAGTCGCGACCTGGCGGTGCTCGAGATGGCGCTGGACACCCCCGACCGCCCCGCGATCAAGCCGTTCTGGCGCGAGGTGCTGGGGATGGAGGAGCCCTCGCAGGCACCCGACGACCTGGTCTCGGCATCGGGAGACGTGCCCCTGCTGTGGTTCCAGGAGTCGGGCGAGGAGGAGCCGCGGCAGCGCTGGCACCCCGACGTGTGGGTCTCCCCCGAGCGGGTCGATGACCTGATCGCGGCCGCCCAGGAAGCCGGCGGGAGCCTGGTCAGCGACGAGCAGGCACCGTCGTTCTGGGTCCTCGCCGACGCCGAGGGCAACCGGATGTGTTTCTGCACCCACCAGGACCGGTGACTCCGTGAGGGGTCCCTCGCCGTACCCGATGAGGACGGCGCGACTCACCCTGCGGCTCATGGGTAGCGCCGACATCGCCACCCAGGTCGCCTACCGAAGCGATCCCGAGGTCGGCGCCCACCAGGAGTGGGACCTCCCCTACGACCCGAAACGGTCGGACAGCCTCGCCGAGCAGGACCAGCGCGATGACCTGGCACCGGGCGAGTGGACCGCGCTTGCGATCGAGCTCGACGGCGAGGTGATCGGTGAGGTCTGCACCCAGCTGCACCAGACCTGCGGCGTCGCTGAGATCGGGTACACGCTGGCTCGGGCCCACTGGGGCCACGGCTTCGCGACCGAAGCGGCGCGGGCGTTGGTGGAGGACCTGGTGTCCCGGGTCGGGGTGGAGCGGGTCTACGGCGAGCTCGACCCGGTGAACGTCGCCTCGCAGCGGGTGCTGGAGGCGGCGGGCTTGGTGTGCGAGGGCGTCACGCGCAGCTCCTACTTCTGGCGGGGGGAGTGGACCGACAACATGTCCTACGCGGCCACGGGCCAGGAGTGGCTGGCCTGGCGCGACCGGCCGACGAGCCCTCCGGAGCAGGTCGCCCTGGTCCCGATCACCGCCGAGTCCTCGTTGACGTACCTGGGTCTGCAGACTCACCACTCGCAGCGACGGTTCGTGGCCCCCATGGACCAGTCCTTCGCCCAGGCGCTCTTCCCCCCGCTGGAGGAGGGACACGAGGTCGTGCCGCTCCTGCGCGGCATCACCGCGGACGACGAGCCCTGCGGATTCCTGATGCTTGCCGAGGCGGGCCCGGACTCACCCCCGTACCTCTGGCGACTGCTCATCGACCGGATGCACCAGGGGCGCGGCATCGGCCGGCGCGTGATCGGCACCCTGGTCGAGCAGCTGACGGCGCAAGGTCATCGGTGCTTGCTGCTCAGCTACGGGGAGGGTCCGGGGAGCCCTCGGCGCTTCTACGACTCGCTGGGCTTCCGTCCGACGGGGGAGGTCTCCGAGGGCGAGGTCGTCGCACGGCTCGACTGGTAGCCGGTCGTCAGGCTCAGGCGCGGATCCTGGCCAGGATGATCTCGGCGACCTGGTCCGGCGCCTGGTCGGGCAGCCAGTGGGTGGCGCCGGGCAGGGTGCGCAGCTCGTACTCCCCCGTCGCCCAGCGCTGCGCCAGCTCCGCGGTGCGAGGACCGAGCGCGACGTCTCCGTCGCTCCAGACGTGGGTCACGGGCACGGACACCCGTGCGCGCCACAGCCGCCTGCCGATCAGGAGCGCAAGCGGGATCGCGCGGTACCACCCCAGGCCCCCCGGGAGCGCGCCGGCGTCGATCACCTCACGGTGCACGGCCGCCACCTCGGCCTCGTCCATGCCTCCGGCTCGCAGGTGATCGTCGAACCGGCCGCTGGCAGCGACCCGTTCCGGGAGCCACGGCAGGTTGAAGAACCCGACGTACCAGGAGCGCCGGAGCTGGTCACGGGTCAGCGCGCTGCGCAGGTAGGCCGCCGGGTGCGGCACGGAGATCGAGGTCAGGGTGCGCACCGCGGGGTGTCGGGCCGCCACCAGCCAGGCCACCGCGGAGCCCCAGTCGTGCCCCACCAGGTGCACCCCGGCGACGCCGTCGTCGACCAGCCGGTCGAGCAGAGCCTCGATGTCGGCGGCGAGCCGGTCGAGGCGGTAGTCGCGCCGCCGCCGGGGTCGGGCTCGCGGCGAGTAGCCGCGCTGGTCCGGTGCCACGGTCCGCAGCCCGGCGGCGTGCAACCGACTCGTCACGGCCTCCCAGCTCGCGGCCCGCTGCGGGAAGCCGTGCAGCAGCACCACGACCTCGCCGTCGGGTGGGCCCTGGTCGACCAGGTCGAAGACCAGCCCGTCGCGGGTGAACTCGGTGAGCGGGCCGGCGACAGGGTCCTCGGAGTTGGGCATGGCCGACAGTCTGCCCGCGCCGTACGCTCATGCGCAGCGCGCACCATCCGCGGCGTGCCTGGCAGAGGAGGGAAGCACATGAGTGACTCGTCCGTCGACCGTTCGGCCGCCGTGGGCATCGAGCCGCCCAACAACCGGATGCTGACCCT
Organism: uncultured Actinomycetota bacterium; assembly: GCA_963728505.1. Lineage (GTDB taxonomy): Bacteria > Actinomycetota > Actinomycetes > Propionibacteriales > Nocardioidaceae > Marmoricola_A. The sequence goes on along the minus strand of CAVSKH010000002.1, from coordinate 314,394 downwards.
GGGCCAGCTCGAGGAGCAGATCGACTCCGGCGACGTCGACACCGTGATCCTGGCCTTCACCGACATGCAGGGCCGGCTGCAGGGCAAGCGGCTGCACGCCGCCTACTTCCGCGACGTGGCGATCAAGTCCGGCACCGAGGGCTGCAACTACCTGCTCGCCGTCGACGTCGACATGAACACCGTCGACGGCTACGCGATCTCCTCCTGGAAGCGGGGGTACGGCGACATGGAGTTCGTGCCCGACTGGCGCACCATCCGCCGCCTGACCCACCTCCCGGCGACCGCCATCGTGCAGTGCGACCTGGTGTGGCTGGACCACCAGCCCGTGCTGCAGGACCCCCGCAGCCTGCTGCGCCGCCAGCTCGCCCGGCTGGAGGAGCGCGGGCTCGAGGCGCTGGCGGGCACCGAGCTGGAGTTCGTGGTCTTCGAGGACAGCTACGAGGCCGCCTGGAAGGCCGGCTACCGCGACCTCACGCCGTCCAACCTCTACAACGTCGACTACTCCATCCTCGGCACCACCCGGGTCGAGCCGCTGCTGCGCGACATCCGCAACCACATGTATGCCGCCGGCATGGAGGTCGAGAGCGCCAAGGGCGAGTGCAACCCGGGCCAGCACGAGATCGGCTTCCTCTACGCCGAGGCCCTGACGACCTGCGACAACCACAGCGTCTACAAGAACGCCGCGAAGGAGATCGCCTCCCAGCACGGCAAGTCGCTCACCTTCATGGCCAAGGTCAACGACCTCGAGGGAAGCAGCTGCCACATCCACCTCTCGCTGCGCGGCGCCGACGGGGAGCTGGTCTTCTGGGACGAGGACAAGGACCAGCGGACCCCGATGTACGACCACTTCGTGGCCGGCATCCTGGCCACGATGCAGGAGCTGACGCTGCTGTACGCCCCCAACATCAACTCCTACAAGCGCTTCGCCGAGGGCTCCTTCGCCCCGACGGCCGTCGCCTGGGGTCTGGACAACCGCACCTGCGCGGTCCGCCTGGTCGGGCAGGGCAAGGCGGCGCGCATGGAGAACCGCCTCCCCGGAGGAGACGTGAACCCCTACCTGGCGATCGCCGCGATGCTGGCCGGCGGGCTGCACGGCATCGACAACGAGCTGCCGCTGGAGGACGAGATGGTGGGCAGCGCCTACGATTCGGACGCCCCCCACGTCCCTGTCACACTGCAGGCAGCGCGCGACCTCTTCGCGGAGTCGTCCGTCGCCCGCGACGCGTTCGGCGACGAGGTCGTCGACCACTACGTCAACATGGCCGACGTGGAGCTCGAGGCGTTCAACGCCGCTGTCACCGACTGGGAGCTCCGCCGCGGCTTCGAGCGGATGTGAGGTTCCATCCAGATGCACACGGTGATCAGCCCCGTCGACGCCGGACCGATCGGGGAGGTGCCGGAGAGCACCGTCGAGGAGACCGACGCGGCCATCGAGCGTGCCCATGAGGCGTTCTTGTCGTGGCGGCAGGTCTCACCGAGCGAACGGGCCCGGCTGCTGCGCGCCTTCGCGGCCGTCATCGACGACCACGTCGAGGAGCTCGCACAGCTGGAGGTCCGCAACGCGGGGCACACGATCGGCAACGCCCGCGGCGAGGCCGGCAACGTCCGCGACTGCCTGAACTACTACGCCGGGGCGCCCGAGCGCCTGGCCGGCAAGCAGATCCCCGTCGCCGGAGGCACCAACCTGACCTTCCACGAGCCGGTCGGGGTGGTCGGGGTGATCGTCCCCTGGAACTTCCCGATGCCGATCGCGGGGTGGGGCTTCGCTCCCGCGCTCGCCGCGGGGTGCACCGTCGTACTGAAGCCCGCAGAGCTCACGCCCCTCACCGCCCTGCGGATCGCCGAGCTGGCCCGCGAGGCCGGCATCCCCGAGGGCGTGCTGACCGTGGTCCCGGGCAAGGGCTCGGTCGTCGGCGAGCGCTTCGTCACTCATCCCCGGGTCGCGAAAGTGGTGTTCACCGGGTCCACCGACGTGGGCAAGCGGGTGATGCGTGGCTGCGCCGACCAGGTCAAGGCGGTGACCCTGGAGCTCGGGGGCAAGAGCGCCAACATCGTCTTCGGTGACGCCGACGTGGCCAGGGCCGCTGCATCCGCGCCCTACGCGGTCTTCGACAACGCGGGGCAGGACTGCTGCGCTCGCTCCCGGATACTTGTGCAGCACACGGTCTACGCGGAGTTCCTCGAGCGGCTGGAGCAGTCGGTGAGCGCCCTGCGGGTGGGCGATCCCGCGTCGGCGGAGACCGAGATGGGGCCGCTGATCTCGGAGGGGCAGCGCGCCTCTGTCGAGGGCTACGTGGCGGACGCCTCCGTCGCCTTCACCGGGAGCTGCCCCGACGGGCCCGGCTTCTGGCTGCCACCCACGGTCGTGGAGTCGCGGTCCCCCGGGGAGTCGGTCTGGCGCGAGGAGGTGTTCGGCCCGGTCGTCGCGGTGATGCCGTTCGAGGACGAGGACGAGGCGGTCGCGCTGGCCAACGACACCGAGTACGGCCTGTCCGGGTCGATCTTCACCTCCGACGTCGGCCGGGCCCTGCGCGTCTCACGTCAGGTGGAGGCCGGCAACCTGTCGGTCAACAGCCACGCCTCGGTGCGCTACTGGACCCCGTTCGGTGGCTTCAAGCAGTCCGGCCTGGGGCGCGAGCTCGGCCCGGACGCCCCCTACGCGTTCATGGAGGAGAAGAACGTCTTCCTCGCCCATGAGATGTAGCGCGAGGCAGCACAGTTACCCACACGGGGGCAGGAAGGGAGGCAGGTCGTGACAGGACGTTTGCAGGACAAGGTGGCCGTGGTGACCGGGGGCTGCTCAGGCATCGGCTTGGCATGCGTGGAACGGTTCATCGAAGAAGGCGCCCGAGTGATGATCGGCGACATCGACGACGAGCGGGGCCACACCCTCGTCGAACAGCTCGGCGGCCCTCACCTGGCCGGCTACCACCACGTCGACGTCACCTCTCCGGAGGAAGTGAGCTCACTGTTCGCCGCGGCTGTCGACACCTTCGGCGGCGTCGACATCACGCTGAACAACGCCGGCATCAATCCACCGGAGGACAGCTCGATCCTCGACACCGACCTCGAGACCTGGCGTCGGGTGCAGGAGGTCAACCTCACCAGCGTCTACCTCTGCACCCAGGCAGCGCTGCCGATCATGCTGGAGCGCGCCTCGGGCTCGATCATCAACGTGGCGTCCTTCGTCGCGGTGATGGGAGCCGCGACGTCACAGATCTCCTACTCGGCCTCCAAGGGAGGCGTGCTCTCGATGACCCGGGAGCTGGCGGTGCAGTTCGCTCGTTCGGGCATCCGGGTCAACGCCCTGTGCCCGGGGCCGGTGAACACTCCATTGCTCCAGGACCTCTTCGCCTCCGACCCGGAGCGCGCCGCGCGGCGCCTGGTCCACGTGCCGATGGGCCGGTTCGCGGAGCCGCAGGAGATCGCCAACGCGGCGCTCTTCCTGGCCTCGGACGAGTCGTCGTTCATCACCGCCTCCACGTTCCTGGTCGACGGCGGCATCTCCGGGGCCTACGTCACCCCGCTGTAGAGGTCGCGACCATGCGAAGCGCGGGCGACAGGACCAGCGACAGGGTGCCCATGATCGGGCTCACCAGCTATCGCGAGGACGCGGTCTGGGGGGTGTGGTCCCAGAAGGCCGATGTCCTGCACGTCGACTACTCCGACGCCGTCGTGCGAGCTGGCGCACTGCCGGTGCTCCTCCCGCCTGCTCCTGCTGGGGCGGGAGCCGACCCGGCGCTGGCCCTGCGCGCCGCCGAGGCGGTGGCGACCCGGCTCGACGGGCTGGTGGTCACCGGGGGCGCCGACATCGACCCGGATCTCTACGGGGAGGACGCCCATCCCCGAACCGGTGCCCCGCGGGCCGACCGGGACGCGTGGGAGCTGGCGCTGCTCCGGGCCGCGGAGCCGACGGAGATGCCGGTGCTCGCGGTCTGTCGCGGCATGCAGCTGATGGTGGTCGCCGCCGGTGGGTCGCTGCACCAGCACCTGCCCGACCTGCTCGGCGCCTCGACCCACAGTCCCGGGGGCGACCGGTTCGGCGACCTGGTGGTGACCACCGAACCGGGCAGTCTGGTCCATCGCGCCGAGGGCGACCGGGTGCAGGTGCACTGTCACCACCATCAGGCCGTGAGAGACCACCCGGGCTTCCGCGTCACCGCCCGTGCCGATGACGGTTGCATCGAGGCGCTGGAGATCGACCAGCCGGCCGAGGCAGCCGCCCGCTTCGCGCTCGGGGTGCAGTGGCACCCGGAGATCAACCGCGACCAACGGCTCTTCGACGCGCTGGTCACGGCCGCGTCCGCGCGTCCGCGGGGACCGGAGCTGAGCGCAGGGCACTGACCAGGTCGGCCACCAGCCGGTCGGTGGAGAAGTCCTCGACCTCGGGGGTGAACCCCAGCCGCACCACCACCAGGCCCGCGGACGGGACGATCACGAGGCGCTGACCGTCGTGCCCCTGGGCCCGGTAGGTGTCGGCGGGCAGCGACGGCGAGACCAGCCCGCCGTCGGCCTCCCGGTTGACCCACCAGCCCGCGGCGTACCCCTCCTCCTCCGACTCGGCCACAGCCTGGTGCGTGGTCGACTCCGACATCCACTGCGCGGGCAACAGGTCCGCACCCTTCCACCGCCCCTGCTGCAGCGCGAACTGTCCCATCGCGGCCCAGTCCCTCGCGCTCGCCCAGAGGTAGGAGCTGCACACCGGGTTGCCGCTGGCGTCGGGCTCCCACACCGCCGTGGTGAGGCCCAGCGGCTCGAACAGGAGCTCTCGGGGCAGGTCGGCGCGTCGACTTCGTGGCACCCCTGCCCGGTGAGCCACCACGTCGCAGAGCAGCGTGGTGCTGCCGCTGGAGTACTGCTGGTAGGTCCCCGGTTCGTGAGCCAGCTCCTGCGAGGCGACGTAGGCCGCCATGTCGGGCTCCAGGTAGAGCATCCGGGTGATCGGGGTGCCGAGCTCGTAGGTCTCGTCCCACGCCAGGCCCGAGGTCATCCGCATCAGCTCATCGACCGTGATGTCGGCGCGCCGGTCCGCCCACTCCTCACGCAGCGCGGCGTCGTCGAGCGCGACATCACCGGCCTGCACCAGGCGGCCCACCAGCAGGTTGGCGATGCTCTTGCTCATCGACCACCCCAGCTGCGGGGTGTCCTGGTCGAACCCGTCGGCATAGCGCTCCGCGACCAGCTCGCCGTCGTGGAGCACCACGACCGCACGTGTGCCCAGCTCGGCCCGCTCGTCCTCCGGCAGGTCGTCACCGAACGCCGCGGAGATCGCCGCCTCGACCCCGGGTGGTGAGTCCGCGGGGTCTGCGAGATCGGCGTCGGTCCACAGGTGTCCCCCATCCACCTCGGTCGGCTCGGGCAGGTCGGGTGGCTGCTCGGCCAGGGTGCATCCGAATCCATCGGTGTACCAGGCGCGTTGTCCGGCCAGCAGCCCGCGCAGGGTGGCGGTCACCGAGACCTGGTCCCCCTCCTCGTGCTCCTCGGTGCGCAGGTGCGGGACCAACGGGTTCGGAGGAAGGTCGGCCTCCGGGTCACTGCGTCCGGCCAGCAACCGCACCGCACAGTCGTTGTGGGCGGCGTAACCCGTGCCAGTGAGCAGCAGCGGGCGTTGCCACCAGTAACCCCCGACCAGCGCGGCGAGGACCAGGAGGAGCAGCGCCAGGAGCCAGACCAGGACCCGGCGGTGCCGTCGAGCAGGCATGTAGTCACGCTACGGCCCCGTGCGGGCCGGGACGAGGCGCTTCGGCACACTGGTCCCATGCAGTCGACCAACCGGGGTCTCTGAGGTGACCGGTGATCTGGTGGTGCGCGGCGCGCGCTTGGTGGATCTCGGCGACGGCGCGAGGCCCGCCGGCTCGCTCGCCCCGGACCGGAGACCGGTCGACGTCAAGGTGCGTGACGGGATCGTCTCCGAGATCGGTCCCGGTCTGCCGGACGACGGGTGCCCCGAGATCGACGCGGACGGCCGCTGGCTGATCCCGGGGCTGTGGGACCAGCACGTGCACATGGCGCAGTGGGCCCGGACGTTCGCGCGGATCGACCTGACCGGCACCCGGTCACCGCAGGAGGTGATCGAGCGCCTGATCCCCGAGCTGCAGGACCCCTTCGGCATCGTCGTGGGATTCGGCTACCGCACGGGCAGCTGGTCAGAGCTGCCGACCGTCGCGATGCTGGACACGGTGGCGCGCGAGACGCCGGTGGTGCTCATCAGCGGTGACGCACACAACGGGTGGCTGAGCAGTGCCGCACTCCGGCTGCTCGGCGCCCCGCAGACGTCCGGCATCCTGGTGGAGTACGACTGGTTCCCCGTCATGGCCCGGCTGGACGACCTCCCACGTGACGAGATCGCCGAGCAGGGCGCGCTCGCGGCCGCGGTCACCCGGGCCAGTGAGATGGGCGTCGTCGGGATCACCGACATGGAGTTCGCGCGCTGCTGGGAGCGCTGGCCCTCGGTCTACGCGCAGGGGCTGCGCTCACTGCGGGTCCGCGCGGCCACGTACTCCGACGACTTCGAGGACGTGATCTCGCTCGGCCACAGGACCGGCGACCCGCTCGAGCACGGTGAGGGGCTGCTGACGATGGGCCCGCTGAAAGTCATCGCCGACGGTTCGCTCAACACCCGGACCGCCTACTGCTGCACGCCGTACGCCGACGACCCCGAGGTGCGGGGGGCGCTCAACCTCCCACCTGAGGAGCTGACCGAGCTGCTGACCCGGGCCCACCAGCACGGGCTACGTGCCGCGGTGCACTCCATCGGCGACGCCGCAGTCGCCACCTCCCTCGATGCCTTCGAGCACAGCGGGGCACGCGGATCGATCGAGCACGCCCAGCTGGTGCAGCCCGACCACCTGACCCGGATGGCGCGGCTCGGCGTCGCCGCGAGCGTGCAGCCCGCCCACCTGATCGACGACCGTGACGTCACCGACCTCTGCTGGCCCGACCGCGCCGACCGGTGCTTCAACCTGCGCTCGATGCTCGAGGCCGGCGTCAGGCTGACGATGGGATCCGACGCGCCGGTCGCGCCTCTGGATCCCTGGCTGGCGATGGCGGCGGCGGTCCACCGCAGCGGGGACGAGCGCGACCCGTGGAACCCGGGTCAGTCGTTGACACCTGCAGAGGCGCTCGCCGCAAGCGTGCCGCGTGGCGTCGGGGTGAGGCTTCGAGCGCCCGGCGACCTGGTGCTGATGGACCTCGACCCGCTGGCTGCTCGGGACACACCACAGGAGAGCGGTGAGTACCTGCGCACCATGCGGGTGGCGACGACGGTGGTCGCGGGGCGAGTGGTGCACGACGCGCGCTGATCGCCAGCGACGATGCGGCCCCCGGACAAGCGGGACCATCCAGAAACCGCTGTCGCGATACTGGCCGGTGCGGGCCATACCCCCCCGCGGCCACCTCACGACTACCCTCGACCCGAGGCACACCCCCGGTCCCCACCACAGGGCCAGGGGCGACGCGAGGGCACGACGTTCCGAGGGAAGAGGGCACCCTGATTCGCCAGCACCGGACGGGGCAGCGGGACCGGGGCACGGCCTTGCAGCTGTTGCGTTCGCGCACCACAGGCGCCCATCACCGGCTCGATGCCAGCCTGGTGGGCGGCGACCTCACCCTCGGTGAGGATGCCGCCTACGCCCGCCTGCTCCGCGTCCTTCTCCAGCTTCATGGGCGCACCGAGACGCCCCTTCGCGCTTGGGTCGCCCGCACACCGTGGGTGGGGTGCCGACTCGAAGGCGTGGCACTCCCGGAGCGCACCCACCTCTACGCCGCAGATCTGCAGGACCTCGGTGCCGCCGCCGAGCCTGCGCTGCCGGACCCGCCGTACGACGATGCCGGCGGACTCGGCGCGCTCTACCTCCTCGCCGGGTCGACCAAGGGTGCACGAGCCCTGCGCACCAGGTTGCCCGACCACGTGGGCCCATCCAGCCGACGAGGCCTGGACGACGCCAGCTCGCCGGCCTCACGCCGGCTGTGGCCTGCGGTCCACCGGGTGCTCGGCGAACCGCTCGGGGAGGAGCAGCCAAGCATCCCCCTCGACCTGGCCGCCGACGCCGCCGACCGGGCGATGGCTCTCTTCGCCGACCTGCACGCCCTCAGCGGCGTGACGCCCCACGCAGGAGCCCCTGGACCCGGTCCAGGCTTGACCTGAACCCGGGCTCAGACCGACACCGACTCACGGCGCGGCGTCGGCTCCGCGACTGCACCGCCGTACCAGGCCTCGCGCGGGACCCGGGCGAGGAAGTAGGCGACCGCCAGCATCCAGAGGGCGTTGCTTCCGAAGGCCAGCCACCAGGTCGGAGCCACGTTGGGCGCCAGGGCGGCGGGGACTGCCAGCGCCGCCATGAAGCCCGGGAAGAGCCGTGCCCGCCACAGGGCGATCACCCCCAGGGCGAGAGCGAGCACCGCCGAGACGAAAGCGGGGGCGGCGATCGCCAGGAAGGCCGGCAGCGCGCCCATCTCCTCCTCGATGGCGCTCGCGGTGTCGACATCGGTGGCCAGGGCAGCGGCGACAGAGGTGAAGTCCAGCAACACCAGTCCGGGCAGCGTGCTCAGCCCGATGATCGCGAAGACACCGGCGACATTGGCCAACCAGGCACCCCGACCACGCACCAGCGAAACCATCGCGTAGACGACCGGTGCGACCAGCGCGAAGCCGTAGTGGATCAGGTTGGTGTGCCACCCCGACCTGACCAGGTCGGAGGAGTAGGCCCCGATCAGCTCGGCACCGGAGGCGTCGGGGGCCGGGTCGACCACCATCGAGATCAGCACCAGCAGGCCCGACAGGCCGGCAGCGCCGATCACCGCCGCCCGGCGGATCCGCAGCGCTGAGGAGACCGTCGGTGCGGTGTCGGTGAGGGGATGGTTCATGAGGGCCACTCCTGAGCTCGGGGCCCGCGTCCTGCGAACCGGTGATCTCACCTTCGCGGCGGCCTGTCTCTCGGGGATCGGTCGCGCGACTGATTCGGCCATCGGTCGCTGGGATGACCCCGGCCTCAGTCGTGGGCCTCCGCCACCCCCGGAGTCACCAGGCCGCACTCGTAGGCCGCGATCACCGCCTGCACCCGGTCGGTCAGGTGCAGCTTGGACAGCACGCTGCTCACGTGGGTCTTCGTGGTCGCCTCGGAGATGAAGAGCCGCCGCGCGATCTGGATGTTGCTGAACCCCCGCGCCAGCAGACCCAGCACCTCGCGCTCCCGGGGGGTCAACGGTGCGAGCCGCTCATCGGTCCGCCCCGCCGAGACCCGGCCTCGCTCCACGAAGGCGTCGATCACCCGCTTCGTCACCGCCGGGTCCAACAGCGACTCACCACCGGCGACGACACGGATCGAGTGCACCAGCTGCTCGGCGGGAGCGTCCTTGAGCAGGAAGCCGGACGCGCCCGCGCGAAGGGCCGCGAAGACGTACTCGTCCAGGTCGAACGTCGTCAGCACCAGGACCCGACAGCGCGCCCCGCCCTCCGCCAGCCGCTGGGTGGCACTCAACCCGTCGAGCACCGGCATCCGGATGTCCATGAGCACCACGTCGGGATCCAGCTCGGTCACCACCGCGACGGCCTGCTCCCCGTCGGCAGCCTCTCCCACGACCTCGATACCGGCATCGGCCTCCAGCAGGGACCGGAAGCCTGCGCGAACCATGCCCTGGTCGTCGGCGATGACCACCGAGATCGCGTTCACGGGCTCACCCGTCCGCTCACCAGCGGGAGCCGGGCACGCACCCGGGTGCCGCCCAGCTCTGTCGACTGCACGCTCAGCGTCCCGCCGTAGAGCTCGGCGCGCTCGCGGATGCCACGCAGGCCGTGGCCGCTGGGACCGGCGCCCTCGACCAGCGCGCCGTTCACGAGCCCGCGGCCGTCGTCGTCGACGCTCAGCTCCAGCTGGTCGGGGTGGAAGACCAGAGCCACCCGCACCCGAGCGCCCTGCGAGTGGCGCATCGCGTTGGTCAACGCCTCCTGCAGGATCCGGTACGCCGCGAGGTCGAGCCCGGGTGGGAGGTCGACCGGGGCTCCTTCAGTGACCACCTCCACGCTCATCCCCGTGGCGCGCACCCTGTCGACCAGCCGCCCCAGCTCGTCCAGACCCGGTTGCGGGGACAGGGCGGCGCCCTGACCCTCGTCCCGAAGGACACCGAAGAGCCGGCGCATCTCCGCCATCGCTTCACGGGCGGCCGACTCCACCCCGGCGAGATCCTCGATCTCACGAGGCTGGGTCTTCGGCAGCCGACGGCGGATCGCCTGGGCCTGGATCGCGATCACACTGATCGAGTGGGAGACCACGTCGTGCAGCTCCCTGGCCAGCCGGACGCGTTCGCTCGCCGCTGCTCGCTCCGCCTCGTGCTCGGCGGCCAGCTCGAGCTCGACGGCACGGGCGTGGGCTTGCGCGAGGTGCTCGGCGCGCTGCCGCAACACCCGGCCGGCGAGCCAGGGGACCACGACGAAGGTGACCACGGCTCCGACGTCACCCGCTGCGGCTTCGCCGAGATTGAACATCAGCGCGGCGTTGAAGGGAACCCCCAGGAGCGCGAGCCCGATCCAGCTTCGGCCGCCCTCGGTCTCACTGCCGACGGTGAAGGCCATCACCACCAGAGCGAACACCAGCGACAACCCGGAGCCGTTGGCACCCAGCGCGATCAGAGCGAGCACCACGGTGACCACGACGGACAATGGGTAGCTGCGGCGCCACGCGAGCGCCAGCATCGCCGCCCCGCCGGCCACGGCGTGGAGCCCGGGGTCGCGGATCGTCGGCTCGGTGAGCGCCTCCACCACGACCACCACGGCGTAGAAGACGGCCAGCAGCACGTCGACCAGGGGCGGTCTGGGCAGGCCGAGTCGCATGGGGCAACCGTAGGCGCAGTCCACCCCACCGGCATCGGTCACGCGACGGATTCTTGGCCCTGGGCGGTCAGCTCCTGCCGGGTGCCAGGATGAGGCGATGAGCAGCCTGAAGACACGAGCCTTCGTGACCACCCTCAAGGTGCACCAGATCGTCTATGAACGCAGCGGTGGCCTCGTCGGACACCGCCTGCTGGGCATGCCGACGTTGCTGCTGCGCACCACCGGTCGCAAGTCCGGCCAGACCCGCACCTCTGCCCTGGTGTACGCCGAGGACGCAGGCCGCCGCCTGGTGTGCGCCTCCAACGGAGGTCACCACCGACCACCGGCCTGGTTGCTCAACCTGGAGGCGGACCCGTCGGTCGAGGTGCAGGTGGGGCGGCGTCGCGAGCAGTCGACGGCGACGGCCGTGCGTTCCGACGACCCGGACTACCAGCGGCTGTTCACGCTGTGCGACAAGGCGAACAAGGGCCAGTTCAGCCGCTACCAGCAGCGCACCGACCGCGACCTCGCCGTCGTCGTCCTCGCTCCCGCGTGACCATCCTGCCTCCGAGGTGACCACGGCATCATGGGCGGCGTGGATCAGCAGCGACAGCGGGCGGTCTCGGGCTCGCCCTACGAGGCGACGGTGGGGTTCAGCCGCGCGGTGCGGCACGGCAACCACGTCGCCGTCTCCGGCACGGCACCGGTCTGGCCCGACGGATCCTGCCCTGACGACCCCGAGGTGCAGGCGCGTCGGGTCTGGGAGATCGCCCTGACCGCGCTGCGGGAGCTCGGCGGTGACGTCTCTGACGTGGTGCGCACCCGGCAGTACGTCACCGACCGGGCGGTCGTGGACGCCGTGAGCCGGGTCCACGGCGAGGTGTTCGCCGACGTCCGCCCCGCCAGCACGATGGTCGTGGTCGCGGGGCTGCTGGACAGCCGCTGGGTCTACGAGGCCGAGCTGGACGCGATCCTCTGACCGCCGGAGGCCCGAGCCCTCAGTCCTCCCAGCGGAACAGCCGCGCCGCGATCGCCGCGAACACCACGGTGAATCCCAGGAGGACCGTGACGGGCACCAGGAGCGCCGAGGGCCCCTCGCCGCGCACCATGACGTCCAGCATCCCCTCGTTGAGGTACGCCAGCGGAAGCAGCCGCGAGATCGACGTCAGCCAGGCCGGCGCCTGCTCCAGGGGGATGAACGAGCCGGACAGGAAGGCCATCGGCAGCACGATCACGTTCGCCAGGCCCGAGGCGGCCTCCGCGGTCCTGCTCACCGCACCGGCGACCATGCCGATCGCCATGAACGCCAGGGTCCCGCAGAGCGCCAGCGGGACAGCCAACCACCACCAGCCCGTGAGCCGGAGCCCGAAGAGCGCGACTCCGACCGTGAGGAACAGCGCGATCTGGATGAGAGCCACCGCGATGCACACCACCAGCCGCGACCCGACCAGGGCGGAGGCGCGGACCGGGGCCAGGCGGAGCCGTCGCAACAGCTTGCTGGTGCGCCAGGCGACCAGAGGCATGGCGGTGTTGAACGTCGCCCCCATCGCCACGGCCCACCCCAGCAACCCCGGCGCGAGGAACTGGATCGGCGCCAGGGAGTCGTCCTCGACCGACTCGACCTGCAGGGAGTACGCCGGGTCCTGTCGGGCCACGGCCTGGTTGGCCGCCTGCACGAAGCCGTCGAAGGTGCCGCGCACCGTCGCGGCGACCACCGGGTCGGTCGCGGAGTAGTGCAGCACCAGGGTGTCGCCCTCCTCCTCGACCGCCGCGTCCAGGTCACCGCGGGCCACGGCGTCCAGCGCGGCCTGCCGATCGTCGTACTCGGTCACCTCGAAGACGGACTCGAACCGGTCACCGACGGCATCGGGCATCTCCTCGACCAGTGAGACCTCACCGATCACGGCGATCTCGGACCTGCTGGCGCTGTCGTTGCTGAACAACGAACCGAACAGGACGAGGAACATCAACGGGAACGCCAGCAACCAGAACCAGTTCTGCTTGTCGCGCCAGAACCCACGCCACTGCGCCCGGGTCAGGGAGACCAGGTCGCTCGCGCCCTGCCCTCCGGTCACGCCCGGTACTCCCGTCCGGTGAGCTCGAGGAAGACGTCCTCGAGCGTGGCCGAGGTGACCTGGAGGCCGCGCAAGGCGTCACGGGCGGAGAGCTGGGACAGCACGGCGCCCGGGTCGCGGGTGGCCAGCGCGAGCGTGCCGTTGTCCTCCGTGGCAGACTCCACCCCCCGCAGTCCGGCGGCGACATCGCGCCCGACCTGACCTGAGTCGACCAGGATCCGCTGGGCGCTGCCGAGTCCGGCCACCAGGGACCGAGGCGTGTCCGTCGTCAGGATCCGGCCGTGGTCGATGATCGAGACCTGGTCGCACAGCGTTTCGGCCTCGTCCATGTAGTGCGTGGTCAGCACGACGGTGCGGCCCTGCTGGTTGATCGCGCGGAGCACGTCCCACAGGTTGCGCCGGGCCTGTGGGTCGAGCGCTCCGGTCGGTTCGTCGAGGAAGACGACCTCCGGGTCATGGACCAGCGAGCAGGCGATCGAGAGGCGCTGCGCCTGTCCACCTGAGAGGTCCTCGGTGCGGGTCGTGCGCTTGTCGGTGAGACCGACGATCTCCAGCATCTCCTGGCAGCGCTGGTGCGTGACGCCGTACAGGTCGGCGAAGGTGCGCAGCTGTTCCTCCACGGTCAGCCGCTCGAAGAACGCCGATGCCTGCAGCTGCACGCCGATCCGCGGCAACAGCTGCTGGTTGCGAGGCCAGACCGTCATCCCGAGGACCTCGGCCTCACCCTCGTCGGGTCGGCGGATGCCCTCGATCATCTCCAGCAGCGTGGTCTTGCCGGCGCCGTTGGGCCCCAGGATGCCCCGGAACGTGCCTGCCTCGACCTCGAGGTCGACGTGGTCGACCGCCGTGAGGTCGCCGTACCGCTTGGTGATCCCGCGCGTGCTGATCACCGAAGCCATGGCACCACGCTGCCCGACTCCGGCCCGCGATGCCAGGATGACAGGCATGGACGACATCGTCGAAACCTGGTTCACCGAGTCACTCGCCCTGGCCTTCGACGGCCGGGTGGTCGAGCTCTTCGGGACCAGCACGGGCAGCGAGCGCTACCACGTGCGCCAGTTCGGCTACCAGATCAAGAACGTGGACAAGCAGGGCGGCCGCCGCGTGCACCTGGGTTTCGAGCACAAGCCGGGCAAGCTCTCCGCAGGCGTCCTGGTCACGGTGGAGCCGCAGCGGTGGCCCGAGCTCGAGAGGCTGCTGCAGCGCATCGACAGGCACCGCTGAGCCGCGCTCGCGACCGGGCACGTGAACCTCAGTCGTCGGGAAGCTCAGGGACGGCCTCCTTGGTCGCGACGTACCCGCCCAGGGCCGGGCCGTCCCTCCGCGCGTCGCCGGGTGACGCCCGCCAGGACCTCGGGCGCGGCGCGGAAGTCGATCCGTCGCACGACTCCGTCGGAGACGGTGAAGTCGAAGACGACTCTGGCCGCGCCACGGTCGTACCAGGCCGCTCCCGGCCGCTCACCGATGAAGACCGGGAGAGCCGACCGCGCGGCGCCGTTGAAGAACTCGGCCACTGCCTGCTGCCCGGTGATCTCCCTCGGCGTCCCCAGCTCGATCGCGGCACCGTCGCCCATGACCACCACATCGGGTGCCAGCAGCTGGAGCAGGCGAGCGAAGTCGCCTCCTCGCGCCGCGGCCATGAAGGCGTCGACCACCTCCCAGGCCGCGAGCTCGTCCTCCGCAGCGGGTTGACGCACCTTGCTCCGTGCTCGTGAGGCCAGCTTGCGGGCAGCGGCTGGCGTGGTGGTCAGCACCTGGGAGATCACGTCGAACTCGATCCCGAAACTGTCGTGCAGCACGAAGGCGACCCGCTCCTTCGGAGAGAGGCGGTCCAGCACCACGTGCAGCGCGATGCCCACCGCGTCGGCCAGCACCACGGCGTCGGCCGGGTCGGCCGCGGCCTGCGGCAGCTCGATCTCCGGGTGCGGCTCCGGCGTCCGCCGGCGCAACCGGTCCAGGCACAGGCGAGCCGTGACCGTGGTCAACCAGCCCGGCAGGTTGTCGATCTCGTCGGTGGTGCCCTCGAGCCTGATCCACGCCTGCTGGACCATGTCCTCGGCCTCGACGGGATCACCCAGCACCTTGGTGGCCAACCCGACCAGCCGCGGTCGCTCGACCTGGAAGGCGGCCGTCCGGTCCGTGTCGCGGGTCACATCTCCTCCTTCCGCAGCGAATCGCTCTGCCCAGCTGACGCGCGAGACCGCGAGAACGTGACGGCCGCGCTCAGGTCACTCTGCCCAGGAAGTCCAGCGACCGCTGGAGCAGCAGGGCCGCAGCCACCGGGTCGTACGACGCCAGGCTGCGGTCGGCGAACAGGTGCCGCTCGCCGGGGTAGGTGAACAGCTCGACCAGGGCCGGGCCCGCCGAGTCGACGAGCTCCCGGGCCGCCGGCAGGTCCTCGGCGAAGAACTCGTCACCCTCGGCGCCGTGCACCTGCGCCGGCACCCCGTCGGGCCACGGCCCGAACGCCCACTCGCCACTGATCGGGATGCACGACTCGTAGAGCAGCGCGCCTCGGGCTCCCGGTCTGGTCTGCGCCAGCCGCTGGGCGTGCATCACGCCGAAGGAGAAACCGGCGTAGACCAGCCCACCGGGCTTGTCGGACACCGAGGCCTCGACCCGCTCCTCGATCGCTCCCTCCCCCAAGCCATGCAGGTAGCCGAAGCCGTCCTCGATCGACTCGAACGTGTGCCCCTCGAACAGGTCCGGGGTGTGGACCGTGTGGCCACCGGCCCGCAGGTCGTCGGCGAAGGCTCGCACGCCGTCGGTCAGGCCCTGCACGTGATGGAGGAGCAGCACATCGGTCATGGGCCTACACTCCCCCGCTCTCGACGCCGGCATGCCCCGCCCTCGGGACGGCGACGGCTGACGTACCCGCCCGTTGCCCACCACCACCGCTTGGTGGCCGCGGTGGTGCATCGCATCGACGATTCGCTCCGTTGAGGAGCAGGAGGCTGGTCACCAGGGCGTCCGATCAGGTCTGCCTCCGGGCCCTGCGTCGAGCCGGGCCGGCGACAGGCGATGCCAGGTGCAGCTCAGCCGGCTCTGCTCTTGTTCTTGCCCATGAAACCCTCCACCACGCCGATGAGCAGGATGGCGGCGATCACGGCGAGCACGAACCCGAGGACGTTGAGCTCCCAGATGCTTCCGGTGTTGAAGAACTGTGCGATGAGACCACCGATGAGCGAGCCGAGAACTCCCAGCACGAGAGTGCCGAGGAGGCCGAGGTTCTGGCGTCCCGGCTTGAGAAGCCGCGCGAGTGCTCCGATGATGAGGCCGGCGACGAGGAATCCGATCATGACTGGGACGTACCCAGTCCGCCGTGGCCGGAACCTCAGGTGCGGTGCTGACCGAGCGCGCGACGGCTAGCCGTGGGCCATGTCGACGAAGCGGGAGTAGTGACCCTGGAAGGCGACGATCACGTCGCGGGTTGGTCCGTTGCGGTGCTTGGCCACGATCAGGTCCGCCTCCCCCGGCCGGGTCGACTCCTTCTCATAGACATCATCGCGGTGCAGGAGCACGACCATGTCGGCGTCCTGCTCGAGGCTGCCGCTCTCCCGCAGGTCGGAGAGCATCGGCCGCTTGTCGGAGCGCTGCTCAGGACCACGGTTGAGCTGGGAGAGCGCGACCACGGGGACGTCGAGCTCCTTGGCCAACAGCTTGATCTGACGCGAGAACTCCGAGACCTCCAGCTGGCGGGACTCGACCTTCTTGCCCGACGTCATCAGCTGCATGTAGTCGATGATGATCAGCCGCAGGTCGTGACGCTGCTTGAGTCGGCGGGCCTTGGCGCGGATCTCCATCATCGTCATGTTCGGGGAGTCGTCGATGAACAGCGGCGCGGCATTGATCTCACCCATCTTGCGCGCCAGCTTGTTCCAGTCGTCCTCGCTCATGTGCCCGTTGCGCATGTGGTTGAGCGGGATCTTCGCCTCGGCCGAGAGCAGCCGCATGGTGATCTCGGTGCGCGTCATCTCCAGGCTGAAGATCACCGCAGCCTGGTTGTTGTGGATGCTCGCCGCGCGGCACAGGTCCAGCGCCAACGTCGAGTTGTGCGTGGGGATCCGGGTGGGCCCGGCGAGGTAGAGGTGGTCGCTCGCCTCGACCTGGATGCAGCGCACCGGCACCGTGGGGACCTGACGGACCTGTTCGATCTTGACCTCGGCCCCGTCGGGCAGCCCGATCACGTGCCCGCTCGCCAGGGAACGCGCGATCTGACCGGTGGTCACCGTCGCCGCGGGCGCCTCGCCGCAGCGGGTCACCCAGTTGTGCTGGTAGTCGGCCACGATCGTGGCACCGTCGGAGAAGGTCAGCTCGAAGCAGGGGCGCCCTCGTAGCACTCCGGTCACGGCGACGACGCGGGTCGGGGCGCCGTCGGATCCGAGCACCAGGTCGCCCACCGCGACCTCGCCCATCGTGGTCCAGCCGGCCGGGGTCGGGAGCGGGGTGTCGAGGGCCAGTGCCTTCCCGACGGCTGGGCGCGCGGCAACGATCACCATCTGGCCGCCGTGCAACCCGTTGGTGAGCTCGTCGAGGTCGGCGAAGCCGGTGGGGACCCCGGTCATCTCGCCGCCACGGTTGGAGATCGCCTCGATCTCGTCCAACGTCGCGGGGAAGATCTCCGACAGGGGGGCATAGTCCTCCGACGCCCGCTTCTCGGTGACCTCGTAGACCTCCTGCTGGGCGGCGTCCACGACGTCGTCGACGATTCCCTCGCCCGCGAACCCCATCTGCACGATGCGGGTGCCGGCCGAGATCAGTCGGCGCAGGATGGCCTTCTCCCGGACGATCTCGGCGTAGTAGCCCGCGTTGACCGCGATCGGGACCGAGGAGACCAGCGTGTGGAGGTAGGGCGCCCCACCGATGCGCGGCAGCTCGGTGCGCCGGCCGAGCTCAGCGGCCACCGTGACCGCGTCCACCGGCTGGCCACGACCGTAGAGGTCGAGGATCGCGTCGTAGATCGTCTCGTGAGCCGGCTTGTAGAAGTCGGTGCCGCGCACCACCTCGACGACATCGGCGATGGCGTCCTTCGACAGCAGCATCGCTCCGAGCACCGACTGCTCGGCCTCGTCGTGCTGGGGCGGCAGTCTGTCCAACCCACGCCCCTCGTCGTACGACGGCTCCGCGGGGTACGCCGATGGATTGGTCAGGCTCATGCCGCTCTCCCTTCACCGTGGCGACCCTGGGTCGAGGGTGCCGCCGGGCTCCGACATTTCGCGTTGCCAGGGCTCCCGGATCCGGTTCCTGGTCGAGCACCCGCCATGCAGTGACGGGTGGCGACGCGGTGGGTGGCGGGGGCTCTGGCCAGTGAAGGTACGCCCGTTCATCGGGTCGGTTCCAGCGCGCCGTCCACACCCTCTGTGGACAACCCTGACTTACATGTGGAACACGCCGCGAAACCTCGTGCACAGCCTGTGCACGGACCTGTGGACAAACCGAAGGTGCTCGCCCGAAAAGTCAGGCTGACCTGCGGGAACGTCACGGACAGTCACGGTGGACAAAATGAACAGCAGGTAAATTCCATCGAACTATCCACACCTCCCCGCTCGTCCGGACCGAAGCCCGCGGGAGGCCGGCGCGCACGCTGCGTCACACCCCTGTCCACAGGCATCGGGAGGCGCGGTGGCAGGGTAGCCTCGCCGCCGTGACCGACGCAGGGGATCCCGAGAAGACCACGGGAAGCCTGGACCGGCGGGTCGCCGCGCTCGCGGTTCCGGCCTTCCTCGCGCTGGTCGTCGAGCCGCTCTTCCTGCTCGCCGACTCCGCCATCGTCGGACACCTGGGCACCACGGAGCTGGCAGCGCTGGGCATCGGGTCGGTGGTGCTGCGGGCCGGGGTCGGCGTGTGCATCTTCCTGGCCTACGGCACCACCGCGGCCGTGGCTCGCCAGGTCGGCGCCGGGGACCGGCGCGGCGCGGCGCAGCAGGGTGTCGACGGCCTGTGGCTGGCGGTGGCGATCGGTCTCCTCGGCACGCTCGCCGGAGTCGTCAGCACGACCTCGGTGATCGCGGTCTTCGACCCCACCTCGGAGGTCGCCGACGCGGCGGCCGACTACCTCCTGGTCTCCTGGCTGGGTCTGACCCCCATGTTGATGGCGCTCGCCGCCACCGGAGCGCTGCGTGGCTTCTCCGACGCCAAGCGACCGCTGATCGGCGCGGTCGGCGCCAACCTCTCCAACATCGTCCTGAGTGTGCTGCTGGTCTACCCCGCCGGTCTCGGCATCGTCGGCGCTGCGCTCGGCACGGTCATCTCGCAGACGGGCATGGCCGCCTACCTCGCCTCGTGCGTGGTGCGACAGGCACGCGAGGAGTCCGTCGAGCTGACCCCGCACCTTCCCGGCGTACGACGGGCCGCCCGGGCAGGCTGGGCGTTGGTCGTGCGCACCCTGTCTCTGCAGGCGGTGCTCCTGACCACCACCTGGGCCATTGCGGGCCTGGGTTCGGTCCCGACCGCCACCCACCAGGTCGCGGTCTCGGTGTGGACCTTCCTCGCCTACGCCCTCGACGCCGTCGCGATCGCTGCCCAGACCATCACCGGTGAGGCCCTGGGCAGTGGCGACCTCGAGGGCACCAGAGCCCTGACCGACCGGCTGATCCGGATCGGACTGCTGTCGGGGGTCATCACCGGCATCCTGCTCGCCATCGTGGCGAGCCTGCTGGGACCGCTGTTCACCGAAGACCCGCGTGTGATCGATCTGTTGACGCCGATGCTGCTCGTCGCTGCGCTCTACCAACCGCTCGCCGGGGTGGTCTTCGTGCTGGACGGCGTCCTGATCGGCGCCGGCGACGGGCGCTACCTGGCCTGGGCGGGGCTCGCGGTGATGGCTGTGTCGGTGCCCGCCGTGGTCGTCGCCGCACAGCTCGCGCCCCGGCTGGGTGGCAGCGGTGATGCAGCCGCAGTGTGGGTGTGGGTGGCGTTCGGTGCCTCGTTCATCGGCGGACGTGCGGTGGCGCTGATGGTCCGGGCGCGGGGCTCGCGGTGGATGGTGACCGGCGCCACGGTGTGAGCAACCCGATCCACCGGCGAGGTGCCACGTCGTCGCGCTTTCAGTAGGGTCGAGGATCGTGAAGGAGCTGCAGACCGTCGCGCTCGGCCTGATCGTGGTCTTCGTCGACGTGGGGGACCCCGACTGGGTCGCCGACCCGCTCGGGTGGCTGCTCATCCTGGTGGGGATCGCCGCGCTCAAGGAGAAGCTGCCCGACTACGGCTACCTCCAGCTCACCGCGTGGGTCTGCCTGGCGCTGGCCGTGGTGACGTGGCCGCCCGACTCGGTGCCGACGCTCGACACCGCTCTGGGCTGGATCTTCAGCCTGCCGACCCTGGCCTTCTGCTACCTGCTGGCCGACAGCCTCTACGACGTCACCGTGCCCAACCTCGCCGCGTGGTTCCGCTTGATCTGCTGGTCCTACGCGGTCGTTGCCTTCCTCCCGCTGCTGCCGTTGGTGGCGGGCTGGGACTGGCTGGAGACCCCGGCAACATTCCTCGCGATCGGCCTCAACGCGATCTTCGTGATCACGTTGTTCACAGCCGCCGGCGACGATGCCGTGCCCGAGGAGTCCGGCAAGGACAAGCCGCAGGGCTCCGGGTCCGAGAAGTCCTCGTCCTCCACGACCTCCTCCGCCGAAGCCAAGAAGACCGGCACCAAGAAGAACGGGTCCGGCACGCGGCGCAAGGCCTGATCCGCGCGTCGTCCGCCTCGGGGGGAGCCGGCTCGACACAATGACGCGGGTGACAGGCCCGATCCGCTTCCAGCCACCGCCGTACGCCGGGGTGGCCGACCTGCTGGATCCCGCGGACCTGCATCTGGTCGCCTCGACGACGCAGGGCGACCTGCCCGCTCCACGGCGCGACCTGCCCGATGATGTCGAGCGCGTCAGCGCCCGATCCGTCGGGGCCGAGCAGGAACCGATCGGGCACCGGGTCACCCGGCGCTTCTTCAGCCTGTGTGAGCACCCCCGCACCCGCGAGCGCACCATGGCCATGTTGCGGCGCAGCGCAGGGAGCGCGGTGGGGGGCCGGCTGCTGGTGGCGTTCCTCAGCAGGATGGCCTTCCGGCCGCTGCTGCGATCACGTCGGATCGACCACGCCACCGCACGCATCGAGCTTGCCTGCGCCCAGCTGGGTGGCGTCGCCGTGCTGCGCTACGTCACCCGGATGGAGCCGGTCGCGTCGATGTCGGTCGACGACCTCGTCGCCATGGTGGGACCCGCGGTCGATGCCTCGCTGACGGCGCCCTACCGAGGGTCGGTCGGTGGATCCGGCTGAGCCCGGAACCACCGATGGCCGCCAGCCCCGAATGGTGCTGAGCAGCAGGCGGAGATCGGTGGATCAGGACTAGGCAGGAATGACGTTGAGCGCGACCTGGGCCTCGACCTCGTCGTGCACCCGCACCGTGACCTGGTGGGCGCCCAGCGACTTGATCGGGTTGCCGACCAGGATCTTGCGCTTGTCGACCAACGCCTCGTCGGTCTCGCCGTTGATCGCGGCCGCGATGTCGTTGACGGTGACCGCACCGAAGAGGCGGCCCTCGACACCGGCGCGCACCTTGACGTCGACCGGGGCGGACTCGAGCTTGACCTTGATCTGCTGGGCATGGTCGAGGTCACGCACCGATCGCGAGTCGCGAGCAGCCTTGATCGAGTCGATCTGCTTCTCGCCGCCACGGGACCAGCGGATCGCGAACCCGCGAGGAATCAGGAAGTTGCGGCCGTAGCCGTCCTTGACCTCGACTATGTCGCCCGGAGCACCGAGACCGGTGACCTCGTGAGTCAGGATGAGCTTCATCGTGATCGCCTTGCCTCTCAGCGGGCGGTGCTGGTGTAGGGAAGCAGCGCCATCTCGCGCGCGTTCTTCACCGCGGTGGCGACGTCGCGCTGGTGCTGCACGCAGTTGCCGGTCACCCGGCGAGCGCGGATCTTGCCGCGGTCGGAAATGAACTTCCGCAGCAGGATCGTGTCCTTGTAGTCGACGTAGGCCGACTTGTCCTTGCAGAACTGGCAAACCTTCTTCTTCGGCTTGCGCAGGACCGGCTTGGCCATTGTGGTGCTCCTTCAGTCGAGCCCGGGCCCGGCCGGAGTCTTGGGGCCCGGAATGGTGGTTGTTGTTGGTTGCTCTCTGAGCCGGGTCCGGCTCAGAACGGAGGCTCGTCGCTGGATCCGCCCTGCGCGGCCCACGGGTCACCCTGAGGCGCCGCCTGGCCGGAGACACCCGGGGTCGACCACGGGTCTCCCTGGGGCTGTCCCCCCTGGCCGCCCTGACCACCCTGGTAGCCCTGGGGCTGCGGCGCCGGCTGACCGGGCTGCTGGCCGTAGCCGCCCGAGCCTCCCGAGCGGGTGGTCTTGTTGACCTTCGCGGTGGCGTACTTCAGGCTCGGGCCGATCTCTTCCACGTCGATCTCGAAGACCGTGCGCTTCTCGCCCTCGCGGGTCTCGTAGCTGCGTGCCTTGAGCCGGCCGTTGACGATGACCCGGCTGCCCTTGACCAGGGACTCGGCGACGTTCTCCGCCGACTGCCGCCAGACCGAACAGTTGAGGAAGAGCGCCTCGGCGTCCTTCCAGTCGTTGGACTGCTTGTCGAAGTATCGAGGCGTGGAGGCCACGGTGAAGTTGGCCACCGCCGCGCCGGACGGTGTGAACCGCAGCTCGGGGTCGCCGGTGAGGTTGCCGATCACGGTGATCGGGGTGTCGCCTGCCATGGATGCTCCTAGGTCAACGCTTCTGTGGTCCGGGCTTGTCCGGGTGAACCTAACCCCGCCGACCGACAGATCGGAACGGGGCAGTCCCGGCCTGTGGACGGGTGCTGGTCAGGGCCAGCGGAGGTGATCAGCGGAAGCTGGGACGCACGACCTTGGTGCGCAGCACGGACTCGTTCAGCGAGAGCTGGCGGTCCAGCTCCTTGACGGTCGCGGGCTCCGCCTGCAGGTCGACCACGGCGTAGATACCTTCGCTGTGCTTGTCGATCTCGTAGGCCAGCCGGCGACGGCCCCACACCTCGACGTTGTCCACCTGACCGCCGTCCTTGCGGACGAAGTTCAGATAGGTGTCGAGGGACGGCGCCACGGTGCGCTCGTCGAGGCTCGGGTCGAGGATGACCATCACTTCATAGGCACGCATAGCAGTCTCCACCTCCTTCGGACTCAGGCGGCCACGGACGTTCCGTGGCAGGAGGGCTGTTGCGTTGTCCGCTCGGGACGGCGCGCTCGGCGGCGCCGGTCTCCCACGGGGACAGGGCAGCCTACCAACCACAGCACCGTCGACCGAAATCGAGCAGCGACGACCTACCCTGGCCCGCATGTCCACTGGATCCGCACCCACCGATCACCCGTCCGCGCCGTTGACCGCCGACACCGTGCGCATCGGTGCCCACGTCGACCAGAGCGACCCCGTCGCGGAGGCCAGGTCGCGCGAGACCACGCTGGTGCAGTTCTTCCTCGGCGACCCACAGAGCTACAAGGGCCCGGAGATCCGCTACGCCGGTGGCTCCGAGGGACTGCGGGAGGACGCCGCAGCCGCGGGAGTCGACCTCTACGTCCACGCGCCCTACATCATCAACGTCGCCTCGACGAACAACCGGATCCGGATCCCCAGCCGCAAGCTGCTCCAGCAGCACATGGACGCCGCCGCCGAGATCGGTGCCAGCGGACTGATCGTCCATGGCGGTCACGTCAACGCCCAGGACGACCCCGAGAGCGGCTTCGACAACTGGCGCAAGGCGATCGAGGCCACCGACCTCAAGGTGCCGCTGCTCATCGAGAACACGGCCGGGGGTGGCAATGCCATGGCCCGGGAGGTGCAGCGGATCGCCCAGGTCTTCGAGGCCGTGCACCGGGCCACCGAGGGTGCGGACATGGTGGGCTTCTGCCTGGACACCTGCCACGCGCACGCCGGGGGGATCGAGCTGGCGACTGCGGTCGAGCAGCTGAGGGGTGCCACCGGTCGGATCGACCTGATCCACGCCAACGACTCCCGCGACGCCTTCGACTCCGGCGCAGATCGCCACACCAGCTTCGGCGCGGGCGAGATCGACCACGACGGCTTCGTCACCGTGATCCGCGAGGCCGGCGCCCCCGTGATCGCCGAGACCCCCGGCGGCGCCCAGGAGCACCTCGCCGACTTCAGCTGGCTTCGATCCCGCCTGTAGTCCGGGGAGCCTACGGTTTCCCAAGGTATGCCGGTCAGCCAGCACTCCCCTCGAGGCGCGTGTCTCGGGGAGTGACAGGTCACCGTGGGGAGTCCTGTCTCGACGCGACCGGTCGGGCCAGTTTTCGACCCACCCCGCCAACAGCCGAGGTACTCCACATCCGGGCAGCCCCACCTGACCGTCGTACGACGACCGCCCCAGGCTGCTGGCATGCACCAGTACGCCGACCTCGACCCGTTGCGCCAGATCGCCCGCGAGCGCGGTGTCTTCCTGCGAGCGGAGGCGTTGGGCCACGGTCATGACGACGCGTCGCTGAAGCGCTCGTTGCGTGCCGGCGTCCTGACCCGGGTGCGGCACGGGAGCTACACCTTCACCGACATGTGGCAGCCGCTGAGCGCCGAGCAACAGCACGTCGTGCAGGGTCGAGCTGTGATGCGCCGGGTCCGCGGTGTGGCACTGAGCCACACGACTGCGGCTCTGGCTCATGGCATGGACGTCTGGGACGCGGAGCTGGGCCGCGTGCACGTCACCCGCCTCGACGGCGCCGCCGGGCGCACCGAGCCGGATCTCGTGCACCACGAGGGCTTTGCCGACAGCAGCGACCTGACCACCGTGCAGGGCGTGGCCGCGACCCGACCTGCACGCGCAACGTTGGAGACCGCGACCTTGCTGGGCACCGAACGCGGCCTGGTGACGGCGAGCAGTGGGTTGCGGCTCGGCCTGTTCACCGGGTCGGAGCTGTGCCACCAGCACGACCAGATGCAGCGCTGGCGCGGGGCGTTGCAGCTGCACCTGGTCACGAGGCTGGCCGACCCACGCCACGAGAGCGCCGGTGAGGCCCGCGCGGCGTACCTCTTCTGGCGGCAGGGCCTGCCCTGCCCGACACCTCAGTTCGAGGTGACCGACGCAGCCGGCCGGCTCGTCGCACGCGTCGACTTCGCGTGGGAGCGGCACCGTCTCGTCATGGAGTTCGACGGCAGGCAGAAGTACCTCGCGGCGTATCGCCCGGGAGAGACCGCCGCCGACGTCGTGCTGCGTGAGAAGCGCAGGGAGGACGCGCTGCGCGAGGCCGGATGGATGGTTCTGCGCATGACGTGGGGCGACCTCCGCCGGCCCCAGGAGACGGCGGACCGGATCCGTCGGCACCTGCGCTGAGCCGCGCGATCCTCGGTACGCCACCTCTACGACCGCCCTGCCGGGTCACCCCCCTCGACGTACTGACACCCCCCGCGAGACGCGCCTCGAGGGGAGTGGCAGGTGGGCTGCATACCTTGGGAAACTGAGGCAACGATCCGGCCACGACGGTAGGCACAGCGAAACTTTCGTCCTAGGTTGCTGTGTTATGACGAGCGTTGAGGGCGAGCAGGGGGAAGGCGAAGCGATCCAAGCGGCCGAGGGGGAGCCGCTGGTCGTGCTCGACGGCGTCAACAAGTGGTTCGGCGACCTGCACGTGCTCAAGGAGATCGACCTGACCGTGCATCGCGGTGAGGTGGTCGTGGTGATCGGGCCGTCGGGTTCTGGCAAGTCGACCCTGTGTCGCGCGATCAACCGGCTCGAGACCATCGACGAGGGCAGCATCACCCTTGACGGCGAGCCCCTGCCGAAGGAGGGCAAGGATCTCGCCCGGCTGCGCGCCGAGGTCGGGATGGTCTTCCAGTCCTTCAACCTCTTCGCCCACAAGACGATCCGGGAGAACGTCACCCTCGGTCCGATCAAGGTCCGCGGCCAGGACAAGTCCTCGGCGGACAAGAAGGCCCAGGAGCTTCTCGAACGGGTCGGCATCGAGCACCAGGCGGACAAGTACCCCGCGCAGCTCTCCGGCGGCCAGCAGCAGCGCGTGGCGATCGCCCGAGCGCTGGCCATGGAGCCCAAGGTGATGCTCTTCGACGAGCCCACCTCGGCGCTGGACCCCGAGATGATCAAAGAGGTGCTCGACGTCATGGTCGAGCTCGCCGAGGGCGGCATGACCATGGTCGTGGTCACCCACGAGATGGGTTTCGCGCAATCAGCTGCTCACCGGGTGATCTTCATGAGCGACGGCGCGATCGTGGAGGAGAACAAGCCCAAGGAGTTCTTCACCAATCCGCAGTCCGACCGTGCCAAGGACTTCCTCGGCAAGATCCTCAAGCACTGAGGCACCCGAAGCACCATCAGCAGCACCACCGTCACAACCTAAGGAGCAGCAGATGAGACTCACCAGGACCATGTCGGCCGTTGCGGGCACCGCGTTGGCCTTGTCCATGGCCGCATGCGGCGATGCCGGCGGCGGCGGCGACAGCGAGGGCGTCGACGTCGAGGTGCAGGAGGACGCCGCCTCGGAGTTCGACGACGGGACGATGATGAAGGAGCTCGCCGAGAGCGGCGAGGTCGTCATCGGCACCAAGTACGACCAGCCAGGTCTCGGCTTCAAGAGCGCTACCGATGACGCGCCCGTCGGGTTCGACCCCGAGATCGCCAAGATCCTGGCCGCCGACCTGGGCATCGCGCCGGAGGACATCACCTGGAAGGAGACGATCTCCGACAACCGCGAGCCGTTCCTGCAAAGTGGTGAGGTCGACCTGGTGGTCGCGACGTACTCCATCACCGACGAGCGCCAGCAGGTGGTCGGCCAGGCGGGTCCGTACTACGTCACCGGCCAGCAGCTGCTGGTCGCCGCGGACAGTGACATCGAGGGCGTCCAGGACATCAAGGGCCAGTCAGTGTGCTCGGTCACCGGGTCCACCTCGCTCGACAACGTCGAGGCGGAGGGCGCCAAGCCGCGCGGCTTCGACACCTACTCGGAGTGCGTCGACCAGGTGCTCAACGGCTCGGTGGAGGCGATGACCACCGACGGCGCGATCCTGCTGGGCTATGCCGCGGAGAACCCCGACGAGCTCAAGGTCGTCGGCGACACGTTCAGCGAGGAGAACTACGGCATCGGCTACCCGAAGGACGCCCCGGAGATGTGCCAGTGGATCGTCGACACGATCCAGGCGGCGCAGGAGGACGGCAAGTGGGCCGAGGCCTTCGAGACCACGCTGGGCAAGGCGGACGTCGAGACACCCGAGCCGCCGGAGATGAACGAGTGCCCGTCGGCGTGACCCGACACAGGGGCTGAGGGGAACCGGTCGATGGACGTCATCGTTGACAACCTGGACCTGATCCTGGACGGGTTCGCCCTCACCATCGCCCTCTTCGTGGTCTCGGGGGTGCTGAGCATGCTGCTCGGCACCCTCCTGGCCGCGATGAGGGTGGGCCCCGTCCCGGTGCTGAACCGGGCGGGCTCGCTCTACGTCACCCTCGTCCGGAACACCCCGCTGCTGGTGATGTTCATCATCGTGAGCCAGGCGCTGCCGAACATGGGGTGGAACATCCCGGGCGTGAGCATCGGCCCGTGGGACGTCAGCACCTACTTCATCAAGGGCGTCACCGCGCTGACCATCTACACAGCGGCCTTCGTCTGCGAGGCGCTGCGGTCCGGCATCAACTCGGTGTCGATGGGTCAGGCCGAAGCCGCCCGCTCGGTGGGCATGCCCTTCGGGGGCGTGATGCGCCACGTGGTGCTGCCGCAGGCCTTCCGTGCCTCGTTGCCCCCGCTGGCAAGCGTGCAGATCGCGCTGATCAAGAACACCTCGGTCGCCGCGGTGTTCGGCCTCATCGAGGCCACGGCCCGGATGAAGGGCTTCCTCAACGACTACGCGACCGAGCGGACCATCATCTTCTTCACCTTCGCGCTCGGCTACATCATCATCGTCGAGCTGGTCTCGTTCGGCGCCAACCGGCTCGAACGGCGTTGGAGGGTGGCCCGATGAGCCAGATCACCCGGGCGGACAACACCACGGTGGACGAGCGGCCGCCCCCCAAGCACACGGCACCGCAGGGCACCGTCCTCTACGAGGCGCCGGGGCCACGCACCATGGCTCGCTACCGCTTGTACAACGTGCTCGCGATCGTGCTCGTGCTGGGCGTGGTCGGCCTCTTCGTGTGGCAGATGCAGCGCACCGGACAGTTCGCCTACGACAAGTGGGAGTACTTCATCACGCCGAGCTACATCGAGGTCATCTTCTCCGAGGGCATCGTGCCGACGGTGCAGGCGGCCGTGACCGCGATCCTCGCGGCGCTGGCGCTCGGGCTGGTCTTCGGCGTCGGCAAGCTGTCCGACCACGCCTTCATCCGGTGGCCGTCGTGGTTGTGGGTGGAGTTCTTCCGCGCCGTGCCGTTGCTGCTGCTGATCTTCTACATCTTCTTCACCTACGGGACCGGCGACGGCATCGGGTCGTACTGGTCGCTCGTGATCGGGTTGGCGCTCTACAACGGGGCGGTGCTGTCGGAGATCGTCCGCGCCGGCGTCCAAGCGCTCCCCTCCGGACAGTCCGAGGCGGCCTACGCCATCGGCATGACCAAGGGGCAGGTCACCCGGCTCGTGCAGCTGCCGCAAGCCATCAAGATCATGCTCCCCGCGATGATCAGCCAGTTCGTGGTGTGCCTCAAGGACACCTCGCTCGGATACGCGATCGGCGCGCTCAGCCTCACCTACATCCTGGGACAGGTCGCACTGGAGTCCACGAGGCCCGTGGTACAGACCGCAATCGTGATGGCCGCCCTCTACATCGGGCTCAACCTCATCGTCACCAAGGTCGCCGAGTGGGCCCAGCGCCGCTACGTCGGTGAGGGCAAGGTCTCCCCCGGCGGTGAGGCGGCAGGCTGAGGATCCGGGTCGTCGTGGCCCGATAGGCTCGAGCACCGTGAGCTCCCCACGAGACCTGGCCGTCCGCACCATCAGCCCGGCCGACCACCTGACGCACGTCGCCGCCCGGCGCAGCGCCAGCTTCCTGCAGGTCCCCGCCTGGGGTGAGGTGAAGAGCGACTGGCGCCGGGAGTCGATCGGCTGGTTCCGCGGTGAGGAATTGGTCGGCGTCGGCTTGGTGCTCTACCGCCAGCTGCCCCGGGTCAAGCGCTATCTCGCCTACCTGCCGGAGGGCCCGGTCATCGACTGGGACGACGACCTCTCACCCTGGCTCGGGCCGATGGTCGACCACCTGAAGCAGCAGGGAGCCTTCGCGATCCGCATCGGGCCCCCGGTGGTGACCCGACGTTGGGAGGCCAAGGCGGTCAAGGACGGGATCTCCGACGACCAGGTCCGCACCCTGGACCAGGTGCCTCCCGCGGAGCGGTCCTCGAGCGGCGCCGCGGTGGTCTCCCAGCTCAGGGAACAGGGGTGGCGGCCGCAGCAGGCCGAGGGCGGGTTCGCCGCAGGGCAGCCGCGGTACAACTTCTGGCTGTCACTTCGCGGGAAGGACGGCGAGCAGCTCAGCGAGGACGAGGTTCTCAAGGGAATGAACCAGCAGTGGCGTCGCAACATCCGCAAGGCCGACAAGGAAGGCGTCGAGACGACTCGAGTGCCCGCGGATGAGCTGGAGCGACGGCTCCAGGAGTTCCACGACCTCTACGTCCACACCGCCGAACGCGACGGCTTCACCCCACGACCGAAGACCTACTTCGAGACGATGTTCAGCTCACTGCTCGCCGAGGACCCGGACCGGATCGCGCTGTTCACCGCCGAGCACGAGGGTGATCTGGTCGCAGCCACCGTG
Organism: uncultured Actinomycetota bacterium; assembly: GCA_963728505.1. Taxonomy (GTDB): domain Bacteria; phylum Actinomycetota; class Actinomycetes; order Propionibacteriales; family Nocardioidaceae; genus Marmoricola_A. The sequence continues at coordinate 284,800 of CAVSKH010000002.1, read as the reverse complement.
CTCGTGCAGGTCGGCACTCACGTCTGGTACTCCTACGGCGCCTCCTCGACCGAGAAGCGCAAGGTGCAGGGGTCCAACGCAGCACAGTGGGCGATGATCCAGCACGCCCTCGCCCAGGGGGCCGACGTCTACGACCTGCGCGGCATCACCGACACCCTCGACGCCGACGACGACCACGTCGGCCTGATCCGGTTCAAGGCCGGCACCGGCGGCCAGGCGGTCGAGTACGCCGGCGAGTGGGACCTTCCGCTGAACCGACCGATGTACAAGGCGTTCAGCCTCTACATGGCGCGGCGCTGAGCGGAGGTCAGGTGCTCACCCTCTACGTCGACCACGACCGGTGGCGCTCGCACCTCGAGGCAACGCTCGAGGCGGTGCCTGGACTCGTGCCGGTCGCCAAGGGCAATGGCTACGGCTTCGGGAACTCCCGGTTGGCCGAGATCGCGCAGGAGCTCGGCGCGGACACGATCGCGGTCGGGACCTACGCCGAGGTGGGTGAGGTGCTCGATCACTTCTCCGGCACGGTGCTGGTGCTGACCCCGTGGCGGCCGTTCGAGGCACGGGCCTGCTACGACTCCCGCCTGGTGCACACCATCGGCCGCGCCGAGGATCTCGAGGGCTTGCGTGCCGCCGCCCGCGAGGCCCATCAGGGGGACCCCCGCGTGGTCCTCGAGCTGGTGACCTCGATGCGGCGTCACGGCTTCGACCCTCGGGCGTTGCGCGCAGTGGCGGGCGACCTCGACGGACTCCAGGTCGAGGGCTTCGCGTTGCACCTGCCCATGGCGCACGGCTCGCACCTGCCCGAGGTCGAGCGGCTGATGAACGACCTGGTGGCCTCCGGCATCGGGACCCGTCGCGTCTTCGTCTCCCACCTCAGTGACGACGAGCTGCGCGCGCTGCGCTCGGCGTACCCGGAGTTCGAGTTCCGGCCCCGGGTGGGCACCCGGCTGTGGCTGGGTGAGCGGCGAGCGCTCCAGGTCCGCGCCAGCGTGCTGGACGTGCATCAGGTCCAGCGGGGCGACGAGTTCGGATATCGCGGGCGAAGCGCACCCGCACAGGGCCACCTGATCATCGTCTCCGGCGGCACCGCGCACGGCGTCGGCCTGGAGGCACCCACCGCGGGTTCCCGGATGCGCGACCGGGCGGCACGTCTGGCGCGCGGTGGCATGGACGCGGCCGGGTTCGTCCGGTCACCGTTCTCGATCGACGGGAAGCAGCGGCTCTTCGCAGAGCCTCCGCACATGCAGGCCTCGATGCTCTTCCTCCCCGCTGCGGCGACACCGCCTGAGGTGGGTGAGGAGATCGACGTCCGGGTGCGGTTCACCACCACCGACGTGGATCGGATCGAGTTCCGCTAGTCCTGCGGATCAAGCAGCGGCGGTCCGCCAGGCGCCGCGCCGGCGCGGGATCGCTGCCAGCAGCCGCGGCGCGCACATCGGGTCGTCGTCGGGGAAGGTCCGGGTGGGATCCCGTCGCGCTCGAGCCATCTGGTGCAGCACGATCGCACCGAGGTAGAGCTCGCCCAGCACCCGCAGCACGACGGCCCCGGTGTAGAAGGGGTCGGCAGCACCGTCGGTGGCCGAGTTCGTGAAGCCCTCGAGGTGCCACCACACCGCGGCGAAGTAGACCAGCTCGGTCGCCTGCCAGATCAGCAGGTGACGCCACCGCGGGACGGCGAGCACCGCGAGCGGCAGCAGCCAGAGCACGTACTGCGGCGAATAGACCTTGTTGACGAGCACGAAGCCCAGCACGATCAGGAAGGCCAGCTGGGCGACCCGAGGCACGTGCCTGACCCACAGCCCGACCACCAGCACCAGCAGGCACCAGCCGGCGAAGAAGATCCACGAGACGACGTTGACCGTGTGCGCCGAGGCCTCCCAGCCGTGCTGCGAGGCGACCAGCCAGAGCGAGCCCAGATCGGGGCCGCGTTCGGAGTTGAACCTCCAGAACGAGGCCCACCCCTCGAAGTTCGTCAGCACGGGAGGCAGGTTGAGCACCAGCCAGGCGATGACTGCTGCGGCACAGGAGATGAAGAAGTCACGCAGCTGGCGACGTCGCAGGCACACCACCAACAACGCACCCAGCAGGAACAACGGATAGAGCTTCGTCGCCGTGCCCACTCCGATCAGGAGACCTGCGAGCCCAGGCCTGCCACGGGCCCACCCCCAGCACGCCCCCGCAACGCAACACACCGCGAGCATGTCCCAGTTGATCAGTCCCACAGCGATCACCACCGGTGCGGCGGCGTAACCCATCGCATCCCACGGGCGTCGTCGGTGGGCGCCGGCCAGGAAGTACGCCGAGAGCAGGGCGAAGGGTGTCAGCAGAACCCCGGTGAGCAGGAAATAGTGCTTGGCCTCCTCCTGCACCTCCGGCGAGGCACCGAGGGCGCTGGTCGGGGTCCGGGCACGGGCCGCCACGTCGGGGAACCCGTTGATGGCGTGGGTGACCCATGCGGCGCCGTAGGTGAAGTACCCGGTCCCGACCGGGTACTCCAGGTAGGGGTAGCGCCCACCGGTGTCGCTGAAGGGCACGGACAGCTCGGCGAAACCCCGTCCCGAGTACAGATACGGGATGTCGGAGTAGCACATCGCTCGAGCGCGCAGCGAGGTGTCGCTCCAGTCCGAGGCAGAGCACGGCGCCTTCTGGATCATCGCCAGCGCCCAGAAGACACAGGCCACTGCGACCACGACCCGGGTGGGCCGCCACCAGGAGGCACCCGCGCCCCGGCGGCCGAACGGGCCGCCGATGACCTCGGTCGCCGAGGCGACCAGGGGGTCCTCGTGAGAGGGGGCGACGATGCCCCGGCGCTCTCGCTGATCGATGTCGGACACCGTCAGCCGGTGGTGTCCGCGGTGGCGCTCGAGGTGCTCCCGGTCGGTGACGGGCCACTGCCGTTGCCGTTGCCGTTGTTGCCGTTGTTGTTTCCACCGCCACCGCCACCGCCACCGCCACCGCCACCGCCGCCACCGCCGCCACCGGACTGCGTCTTCTTCTCGGTGGGCGAAGAGGTGGGAGTCGTCGGCGTCGAAGCCGGCGTCGGGGTCGGGGTCGGGGTGGGGGTCGGAGAGTGCCCGACCGCGGTCTGGTCGAGGTTGGCCGGCTCCGGGAAGGACAGGATCTCTGCCCCTTCCAGCGCCGCGCCCATGATCGCTGCCCAGGTGCGCGCCGGGTACTCACCGCCGTAGAAGCTCGGCATGTAACCGTTCAGCGGCTTGTTGCCGTTGCCCCGCGTGTACATCACCGCGGTCGACAGCTGAGGGGTGTATCCGACGAACCACGAGGACCGCACGTCACCGTCGTCGTTGGTGGCCGTGCCGGTCTTGCCCGCGATCGGCCTGCCGATCACGTTGGCGTTGGTTCCGGTGCCGCTGGTCGTCACCTGCTGCAGCGCGTACGAGGCGTCGGCGGCCACGTCGGAGGGGATCGCCTCCTTGGTCTTCACCTTGTGCTTGTACTCGTTGCCACCTTGCGGGCCCTTGATCGCCTGCACGACGTACCAGTCCTTGGCCTGACCCTCCGCGGCGATCGTGCCGTAGGCGTTGGCCATGTCGATGGCACTGATCGTGGCCGACCCGAGCACCATGGAGTAGTTCTCGTCGAGGCCTGGCGCGTTGCGCGGGATGCCCATGGCCACCGCAGTGTCGAGGATGCGCTGGATGCCGCCGTCCATGGAGCTGGCGATGTCGACGTAGGCGGTGTTCACCGAGTTCTCGGTGGCGCTGAGCATGCTGATCGAGGAGCCGTAGCTCTCCCCACTGCCCTCGCCCTGGTTGCTGAACGTGGTCCCGTTGATGTCGATCGGGGAGTTTCCGTTGAAGGTGCTGTCCAACGCGTAGCCGTAGTCCAGGGCCGCGGCCAGGGTGAAGGGCTTGAAGGTCGAGCCAGGTGCGCCGCCCTCCTTCGCCCAGTTGAGCTGCGACTTCAGGTAGTCCTGACCCGCGTACATGCCCCGCAACCCACCGGTCTTCACATCCACGACCGCCGCGGCCGCGTGCAGCTGCTTGAGGTCGGGCCGCACCGAGGTCACGCCGCTCTCGGCCGCCTCCATGTCCTTCTTGGTGAAGGTCGTGGTCACCTGCAGACCGGCGCCCTCGATCTCCTGGTCGCTGTACCCGAGCTTGCCGAGCTCGGCGCGTACCAGTGCCAGGGCGTGGCCCCGCTGCCCGCCGTTGACGTTCTGCACCCGCGGCTTGCCGATCTTGGGCAGCTTGTAGGGATCACCCTTGACGCCCGGCAGCGTGCCCATCTCGCTCATCTGGTCGATGACATAGGTGTAGCGGCTCTTCAAGGCGCTGCGAGACTTCTTGCCGTCGGCCGGGTCGTAGGAGTTGGGTGAGTTGATGATCGCCGCCAACGCCGCGCCCTGCTTGACGTTGAGCTTCGAGGCCGGGCGGTTGAAGTAGGCCTGGGCCGCCGCCTCGATCCCGTAGGCGTTGCGCCCGAAGTAGATGGTGTTGAGGTACCCCTCCAGGATCTCTTCCTTCTCCAGCTGCCGGTGGATCTTGAGCGACAGGATCGCCTCACGGACCTTGCGGCTGTAGGTCTGCTCCTGGGAGAGGTAGTAGACCTTCACGTACTGCTGGGTGATGGTCGAGGCACCCTGGGTGTCGCCCCCCTTCGCATTGTTGAAGGCGGCACGGATGATGCCCTTGGGGTCGATCCCCTGGTTGGAGTAGAAGGTCTTGTCCTCCGCGGCGATCACCGCATCCTGGACGTGCTGGGGCACCTTCTCGAGCTTCACCAGCGTGCGGTTCTGCTCCGCCAGCTTGCCGAGCACGGTCTTGCCGTCCGCGTAGTAGATGATCGTCGCCTCGGAGTCGAAGCCCTCGTTGGGTGAGGGCACGTCGGTGCGCGCGTAGGCGACGGCGAACAGCGCCAGCGCGGCCCCCAGCGCGACCCCGAGGAGCAGGAAGCCCCGCTTGATCCACCGCCTCAGCCCGCCGTGTCCCTCGGTGGTGGCGCCACCTTTGCTGCCCGCGGTGCTGTCACTGCCTGCTCTGCTCACAGGGTGAAGGGTAGGGCAACCACGCCGGTGTCGCCCTGGTCGGGAGGCGAGGAGTCGAGGATCACACGACCCCCGGGGTGTGGCCCGCCGCGCTGTGGCGGCACTCCCTTGGATCTCTCTCGATATATCGGTACGATACAAACAACCGATATCTCGGGCGCACCTGTCGGGAAGGCCGAAGGCGTCCACACCTTCAACGAGGAACAGGCAGGCAGACACAGTGACACGCCGAGGGGAGACTCTCGAACTCGCAGTGCTCGGGTTGTTGCACGACAACCCCATGCACGGCTACGAGCTGCGCAAACAGCTCAACGTCGTCCTGGGGTGGGGTCGGGTGCTGTCCTACGGCTCGCTCTACCCGGCTCTGAAGAAGATGAGCCGGGCCGGGTGGATCGCCGAGCGGACGCCGGTGACGGATGCTGCGGCTGCTCGGACCAGCCGGCGACAGCGGATCGTCTACCAGCTCACCGAGGCGGGCAACGAGCGCTTCGCCAAGCTGATGGCCGACTCCGGTCCGGCCGCGTGGGAGGACGACAACTTCGACGTCCGGTTCGCCTTCTTCGGGCGCACCGACAGCGAGATCCGACTGCGGATCCTCGAGGGTCGACGTGCCCGGTTGGAGGAGCGGTTGTCCCGCGTGCGCGAGCAGGTGGGAGGAGTCCGTGGCAGCGACGCCTACGCCGCCGAGCTGCGACGTCACGGGATCGAGTCGGTCGAGCGCGAGGTGCGCTGGCTGACCGACCTGATCGCTGCTGAACGGGGCACTCCCACGCCCGGCACGTCCGAGACCTGAGCACGAGACCACACCATTTCGACTGAGAACGCACCGAGAAGAGAAAGTGAAGGAGAACCGATGGGTTCCGTACGAGTCGCCATCGTGGGCGTCGGCAACTGCGCGACGTCCCTGATCCAGGGCGTGGAGTACTACAAGGACGCCAATCCCGAGAACAGCGTGCCCGGACTGATGCACGTGGAGTTCGGCGACTACCACGTCTCGGACGTGGAGTTCGTCGCGGCCTTCGACGTAGACGCCAAGAAGGTCGGGTTCGACCTCGCCGAGGCGATCAACAACTCCGAGAACAACACGATCCGGATCTGCGACGTGCCGCCCACCGGCGTCATGGTGCAGCGCGGTCCGACCATGGACGGTCTGGGTCGCTACTACCGCGAGACCATCGACGAGGCCGACAGCGAGCCGGTCGACGTGGTCCAGGCGCTCAAGGACGCCGAGGTCGACGTGCTGGTGTCCTACCTGCCGGTGGGCTCGGAGCAGGCCGACAAGTTCTACGCCCAGTGCGCGATCGACGCCGGCGTCGGATTCGTGAACGCGCTGCCGGTCTTCATCGCCTCCGACCCCGAGTGGGCCCGCAAGTTCGAGGACGCGGGCGTGCCGATCATCGGCGACGACATCAAGTCCCAGGTCGGCGCGACCATCACCCACCGGGTGATGGCCAAGCTGTTCGAGGACCGCGGCGTGATCCTGGACCGCACCTACCAGCTCAACGTCGGCGGCAACATGGACTTCAAGAACATGCTCGAGCGTGAGCGGCTGGAGTCCAAGAAGGTCTCCAAGACCCAGGCCGTCACCTCCAACCTCAACGGTCCGCTGTCGGGCAAGATCCACGACCGCGACGTCCACATCGGTCCCTCCGACTACGTCGCGTGGCTCGACGACCGCAAGTGGGCCTACGTGCGGCTCGAGGGCCGCGCCTTCGGTGACGCCCCGATCAACCTCGAGTACAAGCTCGAGGTCTGGGACTCCCCCAACAGTGCCGGGATCATCATCGACGCGCTGCGGGCCTGCAAGATCGCGAAGGACCGCGGCATCGGTGGCCCGATCCTCTCCGCGTCGAGCTACCTGATGAAGTCGCCTCCGGTCCAGATGGCCGACGACCTCGGTCGGGCCAAGGTCGAAGCATTCATCGCAGGAGACATCGAGCGCTGACTCGCTCTCTTCCCGGTCGTCCATGCGGGCCGCAACCCATCGCGGGTTGCGGCCCGCATGACAATTTCGGGACCCCAACACGGTCTTTCGTCCCACACGTTGCCGGGACTCAACGCTTACGGTTTCCTCATGAGTGACTCATCGTCAGGAACCCCGGCTCCCCCCCCTCCCCCTCCCGGTGGCGGCGACCAGCCGCCCGGCGGTGGTCAACCCCCCGGCGGCGGCCCACCGCCAGGCGGCCCTCCCCCCGGAGGGGGCGACTGGGGATCGATGCCGCCTCCGCCCAGCGGCGGCGCGACGGGGGCCAAGCCTGGTGAGCTGATGGACCGGTTCGTGGCCCGCTTGATCGACCACATCCTGCTGGCCATCGTGAACGCCATCATCACCGCGGTGCTCATCGTCGGCATCCTCGGTCTGAGCGGCAGCGGATTCGGCGGATACGGCACCGGGGCCAGCTTCGCGGCGTCGGCCATCTCCGCCATCATCAGCGTGGCGATCGCGCTGGGGTACTTCGGATTCATGGACTCCACCCAGGGGCGGACCCTCGGCAAGATGGTCATGAAGCTGCACGTGGTCGGCAGCGGGGGCGGCAACCCCACCTGGGAGGAGTCGTTGAAGCGCAACTCCTGGATCGCGCTCGGCCTCGCCGGGATCGTCCCGTTCCTCGGGATCATCGGCGGTCTCGCCTCCCTGGTCGCAGTCATCCTGATCGCCGTTCAGATCAACAACGACACCGCCCAGCGCAAGCCGTGGACCGACAACTTCGCTGGGACCCAGGTCCTCAAGGAAGGGTGAGTCTGCGGGGGACGTGGTTCCTCCGGCTGCTCACCGTCCGGATCACCGGCCAGATCGGTGACGGCATCTTCCAGGCCGCGCTGGCGGCGTACGCCCTCTTCGGGGACGACGTCGCCGGCGCGGCCGATCTCGCTGCTGCGGCTGCTGTGGTGCTGCTGCCCTGGTCACTGCTCGGTCCCGTCGCCGGCGTGGCCCTGGACCGTTGGTCACGCCGTCAGGTGCTGCTGGTCGGCAACCTGGTCCGCGCCGCCGTGCTGGTGCTGCTCGCTGTGGTCGTCGCGGCCGACGCCCCTGACCCAGCCGTGTACGGCGTGGCGCTGGCCGCCCTCGGTGTCAACCGCTTCCTGCTGGCCGGCCTCTCCGCTGCCCTGCCTCACACCGTGGCCGCCGATGTCCTGACCGAGGCCAATGCGATCGCCCCGACCCTGGGCACTACGGCGTTCGTCACCGGTCTTGGCGTTGCGGGGATGCTGCGCAGTGGCGTTGCGCAGCTCTCGATGGACGACTCGGGCCTGCTGGTGCTCGCCGCGGCGATCTACGCCGGTGCCGGGGCCTCAGCGTTGCTGTTCCCGAAGGCCAAGCTCGGGCCCGACCGCGAGCCCAGCAGCTCCGTGCCGGGCATCTGGGCCGAGATCCGCGCCGCATTGAGCCATCTGCGCCGGCGCCGAGCGCCTGCTGCCGCCCTGGGCTCACTGGCGGCCATGCGGCTGTGGTTCGGGCTGATCACCGTCTCCGCGGTGCTGTCGCTGCGCAACGCCACGACAGACGAGGCCGCCGCGCTGGCCGATCTCGCCGTCCTCACGCTCGCAACCGGGGCGGGCTTCCTCGGTGCGGCGGTGCTGGCTCCGGTGCTGGCCCGGCCTCTCGGCCGCGGCCCGGCCCTGCGGGTCGGCCTGCTGATCATGGCCCTCTCCCCGGTGCCGGCGCTGCTCGGGGCCCCTGACAGCGAGACGCTCGGGTGGTGGGTGACCGGGGGACTTCTCGGGTTGGGAGCGCAGACCACCAAGATCTGCGTCGACGCCATCGTCCAAGCCGGTGTGGACGACGAGGCCCGGGGCCGGGTGTTCTCCCTCTACGACATGGCCTTCAACGTCTCATTCGTCGTCGCAGCGGGCATCGCGGCTGCGGTGCTGCCGACCTCGGGCCGGTCCCCGGCCGTGCTCCTGGCCTGCTGCGTGGGGCTCCTGGCCACGGCGCTGGGGCACCGCGCCGCCACGGGTCCGGCTACGCGGACTCGATCCGGCCCTTCAGCCGAGAAGAGCTCCGCTCCATGATCTTGTTCATCGCGGGTTCCAGCACCTTGGCCATCGCCTTCCCAGCGGGCCCGAAGGGCGGGAAGAGCTCGGTGTCCGCGGTGATCAGCGTCGTGGTCTCGTCGAGGGGCCGGAAGCTCCAGCAGTTGCGCACCTTGAAGCCTTTGATGGAGTCGAACTGGATCAGGCGGCCATCGACGTAGTCGGTGACCTCGATCCGGGTCTTGATCTTGACGCCGGCGTTGACCACCACGTCGAACACCGAGCCCAAGCCCTGGTCCTTCTCACCGACCGGAGCGAACCGCTCCACCCCGATCAGCCAGTCGGTGACGTTGCGCCAGTCGTCGATGTAGGTCCAGGCCAGGTCTGCGGGTCGCTCGACGAGCGTCTCCTGCTTGCCGCTCAGTGCCACTTCTCTCCCTCATTCGGTCCGAGTCCTCACGTCTCGGATCTCTTGCAGGCAGGCTGTCCGGGCCCACCGGTCCACGCACCATGGCGCTAGCGAGCACGCCACCATCGAACCAGTGCCTCCTGCGCGGCCTGCGGCGACTGGGGGCCGTGCTCGAGTCGCAGGTCGAGCAGGAAGCGGTACGCCTCGCCGACCTCAGGGCCCGGTCCGATGCCCAGCAGCTCCATGATCCGGTTGCCGTCAAGGTCGGGGCGCACCGCGGCGAGCTCCTCACGCGCGGCGAGCTGGTCGATACGAGCCTCGAGGTCGTCATAGGTCCGGCGCAGCCGCTCAGCCTTGCGTCGGTTGCGGGTGGTGCAGTCCGCGCGGGTCAGGACGTGCAGCCGATCCAGCTCCGGCCCGGCGTCGCGCACGTAGCGACGCACCGCGGAGTCGGTCCACTCGCCGCTGCCGTAACCATGGAACCGCAGGTGCAGCTCCACCAGACGAGAGACAGACTCGATGCTCGCGGTCGGGAAGCGCAGCCGCTTCATCCGCTTGCGCGTCATGGAGGCACCCACCACGTCGTGGTGGTGGAAAGTCACTGACCCGTCGCTCTGGAAGGCGCGGGTGCGGGGCTTGCCGACGTCGTGCATCAGCGCCGCGAAACGGGTGACGAAGTCGGGGCCCGGCGCCGACAGCCGCTCCTCCATCGCGATCGCCTGCTCCAGGACGGTCAGGGTGTGCTCGTAGACGTCCTTGTGTCGGTGGTGCTCATCGCCTTCGAGCCGAAGTGCCGGGAGCTCGGGCAGCACGCGGTCGGCCAGGCCGGTCTCGACCAGGAGCCGCAACCCGGCCCCGGGGTGGGGCCCGCAGATCAGCTTCACCAGCTCGTCGCGCACGCGTTCTGCGGACACGATCTCGACCCGCTCAGCCATCTCGGTCATGGCCTGGACCACGTCGCCGGCCACGGTGAAACCGAGCTGCGCCACGAACCGAGCCGCCCGCATCATCCGTAGTGGGTCGTCGGAGAAGGACATCTCCGCCGGCCCCGGCGTCCGGATCACCTGGTGGGCGAGGTCGACGATTCCCCCGAAGGGGTCCACGAACGTGCCCTCCGGAAGCGAGATCGCCATGGCGTTGACACTGAAGTCGCGCCGCCGCAGGTCACCCTGCATCGAGTCCCCGAACTGCACCACAGGCTTGCGCGAGGAGTGCTCGTACTCATCGCTGCGATAGGTGGTGACCTCGACGGTCCAACCACCTCGACGGCACCCGATCGTGCCGAAGGCACGTCCCACGTCCCAGGTGGACCCCGCCCATTCCTGGAGCAGACGCTCGCTGACCTCCGGACGGGCCGAGGTGGTGAAGTCCAGGTCCTGCTGCAGGCGACCCAGCATGATGTCGCGGACCGATCCCCCGACCAGGGCCAGCTCCGCCCCCTGCTCGGCGAATCGGCGCCCGAGGTCGCCGATCACCGGATCCAGCTCCGTCATGGCCGAACGCAACCGACGCTCGATCTCGACAACGGTCAGGTTCCCCGTGGTCGGGCTGGGCTCGGGCACCCGGCAACTCTAGGAGACCGCGTGCGTGCGGGATCGTCGGGAGGTCCTCCTGGGCACGCGAACGCCTCGACGACGCCACGAACCACACCTCGGCACCGGCCACGCGCACCTCCCACGCCAGTCGCGGAGGCGTCGATAACCTGACCTGGTGCCCGGATCAGCTGCGAAACCCGCCCGCCTGGTCGGTCACGCGGTCGCAGTGGCGGTCCTGAGCCTGCCCGGGGTGCTCGCCTCCCCCGTCGCCGCCGCCCCCGATCCATCACCTGTCACTCCGACCGAGGCGCCCAGCGACGTCGAGTCGGGCGACTCGGCGGACGCTGAGGGCACGACAACCCCCGGTGACGAGGCCCCACCAGGGGAGGTCGAGGAACCAGGTGGCGCTGACGGCACCGGGCCGGAGGACAGCGGGGATCCCCTGGCGATCAGGATCGAGCAGCTCACTCCGGGCGTCCTTCCGGACTCGGGTGAGGTCACGATCCGCGGCGAGGTCACCAACTCGAGTGAAGATCCCTGGACCGACCTCGCGGTCTACGCCGCTACGTCGGCCACCGCCGTGACGACCGAGGCCCAGCTCCAGGACGCCGAGGCCCCGGCCGGTGTCGAGCCAGGGGACTACCGACGCATCGTCGAACCAGACCTCTTCGAGCTGGTCGGTGACCTGGACCCAGGAGAGTCCACGCCCTTCCAGCTCCAGCTGCCGCGCAAGGAGCTGGGGATCCCGCAGACACCCGGGGTCTACCGCCTCGGGGTCCAGGTGCTCGGGACCGAGCCCGCCGGGCGGATCGACGGAGCGGACGGGCGCGATCGACTGTTGGTCACCGTGGCCCCCCGCGTGAAGCGCAAGACCCCGCTGGCCGTGGTGCTGCAGGTGCGTCGGCGCACGATCCGCACCGCAACCGGCGAGGTGGCTCGCACAGCCGGGTGGGAACGCGTACTGACCCGCGAGGGACGGCTGACCCATCTGGTGGGCCTGCTCGCCTCGGCGAGGAGCTTTCCCGTGACCGCGGTGCTCGACCCCGCCGTGGTGGAGGCTGTCGGGTCGCTGGCAGCCGGCAACCCGGGCCTGGACCTCGCCACCCAGGAGGTAGCGGGGATCGCACAGGCGACCGCTGCTGACGACGAGCCGCCTTCGGACGAGTCCCCCGGGGCCTCGGCCAGTGCCTCCGCGCCGACCGAGGGGGCCGAGGACGGTTCCGGGGGGGACGGGGGCTCCGGGAGCCCGGAGGCGACCGGCGGTACGGACACCGCGACCCTGGCGACCGCGTGGCTGCAGCGACTGCGCCGCCTCTCGGGCCGCGTCGACGTGCAGTCCCTGCCCTACGGTGACCTCGACGTCGGAGCCGCCGTGCGGCAGGGCGACACCGAGCTCATCGGGCGCAGCATCTCGAGCGGCATCTCACTGCTCTCCGGCTTCGGCGTCCAGGCCTCGGGCGTGCTCGCTCCGTACTCCGGCCTGATGGGTGGGGCCACCGCCGAGGCCACACCGGAAGGCGTGCCCGCGCTGGTCAAGCAACGCTCCCTGGTCCAGGCGGTGGTCGACGAGGACGGGACAGAAGTGCTCGACACCCCCGCCACCGAGGTACCCGCCGCGCTGGTCAGTGTCTCCGGCACCCCGGTGTGGACCTATCGGGGTCTGCGGGCAGGAGAGGGCTCGGGCGCCGGTGACTCCGCGCTGACGATCCGCCAGCGGATCCTGGCCCGTTCGGCGATCCAGGCCATCACCCGCCCCGGTGAGCCCGTCGTTGCGGTGCTGCCTCCCCAGTGGCAGCCAGGCGCTGCGTGGCGTGCCTCGCGGTTCTTCACTGGGCTGAGGCAAGCGTCGTGGCTGACCCCGACCCGGTTGGACGAGCTCAAGTCGAACGGTCCCCAGCTGGTCAACCCCGAGCCGGGCGAACCTGGCGCGACAGAGCCCACCACGGCGTTGGCGCTGCGCTATCCCCCCGTGCAGCTCGACCGGGAGGTGCCGACCCGGGTCTTCCGCGCCGCCCAGCGGCTGATCAGGCGCGGCGAGGTGATGGGCGAGCTCGTCGTGGATGGTGACGCCCTCAGCCCTCTGATCGAGCGCCTGGCCATGCTCGGGCTCTCCGTCCACTCCCGCGGCCACACCGGTGCCACCGTGAGTCGACTACGAGCCAGCGACGACGTGCTCGGCGCCCTGGTGCGCGAGGTCGAGATCCAGGCGCCCCCGTTCGTGCGGATGTCCTCGGAGGAGGGCAGCTTCCTGGTGCCGGTCGTCAACCGCCTGGACGTGCCGGTCCAGGTCCAGCTGATGCCGCGGGTCGCCGAAGGGGGTCTGCGCCTCGAGGTCCCCGATCCCCTGGTGGTCGGCCCGGGCGCGAGGCGACCGATCCGGGTCGAGGCCACGGCCGAGACCATCGGCGTCCGCTCGGTGCAGCTCGACCTCTCCACGGTCTCCGGGGACCGGCTCTACCCTGGTCCGTCCCTGGCGATCCGCAGCAGCCAGGTGGCCCGCTGGGTCTGGCTCGCCATGGCGATCGGAAGCGGGATCTTGTTCATCACGATCCTGGTGCGGATCGTGCGGCGTGTCCGGCGACGCGAGGCCGGCCAGGGCTCAGTGCTCGATCGTTCGGAAGGAGCTCCGTGAGCAACCAGACGGACCAGGACGGACCCTCGATCCTCGGCTCCAGCCTGGTGATGGCCACGGGGACGGTCGTCTCTCGGCTCAGCGGCTTCGTGCGCTCCCTGCTCCTGGCGCTGGCGCTGGGCACGCAGCTGCACGCCGACGTCTTCACCATCGCCAACACCATCCCGAACATGCTGTACATCCTGCTGGCGGGGGGCATCTTCAACGCTGTCCTCGTGCCGCAGCTGGTGCGGACCATGAAACAGGACCCTGACGGCGGGGACGCCTACCTCAACCGCATCGTCACCCTCGCCACGATCGCGCTGGGTGTGGTCACGGTGCTCCTGGTGGTTGCCGCTCCTTGGGTGATGCGGCTCTACCTCGACGACGTCTACTTCACCGCCGAGTTCACCGAGCAGCGGGACTCCGTCATCGCCTTCGCCCGGCTGTGCCTTCCGCAGGTCTTCTTCTACGGCATGTTCGTCCTGGTCGGTCAGGTCCTCAACGCCCGTAACCGCTTCGGGCCGATGATGTGGGCGCCGATCGCCAACAACCTGATCTCGATCGCGGTACTGGTGGTCTATGTCCTCAGCTACGGACCCGCCGAGGGGAGCGAGCTGCGTGGCGGCTTCACCACCGGACAGGAGTGGCTGCTCGGTCTCGGATCGACCTTCGGCATCCTGGCGCAGTTCCTCATCCTGCTGCCCTTCCTGCGAGCGGCCGGCGTGCGCTACCGACCACGGTTCGACTTCCGCGGCACCGGACTGAGTCACACCTTCCGGCTCGGGGTCTGGACCTTGCTCTTCGTCGTGGTCAACCAGATCGCCTACACCGTCGTGGTGCGGCTGGCCTCCGGCGGAACCGCCCAGGCGGCGGCGAGCGGTGGCGGGGAGGCCGGCACCGGCTACACGATCTACTCCGGCGCCTTCCTGCTGGTCATGGTGCCCCACTCCGTGGTCACCGTCTCCTTGGCGACCGCGGTGCTTCCCCGGCTCTCCCGGATGGCCGCCGACCAGCAGTGGCAGCGCGTCGGCACCCAGGTCGCCGAGACCTTGCGCACCGGGCTGGCCCTGATCATCCCCTTCGTCTTCCTCCTCCCCGCGATCGCGCTCCCTCTGGCCAGCATCGTGTGGAACTACGGCGCTGCCAGCTCCACCTACGGCGACTTCGCCAGCTCCCTGGCTTGGTTCGCCCCGGGGTTGGCGTTCTTCACCGTCCACTACCTGATGCTGCGCGGCCTGTACGCGTTGGAGCAGACCCGCACTGCGTTCTGGGTGCAGTGCATCATCGCCGCTGTCAACGTCGCGGCTGCGCTCGCCATCAGCGCACGCACCGACCCGCAGCACAACGCGGCGGGCCTGGTCGCCGCCTACGGGTGTGCCTACGCGGTCGGTGCGGTGACGTCGTACCTGGTGCTGGGCAAGCGGCTGGGCGGTCTCGGCACCCGGCAGACGGTGAGATTCCTGGTGCGCATCGGGATCGCGGCCGGGTTCGCCGCCGCCGCCGCCTGGGCGTGGCGCTTGGGGCTGGACCTGGTGTGGCCGCTGAACGACAGCCGCTTCCGGGCGGTGGCCTTCCTGCTCACCACGACCCTGGTCGACGTGGCCGTGGTGCTCACGGCGAGCCGGCTGATGCGGATCACCGAGGTCACCGAGGTCGTGGGCCTGGTGACTCGGCGGCTCCCGTTCCGGACGCGGTCCACCTGAGCGATCGCGAATCACCCGTCGGGGTGCGGGGTAGGAACCCTACGATGGAGAGAGAGGACAAGGGGACGGCGTGGTCCTCGTGCTGACGGTCAGCGCGACGCGCGATCCACTCGAAGGGAGCCAGGTGTCCGAGAACGGCGTCGGCCCGGGGAGTGTCGTCACCGGCCGCTACCGCCTCGAGGACCTCTTGGAGGATGCCGGAGGGGCGCTCTTCTGGCGTGCCACCGACCTGACCCTGGCCCGTAACGTCGCGGTCCACGTGTTGTCCGCCGATGATCCGCGAGCTTCAGCAGCCCTGAACGCGGCCCGCACCTCTGCCCTGGTCTCCGACAGCCACATCCTGCGGGTCCTCGACGCCGTGGAGCAGGACGGCATGGTCTTCCTGGTCCACGAGTGGGGCACCGGGGTCTCCCTGGACCAGCTGTTGGCGGAGGAGGTGCTCGACGCGCGCCGGGCCGCCTGGTTGGTGCGGGAGGTGGCCCAGGGGATCGTCGCCGGCCACGCCATGGGGGTCGCACACGGTCGTCTGATCCCGGAGAACGTGATGGTCAGTGAGACCGGGTCGGTCAAGCTGATCGGCTTCGTGGTCAATGGCGTCCTCCACGGTCGTCCCGACCCCCAGTCCGGGGAGGCAGAGCCCCTCTCCGAGCACGAGTCCGACGTGGTCAACCTGGGGGCGCTGCTGTACGCCTGTCTGGTCGGTCGCTGGCCAGGTCCGCCCGAGAGCGCCCTGCCCGACGCACCGCGAGAGCACGACCACCCGATCCGACCTCGCCGGGTGAAGGCCGGGGTCCCCAAGTTCCTGGACAGCCTGTGTGACGACATCTTGGCCGGGTCACGCTCGGAGTCGCGCTCCGGCACCCGCTACGAGTCCGCGGCCGCGGTGGGCGAGGCCTTGAGTCGCTACCTGGGTGACGGTGAGGGGGCGCTCCCCGTCGTCAACGCCTTCACCGCGCTGGACGGTCCGGCGGCTTTCGTCGACACCGGGCGCGCACCCGGACCGAGCACGGAGGGAACCCTTGGTTCCTTCGACGGGGACGCCGAGCCCGAGCAGATCGAGGCTGAGACTCCCGGACCGACAGACCCGGAGCGCACCGACCCTGACGCAACCCAGGCAGCGGTGGCGATGGAGGACTCATCACCGGGACGCGCGGTGCGACGAGACCAGATCAGTGACTCCAGCGCCGAGGCGAGTGCCCAGGTCGACACCGAGGAGCGGCCCTACAGCGACGAGGGCGACGACGAACGCGCCCGGGAGAAGTCCCGTGCGGCGCGTGAGGCCATCGGACGCCGAAGTGAGCAGCAGGTGGGCGATCCCGACCAGGTGCTCACGGGAGGAGAAGCCACCAGCACCTACTCCCGTCCTGACTTCGCGCCAGAGGCCGAGTCCGAGTCCGAGTTCTCGCTCCGACCCCCATCCTGACCACGAGTCCGACTCCAGCACCCGTTCCGACTCCCGTTCCCGCTCCGGGCGGAGCGGGCCGCCGCCCGAGGCCGCTCGCCCCCAGCTGGCATGGGGGCCCGACGTGCACTCGACCGGCAACCAGCCCGCGGTCCGCAAGAAGCGCGACAAACCTGGCGCGCTCGCGCTGCGTCTCGCCGCGCTGGTCGCTCTGCTGGTGGTCATCGTGGTGGGCGTGATGCTGGCCTTCGACCTCGGCAGCACCCGCAAGGCCGTGGACCTGGTCCCCGACGACGACGAGAGCACCGCGACCCAGCAGCAGACCGAGCCGGTCACGATCGCTCAGGTCAGTGACTTCGATCCGGCTGCCCAGGGTGGCAACGGCGAGGAGAGGCCCGAGGACACCGCCAACACCATCGATGGCGACCCACAGACCACGTGGCGCACCGAGACCTACTTCGACGGACCCGTCCTGGCGCCGTACAAGCAGGGGGTGGGGTTGCTGGTCGATCTCGGCGATGAGCGAGAGGTCCGACAGGTCGACCTCCAGCTGGTGGGTCAGGGCTATGACGTCACGGTCTTCGCTGCGGAGCCCGGCGCCGAGCCGCCCTCCGACATCGCGGGGCTGACCAAGCTCGGGCGAGAGCGAGGCAGCCTGGAGGACGTGACCATCGAGTCCGACGGCACCAACACGCGCTACCTGGTGATCTGGTTCAGATCCCTGCCGCAGGTCTCCGGTGGTTATGCCGGTGAGGTGGCGGAGATCGTCGTACGGTCCTGAGGTGGACCTCGATGCCGTCGGGTGTGAGCCGGACCCGCGCGAGGACCAGGAGCTGGTGCGCGACCACCTGGCCGGTGACGCCGATGCTTTCTCAGTCCTCGTGCGACGTCACCAGGATCGCCTGTGGGCCGTTGCGCTGCGCACCACAGGGGATCCGGAGGAGGCTGCCGATGCCCTGCAGGACGCCCTGGTCAAGGCATTCCGCAACGCCGCCGGATTCCGCTCCGAGGCCGCGGTCACCACCTGGCTCCACCGCATCGTGGTCAACGCCTCCCTGGACCGGCTCCGACGTCGTGCCGTGCGGCGGGCCGAGCCGCTGCCCGAGCATGAGCCGGAGAACGCCCGGGACCTGGTCGACCCGGGTCCGGAGGAGCTGGGTGAGCAGCACGAGCGAAGGACCCGGGTGCTCAGCGCGCTACGGACTGTCCCCGAGGACCAGCGAGCCGCTCTGGTCCTGGTCGACATGGAGGGCTACTCGGTCGCGGAGGCCGCACAGACCCTGGGAGTTCCGACGGGCACGGTCAAGAGCAGGTGTGCCCGCGGTCGAGCCAGACTTGCCGGACTGCTCGGCGACCTGCGCGACGAGCGCCCCGGACGCCCCGCGGGGAACCCGCCGGCTCCGCCGCGCGTCACACCTGCAGAGAGCGAGCCGCGACCGGACGAAGGGAGGACCGTGCCGTGAGCAGCGACCCCGAGCACGACTGGGTCCGCCGGATGCTGTCCGATGCCGCGCAGGAGCAGGAGCCCGCGCCGGACTGGGTGGCCGCGCGCATCGAGGACACCCTGGCACAGCTGCGCCAGGAGGGCCCACCACGGCAGGGTGCGCACGGCGGGTCGACGGTCGTCGAGATGACCCCGCGGCGCCACCGTCGCTGGGCGGGTGTCCTGATCGCGGCAGCCGCGATCACCGTCGGTGGCTACTCCGTGGGTGCGAGCGGTCTGCTCGGTGATCTGACCGGCGGCGAGGCGGAGTCGACTTCCGCCGCGGACGCGGGCGGGTCAGCGCGGGACTCCGCGCCGGAGGCGGGAGCGCTTCTCGAGGCTCCTGGGGTCGCCTCCCTGTCCTCAGGCTCGCTGCGCGCCGATGCCCGGCTCCTGGCGCGAGAGCTCTCCGGCGGGGCCGCGAGCGACTCCGCGGGCGAGTTGTCGGCTCCCCCGCAGGTGCAGGGGGAGGCCGCCGAGGAGGCCCGCGACGGCCTGGCCGAGGCTCAGGAGGGCCTCGCGTCCAAGGGTGCGGCTGGTGCTGGTGAGGATGACGAGGCTGGTCGTGCTGCGGTGGCGGCGCCCTGTTCACCCCTTGCGACGTCGGTCAGAGGGATCCTGAGCCCCGTCACCTTCGACGGCGCGCCTGCCACCGCCGTGGTCCGTAGTCTCGATGACGGCCGGACCCGGGTGCAGGTGTGGTCGTGTGACGGCACCCGGCGACTGGCTCAGGTGGCGGTGCGGCCCTGACCGGGAATGTCTGGCGCCTAGGATCAGTTAGGACAGACCAGGCACCCAGAAGCGACCCGGCCAGACTTCCAGGCCATCGGAGGACACGTGACCGACGACGTACGCCAGGTGATCATCATCGGCTCCGGCCCAGCGGGTTACACCGCAGCGGTCTACGCGGCTCGCGCGGCGCTGCGCCCCCTGGTCTTCGAGGGCTCGGTAACCGCCGGGGGTGCTCTGATGAACACCACCGAGGTCGAGAACTTCCCGGGCTTCCGCGACGGCATCATGGGCCCGGAGCTCATGGACGAGATGCGGGCCCAGGCCGAGCGCTTCGGCGCCGACCTGGTCACCGACGACGTCACGGGGCTGGACCTGCAGGGTGAGATCAAGGTGGTGACCGACGGTGAGGGTCGTGAGCACCGGGCTCGCGCGGTGATCCTGGCCACCGGTTCCGGCTACCGCAAGCTCGGTCTGCCCGACGAGGATCGACTCTCAGGGCACGGCGTGTCCTGGTGCGCGACCTGCGACGGGTTCTTCTTCCGCGACCAGGAGATCGCCGTCATCGGCGGTGGGGACTCCGCGGTGGAAGAGGCCACGTTCCTCACTCGCTTCGCCTCGAAGGTCTACCTGGTCCACCGCCGCCACGAGCTGCGCGCCTCCAAGATCATGCAGGACCGGGCCTTCGCCGACCCCAAGCTGGAGCCGGTGTGGAACTCTGCGGTCACCGCCATCCACGGCGACGACAAGCTCACCGGGGTGACGTTGCAGGACACCGTCACCGGCGAGGAGCGCGAGCTGGCCCTCGGTGGCCTCTTCATCGCGATCGGCCACGACCCCCGCTCGGAGCTGCTGCACGGTCAGGTCGATCTCGACGACAACGGCTACGTCCACGTCGAGCACCCCTCGACCCGCACCAACCTGTCCGGCGTGTTCGCCTGCGGTGACCTCGTGGACCACCACTACCGCCAAGCCGTGACCGCGGCCGGCACCGGCTGCGCCGCGGCCCTGGACGCCGAGCGCTACCTGGCCGACCTCGGGCAGGCCGCGGTGGACGCCCACACCGAGGCCGAGCCGGTCGACGACGAGGTGGCGCGGAAGACCGAGGCCGAGCAGACCGCGGGAGTGTGAGACGCCGGGAACGAGACGCTTCCCGGTTGTCGGAGCCTCCCGGCACACTGACAACACAACGACCCCCGAGCAACATGCACCCAACCGAAGGAGCACGACGTGGCTGAGATGGCCAAGGTGACCGACGCCGACTTCGAGGCCGAGGTCCTCAAGTCCGACAAGCCGGTCCTGGTGGACTTCTGGGCGGAGTGGTGCGGCCCCTGCCGTCAGGTGGCGCCGATCCTCGCCGAGATCGCACAGCAGCACGGCGACAAGGTGCGCGTGGTCAAGCTGAACGTCGACGAGAACCCGTTGACCCAGGCGAAGTACCGCGTCTCCAGCATCCCGACGCTCAACGTCTACTCCGGCGGCGAGGTCGTCAAGCAGATCATCGGTGCCCGCCCCAAGTCGGTCATCCTCAAGGAGCTCGCCGACTACATCGACTGAGCTCGGCTCTGGCGCGACGTCGGCACGGGATGCCCCAGTGGTCGCACGGCGTCGCGCAGCCGGCCCCAGGCGGTGCCGACCTCGTCACGCCACGAGACCAGTGAGCGTAGGTCCAGCCGCAACCGCGGGTGCCGCGGGTGGTTGCGCACCGTGGTGAAGCCCACCCGCTGCAGGAACTCCGCCGGCACTGGTCCGCACGACCCCGGCTCGGCCTCTGCCGGCTCGACCACAGGGCTCTGCCGGCCGATTGCCTCCACCGCACGCACCCCGCCGCGACGGACCAGGTCGCGCGCCATCACCTGGACCAGAGCACGACCCAGACCTGACCCCTGGTGCTCGGGGAACACCCCCAGGGTCGCCAGCTGCACCGCATCCTCGCTGACCGGAGCGGTGGGGAACGCGCAGGTGCCGGGCAGGTAGCCGGGCGGAGCGAAGATGACGAATCCCGCCGGGCGGTCGTCCTCGTAGGCGACCCGCCCGCAGGAGCCCCAGTCGAGCAGCACTCCGGAGACCCATTCGCGTTTGCGGTCCTCGGCCTGCGTCGGTGAGGTCTTCGCCACCACCACCGGATCGCACTCCCAGGTCAGGTCGCGACGCACCGCAGCAGGCAGGTCACCGAGGGTGTCCGGCGTGAGCCGGACCAGTCTCCTGGACATCTCGCCTCCCGAGGTCTACGCCCACCCCTCTAGTGTGGCCTCACCACGGCGCACGCGTCCTGACTCAGGAGCTCGATGACTGACCTCACCTATTACACGATCATCGGCCTGGGCCGGACCTGGTTCAAGCTGATGGACTTCCGGTGGCAGATCTCCGGCGCCCACCACATTCCCCGTGACGGTGGAGCCGTTCTGGCGATCAACCACGTCTCCTACGTCGACTTCCTGATGGCCGGCTACGGCGCCCGCGCCTCGGGGCGCCTGACCCGCTTCATGGCCAAGCGGGAGACGTTCGACCACAAGATCACCGGACCGATCATGCGCAACTGCAGGCACATCAGCGTCGATCGCGCGTCCGGTCAGGCCTCCTACGACGAGGCTGTGGACAACCTGCGTCGTGGTGAGATCGTCGGCGTGTTCCCCGAGGCGACCATCTCGCGCAGCTTCTTGATCAAGGAGCTCAAGACGGGCGCCGTGCGGATGGCCGCGGAGGCCGACGTGCCGCTGGTGCCGCTGATCCTGTGGGGCACCCAACGGTTGAAGACCAAGGACCATCCGCGCGACCTCAGCCGTCACAAGACGATCAGCGTGCGGATCGGCGAGCCGCTGGACCCACGCGGTGCCACGGCTGCCGACAAGACCGACCAGCTGCGCGAGGCGATGAGCCGGATGCTCGACGAGTCGATCCGCGCCTACCCGGCAGAGGAACAACCGCCGGGGAGCTGGTGGCTTCCCGCCTCCTACGGCGGAAGCGCACCCACGCCCGAGGAGGCCCGGCGACTCGACCAGGAGGAGCTGGCGCAGCGGGCGGAGAGGAAGCGGGCCAAGGAGCAGGCGCGGAACCGAACCGACAGCCCGGGCCGAGCCTGAATCAAGGCGCGCGTCACCAGCCTGCCCGGGTGGGGTGGGCCAGCAGGCGGAGACCGGCGGATTCCGGCCGCGGCTCAGTCCTCGTCCAGTGACCCGTGGCGTGGGATGTCGTGGAGCTCGGCCATCGACAGGTGCAGGCCCAGGCCCTCGCGGCAGAAGTCCTCACCGAACGGGGTGAGGTGGATGCTGCGCCGCACCACCTTGGTCCTACGCGCTGAGCTCATTGCCGCCACGACGTCCGGCTGAGCCTCCAGCACCTGGTACTCCAGAGGGTCGCGCAGCATCTCCTTGGAGAACCGGATGAGCCCCAACCGCTCCAGGTTGTGCAGGTAGGACGGCACCCGGGCGCCGTGCCGACATCCGGCCAGGGCGCCGATCAGGTTGAGGTTTGCCTTGACCAGGGATGACGAGACGGTGCCGACCAGGCCGCCGCTGCGCACGTCGAGCGTCGCCTGCGGACCCTTGCGCAGCAGCAGCATCAGGATCCTGCCCTCGTCGGGCGCCAGCTCGCTGATGATCCGGGCGTAGGCAGGGTGCCCCTCGTCGTCGTTCCAGACGTCGCGAGAACGACGCAGCAGGTCCTGCCCGGCCTCGTGCAGCGGGTTGGCCGGCGCGGGGCCCTGGGCGCCGACCGAGGACGCAGAGACCGAGTCCACCGCATCGGCGA
Source organism: uncultured Actinomycetota bacterium (assembly GCA_963728505.1). GTDB lineage: Bacteria > Actinomycetota > Actinomycetes > Propionibacteriales > Nocardioidaceae > Marmoricola_A. The sequence goes on along the minus strand of CAVSKH010000002.1, from coordinate 262,192 downwards.
CCACCCGCACCACAGCGTTGCCCGTGGCCGCCTGACGCATCCTGGCCTCGACCTCGGTGCCGAGCAGTGCGCGGGTGATCGCTTGCGCTGCGGCCTGGAGGTCTTCGGCGAACTCGCTCGCGTGGCTGGGGTGCCTGCTGACGTCGACGATCCGCTGACCGGCCCGGACGCTGGTCACGGCGGCCCAGACGCCGACCCGGAAGGAGGAGACCGCGACCACTCGGGCGAGTCCGGGCAGGTCGGAGGCTGAGATGAGCCCGCCGTCCGGGGCTCGTTCGAGGTCGCTCACGGTCACCCCCCGCTACCGAAGATCAGCAGGTGCAGCACGCCACCACCGAACCCCATGACCGCACCGTGGGCATAGAGCATCCACTCGTCCTCCTTGATGGCTGAGCGCAGCATCTCCACGAAGTCTTTCGACGCCAGCTCTCGGGTGCGTGTGGCGAAGAGCTTCTGGATCTTGTCGCTCTGCTGCCGGGAGAAGCCCGGGTCACGGAACGGGGCGATGGTGTGGGCCGCGGAGTCCTGGGCGACCTGGGCCCGGATCGCATCGAACTCTCGCGCTCCCACCGCGACCCGGAGTGCGGCTCGCACCGGCCCGGCGGCCCGGTCGATCGCCGGCCCCATGGCGTCCTCGAGCATCTGCTGGGTCCGGTCGCCTCGCGGACCGTAGAGCAGGAAGTTGCCGATGTTCTCCAGGGTGATGACGTCCTCGGCGATGATCCGGGCATAGATGTCGGCCACCTGCTCCTGTCGACGTAGGAACAGCCCGTGCAGCTTGATGCCGAGGACCCGTTTCTCCTCGACAGGACTGAAGATCAGGGCCATGCCGAGCAGGTTGGTGACCCATCCCACGACCACGCCCATCAACGGGAGCAGCCAGCCGATTCCGAAGGTGTGGTCGATCACCGCCACCGGGATCCCGAGCAGGAAGCCGAAGACGAAGCCGAAGTTCACCATCAGCTTCAGCTCGCGCTGCCCGACGTCGTAGAAGATCCGGTTGACCAGCGAGGGGTTGTCCCGGAAGTGCTCGATCACCATGATCTTCGGGTCGAGCAGCAGGTCGATGTGCTCACCCAGCTCATCGGTGATCTCACCGACGATGTCGGGCAGCTGGACCTTCACCCGGTCGTAGACCGCCTCGCGAAGCCGGGGCGGAAGATCCCGCCACAGCTTGGGGTTCTGTCGAGCCATCACGCCGTCGACGATGTCGGGGACCTTCGGCGCCATGATGCTGACGATGTGCTCGGCGATGGCGGGTGGATCCAGCTGTTCGTAGAACTCCTTGGGCGTCCCGATCTTCGCGATCGCCTTGTCGACCGCGATCGAGCCCATCTTGGCCGCCCGCGCGGGCACGATGCCCTGCCACCCCAGGCACCCGTGCATCAGCCCAGGCACCTCTTGGAGCTTGTGCGGCAGGAGACGCGCGGCCTCGGCCAGCCCTGGCACCCGCACGCCGTGCAGGCGTACCGGGTTGAAAAGCATGATCAGACCCGTCCAGTTGATCAGCCAACCGACCACGGCGGTGAACACCGGAATGGTCCAGAAGACGACCCATTCGTTGTCGAAGACCGCGCCGATCTCCTGCACGCATCACTCCTGGGTCTTGGACGGGTGCGCCGAGGATACCCGGGACAGAGGTCCCTACGCAGACTTAGTGACGCCCCCCACGCTCCCGGTCCGGGCGAGGCAACACCCGGCACCGGGTGAACCATCGCTACATCGGTTCATGGCTTAGTCATTGTCTCGCCTTGTCGCTGTGGATGTGTATCGATGTCCGGACAAAGCGATGAGTCGGGTTATGGATAAATCCTCATGCAGATAGAGATTTAAAGATCTTCATTGCTTTGTCGACATGTCTGCTTCCCTCGCGACTGCGTTGGCGCGGCTCGTCAGCCGACGTCGTCGCCGAGGCGCCGCTCGAGGGAAGGATCCATGGCGTGCACGATGCGCTCGAGATCCTCGATGGTGGCGTACTCGATCACGATCTTGCCCTTGGTACGCCCCAGGTCGACGCGCACCCGGGTGTCGTAGAGGTCCGAGAGACGTCCCGCCAGCTCCTGCAGGGCGGGCGAGGTCGGGGACTTGCGACGCCTGGGCGTCTCCTCCTCCTGGCCCTCACCCAGCTCTCCGACGGTGACCAGCTCCTCCAGACCCCGCACCGAGATGCCCTCGGCGATCACGCGCTGGGCCAACCGGTCCTGGATCTCACCGTCGGTCACCGCGAGCAAGGCTCGCGCGTGGCCGGCACTCAGCACACCCGCTGCTACCCGTCGCTGCACGGGAGCCGAGAGCTTGAGCAACCGCAGGGTGTTGCTGATCTGCGGTCTGCTGCGACCGATCCGGCCGGCGAGCTCCTCGTGGGTGCACCCGAAGTCCTCGAGCATCTGCTGGTAGGCCGCGGCTTCTTCCAAGGGATTGAGCTGAGCTCGGTGGAGGTTCTCCAGCAGCGCGTCGCGCAGCATGTCGTTGTCGTCGGTCTCCCGGACGATCGCCGGGATCTCGGCCAGTCCAGCCTCGGTGGCTGCGCGCCACCGCCGTTCTCCCATGATGAGCTCGAAGTCCTCACCACGGGGGCGCACCACGATCGGCTGCAGCAACCCCACCTCGCGCACCGAGAGGACCAGCTCGGTCAACGCCTCTTCCTCGAAGACCTGGCGTGGTTGACGGGGGTTGGGGACGATCCGAGCGATCGGCACCTCGGTGAAGTAGGCGCCGCCGGCCACGACCTCCGGCTGAGTCGAGGCTTCCTCATCGGTGGCATCGCTGGCATCGGGGCGGTCGATGTCGCCAGCCTCGTGCTCCAGTGTCGCGGTGCCGCCACCGGGCGCGGGCGGGGGGAGCCGACCGATCCAGTCGGTCGACGCGCCACCCTGCTCCGGGCCCGGACCTTGCCCGGGAACCGGACCGGTCGGGATCAATGACCCCAGACCGCGCCCCAGTCCTCGTCGCTGTTGGCTGCTCATGCGGGTCCTCCTGTGGTGGCCAGTGCCGGGGCGGGGGCTCGGACGGCGATCTCACGTGCCACCTCGAGGTAGCTCAGCGCGCCTGGAGAGGTCGGGTCGTAGGCGATCACGCTCTGACCGAAGCTCGGGGCCTCGGATACCCGGACCGAGCGGGGCACCGACGTGCGCAGCACGCGGTCGCCGAAGTGGCCGCGGACCTCATCGGCAACCGCGGCCGACAAGCGGGTCCGCGCGTCGTACATCGTCATCAGCACGGTGCTGATCTGCAGCTGTGGGTTCAGGTGTGCCTGCACCAGCTCGACGGTCTCCAACAGCTGTCCGACCCCCTCGAGGGCGTAGTACTCGGCCTGGATCGGTACCAACATCTCCTGAGCGGCCACCAGTGCGTTGAGGGTCAGCAGACCGAGTGAGGGTGGACAGTCGACGAGCACATAGTCCCATCGCTCCTCGGCGTCGGGCTTGAGCCCCGAGAGACCGTCCAGGGCCTTGCGCAGTCGGTTCTCGCGGGCCACCGCGCTGACCAGCTCGATCTCCGCCCCGGCCAGGTCCACGGTGGCCGGCACGACTCGGAGCAGATCTGACTCGGCCGCCGGCTGTGCCAGGTCGTCGAGGGGCACCCCGTCGACCAGCGCGTCGTAGACCGAGCGGGAGTCACGCTCGTGGGCCACGGACAGGGCGGTCGAGGCGTTCCCTTGGGGGTCGAGATCGATCACCAGGACCCGCAACCCCCCGTGAGCCAGCGCGACTGCGAGGTTGACCGTGGTCGTGGTCTTGCCCACGCCACCCTTCTGGTTGGCCACGACCATCACTCGCGGTTCAGCCGGGCGCGGCAGCGCGTGACGGCCGCTGCCGACCGGCGACGAGGGGACGGCGGGCGGCGGCTCCGGCACCTCCTCCGGCTCGGGGGAAGGCCCCTCCTCGGCGGCGAGGAAGCGGTTCACCGAGTCCCCGTGATGTGCCGGCGGATCATCGGTTTCACGTGGAACCTCCCCCGGCGCCTCGTCCCGTGGACCGGGCAAGTGGGAGGTTGTCGATGGTCCAGAAGGACTAGTTTTCCTGCCCTGTGGAAAAACCTGTGCATCCGCTTCCGGCTGGGCCGGGGCCACCTCGGTGAGCGGGTCCGGCTCCGACCGGCCAGCAGGCGCGGAGGGGGCGGTCGGTGACGCGGGCCCGGACTGGTCAGGGGGCGTCGCCGGCCTGGCCCCGCGGCGACCGCGGCGTGCGGCGAACTTCGCGCTCCAGCGGCTTCCCTTGTCGGCGATGCGGTTCTTGTGAGCCGACACAGGGAGCTCCTCGTGCTTCGATCAGCGGCGCCGGGACTGGCTGCTCCCGGGACGGCGGCGTCGACCGTCGCCCCCGGAGCGATCCCACGCTATGCCGCGCAGAGCGGCCGATTCCACTCGCACCACCGTGGTGGGGAGAAGTATTTCGCTCGGTTCGGACTCGACCCCGCCGACCCGCAGCTCCCGCACCTCGAAGGCGGCCCGGCCCTGCTCAGACAGCGGTAGCGCCGCCACTTCCTCCCCGGCAGAACGACCCTTGATCGCCAGGATCACCCCGTCGGGAGCCGTCAAGGGAAGGCTCCACTCCACGAGTCGCCGCAGCGGCGCCAGCGCCCGCGAGGTCACGACATCGGCGGCCAGCCGGCCACCGAGCTCCTCGGCCCGGCCGCGCACGATGGCGACGTTGTCCAGGTCGAGTGTTGCCACCGCCTCGTGAAGGAACTGGGTCCGGCGTTGCATCGGCTCGACCAGCGTCAGGCTCAGGTCCGGCCGTTGCACCGCCACGACGATCCCGGGCAGACCCGCCCCACTGCCGAGGTCCACCACCGATGCACCGTGGGGGATCAGCTGGCTCACCGCCACGCAGTTGAGCAGGTGGCGCTCCCAGAGTCGAGGCACCTCGCGGGGGCCGAGCAACCCTCGTTCCACGCCGTCGGTGGCCAACAGCTGAGCGAAGAGCTCGGCCTGGGGGAGCCGAGAAGCGAACACCCCCGCTGCCGCGACCGGCACCGGGGGTGTTTCACGTGGAACGAGTCCGCCAGCGGGCTCGGGCTGCGCGTGCTCGTCAGTCACCGGACCTGGGCCTGATCACCACGTAGCGCTTCGGCTCGACGCCCTCGGAGTCCGACACGAGCTCGGCGGCCGCCACCTCGTCGTGGACGACCTTGCGCTCGAAGGGCGTCATCGGCGCCAGTGACTGTGGCTCACCGGTCTCACGGACCTGCTCGACCGCCTGCTTCGCCACCTCGACCAGTGCGCGCCGCCGCTCCGCACGGTGTCCGCTGACATCGAGCATCAAACGGGATCGCTCACCGGTCTCGCGCCACACCGCCAGTCGGGTCAGCTCCTGGAGAGCCTCCAGCACCTCACCGTCACGTCCGACCAGCTGCGACAAGTCGGCTCCGACGATCGAGACCGAGGCCCGGTCGTTGTCCACGTCCAGGTCGATGTCCCCGTCGAGGTCGGCGATGTCGAGCAGCTCCTCGAGATAGTCCGCGGCGATGTCTCCTTCACGCTCCAGCTCCTCTCGTCGGTCGGTCGGAGGGGTCTCGGTATCAGTCGATGCGCTCACCAGTGGTTCTCCTTCGTCGCTGTGTTCGCTCATGGGCTACTTGCCCGGTCCGGCTGCGCCACCCTTGGGGCGCGACCCGGGGTTCGGCCCGGTTGTCGGTTGACTCTTCCTGCGCTGCTGACGTGACTGCCGCTTGGGCTGCTGGCGCACCGGGGGGCGAGGCTCTTCGACCTCCGCGGTGGCATCGGCCGACTCCTCGCTCTGCTCGGGCTCGGGCAGGCCCTTGCGTTGCCGCTTGTCGGCATCGCGCGCCAGCTTGGCTCGCGCAGCCGGTGTGTTCGGTGCGGGGTTGCGCCGGATCACGTAGAACTGCTGCCCCATCGTCCACAGGTTCGAGGTGGTCCAGTAGATGAGGACACCGATCGGGAAGGCGACGCCGCCCACGGCGAAGACCACCGGCAGCACGTAGAGCAGCATCTTCTGCTGGCGCGCGTACGGACCCTGCAGCGCGTCCGGGGGCATGTTCTTCATCATCAGCTGGCGCTGGGTCAGGAACGAGGTGACACCCATCGAGAGCACCAGCACCGCCGCAAGCAGACGGACGTTGAGTGCGTTGTCGCCCGATGCGCTCAGGAAGGTGTCGGCGATCTTGGCCCCGAGGAACGTGGCCTGCGACAGGGACTCCGCCTGTTCCGGGGTCAGCACGCCCTTGGCTGTGCCCTTCGAGGCATTGTCGATCAGGCGGAACAACGACAAGAAGATCGGGAGCTGCACGATGAGTGGCAGGCACGCGGCGAAGGGGTTGGTCCCCGACTCCCGGTAGAGCTTCATCGTCTCCTGGCCGAGACGCTCCCGGTCGTGGCCGTACTTCTTCTGCAGCTCGCGCACCTTGGGCTGGATCAGCTGCATGTTGCGGCTGGACTTGATCTGCTTGACGAACAACGGGATGAGCGCAGCCCGGATGACCAGGGTCAGGCCGATGATCGACAGCACCCAAGCGATGCCGGTGTCCGGTCCGAAGATCGCGCCGAAGACTCGGTGCCATCCGCTCAGCACCAGCGAGGTGAGGTAGTACAGGGGCGCCATGATCGCGCCGCCGATCGCACCCAGGGTGTCTAGCACTCGTGCTCCTTCAGAGGGGGAAGCGGGGTTGATCCGCGGTCGCGCCCGGTGTGCGGCACCGACCTGGCTCCAGGGGGAGGCACCGGGTCGTAACCGCCCGCTGCCCACGGGTGACACGCGCACACCCGTCGGACCGCGAACCAGCTGCCACGCAGGCTGCCGTGGACCTGCACCGACTCCAGCGCGTAGGCCGAGCACGAGGGGCTGTAGCGGCACACCTGGCCGTACAACGGGCTGATCGCGTACCGGTAGCCGCGAATCAGCCAGAGCAGGAGGTGCTTCACGAGCTCACCGCCGATGAGCCGTCGTCGCAGGTGCGTCGGACGCGCCGCAGCCCCTGGTCGAGGTCGGCGCCCAGCTCCTGGTAGCTCGCCGTGGCCGCGGGGGGCAGGGCTCGCAGCACCACGGCGCTACCCCGAGGCAAGGAGTCCAGCCGAGGTCGCGACAGGTGGCGCAGCCGCCGCTTGACCCGGTTGCGGATGACCGCAGAACCCACCGATTTGGGGACAATGAACCCGATTTGCGGGAGATCAGGACCCTTGATGCCGGGGGACTGTGGCCGACTCATGTGCACGACGAGCGTCCTCGACCCGGCTCGGACGCCGGAACGGACCGCCCTCCGGAAGTCCTGAGGGCGGCGCAGACGGTGGCCGTGCGGCAACATGGGGGTCGGTTCGACCAGCGCGGTGACCGAGATCGACGGGGAGGGCACTGCGCCCCAGGCACCGCACGAACCGGCGGCCACGCGGAGTCGACTCAGGCCGCGAGCCGCTTGCGGCCCTTGGCGCGACGAGCCGAGACGATCGAGCGGCCGGCACGGGTGCGCATGCGCAGGCGGAAACCGTGCGTCCTGGCGCGACGACGGTTGTTCGGCTGGAAAGTACGCTTGCTCACGGCTGTCTCCGGTGGTCGGCTGCTGGTGTACGTCGGTGGCGACCGGGGTGCTCGGCTGATGCATGGCGATGCGGGGGCCCGACGTGGGAGACGGACCCGGGCAGCGGCACTCGTGCCCAGTCAAGGAGCAACCGTACGCACTCCCCGGTAGCCGGTCAATTTCACCACAGCGGCGCCGCGGATGCCTCAGCAGGTCGTCACTGGTCTCACTGCACTGGCTCGCCTGGTGGCGATCGAGGACGAAGTCCGAGGTCCCGGCCATCGGAGGTCACCAGACCGGCGAATCCACCCGATCCGGGACCGCATCGGTTGGAGTTGGCACGAGACGCACGGCCAGGTGCCCCTCCCTGTGGACAACCGGTTGAGTCTGCGAGGACGCTCTGTGTAGCGTCACCGTCTCGACCCTCACCGGACAGTTGCCCGGCCGGTCCTGGCCGAGACCGGGGCCGGACCATGCAAGCCGGCCCCAGGGCACCACAGCACCACAGCCGTCCCACCCCGGCATGACGCACCAATTCGCCCGGAACTCAGCAGGTCCGGGACGAATGGCCCGCATTGTGCACACCCTGTGGACAACGCTGTGGAGGACGGGGACAGCGCGATGAGGGCGGTGCTTGCGTACGAACGTTCAAGGGAGAGCCACGTGGACATGACCGCTGACGATGCGGTGACCGAGTCGGTGGCCGGCAGCCCACCCCCGCAGGACTTCCGCGAGATCTGGAGTCGACTGAGCGAGGAGATGCCTCCCTCCAACAAGGCCTGGCTGCAGGCGAGTGTGCCGGTCACGCTGGAGGAACAGACCGGGGTGGTGGCGGTCCCCGACGAATTCACCCGTGGGCGACTCGAGGGACGGTTGCGGGTGATGCTCGAGGATCTCCTCGCCAAGATCCTCGGCCGCCACGTGAGGCTCTACTTCGACGTCGATCCCGAGACCTGTGAGCGACTCGGGTCGACCGTGTCCGCGACAGCTGCCTCCGCTGGGGAGGATTCGGCGGAGACCTCGGACTCTTCCTCGATGCATCGACCCGACGATCAGTCGACAAATCGATCCTTCGACTCACGATCCTTCGACTCACGGCCGTTCGACTCAGCGGCCTCCGGGGTAGGCGCAGGGCCCCCGGAGTTCGGCCGGGGACGCTCGGCCCGGGCCGCCGAAGCCAAGAGCAAGATGGAGACCCGGCTCAACCCCAAGTACCTGTTCGAGAACTTTGTCATCGGCGCCTCCAACCGGTTCGCCCACGCTGCCGCCGTGGCCGGCGCCGAGGCTCCCGGCAAGGCCTACAACCCGTTGCTGATCTACGGCGAGTCGGGGTTGGGCAAGACCCATCTGCTGCACGCGATCGGTCACTACGTCCGCAGCCTCTACAACGACGCGCGGGTGCGCTACGTCTCCAGCGAGGAGTTCACGAACGAGTTCATCAACGCGATCCGGGACGACCGGGCCGCGGTCTTCCAGCGCCGGTACCGCGACGTCGACGTGCTGCTGATCGACGACATCCAGTTCCTCGAGGGCAAGATCCAGACCCAGGAGGAGTTCTTCCACACCTTCAACGCCCTGCACAACGCGGACAAGCAGATCGTCATCACCTCCGACCGGCCGCCCAAGCGACTCGAAGCGCTGGAGGACCGGCTCCGCAACCGGTTCGAGTGGGGGCTGATCACCGATGTCCAGCCGCCGGACCTGGAGACCCGGATCGCGATCCTGCGCAAGAAGGCCGCCATCGAGCGCCTCAGCGCTCCGCCGGAGGTGCTGGAGTTCATCGCCTCCAAGATCCAGACCAACATCCGCGAGCTCGAGGGTGCCCTGATCCGGGTCACCGCGTTCGCCAGCCTCAACCACCAGCCGGTCGACCTCACCTTGACCGAGATCGTGCTGAAGGACCTCATCCCCGAAGGCGGGGAACCCGAGATCACCGCGCCCCTGATCATCGCCCAGACCTCGTCCTACTTCGGGCTGAGCATCGACGAGATCTGCGGTACCAAGCGCACCCGCAACCTCGTCACGGCCCGTCAGATCGGGATGTATCTGTGTCGCGAGCTCACCGAGCTCTCGCTGCCTGCCATCGGTCGCGAGTTCGGCGGCCGCGACCACAGCACCGTCATGCACGCCAACAAGCGCATCCTCGGTGAGATGGCGGAACGTCACAGCACCTTCAACACCGTCACCGAGCTGACCAACCGCATCAAGCAGCAGGCTCGCCAACGGTGAGCACGTCCCTCGCGACTCGGGCGGGAGTGTCCCGAGCCTGTGTAATTCACTGGGCACAGCCCGGCCGGCTCCCGGCAATTGCTGTGCACAAGCTGCACCCCCGCGGTGGACCGCGCTCGCCGCTCCACAGGAGGCCTTGTCGATCCACCGGTCTCTGCACACCCCCGGTGGACGACAAAACCGGCGCTGACCTGCGTCGATCGGAGTTGTCCACAGAGTTCCACCACGCTATGACGACGATGAGAATTCCAATTTCCGACTCATCAGGCAACGTCCATCCGGCCACAGACCTGGGGACAACCGCACCGAGCCGTGGCTGTACTCCCCTCAGCCTCGGGCGCGTGGCAGGATGCAGGTCCGCATGCGTTCGACGCATCACTTGTCATCTACCGGACCTAGCCGGTGGGTCAGGAGGCATCAGCACGTGAAGTTCCGTGTCGAGAGAGACGTCCTCACCGACGCCGTGGCCTGGGCTGCCCGTGGACTACCCGTGCGCCCGACGCTTCCGGTGCTCGCCGGCCTGATGATCGAGACCACGCACGGTGGTGACGGCCTGGTCCTGTCGACCTTCGACTACGAGACCTCTGCCCGCGCCAGCATCCCGGCCTCGGTGCAGGACGAGGGCAAGGCGCTGGTCTCGGGGCGGCTGCTGGCCGACATCTGTCGCAGCCTGCCGGACAAACCGGTCGACATGGCCGTCGACGGCGTCAAGGTCGAGCTGCGCTGCGGCTCGGCCCGGTTCACCCTCCAGACGATGCCCGTCGACGAGTACCCCACCTTGCCGGAGATGCCCGCGGCCACCGGCTCGGTCAGCAGCGAGCTCTTCGCCAAGGCGGTCTCGCAGGCCGTGACCGCTGCGGGCCGCGACGACATGCTGCCCGTGCTCACCGGTGTGCGGGTCGAGATCCAAGGTGACAAGGTCTCGCTGCTGGCCACCGACAGGTTCCGGCTGGCGTTGCGGGAGCTGCAGTGGGATCCGGGCGCGACCGATGCCGAGGCCAACGCCCTGGTCCCGGCGCGGGTGCTCGCGGAGACCGCGCGTTCCCTCACCTCCGGGTCGGAGGTGAGCATCGCGTTGTCCGGGCAGGGCAGTGGCGAGGGCATCATCGGGTTCGAGGGTCAGGTGGGCTCGGGTTTCCGACGGACCACCACACGTCTGCTCGACGGGGAGTTCCCGCGGGTGCGCAGCCTGTTCCCGTCCGAGCACCTCACCACGGCCCGGGTCGACCGAACGGCGCTGATCGAAGCGGTCAAGCGGGTGGCCCTCGTGGCCGAGCGCAACGCCGCGGTCCAGCTCCGCTTCGACGACAACGGCCTGACCTTGGACGCCGGGCACAGCGAGGAGGCTCTGGCCACCGAGTCGGTCGACGCCCAGGTCAAGGGCGAGGCGATCACCACCGGGTTCAACCCCAATTACCTGTTGGACGGACTGGGTGTCATCGAGCAACCGGTGGTGGAGCTGGCGTTCACCCAGCCCGCCAAGCCGGTGGTGATGGCCGGTGCACCCGATCTCGACGGTGAGATCCTCACCGACTTCCAGTACCTCCTCATGCCTCGCCGTCTGCTCGGCTGAGGCAGAACCACGACAGCCACACCCGCAGGAGGGCTTCGGTTGCGAATCGGTCTGGTGGGCCTCGGACGGATGGGCGCCAACATGCGCGACCGCATCCAGGGCGCGGGTCACGAGGTGGTCGGGTACGACCGCGACCCGGACGTCACCGACGTGGAGTCGCTGGGGGAGCTCGTCGCGCGGCTCGACGCGCCACGCGTGGTCTGGGTGATGGTGCCCGCTGGTCAGCCCACGCACGACACGATCGAGTCCCTGGCCGAGCTGCTCCAGCCGGGTGACCTGGTCATCGACGGAGGCAACTCACGCTGGACCGACGACCTGGCGCACGCCGAGTCGCTGGCCGCTCGGGAGATCGGCCTCGTGGACTGCGGCGTCTCCGGAGGCGTGTGGGGACGGACCGAGGGATACGCCCTGATGGCTGGTGGCGACCCCGCCCACATCGCGCTCGCCCAACCTATCTTCGACGCTCTCAAGCCCGAAGGTGACTTCGGATGGGTGCACGCCGGTCGGGTCGGTTCGGGGCATTTCGCCAAGATGGTGCACAACGGCATCGAGTACGCCCTGATGCAGGCCTACGCCGAGGGCTGGGAGCTGCTCCAGGCCGCCGATGTGGTGGACAACGTCACCGAGGTGCTGCGGTCGTGGCGCTCGGGAACCGTGATCCGATCCTGGCTGCTGGACCTGCTGGTGCAGGCACTGGACGACGACGCCGACCTCGCCGGCGTGCGTGGCTACGCCGAGGACTCCGGTGAGGGTCGCTGGACCGTCGAGGCCGCCATCGAGCACGCAGTGCCGGCGCCCGCCATCGCGGCATCGCTGTTCGCACGGTTCGCATCGCGGCAGGACGACAGTCCGGCGATGAAGGCCGTGGCGGCGATGCGCGCCCAGTTCGGCGGCCACGCGGTGCGCTCCAGCGACACCGTCGAGGCGCTCGATCCCGACACTCGCGCCGACTGACGACAGCTGTGCACGTCTCGACCCTGCACCTGCACGACTTCCGTTCCTACGAGCTCCTCGAGCTCGACCTGGCCCCTGGGGTCACCGCGTTCGTGGGTCGCAACGGCCAAGGCAAGACCAATATCGTCGAAGCCGTCGACTACCTGTCACGACTGGCCTCCCACCGGGTGGCAGCTGATGCCCCCCTGGTGCGGCAGGGTGCCGACCGCGCGATCATCCGGGCGGCCGTGGTGCGTGAGGCCCGGACAGCCACCATCGAGGTGGAGATCAACCCCGGGCGCGCCAATCGCGCACGGGTCAACCGTTCTCCCCTGGGGCGAGCCCGCGACGTCGTCGGCCTGGTGCGCTCGGTGGTCTTCTCACCGGAGGACCTGGCGCTGGTCAAGGGGGACCCGTCGCACCGTCGCCGATTCCTGGACGACCTCATGGTCCTACGGACCCCCCGCCTGGGTGGTGTCAGGGCCGACTACGACCGGGTGCTGAAGCAACGCAACGCGTTGTTGCGCAGCGCTGCGGAGTCCCGCTCCCGCTCCCGCGGGCGGTCAGACGAGCACTTCGAGCACACCCTGGCCGTCTGGGACGAGCAGCTCACCACTCTCGGGGCCGAGCTGGTGCAGACCCGGCACCGGCTGGTCAGCGACCTGCGCCCCCTGGTCGCCGATGCCTATGCCGCGGTCGCCAGGGGCGCCAACCGCGAGGACGCCACCGTGGGATACGAGCCGTGCGTGCAGACCCCACCCGGTGAGCGGGTGCCCGAGCGCGAGGAGGTCGCTGCCGCCTTCGCCGATGCCCTGCGAGAGCGTCGCCAGGAGGAGACCCGGCGGGGCCTCACCCTGGTGGGCCCGCACCGGGACGAGGTCTCACTCACCGTGGGTTCGTTGCCGGTCAAGGGGTACGCCTCCCACGGGGAGTCGTGGTCCTTCGCGCTCGCGCTCCGCCTGGCCTCCTACGACCTCTTGCGCGCCGACGGGGACGACCCGATCCTGGTCCTGGACGACGTCTTCGCAGAGCTGGACACGGATCGCCGTGAGCAGCTCGCCGAGATCGCGGTCTCGGCCGAGCAGGTGCTGGTCACCGCAGCGGTCGTCGAGGACGTGCCGGCCGCGCTGACCGGGACACGGGTGGAGGTGAGGCGAGGTGGAGTCGAACGTGCCTCCGTCTGAGCCGGCCCCGCACGAGGACCGGATCCCCGGCCACGGGCCCGATCCCGAACCGGGGCACGAGGAGACCGGGCTGGACCTGGCGCGAGCGACCGCCCGCGCGATCGCGGGGGCAGCCCGAGCGGCCTCCCCTCGACGTCGCGACCGGCGTCGCCGTGCCACCCCCCAGGCATCCGGGGCCCACCCCGACGACCGAGACCCGCAGACTCTGGACTCTGCCCTGGGCCGGCTGGTCGCCGAGCGTGGCTGGGCGGAGGACCTGCGCGTGCATGCCGTGCTCGGCAGGTGGCCCGCTGTCGTGGGCCCCGAGGTGGCTCAGCACACGACCCCGGTCTCGTTCGTGCCCGCCGAGGACGACTCCGGCACGACCTCGCCGGGCGGGCGGCTCGTGGTCTGCGCCGACTCCACCGCATGGGCCACGCAGATGCGTCTGCTGGCACCGACCATCGTGCGGCGGCTCAACGAGGAGCTCGGTCACGGCACGGTCGCGCTGATCGACGTCCAGGGGCCATCGGCACCCAGCTGGAAGCGTGGCCGGCGCTCGGTCCGTGGCCGTGGACCCCGCGACACCTACGGCTGAGTCCGGCCGCCCGACCGAGTCGCTGAACCGCCGTCGACGGAGTGCACCACAGACCGTCTGAGGCCCCCTTCCCTGGTACAGGGACACACACCGCACCCTGTCAAGGCCTCTCGCTGCCGCTCTCGGCGCCAGAATCGGCGTTTCTGTGGCTACACACGGCAAGGTCGGCAGCCGGTTGGTTCGTGATTCGGCTCTCAGACGGGCTAGAATGGTCCTCCCGGTGTCTTCCAGAAACCGCGCCCGCTCGGGTCCTCCCGGTCCCGTGGTGCTGCTTCTCGGGAGACCTTCGTTGTGTCCGGCGCCGAGTGATGGCCGGGACCGAGACAACAGGACGGTTCGTGTCCCAGGATCAGCCCGAGACGACCACCCCTGCCCAGCCCGACGAGCCCTTCTCCACCGCGACTCCGGCTGCGCCCCAGGCGGTTCAGGCGTCCTACGACGCCGCGACCATCCAGGTGCTCGAAGGGCTCGAGGCGGTCCGCAAGCGACCGGGCATGTACATCGGGTCCACCGGCGAGCGCGGCCTGCACCACCTGGTGTGGGAGGTCGTGGACAACTCCGTCGACGAGGCCCTGGCCGGCCACTGCGACCGGATCGTGGTGACGCTGCTCCCCGATGGTGGGGTCGAGGTGGTCGACGACGGCCGCGGCATCCCCGTCGACATCCACCCGGTCGAGGGCATTCCGGCAGTCACCGTCGTCCTGACGGTGCTGCACGCCGGAGGCAAGTTCGGGGGGGCGGGCTACAAGGTCTCCGGCGGCCTGCACGGTGTGGGTGTCTCGGTGGTCAACGCGCTCTCGGAGCGGCTCGAGGTCGACATCAAGCGCGATGGTCACCGCTGGACCCAGGCATTCCGGCTCGGCGTCCCCGAAGGTGATCTGGTCAAGCACGAGGCCACCGAGGAGACCGGCACCACCACCCGCTTCTGGCCCAGCAAGGACATCTTCGAGACCACCGACCTCAACTTCGAGACCGTCGCCAACCGGTTCCGCGAGATGGCCTTCCTCAACAAGGGGTTGGAGATCGTGGTCCGCGACCGCCGACCTCAGGCCGACGAGATCGCCGAGGCCGTCGAGGACGCCACGGTGGACGAGGTCGACCGCACCGAGGGGGAGAGCTCACCGGGGGGTGGCCTGCAGCGCAGCTTCCGCTACGAGCGGGGCCTGGTGGACTACGTCGAGCACCTCAACCGGCGACGCTCCCCGTCACACCCGAGCATCATCGCCTTCGAGGCCGAGTCGACCAACGGCTCGGAGATCAGTGTGGAGATCGCGCTGCAGTGGAACACCGGCTACACCGAGTCGGTGCACACCTTCGCCAACACGATCAACACCCACGAGGGCGGCACCCACGAGGAAGGCTTCCGCGCCTCGCTGACCTCGCTGATGAACACCTTCGGCGAGCAGTGGAACCTGATCAAGAAGAAGGACGACCGCGTCTCGGGTGACGACGTGCGCGAGGGGCTCACCGCGATCGTGTCGGTCAAGCTCTCCGAGCCCCAGTTCGAGGGTCAGACCAAGACCAAGCTCGGCAACACCGAGGCCAAAGGCTTCGTGCAGCGGGTGGTCAACGAGCGCCTCGGCGCCTGGTTGGAGCAGAACCCCGCCGAGGGCAAGGACATCGTGCGCAAGGCGATGGCGGCCGCCCAGGCGCGCATCGCCGCCCGCAACGCCCGCGAGCTCGCCCGCTCACGCAAGGGTCTGCTGGGTCGCGGCGGTCTCCCCGGGAAGCTCGCCGACTGCCAGTCGACCAACCCCGAGGAGTGCGAGATCTTCGTCGTCGAGGGCGACTCGGCCGGCGGGTCGGCCAAGGGCGGGCGGGACCCTCGGGTGCAGGCGATCCTCCCGATCCGGGGCAAGATCCTCAACGTCGAGAAGGCGCGGATCGACAAGGTGCTGGCCAACAACGAGGTCCAGGCGATCATCTCCGCGCTCGGCACCGGGATCCACGAAGAGTTCGACATCGACAAGCTGCGCTACCACAAGATCGTGATGATGGCCGATGCCGATGTCGACGGTCACCACATCCGCACCCTGCTGCTGACCCTGCTCTTCCGGTTCATGAAGCCGCTGATCGAGCACGGTTTCGTCTACCTCGCCCAGCCGCCGCTGTACCGGCTGCGCTGGAACAAGCCGCACGAGCACGAGTTCGTCTACTCCGACGCCGAGCGCGCCGCGTTGCAGGCAGCGGGCCTGGAGGAGGGCAAGAAGCTGCCCAAGGAGAACCCCGTGCAGCGCTACAAGGGTCTGGGTGAGATGAACCCCGACGAGCTGTGGGACACCACGCTGGACCCGGACAACCGGCTGCTGCTCCAGGTGACCTTGGAGGACGCCGCGCAGGCTGACGAGATGTTCTCGATCCTCATGGGGGAGGACGTCGAGCAGCGACGCTCGTTCATCCAGCGCAACGCCAAAGACGTCCGCTTCCTTGACATCTGATGAGCAACACGATGCACGCGCGCTGGCGGCGTTGTCCTCGCTCGACGGGCCGCTTCGCTCAAGCCCGCCTTCGCTCGTCCGCCTTGCCATCGCACGCACCTCGCGCCGCTCATACGCGTGCGATGAGTGACCCGCGTGTTTGGACCGGCGTCCGTCTCCTCACACGGCCGGCCCCAGGTCCTCGATGTCACGAGGGGGTGGGCGAGACGGCGGTACCCCGCGCGCTGAGGAGGCGTGGCGTCCCGTCGCCGACCTCACCGAAGCGATGGCCGCCGGACGACACGGCGGGGGCGCGGGGTGCCGTTGGCTCGACCATCACCGGGCTCAACCGCAGCCGCCGTACTGACCAGAAGAAGCGACAGAGAGCGAACTGATGACTGACACTCCCATCGACCACGGGCCGGGCGGGCGGATCGAGCCGGTCGACCTCCAGGTGGAGATGCAGCGGTCCTACATCGACTACGCGATGACCGTGATCGTCGGGCGGGCCCTGCCCGACGTGCGCGACGGTCTGAAGCCGGTGCACCGGCGCGTGCTCTACGCGATGTACGACGGCGGCTACCGGCCCGACCGCGGCTTCAGCAAGTGCGCCCGCGTCGTCGGCGAGGTCATGGGTCAGTACCACCCGCACGGCGACAGCGCGATCTACGACACCTTGGTGCGCCTGGCGCAGCCCTGGGTGATGCGGGCGCCGCTGGTCGACAGCCAGGGCAACTTCGGTTCGCCGGGCAACGACCCCGCGGCCGCGATGCGCTACACCGAGTCCAAGATGGCGCCGCTGGCCATGGAGATGGTGCGCGACATCGACGAGGACACCGTCGACTTCGTGCCCAACTACGACGGCCGCTCCGAGGAGCCGTCGATCCTGCCCGCCCGCTTCCCGAACCTGCTGGTCAATGGCTCGGCCGGGATCGCGGTCGGCATGGCGACCAACATCCCGCCCCACAACCTGCGCGAGGTCGCCGAGGGGGTGCAGTGGGCGCTGCAGCACCCGGAGGTCGAGCGCGAGGAGCTGCTCGAGGCGCTGCTGGAGCGCATCAAGGGGCCCGACTTCCCGACCAAGGCCCTGATCGTCGGCCGGCAAGGCACCGAGCAGGCCTACCGCACCGGTCGCGGCTCGGTCACGATGCGGGCGGTGGTCGACGTGGAGGAGGACAACCGCGGTCGCACCCAGCTGGTGATCACCGAGCTGCCCTACCAGGTCAACCCCGACAACCTGGCGATGAAGATCGCCGAGCTGGCCGACTCCGGCAAGGTCCAGGGCATCGCTGACGTCAAGGACAACACCTCAGCGCGCACCGGCCAGCAGCTGATCGTCGTCCTCAAGCGCGACGCCGTGGCCCGAGTGGTGCTGAACAACCTCTTCAAGCACACCGAGCTGCAGACCAACTTCGCCTGCAACATGCTGGCGCTGGTCGACGGGGTGCCACGCACGCTCACCCTCGACCAGTTCATCAGCCACTGGGTCGCCCACCAGCTGGAGGTCGTCCAGCGCCGCACCCGCTACCGGCTGCGCAAGGCCGAGGAGCGGGCACACATCTTCCGCGGCTACGTCAAAGCCCTCGACATGCTCGACGAGGTCATCGCGCTGATCCGCAGGAGCCCCGACGTGGGCGAGGCACGCGCCGGCCTGATCCAGCTGCTGGACATCGACGAGCTCCAGGCCAACGCGATCCTCGAGATGCAGCTGCGTCAGCTCGCAGCCCTGGAGCGGCAGAAGATCGTCGACGAGCTGGCCCGGCTGGAGGAAGTGATCGCCGACCTGCTGGACATCCTCGACAAGCCCGAGCGGCAGCGCCAGATCGTCTCCGACGAGCTGGCCGCCATCGTGGAGAAGTACGGCGACGACCGGCGCAGCCAGATCATCGCGGCCGATGGGGACCTGTCCATGGAGGACCTGATCCCCGACGAGGACCTGGTCGTCTCCATCACCCGTGGTGGCTACGCCAAGCGCACCCGCGCCGACCAGTACCGCCTGCAGCGACGAGGCGGCAAGGGGGTGCGGGGCGCGACGCTGCGCGGCGACGACGTCGTGGAGCACTTCATGGCCACGACCAACCACCACTGGTTGCTCTTCTTCACCACTGCCGGTCGCGTCTACCGCACCAAGGCCTACACGCTGCCCGAGGCGGCGCGTGACGCCAAGGGTGGGCACGTCGCCGGCCTGCTGAGCTTCCAGCCGGACGAGCGCATCGCCCAGGTGCTCGCGGTCCGCGACTACGACCAGGCGCCGTACCTCGTGCTCGCCACGCGTCGCGGGCTGGTGAAGAAGACCCGCCTGGGCGACTACAACTCCCCCCGGCAGGCGGGCGTCATCGCGATCAACTTCCGCGAGACAGAGTCCGACGAACAGGGCGACGAGCTGATCGGGGCCGAGCTGTGCGGCCCCGACGACGACATCCTGCTGATCTCGCGCAAGGGCCAGGCGATCCGTTTCCACGCCGACGACTCCCAGCTGCGTCCGATGGGACGAGCGACCTCGGGAGTCAAGGGCATGGACTTCCGCGACGGTGACGAGATGTTGTCGATGTCGGTGATCAGGCCCAACGCCGAGGACGCGAGCACTCCGCAGCAGTACGTCTTCACGATCACCGACGGCGGCTACGCCAAGCGCAGCCCGATCGAGGAGTACCGGGTTCAGTCCCGCGGAGGTCTCGGCATCAAGACCATGAAGCAGGACGACGACCGGGGAACGTTGGTCGGCGGTTTCATCGTCGTCGACGGTGACGAGGTGCTGGCGATCAAGAACTCCGGCCAGGTCACGCGCAGCGCGATCGACGACCACTTGCGATCGACCAGTCGCCACACCAAGGGTGTCCGGTTCGTCGGCGTCAAGGGTCAGGACGCGGTGGCCGTGGTGGCTCGCAGTGTGGAGTCCGCTGTCGTGGCCTCTCTCGAGGCAGAGGTAGCCTCTGACACGGAGAGTGACGGCAGCGATCTGGCCGCCGAGACCACCGAGCCAGGTGGCCCGGCAGAGGCGGACGACGCCGCACCTGAGGTGAGTGGCCCCGACGGGGAGACGGAGGAGTCCTGATGGCCCAGAGCGGTAGCGAGGGCTCGACGTCGCGCGCGGGCACCAAGTCCGACCCGAAGTCCGACGCAGAGTCCTCCTCGCAGTCGACGGGACCGTCGAAGAAGGCGGCCTCGGAGCGCTTCGCCGCCGCGATGGCGGTCGCCCGCAGCGCGGCCTCCTCGACCCCCTCGGTGAGTGCCGCGCGCAAGGGCTCCGGCAAGGTCCGCAAAGCCCGCCTGCGCGTGAGCCACCTCGACCCGTGGTCGGTGATGAAGACCTCCTTCCTGCTGTCGGTGGCGCTCGGCATCGTCACGGTCGTCGCGGTCGCGGTGATCTGGTCGCTGCTGGGGGCGGCGGGCATCTGGGAGGCGATCAACAGCGCCGTGGGTGACGTGGTCGCCGAGGACGGGCAGAGCACGTTCGCGATCGAGGACTATCTCGGCACCAGCCGGGTGCTCGGGTTCACGATGCTCGTGGCGGTGGTCGATGTGGTCCTGGTGACGGTCGTGGCGACCCTCGGCGCCTTCCTCTACAACCTCGCAGCAGCGCTGCTGGGTGGCATCGAAGTCACCCTGTCCGAGGACGTCTGAGCCGCCCGCATCCCAGTTTGGGAGGCCTGTTCTGAGTGAGGTAGATTTCGCACGTGCACCGGGCCGAGTGCCCGGTGTCAGTGCGTAGGGGCCTATAGCTCAGACGGTTAGAGCGCTTCCCTGATAAGGAAGAGGTCAGAGGTTCAAGTCCTCTTAGGCCCACCCGATCCGATCCCCGATTTGGAGTCAGATCCGATGAAGAAGCTTGTCGTCCTCACCCTCGCCGGCCTCGGCGCGATCTTCGCCGTCAAGAAGCGGCAGGAGGCCCAGCACGAGCAAGAGCTCTGGGCGGAGGCGACGGACGCCGTCAAGCGCGGGTCCTGAGCACCCCCCACCCAGGGGGCCATGGCGCAATTGGTAGCGCACCTGCTTTGCAAGCAGGGGGTTAGGGGTTCGAGTCCCCTTGGCTCCACCGTTGTGTGTGCCTGTGCTGTCTGCAGCTGTTGGTAGCGGCTCAGAGCCAGCCGGCGCGCCTGAGCCAGCGCGGACGCACCGGGCCCAGGCTGAGCTGCCGCCCGATGCCGCCGCGCCGCCGTGCGTCCCCGTCGAAGAGGTAGATCCCGCCGCCGGCGAATGCCGGGTCGCCGGGCAACGCACCCATCGGGTCGCGATCCACGGGGCGGCTGCCGGCGCGGGACCGCTCCAGGGAGCGGACCACCGCCGTGCGCACTCCCATGAGCTCGTGACCCGGGGGCAGCAGGTCGCGCACGAAGTCCTCGTAGGTGTCGCCGCAGACCATGTCGTGGTGCAGGCTGGCGGTCAACGTCTCCGCGGTCGAGGTGGTCACGCTGGCGACCCGGGCGCCCAGGAAGCCGACCAGGCGGGTCGGTGCGATCGGCAGCGGCACGCGCGGGCGCACGATCCGGGCGACGTCGGCGTAGATCGCCATCACCTGCGGATAGGGCAGCTGCTCGGGCCCACCGACGTCGTAGAACCGGGTCTGCGCGGTGACGTCGAGGGCGTTGACCAGCGCCTCGATGACGTCGACAACCGCGATCGGTTGCACCTTCGAACGCAACCAGACCGGAACACCGCGCACCGGCAGGCGCTCGGAGAGCTGGCGCACCATCTCGAAGGAGGTCGACCCGCTGCCGATCACGATCGCGGCGCGCAGCGTGATCACGGGGACCGTGCCACCACCGAGGAGCCGCTCGACCTCGAGCCGGGAAGTGATGTGTGTCGAGAGCCGCTCCGGCGCGACGTCGGGCACCAGCCCGGAGAGGTAGACGATCCGCTGCACGTCAGCCTCGGCCGCCGCACGGCTCATCGTCTCGGCCCACTCCCGGTCGCGGGTGGCGAAGTCGGTCCCCCCCATGGCGTGGATCAGGTAGTAGACCGCGTCGACTCCTGAGACCGCCGCCTTGACCTGGTCGGGGTCTGCGGCGTCCATGCCGACCAGCTCCAGGCGGTCCCGCCACGCGGGCTCACGGGTCCACCAGAGGTCGGGTCGGGGGTTGCCCGAGGAGAAGGTCGCGCGGACGCGATGGCCGCGACGCAGCAGCTCGGGCACCAGCCGGGTGCCGACGTAGCCACCGGCGCCGGTGACGAGCACGAGGGAACCCGAGGCCGCCGTCATGCCACGAGCCTGCCCCGGCCGCGGGACGCCCATGCCGAGGCGTGCCTCACACAGGTCGCTGGGGCTCGGGATCCGTCACGCGCATGTGATCGGGGGAGAAGTTGTGGTTCAACCCCCACAACACCGCATTGGTGCGGCTGGTCACGCCCATCTTGCGGTAGCTGCTGCGGATGTAGGACTTGATGGAGTTGATCGACAACGCGGTGCGCTCGGCGATCTCCTGGTTGGACAGGCCCTGGGTGATCAGGGCGATCACCTCCGACTCGCGGGCGGTCAGGCCCTGCTCCCGGCCCGGCCAGTCGCCGCCCACCAGCGGCTTGTCCTCCTGGCTGCTGGCGTGGATCCGCTCACCGGCGTGGATCCGCTGCAGCGCCTGCGCGAGCTCTTCGGCGGTGATGGTCTTGGAGAGGTAACCAGCGGCCCCGCGGTCGACGGCGGCTTGCACCAGGCGCTCTTGCACGTTCCACGAGTAGACCACGACCTTCGAGACCCGAGGGTTCTCCAGCAGCTCCCCGACCCCGGGGCCGTCGCCCTGGGTCTGGGCGAAGGTGTCGTACAACGCGATGTCGACGTCGTGCTCCACCTCACGCTGCGAGGTCAGCTCGACGATGTCGAAGACCTCACTGGGACGCAGCATCTCGGCCAAGCCACGCACGACCACCTCGTAGTCGTTGACGATGGCCAGTCGGATCCGCATACCGCCATCGTACGGCCGCACCCTCCCTCACAGGTGCGGGCGGGGGATGTGGAGGCGACTTCAGGCGAGATCAGAGGATACGGACGCCCAGGCGATGCCGGATCCGCACGTCCCAGATGTTCAGGTGGACCGGGAACCGCCAGAGCAGGCTCGGGGTGACCCTGCGCAGGAAGCGGATCGCGCGCATCACTTGGCGCAGCTTGCGCTCGTCGCGCTCGGTCCAGCGCAGCCCCATCGCCTCGCGGAACTCGGGGTGCAGGAAACCGGTGTTCACCCACCGCACGAAGCCACGGTCCAGCAACCGTGCCCACGGGGGCAGGAACGTCGCGTCGAGAATGTCGTCGAGGTAGAGCCGGGTGGGCTCGTCGATGTTGATCCGCTGCTTGCCGGCCTCCCAGTACTCCCAGAACTCAGCGAACGTCGCAGGCCACATCGCCTCGGGGACCTGGAGCGAGGTGGCCATCCGTGAGGCGTGTCGGTAGAACTGCTCGGCGGTCCACGCGTCGGGCTCCCCGAAGACCCGGCAGTAGTAGTCCCAGGGCCCCATGATCAGACAAGCGCCGACCCACTTCTGCAGCTCGACCGAGAAGGCGTTGTACTGCACCGGGGCTTCCTCGTCAGAGCGCACGCGCTGGTGAGCGGTGTCGACCGCCTTGCGGAAGATCTCCCGGTCGCGGTCGGTGCCCATGATCGCCACGGCGAGATAGGTGCCCGTGGTGCGCGCCCGCTTCCAGGGGTGGACGAAGATCTTGCCGCTGTCGACGACGCTCTCGCGCACGCCGTACCCGACCTCGGGCCAGGAGAGCTGCATCACCACGTTCGCGCCACCGCCGAAAGCAGCGGCGACGAAGTCGATCCAGGGCCGCACGTCGAAGCTCGGGTCCGGAGCCGGCAGCGTGCTGCCGCGTCTGGCGCGGGCAGGGGGTGGCCCGAAACGTGGGTCCACGCCGGCGGTCCGGGACGGCGCCTGCGGTGTGGGCTCGGCACTCATGTCGACTCAGACCAGCCGCTTGCCGAGCCTGCGCCGGACCTTCACATCCAGCAGCAGCGCGTTGAACGGGAAGCTGCGGACGAAGTCCGGGAAGAGCCTCAACCCCGCACCGAGCATCCGCAGCGAGGCGATGTGGGCCAGGTCCTTGCCGCTACTCCAGTCCAGCTCGAGGATCTCGCGCAGCTCCGGCGGGAGGAAACCGGTGTTGTAGAACCGGACGACAGGGCTCATCACCCAGCCCACCGGGGAGGGCAGCACCGAGGCATTGATGATGCCGCGGAGGAAGCGCTTGGTCTCCTGGTCCATCGAGGCGCGCTCGATGCCCTCGGCCCAGTAGCGCTGGAAGTCCTCGGTGTCCTCGTGCCACATCTCCTCCGGCACCTGGAGCGTGGTGCCGAAGCGCTTGCCCACCTCGAGCAGCATCCGCTCGGTCTCGTCGTCGAGCTCGCCGTGCATCCGGATCGCCATGTCACGAGCGCCGTAGTAGAGGCAGCTGGCCACCCACAGCTGCAGGCGCCGGTCGAAGGCGTTGTAACGAACCTCCGCACCCGGAGCGGACCGCACCTGGCGGTGCGACCCGTTGACTGCTTCGCGGTAGGCCGCCCGGGTGTCGGCATCGCCGTACATCGCCACCGCGATGTAGGTCAGCGTGGTGCGCGTCCGCTTGATCGGGTGGTGGCGCACGCTGCCGGACTTCACCGGCGACTCGAGCACGCCCCGGCCGACCTCTGGCCACGAGAGCTGGAGCACCACGTTGGCACCTCCGGCCAGCACCGCACCGACCCCGTCCACCTTGCCGCGCAACGCCCGTCGCTGCTCGCGGATCTCCCGCTGCTCGACCTGCGGGTCGACGCCCCGGACCGCCGTGACCGGGGGTGTGGGGTGTGACCCCTCGTCGGGCAGGCGGGCGGGGGGTGCACTCAACGGAAGACCTCCTGGGAGGATGGGTGCTGCGCTACCGTGACTCTCGCGGGACCACTGACAACGAGTGTAGTCAGACTTGGTGGCGTCAGGGGACGTTCCGTGGCGGAGCGCACGATCGGCCGACACTGCGGTGAAGGGTGAACCAGTGACCCAGACCACTCGTGGGGAACCAGCCCGGCGCTGGGGAGGCACGACGCTGGCCGACCGTCGCGCCGCGCGCCGTGCGAGCCTGCTCGAGGCAGGTCTGGACCTGCTGGGCGCCGACGAGCCGACCGCCCTGTCGGTGCGCGCGGTCTGTCGGCACTCGCAGCTGACCGAACGCTACTTCTACGAGAGCTTCTCCGACCGTGACGAGCTGGTGGCTGCGGTCTACGACCTCGTGGTCGACGAGGCCCGGCGGACCCTGATCGAGGCGACCGCCGGACTGCAGCGACCTGCGGACACCGCGCGTGCCGCAGTGGACTCCATGGTGGAGCTGATCGTGGACGACCCCCGCAAGGGCAGGGTGCTGTTGGTGGCGCCGTTCGCCGAGCCCACGCTGGCCGACCGCGGCCTGCGCAGCATCCCCGAGGGGATGGCCATGATTCGCTCCCAGCTGTCCCCACGGACCTCCGCGGCCGATCGGGACCTGATCGCCACCGGCTACATGGGTGCGTTGATGAGCTTGTTCCACGCCTACCTGGCCGGACAGCTCTCGGTGACCCGGGAGCAGCTGGTCGACCACTGCGTGCGTCTGCTGCTCACCCAGCCACGCCGGGGCCGCGCCTGATCGAGGGCCTCAACCGGCTCTCAGCGCGTCGAGCTCGCCCTTGTCGTGGGCGCTGAAGACGGTGACCTCGTCCGCCCTGCTGCGGTGCAGCTCCTGCAGCCGCTCCAGGTTGTGACGTCGGGCCCCGTTGTCCACCGCGAGCAGTCGTTGGAAGGCCCGCAGACCAGGGGGGCAGTGGCGCGGCTGCTCCTTGTCGCCGGCGTAGAAGTAGGCATCACCGGCGTGCAGCAACCAGCCACCCGTGGGACGACGGACCGCGACCCCGCAGTGGCCCTGGGTGTGGCCGTGCAGCGGCACCATCACCACGTCGTCCGCCACGGCCTTGACCGAGGCGAAGCCCATCCAGGTGTCGCCGCCCTCTGTGTGTTCCTGCCACAGCGGGCCGTGCTCCCACTGGGCGGCCACGTAACGCGTCCGCTCTCGAGGTGACGGGTCGCGCGCCGCCGCCAGCTCCCGGGCGTGCACGTGCACCCGGGCGCGGGGGAAGTCGGGCAGGCCACCGGCGTGATCGAGGTCCAGGTGGGTGACCACGATGTCGGTCACGTCCTCGACGGCATGCCCCAGCTCGCTCAGCTGGTGCACCGCGGCGAGCGAGGCGTCGCGCTGCATGCCGAGCAGTCGCGCCGTGGGGCCCAACCGGCTGGTGTACTGCTCGACGTCGTCGACCCCGAAGCCGGTGTCGACCAGCACCAGCCGGTCATCGGTCTCCACCAGGAGACAGTGAGCGACCAGCTCGCGTGGCACCAGGCCCACGCGTCCGGCGCTGGGGCACATCGAGGCACAGCTGAGGTGTCGGATCCGGGTCACCGCGTCAGCCTGTCACAGTCCGACACCCGGCGGCGGGGCCTGTTCGGCCGCCGTAGGCTCGGGAGCATGTCCTCCACGGCCCGGGTCCTGCTGGGGCCACGGCTCGTCGCGCTGCACCTGGTCGCGGTGCTGGCGGTGGGCTTCGCCGGTTGGCTCGGCTGGTGGCAGATCCAGGCATGGCAGGCCAGTCGCGAGGACCGCGCCCTGCAGCTCGCCGAGGAGGACCCCCGGGCCCTCGAGGAGGTGCTCGGCCCCGACGACCCCTTCCCGGCCGGCAACGTCGGACGGCCGGTGACCACCACCGGACGATGGGCCCAGAGCGACCCGCTCTTCATCACCGACCGCCGTCGAACTGCCACCGGGGCCGACAGCGGTGTGTGGCAGGTGGCGCTGCTGGAGGTGTGCGGAGCCGGGTCGACCTGCGACGCCGCTGTGCCGGTCGTCCTCGGGTGGGCGCCCTCGCCGGCACGAGGGGTGGCCGGCCCCTCCGGTGGCGGCGTCGTCGAGCTGACCGGGTGGCTGCAACCGGTGGAGCAGGGGGACTCCGACCCCGACCCCGGGGACCGGCTGCTCCCCGCACTGCGCACCGCCGACCTGCTTCGATACACCCAGCGGGACCTCTACAGCGGCTACGTGATCCTGCGGGATCCCGCCGGCGCCCGCGGCGATCTGAGCCCCGTCACCCCCGAGTCGCTGCCCAAGCCACCGGCCTCGACCGCGCTGCGCAACCTGCTCTACGGCCTGGAGTGGTGGGTCTTCGCCGGCTTCGCGCTCTACCTGTGGTGGCGCTGGACGCGTGACGCGGTCGTGGAGGCCCGGATGCTGCACGAGGAACCCCCGGTAGCCTCCGGCGTGTGAGCACCACACCTGAGGACCCCGGCGCTGTGGACAGAGCAGGCCTGGCCACGGCGCTGAAGCGCTACCGGGTCCTGGCCAATGTCGTCGGCGTGCTGCTGGTGATCCTGTGCCTGGTCGGTCTTCCCCTGCACTACGCCCACGAGGTCGATCCCTCGTGGTTCCCGGTGGGCAGCGACGGCGAGCGACTGGGTGACGCGATCTCGCAGTACCTCGGAGTCGCCCACGGATGGCTCTACATGCTCTTCGTGCTGCTCGCCTTCATCCTGTCCCGCAAGGCACGGTGGGAGCTCGGCTTCACCTTGGTCACCCTGGCACTGGGCACCGTGCCGATCGCGTCCTTCTGGGCAGAGCACCGCGCCACCCGGCGAGTCCGTGCGCAGATCGCCGGTGGCGCGGGACGGCTCGACGTCACTTCTTGACGTCGACGTCCTCCGCGGGGTTGTCCGGGGTGGTCGGCGGGTGCGGCTCATTGGTGCGGTCCGCTGCAGCCTCGTCCGGCGAGGCTCCGGCGGCATCGCGGGGGTCGTCGCCGGCCGGACCTGATGCGGGTGCACCGGCCTGCGGGGCAGCAGCGCTCACCGCGGTGTCCGACCCGGCGGGCGTGGGCGCGCCCGCGGCCTGGCGCGGAGCGGGCGCGGGTGGCTGGACCGACTGCCACTCGGGCTCCTGCGATCCGGACAGACGCTTGGCGACGTACGCAGCGGCGGCACCGAGCCCAGCCAGGATCAGCAGCTTCTTCAGCTTGCCGCCCTTCTTGGCCTCGGAGTGCTCGGTGACGATCGCGGGGGTGCGGTCATCGGGAAGGTTCTCGTCCAGCTTCGTGGCGACCTTGCGGGCGGCCTCCGCGGTCCGGGCGGCAGCCGCGGCCTTGGCGGCCTGAGCATGAGGCTTGGCCCGGTCGGCGGCGTCCCGCGCGGCGACGCGCGCGTCGGCCGCGGCCTTCTCGGCTGCGGGGATCCACCGCTCGCGTGCATCGTCGACGGCGGGCCCGATCCGGTCGCGGGCGTCGTCCACCACCGGCGTGAGTCGTTCTCGGGCGTCCTCGACCGCCGGTCCGACCCGGTCGCCCAGGTCGTGGGCATGGGCCTTGGCCTGATCGACGACCTGGCTCAACGGGGACGCCTTCTTCGAGGACCTCATCGGATCTCCTTGGTTGTGTCTGGCGGAGTCGGGGCTTGCTGAGTCCGCGGCGCGGCGCGGACGGTCCCTGCCTAGCACAACCGTGCCCGGTGCCGATACCGGGAAACCTCCTGCTTGTCGGTGGTGAGAGGATCGGAGCCGGCACCCAGAGGGTGACAGCGCTCGCGACACATCGTCGCGACGCGACCACGTAGGCGACCACGCAAAGCCAACACAGAAGGGCCCGGGAGTGGCTGATCAGTACGCAACCTTGAAGACCAACAAGGGGGACATCGCGATCCAGCTGTTCCCCAACCACGCGCCGGTCACGGTGGGCAACTTCGTCGAGCTGGCCACGGGTCGCAAGGAGTACGCCGACCCCGAGACCCAGCAGCCCACCACCGGCAACTTCTACGACGGCCTCACCTTCCACCGGGTCATCGAGGGCTTCATGATCCAGGGTGGGTGCCCGCGCGGCGACGGCCGTGGCGGGCCCGGCTACCAGTTCCAGGACGAGTTCCACCCCGAGCTGGCCTTCGACCGGCCCTACCTGCTGGCGATGGCCAACGCCGGACCCGGCACCAACGGCTCGCAGTTCTTCATCACCCTCGGTGAGACCCCCCACCTCAACCGACGCCACACCATCTTCGGCGAGGTCGCCGACGAGGAGAGCCGTCGCGTCGTCGACGCGATCGGCACCACGCCCACCGGCCCGATGGACCGGCCGGTGGACCCCGTGGTGATCGAGAGCGTCGTGGTCGAGGAACGCTGAGCACGCCCGAGACCGGTGTGCCGGTCTGCTACCGGCACACCGAGCGCGAGACCTACATCCGCTGCCAGCGGTGCGATCGTCCGATCTGCCCCGACTGCATGCGAGATGCCGCCGTGGGGTTCCAGTGCCCTGAGTGCGTGAAGGCCGGCGCCAAGCAGACCAGACAGGGCCGCACGCCGTACGGAGGCCGACTCCGGTCCGGCCGTCCGGTGGTGACGCTGACCCTGATCGGGATCAATGTGGCGGTATTCCTGCTGCTCGCCGCGACCGGTGGCCGGCGCAGCCTGCTGCTGGGCGAGCTCGGCCTGATGCCGGTCGGCAGCTTCCTGGTGGACACCCAGGGCAACCCCTACTACGCCGAAGGCGTGGCCGACGGGGCGGTCTGGCAGCTGCTGACCTCGATGTTCACCCACCTCGAGGTCTGGCACATCTTCTTCAACCTGATGGCGCTGCTGATCCTCGGTCCGCAGCTGGAGATGATGCTCGGCCGGTTGCGCTACACCGTGCTCTACCTGCTGTCCGGGTTGGCCGGATCGGTCACGGTGCTCTGGCTGGCCGCACCGGGCTCGATCACGATCGGTGCCTCCGGGGCGATCTTCGGGCTGATGGGGGCACTGCTGATCGTCGCCCGCAAGATCGGCGCCGACACCCGGGCGCTGCTCGCCCTGCTCGGCATCAACACCGTGATCACCGTGATGGGCGCGCAGTTCATCTCCTGGCAGGGGCACCTGGGGGGACTGATCGGGGGGATGTTGGTCGGTGCCGCGCTGGTCTACTCACCGCGCGAGAACCGCACGCGCTGGCAGGTGCTGTGGGTGTCGGTGACCTCGGTGGCGCTGGTCCTGCTCACCGTGACGCGCTCGGCCATGCTCGGCTGAGAAGCCGGAACAGGTTTCCCACACCGGGGGAAAAACCTGTGGGTAACTACACAGGTGTAGTTACCCACACCGAAGTCCACAGGTGTGGATCATTCCCAGTGCGTGGCGTAGACGAAACCCACGGCCATGAAGGAGATGCCGACCAGCAGGTTGTAGTTGCCGAGCTCGCGGATCAGCGGCACCGAGGCGTCCTGGCTGGTGATGTAGTAGACGATGATCCACAGCAGGCCCACCAGGAAGCAGGTCAGCATCCCGACCACCACGCCGCGGCCACGCCCCAGGGGGGTGCCGGGTCGGGCGCCGGCGGCCAGCCCCACGAAGATCAGGCCGAAACCGATCAGCCAGTTCCAGTCACCGAGATCGGCCAGCCGCTTCGGCGTGCCGTCGTCGAGCACGCCGGTCAGGTAGTACACGACGTAGCTGACCCCCGCCGCGAACAGCAGCACCGCCAGCCCGGTCGCGACGACCGAGAACTCACGGGACGGGGCGGTTGCGGTGGTGCTGGCCGAGCTGCGCGGCTTCGACACGGTGACTCCTGTGCGATCGGGGGTGCAATGCTTGCGTCGGTTAGCGTAGTCAACGAGCAGAGACGACGAGGTGGCATGGCAGGCACAGAGCGTCGGGGTGGTGGTCGTGGCATCGTGGCACGCGTGGTGAGCGTGGTGGTCTTCGCCGCTGCCGGGCTGCTCATGGTCACCAGCGCGCGCGAGTCGGCGGGCACCGACCTGCGACCCGGCCGCTATGACAACTTGGCCGACCTCGCGCGCGAGGAAGGCGGGCGGCTGACCGGCTTGCGCGAGGAGATCCAGGGGCTCAACGACGACATCGCCGAGCTGCGCGGCTCCTCCGACGACTCCGAGCTGCGCCGCCTGCAGCAGCAGGGCGTCTCGACGCGCGTCGCTGCCGGGCTGGAGGAGCTGCGTGGCCCCGGCGTCGTGGTGACCCTCGACGACGCCCCCGAGGAGGTGCTGGCCTCCGCCGGCGACGCGGTCAACAACGCGATCGTGCATCAGCAGGACATCCAAGGGGTGGCCAACGCGCTGTGGCAAGGCGGTGCCGAGGCGATGACGATCCAGGGCGTCCGCATCATCTCCACCACCGGCATCAAGTGCGTGGGCAACACCGTGATCCTCAACGGAGTGCCCTACTCCCCGCCGTACCGGATCGCCGCGATCGGCGACCCGGAGCGCCTGGAGCGGGCGCTGGGCGCCAACCCCTACGTCCGGGCCTACCTCCAGGCCGTGGACATCTGGCAGCTGGTCTGGGAGCTGGAGGAGCCCGAGGAGATCGTCGCGCCGGCCTATGCAGCCCCGGTCGAGCTGCAGTACGCCAGGCCGGCCTGAGCTCAGGGCCCCCTCTGAGCTCAGGGCCCCTTCGAGCCGGTGGTGGCAGCGCTCGAGGGTGCCGTCGCGGTGCTGCTGGGGCTCGGTGACTTCGAGGTCGGCTTGGAGGTCGGCTTCGGGGTCGGCTTCGGCGCGGGCTCCTCGTAGTCGGACACGGTGATGGTGACCTCAGAACCTTCGGGTGCCTCGGAGTTGCCGGAGGGGTCCTGGCGCAGGACGATGCCCTTCTGCGACCGGGTGGAGTCGTCGTAGGTCACCGAGACCTGGAAGCCCGCGTCTCCCAGGGTCTGGCGCGCCTCGTCCTCGGTGCGACCCACGACCGAGGGGACGCTGACCTGCCCCTCGGAGAGGACCAGCGTGACCGTGCTCCCGGCGGGCACCGTCTCGCCCGCGTTGGGGTCGGTCTCGATCACGACGTTCTTGTCCTCGGTGGAGGCCCGGGTCTCGAAGTCGACGTTGAGGCCGAGGTTGCGCAGCACCTTGGCAGCCTCCTTCTTGGGCATGCCGACGACGTACTTGACGACCACGTCCTCCTTGCCCGCAGAGATCACCAGGTCGATCTTGCTCCCGGTGTCGACGACCTGGCCCTCGTCCGGGTCCTGGCTGATGACGCGATCCTTCGGTACCTCCTCGTCGTTGACCCGCTCCACGGCGCCGACCTCCAGCCCCTCCTGCCGGAGTCGACGGGTCGCGTTGGCCTGCGTCATGTTGGTGACCCGGGGGACGCTCACCTGCTCGATGTCGTCACCCCCGAACAGCGTCAGCCCGGCCCAGACCGCGCCCGCGAGCAGCAGGAGCATCACGATGACCAACGCGATGATCGGACCTGCGCGGCGTCGGCGGTCATCCTCCGAGGGGCCGCCCTCCGAGACCGCGAAGAAGCTGGTCTCCGGCTCCGTCGACGGCACCACAGGAGCCGCCGCCACGGCCGTCGGGGCATCGACCGGCTGACCATCGAGGTAGCGCTGCACGTCGACCCGCATCTGGTCCGCGCTCTGGTAACGGTCCTCGACCCGCTTGGCCAGTGCCTTCATCACGATCGCGTCGAGCACCGGCGGAATGTCCGGGTTGTGGGTCGAGGGAGGCTCGGCCTGCTCCCGCACGTGCTGGTAGGCGACCGAGAACGGCGAGTCCCCCACGAACGGCGGTCGCCCCGCCAACAGCTCGTAGAGCAGGCAACCGGCGGAGTAGATGTCGGAGCGGGAGTCCACGGTCTCCCCGCGCGCCTGCTCGGGAGAGAGGTACTGCGCGGTGCCGACCACGGCCGAGGTCTGGGTGACGTTGGAGGTCGCCTGGGTCACCGCCCGAGCGATACCGAAGTCCATCACCTTGACCTGGCCACCCGGGGTCAGCATCACGTTGCCCGGCTTGATGTCGCGATGCACGATGCCGGCGCGGTGGCTGTACTCCAAGGCGTTCAGGACGCCGTCCATGATCTCCAGGGCGCGCTCCGGGAGCAGCTTGCGGCCGTTGTTCAGCACCTCGCGCAGGGTCCGGCCCTTGACGTACTCCATGACGATGTAGGGCTGCACGTGGCTGCCGTCGGGCGCCATCTCCTCGCCGGTGTCGTAGACCGCGACGATGTTGGGGTGGTTGAGCCCGGCGGCGGCCTGCGCCTCGCGGCGGAAGCGTGCCTGGAACGTGGAGTCGGTGGCCAGGTCACTGCGAAGCCGCTTGATCGCGACCTCGCGACCCAGCCGGACGTCGGTGCCGTGGCTGACCTCGGCCATCCCGCCACGGCCGAGCTCGTGCCCGAGCTCGTAGCGACCTCCGAGCCGCACTCCTTGCTCCATCGCTCCTAGCCCCCGGTGATGCCGTCACCGGAGCTGGCGGTGCTCTCCGGAGTGCTCGGCGTCGTCGCGGGGGGGCTGCTGCTCTGCCCTTGAGTCTGGCCAGTGCTCTGCCCCTGCCCCTGGCCTTGCCCCTGCCCCTGGCCTTGCCCCTGACCGTCGCCCTGCCCCGGGTCATCCGTGGGCTCGGGAGCTGCCCCCCACACCTCGAGGGTGATGGTCTCGCCCTCGTCGACCGTGCCGGAGGGGCTCACCGCGCTGACGGTGTCAGGCTCCTCGCCGCCGGGGTTGGCGCGCTCGTCGCGCACCGGGTTGAGGCCGTCGTCCTCGAGGTCGGCGGCGGCATCCTCGTAGGGCCGTCCGACGTAGTCGTCGGGGTCGACCTCCACCTGCTGGACACCGGGCTCCTCGGCGGGGTCGTCGGCGGCGTTGATCATGCCCCAGACCAGCAGCGGGATCAGCACCAGCAGGGCGATGACGACCAACGTGGTGGCCGAGGGCCCACCTCGAGGCTTGCGCGAGTCGGTCGCGACCGGCTCGTCCGTGCGCCGCTCGGTCACCCGGGTCGCCGCGGCGGTGGCGGGGATCACCGAGGTGGCTCCTCCGCCGGACGCACCCTGGGACTTCAGGGCCGCGGCCAGCTCGCCCGCGTCGCGGTGCCGCACCGCCGGGTCCTTGGCCGTGGCCTGCTCCACGACGGCGCGCAACCAGCTCGGCACGTCGTCGGGCAACGGCGGGAGCGGCTCGGTGACGTGCTGCATCGCGGTGACCACGGGGCTGTCACCGGCGAAGGGCTTGTGGCCCGCGAGGCACTCGAAGAGCACGATGCCCAGGCCGTAGACGTCACTGGCAGGCGTCGCCACCCCGCCCTCGGCCTGCTCCGGGGAGAGGTAGTGGGGGGTGCCCATGATGTGGCCGGTCATGGTGAGCGAGGCGGCGTCAGCCGCACGCGCAATGCCGAAGTCGGTGACCTTGACCGTGCCGTCCCGCGTCACCAGCAGGTTGCCGGGCTTGACGTCGCGGTGCACGATGCCGGCGGCGTGAGCCGCCGCGATGCCGGTGGCAGCCTGGGCGACGATGTCGCTGGCGGTCTCCGCGGGCATCGGACGACCCTCGGTGAGCAGGTTGGACAACGGCTCACCGTCCACGAGCTCCATCACCAGGTAGGGGCGCGGGTCGGGATGCTCGTCGGTCGGGGGGAGCTCGCCGTAGTCCAGCACCGCGGCGACGTTGGGGTGCTGCAGGCGTGCGGCGTGACGGGCCTCGGCGGCGAAGCGCTGCCGGAAGTGCTCGTCGCCGGCGTACTCGTCCTTCAACACCTTCAGGGCGACGTCACGGTCCAGGACGGTGTCATGGGCGGACCAGACCTTGCCCATGCCGCCGGTGGCGATGACGTGCTGCCGGTCGTAGCGCGGGGTCTCGTCACTCACTGGATCACCGCCTCCATGACAGCTCGGGCGATCGGTGCGGCGAGTCCGCTTCCGGAGATCGAGTCGCGGGCGACACCGGCGTCCTCGACCACCACGGCGACGGCCACCTGCGGGTCGTCGGCCGGGGCGAAGGAGACGAACCAGGCGTACGGCGGGCGGTCCTCAGCGCTCTGCGCGGTGCCGGTCTTGCCGGCCACCTCGGTGCCACTGATCTGGGCGGTGGTGCCGGTGCCGGACTGCACGACCGCCACCATCATGTCGGTGAGCGCGGAGGCGTTCGAGGCGCTCATCGCGCGCTGCGGCATCTCCTCGCTCGAGGTCTTGTCGAGCACGCTGAGGTCGGGGGCCCGCACCTCGTCGACGATGTAGGGCACCATCCCTTGGCCGCCGTTGGCGATGGTGGCCGTGACCTGGGCCATCTGGAGCACCGAGGCTGCGACCTCGTACTGACCGATCGCGGAGTACGCCGCGAACGGCCCGGGCGCCTCGTCGGGGAACACGCTGACCGCCTGCGGCGAGATCCCCTGCAAGAAACGGCTCCCGAAGCCGAACTTCTCGGCCTGCTCGCGCAGCGTGTCCTCGCCGAGCTCGAGGCCGAGGTCGCCGAAGGCCACGTTGCACGAGACCATCAGCGCCTGGGTGAGGCTGATCTGGTCGCCACCGCAGCTCCCGCCACTGTCGTTGGGCAGGTCCTTGTCGGTCTGCGGCAGGTCGAGGCTGGCCCCGCCCGGGACCTGGGAGTCGGCGTCGTAGCCGTTCTCCAGCGCGGCGGCGGCGGTGACCAGCTTGAACGTCGACCCCGGCGGCAGGATCTCCTGGGTGGCGCGGTTCGCCATCGGCTGGTCCTCGTCGGAGGTCAGCCGCTTCCACGCGTCCTCGGAGGCGGAGAGGTCGTGGGTGGCGAGCAGGTTGGGGTCGTAGGTGGGGTTCGACACCATCGCCAGGATCTTGCCGGTGCTGGGCTCCAGCGCGACCACCGCGGCCTTGGCGTCGGCGCCCAGCGCCTGGATGCCCTGGAAGGCGGCGTCCTGGACCTTGGGGTCGGTGGTCAGGCTCACCGAGCCGCCGGCGGGCTGGCTGTTGCTCAGGGTGTCGACGACGCGGTTGACGAACAGCCGCGGGTCGCTGCCGGAGAGCACCTCGTTCTGGCTGGCCTCGACACCGGAGAAGCCGTAGATGTAGGAGAAGTAGCCGGTGGTGTGGGCGTACTTCAGCGGCTGCGGGTAGCGCCGCTGGAACTCGAACTGGTCGTCGACCGGCTTGCTCTCGGCGACGGGTCGACCGCGCACCAGGATCGCACCCCGCTCGCGGGAGAACTCCGCGTCACGGACCCGCCGGTTGTCGGCACGGTTGTTCAGGTCGCCGGCTTGGACGTACTGCAGGTAGGTGGCGTTGAGCAGCAGGGCCAGGAACAGCACCATGACCCCGATGGAGAGCGTCCGGATCGGACGGTTCACCGCAGCCTCACCACCTGGGTCGTCTCGGTGTCCGAGTCGGAGCTGTCGGACAGGTCGGGGGCCGGTCGGCGCACCTGGTCGCTGATCCGCAGCAGCAGCGCGACGACCACCCAGTTGGCGACCAGCGACGACCCGCCGTAGGACATGAACGGAGTGGTCAGGCCGGTCAGCGGGATCAGCTTCGTCACGCCGCCGACGACCACGAACACCTGCAGTGCGAACATCACTCCGAGACCGGCAGCCATCAGCTTGCCGAAGCCGTCGCGAGCCAGCAGCGCGGTGCGCAAGGCTCGCTCGACCAGCAGGCCGAACAGCAGCAGCACCGCCAGGATGCCGGTGAGGCCCAGCTCCTCACCGATCGCAGCGACGATGAAGTCGGAGTAGGAGAAGGGGATCCGCCAGGGCTCGCCCTGACCCAGTCCGCGGCCGACCAGCCCGCCCCACGCCATGCCGTACATCCCCTCGACGATCTGGCCGTACTTGTCGGTGTCGGAGAAGGGGTCGAGCCAGCCGGCCACGCGCAGCTGAACGTGACTGAAGAGGGTGTAGCCCAGCAGTGCCCCGGCGGCGAACATCGCCCCGCCCACGAACAACCAGCCGGGTCGCTCCGTGGCGACGTAGAGCATCACCACGAACATCCCGAAGAACAACAGGCTCGAGCCCAGGTCACGCTGGAAGACCAGGATGCCCAGGCTGATCAGCCACATCGCCAGGATCGGACCCAGGTCGCGACCGCGGGGCAGGTCGATGCCGACGATGCGCCGCCCCGCCAGCGCCAGCGCGTCGCGGTGCAGCACCAGGTAGCTGGCGAAGGCGACGACCAGCAACACCTTGGCGACCTCACCGGGCTGGAAGGAGAAGCTGCCGATACCGATCCAGATCCGGGAGCCGTTGATCTCCCGGCCGAGCCCCGGCACCAGGGGCAGCAGGAGCAGGACCACCGCTGCCAGACCCGACACGTAGGTGTAGGCCTGGAGCCGCCGGTGGTCACGCAGACCGATGAGGACCGCGGAGAACAGCGCCACGCCGAGGGTGGCCCACAGCAGCTGCTTGGCCGAGTAGTCGGTGTTCGAGGCCAGGTCGATCCGGTAGATCATCGCCAGCCCGAGGCCGTTGAGCGCGGTCGCGACCGGCAGCAGCACGGGGTCGGCGTACGGGGCGGTGAAGCGGACCACGAGGTGGGCCCCGATCGCGAGCGCTGCCAGCCACAGCGAGTAGCCCATCATCCCGACCGGCAGCGTCTCCTTGACTCCCAGCCCGACGGCGGCGTAGGCGCCGATGCCGACCGCGAGCGCGAGCAGGGTGAGGAGGAGCTCGGCACCGCGCCGGCTGCGGTAGACGAGCTGCTGCATCGGCGCGAGCACGCTCATCGCGGCTCGCTCCCCGCGCCGTCACCGGATGCTCGGGTGCCTTGACTGGTGGGCCCGTCACTGGGGTCCTGACCGGGCCCGTCATTCGAGCCGGAGCCCGAGCCGCTCTGCTGCGGCGGGCAGTCGAGGCCCTCCGGTGCCGGCTCGGTCGTACCCGAGCCCTTGCGGTCGCCGGGGCCTGACTTGCGTGGCTTGGGGCACTCCTCGGCGGCACGCCGCGCCGCGGCTTCTTCGAGGTTGTCCACGATCGTGCGCGCATCGCTCAGCGAGTCCGCGACGATGCCGTCCTCGACCAGGCCACGGTCGTACTCCGGAAGCTCCTCCGTGCGCAGCGAGGAGGTCTCGAAGATGTCGGAGAGCGCCACGCCGGGCAGATCCATCTGGACGCCCTTGTAGACCGCGACCTGGGGGCCGTCGGCGGCGACGTAGTACTGCTTCTGGGTCCAGTTGTAGCCACCGATCGCCGCAGCCACCAGCAAGAGGAGCGGTACCAGGACCAACAGGCCGAGCCGCAGCCCCCGGCGATGACTCGGTGGTCGCGGCGCGTAGCGCAGCTCCTCGTCGTCGACCTCGTGGTCGACCGGGTCCAGCTCACCGGTGTCGCTCTGGCGACGGAAGGGGATGCGGGAGAGCATCCCGCGCCGCGGCTGCGTCGCCGCAGCGCCGACCAGCAGCGGACCGACCGCTGCCGCCGCCGACTCCGGGTCGTCCTCGGCGGCGGAGGCGACCACCTCGGCGGTGACCACGGTGACGTTGTCGGTGGAGCCGGCGTCGAGACTGGCGCGCACCAGCTCCAGGGCCGCGGAGTCCACGGTGCCGTCGCCCAGGTGGGCCACGATGTCGGTCTCGTCGAGCACGCCGGAGCAGCCGTCGCTGCACAGCATGACGCGGTCGCCGCTGCGCAGCTCGACCACGAAAAGGTCCGGGTCGGAGTCGTGCACGCCGTCGACGGCCTTGAGGATGATGTTGCGGTGGGGGTGGACCCGCGACTCCGCCTCGGTGATCCGGCCCTCGTCGATGAGGGTCTGCACGAAGGTGTGGTCGGTCGTCAGCTGGCGCAGCTGGCCATCGCGCAGCAGGTAGGCCCGGCTGTCGCCGACGTGGGCGAAGGCGAGGGTGGACCCGTCGAAAAGACCGGCCGTCAGCGTCGTGCTGGTGCCGTCGAGCTCGCTGTCCTGCTCGACCATCTCGGCAAGGCGGTCGTGGATGCGGTGCACGGCTCCGGCGAGCGCGGCCAGGGAGTCCTCTGAACCGGTCCCCCCGACGCCGTCGACCATGGTGGCCTCCGGGTCGTCGTCGCCGGCGCGCTCCAGGCGGCGCATCAGATGAACTGCGGTGGAGGAGGCCACGTCACCGAAGGCCTGGCCGCCCACACCGTCTGCCACCACCAGCAGCCGCTCGCTGGCGAAGCCGGAGTCCTGGTTGTCCTTGCGGTGCCGACCGACGTCGGAGACAGCGGAGTAACGAAGCCGCAAGCTGCCGCTCCCGGGCTCGTTGCCGCTGTCGCGGGTCGGGTGGTCGGAGGCCGCGGTCATTTCTTGAGCTCGATCGTGGTCTTGCCCACGCGCACGCGTGCGCCGAGGGAGATGGCGGTGGCCTGAGTGAGACGTCGGGAGCCGATATAGGTGCCGTTGGTCGAGCCGAGATCCTCGACGTACCAGGTGTCGTCGGAGCGACCGATGCGGGCGTGGCGGGTGGAGACGTAGTCGTCGTCCAGCCTGATCGCGGCGTCGGGCCCGCGCCCGATCAGGATCGGCGCCTCGTCGAGGGCCGCCGAGAGGCCGGAGTTGGACCCGTCGACCACGACCGCCTTCGAGGGCTGGCCGCGGCCGCGTTTCGGGGAGCGCTTGGTGGCCGCCCGGTCCTGGGCCCGCTGCTCGCGGCGCGACGGGTCCGGTGTTCCGTCAGGGCGCGCGCCGAACATGTCGGACCTGATCACCGAGATGGCGCCGAAGACGAAGATCCACAGGATCGCCAGGTAGGCGAACCTGATCAGCATCAGGGTGAGTTCTTGCATCAGTCGTTCCCGCCGAGCCTCACGACCACGTCGGTGTTCCCGACCCGGATGCGCTGACCGTCCCGCAGGGTGGCTTCCCGGACGCGGGACCCGTCGACCATCGTGCCGTTCGTCGACCCCAGGTCGACCACGCTGGCTTCGCGGCCCTTGCCCTTGCCCTTGACCCGGATCTCGGCATGGCGGCGGCTGATGCCGGGGTCGCTGATGCGCAGGTCGGCCTCGGCGCCGCGGCCGATCACCACGCCGGGCGGCTCCACGGGATGAGGGGTGCCGTTGATCTCGAGAACGACGCCGGATCCGCCACCCGATCCGCCGCTGTCGCCGCCTCCGGAGCCGGACCGGCGGGTCTCGCTGACCGTGGCGGTGGCGCTGCTGCGCACGCGGAACCGACCGGTCACCAGACTGTCGTCCTGCCCGAGGTCGATGCTGACCTGGCCGGCGAAGACGTAGTGCTGCTCGTCGGCGTGCTCCCGCAGCATCTCGATCAGCTCACGCACCAGCGTGTCCTGGTAGGGCGACAACCGCCCGTAGTCGAGCTCGGAGAGGGAGATGTGGAACGTGTTGGGCACAAGACGCCGGTTGCGCGAGAGGATCTGTGCGGAGTTGTCGACCTCGCGCTGGAGCGCCGCCGCCAGCTCGACCGGCTGGACGGCGCTGCGGAACGCCTTGGCAAAAGCCCCCGAGACGGCGTGCTCCAGACGGCTCTCGAACCGCTGCAGCATGCCCATGGGCCCTCCTTACACGTGCTTGTCTGCTGTCACCGGGGGGAAGCGCAATGCCCCCGACTGGCAGTTGTTCCCGTACCTGCGGGCACCCGAACGTTGCCACGGTGTGGTGCCTGTCATGCCGATGCTATCCAT
Organism: uncultured Actinomycetota bacterium; assembly: GCA_963728505.1. Taxonomy (GTDB): domain Bacteria; phylum Actinomycetota; class Actinomycetes; order Propionibacteriales; family Nocardioidaceae; genus Marmoricola_A. The sequence goes on along the minus strand of CAVSKH010000002.1, from coordinate 222,521 downwards.
GCACGCTCTCCGTCGCGGCGCCCCGGGACGCATCGGCCTACCCGAGTCCCTCGGGATCGGTCGAGCCCGTCACGTCGGTCGCTCGTCGAGACCACCGTGGCACCAGACACCGAGGCTGCCGCCTCCGGAGCCAACCACCCCTCCGCTCCTCCGTCGCTCCGGGTGCCAGTCCCATCAAACGTCGCCCCCTCGTCGGTCGAGCGTGTCGAGACCCCTCACGTACGTCTGACGTAGCTGATCGCGCCGCTCGCACCTCACCCTCCTCGCTTCGCTCGGACCTTGCCGGCCAGGTGGTCGGTGGGCAGGTGCTCGACCAGCGAGACCAGCGCCTCGCCGCGGCGCCGGGCCCAGTCGAGCCCTGGGCGTTCGGGTTGCCCACCACGCCGATCTGGTCGGTGGTCGCCCCGAAGCGTCCGCGGCGTGGGGAGGCCATCTGGTCCAGGATCTTCTTCAGGATCGCCCCGGCCAACGTCGGCACGGTCGCGGTGACCCGCATCGTGCCGTGACCGTTGTCGAGAACGGTGCAGATCGTCCTCGCGCGTGCAACTTCTTCCTCGTCGCGCAGCAGGAACCGGTAGGAAAGGTGGCCCGAAGGCCAGGCGGTCGATGCCGTCCCGCCCAGTTTGGGCACCCCCCAAGGCGTGGGATAGCCTTGGCTCGCTTCTGGCGCGAGTGGCGGAATAGGCAGACGCGCACGGTTCAGGTCCGTGTGTCCGAAAGGACGTGGGGGTTCAACTCCCCCCTCGCGCACCACACCACCACCCGACGCTTGTCCGCTCGATCCAGGGGTGCAGGGCCCGATCGACGTGCAACCCGGCCCCCTTCAGCGTCACTTCGCACCCCAAGGCATCGAGTTGCACGTGCAACGGCACGGATGGCTCGAGGACCCCGCGGCAGCTCTCGTGGTTATCTCGGCTGAGGTGCGGGGAGCATGAGGAGTGGACAGCTCGGGATCCGGTGTCGAAGGAGTCTCTCGTGGCCACTCAAGGGCAGGACCGAATCGCACACTCGCCGGGATCCGGTGAGGCCAGCTTCAGCAAGGTCTTGGGACGCGCCGACGTCCTGGCGCTCGCCTTCGGGGCGATGATTGGCTTCGGCTGGATCGTGCTCACCGGTGAGTTCCTCGAGGGCGCGGGCACAGTCGGTGCGGCGGCCGGGATCCTCCTCGGCGCCGTCGTCATGGGCTTCATCGCGCTCACCTACGCCGAGCTGGTGACCGCGATGCCGCACTCCGGTGGGGAGCACCACTACGTGATGCGGGCGCTGGGCACGCGGGCGGCGTTCGCCTGCTCGTGGACGCTCCTTCTGGGCTACCTGGCCGTCGTGGCCTTCGAAGCTGTGGCGCTGCCGACGACGCTGGGCTACCTCACCGACATCGTGAACACCGGCCCGTCGTGGACCATCGCCGACTACGAGGTCAGCCTGACCTGGGCCATGGTGGGGATCGTCGCCGCGCTGCTGATGACCTGGCTCAACGTCCGCGGCGTGCGGCCGGCGGCCATGCTGCAGATCTCGGCCGTCCTCTTCCTGCTCATCGTCGGGGCCGCGCTGCTGACCGGCTCGTTCGTCGGTGGCTCGACCTCGGAGATGAGTCCGCTCTTCGCCGGCGGCGCGGCGGGGCTGATCGGCGTGCTCGTCGCGACGCCGTTCCTGTTCGTCGGTTTCGACGTGATCCCCCAGTCGGCCGAGGAGATCGACCTTCCGCTGCGCAAGCTCGGCGTGCTGCTGCTGATCTCGGTGGCCCTGGCCGGCGCCTGGTACACGATGATCATGCTCACGGTCGGGTCGTCGCTGCCGGCGGCGGAGCTGGCCGACTCCGAGCTCGCGGTCGCCTCGGGCATGGAGGCGCTCTGGGGCAGCAGCGTGATGGCCAACCTACTCGTGCTGGGTGGTATCGCCGGCATTCTCACCTCCTGGAACGGCTTCCTGATCGGCGCGAGCCGGCTGGCCTACGCCATGGCTCGTTCGGGCATGTTGCCCGCCTGGTTCGGCCGGTTGCACCCGGAGCACCGCACCCCCGTGAACGCACTGTGGTTCCTCGGCGGGCTGTCGATGCTGGCGCCGATCTTCGGCGAGCAGGCACTGATCTGGCTCGTGGACGCCGGCGGCATCGCCCTGGTGATCTCCTACGCCATGGTCGCGCTGGCGTTCGTGGTGCTGCGGCGTCGCGAGCCAGAGATGGACCGACCCTTCCGGACGCCGGGCGGGCAGACGACCGGTGCCGTCGCGGTCGTGCTTGCACTCGGCTTGGCGGTGCTCTATCTGCCGGGGATGCCCGCGGCGCTGGCCTGGCCCTACGAGTGGGTGATCGTCGGCGGATGGGTGGTGGCCGGCCTCGTGCTCGGGAGCAGGGTGCCCGAGACCGGCTACGGCCCGCAGGCGCACGACCGCCTCGTCGCAGCAACCCGACAGTGACCCGGCGGCACGTGGCCTGACCCTCGGCCCCGGAGACGCTCGAGAGTCTCGCGCACCGGTCGCCACCACCGGCTCGACCCTGTCGCGGGTCGCGTCCGTGCCGTCCCATGGAGCCGGGAGTCGGGGACAGTCAGGGTTCTCGGCCCGCGGACGTGCTTCCCGGTCAGGGGGTCGCGCCAGCACCCCGCTGGGAAGACCACCTCGCACGTCGAAGCGCCCTCGGTGACCACGGGGGCACGAGCACGTCGCGGCCGAGCAGGTACTCCTGGTCGAGCTGATGGGTCCCCGCCATCCCGGGGTACTGCAGCCACAGGGACCGGTGATCGGCATGCGGGTGCGCTTGGCGCGGCGCCAGAGCCTCATGATGTCGGGCTCGGCTGAACGGTGGAGGCGCAAGGAGGCCCGGTGGGTCCGCGCGGCGCTTGCCTCGAAGCTCCAGGGGAACTTCTGGCCGAAGACCGGCCCACCGTGGAGTCGGTTCCCTGGTGTCAGCGCAGCGTGCCACGACCACCGAAGGAAGAGCTCGCGCGTCACGGAGCCGGACTCGAGGTCCATGTAACCGCCGGTGTCGCAGTGGAACCCGTAGGCGCCACCGACAGCACGGTTGAGGATGTCGGTGGTGACCGCCTGGAGCCCGGTCGAGCGGGACCAGTTCGTCTCGTAGTCGCCGCACCAGTTGGCCGACTCGTAGGCAGCAGAGCCCGGCCGACCCGAGTAGCCCGATCGCACGTAGAACATCGGCTCCGTCCGCCGCGGATGCCGGCGGTGCCACTTCTCGATGATCCGCCGCGTGGTGCGGTGGAAGGCGATCGGGTGGCGGTTGTGCGTCACCGCCAGGCGCGCTGTCCCTGGCCGTTCCAGTGAGGAGCCCGAGCGGGTGTCGGCTCAGTCGGCCCGACGCACCGCGCGTGAGTACGCCGCGAGCAGCCCGCGCGCGACCAGCGCCACCGGCACCCGTTCCAGCAGGAGCACCCGGGGGGTGTAACCCACGCTGTAGTCGACCTGGGTGCCCTGGGGGACCTCGGTGAGCATCACGTCGCACCGGTAGTTCCGGAAGGGGACGCCGGACACGGCTCGGTAGGACAGCTGCCGCTGCGGCTCGAAGACCACAACCTCCTCGACGATCGCCGGTGCCGGGCCGGGGGCGACGATGCGCCGGACGGCCCCCAGCCCGCTGCGCTCGGGAGTCCCCGGCCGATCGAGGGTCACCGTGACCGGACCCCAGGAGCTCATGCCCTCGTGATCGGCGAGCACTTCCCAGGCGCGGCTGATCGGGACGTCGAGGACAGCGGTGGCAGTCGTCTTCATGCCCGAAGGCTATCCGCCGCGCTGACGGCGTCCTGGGGCTGACGTTCCTGGCCGTCAGGCTCGCAGGTGGCCGGCGTCCTTCATCCAGGCCACGGTGTCGGCCAGGCTCTCCAGCAACGGACGCGGCTCGACCCCGAGCGCGCGTGTCGTCTCGGAGTGGTCGAGGCCGACGGCACACGCGTTGATGCGCACTGCCTCCACGGTGCCGGGGAGGAAGGGCCACCCGGTCAGGTAGCCGGGCATGGTGGCTGCGATCGCTAGTGCCGGCGGGATCGTGTAGCAGGGCAGTCGTCGGCCGGTGACCTGCCGGAGCGGCTCGTGCAGGTTGGCCACCGTCTCGCCCGGCACCACATACCTGCCGCCCGGCTCGACCTCGAGCGCGGCGGCGAGGGTCGCGGCGGTGTCGCGCACGTCGACGTAGGGGACGCTGCCCCTGGGGAACACCGGCGTGCGGCCCTGGAGGATCTCCAGGACCACGGTGTTGCTCTCACCGAGATAGGGATCGTGGGGACCGAGGACACCGCCGGGGTTGACGATGGTGACGGGGGCGCCGGCCGCCTGCATCTCTCGTGCGACGCGCTCGGAGGCGACCTTGCTGTTGCTGTAAGGGCCGAAGCCGGGACCCAGCGGCGACTTGTGGTCGAGCACCACCCCGCCCTTGCGGGTGATCGCCACGGTCGACGACACGTGCACCAGGTGGCCGGCGCCGGCGTCGCGGCCCGCCTCCAGGACGATCCGGGTCCCATCGACGTTGCCGCGCAGCATGGTCTGCCTGTCGCTGCGCTTGAAGGAGTAGACCGCGGCGGCGTGGATCACCGCCTCGCAGCCCGCAGCCGCTTCACCGACGACGTCGGGGTCGGTCATGTCTCCCGCTACGACGTCGAGCCGCGAGTCCTCGGCGCGCAGCCCCAGTGGCTGCAACGCGGTGTCGAGCTTGCGAGGGGTGCGCACCAGCGCGCGCACCCGGTGCCCACGGTCGAGGAGCTCGCTGACTGTGTGGGCGCCCAGGAAGCCTGAGGCGCCGGTGAGCAGGACGGTTGCCATGGGTGTCAGTGTTGCCTACGGCACGGGGGCCGTGCCCCGACGCCTCCCGCTCGTCTCAGCCGGGGAGCAAGGGACCAGTGGTGGCGAGGGAGGAGGAGGCGGTGACGACGGCGGGGCCCTCGTGGCGGTTGATCGCGCTGCTCGCTGCGCTCACGGCGTTCGGGCCGATGTCGCTGGATCTCTACCTCCCGGCGTTCCCACAGATCGCCGCGGACTTCGACACCACCACCGGCCAGGTGCAGCTGACCTTCTCCGCCGCCCTGCTGGGACTCGGTGTCGGGCAGGTCCTGTGGGGTCCACTGTCGGACCGGTACGGTCGCCGGCGACCGCTCATGGTCGGTGTGGTGGTCTTCAGCCTCGCGTCGGTCGCCATCGCCCTGACCCCCTCACTTCCGGTCATGGTCGGGCTGCGTGCGGTGCAGGCCCTGGGTGGCTCGTCGGGCATCGTGATCGCGCGAGCGGTGCTGCGCGACCTGCTCAGCGGTCGCGAGCTCGCCAGGGCGTTGGGCACCGTGCTGCTCACCTTCATGCTGGCGCCGGTGCTGGCACCGCTGCTCGGGTACCTGATGCTGGCCTGGGGCGGATGGCACGCGATGTTCGTCCTGCTGGCGGGTTTCGGGCTGCTGTGTCTGGCCGGGGTCGTTGCGATGGACGAGACTCTCCCCCCGGCGCGACGATCCCGCCACGGGGTCGCTGGTGCGCTGCGGACCTTCGGCACCATCGTGCGGTCGACGGAGTTCGGGCGACCTGCGACGGTCTCGGCGTTGGGAAGCATCGCGCTCTTCGCCTACATCTCGTTCTCACCACGGGTGGTCATGGACGGCTACGGACTGCCGGAGTGGGGGTTCGCACTGGTCTTCGCCGGCCTCGCGGTCGGGATCGCCGCAGGCGGGCAGCTCAACCGGCTGCTGCTGGCGTACCGATCGCCGGTGTGGGTGCTCCAGCGAGCCCTGCTGGTGCAGCTGCTGGGTGCCCTGGGCGTCCTGGTCGCTGCGGTGGCAGGGGCGCCGTTCGTGGTCTTCCTCCCGATGGTGGCCGTGGCGGTGTCCACGATCATCCCGGTCAACAGCAACGCGGTGGCCATCGCGCTCGACCCGTTCCCCCACGCCGCAGCGTCGGCCGCGGCGTTGCTGGGCGGACTTCAGCAGATCCTGGCGGGTGTCGTCGCCGCGGGCCTGTCTGCCAGTGGACTCGACCCGGGAGTTGCGATGGGAGTCGGGATGCTCGCCTCCTCCAGCACGGGCTTCCTGCTGACGCGCAGCATGGTGGCGCGAGCCCATCCGGCAGCCGCCAGCTGAGTCAGGGCGTGCGGCGGCGCAGGGTCGCCGACCCCAGGCCCAGAGAAAGCAGGATGAAGCCGACCAGGATCAGCATCGGCTCGGCTGCGTCCGGGCTGGTCTTCGTGCTGACGTCCAGCATCGCGTCCACCACGTAGGAGAGCGGAAGGACGTCGGAGATGACCTGGAGGACCTGGTCCATCTGGTCGCGCGGCACTAATAGTCCACACAACAAGAACTGGGGAAGCACGAAGGCCGGCAGGAACTGGACGGCCTGGAACTCGGTCTGAGCGAAACCGCTGGCGAGCAGCCCGAGCGACGTGCCGAGCAGCGCCGAGAGCAGAGCGACCAGGATCAGCTGCCAGAGCGGCCCGGCCACGTCGAGCCCACCCACCCACACCGCGAACGTGGTGGCGACCAGCGCCTGCAGCACCGCCAGCAGGGCGAAGGCCGAGGCGTAGCCGAGCATCAGGTCGGCCTTGCCCAACGGCGTGGTCAAGAGCCGCTCGAGCGTGCCCGACTGTCGCTCGCGCAGGGTCGCGACGCTGGTGACGACGAACATCACCACCATGGGAAAGACGCCGAGCAGCGCGGGCCCGGCGCGGTCGAAGACCGACGTGCCGTCGTACACCCAGGCCAGGAGGCCGAGCAGCACGCAGGGCACCACCAGGATCAACCCGATGGTGCGGGGGTCGCCGCGGAGCTGGCCGAGCACCCTGCCTGCCGTGGCCAGGGTCAGTCGCGGGCTCATGCGGCGTCGCCCTGCTCGATCAGGTGCAGGAAGGCCGACTCGGCATCCGGCTGACCCGTGCGCTCCAGGAGGCCGTCGGGGGTCTCGTCGGCGATGATCCTGCCCTCGCGCAGCAGCAGCAGCCGGTCACACCGGGTCGCCTCGTCCATGACATGGCTGGACACGAGCAGAGCGGTGCCGTTGTCCGCGAGCTCGTGGAACATGGACCACAGGTCGCTGCGCAGCACAGGGTCCAGGCCCACGGTCGGCTCGTCGAGGACCAACAGGTCCGGTGAACCGACCAGGGCCGATGCCAGCGAGACCCGCGAGCTCTGTCCGCCACTGAGGTCGCGAACGCGTGCCTCGCGCCGGCCGACGAGGTCGACCCGCTCCACGGCGGCTTGGGCTGTCGCCCGGGGATCACTCACACCGGCGAGCCGGGCGAAGTAGGTGACATTGGCAATCACGGAGAGGTCGCTGTAGACGCTGGGTGACTGGGTCACGTATCCGATCCGGCGCCGCACGGAGGGGGAGCCTGCGGGCTCGCCGAGCACGGTGACCTCGCCGGACTCGATCACCTGGACCCCGACGATGGCGCGCATCAGCGTCGTCTTCCCCGACCCCGAGGGCCCCAGCAGACCGGTCACCTGGCCGGCGGCCATCTCGAAGCTGAGATCGGGGAGGACCGTCGCGGCTCCCCGGTTCACGACGAGGTGGGAGACCGTGATCGCTGAGGTCACCATGCCCTCCATCTTGGCACCTGTTGGGGTGGGGAGCGCCAGGGCTGGTTGGCGCCTGGCATCGTGGGGTAGGTCCCGGTTGACCGGCGCACGGCAGGCGCCCCCGTGAGAGGAAGCTGCAATGAACGACAACGAGCCCATCAACGACGACGACATCGTCACCGACCCGCAGCCGGGCGAGGACCCCGGAGCGTCGGGCGACGCGGACGGCACCGACGCGGACGGCGCCGACGCGGACGGCGCCGACGCCGACGGCGCCGACGGCGACTCGACCGATGTCGCCGACGGTGACAGCAGTGACGGCGGTGACGCGGACGGCACGGACGCTGACGCCACCGACGGCGACTCGACCGATGTCGCCGACGGTGACAGCAGTGACGCGGACGGCACTGACGCCTGAGCGTGGACTCCCTGCAGCTGCTCACTGGTGACGCCCAGACCTTCGTGGAGAAGGTCTGGGCGTCACAGGTGCACCTGCATCACGCCGATCCCTCCGACCTCGTGTCGCTGCTCCGGCTCGAGGACGTCGACCGGCTGCTCACCTCGTCGGCGCTGCGCACCCCCACCGTGCGCGTGGTGCAGGACGGCACGGTGCTGCCGTCGGGCCGGTTCACCCGCGGCGCGACCCTCGCGGGCTCGCCGCTGACCGGGCTCGTCGACGGGCGCAAGGTGCTCTCGCTGTTCGAGGCCGGGGCCACTGTGGTGCTGCAGGGGCTGCACCGCTACTGGTCGCCGGTGACCGAGCTGGTGCGGGGGCTGGAGCTCGCCCTCGGGCATCCGTGCCAGGCCAACGCCTATCTCACGCCTCCGGGTGCGCAGGGATTCGCCCGGCACCAGGACAGTCACGACGTCTTTGTCGTCCAGACCTATGGCAGCAAGCGCTGGGAGATCGTCGAGGGTGGGGAGGAGCGCGAGATTCTCCTGGAGCCAGGCCTGTCGATGTACCTGCCCACCGGCACACCGCACTCGGCCCGCAGCGAGGAGCAGGCGTCCCTTCACGTGACAGTGGGTATCAACCAAGTCACGCTCCGCCATGCTCTGCGCGACCTGACCGACCAGGTCCTCGCGGACACCCGCTACGACGCGTCCCTGCCCGCCGGAGGTGTCGCCGACCCGACGACGCTGGCTGCCTCGATGCGTACGGCGCTGGCCTCGGCCGTCTCGACGTACGTCGACCAGCTGGGCGAGCTGGACCTCGCCGAAGTGGCCGAGGATCGGGTCGATCGCTTCCTGGCTGCACGCACCCCCGTCCTGGGAGGCGGTCTGCTCGACCTGGTGGAGCTGCCCTCGATCGACGACCACACCTGGTTGACCCGGCGACGCACGGCCTCGTGCGTGCTGCGCGACGAGGGCGAGCGACTGCGGGTGCTGCTGGGCGATCGCAGCCTGAGCATGCCGGTGCGGCTCCGGCCGGTGATGGAGCACGTCCGTGACACCACGTCGTTCCCGGTCGGCGATCTCGCGCCGTGGCTGGACGAGTCGAGCCGACTGGTCGTGGCGCGTCGGCTGGTGCGTGAAGGTCTGCTCAGGATTCGCGAGCTCTCGTGAGGGATCTGTCGTTCCGCTGCAGCATCGCCAGCCGTGAGGAGCAGGAGCCCCAGCTGGGGACGGCCTCGACGGTGCGCAGGTTCCTGCTGCTCGAGGAGGCGGGGCCGTGGGGGATCTCGGCGCTGCGTGATTCCCGACTCCCGGAGCCGGTCAAGCAGCATCTCGGCGACCTGCAGTCGCGCGAAGGCGTCAGACCCCTGCTGATCCGGCGACCAGCCGCGATCCCGAGAGCCGAGGGCACCCAGGTCTTCCACGCCGACGCCCGAACCGGGCGGCTCACGGGGGCGGTCCTTCCCGACGCCCGCGCGCTGATCGACACCAGCCTCGCCGCCCTGCCCGAGCTCACCGGTCCGGTCTTCGCGGTGTGCACCCACGGCCGCCACGACGCTTGCTGCGCCGAACGGGGTCGGCCGCTGGCCGCGGCGCTGGCCGCCGCCGACCCCGCGAGGACGTGGGAGGTCTCGCACATCGGTGGAGACCGGTTCGCTCCCAACCTGCTGGTGCTGCCCGGGGGCTGGTACTACGGCAGACTGACTCCCACCGACGCCGAGGCCTTCGTCTCCGCCCATGTGGACGGCCGGGTCGACCCCTGGCACCTGCGGGGCCGCAGCGCCTTCCCCTTCCCGGTGCAGGCCGCAGAGATCCACCTGCGGCGCGAGCTCGGGGAGCTGGGTGAGAGCGCAGTGCGCCACCTCGGGAGCACCCGCGACGGTGAGCACCGGGTCGTGGAGCTCGAGGTCGACTCGCGGACCTGGTCGGTGCGGGTGCGACCGGTCCCCAGGACAGCGCGCCACCTCACCTGCCGAGCGGCAACCGAGTCGGAGTCCATGGACTGGGAGCTGGTCGGTCTGCAGGCCGATTGACATCCTGTCGGCCATCGACGCTGCGCACGGCGACGACTCGGATCAGCGCAACGGCCGGCCCGGGCTGCGCCCGGCGGTCACGGTGTCAGGCCGACGTACTTCACCGAGAGGTACTCCTCGATGCCCTCGGCGCCACCCTCTCGGCCGAAGCCGGAGTGCTTGATCCCCCCGAAGGGAGCCGCGGCGTTGGAGACGACGCCCTGGTTCATCCCGACCATGCCGTACTCGAGTCCTTCGGCCACCCGGATCACCCGACCCATGTCGCGGGTGAAGGCGTAGGCCACCAGGCCGAACTCGGTGTCGTTGGCCATCTGGACCGCCTTCGACTCCTCCGAGAAGGTGGTCACCGGCGCCACCGGGCCGAAGATCTCCTCGCGCATCAGGTTCGCCTCGAGAGGCACGTCGGTCAGCACGGTCGGCTGGTAGAAGTAGCCGGCCTCGCCGGTGGTGGCGCCACCGGTGACGACCCGCGCCCCCTTGTCGGTGGCGTCCGTGACGAGCTCGCCGACCTTGTCCTGGGCGGGACGGTCGATCAGCGGCCCGACGGTGACGTCGTCCTCGGTGCCCCGTCCGACGACCTGGTCGGCCATCCGCTCGGCCAGCTTGGCGCTGAACTCATCGGCCACCGCCTCGTGCACCAGGAACCGGTTGGCCGCAGTGCATGCCTCACCCATGTTGCGCATCTTGGCGGCCATCGCACCCTCGACGGCCGCATCGAGGTCGGCGTCGTCGAAGACCAGGAACGGCGCGTTGCCGCCCAGCTCCATCGACACCCGGAGCAGCTGCTCGGACGACTGGGCCATGAGCTTCTTGCCGATCGCGGTGGAGCCGGTGAAGGTCAGCTTGCGCAGCCGGGGGTCGCCGATCAGTCGCCCCATCACGTCGCTGGTGCGGCTGGTGGAGATCACGTTGAGGACTCCGTCAGGCACCCCGACCTCGTGGAGCACGTCGGCCAGCCGCAGCATCGTCAGAGGTGTCTGCTGTGCCGGCTTGACGACCATCGTGCAACCGGCGGCCAGCGCCGGTCCGATCTTGCGGGTCCCCATCGCCAGGGGGAAGTTCCAGGGGGTGATCATCAGCGCGGGGCCGACCGGCTGCCGCATGGTCATCACTCGGGAGGCGCCGTCGGGTGACATCGCGAAGCGCCCGTGGATCCGCGCGGTCTCCTCGGAGAACCAGCGGAAGAACTCGTTGCCGTAGGTGACCTCACCGCGGGACTGGGCCAGCGGCTTGCCCATCTCCAGGGTCATCAGCCAGGCGAACTCCTCGGCGCGCTCGTTGACCAGCTCGAAGGCGGATCGCAACAGCTCGGCCCGCTCACGCGGGGGAGTGGCCGCCCAGTCGGCCTGTGCCTCACAGGCGGCATCGAGCGCGGCGATGCCGTCCTCGACGCTGCCGTCAGCGACTGAGGTGAGGGTCTTGCCGGTGGCCGGGTCCTCGACGTCGATCGTCGTACCCTCGGAGGACTCTCGCCACTCGCCTGCGATGAAGAGACCAGTCTTGACCTTGTTCAGGACGTCGGCTTCGTTCATGGACACCAACCTAGTTCGGGGATGGGTGGCGGGCTCGATCGATCTCCACGACGTCCTACCCAGAAATCGTGGCGTTCACAGCCCTCTCGAAGATGTCGAGCCCTTCGTGCAGCAGATGGTCCGGCGAGGTGAGGGGCGGCAGGAACCTGAAGACGTTGCCGTAGGTGCCGCAGGTCAGCGTCACCAGGCCGTCTCGATGACACTGCGCGTTGATCGAGGCGGTCAGCTTCGGGTCGGGAGTCAGCGCCGGACCACCGTCGGTCAGCTCCACCGCCAGCATCGCCCCGCGGCCCCGGAGATCGGCGATCACGTCGTACTTGTCGGCCAGCGCCTCGAGACGCTGCCGGAAGATCTGCTCGATCGTGCGGGCCCGCGCGCAGAGGTCCTCGTCCTGCATCGTCGCGATCGCGCCCAGCGCGGCGGCGCAGGCCACCGGGTTGCCGCCGTAGGTGCCCCCGAGACCACTGGGATGGATCGCGTCCATCAGCTCGGCCCGCCCGGTGACCGCGGCCAGGGGCAGGCCGCCGGCGATGCCCTTGGCGGTCGTGATGAGGTCGGGGACCACGTCCTCGTGCTCGCAGGCGAACCAGTCGCCGGTGCGGCAGAAGCCGGTCTGGATCTCGTCGGCGATCAGCAGGATCCCGTGTTCTCGGCAGTGCTCGGCGATCCGCCGCAACCACCCCTCAGGGGGGACGACGAAGCCTCCCTCACCCTGGATCGGCTCGATGATCACCGCGGCACAGTTGCTCTCGCCGACCTGGCCGTGCACGACGTCGACGAAGGCGTCGAAGGCCTGGTCGGCGCAGCGGTCGGGACCGCCGGGCCAACGCAGGGGGTAGGCCATCGGTGCCCGGTAGACCTCGCCGGCGAATGGTCCGAAACGGTGCTTGTACGGCAGGTTCTTCGAGGTCAGCGCCATCGTGAGGTTGGTACGGCCGTGGTAGGCGTGCTCGAAGGCGACCACCGCGGGGCGACCGGTGACGTGACGCGCGATCTTGACGGCGTTCTCGACGGCTTCGGCGCCGGAGTTGAACAGCGCGCTGCGCTTCTCGTGATCGCCGGGGGTGAGGCGCGCAAGGGCCTCGCAGACCGCGATGTACTCCTCGTAGGGGGAGACCATGAAGCAGGTGTGGGTGAAGTCGGCGACCTGCTCCTGCACCGCCTTCACCACGGCGGGTGCGGCGTGACCCACGCTGGCGACCGCGATGCCGGACCCGAAGTCGATCAGGTGATTGCCGTCGACGTCGACCAGGATCCCGCCGCCCGCATGCTCGACGTAGCAGGGCAGCACCACCCCGACGCCCGCGGCGACCGCCTCCACCTTGCGGGCGTGGAGCTGCTGGGAGCGAGGCCCGGGCAGCGAGGTGAGGAGCTTGCGTTGCTGGTCGACCTGCATCATCCACTCATGATGGATTCACCAGGCCGACCTGTCCAGAGCGATGCATCCACTACCGAGACGCCAACCTGGCAACGGATTTCGTCGCGACGACGTCTGGTTGAGTCGGGGTTGCCTGGTCGGGGGACAATGAACGCCATGGGAGAGGGCACACCGGGGCGGGCTGGCGCAGTCGTGCCCGCCCGGAGATGGACCGTCGCGCTGGCCATGGCCGCGATGCTGCTTCCCGTGAGCGCCTGCGACGGCGGGCCGCTCGATCAGGTCGATGACGCATCGGCCGATCGCGCCACCGATGGTTCGGGGCAGGTCTCGGACCCGGGCGCGGGCCAGCCGGTCTCCTTCGAAGTTCCCGAGCCCGGTCCGTTCCAACCGCCGCTGGAGCGCTCGGACGTCCTGATCTCGGCCTCCGACACCTTGCCGGACAAGGTGGTCAAGCGGATCGGCAAGATCAAGGGTGTGCGTGCGGTCACGCCGTTCTCGATGGCGTCGATGTCCATCAACGGCCGCACCGTCACCGTGGGCGCGGTCGACCCCGCGCAGTTCCGGAGGTTCACCCCGGTCACGTCCGCCAAGGCGCAGTTCGTCTGGGACCGCGTCGCCGGCGGCGAGGTAGCGATGGATCCATCGGTCCCCAAGAAGCTCATCGGCAAGGGCGACATGGTCAAGCTCGGCACCCGCAAGAAGGCCCCCGAGGTGCACGTGGGCGCCTTCGCCCCACTGGCGCAGCGCCGCGAGGGTCTGGACACCGCCCCGGTCGCAGGGATCGTGGTCAACCAGAAGCGCGGCGAGCAGATCGGCCTGCCGGATCGCAACGCACTCCTGGTCAGCACCACGGTGACACCGTCGGCGATCAAGCGAAAGCTCAAGGGAGCGCTCCCCCCGAAGACGACGTTGCAGAATCTCGCGCTGGAGCTCGGTGGCGCCAACCAGACCGCCGTGCTCGCGGGCCAGTCCGTGTCCCAGGCGATCGGCAAGTTCACCTACACCAACGGCCCCGACGGCACCATCAACCCGGACAAGAAGTGGGTCAACGGCTACATCCGGACCGAGGACGTGCCCATCCTCGGCCAGGTGACGTGCAACAAGGCGTTCCTGATCCAGTTCCGTGCTGCTCTGAACGAGGTGGTCGCCCGAGGCCTCGCCTCGAAGATCCACGCCGACGAGTACGCCGGGTGCTACTACCCCCGCTACATCGGACGCGACTCCTCCAACGGCCTGTCGTTGCACTCGTGGGGCATCGCGGTGGACCTGAACGTGCCGGGGAACCTGCGCGGCACCCGCGGTGAGATCGACCGGGAAGTCGTGAAGATCATGAAGAAGTGGGGCATGGCCTGGGGCGGCGACTGGAACTACACCGACCCGATGCACTTCGAGCTCGAACGCATCGTTCGGCCGGGCTGAGCCTCACCGGACGACGAACGAGGGGCCGTGGTGGTGACCACGACCCCTCGCCGTTTCGAACCGGCCGGTCCGGCCCTTGGATACCGGCCGGTCCAAACTTCGTGCTACGGCATCATCACCTCGTCGATGAGGTAGACCGTCGCGTTCGCGGTCTCGACGCCACCGCAGATCACGTTGGCGCCGTTGACCTGCAGGTCGTCCCCGGAGCCGGTGACCTTCACGGTGCCGCCCTGGACGGTCTTGAGGTCCTGGCCGGCAATCTCTTCAGGGGTCATCTGGCCGGGGACCACGTGGTAGGTCAGCACGGAGGTCAGGGTGTCGGCGCCAGCCGGCTTGGAGAGAGCGGTGACGGTCTTCTTGGGCAGCTCGGCGAAGGCGTCGTCGACCGGTGCGAAGACGGTGAACTTGTCACCGTTCAGCGTGTCGACCAGGTTCACCTTCGGGTTGAGCTCGCCGGAGACCGCAGCGGTGAGCGTCGTCAGCAGCGGGTTGTTGCCCGCTGCGACCGCGACCGGGTCCTGCGACATTCCCTCGACCGATCCTGCGCCGTCCGGCACAGCCTCGGCGTAGTCCGAGCAACCGGGGCCGACCAGGTTGCCGGCCTCGTCCATGGAGGACGAGGTGCTCTCGGGGGTGTTGGCGTCGTCTGAGCTGGAGCTGGTGGTGTCGTCACTACCACAGGCTGCAGTGGTAGCGCCGACGGCGGCCAGTGCTGCCGCGGTGACAGCGAACTTCTTGAAGGAGCGCATGGCGTGGCTTCCCTTTCGATCGGGGTGGTTCATTGCGTGCTTACATGTGACCGTTCGGGCGTGGGAGCCCAGTGGATTGGTGCACCTCGGGAAAAATAAATGTCTGAATGACAAAAGTGTGATCCAGTGACCGTCAGGCGACGGTGACACTGACGCTGTGCCACCCGGTGGAGCCGTCGGGGGCGATCGGTGAACGCTTGTCGGTCTGCACGTTGCCGTCGCGGTCGGTCGCTCGCACCTCGAGCCGGTGGGTTCCCGGCTTCGCGTCCCACTCGAACACCCACTGGCGCCAGGTGGACTCGTTGTCCTCCTTGCCCAGCTGAGCTTCCTGCCAGGGACCTCCGTCAGCCCGGACCTCCACCTTCTCGATCCCGGTGGTCTGAGCCCAGGCGACTCCCGCGACGGCGTTGCGGCCCGCCTTCAGCTGGGCGAAGGAGCGCGGGACGTCGATGCGGCTCGAGTGCTTGATCGGTGCCTCCGCGGAGTAGCCCCGCGTGGTCCAGTACGCCTTGAAGTCGGAGAATCGCGTGACCTCGAGCTCGGTCAGCCACTTGGTCGCGGAGACGTAGCCGTACAGACCGGGAGTCACCATGCGCGCCGGGAAGCCGTGCGCCAGCGGCAGTGGCTCGCCGTTCATCCCCACGGCGATCAGTGCCTCGTTGTCCTCGTCCATGAGACGTGACAGCGGGGTGCCGGCAGTGAAGTCGTCGTAGCTGCGGGACTTCACCGCGTCCGCGCCGTCCGCGACCCCGGCGCGCTCGAGCAGTCGCCTGGTCGGGATGCCGAGCCAGGTCGCGTTGTCGACCAGCTCGCCGCCGACCTGGTTGGAGACACAGGTCAGGGTGATGCGTCGTTCGACGAGGTCCTCGGCGAGAAGGTCGTCGTAGCTGAGTCGGAGCTCGCGGTCGACCATGCCGTAGACCCTCAGGCTCCAGTCGCCCACCGGCACGTCCGGAATCCGCAGTGCGGTGTCGACCCGGTAGAAGTCCTGGTTCGAGCTGATGTACGGCGTCACGCCGCGGACCCCCACCTCTACGCCCTGAGGCACCGGTGGAGCAGGCGCTGCCGGGCTGGGCAGGGTGATGCCCGCCCGGGCAGCGGCCGCCTCGAGCCCGCCGTAGATGCGAGTCAGGGTGCCACCGACCGCGGCGACGCCGGCGACAGCTGTGGCCGTGATCAGGAACCTGCGTCGCTCCCACCCCTGGGTGGCCCCGGATTCGGGGGCACTCTCAGCCCGGGTCAGGGGAAGCGGCGTCAGCAGCAGGTGCAGCGCACCGAGCGAGACGACACCGAGCACGACGACGGGGATCAGCCGCAGCAGCACGCCGGCTGTCGCACTGCGGTCGAAGACCATGGCGGCGCCGGCGACGAGCGTCATCGCGGCGAACCCGGCCATGGCGACCCGGGGGCGTCGGCGTCCGAGGATCCCCAGGACCGCGGTGACCAGCGCCAACGTCGCTGCGATGCCGCCGAGCAGAACGACCTTGTCGGAGTCGCCGAACGTCTCGATGGCGAACTCCTTGAGCCTGCGCGGAGTCTCGTCGATGGCACGGTTGCCCACCGAGAGGTAGGGCCCGGTCACGCCGGAGAGCAGTGCGCTCACCCCCTCCGCGGCCAGCAGGCCCGCGCCGGCAGCGAGCAGCCCGGACAACGCGCCGACGAGCGCGTTGCGCAGTCGCGAGATCCGTCGCGTCGGCGCTTGGTCACCCTGGGGCGTCGTCGAGCTGCTCATGGGGTCGGTTCGGGCCCGAGCGGCCCTGGGATGGGCCGGGCGCCATACTCGTCGGATGCGTTCTGTGAGAGTGACCAGCCTCGACGGGCCCACCGCGGTGACCGTGCAGGAGGTGCCCGAGCCCACGCCCGGTGACGACGAGGTGCTGGTGGAGGTCAAGGCGCTGGGGATCTCCTGGCCCGACCTGCTGCAGACCAAGGGTGAGTACCAGCTGAAGCCTGAGCTGCCCTTCCAGCTCGGCGTCGACTTCGCGGGCGTGGTGCGCTCGGCTCCGGCGGCGAGCGGCTACTCGGAGGGCGATCGCGTCGCCTGCGTGATGCCGTTCGGCGGCGGCGGTGACCTGGTGGCGGTCAACCCCGAGGGTGTCTTCCCGCTGCCCGAAGCACTGAGCTTCGAGCAGGGTGCCGCCTTGCCGATGAACTACCTGACGGCGGAGTTCGCCCTCATCACGCGGGCCGGGCTGTCGTCGGGCGAGACTGTTCTGGTGCACGGCGCCGCGGGCGGCGTCGGAACGGCGTCGATCCAGGTGGCGAAGGGTCTGGGTGCCCGGGTGGTCGCCGTCGCCTCCAGCGAGGAGAAGCGGGACCTCGCCACGTCTGCCGGTGCCGACGCGGCGATCCCGATCGAGGGTTTCCGCGACGCGGTCAAGGCCCTCACCGACGGCAAGGGTGTGGACGTGGTCGTGGACGTCGTGGGCGGTGAGCTGATGACCGACTCGCTGCGCTCGCTGGGCACGCAGGGCCGGCTGCTGGTGATCGGCTTCACCGGTGGCTCGATCCCCGAGATCAAGGCCAACCGCCTGCTGCTGAACAACATCGACGTGCGCGGCGTCGGGTGGGGCAACTACGCGATGGTGCGCCCGGGTTACATGCGGGCGCAGTGGGACCGCTTGGTTCCGATGATGCGCTCGGGGGCGATCGCCCCGCCGATCGGCGCGACCTATCCCGTGGAGCGGGTCGCCGAGGCCCTGACCGCGATGGACCAGCGCCGCACCCTCGGCAAGTCCGTCGTCACGTTCTGACCCCGACCCTCACCTATGTAAATCGGGGTTACGGTCGCTCAACATGGCTCACAACCTGCGTTAACGGTCCGTAACCCCGATTTACATGTGGCGCGGGGTGGGCAGTCAGTCGGCGCGGAGGTCCTGGGTCTCGGGGTGCGACTGCATGTACTTGCGCAGGAACGGACAGGTCGGCGCGATCTTGACGCCCCGCTCGCGGACGATCTCCATGACACCGGCAGCCAGCTGCTTGCCGTAGCCCATCCCGGAGTACTCCTCGAATGTCTCGGTGTGGTGGAACGACCAGGTGCCGTCACTGCACACCTCGTACGCCGAGAACCCGACCAGCTTGTCGTCGACGTGGGCGTCGACCCGGCTGAGGTCTTCGTTCAGTGACGTGGTGAGTCCCCCGGTGGACACAACGGAGTCGGATGTCTGCATGGGGCCACGCTAAGTCAGTCGAGGGCCCGAACCCAGGAGGTGTGACGTGCTCGACACTCAGCCCTCTGCCCATGACCGATAGGCGGGCAGACGGTCGGTGAGCAGACCGTCGGCGCCGGTGTCGCGGACCGCCTCCCACCCGGCCTCGGAGTTGGCCACCCTGCCCACCACCGCGACGCCGTCGGCGTGCAGGGAGGAGACCAGCTCGATCGACATCTGCGCGGGCCGGATGTGGATCGCGTCCGCCCACGCGCGGTAACCCTCGACCTCGCTCAGCTCGCGGGCAATGACGTGCAGCCGCGCCCTGGGGTCGGCCGTCCTGACGGCGAAGAGCGTCTCGCTCCGGAAGCTCAGGTACCGGGTGCGCGGCTCGAGGCCGTGGTCGCCGACCGCGTCGACCAGGTGCTCGTAGTCCGACGCCTGCCATGCGGGCGCGGACCTCTTGACGTCGAGCAGCAGGTTGACGCTGTGCCGCTCGGCCCACGTGAGGACCCGGTCGAGGCTGGGCAGCCGTTCGCCTCCCCGCTCACCGCGGCACTGTCGGCGCACGAAGCGCCAGGTGCGGTGGTGGATCCGCCCCGTGCAGGTCATGGTGCGCTGCAAGGAGGCGTCGTGCAGCACCACCATGCGACGGTCGCGTGTCATCCGGACGTCGAGCTCGACGGCGGACGCACCTCGCGCGAGGGCGTTGGCGAAGGCCTCCAGGGTGTTCTCGGTGATCGATGGCGCCCTCGACCCGCGGTGGCCCACCAGCTCGTAGCCGGAGAGCACGGGGGCATCCGGGGCCGCGGCTGCGCTGCTGGGAAGCGCCAGCGGCGTCGCCGCGACCGCTGCTGAGACCAGCAGTGCGGCCCAGCGAGCGCGGGTGGTCCGGCGTCGTGCTGCCGCATGGTCTCGCCGCATCCGGGCCCCCGTCGTCGTTTTCTGGTCCACCTTCTGGCCCGGATGAGGCACCCAGGACCCTGACCGCTCCAGGGTAGGCCCGCGGTGCCCTTGGTGTGGGGTGCTTGACCAAGAGTCCGCCGCAGCCGAAAATCACAGAACTGCGACGCGCCGGCGCCGCAGGTAGCCACCAGGCGGGGGGCGGCCCCCGGGCAGGAGGGCACGACCATGGCACGGCGTCACACAGTCGACTACGAGAAGGTCGGGGAGAACTACCTCGACCAGCGCAAGCTGAAGAGCGGCGCCGCGGGGTGGGTGCTCCTGGCCGGACTCGGCGTGGCCTACGTCATCTCCGGTGACTTCGCGGGGTGGAACTTCGGCCTTGACGAGGGCGGCTGGGGCGGCCTCCTCATCGCTGCGGTCCTGATGGGGATCATGTACACCTGCATGACCTTCGGTCTGGCGGAGATGTCCTCGACCCTCCCGGTCGCCGGCGCCGGCTACGCTTTCGCCCGCCGGGCCCTGGGTCCCCTCGGTGGCTTCGCCACCGGCATGGCGGTGCTCATCGAGTACGCCGTGGCCCCGGCCGCGATCGCGGTCTTCATCGGGGGCTACATCGAGGCGCTCGGGCTGTTCGGTCTGACCAACGGATGGCTGGTCTATGCGATCGCCTACGCGGTCTTCATCGGCGTGCACCTGTACGGCGTGGGCGAGGCGCTCAAGCTGATGTTCGGGATCACCGCGGTCGCGGTGGTGGCGCTGCTGGCGACGGTGATCGGGCTGCTGCCGCAGTTCTCGTTCTCCAACCTCACCGACATCGCCCCCGACCCCAATGCCGCGATGTCGAGCAGCTTCCTGCCCTACGGCATCGCCGGGGCGGTTGCCGCGCTGGTCTACGGCATCTGGTTCTTCCTGGCGATCGAGGGCGTGCCGCTGGCCGCCGAGGAGTCCTCCGACCCGGCCAAGGACATGCCGAAGGGGATCATGGTGGGGATGGGCACGCTGCTGCTCTTCTGCGTGCTGATCCTCTTCATCGTGCCGGGAGCCTCGGGCGCGGAGGCGATCCGCACCTCCGACAACCCACTGCCGGAGGCGATACGCACCGCGCTCGGCGGTGACTCGGCGCTCGCCGACTTCGTGAACTACGCCGGGCTGGCGGGCCTGATCGCGAGCTTCTTCTCGATCATCTTCGCCTACTCCCGGCAGCTGTTCGCGCTGTCGCGGGCCGGCTACCTGCCGAAGTTCCTGTCGCTGACCAGCGGACGCAACACGCCGTACGTCGCGCTGCTGGTGCCGGGCACGATCGGCTTCCTGCTGGCCGGCACCACCAAGGACGGCGCGCTGATGATCAACATCGCGGTCTTCGGCGCCACCGTGTCCTACGTGCTGCTCAACCTGAGCCACATCATGCTGCGGCGCCGCGAGCCGGACCTGGAGCGGCCGTACCGCACTCCCGGTGGCGTGGCGACGACCGGCACGGCGCTGGTGCTCAGCGTGATCGCGGTGATCGCGACGTTCTTCGTCGACCAGAAGGCTGCCGGGATCACCGCCCTGGTGTTCGTGGCCGCGCTGGCCTACTTCTGGTTCTACAGCCGCCACCACCTGGTGCACTCCGCCCCCGAGGAGGAGTTCGCGGCGATCGAGGAAGCCGAGTCACATCTGCACTGAGGACGAGGTCGAGCTCGCAGACTCCCTGCCCAGGGGGCTGCGAGCGCGCTCGTTACGGCTGGACGACGCTCGAGCGGTCTACGAGCTGATGGCTGCCGCCGAGGCGTACGACGTCGGCGAGCCCGAGATCGAGCTCGCCGACATCGTCGTCGACTGGCAGCGACCCAGCTTCGACGTGGCTGCCTCGACGACGGGGGTCTTCGAGGGCGACCGCCTGGTGGCGTATGCCGAGCTGACCGTTCCGCGCCGGGCCGACGCTGCGGTGCATCCCGACTTCCGGCGTCGCGGGATCGGCACCGCGCTGGCTGCCTGGGTGCGGCGCACGGCGAAGGACCGGGGGGCCACACGCGTGGGCAGCCCCGTGCCGCAGGGCTCCGACGGTGACCGGCTCCTGGCGTCACTGGGCTACCAGGTGCTGTGGGAGTCGTGGATCCTCGAGCTCCCTGCGGGGGTCTCGGTCGAGCCGCAGCCGATTCCGCACGGCTACGCGATCCGCACCGCAGCGACGGAGCCGGACCAGCGCGCCGCCTGGGTGGTGCTCGAGGACGCGTTCTCCGACTGGGCGGACCGGCCGCGTGACCCCTTCGAGGACTTCGCGGCAGAGGTGATGGGTCGACCGGGCTTCGCGCCCTGGCACCTGCGGGTGATGGTCGATCCCGAGGGCGACGTCGTCGGCGCCTGTCACCTGACTCACGACGCAGAGTCCTCGGGAGTCGCCTTCGTCCAGAGTCTCGGAGTGCGTCGCGACCAGAGGGGCCGGGGGCTGGCCCGCGCACTTCTCGTCGACGCCTTCGGCAACGCGCGGGAGGCGGGGGCCTCGCGCTCGGAGCTCAACACCGACACCCGCACCGGGGCCCTGGGCCTCTACGAGCACGTCGGCATGCGGGTCCGCGCGACCTGGCTGCATCGCGCGGTCTCCCTCTGACAGCGCAGTGACGCATGAGAGCCCTGTGACTGCGGATTCCGCTGTGAGACACCGCGATGGCTGATGATCTCGCGGGTGGCCATGCACCTGTGCGCGAAAATTCGCTGGAAACGGGTGTGCTTTCCGCCGACCAGGGGAAACTTTCCGGCCGCACCTGCGCTACCGAGGCGTAACTTCGGCGCAGGTGCGCCGTTGTGGGGCCTAGGAACACCATCCATGTCCTGGCTCTCGAGGAGACCCACATGCGTCCCCTGTCCACGCGTCGCGCGCTCGCGACCTCCGCTATGACAGGCGTGGCGCTCGGCGCCTCGCTGCTGGCAGCCCCGCTCGGATCGGCCAGCGCCGTTGACGAGAGCGCCGAGGAGTTCCGGCCCCAGCTGGTCGAGGTGAGCACCCCCGACCGGGACTCGCGAGAGCGGGTCGTCGCCTCCGGCCTCGACGTGACCGAGCACTACGGACACGACGACGTGCAGGTCGTCATCCACTCGGTGCAGGACCTGGCCGTCCTCCGGGAGCTGGAGGACAAGGGACTGGAGTCCACCCCGGTCATCGAGGACCTGCTGGAGCGCCGCGCCGAGGTGAGCGCGGCCAACCTCAGCTACGCGCTGACCACGAACCGTTCAGCGCTGCCGTCCGGCCGCACCTGGTACCGCACCCTGGATGAGTACAACGCGGACATGACCACGCTGGCCAAGCGTCGTCCCGGCATCGCCAAGCGCTTCGAGCTGCCCCTGAAGAGCATCGAGCAGCGTCCGATCTACGGCATCGAGATCGGCAGCGACGTCCGCCGGGCGCCCTCGGGTCGCCCGACCTTCCTGCTGATGGGTGTCCACCACGCCCGGGAGTGGCCTTCTGGTGAGCTCGCCATGGAGTTCGCCACCGACCTGGTCAACAAGTACGGCAAGAACGCCCGGATCACCCGCCTGCTCGACAAGTCGCGCGTGATCGTCGTGCCGGTGGTCAACGTCGACGGCTTCGACCTGTCCCGCACCGACGGTGAGTACGTCGACCTGCGCGAGGCCAACAGCGTCGACCCGCTCGAGGGCACGACCAGCGTGCTCGCCACCCCGGGCCAGGCCTACAAGCGCAAGAACTGCCGCCCCGCCCCCGGGCAGACCCTGCCGGCGCCGGGCAGCTGCCGCGCCAGCGCGACCAGCCCCGGCGGCTACGGCATCGGGGTCGACCTGAACCGCAACTACGGCGGCTTCTGGGGCGGGCCCGGCGCGTCGGACAACCCGGCCGACCCGACCTACTGGGGCGAGGGTCCGATCTCGGAGCCGGAGACCCAGAACATCCAGCAGCTCGTCAGCGAGCGTCAGGTGACGATGCTGATCTCCAACCACACCTTCTCCAACCTGGTGCTGCGTCCCAACGGCGTCAACCCGAACACCACCGGGCCTGACGGCAAGCCGGTCGGGAACGCCCCGGACGAAGGCGCGCTGAAGAAGCTCGGCGCCCGGATGTCGGCGCAGAACGGCTACCAGAACATCCACGGGTGGCAGCTCTACGACACCACCGGCACCACCGAGGACTGGTCCTACAACGCCACCGGCGGCTTCGGCTACACCTTCGAGATCGGCCCCAACGAGTTCCACCCGCCGTACGAGGAGGTCGTCGACGAGTACGTCGGCGCGGGCAAGTACCAGGGCAAGGGCAACCGCGAGGCCTACCTGATCGCTCTGGAGCACGCCGTCGACACCCGTTACAGCGGTGTCCTGAAGGGCAAGGCGCCGCGCGGAGCGGTGATCCGCCTCCAGAAGACGTTCCAGACCCCGACCTGGGAGGACTCCTTCGAGGACCACCTGGACAGCTTCGTCAAGATCGGCGCCAAGAAGCGTCTGAGCTGGATCGTCAACCCTTCCACCCGCCCCGTGGTCCGCCCGCGCACCTACGAGGAGCTCTCGCAGGAGCCCTCCAACAGCAAGCAGTTCACCGGCACCACGATCGCGCCCAACGGGCACCGCGACCACGAGTGGACGCTCAACGCTCCTGCCGACGTGATGCAGGTGGCGCTGGACTGGCCGACGCCGGACGACCTCGACCTCGAGGTCTACCGGAAGAAGCCCGGCGGGGGCCTGGAGCAGGTCGGCAGCTCGGGCAACCTGCCCGGCGAGAAGGAGTCGACCTCCATCTACGACCAGCCGGCAGGCACCTACGTGTTCCGCGTCATCAACTACTCCTCGGTCGCACCCGAGTACACGCTGGACATCGACCTGCACGACACAGTGACCCGGCGGACCAGCGGCAAGCGGGAGGCCTACACCCTCACCTGCGAGAAGAAGGGCAAGGTGCTGCAGCGCAGCACGGTCTTCATCAACCGCGGTCAGGAGAAGCGGGTCGACCTCGGGCGGTGCCGCAGGCGCTGGTGACGCCGAGAACTCTGGGGGCCAGGGAACCTCAGAGGATCGGCCCGAGGACGACTGGATGAAGGGTCATGGCGGCGGGTTAGGCTCGCCGCCATGACCATTCTCGACGACGCCCGCGAGGGGATGGATCCCCAGGTCCGGCCCCAGGACGACCTCTTCGGCCATGTCAACGGACAGTGGCTCGCCACCGCCGAGATCCCGGCGGACCGCGCCGGTTGGGGCGCCTTCACGATGCTCGCCGAGCAGGCAGAGCTGCATGCGCGGGAGATCATCGAGGAGTGCGAGGCCGGCGCCGACGATGCCGATCGGGGCACGCCGACCCAGCAGATCGGACACCTCTACCGCTCCTTCATGGACGAGGCCCGCGTCGAGGAGCTGGGAGCCCGCCCCATCGCGGACGACCTGGCGGCCATCGCCGCGCTCCAGGACCACGCCGGCCTCGCGCGGTACATCGGCAAGCGGGAGCGCCAGGGTGGCGGTGGCTTCTTCGGCGCCTACGTCGACACCGACGACAAGGACTCCGACCGCTACGTCGTCAACCTGGTGCAGGGTGGGCTCGGCCTGCCCGACGAGTCCTACTACCGCGAGGACAAGTTCGCCGAGATCCGGGAGGCGTACGTCGCCTTCCTGACGCGCATGTTCGAGCTGGCCGGCGAGCACTACGACCACGATGCCGCCGACGCGGCACGTCGGGTCCTGGCGCTCGAGTCGCGGCTGGCCGAGGGGCACTGGGAGCGCTCGGAGACCCGCGACGTGCTCAAGGCCTACAACCTGCACACCTATGACGAGGTCAAGCAGCTGGCCCCGGGGTTCGCCTGGGACGACTACAGCCGGGCGATCGGAGCCGACGAGCAGACCCTGGCGCAGGTGGTGGTCCGCCAACCGAGCTTCTTCGAGCACCTCTCGGCCGTGCTGGGCGCCACCGACCTGGCGGACTGGCAGGCCTGGGCGTCGGCCAAGGTGATCCGCGGAGCCGCGGCGTACCTCAGCAGCGACTTCGTCGAGACCAACTTCGACTTCTACGGACGCACCTTGTCAGGCACTCCTGAGCTGCGTGCGAGGTGGAAGCGCGCCGTCGGCTTCGTCGAGGGCTGCGTCGGGGAGGCGGTCGGGGAGCTGTACGTCGCCCGCCACTTCCCACCGGCGAGCAAGGCCGCGATGGACGAGCTGGTCGCCAACCTGATCGAGGCCTACCGCCGCAGCATCACCGACCTCGACTGGATGACCGAGGACACCAAGCAGCGGGCCTTCGACAAGCTGCGGACCTTCCGGCCCAAGATCGGCTACCCCGAGTCGTTCCGCGACTACTCCTCGATCGGTGTGGAGCCCGGCGACCTGATCGGCAACGCGCGACGTGCCGCCGAGTTCGAGCACGACCGGCAGCTGGCCAAGATCGGGTCACCCGTCGACCGCGAGGAGTGGTTGATGCTGCCGCAGACGGTCAATGCCTACTACAACCCCGGCATCAACGAGATCTGCTTCCCGGCGGCGATCCTGCAGCGGCCGTTCTTCGATGCCGAGGCCGACGAGGCGGAGAACTACGGCGGCATCGGCGCGGTCATCGGCCACGAGATCGGCCACGGTTTCGACGACCAGGGCTCGGAGTACGACGAGCGCGGCAACCTCAACGAATGGTGGACCGAGGCCGACAAGGCGGCCTTCAAGCAGCGTGCCGACCAGCTGATCGAGCAGTACGACGGTTTGAGCCCACGCGCGCTGCCCGGCGAGAGCGTCAACGGGTCGCTCACCGTCGGGGAGAACATCGGGGACCTCGGCGGCCTGACGATCGGCCACAAGGCGTATCTGATCAGCCTCGGTGAGGACGCGATGCCCGAGCGCGACGGGCTCACCGGGAGCCAGCGGCTCTTCCTGAACTGGGGTTACGTGTGGCGCTCGAAGTACCGCAGCGAGCTGATGATCCAGCTGCTCACCGTCGACCCGCACAGCCCGCCGGAGTTCCGCGCCAACATCGCGCGGAACCTCGATGAGTTCCACCAGGCCTTCGGCACCGAGCCGGGCGACGGGTTGTGGCTCGACCCCGACCAGCGAGTGCGGATCTGGTGATGCGGATCCTGGTCACCGGGGCGGCGGGTGAGATCGGCCGCGTGCTCACCCGGGGCCTGAACCGCAACGGCCACCAGGTGGTCGGTCTCGACCTGGTCGAGGCCCCCGAGGGGCTGGACGTGCGCTGGCACGTCGCGGACTGCACCGACCCGGGCCGGGTCGCGGAGGTGCTCGACACCGACCCGGTCGACGCCGTGGTCCACCTCGCCGGCATCCCGGAGGAGGCGTCACTGCCCGACAGCCTGACGTCCCACGCGGTCACCACCGCGGCGCTGCTCGACGCGATGGTGGCGCGCGGGGTGGGCCGGATGGTCTACGCGAGCTCCAACCATGCCGTGGGGATGACGCCACGCAGCGAGTCGGTCGGGATCGACGTACGTCCGCGGCCGGACACGTTCTACGGCGTGGGCAAGGTGGCGGCCGAGGCCGTGCTGTCGTTGTACGCCGACCGGCACGGTATCGACGCGGTCTCCTGCCGGATCGGGTCGTTCCTCGAGCGCCCCCAGACCCGTCGCAACCTGGCGACCTGGCTCTCGCACGACGACTGCGTGCGGATGGTCGAGGCAGCGCTCACCGCGCCTGCGCCCGGGTTCGCGGTGCTCTACGGCATCAGCGCGAACACCCGTGCCTGGTGGGACCTCGAGCCCGGACGTCGACTGGGCTACGAGCCGCTCGACGACGCCGAGGCGTGGGCCGGGGAGCTTCCGGAGCGCGGCGCGGACGAGGCCGAGGCGGCTCGGGTCGGTGGACCCTTCGCCGGTCCTGAGTTCACGCGACCCGCGTTCTGAGGCCTCAGGGCAGGAGCGAGACGACCGCGGCGATCAGGTCGGGGTCGTCGGGCTCGACGCCGGGGCCGAAACGTGCCGCGACTCGTCCGTCCGCGGTCACCAGGAACTTCTCGAAGTTCCACGACACGTCCGCACCGGCGTTGTTCTTGCCGTGCTCGAAGGCCTTGGTGAGCTCGGCGTAGATCGGGTGTCGGTGTTCACCGTTCACCTCGATCTTCTCGGTCATCGGGAAGGTGACGCCGTACGTCTCCGAGCAGAACTGCTCGATCTCCTCGGACGTGCCGGGCTCCTGGTCCAGGAACTGGTTGCACGGCACCCCGACCACGGTGAAGCCTCGCGGGGCGTAGGTCGTGTGCAGCTCCTCGAGGCCGGCGTACTGCGCGGTGAGCCCACACCGGGAGGCGACGTTGACCACGAGCGCGGGGTTGCCCTGCGTGATCTCTCGCAGCGTGGCCGCGGTGCCGTCGAGCCGAGCGATCGGGTGGTCGAGGAGGCTCATGGAGCGCAAACCTAGTGGTCGGGCCGGCGTAGTCCGACCGGGTGGGATCTCGCGAAACCGGTTGACAGGCCCATCGGGTCACCCAGGATGGACCTAAAGTCACTTCTCCCTCGGACCTTCGACCTAGGAGCCTGCTGTGCGTCCAGGCCCGACCCGCACCCTCGCGGTGCTCGTCCCCATGGCTCTCTCTGCGCTGGTCGGGGGTGTGCTGGCCGGTGGTGCGGCCCACGCCATCGTCGGCGGTCAGGTCGACGGCAACGCCCACCCGATGGTCGGCCTCATGGTCGCTCAGGACGAGACGGGCACGCCGCTGTGGCGCTGCTCAGGCACGCTGATCTCAGCCACAGATTTCATCACCGCAGGTCACTGCACCAGCGACGAGGAGGGTGGCAGCGTCGCCGAGGTCGAGGTGTTCTTCGACGACGACCTGGACGCCAACCCGGAGTTCCTGGCCGCGTTGGAGGCCGAGGATCCGACGCCCTGCACCGATGACAGCCTCCAGCGCCTGTCGGGCTACCCGTGCGACGGTGACGTCTCCGGGACGGCGTACACACACCCGGACTACGACCCGGCCGACTTCACGCTGCACGACCTCGGTGCCGTGGTGCTGGAGCGTCCCTGGGAGCTGGGCGTCTACGCCGAGCTGCCCGAGCCGGGCGCCTTCGACACCTGGAAGTCCAACGATGACCGGTCCTTCACCGCTGTCGGCTACGGCGTGCAGAAGCAGTACGGCGCCGGCGCGTCGGGAAGGGTGGCCACTGACAACAAGCGCCGTTTCGCGCACACCCGGCTGAAGTCGATCAACAAGAACAAGAACGGCGACCGCACCTTCCTGCTGTCAAACAACTCCAAGGGAGGCACCTGCACCGGTGACTCGGGTGGTCCGAACTTCATGGACGACAGCCTCGTGATCGCCGGGGTCACCTCGTTCGGCGTCAGCCAGAACACCTGCGGTGGTCAGGGTGGGGCCTACCGGCTCGACCAGGCGGACGACCGTGCCTGGCTGTCCGACACGCTGGGCGGTGAGCCCGGCAGCTGAGCTGGTCGGTCAGGGTCCCGGCCGGGCTGTTGACACCTCCCGCGGCACCGGGTTCTGATCTTCCCCCCGCCCGTTTCGCCCGGGTCCGTCCCTCAAGACCCGGTCGCCCTTCGCCCCCGACAGAGGAGAACCCACCCATGCGACGCGCACTCCTACGCACCATTGCCGTCGCGGCTGCCCTCGCCGCGACCACCGCCCTCGCCGGCCCCGCTGAGGCGATCACCGACGGCCAGCCCGACAACGGCGCCCACCCGATGGTCGGTCTCATGGTCGCCCAGGACGAAGACGGCACGCCGCTGTGGCGCTGCTCCGGCACGCTGATCTCGTCCACCGGATTCATCACGGCCGGTCACTGCACCAGCGACGACGAGGGTGGCAGCGTGGCCAACGTCGAGGTGTTCTTCGGCGACCACTACGACACCAACCCCGAGTTCCTCCAGGCCCTGGACGCCGGAGACCCCACGCCGTGCCTGCACGGTGACGAGACGAAGACCAAGAAGGACGACTACCGGCTCCCGGGCTACCCGTGCACCGGCGACGTGTCTGGGACCGCCTACACGCACCCGGACTACGACCCGAACCAGTTCTGGCTCCACGACCTCGGCGTCGTCGTCCTGGACGAGCCCTGGTCGCTGACGTCGGGCTACAGCTACGCCTCACTGCCAGACCCGGGCCAGTTCGACAGCTGGACCTCCAAGACCAAGCAGGTCTTCACCGCCGTGGGCTACGGCCTGCAGGCCGCATACGGCGCAGGCGCCGACAAGGACGTCGCCGACAAGACGCGGATGTTCTCCAAGCCCGAGCTGAACTCGATCAACACCCCCTCGACCGGTGACTTCAACATCATCCTCTCGAACAACACCAACACCGGCGGCACCTGCTCCGGTGACTCCGGGGGGCCGAACTTCGTCGGTGACAGCCTGGTCATCGCGGGGGTCACGTCGTGGGGCAACAACGCCAACTCCTGCGGCGGACGCAGCGGCGTCTACCGGCTCGACCGCGAGGAGGACCGCGCGTGGCTGAGCTCGGTGCTCGGGACTCTCTGAGCGTGGCCGCCCTCACGTTGCCATTCAGGCATGAATCGGGCGTTCACGGGTAAATTGTTCCCTGGCACAAGAAGTGCCTGTCAGAGGTCCTCTAGTGCAGCTTCCCCCCGAAAGGACAGAGTTATGACTATCGGAGTCGGCATCCTGCTCTTCGTGATCGGTGCCATTCTCGCCTTTGCCGTCGACGTCGACCTTCAGGTGATCGACGGTGTCGTCCTCGGCTACATCCTGATGCTCGCCGGCATCGTCGTGGCGCTCGCCAGCCTGGCCATGACCCGTCGCAACCGGACGGAGACGGTCGTCGAGCGGCCACGTGAGGAGCGCGTCGTCGAGCGTCGTTCCGAGCGCGGTGACACGGTCTGAGAACCTGACGGCCGCCCTGCTGCCCGGGCCTACGGACCTAGGGTGACGGTGTGGCCGATCGAATCAGCAAGAGCGCGATCCTCCTGGTGGGGGTCGCGCTCTTCTGCGTCCTGGCGGCGGTCGGCGCCTGGGCGTGGCTGAGCGGCACCGGGTCGACGGAGACCGACTGCCCGGTGGAGGTCGGCGCAGCGGAGTCGCTGGCGCAGTTCGTGGATCGCTCCGAGCTGTTGCCGCAGGGATCTGTGGGCGATGAGCGCCGCGGGGTGGTGGAAGGGCTCGCGGGGCTCGGCCCCATCGGCGAGGTCGAGGCAGGCAGGTTCTTCGAGCGGGAGCAGGACGTGCCCGCGCTCGTGCCCTACGACGACCGGCTGATGCTGGTCACCGCCGTGCGTGGCAAGCCTGCGGAGCTCTCCGCGGTCGACGTCGCGGACTCGGGCGCCCCGACCCGGTGGGCGACGCTGCTGAGACCGGGCCGCTCAGGATGGACGACGTTCACCGGCGGTGCCGTCGGACCGGACTGGGTCTCGGTCTTCTCCGGCCCAGCCCCGGCCCTGGTGACGCTGGACGGGGGTGGCGAGAAGGAGGCGTGCCTCTCGCTGCCGATCGACAACAGCGGGGTCGACGTCACCGCGGTCACCGATCAGGCCGGCGAGGAGGTCGTGGTGCTGGCATCGACCAGCACGGGAGGCTCCTGGCTGGCGCGGCTGGACCCGGTGGACGGGTCCGAGCTCGCCAGTCGGACGATGAAAGGTCCCGAGACCTGGCAGGACGTGAAGGTCGCCGGTGACCTGGTGGTCGGCAGCCGGTGGGTGCCCGCCACGATCGGGACGTCGGGCGCACCGCGACCCGGTGACGCCCAGGCAGCATGGGTGGCGGCGTGGGACCTCGACGCCGAGCCGTTGTGGACCTACCCGGCACAGGGGGAGACACCCGTGGCCGCCGTGGTGCTGGACGTCGGTGAGGACGGCACCTCCTACGTCGTGGCCTTCGATCGTGGCGGGCCGTGGCTGGACGCGGTGTCTGCGCAAGGTGAGCGGGTCTGGCGCAGCAAGCTGGCGGACGGCGAGTGGAGCGGTGAGCTCTGGGGTGACGTGGTCGTCGTGCGTGGGCCGGACCCCCGGGGCGGGGCACGGTTGCGGGCCTTCGACGTCACCGACGGATCGGCGCGGTGGACCGTGCGCGCCCGCCAGGCACCGCCGGTGGGCGAGGACCCGCGGTCGGGCTTCGGGACGCCCTTGACCGACGCCGAGGCCTGGTGGGTGCCGGCCCCCAACGGGCTGCTGCGGATCGATCGGGGTGACGACCGGGTCGAACGGGTCGACAGCGAGGCCAGGATCGACCAGATCCTCCGGGTCGGCGATCGCATCGTCGTGCGCTCCGGGGAAGCCGTCCTGGTCACCGGGTGAGGTCGGCTGGGGGTCAACCGCCGTACTATCGCGCGATGAGCGAGAGCCTGGCCCGGTACAAGGACCTCTGCCTGGACGCGGTCGATGCCGACCGGATGGCGGCCTTCTGGGGCCCGCTGCTCGGCCTGCGGGTCGAGGACCGCGGAGCCGGGCTGCGGCGGCTGGTCGGCGACCGCCCCGAGCAGGTGGTGTGGGTCAACCCGGTCCCGGAACCGGTCAGCGTCAAGCAGCGGGTGCACCTCGACGTGCGAGCGCCCGATCCGCAGGTGGTGCTCGACCTCGGGGGGTCGATGGTGGACGACGTCACCTTCCCCTGGGCCGTGATGAAGGACCCCGAGGGTGGGGAGCTGTGCTACTTCGCCCCGCACGAGGGGCGTCCCCTGGGGCTGGTGGAGATCGTGGTCGACTGCGCCGAGCCCGCGCGGGTGGCCCGCTGGTGGGGTGAGGTGCTGGGCGCCGAGGTCGGCAACCAGGCCGAGCGGAACTTCTGGTGGCTGCAGGGCATCCCCGGGGCGCCGTTCTACGCCATGGTCTTCGTGCCGGTGCCCGAGCCGAAGACGGTCAAGAACCGGGTGCACTGGGACCTGGTCGTGCCCGACCTGCCGCCTCTGGTCGAGGCGGGGGCCACGGTGCTGCGCGAGCCCGACGCCGCAGGTCGACTGGCACGTGTTGACCGACCCGGAGGGCAACGAGTTCTGTGCCTTCGCGGCCCCGTGAGGCCGCGGGCTTGTGTCGGTCGTGTCGTCTAGCCTCGTGACCTGTCCGAGGGGGTGAGGCGATGGCTGGGTCGACGTGTGGGACGACGGGGCTTCGGCTGCACCGAGGTGTCAGCACCGACGCGCTGGCCGGCGGGCTGGCTGCCCTGCTCGCCACCCCGCTGCCCGACCCGTTCGCCGAGGAGCTCGTGGTCGTCCCCGCCAAGGGGGTCGAGCGCTGGCTGACCCAACGGCTGTCCCACCACCTGGGGGCCGGACCGCGCGGAGGTGACGGCGTGTGTGCCGGGGTTCGCTTCCTCAACCCCCGGTCGCTGGTCGCGCTGCTGACCGGCACCGAGCGCGACGATCCGTGGGACCCCGACCGCTTCGTCTGGCCGCTGCTGGAGGTGATCGACGGCTCGCTGGCCGAGCCGTGGTGCGCCACGCTGGCTCAACACCTCGGGCATGGTGACCCCAGCGTGCAGGGAGAGCTGCGCCGTGACCGGCGCTACTCCGTCGCGCGTCGACTGGCCGGGCTGTTCGCGTCGTACGCCGTGCAGCGGCCGAGCCTGCTCACCGACTGGCAGGCCGGCCGTGACACCGACGGCGCGGGAGCCGACCTGCCAGCTGACCTGACCTGGCAGGCCGAGCTGTGGCGGCGGGTCTGCCGCGCGGTCGACGCCCCGCCGCCCGACCAGCGCCACCGTGAGGTCTGCGCCGCGATCCGTGACGGTGCCGACCTGGCCCTGCCCGACCGGCTGTCGATGTTCGGCCACACCCGGCTGCCCGTCACCGAGATCGAGCTGCTGGCCGCGGTCGGCGAGGTGCGCGAGGTCCACCTGTGGCTGCCGCAGGCCTCGCCGGCGGCTTGGGAGCGGATCGCCACGCCTGTCGCCGAGAGCCCGGTGCGCCGCACCGCGGACGAGACCGGTCGCCTGGTGGAGCACCCGCTGGTGGCCTCGCTCGGTCGTGACTCCCGTGAGCTGCAGCGCTCGCTGTCACGACTCGGCGCGGTGGACGACAGCGTTCTGGGGCCCGTCTCGACAAGCTCGGCCGACGCAGGAGCGACCCTGCTGCAGCGGCTGCAGGACGACGTCCGCGCGGACCACGACGGAGGGCTCCAGCACGACCGGGGGACGGCTGCCGCCGACGGCTCG
Organism: uncultured Actinomycetota bacterium; assembly: GCA_963728505.1. Taxonomy (GTDB): domain Bacteria; phylum Actinomycetota; class Actinomycetes; order Propionibacteriales; family Nocardioidaceae; genus Marmoricola_A. Next base: position 189,447 of record CAVSKH010000002.1, on the reverse strand, counting down.
GTGCAGGTGCACGCCTGTCACGGCGCCACCCGTCAGGTGGAGGTGCTGCGCGAGGTCCTGGTGGGGCTGATGGCCGACGATCCGACGCTCGAGCCCCGCGACATCCTGGTGATGTGCCCCGACGTGGAGGCCTACGCTCCGCTGTTCTCGGCGTGCTTCGGTCTGGGCGATGCCGCGGGCCCCGAGGCGCACCCGGCGCACCGGCTCCGGGTCCGCCTGGCCGACCGTGGCCTGATGAGCACCAACCCGCTGCTCGCCCTCGCCGGATCGCTGGTGAGCCTCGCGGGTGGACGGGGCAAGGCCAGCGAGGTGCTCGACCTGGCCGCCGCGGCACCGGTCCGGCACCGGTTCCGGATCAGCGACGACGACCTGGCCACGCTGAACCGATGGGTGGAGCAGGCAGGCGTCCGCTGGGGTCTGGTCCCTCGTCAGCGGGAGGACCACCAGCTGGGCGGCTTCCGGCAGAACAGCTGGGACGCCGGTCTGGATCGCGTGCTGCTCGGCGTCGCGATGGCTGAGGACGGCGGGCGCAACCTGGCCGGGGTCCTGCCGCTGGACGACGTCGGCAGCACCCAGGTCGAGCTGGCGGGCCGACTGGCCGAGCTGGTCACCCGTCTCCAGTCCCGGGTCGAGGAGCTCCGCGAGGCCTCCACCCTGGATGGCTGGCTCGACCAGCTGCACGCCGGAGTGCTCGACCTGGCGAGCGTGCCGCCGGCCGACCGGTGGCAGGTGGCGCAGTTCGAGCGCGAGCTCGACGCGATCCGCGACGCCGGTGGAGCCCGCGGCACCGAGCTGACTCTGGCCGACGTCCACACCCTGGTCGAGCACCGCACCGAGCCCCGGCCGACGCGGGCCAACTTCCGCACCGGTCACCTGACGGTCGCCACCCTGGTGCCGATGCGTTCGGTGCCGCACCGGGTGGTGTGCCTGGTCGGCCTCGACGACGGCGTCTTCCCGCGCGGCGCCGTCACCGACGGCGACGACGTCCTGGCCCGCGACCCGCTGACCGGGGAGCGCGACCCACGCAGCGAGGACCGGCAGCTGCTGCTGGACGCGGTCATGTCGGCGCAGGAGACGCTGGTGGTCACCTACACCGGCGCCAACGAGCACAGCGGCCAGCCGCGCCCACCCGCCGTACCTCTCGGCGAGCTGCTCGACTCCCTCGACCGCACCGTGCCCGGTGCGCGGGTGCAGGTGCTGACCGAGCACCCGCTGCAGCCCTTCGACCCCCGCAACTTCGCCGACGGTGACAGCGGGCCGCGTTCCTTCGACAAGGCCGCGCTCGCCGGTGCTCGCGCGACCACCCAGCCACGCACCCCCCGACCCCCGCTGCTGCCCGACCCGCTCCCCCCGGCACCCGCCGCCGAGGACGGGTCGCGCGACGTGGCGCTGGCCGACCTGCGGGCGTTCCTCACCCACCCGGTGCGCGGCTTCCTGCGCCAGCGTCTCGACGTCTCGGTGGCCCAGGAGCACGACGAGGTCGACGACTCGCTGCCGGTGGAGGTCGACTCGCTGCGGCAGTGGGCGGTCGGCGACCGGGTGCTGCGCCACGTCATGGCCGGAGCCGAGCCCCCCGGCGTGCTGCTCGCTGAGCAGCTGCGCGGGGACCTGCCGCCGCTGAAGCTCGGGGAGAAGCAGCTGCTCGAGATCACGGGTCGGTGCCAGCAGATGCTCACCGTCAGCCACGAGGCCCGTCAGACCGACCCGCAGTCCTACGACGTCACCGTCGACCTCGGCGGCGGGCGGCGGCTGACCGGCGTGGTGCCCGACGTCCGCGGTCATCGGATCGTGCGGGTGAACTACTCCCGGTTGAAGCCCAGTCATCGGCTGCAGGCCTGGGTCGACCTGCTCGCGCTGAGCGCTGCCTTCCCCGACCAGATGTGGCGTTCCGACGTCTTCGGGTGGCACTCGCGGACCAAGCGCGCCCACCACGCGCTCACCGGGCCGGTCGACCACGCGTGCGTCGACCTGCTGCGCGACCTGGTCGACCTGCACGACCGGGGGCTCCGCGAGCCACTGCCGATGCCCGTCGAGACTGCCCACGCCTACGCCGAGGCGGTGCACGGTCACCGCGACGGCGGCCGCGCGGCGTACTACGCCTGGACCACCTCCGACAGCAGCCCGGTGCCGGGTGAGCAGGACGACCCCGCCCACGTCCGCGTCTACGGACGCGGCGCGCCGGTGCGCTGCCTGGAGGAGCCGGCGCGGGCCGACGAGTCGTGGAGCACCGAGCACACCCGGCTCGGTCAGCTCGCGCTGCGGTTGTGGGAGCCGCTGCTCGACCGCGAGCGGATCGGGCCGGCATGAGCGAGCCGACCGTCTTCGACATCTGCGGTGAGCTGCCGCGGCCCGCGACCACCACGCTGCTGGAGGCCTCGGCCGGCACCGGCAAGACCTGGACCATCGCCGCTCTGGTCACGCGGCTGGTGGCCGAGGGGCACGGTCGGCTGGAGGAGATGCTGGTCGTCACCTTCGGCCGGGCCGCCAGCCAGGAGCTGCGCGAGCGGGTCCGAGCCCAGCTCGTGGCCGCGCACCGCTGCCTGGAGGAGAGCCGACGCGGCCGCGCTCCCGAGCTGGACACGTTGACCCAGCTGCTCAGCGATGTGGAAGCGGACGAGCTGAACCGCCGGGTCGACCGGCTTCGCGAGGCGCTGACGGACTTCGACGCGGCGACCATCGCGACCACCCACCAGTTCTGCCAGCTCGTGCTCCGCAGTCTGGGAGTGGCCGGCGACACCGACAGCGCCTCGGAGCTGGTGGAGAGTCTCGACGACCTGCTGGTCGAGGTGGTCGACGACCTCTACGTGCGCGGCTTCGCCCGCTCCGAGGCCCCCCCGGTCTTCAACCGCAAGGCGGCGCTCAGCATCGCCCGCGCGGCGGTCAACGACCCGCAGGCACACCTGGTCGAGCCCGCGGTCCCCGACGGCGTCGAGCCTGCCCAGCACGAGGCGCACCGTCGGTGGCGCTTCGCCCGCGCCGTCCGCGAGGAGATGGACCTGCGCAAGCGGCGGCTCGGGGTGCTCAGCTACGACGACCTGCTCAGCCGGCTGGCCGGCGCGCTGCGCGACGAGCAGGCGCCGGCGCGTCTGCGGATGCGGGAGCGGTGGCGGTTCGTGCTGGTCGACGAGTTCCAGGACACCGACCCGGTGCAGTGGCAGGTGCTCGACCGGGCCTTCACCGGCCACGCCACGATGGTGCTGATCGGCGACCCGAAGCAGGCGATCTACGCCTTCCGCGGCGGCGACGTGGTCACCTACCTCGCGGCGGAGGAGACCGCGGGTCTCAAGGCGACGCTGGGCACCAACCACCGCAGCGACCAGCCGCTGCTCGCCTCGATCCAGGCGGTGCTGCGCGGCGCCGCGCTGGGTGACGACCGGATCGTGGTGCGCGACGTGCGGGCCGCGCACACCCATCGTCGACTGGCGGGGGCGCCGCGGCCCGAGCCGTGGCGGCTGCGGATGGTCGACCGGGAGCGCTTCGGGCTCACCGGGGCCAAAGCCGCGAAGGGCATGACGATCGGGCCCCTGCGCGACCTGGTCGCCGAGGATCTCGCGGCCGACGTCCGCGCGCTGCTCGGCTCGGGGGCGACGTACGACGGGGAGGAGATCAGGGCCGGACACGTCGCGGTGCTGTGTGAGACCCGGCGGCAGTGCGAGACCGCGCGTGACGGCCTGGTGCGTGCGGGCGTGCAGGCGGTGATCGCGGGCAGCGGCAGCGTCTACGCCACCGAGGGGGCGGATGAGTGGCTGTGCCTGCTGGAGGCGATCGAGGCGCCGCACCGCAGCAACCGGGTGCGGGCGGCGGCGCTGACGTCGTTCTTCGGCCACACCGCTGCAGAGCTGGACGCCAGCGCTGAGCAGGGGGGTGACCAGCTCACCGAGCGTGTCTACGAGGTGCTGCGCGGCTGGGGTGACCTGATGCGGTCGCGCGGTCTCGCGGCGGTGTTCGAGACCGCGGTGAGCGCCCACGGCCTGCCCGAGCGGGTGCTGCGGCTCGAGGGTGGCGAACGGCTGCTCACAGACCTGCGCCACGTCGGGGAGTCGTTGCACGACGAGGCGACCCGCGAGCGGCTGGGCCTGACCGCCTTGCTGGTGTGGATGCGAGGCCGGATGACAGACGCCCGCAGTGACGTCACCGCGGAGCGCACGCGCAGGCTCGACAGCGACGCGGCGGCGGTGCAGATCCTCACGATCCACGGCAGCAAGGGACTTCAGTTCCCGGTGGTCTACCTGCCCTTCGTCTCCGACCTCTTCCCGCGCACGCCCGCGATGCCGTTGTTCCACGACGAACATGGCCGGCGCTGCCTCGACGTCAGCGGATCGGGCTCCCCGCACGCACCGGCGGCGATCGCGGAGGAGGCGGGAGAAGACCTGCGGCTGCTCTACGTCGCGATGACGCGCGCGCAGTCGCAGCTGGTGACCTGGTGGCTGCCGAGCCAGAAGAACACCACCTGCGCCCCGCTGCACCGGATGCTCTTCGGTCGCCGGCCCGGTGGCGCCGACGTGCCACGGGAGGTGCCCCTGGCCGCCGACGACCGGGCCCTGGAGATCGCGCGCGCCTGGCAGGATGCCGGCGGGCCGCACGTCGAGTCCGTCGAGATCGCCCCGGCGGGCGGCGCCGTGCGGAGTGACGGTCTCGGGCCGCTGACCGCCCGCAGCTTCGACCGCGAGGTCGACCCGCACTGGCGACGCACGTCGTACACCGCGCTGAGCTCGGCGGCAGACAACGCCCGGGCCTCGGCTGACGAGGTGGTCGTCAGCGTCGGGAGCGAGCCGGAGGACCCGCCCCGAGCCGACGAGCCCGACGTCTCGTTCGCCCGACCGGCGGTCGAGCTTGTGGAGACTCCCGGGGTGCGCTCCCCGATGGCGGACCTGCCCGTGGGTGCGACGTTCGGCTCGCTGGTGCACGCCGTCCTCGAGCACACCGACCCGGAAGAGGCTGACCTGCGTGCCGCGTTGCTGGAGCAGATCGCGTTGCAGCGCCTCCGATGGCCGGTCGATCTCGACGACGAGGTGCTCGCCGATGCGCTGGTCGCCGTGCTGGACACCCCGATGGGCCCACTGGTCGACAACGCCACGCTGCGCGACATCGGGATCAAGGACCGCATGGCCGAGCTCGACTTCGAGCTCCCTCTCGCCGGCGGCGACCAGGACCGTCGATCGAGCTCGTCGAGACCACGCCTGTCCGACCTCGGCCCGATCTTGCGCACCCACGTGGAGCCCGGCGACCCCCTCCTGCCCTACGCCGACGTGCTCGATGAGCCGAGCCACGCCGAGCAGGTGCTGGCCGGCTACCTCACCGGCTCGGTCGACATCGTGCTGCGGGCCGGCGGCAGGTTCGTGATCGTCGACTACAAGACCAACTGGCTCGGCAGCCACGACGAGGAGCTGACCTCGCACAGCTACCGCCCCGAGGCGCTGGAGGAGGCGATGACCCACTCCAGCTATCCGTTGCAGGCGCTGCTCTACGCCGTGGTGCTGCACCGCTTCCTGCGCTGGCGGTTGCCCGGCTACGACCCGGCGCAGCATCTCGGCGGAGTCATGTATCTCTACCTGCGCGGCATGTGCGGTCCCGAGACGCCAGGAAGCGGCGTCTTCAGCTGGAAGCCCCCCGTCGCCCTGGTCGAAACGGTCAGCGACCTCTTGGACGGCACCTCGTCGGTCGAGCCTGTCGAGACCACGGCAGGCCCACAGTGACCCTCGAACTCACCGCCTACGACGACCTCCGCGACCGCCGCGTCGCGGCAGCAGCCGAGGGCCTCCTCCACGACTTCAACCTCGCCGGCGTCCTCGAGTCCTCCGACGTCCACGTCGCGCAACGCCTCGGCCGCCTCTCCGGCGAGACCGAGGAGCAGGTGCTCCTCGCCATCGCCCTCACCGTGCGCGCCGTCCGCTCCGGCTCGGTCTGTCTCGACCTGAGCACCGTCACTGACATCGCGCCCGACCTGTCGTGGCCGGACCCGAGCTCCTGGTCCGCGGCCGTCGCCGCCAGCCCACTCTCGGAGCAGGAGGTGCTCCACCTCGACGGCGACCTGCTCTACCTCGACCGCTACTGGGCCGAGGAGCAGCAGGTCGTCGCCGACCTGCAGGGCCGCTCCTCGGCGGCGGCGCCCGCCATCGACGAGGGAGCTCTCGCCGACGCGCTGCTCGCCTACTTCCCCGACGACAAGTACGCCGACCAGCGCGCCGCCGCCGAGACCGCGGCGCGGCACCGCACCAGCGTGATCACCGGCGGCCCCGGCACCGGCAAGACCACAACCGTGGCGCGGCTGCTCGGCGTCCTCATGCAGGTGCACCGGGCGACGGACGACGGCGACCGTCCGCTGCGCATCGCGCTCGCCGCCCCGACCGGCAAAGCCGCGGCGCGGATGGTGCAGGCGGTACGTGACTCGACGAGCCAGCGGGGCTTTCCGACGGAGGGCGACCAGGCCGAGGCCGCCCTGACCACCATCGAGTCGCTGAACGCCTCGACGCTGCACCGGCTGCTCGGCTGGACGCCCAACGGCACCCGCTTCCGCCACGACCGCGGCAACCGGTTGCCCTACGACGTGGTGATCCTCGATGAGACGTCGATGCTGTCGCTGACGATGATGGCCCGGCTGTTGGAGGCCGTGCGCCCGTCCGCACGGCTGGTCCTCGTCGGCGACGCGGACCAGCTGGCGAGCGTCGATGCCGGCGCCGTGCTCAAGGACCTCGTCGACGGTTATTCGTCGATCGAGCGCCGGCCCACGTCGGTCGAGCTTGTCGAGACCCCCGTCGCCCGCCTGAGCGAGGATCGCCGCTTCGGTGAACACATCGGTGCGCTCGCCCGAGCGATCAGGGCCGGCGACGTCGAGAAGGTCATGGCCGAGCTGCGCACCGGTTCGACCGAGGTGAGGTGGGTCGAGGCCGACGAGCTGCCCGCGTTGCTGACCGAACGAGCCGTCGCGCTGCGCCGAGCAGCCGACTCCGACGACACCGAGCGCGCCCTGACGGTGCTCGACAAGCACCGGCTGCTCTGTGCCCACCGCGATGGTCCGCACGGCGTGAGCCACTGGAACCAGGTCGTCGAGCGCCTGCTGATGGAGGCGACCGACCGCGAGGTGCTGCGCGACTGGTACGCCGGTCGCCCGTTCGTGGTGAACAGCAACGACTACGGCCTCAGCCTGTGGAACGGTGACACCGGTGTGGCGTGTCGCGCGGACGGTGACCTGGTCGCCGTCGTCGGCGACGGCGGAAGCGGCCGCACACTGCCGACCAGCCGCCTGGCCGACGTCACCACGGCCCACGCGATGACCGTGCACCGCAGCCAGGGCAGCCAGTTCGACGAGGTGACCGTCGTGCTGCCCGAGGCCGACTCGCGGATCCTCACCCGCGAGCTCTTCTACACGGCGGTCACGCGCGCCAAGGAGCTCGTCCGCATCGTCGGCAGCGAGGACGCCGTCCGCGCGGCCGTCACCCGCCGCGCCCAACGCGCCTCCGGCTTGGCAGAACGGTTGATGACTGACTGACATGGTTCGCCGGCGTTGCGTCACTTCGCCCAGTAGACGCGGGCCGGGCGCATTGATGGATCCACCACCGTTCCAGCAGGTGTCCCAGGCGACGCCGAGCCGGCGGGCGAGCGCGGCGACGGTGGGACACAGCTCGAGCATCTGAGAGAACCGCCACTCCCTGGAACAGTCGGGTGGGCGCCCATCGACAGGTACCGTGGAGGTGCTCGTTCCAACGGCCACTTCGAGGAAGACCACCATGGCGCGCATGGCTCCGCACAAGGTCGTGCTCCACAGCCATGAGCTCTCCTACGTCGACAGCGGCTCCGGCCCGGTGGTGTTGTTCATCCACGGGATCCTCGGGTCGCAACGACAATGGTCTCGTCTCGTGGACAAGATGGACGTCGACCACCGGGTGCTCGTGCCCGACCTCTTCGGTCACGGTGAGTCGGCGAAGCCGCTGGGGGACTACTCGCTCAGCGCGCACGCCGCGACCCTGCGCGACCTCCTCGACCACCTCGGGATCGGGCGGGTCACGCTCGTCGGGCACTCGCTCGGGGGTGGCATCGCCATGCAGTTCTACTACCTCTTCCCCGAGCGGGTCGACCGCCTTGTCCTGGTCGCCAGTGGCGGGCTGGGACGTGAGGTGAACCTGATCCTGCGCTCCGCGACTCTCCCCGGCGCCGAGCAGGTGCTCAGCGTCGCCGCCTCCGCGCCCGTCCTCTCACGCCTCGAGGCACTGGGCCGCGGCGCGTCGAAGGTCGGCTGGCGTCCCGGCGCAGACATCGGCGCGATCTGGCGGGGATTCAGCTCGCTCGCGGACCGCGAGAGCCGACGCGCCTTTCTGGCCACCACCCGGGCCGTCATTGACATCGGCGGCCAGAGCATCAGCGCACGCGACTACCTGGAGAGTGTGCTACCGATCCCGACTCTGATCGTGTGGGGCTCCAAGGATCGGATGATCCCAGCCTGGCATGCACTCAGCGCCCAGCGCGCTGTCCCCGACTGCCGCGTGGAGCTGTTCGAGGGCGCGGGACATTTCCCCCACCTCGACGACCCGGATCGCTTCGCGCGGATGCTCCGCGAGTTCATCGCCGCCGGCGCAACGCAGGAGCAGCCGACTGCGTCCGAGGGCTGATCTCGGTGCCGACGTGCGGCGGCACAGCAGGATCGGGATGGTCCTTCATGCTGGGCGAGATCGCTGGTGAAGCCTTCGATGGAGGGTGGGTGGTTCGGGGCACAGGGTCACCGGCACGACTAGCCTGCCAGAGGTAGGCGGGTGAAGGTGGGCTGGTATGAAGGACGGCACGACGGCCGGGTCCGAGCGCTCGTGGCGCCGGCTCCCGATCATGACGTGGCTGCCGCGCTACGAGCGGGGCTGGCTTCGCGGTGACGTCGTCGCCGGCGCCGTGGTCGCAGCGCTCGCGGTCCCTCAGGCCCTCGGCTACGCATCGATCGCCGGTGCCCCGGTCCAGGTGGGGCTCTACTCCGTGCCGGTCGCCCTGGTGGTCTACGCGGTGTTCGGCTCGTCGCGCCAACTCGTGGTCGGTCCCGTCTCGACGGTGTCCGTGCTCTCGGGGTCGTTCCTCGCCGGTTTCGGTGTCGCCGGTACGGCACAGGCTGTGTCGTACACCGCCGCCCTCGCGCTCGGCGCGGGACTGGTGCTCGTCGTGGCCGGGTTCCTCGGCATCGGCTGGATGGCAGAGTTCCTGTCCAAGCCCATCGTCACCGGCTTCGTCCTCGGCCTATCGGTCCTGGTGATCCTCGGCGAGGTACCGAACCTGCTCGGCGTCCCGACGCCGCAGGGCCAGGTCGTCGAGCGGGTGGGCGCACTCGGGTCCAGCCTCACCAACGGCGACGGGAACCTGACCACCATGGTGGTGTCCGTCGTAGCGCTGGTTCTGCTGTTCGGCGGCCAGCGTGTGGTCCCCCGGTTCCCCTGGGCGTTGCTCGTGCTGGTCCTGGGGCTCGTCGCGACCTCAGTGCTGGACCTCGCTGCGCGTGGTGTCGAGGTCGTGGGGCGGGTGCCGCGGGGGCTGCCCACGCCCGGCATCCCCTCGGTGGCGAGCGCGGACTTGTGGAGCCTGCTCTTGGCCGGAGCGGCGCTCGCACTGGTGGGTCTGGCCGAAGGGTTGAGCGCGGCACGGCTATTCGCCGGCCATGGCGACTACCGCATCGACGCGGACCAAGAGCTGGTCGCCGCCGGGGCTGCGAACATCGCCTGCGGCCTCTGCGGAGGCATTGGTGTGGCAGGCAGCCTCTCGAAGACCGCGGCGGTCGACGACGCGCGGGGTCGTAGCCAGTTGGCTGGTCTCACCGCTGCCCTGATGGCCCTCCTCGTGATCGTCGCCATCGCGCCAGTCCTGTCCGACTTGCCCCGGGCGGTGCTCAGCGCGATCGTCGTCAACGCCGTCTGGAAGCTCATGGACTGGGGGGCCATCCGTCGCTACGCGCAGGTCCGCCGCAACGACGTCATGGCGGCCGTCATCGCCGCCACCGGCGTGCTGGTCTTCGGGCCTCTGAACGGTCTGCTGCTCGCTGTCGCAGCCTCGGTGGTCGGCCTGGTTTACCGGTCGAGCCGGGTCGACGTCGAGGTGATGGGCAAGGTGCCGCACGAGAAGGCCGCCTGGGGGGGCGTCCGCAACCACGATGAGCGGCCCACGTATCCCGGGGTGCTGGTGCTCCGCGTGGACGTCCCGATGTTCTGGGTGACGGCGGCACCGATCCAGGACGCCGTCCTCGCCCGGGTGGACGCTGTGCCCGGAACACGCGTGCTGGTGCTCGACCTCGAGGCAACCAACCAGATGGACGTGACCAGCGCGGACGCGCTCGCCCACTTGCTGAAGGCGTTGCACAAGCGCGATATCGACCTCTACCTGGTCCGGGTGATGTGGCCGGTGCGACGGGCGCTGAGGAGCTCCGGGCTCATGGAGCAAGTCGGCGAGGACCACCTGTGGCACAGCATCTCGCAGGGCGTCCGGGAGGCCCGCCACGCGCACGGCCTGGTCGACATGCCCGCCGGGCCAGGTGTGCACGGAGTCGATTGGGGCGCGGAGTCGCCACACCGTGAGTTCGACGGGGCCGCGACCGGGGGACCCGTCGAAGAGCCCAGCGATGACCTGGCCGAGGAGCACATCGCCGCCCGGACGCCCGGGCCGGAGCCCGATCCGCCTTCGCCGCGCAGGAGGCGGACCTAAGCACCGGTCCGGGGCCTTGGCCCCCCTGCCGATGATGGTGCGCGTCGCCGGTGTGGCGGTTACGCCAGGCGTTGTAGCGGTGGATCATGCCGGCCCACTCGCGGTGGTCGGCCGAGGCGCAAGCGGGGGACGAGGTGCAAGCTGAATGAAAGACAGCGTCATATCAGCCGCGTTCCGGCGCCGAGCTCAACGCACGCATGTGGACAGCAGATGTTGCGTTCGGCCCGGCATCCCCCTGGTGACGATGGCGGACCGATGACACGGTGATTCCACCGGAGGTGAGGAGACGGTCGTGGGGGTTGACCTTTCGGGCCGCGTGGCCCTGGTAGCCGGGGCGACCCGCGGCGCAGGGCGTGCCCTGGCCGTGGAGCTGGCGCGCAGGCGCATTCGTCTACGCCACGGGACGGTCCAGCCGAGCATCGGGGCCTTCGGATATGGACCGACCCGAAACGATCGAGAAGACCGGGGACCTGATCGCGGCCGCCGGCGGTCAAGGCTCTGCGCTTCGCGTGGACCACCTCGACGCCGAGGCCGTGCGCGATCTGGTCGACCGGATCCGTTCCGAGCGGGGTCGACTCGACATCCTCGTGAACGACATCTTCGGCGGGGACCGATACGCCCAGTGGGAGACACCCCTGTGGAAGCATGACCTCGACGGGGGGCTGCGGATGTTGCGCATGGGGGTCGAGACGCACATCATCACCGCGGCGGTGGCCCTGCCCCTCATCCTCGACACCGGAGAGGGACTGCTCGTCGAGATGACTGACGGGACCACTGAGGCCAACGCCGGTGACCGCCCCGGCGTCGGGTTCTACTACGACTACGTCAAGGCCGGGGTGGACCGGCTCGTGCACAACTTCGCCCGCGACCTTCGCGAGACCCGTGTTGCTGCGGTCGGTGTGACGCCTGGCTGGCTGCGATCGGAGCGCATGTTGGAGGGCTTCGGCGTCACCGAGGACACCTGGCGCGAGTTCTGTGACAAGGAGCCCGGCTTCGGGATCTCCGAGTCTCCTACCTACGTGGCCCGCGGCGTGAGTGCGTTGGCCGCCGACTCCGCGAGCGCGACCTGAAGCGCGGCCAGGAACGCCTCGGGTTGCTCCACGGCGGGATCGTCCCGGCAGTCGTCGATGACGTGCAGTGGCCATCCGAGGTCGACGCTGGCAGCTTCGGCGGTTCGCAGAGGCACCTGGAGGTCGGATCGGCCGTGGATCAGTGACGTGGGGACGGTGATCTGCTCGAGGTCGTCACGCGGAATGGGCGGGACGGCCAGCCGTGGGACCAGACGCCGCAGGGCGGCTTGAACGCTCGGCGTGCGCGCCCGATCCAGGGCGTACTCCAGCAGGGGATCCCACTGGTCACCCGCCTGCCCGCCGACCCGATCCATGTCGAGGAAGCACTGGTTGAACAGGCGGTCACGGCTGCGCGGGGTCGGGTGGGCGACGAAGCCCAGCATGGGGATCGCGAAGCTGGGTGCCGGCCGGAACCAGCTCAGGCCGAGTGTGTCGACCAGGACGAGCCGGGTGAGGCGATTGCTGTTGTGCACCGCGTATCGCGCGGCGATCGCGCCCCCCATGAGATGGCCGGCCAGCACCGGCTGCGCGTCGCAGGTCGCCTCGATCAGCTCGTCGAGCCACGTCAGTACGGTTCTGGTGTCGAGCGTGCCGTGGACGACCGAGGACTCACCGTGGCCGGGCAGGTCCGGAACGATGACCTGGTGGGTCCGCACCAGCTGGGGAATCACCCTGGTCCAGACAGCTGCGAACTCGCCGTGGCCGTGCAAGAGCACCATCGGTGGACCCGCACCGCCCTTCAGCACGGCGGTGGACACCCCCGCCAGCTCCAGCCGACACTCGGTCACTGGCATCGCGGCCAGCAACAGATCGCGTGCCCGTCGGTCGGGGGCCTGCGCAGAGTGCGTTCCCTGCTCCTGAGTGCTCATCCCTGCCTCCTCCTTCGATGGCTACGAAGCAAGAGTCCACGCCCGGTCGCGGCGTCCGCATCGGTGACGTCACCCAACGTGCGCGTAACCGCATGGGCAATTCCATGCAGAGGCGGAAGTCTCGTCGCGGTCTGCTCCGTCAGCGTGACTCGCGGGCTCGCAGGCGCGTCATACCGCGAATCGCCGTGTCACGTCGACGCTTGCCCGCCATGCTCGTTCAACCAGCACGACCCGCCACCATGTCCCGAATGGCCTCGGCGTCCGCCGCCTCGAGCTCGAAGAACCCAAAGCGAATGCGCGAGACGGGCAGATACGCGCGGATCTCGTCCAGCGGCAACGGCTCAATCTCGGTCAAGCTCGCCGCACGACGGAATCCGCCTGCGATCACGTCGCTCGGCTCAGGTTCCTCTCCCGTGACCTCGCCGACGATCGTGACCGCTCGCAACGGTTCACCGCGCGGGAACGTGGTGGTCGGCGAATAGATCAGGACGCCGTCGCCGGGCGACATCCGCGCCAAGGGCGCCCGCTTGCCGTGATTGGTCATGACGAAGCCGCCGCTCAACCCGCGCCTCGCGTGGTCGCGCGAGGCGACGATCACCCAGTGCCGCCGGGGAGACATGCGAGCAACCTAGTCAAGGCGCCATCGTCTCGTCGCTCGGTTCACGCGAGTCGCACCGTGAGCTGGCCGTTCTCCGCGACCTTGGAATCGACCTGGTCGCTGCGGGACTCCACGAAGGCACGGAACGACGAGAAGCCCAGCGACTTCTCCTTGAAGGCGGGGTCCATGCGCTGCATCTGGCTCTTGACGCCGCCGGCGTTGACCCAATCGTCGTCACTCTTCTGCAGGCCGACGCGGATGGCACGCGTCAGGAGATTTGTTGCCGCAGCCTCCGCAGAGTCCTTGGCCGACGACTTCGTCGACTTCTTCGCCGTTGACTTCTTCGCACTGGCCGTCCTCCTTGCTGCCGGAGCAGGAGGAGCGACGCCGGGCAGGTGGGCGTAGTCGATGAACTCGTTGCAGGCCGACACCAGTGCCCGGCTCGTCGACCCCGTGACTCCAATGCCGACGACGTACCTGCCGAGCTGCTTGCAGCTCTGGGCCAGCGGCACGAAGTCGGAGTCGCCGGCGACCAGGACGACGTGGGTGATCTCGGGGTGGCGCATCAGATCCTCAACCGCGTCAACGGCGAGTCTGATGTCTGCACCGTTCTTCACCCCGGAGGCGTGGAACAGCTGGACCAAGTGCAGCGAACGCTCGATCAGCTCCGTCTTGTACGAGGCGTTGACCGGTACCGACCAGTCGGCGTACGCACGGTTCAGCGAGACGCTTCCGAACGATGCGGCGAAGTCGATGATCGCGCCGATGTCGACGCGTGCCGCCGTCAGCTTCACGTCGACCGGGTCCTTCGACCCCGCCGGCCGTCCGTGCTGACGCGGGTCGTCCTTGCGCCATGCCTGCTTGCCGTGCACGTCGTCGTAGCGAGAGATGACTACGTTGTCGAAATCGATGTACACCGCGACGCGTTCGCTCATGCTCGGAGACTACGGGCGCCGGCGCCAGATGTGCCTGGCAGCCGGGCGATGGTGCAGACTTCCGCCGCGATCAGGACGCTTCATGTGGCGCGAAGCCGCGTCCGGGTGCCTCCGGCGGGAGCGGGGCCTCGACCAACTTTGGGGGCTCTCTCGTCATATGGCGCACGGATCGCCCTGGCGGTGGTTCATACTATGAACGTGCCAGCCTCGTCAGGGGCTGGCTTCGCGGACGTGGTGTAACTGCAGCACGCTTCCCTTCCAGGGAAGGAGTCGAGGTTCAAATCCTCGCGTCCGCTCCACCAGACCTAGCTGCGCAGGTACGACGCACCGTTCACGTCGATGATCGTGCCCGTCGAGAAGACCGCCTCCGGCGACGCGAGCCACAGCACCGCCCCAGCCACTTCCTCCGGCTGCGCCACCCGCCCGAACGGCGACTGTGCGCGCACCGCGTCACCGCCCGGGCCGTCGAGGATCTCCCGCGCCATCTCGGTCTGCACGAACCCGGGAGCCACCGTGCCCACTGAGATGCCCTCGGGAGCCAGCGCGAGGGCCAGGGACTGGCCGAAGGCGTTCATGCCGGCCTTCGACGCGCCGTACGCCGGGTTCGCGGGCTCGCCGCGGAACGCGCCGCGACTGGAGACGTTCACGATCGCGCCGCCACCAGCCGCGCGCAGGTGCGGGACGGCGCAGAACGCGGCGTTCGCCGCGCCGACGAGGTTGGCCGCCAGCGTCCGCGACCACGCCTCCTGCCACTCCTCGTACGACGTGGTCAGCGGTGGGTGGGCGACGAAGATGCCGGCGTTGTTCACCAGCACGTCGAGGCGACCGAGCCGCTCGGCGGCGGAGTCGACCGCAGCCCGGACCGCCTCGGCATCGGCCATGTCCGCCTGCACCGTCACGTGTCCCTCGCCGGCCAGCGACGACACCACCCGCTCCGCGGCGTCGGCCGACGACCCGTAGTGCACGGCCACCCGGTCGCCCTGGTCGGCGAAGGCTCGTGCGATCGCGGCGCCGATGCCGCGCCCTGCGCCGGTGATCAGCACGCCCCGTCCACCGCCGCTCATCGGGCGACCTCGGCGACGCCGGCCACCAGCCGGTCGACGTCCTCAGAGCTCGTGTACGGCGCCAGACCTGCCCGCACCGCACCGACGTCGCCGAGCCCGATCCACCGCGACGCCTCGATCGCGTAGAAGCTGCTCGCCGGGGCGTTCACACCGCGCGAGGCGAGGTGCTCGGACACCTCGCGCCCGCTGCGACCGATGACGGAGAACAGCGCCGTGGGGGTGCGCCGCTTCGGCGCCCCGTGCAGCTGCACTCCGGGAAGGTCACGCAGCCCCTCGAGGAGCCGGTCGAAGAGCTCGGCCTCGCGCTCCTCGAGGGTCTGCATCGACTCCAGCACGCGGGTGCGACGGTCGGCGGCCGAGGACGCGAGCCCGGCGAGGTAGTCGACCGCAGCGGTCGTCCCCGCCAGCAGCTCGTAGGGCAGCGTGCCGAGCTCCAGCCGCTCGGGCACCTCGTCGGTCGACGGCAGCAGCTTGTCCACCGGCAGCTCCGCGAGCAGCGAGGGTGGCGCGACGAGTGCCCCGTGGTGCGGCCCGAGGAGCTTGTACGGCGAGCAGGCGTAGAAGTCCGCGCCCAGCTCGCTCACGTCGACCGGCGCGTGGGGGGTGAGGTGCACCCCGTCGACGTACAGCAGCGCGCCCGCCTCGTGCACGGCATCGGCGATCGCCCGCAGGTCGGGGCGGGTGCCGAGGACGTTCGACGCACCCGTCACCGCGACCAGCCGGGTGCGGTCCGACAGCTCGGCACGCACGTCGTCGACCGTGAGCTCTGCGGTCTCCCGGTCGAAGCCGACCCACCGCACGGTCGCCCCCACCGCCTCGGCGGCCTGCACCCATGGCCGGACGTTCGCGTCGTGGTCGAGCCGGGTGACCACGACCTCGTCGCGGGGCCCCCACCCCTTCGCCAGGGCCCGCGAGGCGTCGTAGGTCAGCTGGGTCATCGACCGTCCGAACACCACGCCACGATCCTGCGCCCCCAGCAGGTCGGCGACCGCACGCCGAGCCGCCAGCACGACCTTCT
This sequence comes from uncultured Actinomycetota bacterium, assembly GCA_963728505.1. Classification (GTDB taxonomy): domain Bacteria; phylum Actinomycetota; class Actinomycetes; order Propionibacteriales; family Nocardioidaceae; genus Marmoricola_A. The sequence goes on along the minus strand of CAVSKH010000002.1, from coordinate 173,228 downwards.
CGGCCCGCCGCTCCGAGGCGGTGACGCTGCCCCGGTTGGAGATCCCCGACGTCATCGCCGAGGCCACCGCATCGGCGACCTGCCGCGGCACCTGGGTGCCGCCGGGGCCGTCGAAGTAGGCGGTGCCGTCGGCGAGAGCGGGGAAGTCACCGCGGATGCGGTCGATGTCGAGGTGCATGGCGCCATCCTCACCCACGGCCGGGAAATGACAGCGCCACGGACCGCCGCGGACAGCTCAGCCCGGCCCCGGCACCCGCGCCAGGTTCTCCTCGGCCCGACGCTGCAAGAGCGCACGCTCGCTGTCGTTCCTGGTGCGCCTGGCCGCCTCGGCGAACGCCTCCCCCGCCTGCGCGTGCAGCCCCGCCCGCTCGAGCAGGTCCCCGCGCACGCTCGGCAACAGTGGTGAGTCGCCGAGTGCACCTGCGCCCAGCCCCTCGAGCACGGCCAGCCCCGCGTCCGGGCCGAACGCTCGCCCGTGGGCGACAGCCCGGTTCACCTCGACGACCGGCCCCGGCGCGGCCCCGCCCAGGACGTCGTACAGCGCCGCGATCCGGCGCCAGCTCGTGTCCTCGGCCCGCGCTGCGCGGGCGTGCTCGGCAGCGATGGAGGCCTGCAGGAAGTACTTGCCGACCGGCTCGCCGCGGGCGGCCAGCGTCTCGGCCCGCCGCAGGGCGGCCGTCCCGCGCCGGATCAGCAGCTGGTCCCAGCGCCTCCGGTCCTGCGCCTCCAGCAGCACCGGCGCTCCGGAATCGTCGAGCCGGGCGGCCGTCCGCGAGCCCTGGATCTCCAACAGCGCCTGAAGCCCGAGCACCTCGGGCTCGTCGGGAGTGAGCGCAGCGAGCATGCGCGCGAGCCGCATCGCCTCGTTCGAGAGGTCGGGTCGCATCCAGTCCACGCCGGCCGTGGCGGTGTAGCCCTCGTTGAAGATCAGGTAGATCACGGCCATGACGTCGTCGAGCCGCATCGCGCGGTCCGCCCCGGTGGGCAGCTCGAACTCGGCGTGCGCCTCGGACAGTGTCTTCTTGGCCCGCGAGATGCGCTGGCCCATGGCGGACTCGGTGGTCAGGAACCCGCGGGCGATCTCGGCCGTGCTGAGCCCTCCGACCAGACGCAGCGTGAGCGCCGCTCGGGACTCAGCGGTCAGGGAGGGGTGGCAGGTCAGGAAGATGAGCCGCAGGACGTCGTCCTCGATGTGGTCGACCTGGGCGTCGAGATCGGGCATCCCCGCCTCCTCTCCCTCACCGGCGTGCCCGAGCTCGGCGAGCTTGCGGCGGAGGGTGTCGCTGCGCCGGAAGTGGTCGATGGCGCGCCGCTTGGCGGTGGTCATCAGCCACGCGCTCGGGTTGTCCGGTACGCCGGCCGCGGGCCACTGCTCGAGGGCGGCGACGAGCGCGTCCTGCGCAAGGTCCTCGGCGAGCTCCACGTCACGAGTCATCCGGGTGAGAGCGCCGACGAGGCGGGCCGACTCGGCCCGCCACGCGGCGATGACGGCCCCGCTCGGGTCATCCGTCCTGGTCTCTGCCGGCACGAGGCCAGCGTAGTGAGCCCTCGTCAGGAGGAGGTCCCGTTCACTCGCCGGGTGCCTCCGAGATCTGGCGCAGGGTCGCGACCACGGTGACCTCGGGCCAGTGCTTCGCGTGCAGCTCGGCGAACGCCTGCTGGTCGGCCACGGCCTCCTCGAGGGTGTCGTACTGCAGGAGGCTCCAGCCGCCGACGACCTCCTTGGCCTCGGCGTACGGTCCGTCGACGCGGCTGACCTCGCCCTTGCGGACGACGTAGTTCACGGCGTCCTCGGTGCCGTACAGGCCGCCGCCGTCGAGGAACACGCCCTGGGCGGCCCGTTCCCCGATGTAGACGTCCATCGCCTCGAAGAGCGACTGCGGCGGCATGCCGATGCCCTCCTCCATCCTCACGAACCCCATGAAACGCGGCATCTCGATCACTCCTCCTGGTTGCTGGGACCTGCTTCTCACACAGACGTCGAACGGCAGCCGAGTTCTTCGACATCGCTCGCCGGAATCTTCTTCACAGCGCAGCCGAGCCATCCCGAGGCCGCCGTCGTGCCGGGCACACCGGGAGGCCGAGCGGCTCCCAGACGAGTCACGGGCGGGTGCTGACCGAGGTCGGCGCGACGCCGTCGCGGGTGACCACGAACGGTGGCCGGATGATCGCGCCCTCGGGGCTCATCGCGGTCATCAGGTGGGGGCTGCCGTCGGGAAGCAGACCGCTGATCGGCGTGAGCCGCGCCTCGTCCCCGTCGATCTCGACCAGCAGCAGGTGGGACTGACCGGCCCACCCGATCGTGTGGGCCTGCTCAAAGCCTTCCGGCAGCTCCTCGCGGACCTGCCCGCCGGCGCCGGAGACCACGTAGGTGCGACCGTCGACCTCGCTGAGCTGGAAGTTGTGCTCGTGGCCCGCGAGCACCAGACGCGCGCCCCCTCGGGCGAACAGCGGAGTCAGGTCCTCACAGATCTCCTCGTCGTTCGAGTGGTGCGGCCCGGCGCAGTAGGCAGGGTGGTGGGAGAACGGGATCCGCCAGCGCACGTCATCGGTCGAGAAGACCTCCTCGAGCCACTCCCGGTGGTTGGGCGCCTGGAAGTGTCGGTGTACGTGCTCGTTGTCGCTGTCGACGGAGGTGTCGATCGCGACCAGCTCCACGTCGCGACCGTGACGCAGCCGGTAGAACAGGCCCGGATCGACCGAGGACCTGTCGGGCGTCTTCCCGAAGCGCTGCTGCAGGTAGAAGTTGTCCTCCAGCTGGACGCGGTCGTCGCTGTGCTCGGTGTCGCTCGTGTCGTGGTTGCCGATCGCCGGGAAGACGGGGGTCCGGGCGAGGACGTAGCGGTAGGGGGCGTAGTAGCTGGAGTACCAGTCGTCGTCCGCCCGGCCACTGTTGTCGCCTGCCTCGCCCACCTCCCCCTCGTAGATGTTGTCGCCGAGCGAGATCACGAAGCGGATGTCGCCCGAGGAGACCAGCCGGTCGAGGACCTCGGCGACTCGTCGCTGTCGCCGCGTGGACTCCGAGTCCGAGCGCAGACCCACGCCGTAGTCGCCGAGAGCGACGAACTGCAACGGCGGAGTCGGGTGGTCGGGGTGCGGCCAGGTGCGGAAGCTGAGGTCATAGGCACGGCCCGACGGCGTCAGGTCGTAGCCACCCCGCTCGTCCGCCACCGTGTCCCACAGCTCCCCCTCGCCCCAGGGCTCGGCGTCGACCGTCACGCGGTAGTGGTACTCGGTGTCGGGCTCGAGTCCCTTCGACCCAGACCCAGGTGTGCTCGGCCGTGGAGGCCTGTGCGACCACGGTGCCGGAGGGATCCATGACCTCCACGCTGGTGTCACCGAACGGCTCGGCCTCGGTGCCGATGCAGGTGCTCCGACCGACCAGGGCGGGCAGATCGTGGTCCTCCACGACCTCCCAGCGCTGGTCGGGCTCGTCCCGGGCGAAGTAGAAGGCCCCCCAGGTCACCAGCGCGCGGTCGTGGGCGAGGTCGGCGAGCACGACGAACGGCTCACGGCGCACTTCGCGCGCGCGGGCGCCCTGCCTGGGTGCACCTGCGGTGGCGGGCTCGGCTCCTCGTGTCGACATCCAGCCCACGTTACGTGGCCCCCAGGGTGGGAGAACGGACGCGTGGCTGGTCCGATCGAGCGCTGGACGGCCTCGCCACCGGCCGATGAGCTCAGCTCCGGATCTGCTGCTGCACCTGTCCGGCCTCGGCCTTCGCCTCCTCCGCCGCGGCCCGGGCCATCTCCGCGGCCCGCGCCGCCTCGGCCTCGATCGCCCGCGAGCGCACCACCGGCCCGACCGCTTGCCTGGGAACGCTGTCGGAGCCGCTCGCCGTGCCGTTGCCGGAGCCACCCGCCGTCCCCTGCCCACCGTGCTCGGCGGCGAAGGCCGACGTCACGGTCTTCACCGCCTCGGTGAGCTCGCCCGGGATCACGAAGTAGCCGTTGCCGTGCTCGGCCAGGCGCGGGAGCATCTCCAGGTACTTGTAGGCCAGCACCTTCGGATCGGCGTCGTTGGCGTGGACCGCCTGGAACACCTGCTCCACCGCCTTCGCCTCGCCGTCGGCCTCCAGGATCATCGCTTGCTGGTGGCCCTGCGCCTCGAGGATCAGCTTGTTCCGGGTGCCCTCCGCGGTGAGGATCAGGGACTGTCGCTCACCTTCGGCGTGAAGGATCACCGCGCGCTTGTCCCGCTCGGCCCGCATCTGCTTCTCCATCGCCTCCTTGATGCTGTGCGGCGGGTCGATCGCCTTGATCTCCACGCGGTTCACTCGGATCCCCCACTTCCCCGTGGCCTCGTCGAGCACCTCGCGCAGTCGGGTGTTGATGGTCTCGCGGGAGGTCAGGGTGCTCTCGAGCTCCATCGAGCCGATCAGGTTGCGCAGGGTGGTGACCGTGAGCTGGTCGATCGCCTGCAGGTAGTTGGCCACCTCGTACGCCGCCGCCCGCGGGTCGGTGATCTGGTAGTAGAGGACGGTGTCGATGGCGACCACCAGGTTGTCCGCGGTGATCACCGGCTTCGGCTCCGAGGAGTAGACGTGCTCGCGGACGTCGAGCTTGGTGTTCACCCGGTCGACCAGCGGGATGATCAGGTTCAGTCCGGGTTGCAGGGTGCGCTGGTAGCGACCGAACCGTTCGATGTTGTAGCGCCTGGCCTGCGGGACGATCCGGATCGTGGAGGCGACCACGAAGGCGATCACGCCGGCGATGATGGCGATCGGTATCAACAGATCCATCTTGCTCACCCGTCTCTGAGTTGGGGGTCCGGTAGCGGCTCACGCGGATGGACGAGGGCGGTGGCGCCCTCGATCTCGAACACGTCGACTCGTATTCCCGGCGGGATCACCAGGTCCTCGTCGTAGGGTCGCGCCGACCAGTCCTCGCCGGAGAGGTGCACCAGCCCACCGGTGGCACTCACCTCACGGGTGACCAAGGCCGACCGGCCGACCAGGGCGTCGCTGCCTTCACGTGAGATCGGCGGGAGCGTCAGGTGTCGACGCGCGATCGGGCGGACCGCCACCAGGCCGACTCCGGCCGTGGCCCCGAAAGCGAGGAGCTGGAAGGGGACCGCCGCTCCGAGGCCGGCGACGACCGCGGCGACGAGGGCAGCGCCCGCGAGCAGGCCGAACACCAGCGTGAGCGTGAAGAACTCGACCACGCCGAGCAGTACCGCTGTTCCCAGCCAGATCAACCACCACATGAGACCGCGCATCCTTCGAGGGATGTGTTCCCCATCCTAGCGCTGGAGTAGTGAGGTGGCCCGGATCCGAGCGCCCCCGACGTCGGTGTGGACGTCGCCACCGGTCACGAACGCCGGGGACGGACCGCGTCCCCGGGGAACCCGAACTCGGTGCGCACGCCGGGGCTGAATGCCACGTGATCAGGCGGACGGGAGGTCAGACCCGGCAGACCCACCGACGCCACCAGCCCGTCGTCCAGCGACAGCACCTCCGCGTCGTGCACCGGCCAGACCTCGTGGCGGTTGGGGACGTACAACGTCCGGCCCAACCAGCGCACGTGCAGGCCCCATCGTGCGGTGACGAACTCGTCGAGCTCGGTGCTCTGACGCCGAGCTCCGGCGCGGACCACGACATGGCTCTCCGCCCCGCGCCCGGGCAGACGCAGGCGCGCGTCGTAGGAGTGGACGTCGGCCTCCGCCCGGTAGCGCATCCGTGCCCAGCGGTAGGGCAGCCCGAAGGCTGCGCGGGCGCCGACCACCACCGCCGCCCGGTCGGCGTCGAGGCTGAGGAACACGATGCCGCGGCGCCCTGTCTCATCGACCGAGTAGAGCCGCACGTTGGTCTCCAGGAAGGTGCCGAACCACGGGACACCGGGCCCACGGGCGAACCCTGCGCCGACCATCCGGAACGGGATCAGCCCGACGTACGTGACCCCGTCGAGGGTGTCCGGCCGGATGCCGGGCGGCATCAGGTGCGCAACCGACTCCGGCTCGACAGCCCAGTGCAGGAAGGTCAGGTCCCGCCAGCTCTGCCTCATCATCACCGCGCGGGTCAGCGGCGGCGCCTCCGAGGAGACCGGCTCGACGCCTGAGTGGCTCACCCATCCAGCCTAGGCAGAGCCACCCTGGGCAGCCCTCGGGATGTTCGGCCGCGGGCGCTCAGACAGGCTCGGCAGCCAGACGCGCCAACCCCTCGAGCCCCGGCTCGGTGTGCTCGAAGAGGCGCATGAGGACCGCGTCGAGCTCGGGTGAGCTGGAGCCCGGCGGGATGCGAGCCGGGTTGAGATGGCACCCGTCGGCCCAGTCCCGGATGTCGGGCTCGGAACGGAACAAGGCGGTGTTGCGCCCCCCGCGCAGCGACCCCAGCGCCCACTGCGCCCGGGAGTTGCCGTACGACGACGGCGGGCACAGTCGGTTCTTGGTCTGCTCGTCGCGGTCCGTGGCCTCGACGTAGCCGGCCAGGGCCGCGCCGTAGCAGGGGAACCCGGTGGGGATCGGCTGGAGGGTGATCGCCTTCTCGCCCCAGATCGGCACGAGTGGCGGGTTCTTGAGACCGTCCCCGGCGCAGTGCACCACGAGGGCGTCGTCGGCCACCGTGACCGAGCCCTGCTCGAGCTCGAGGCGACCTCGGTGGACGGCGGTGAGGTGGCCCAGGCGCACGACGTCCTCGACGCTGCGCAGCAGCGCCAGCTCCCACTCGCCGAGGGTGGGCGCCTTGGCCATGGTCGGCTCGACGGAGCGGTCGATCCGCACCATGACGCCCGCCTCCTCCAGCTGCGAGAAGAAGTCCGGCAAGGACGGGGCCTGCGCAGCGCAGCGCATCACGTCGTCGACCATGCCCAGGAAGACCGCGGGGTCCGGCTGCACCCGGGCGCGGTTGAGCATCCAGGGCTCGCGTGGTCTGACCCAGCAGATCGCGTCGGGATCGGTGCCGCGCTCGAGGAGCCACACGATGGCGTCGGTGGCGGTCTTGCCCGACCCGGTGATGACGTACTGGCTGGGAGCGTCCTGGACCATGGGGAGGTCGTTGACCGGGGCGACGCGCGCGCCGTCGCCGTCGGCGACGGCGAAGGGGGGCGGTGTCTCGGCGGGGATGTCCGGGGCGAGGTAGCGGGCATCCACCACGCGACAGTGCTCGGGCGCCTCGAGCCGGGCACCGGTCTCCAGCGCGGCCACGGTGCGACCCCCCAGGTGGTCCGTGGCGGGGAGGAACTCGACCTTGCCAGAGGCCAGCATCCGCTGGAGCACCCCGTCGTAGTAGGCGCAGATCGTGGACTGCTCGGCGCGCTCGTGAAGCCCGGCCTCGGGCCCCTCGGACTGGATCCGTCCCTCACCGAGCAGCGTGGAGGCGACGCCGTACAGGGAGGAGGCCTGGTGCAGCTGGACGAACGGGTAGGCATTGAGCCAGTGACCGCCCGCCGCCTCACGCCGGTCGACGAGCGCCACCCGCACCTCGGCGTGCTCGACGAGCGCGTCGGCGAACGCCATCCCCATGGCGCCGGCCCCGACGACCAGGTAGTCGACGTCGAGCGCCTGCATCCCGCCACGTAACCACGCTGCACTCATCGCGTCCACGGGCTTCGGTCCCGGTGCTCTTGGTGGCCGTGCCGGCCACGGAGAGCGTGCGCTGGAGCCGCACATCCCCATCAGGCCGTGGTCACGCCACGTCGGTCGAGATCCGGTCGCGGCGACTCGCCAGCGCAAGGGTCGTGATGTAGGCGACGACCACGGCGACGATGACGAGCGGGGCGACGGCGGCGCCGCCCTCGGTGATCAGCAGGGTCAGAACGATGGCGGACAAGGGCAGCCGAAGCACCGAGACCACCGCGGCAGCGACCAGGGCTGCGACCGCTGGGGTCTCGGCCAGTCCGGGCAGGTGGGCGCAGAGCAACCCGCCCACCAGGCCCAGGAACATGCCGGGGAACGTCGGGCCGCCACGCGCGGCGCCCATCGACACACCCCAGGCCACCGCCTTGCTCACCAGCAACAGGGCCAAGACGCCCATCGAGACCGAGTCGGACTGCTTGAGCACACCGGACATGGCGTCCTGCCCGGAGAAGAGCACGGCCTGGACGGGCTGGTCGCTGATCTCGGCGAACCCGATGGCTACCGCGCCGACCAGGACGTCTGGCCAGATCCAGCACCCACATCGCCAGCCCCGTGCCGAGGGCGATGAGGGGCGCCTCCGGACCGAGCACCATGCCGAGCCCGATCGTCGCCGTGGCCGCCAGCAGCACCCCGGGCAGCTCGATCGCCGTGGTCGGTGCTCCGGTGTGCAGGCCCTCGGATGGTTCGTGACCCCCCCGGCCCGGCAACCGGGTCACCGCGACAGCGATCAGCACGCCTGCGACCGCGAGGATCGGCAGGGGCCACCACCACGGCGGCGCCTCGTACCCGAGCGACCGGGGCAGGCTCGTGTAGAGGCCGACCTGCAGCGCGTGGATGAGCTCGAGGAACGCCCAGCTGGCGACCGAGACCAGCACCCCGATGAGCGAGGACACGATCAGCAGGCGCCGGTACTGACGGCTTCGGACCAGCTGCGCAGGCACCAGGGGTGCGGCCTCGACCGGCCGCTCGGAGTCCTCTGCACCTTCGGTCGACACGGCGTCCTCGTCCGGCCGGTGCGCACGTCAACGGCCTGTGGGGTGATCGATCGTGCCAAGTGCCGCACAGGGGCGTCTCATCCCGCAAGGGTGATGCCGCGAGCACGACGCGTCAGTTCGATGGTGTACAGGTCCGACCGGATCAGGACGGGCCGAGAGAAGCATCGTCGTGGTGCGACCGGTGCGCCGCAACGCGGCCGCGGAGAGCACGTGCGCCACACAGTGAAGGAGACGCCATGACGACGTACGAGGACAGCGATCTCGACGCTCGCCTCTTCGGCAACCGCTTCACGACGCAGGAGGTCCCGTCGCGCGAGTTCCCCCACGAGGGCATGTCCGGGGTGGACGCGATGCGTCTGGTGGCGGAGGACCTCGCGCTGGAGGGCATTCCGGTGCGCAACCTCGCCACCTTCGTCACGACGTGGATGGAGCCCGAGGCGCAGCGGATCATCGCGAACAACCTGCACCGCAACTTCATCGACCACGCGGAGTATCCGCGTACTGCCGAGATCGAGCAGCGCTGCATCCGGATGCTGGCCGATCTGTTCCACGCGCCGGGTGAGACGGTGGGCGCGCGCACGCAGGGGTCGTCGGAGGCGATCATGCTCGGCGCACTGTCGCTGAAGTGGAACTGGCGCAAACGGCAGGCGGCGGCGGGGCGGCCCACCACGAGCCCCAACCTCGTCTTCGGCGGCGACGTCCACGTGGTGTGGGAGAAGTTCTGCCGCTACTTCGACGTCGAGCCGCGGATCGTGCCCCTGCAGCCAGGGAAGTACACCATCGGACCCGCCGACGTGCAGGAGCACATCGACGAGAACACCATCGGCGTCGCCGCCGTCCTGGGCACGACCTTCACCGGCCACAAGGACGACATCGTCGGTATCAACGACCTGCTCGTCCAGATGAGAGATGCGCGAGGGCTCGACGTACCCCTGCACGTCGATGCTGCGAGCGGGGGGTTCGTCTGGCCGTTCCTCTACCCCGACTCCGCATGGGACTTCCGCCTCGAGCAGGTGCGGTCGATCAATGTCTCCGGGCACAAGTTCGGCCTGGTCTACCCGGGCATCGGCTGGCTGATCTTCCGCGAGAAGTCCGACCTGGCGCCGGAGCTGGTGTTCGAGGAGAACTATCTCGGCAAGACCGACTCGACCTTCACCTTGAACTTCTCCACGGGGTCGGCGATGGTGCTCGCGCAGTACTACAACTTCGTCAGGTACGGGCGCCCCGGCTACACCTACATCATGCGATCCATGCAGGAGAACGCCCGAGCCCTCGCCGAGAAGCTGCGACAGCTCGGCATCTTCGAGCTCATCGGCGACGGCGAGGAACAGCTGCCGCTCGTGGCGTTCCGGCTCGCCGAGCCCCAGGAATATGACGAGTTCGACATCGCCTGGCAGCTGTCGGCCGAGCGCGGATGGATGGTGCCGGCGTACACGCTCCCGCCCGATGCGCAGGGCGTCACCATCATGAGGGCGTTGGTGAAGCAGACCATGAGCCGCGAGCACGTGGACACGCTCGCCCGTGACATCGCCGAGGCGTGCGAGACGCTCGCCAAGAAGGGCGGCGCGCACGAGGCCGAGCGTCGCCTGATGCGCAGCGGGCCGGGTCACTGAGCCGAGGGGATGCGCTATGGGATGTCTGCTCGCACTGCTCGCCGGATTCGCACCGCGGCTCGTCCTGGTGCTCGTCTGGATCTTCTCCAACCTCGTGGACCGCGCCTTCGAGGGCCTCCTGGTGCCACTGCTCGGACTGATCCTGTTCCCGTACGCGACGCTGTTCTACGTCATTGCCTACAACCCGGTCACCGAGGTGAGCGGCTTGGGGTGGGCGTTCGTCGTCCTCGGGTTCGTCTTCGACATCGCGCACTGGGCGGGTGGCGGTGTGTCGGGCCAACAGAAGTACGCCCGCGCCTGAACCAGGCAGGAGGTCAGGACCCGCGCAGCGGTTCGTGGCCGCTCCCCTGGGCGAGCCACGCCAGCTTGCGGTCGAGGACGAGGCGTTCCTGGTCGCCGGCGCATCGCTCGCGGGCGACGCCCAGCTCAGCGCGTGCCTCCTCCTCACGCCCCAACCGGATCAGCAGCTCGCCGCGCACGCTCGGCAGCAGGTGCGACGACCTCAGCAGCTCTTCATCGGCCAGCTCGTCGACCTCCGCCAGTCCGGCAACCGGCCCGAGAGCCATCGAGACCGCGACCGCACGGTTCAGCGCGACCACCGGCGACGGTGCCAGTCGCAGCAAGATGTCGTAGAGCAGCACGATCCGTTCCCAGTCGGTCTCCTCGACCGAGGCGGCCGCTGCGTGGCACTCCGCGATCGCCGCCTGTACGCCGTACGGGCCGAGTCCGCGCCCGACCCGTTGCGCAACCGCCAGCGCCGCGCGCCCGCGGTGGATCGCCGAGCGGTCCCAGTGCGAGCGGTCCTGGTCCTCCAGCAGCACCGGCGACCCGTCGGACGCCGTCCGTGCCGGGAAGCGCGCCGCCGTCAGCTCCAACAGAGCCAACAGCCCGTGAGCCTCGGCGTCCTCGGGTGCCAGGTGCGCCAGCATCCGCGACAGTCGCTGTGCCTCGTGCGCCAGGTCCACCCGGATCAGCTCGGCGCCGGAGGACGCTGTCGAGCCCTCGGTGAAGATCAGGTAGACCACGCTGAGCACCGAACCCAGCCGCTCGCGACGTTCAGCGGCAGGCGGCATCTCGAAGGGCACCGACGCTGCGGCCAGTGTCTTCTTCGCCCGGGTGATCCGCGCCTGGACCGTTGCGGTGGGGACGAGGAACGCCCGCGCGATCTCGTCGCTGGTCAGACCGCCGACCACCCGCAGCGTCAGCGCGACCTGTGCCTCCCTGCTGAGCACCGGGTGGCAGGCCGTGAAGATCAGCGCCAGCACGTCGTCGTCGATCCGGTCCGGGTCCCACAGCAGGTCGTCGCCGGACGGGGGAGCAGCGCCGCCGACCGCCGCACCCTCGTCGAGGTCACGTGCCAGCGCGGCGTACCGCTCGTCCAGGGCCGACCGCCGCCGGAACGCATCGATCGCCCGGCGCCTGCCCACGGTGAGCAGCCACCCCGCCGGGTTGCCGGGCACGCCGTCGCGTGGCCAGGTCACCAGCGCCTCCGCGAGCGCCTCCTGGGCGAGGTCCTCGGCCATCGAGAAGTCCCCGGTGAGGCGGGTGAGCGCACCGACGATCCTCGCGGACTCGATGCGCCACACCGCCGCCACCGCCTCACGGCCCTGGCCCGGGATGGAGACCGACTGGCCCGGGGTCACAGCTGCCCGGTCGACTCCCGCCACGCGCGCTCCTTCTGGATCCACGGGTTGTCCTGCGGGAACTCATCGATGCTCGGCACCCGGCGGATCTCCACCTTCATGTCGGGGCCGGACAGTGGCGCCCGCTTCGCCCACTCGACGGCCTCCTCCTGCGAGGTCACGTCGACGAGCCAGAAGCCGGCGAAGAGCTCCTTGGTCTCGCCGTAGGGCCCGTCGGTGACCACGGGCGGCTGCTGCGAGTAGTCGACGACGACGCCGTTGGCCGCGTCGTCCAGTCCCTCGGCCGCCACCAGCACACCGGCGGAGACCAGCTCGTCGTTGAACCGCCCCATCGACTCGAGCAGGTCCTCGAAGGTGACGCCTGACTCGGCGAAGGCGGCGTTGGTCTCGTCCGTGGACCGCATGATCAGCATGTACTTCATGGTGTTCTCCTCCGGTGTGCGGATCCGTCCTTGGACCCTCTCACCCACAGGTCGAACGGCGGAACGCCCGATCGACAGCGACGCCGAACTTCCTCCTGACCTGGGAGACGAGGTGCGCTCGAACCCTCGCCCTTCGTCTGGCAGCGGGACAATCACGACCACGGGGTGTCCGGGGGTCGGAGCAGTGTCCAGTGCGATGCTGGCGCCGTGGCACGAGTCGGAACCTCGGGGTGGAGCTACGACCACTGGGACGGCGTGCTCTATCCGCCCGGGACTCCGCCGGCGCGGCGACTCGACCTCTACACCGCCGAGTTCGACACCGTCGAGCTGAACGCGAGCCACTACCGGTGGCCGCGCAACGCGTCGTTCGCGAGCTGGCGGCGGCGGCTGCCGCCCGGCTTCGCGATGTCGGTCAAGGCGCCACGAGGGCTGACCCATGCCAAGAGGCTCTACTCACCCGAGGTCTGGGTGGACCGGATCGCTGCGTCGTGGCACGAGCTCTACGACAAACGCGCAGTGCTGCTCGTGCAGCTGCCGCCCAGCATGGAGCGCGACGACGCGCGGCTGGGCTGGTTCCTCCACCAGCTGCCGTGGTGGATCCAGGTCTCCGTCGAGCTGCGGCACCCCAGCTGGCACACCGACGAGGTCTTCGATCTTCTGGATCGCCATGGTGCGGCGTACTGCGTGATGAGCGGCGCCGGGCTGCGGTGCGTGCTGCGGGCGACGGCGCCGTTCGTCTATGTGCGGCTGCACGGGCCGTCCCACGACTGGCTGTACGGCGGCTCGTACCCCGACGACGACCTCGCCTGGTGGGCCGAACGGATCCGCGAGTGGGAGGGGTCGGGTCGGGAGGTCTACGCCTACTTCAACAACGACGGGGACGGCAACGCGGTGCGCAACGCCCGTCGGCTGCGCGAGCTGCTGGGGCAGTGATCCGCGCCGGCGGCCTCATGCCGTGAGCAGTCCGATCCCCAAGCTGGTGAGGCTGGAACTGGCTCGCGCGCACCGGCGTTGCCGTCTCCGCGAACCGGTGCTGCTCACCGTGCGCCGGATGGCCCACGAGGCAGTGTCAGCGCGACCATGATGGGGACCGGTGGTCGAGTGGAGGAGCGCATGGACGAGACCGAGGTACGAGCACTGTTCCGCCGCGCGATCGCGGACGACGACGCAGGCGCGATGCGTGAAGGCATCGAGCAGATGCTGGGGCTGGCCGACGGCGGTGGCCTCTCGCCGGAGCACGAGCAAGCACTGCGCCATCCCGACTACGTGATGGAGATGCCGCAGACGAACGAGCGCATCCGCGGGCGTGAGGCGATGCGCGCCATGCAGGAGGCATTTCCGGTGCCACCGAGCGTGCAGCTGCGACGAGTCACCGGCTCGGGCCGGACGTGGGTGGTCGAGGGGTTCAACGACTACGAGGGCGACGTCTGGCACGTGGTCGTGATCCTCGAGCTGACCGAGGACGGGCACCTCCTGCAGGACACCCGCTACTACGTGCAGGGATCTCCCGCTCCTGAGTGGCGTTCCCCCTACGTCGAGCCGATCGACTGAGGATCTCCGCTGCGCCACGGCCGGTGTCCTGGCGGCGACCGCGATGCCGGCTGTCCACGACGGCGCCCAGGATCAAGCCGAACGCGGCGTGCGTCACGGGGTGCCGACCTCGACAGCCGGGGTGGCTGAGGTCGCAGTCGACACACGACCGGTCTGCACCATCCGGATGGCGATGGCCACCAGCGCCACGACGTAGAGCAGCCCGGAGAGGTACGACGCCCACCCGCTGAGGGCACCGCCGACGAACTCGACGACCAGGAAGGCCCACAGCAGCAGCGGGACCCAGCGCGGCTCGGTGCGGCTGCGCCACCAGGCGATCGACAGGAACAGCACACCGAACACGAGTCCGAGCAACCCCATCGCCATGAAAGGGATCAGCACCGGCGCGTTCTCGAGGTCCTCCATCAGCCCCGCGTACACCGCGGCGTTGGCGCCGTCGCCCGCCATCACGGTCTGCGACAGCATCACGCCGGCGTAGACGCTGTGGCCGAATCCGGCGAGCACGGCAAGGACCCCTCCGACGGTGGCGAGGCGGGAGGGCTGCAACCAGCGGGCGAGACCTGCCATGCCGACGATGAACGGCAGCTGCGCGAACGCGAATGCGAGGGCGCTGATCTGGACCCGGACCCCACCGTCCGCGATCGAGGCGAGGCGGTCGTCGTACCCACCGGAGAAGTCCGGCTCGGTGGCGCCCCAGAGCAGGCTGAGAAGAGCGGTGGTGGCCAGGGAAGCGGCGACGAGAAGGCGTGATCTGCGAGTCATGGGCTCATCACAGCCCTGGGCGGCGGAGCTGGTCGTCGGCCTGCGGTCCCCACTGGTGTCAACCTCAGGATGACGCGAGCGCGCCCCAGGGTGAATACCGTGTGCCCATGAACTGGTCCTGGACTCGCACCGTGGACGCGCTGATCTGCGTGGTGGTGATCTCCAGCGGCCTCGCGGAGGTGCTCGTCCCGCTCGAGTCGCGGCAGGGCGACGGCAACGCCACACTCACCTCCATCCAGGTCGTGATCCTGGGATCCGCGCTGTGGTGGCGCCGTACGTATCCGCTGCCCTCGGCGGCCGTCGTCTTCGGTGGCGTCTGGCTGCTGGACCTGTTCGGGTCGTCCTACCTGCTCTTCTACGGCGGTCTGGTGCCTCTGGTGGTGGCGACGTTCTCGGTCGCGCGCCACGGCCGCGGCCGGGAACCCTACGTCGGCGCCGCGCTGTGCGTCGCGGCCATGCTCTACGCCGACCTCACCATCGAGTCCCTGCAGTCGGTGGGAGAGTTCATCTTCCACTGGGGTGTGCTCACGATCGCGTGGTCCTTCGGCACCTGGCAGCGCCTCACGGAGGCCCGAGCCGAGGCCTCGCTGCGCCGCGCGATCGAGGTCGAGGTCGAATCCGTCGAGCGCACCATGAGCGCTGTGCTGGAGGAGCGCACCCGGATCGCCCGGGAGCTGCACGACATCGTGGCCCACTCGATGAGCGTGATGGTGGTGCAGGCCGGCGCTGCCGAGCAGGTGGTCACCGACGAGCCCGACGAGGCGCGGGAGGCACTGCGACAGATCCGCCGCACCGGCACCGGCGCGCTGGCCGAGATGCGACGCCTGGTCAGTGTGCTGAGAGACCCCGACGAGGCCGGCCTGCTCACCCCGCAGCCCGGGCTCGCCGCTCTGGAGGCCCTGGTGGAGGACGCCCGTGGCGCCGGGCTGCCGATCTCGCTCTCGATCTCCGGGGGTCCCCGGGAGCTGCCCGCCGGGCTCGACCTGGCGGCCTACCGGATCGTGCAGGAGGCGTTGACCAACGTACGCCGCCACGCGGCCTCGGCGACGACCGTCACCGTCGACCTGCACTTCGGCGACGACGACCTGCGCATCGACGTCACCGACGACGGCCCCGGCGCGACCTCCGTCGACACTGGAGGTCACGGGCTCGTCGGCATGCGCGAGCGCGTCCAGCTGTACGGCGGCCGGTTGCGGGCCGCGGCCCTGCCCGGGAGCGGCTTCCACCTCACCGCCTCCCTGCCGTTGGCGGGCCGATGACCCGGGTGCTGCTGGTCGACGACCAGGCCCTGGTCCGCACCGGCTTCCGGCTGATCCTGGAGCGGGCGGGGTTCGAGGTGCTCGCCGAGGCGGGCGACGGGCTGGAGGCGGTGACGGCCGCTCAGGAGCATCCGCCCGACGTGGTGCTCATGGACATCCGGATGCCCCGGCTCGACGGCATCGAGGCCACCCGTCGCATCGTCAGCGCCCAGCCGGCGGTGCGGGTCCTGGCTCTGACCACGTTCGACCTCGACGAGTACGTCATGTCAGCGATCCAGGCAGGCGCCAGCGGCTTCATGCTCAAGGACGTCGACCCCGACGACCTGGTGCACGCCGTCCGCGTGGTGGCGCGGGGCGAGGCGATGCTCGCCCCGGAGCTCACCCGCCGTCTGCTCGACCGCTTCACCACTGCTCCGGTCTTCACCGGCCTGCCCGCCACCGTGACCGAGCGGGAGACCGCGGTGCTCACGCTGGTGGCGCGCGGGCTTGCCAACACCGAGATCGCCGCCGAGCTCTACCTGTCCGAGGCCACCGTGAAGACCTACGTCTCGCGGCTGCTCACCAAGCTCGACCGTCGAGACCGCGTGCAGCTGGCGGTTCTCGCCTACGAGACCGGTCTGGTGAGGGCGGGCGACTCGGGGGGCTAGGTGTGCGGCGGGCCGATCGCTCTAGAAGTCGTGGCTGGAGCCCACGGTGTTGCCGCCGACGCGCTGCAGTCGGAAGCGGTGCATCAACCGGATCGCCGGCCGCGCCATCAGCTCCAGGCTTCCCAGCACGAAGCACCAGGTCGCGATCGTCATGGTCTGCTCCCAGAAGAACATGATGCTGCCGGCCAGGAACCAGAGGGCGATCAGGAAGTCGTTCGCGATGCTGAGCGTCTCGAACTTGCGCCGGATGACGAGCTCTTCGTGGCCCATGTGGAAGACGGTGTCCTTGTCGTCCATGTCCCTCCTTCGACAGCCCCGCCTATTGTCGCAGCAGCACCAGTCCTGAAGCAGCCCAGTCGGCCCGGAGGTCGACGTCGATCGGGAAGTCGCTGAAGTAGATGTCCACGCTGCGCGGGGCGTCGATGATCACCTGCGCCTGGTGGGGATCGATCGACCTGCTGCCCCGGTGGTCGACCTCGAACGCCAGGCCGTGGGGTGTGGTCCAGATGTATCGGCCTTGGCCCGACTGTCGGGCGCTGTAGCCGGCGTGGGTCTTCCACTTGTGATGTCGTCGGCCGAGGGGGCCGGAGTTGTGGCTGCCGGTCTGCCCGGGTGGCCCACCCTGATCCGGTGGCACGTAGGGGGTGGGGTGGTCGTAGTCCACGGCCCGGCTGGTGGAGACCGCGTAGGGCCAGTAGTCGCCGCCGGTGGTCAGGGCGATGCGTTCCTTCAGCGAGGCCGGGTGCTCATAGGCGGTGGTGCGGACCCGGTCGGTCAGGTCGATCACGGGTTTCACGGCGATCTCGGTGCCTCGGAGAAGCTCTGCCAGCCGGGCCAGGGTGACCGGTCCGATGCCCTCGGCGCGGGCCACCCCAGGGGCTCCGTGGATGACGGCCTCGTGCAGGTGCACGTAGAGGGTGGACCTCGGGGTCAGCGCCGAGAGGTCGGCACCGCTGAGGGCTTCGAGCAGGTCTGCGGGGAAGGCGGTCGCTCGGTGGGTCTCGGGGACCGTGGTGGGCTCGGTGTGCTCCAGCAGAAGCCGCAGCAGGTCTGCGGGCCGGGCGAGCCACCCGAACGCCAGCGCGCGGATCTGGTCGCGGGTGGCGTCGGGGTGCTGCGCAGCGATGACGTCCGCGACCCGGGACACCGTGGCGTCGACCCAGGCTGCGTCGCCGGCGCCGATCCGGGCGATCACGGTGCGAAGCCCGGCCTCGTCGGTGCGTGAGACCGCGACGTAGCGACGGCGTCGCTCCTCAGCGGTCCTCTGCTCGTGCAGGTCGGGGTCGGCGGAGATGATCGTGGCTTCGGCGACCTCGATCACCCGCCCGGGGGCCTCGGCGGCCAAGACCTGGCTGATCGCGGCGTCGACCACTCCGACGCGTTCGATCGGCAGGTGGCGCGAGAGCTTGGCGACACGGCGGGCGACCCAGACCTCGGCGTCCCCTGCGAGGCAGACCCGCCACAGGCCGGGCAACCGGTGGATCAGGTCGAGGACATCGGCGATGGCGTGGCGGGTCGCCATCACTCCGGTCCCGCGAGCCAGCGCGATCTCTCCGAGGCAGAAGTCCTGCACCTGCGGGGTGCCCTCACCACCGATCTCGACCAGCACGTCACCCACCCGCCGAGCACGGCCGCCGTCCGGACCCAGAGTCGGATCGGCGCCGTGGGCGTAGGCCCACTGCGCCAGCACCTGCAGGTCACGCACCTCCGCCGACCGGCGATCCCGCACCGCCCCCGACGACGCAGCCAGCAAGGCCGCTGCGTCGAGGTCGTGCAAGTCGTCCATGGCTCACACGCTAGAGGTGGCCACCGACAGTTCTCGAAGCATGCACGGGGTCCCGAAGACGAGTCGACCGTCGCTCGCGGTGGACACCGGAGCCCGGCCTGCGCACAGTGGGGCGATGACCAACTATGCCCGCATGTACCGCTTCGGGATCACGCCCTGGGAGAAGTACGGCGAAGCCGCGGCGTCGAGCATCGGGGTGCTCCTCGATCGGGAGGAGAGCGAGCGCTCCCGCCCGCTGGGCCGGGCTCTCGACCTCGGGTGCGGCCGCGGGCAGTACACCCCGGAGCTGGCGCGAAGGGGGTGGCAGGCCGTCGGCGTCGACTACGTCCCGGCGGCGATCGAGGCTGCCCGACGTGCGGACGAGCAGGGCGTCGCCTACGTCGTCAACGACGTGACCGATCTGCCGTCGGCGGACCTGGGCACCTTCGACTTCTTCCTCGACGTCGGCTGCTTCCAGGGCCTCGACCCCGAGCAGCGTGCGGCCGAGGGTCAGGGCGTGACGGAGCTGGCGAACGTCGGCGCCACGATGCTGATGCTCGCGTTCGGACCCACCCGGATGCGCTCGCTCCTGGGCGGGGTCTCGCAGCACGAGGTCGAGACCGCCTTCACGGCCTGGGAGATGCTCGCGATCGAGCCCGCGGACACTGCCGGGTTGGGCTGGCCGATGAACCGGACGGCGCCGCAGTGGTACCGCCTGCGCCGGCGCGCCTGACCCCGGGCGTGGCGGGGAGCCCGCCCGGCGCTCACGCGCCCCAGAGGGCGGCCAGGTGCCGCGCGTCGCGGCCACTCCCGTGCTCGAGCAGGGGGAACGCCGCGAACTCGGGCAGGTCGACCCCGCGGTTGAAGATCAGATCGGTCTCCAGGCCGTCGTCGCTGCTTGTAGCGACCGGTCTGCCAGACGTGGTGGGTGGTGGTCACGGGCGCTCCTCGCTGGGTCTGCCCCGGGCTGAGGCGGGCCGTGGTCAGGAGGCCAGCCCGATCAGGAGCGCCGCGCCCCAGACGACGAAACCGACGCCGAGGCTTCGTGTGATCGCCTGGCTCGGGACGAACTTCTCCACGAGCACCACCGCGGCCAGCAGCGCGATCCACCACAGGTTCATCACGCCGAGCACGAAGAGCATGGCCATCAGCGCCCAGCAGCACCCCACGCACAGCGCACCGTGACGCACGCCCAGGGCGAGTGCCCCGCGTCCGCCGTTGCGCCAGTTGTTCAGCAGGAAGCCCAGAGGTGACCGGCACTGCCGCAGGCAGGCGTCCTTGGCGCCGGTGAACTGGTAGGCCCCGGCGGCGAGCAGCAGCAGTCCGCCGAGCCACGCGCTCGTAGAGACCCCCATCGCGTCCACCAGCGCCGCGTCGTGCAGCGCCCACTCGGCCCCTGTCGCCACCGCGGCGAAACCGCTCCAGACCGCCAGGTAGCCGGCGACGAACAACGGGGTCGAGCCGTGCGGGCCGGGCGCGCCGGCGCGGATGGTCCTCGCGTAGGCACTGATCATCGGCGCCGCCGAGGGAAGCATCATCCCGGCCATCATCACCGACCACATCGACCACATCAGGACGGCATCCTGGGGGGTCCAGGCCGCGGTCATCGGCATCGCGAACGGCGACCCCATCTCGCTCATCCGGAGGCTGAGGAACACCAGGTACGCCCAGGCCACCGCGGTGAGCAGGACGAGCGCCGCGGTCACGGCACGCCGCGTCTGCACCCCGGGCGGGGCCAGCAGGCCGCTCACCTCGACCGCCTCACCCGTTGTAGGCGAAGGGTGAGAAGGCGCCGTTGGTCTCCGACAGCTCCCACTCGAAGCCGTGGTCGGTGAACCGCAGGTGGTCCGCCCGCCCCACCACCAGCTCCTGGCCGGGCGCGATCGCGAGCGGATGGTTGGTGATGCTCACCTGCGCACCGCCCTGCCCCGCCGAGGCGGTGACCTTCACGTCCGCCACCTCGCCGATCCGCATCGACCTCGACCCGTTGTCGGCCTCGAAGGTGATGGGGGCCGTGGCGACCCCGAGCACCTCGCCGATGTGGCTGGCGAGCACGGCCGGGTGCCCGCCGGCAGCCCCGGAGAAGATCGCGCCGAGCGCTCCCTGCTGCTCCTGCGAGGCTTGCTCGTCGAGGTAGAGGGCGACCCGCCACGGGGTCTGCGCCATGTGTCCCGGTGAGTGCACGGCCAGCGCGACGTTGAGCCCGTCGAGGCGCACCCCGTCGTGCTCGCCGTCGTCGATGTGCCAACCGGCGAGGGCGGTGCACTCTCCCTGCGTGGGTGGGCTCAGGAAGAAGCACGGGCACGCGCTGTCGCAGTTGCAGGACTCGAAGTAGCTACCGGAGACTTTCCAGCTCATGACGACCTCCACGGTTGGGATTGCGGTTGCAGCTCCCCGCGGCGGGCAGGCCAAGGCTGAGGCGGCGGTGGCACACCCGTCGTCATCCCCGCCCCGCCCGGAGGGGGCGGAACTGTGTCGCGGGCGACGTCAAGGTCGACCAGGCGTGTTGGGGCCAACGGCCCGGACCTCGCTCGTGGCTGGCCTTCGACGCTAGGCACTCCGAGAGCCGTGCGCAAGGAGTGGCGCCGGACGGGGAGGCCCTACGGCGAATTCGCTGGCGCACCGAGAGGGTCTTGTGTACCATCTGGTACATGAAGCGATTCTTCGAGGTCACCCGCGAGATCGACGCCCCCGCCGACGAGGTGTGGAGCGTGGTCGTCGACGTGACCAGATGGCCGGAGTGGACGCCCACCGTGGAGTCGGTCGAGCGTCTCGACGACAGCGAGTTCGGCGTCGGGTCGCGGGTCGAGATCCGCCAGCCCAAGCTGCCGAAGGCCCAGTGGGAGGTGACCGAGGTCGTCGAGGACGAGGGTCGACGGAACTTCACCTGGGAGTCATCGGGACCCGGCATCCGCACCGTCGCCCGGCACCAGGTCACCCCCCGTGAAGGCGGCTCGACGGTCACGCTCAGCATCGACCAGCGGGGCCCGATGGGCGCTGTCGCCGCCCTGGCATGGCGTGGCCTGATCCAGCAGTACATCGAGACCGAGGCCGAGAGCCTGGACCAGCGAGTCCACCAGACCCGATCACGGTGAGCTCGCCCGACACGGGTACCCCGCCACGCGAGCGGCTGCTCACCTCGGTGATCGAGCACTTCGCGCGGGCGGGCATCGGCGACACCAGCCTGCGCGGGATCGCCGAGGCCGTCGGCACCAGCCACCGGATGCTGATCTACCACTTCGGGTCACGCGAGGGCCTGCTCGCGGAGGTCACGCGCGAGGTGGAGGCGAGACAACGAGCCGTGATGACCGCGACGTACGACAATGGCCTGGAGCCCCTGGAAGCCGCGGCGAAGTACTGGGAGGACACGGTCGAGGCGACCCTGCACTACGGCCCGCTGTTCTTCGAGCTGGCCGCGCACGCCACCCAGGGCAAGCCGCACGCCGCGGCGCTCCGCGAGGAGCTGATCGGCTCCTGGCTGCCGTCGGTGGTGCAGCTGTGCCTGGCGATCGGCATCCCCGAGGACCAGGCCGAACCGCACGCCCGGCTCGCCCTCGCCGGGGCACGCGGCCTGCTACTCGACCTGTTGATCACCGGGGACCGGGCGCAGACCACCAGGGCTGCCGACCTGCTCAACCGGCTGCTGCTGCTCTCAGCCGATCACGGTGGAGTCGCGGTCTAGCAACGGGCTGTGGTCAGGCCGAGAGGTCGCGGGGCGCACTCAGCCGGGGGATGCCGCCCAGCCCGAGTCGGTAGCGCACGTGGTCGGCGTGCTCGGCCAACGCCGCCCACAGCGTGCGGTGCGCCTCCCAGGTCAGCGGTTCGTCACCGTTGCGCCAGGTGTCGCCGAAGCTGATCCACACCGGTGTCCACTGTGCGGCGAGGTCCCAGGCCCCGCGCTTGGCCAGCAGCAGCCGCCGCCGGATCTGGAAGGCGGCTCGCTCCCCGTCCACGTAGACCGGGGCGGTGGCGACCGGCCACACCCACAGGTCCAGCGGCATCAAGGACAGCTCCAGGTCAGTCAGCAGGGCAGGGTCGACCAGCACCGTGGCGACGTTCTCGTGCGGCTCCCGCCTCATGCGTCCGCACGCTACCCACGGCAGGCGGCGTCCTGGAAGGGCCGGAAGTGTCAGGCTGGGCTCATGGACGCCGTGTTGCCGACCAGGATGCAAGCTGCTCTGCTCATCAGGCACGGAGGGCCGGACGCCGTCGAGCTCCGGGAGGTCGCCGTGCCGCGACCAGGCCCCGATCAGGTGCTGGTCCGCGTCGCCGCGGCAGGCATCAACAACACCGACGTGTGGACCAGGGAGGGCGCCTACGGGCTTGCGGGCGATCCCGACGCCAAGGCGGGATGGCTGGGCCCGCTGGACTTCCCCCGCATCCAGGGCGGTGACGTCGCCGGCGAGGTGGTCGCCGTCGGCCCTGGCGTCGAGAGGGGTCGCGTCGGCGAACGGGTGCTGGTCGACCCGGCGCTCTACGACAGCGACGGGGTCCTGCCCGTCGACATCCTCGGCAGCGAGCGGGACGGAGGGTTCGCGGAGTACGTCGTGGTGCCCGCCGAGCGCGCGCACGAGGTCGACGACAGCCCGCTGAGCGAGGTGGAGCTCGCCTGTCTCCCGATCGCCTACGGCACGGCCATGGGCATGCTCGAGCGAGGCGGCGTCGGCGAGGGCGACACGCTGCTGGTCACCGGCGCTTCCGGGGGTGTCGGCCTGGCTGCGGTCCAGCTGGGCAAGGCCCGCGGCGCGCACGTGGTCGCCGTCAGCAGCGAGGGCAAGCTCGACGCGGTCGCCGCTGCCGGCGCCGACGCCGTCGTCGACCGCCGTCGCGGCCGACTCGGCGACGACATCCGCGCAGCGGCACCGAACGGCATCGACACCGTGATCGACGTGGTCGCCGGAGCCTTCGTCTCCGAGGGTCTGGGTCTGCTGCGACCCGGCGGGCGATGGGTGGTCGCCGGGGCGCTCGACGGTTACGACGTGCGCCTGGACGTGCGTCGGCTCTATCTGGGCAACCAATCTCTTGTCGGGTCGACAATGCACACCCCCACCCACTTCACCCTGCTGGTCGAGGCGGCGCGTCGGGGCGACGTGCGTCCGGTCGTGGCGGGCACCTATCCGCTCAGTGACATCCACGCCGCCCACGCCACCTTGGTCGAACGGCACCACGTCGGGAAGCTCGTCGTGGTCGTCTAGGCCGGTCGAGCCGTGGCTGGCCGCAGTGCAGACTGTCGAGATGGACCTCAGCACCGCCCAAGCAGAGTTCTCGCCCGACACCGTCTTCCTCAACACCGCGAGCGTCGGCCTCCCGCCGGCCCGGACCCTCACCGCGCTCAGCGCCGCGATGGACGAGTGGCGGCTGGGGCGAGCTGAACCGCCGGTGTACGACGGCTTCGTCAACCACGCCCGCGAGGTCTACGCCGCTCTGGTAGGCGTCCCCGTCGACTGGGTGGCCATCGGGCACCAGGCGTCACCGCTCGTCGGGCTGGTGGCGGCGTCGGTGCCCGACGGTGTCGAGATCGTCGTGGCCGAGGGGGACTTCACCAGCGTGATCTACCCGTTCCTGGCTCAGCGAGGTCGAGGGGTGCAGGTGCGCGCAGTACCACTGCCCGAGATCGCCTCCGCGCTCACCGAGAGCACGCACCTCGTGGCCGTCTCCGGCGTGCAGTCCGCTGACGGAGCCATCATCGACGCCGACGCGCTGGTGAGCGCTGCGACCGCGAACGACGTCCGGACCCTGGTCGACCTCACCCAGGCCACCGGCTGGCTGACCTTCGACGCCAGGCAGTTCGACTACACCGTCTGCTCGGCCTACAAGTGGTTGCTCAGCCCGCGAGGCACCGCCTTTCTCACGGTCCGGCCCTCGTTGCTCGACGGCGTGGTGCCGCACGCCGCCGGCTGGTACGCAGGCGAGGACGTCTGGGGGAGCATCTACGGCCACGACATGCGGCTGGCGCACTCGGCGCGACGGCTGGACACCTCGCCCGCGTGGCTCAGCTGGGTGGGCACGGCTGAGTCGCTGGACTTCCTGACCGAGGTGGGCACCTCGCTGTTGCACCGGCACGCGGTCGGTCAGGCCAACCGCTTCCTCGAGGGCGTCGGCCTTCCTCCGGGCGACGGCGCCATCGTCTCGCTCGCAGCCGACGCCGACGTCCCGGCTCTCATGGAGCGGCATCGGATCAGGGCCGCCGTCCGGGCCGGACGGCTCCGACTCTCGTTCCACATCTCCACCACCGATGCCGACGTCGAGACGGCGATCGCCGCCCTGCGTGGACACGTGGCGTCCTAGGATCGCGCACATGACGACATCGGGCGGGACGATGCGCGAGCTCGTGGACGGGCTGCGGGAGCGCCTCGCCGTCGCCCGTCAAGGCGGCTCAGAGGCGGCACGGCGCAAGCACACCGACCGCGGCAAGCTGCTGGTGCGCGACCGGGTCGACCGGCTGCTCGACCCGGGCAGCCCCTTCCTCGAGCTGAGCGCCCTGGCGGCCCACGGGATGTACGACGACAGCTCGGAGTGGGCGGTGCCCTCCGCCGGCATCGTCACCGGCCTGGGGCAGGTCGAGGGACGCACCTGCGTGGTGGTCGCCAACGACGCCACGGTCAAGGGCGGCACCTACTACCCGGTCACGGTCAAGAAGCACCTGCGCGCCCAGGAGGTCGCGGCGCACAACCACCTGCCCTGCATCTACCTCGTCGACTCCGGGGGCGCCTTCCTGCCGATGCAGGACGAGGTGTTCCCCGACAAGGAGCACTTCGGCCGGATCTTCTTCAACCAGGCCAACCTCTCGGCGGCACGGATCCCGCAGATCGCCTCGGTGATGGGGTCGTGCACCGCCGGCGGCGCCTACGTGCCCGCCATGTCCGACGAGACGGTCATCGTGCGCGAGCAGGGCACGATCTTCCTCGGCGGACCGCCGCTGGTGAAGGCGGCCACCGGGGAGGTCGTCACCGCCGAGGAGCTCGGTGGGGGTGACGTGCACGCCCGCACCTCCGGCGTCGTAGACCACCTGGCCAACGACGACGCCCACGCACTGGCGATCGTCCGCTCGATCGTGGGCACCCTCCCCCCGCCCGGGTCGACCGGCGTCAGCGCGCCGTACCCGGTCGAGGAGCCCGCCGTCGCGCCGGAGGGGCTCTACGACGTCGTGCCCACCGACTCGCGGACGCCGTACGACGTGCGCGAGGTGGTCCGCCGCGTGGTCGACGGGAGCCGGTTCCACGAGTTCAAGGAGCTCTACGGCGAGACCCTGGTCTGCGGGTTCGCCCGGATCTGGGGCTACCCCGTCGGGATCGTGGCCAACAACGGCATCCTGTTCTCCGAGTCCGCGCTCAAGGGTGCGCACTTCATCGAGCTGTGCAACCAGCGCGGCATCCCGCTGGTGTTCCTGCAGAACATCACCGGCTTCATGGTCGGGCGTGACTACGAGAACCGCGGCATCGCCCGCGACGGCGCGAAGCTCGTCACCGCTGTCGCCTGCTCCGTCGTGCCGAAGTTCACCGTCGTGATCGGCGGCTCCTTCGGCGCCGGCAACTACGGCATGTGCGGCCGCGCCTACGACCCGCGGTTCCTGTGGATGTGGCCCAACGCCCGGATTTCGGTCATGGGTGGAGAACAGGCGGCCTCGGTTCTCGCGACCGTGCGCCGCGACGGGCTCGAAGCACGCGGGGAGGAGTGGAGCGCGGAGGACGAGGAGGCGTTCAAGGACCCGGTCCGGCAGCAGTACGAGCGCCAGGGCTCCCCCTACTACTCCACCGCCCGGCTCTGGGACGACGGGATCATCGACCCCGTCGACACCCGCCGGGTGCTCGGTCTGGGTTTGGCGGCGGCCGCTCACGCGCCGGTCGGTGACCCCTCCTACGGCGTCTTCCGGATGTGAGGCGGTTGATGGACGAGACCTGTGGCTGGGTGGCCGCGGCGCCGCAGCGGGCCGTCGACCCGGCGCGCCACGCCGCCGTTGTCGGACTAAGTGGCGGGGTACGACAGAAATTGGGCCTGAATTGTTGTCGTATGCCGCCACTTGGTTCGGTGGTGACTGGAAACCACCCGGCAAGCGTGGGTGGCGCAGGGAGTCCCCCTGCGGGTGCTCTCCTCGGTGCTGGTTGTCGGCCGGCGGCAGCGAGGCAGACCGGACGTGGGGGGAGAGCATGAGTCACCGGCCGATCGCGTCGCTGTTGGTTGCGAACCGGGGGGAGATCGCGCGGCGGGTGATCAGGTCTGCCAGGGCGCGGGGGATCCGGACGGTCGCGATCTACTCCGAGGCCGACCGGGACGCCTTGCACGTGCGGGAGGCCGACGTCGCGGTGCTCATCGGTCCGACGCCGGCCAGCGAGTCCTACCTGAACATCGAGCGAGTCGTGGACGCGGCCGTCCGCACCGGAGCGGACGCGGTTCACCCGGGTTATGGGTTCTTGTCGGAGCGAGCAGAATTCGTGCGCGCGGTCACCAAGGCCGGCCTGACGTTCGTGGGGCCAGGTGCCGACGTGATGGAGGCGATGGGCCGCAAGGACCGTGCCCGTGAGATCGCCGAGCGGGCCGGGGTGCCCGTGGTGCCGCGGGTCGAGGTCTCGCGCGACTCGGCCACCGCGCACGGGGCGACCGTCGATGCCGGGCAGTTCCCGGTGCTGGTCAAGGCTGCTGCCGGTGGCGGTGG
Organism: uncultured Actinomycetota bacterium; assembly: GCA_963728505.1. Classification (GTDB taxonomy): domain Bacteria; phylum Actinomycetota; class Actinomycetes; order Propionibacteriales; family Nocardioidaceae; genus Marmoricola_A. The sequence continues at coordinate 146,348 of CAVSKH010000002.1, read as the reverse complement.
CAAGGGAATGCGGATCGTGCGTGAGGCTGCGGACCTCGAGTCGGCCGTGGCGTCCGCGCAGCGCGAGGCGCGCTCGGCCTTCGGCGACGACACGATCCTGGTCGAGCGCTACGTCGAGCGTGGCCGACATGTCGAGGTGCAGGTCTTCGGTGACGAGCAGGGCAATGTCGTGCACCTCGCCGAGCGCGACTGCTCCGCGCAACGCCGCCACCAGAAGGTGCTGGAGGAGGCGCCCGCCCCCGACCTGACACCGACCGCCCGCACCACCCTGCTGGAGTCGGCAGTCGCCCTGGCCCGGGAGGTCGGCTACGTCAACGCCGGCACGGTGGAGTTCCTGGTCGATGGCGACGAGGTCTACTTCCTGGAGATGAACGCCCGGCTCCAGGTGGAGCACCCGGTCACCGAGCTCGTGGTGCGCGTCGACGGACGGCCGCTCGACCTGGTCGACCTACAGCTCCGGGTGGCACAGGGCGAGCCGCTCGGCTTCGACCAGGAGGCGGTGACCGTCGAGGGCCACGCCATGGAGGCCCGGGTCTACGCCGAGGACGCCTTCGGCGGGTTCCTGCCGCAGGCCGGGACCGCGACCGTGGTCCGCTGGCCGGAGGCGGCCCGCGTCGACCATGCCCTGGAGAGCGGCCAGAGCATCACCACGTCGTACGACCCGATGCTGGCCAAGGTGATCGTCCACGGCGACGACCGCGAGTCCGCCCGCCGAGCACTGGTCGCCGCGCTCGACGACACCGCCGTGCTCGGGCTCACCACCAACGTGGGTTTCGTGCGAGCGCTCGCCGCGGGCGAGGCGTTCCGCGACAACCAGGTGCACACCGCCTGGCTCGACCAGCACAGCCTCCCCGCGCCGGACGACGAGGTGCCGCGCATCATCGCCGCCTGGACCGACGCCGCCGTCGGGTCGCTGTCGGCCGGGGAAGGCCCGTTCCAGCCGGACGGCTGGCGGCTCGGCGGAGACCCCGCGCCGAGCCGGGTCTCGCTCGATCGTGAGCTGCTGGTCGACCTGGCCCGCGGCACCGTCACCGTCGACGGCGAGCAGCACCCCGTCACCCAGCAGCGGCTCGAGCAGCACCAGGTCGTGCTCGACCTCGACGAGCGTCGCGAGAGCGCCTGCACCGACCTCACCCCCCACGCCGTCGACGTCGCCTGGCAGGGCCAGCGGTTCGTCTTCGAGCGCCAGGATCCCTTCGCCGCGGGAGCTGCCGGCGCGGCGGACGGGACCATGACCGCGCCGATGCCCGGCACCGTGCTCAGCGTCGACGTCGAGCAGGATGCCACGGTCGCCGAGGGCGACACCCTCGGTGTGCTGGAGGCGATGAAGATGGAGCTGGTGCTGCGCGCGCCCTTCGGCGGCACCGTCACCACGGTCGCGGTCTCGACCGGTGACCAGGTCGCCCTGGGTGCCGAGCTCTTCGTCGTGACCGAGGAGGAGCGATGACGAGGTCACCCGGGTTGCCCATGGTGGTGCCACCCCCACCGGGGGAGCTGCCGGAGCGGGTGACGATCTACGAGGTCGGGCCCCGCGACGGTCTGCAGAACGAGGCGGAGATCGTCCCGCTCGAGGTGAAGGTCGAGTTCGTCGAGCGCCTCGTGGCCGCGGGGCTGCCGATCGTGGAGACCACCAGCTTCGTCCACCCGCGGTGGGTCCCGCAGCTGGCCGACGCCGAGCAGCTGGTCGAGCGCGTCGACCACCACGGGCCCACCCCGATGCCGGTGCTGGTGCCCAACGAGCGAGGCCTGGACCGCGCCGTGAGTGCCGGGTTGCGCCACGTCGCGATCTTCGGTAGCGCCACCGAGAGCTTCGCCCGGCGCAACCTGAACCGCTCCTTCGAGGAGCAGTTCGCGATGTTCGCGCCGACGGTCGAGCGTGCCCTGGGTGAGGGCATGCAGGTGCGGGCCTACGTCTCGATGTGCTTCGGCGACCCCTGGGAGGGCCCGGTCGAGATCGGCCAGGTGGTCCGGGCAGGCGTCCGGCTGCTGGAGCTCGGCGCCTGGCAGCTGTCCCTGGGGGACACGATCGGGGTGGCCACCGCCGCGCACGTCCACGCCCTGCTCGACGCCTTCAACGACGCCGGTGTGAGCGACGACAAGCTGGCCGTGCACTTCCACGACACCTACGGGCAGGCCTTGACCAACGCACACGAGGCGTTGCGGCACGGGGTGACGACCTTCGACGCCAGCGCCGGGGGCCTGGGCGGTTGCCCCTACGCGAGGTCTGCGACCGGCAACCTGGCCACCGAGGACCTGGTGTGGCTGCTCACCGGTCTGGGGGTGCAGACCGGTGTCGATCTGGAGTCCTTGGCAGCGACGTCGGTGTGGATGGCGGAGCAGCTCGGGCGGCCCAGCCCCAGCGCCGTCGTACGCGCGCTCACCTGACCCGGGGCGACAGGGCACAATCTCCTCATGGCCGAGGTCGTCTACGTCCACATCGGTGCCCCGAAGACCGGCACCACCTACTTGCAGGACCGGTTGTACCTCAACCGGTCCACTCTGGACGACCACGAGGTGACCTATCCGATCGGCCTGCACCGCGACCACTTCGGTGCCGCGCTGGACCTCACCGAGAAGCCGTGGGGCAACCTCGGGGAGAGCATGGAGGGCCGCTGGGACTCCTTGGCCGGTCGCGTACGACGAGCCAACGGTCAGGTCGTCATCAGCCACGAGCTGTTCGCCGCCGCCACCTTGGAGCAGGTGAAGAAGGCGAGGCGCGACCTGGGTGGCGCCGAGATCCACGTCGTCTACTCCCAGCGCGACATGGCGCGGCAGATCCCTGCGCAGTACCAGGAGTCCGCCAAGCACCGCTCACCGCAGATGTTCCGGCGCTACCTGAAGCGGGTCACCGAGTCGCCGCGGCGCAACCCCGACTGGTGGTTCTGGCGCTCCCACAGCCTCCCCGACGTGCTGAACCGGTGGTCGCAGGGGCTCCCCGCCGATCGGGTGCACCTGGTCACCGTGCCGCAGGACCGGGACACGGAGGACTCGCTGTGGCAGCGTTACTGCCGCGCGCTCGACCTGGATCCGGCGTGGCTCCCTGAGGACAGCCAGCGCTCCAACCCCTCACTCGGCATCGACGAGACGATCCTGCTGCGCCGGCTCAACCGGAGGTTGAAGAAGGCCGGTCTGGAGCGCGAGCACTACGACGCCATCGTCCGCGGCCTGCTCGTGCAGCAGAACCTGGCGAAGAAGCACAAGAGCCGCGCGATCACGATCCCGCCGTGGGCCTATGACTGGGTGGACGAGGTCACGGAGGAATGGGTGGACTGGATCCACGCCTCCGGCATCGACGTCGTGGGGGACGTGGCGGACCTGCGTGCCCGCCGCCCCGACCCCGACGAGGCCTGGGAGAACCCCGACAAGGCCAAGCCCAAGCTGGTGAACAAGGCGTCGATGCGGGCGTTGGAGATCCTGGTCCTCGAGCTGGCCGAGCGTCCCGACCCCGCCCAGGCCCCGTCCGCGCGGTTCGGACGCCTGGCCCGCCACCTGCGCGGCCAGTGACTCAGCTGTGAGCCGGGGACTCAGCCAGGGGCTCAGCGACGCGGCTTCAGCTCGCGGGCGGCGTAGCGCCCCACCTGCCAGGTGGCGTAGGCGTCGGCGGAGGCACCCCACACCCCTCCGGCGATCGGCACCCGTCGCACGATGGTGCCGGCGGCTCGCTTGCCGAGCACCCGGCTGATCAGCGCGGAGGTGAACTCAGAGGCCACGACATGGTCCAGCTCGGGGTCGTGGACCGGGGCGGTGGCGATCAGCAGGGGCGAGCCCGGCACCTGCTTGGCCTTCACCAAGCCCTTGACCGTCTCCTCGCCCAGGGTGCTCAGCAGCAACGCGTTCGGGGTCCGTTTGTCGGACAGGTCGTAGCCGCGCAGGTGTGCGATGCCGGCGACCATCCGCACCTGCAGGACGGCCAGCCCGGTGATGTTGGCGGGGAGGGTGGCCGCGGCGGTGGCGATGCCGCCGATGTTGGTCACGAAGCCCTGGACGGCGGCCAGCGCGACGTGGTTCTCGATGACCTCGCCGATCGCCTTGTCGACGTCACCGTGCTGCTCGTCGAGCTGCTTGAGCGCCGCCTTCGCGGCCGACGGGAGGGGCCCGACGCCGTGGATCGCCCGGTCGATGACGTGGTGCACGAAGGAGCTGTTGAGACCGGGGGACGCCCGGTGAAGGTCCGGCGCCACTCTGTGAATGACTCTGCCTCGAATGCTCACCGGTCCATCCTGCGCAACGCGGTCGCGATTCCCCAGGGGCAGTGGGGAGAGAATGGCCACATGACGTGGGGATGGCGTGCCCGGGCCGCCGGCGCCGGCTGGGACTTCCCCGACCTCACCGCACCGGACTCCGACGAGCAGTTCCCCGACGACGCGGTGTGTGTGGGTGCCGATCTCGCGCCGGAGACGCTGTTGTTGGCCTATGGCCGGGGCCTGTTCCCGATGCCCGGGCCGGTGAGGCTGGGCCAGGGGACGCTGACCTGGTGGAGCCCGCGGCAGCGCGGGATCCTGCCCCTGGACCGGCTCCGGGTCAGCCGGTCGCTCGCGAAGTCGTGCCGGGGCATGCAGATCAGGGTCGACACCTGCTTCGGGGAGGTGATCCGTGCCTGCGCCGACCCGCGACGTGAGCAGGGTTGGATCGACGAGTCGTTCGTCGCGGCCTATACCCGGCTCCACCGGGAGGGGTACGCACACTCGGTCGAGACCTGGCGCGACGGCGAGCTGGTCGGTGGGCTGTACGGCGTCTCGCTCGGTGGTCTGTTCGCGGGGGAGTCGATGTTCCACCGGGTCCGGGACGCCTCCAAGGTGGCACTCGTCGGTCTGGTGGAGATGCTGCGCGACGAGCACGTCGACACCCGGTTGCTGGACGTGCAGTGGGCCACGCCCCACCTGGCGAGCCTGGGTGTGCGGGAGGTGCCTCGGGAGCGCTACCTCAGCGACCTGCTGCCCGCGGCCCTGGCCACGCCTTCGCCGGACCTGGCTCCACCGTCTCTGGTCGCAGCCACCCAGCGATGAGCCAGCCCGTCCTCTCCCGCCGCCTCGGCACCGGCGACGCGGTGCTGATCGGCCTGGGGTCCATGATCGGTGCCGGCGTCTTCGTCGCCTTCGCCCCGGCCGCCCGGGCTGCCGGGGCCGGACTGCTGCTGGGGCTGGCGGTGGCGGCGGTCGTCGCGTGGTGCAACGCCACCTCGTCGGCCCAGCTGGCCGCGCAGTACCCCACATCGGGCGGCACCTACGTCTACGGTCGCGAGCGACTGGGTGAGTGGTGGGGATTCCTGGCGGGCTGGGGATTTCTTGTCGGCAAGACCGCAAGCTGCGCCGCGATGGCGCTCGGCTTCGCGGCGTACGTCGCCCCCTCCGGGTGGCAGCGGCCGGTGGCCGTGGGCGCGGTCGTCGGTCTCGCTGCGGTGAACTATCGAGGCATCACCCGGACCGCGAGGGCGACCCGAGTCATCGTCTCGCTGGTCCTGGCAGGCCTGGTGGTCCTCGTGTCCGCTGCGCTCTCGGCCGGTGACGCCGACGTCTCCAACCTGCGTGGTCTCGTCCCGGACGACGGCCTCGCCGGCTGGTACGGCGTCCTGCAGTCGGCGGGGTTGCTCTTCTTCGCGTTCGCCGGATACGCGCGCGTGGCCACGCTGGGTGAGGAGGTGCGGGACCCCGACCGGACGATCCCACGCGCCGTGCAGATCGCGCTGGGTCTCACCGTCCTGGTCTACGCGCTCGTGGGCGTCACCGTGCTGGCCGTGCTGGGGCCCGAGGGCGTCGCGTCGTCGACCGCGCCGCTCGCCGACGCCGCCGAGGGGGCCGGCGCCTGGAGCGAGGTCGTGGTCCGCGTCAGCGCGGCGGCGGCTTCCCTGGGGGCGTTGCTGGCTCTCCTGACGGGCGTCGGGCGCACCACGCTGGCGATGGCCAGGTCGCGGGACCTGCCCCGCTGGCTGGCGGCCGTCCACCCGCGGCACCAGGTGCCGCACCACGCGGAGCTGGCGCTCGCGGCGGCGATCTGCCTGCTGGTGCTGACCGTGGACCTGAGGGAGGCGATCGGCTTCTCCTCGTTCGGGGTGCTGCTCTACTACTTCGTGGCCAACCTGGCGGGGTTCACGCAGACCGGGCCGCACCGGCGGTTCCCGCGAGCGATGCAAGTGGTGGGCGCCGTGGGCTGCGCGGTCCTGGCCGTCACCCTGCCCGTGGGCGCCGTGGCGGTCGGCGCGGTGGTCCTGGCGATCGGCCTCGGCTACCGCGCCCTGCGGCTACGACGAGCCGGTCGGGTCACTTGAGGAACTTGGAGGTGCGCCGGTCGGCCAGCGGCTTGCCACCGGTCTGGCAGGTCGGGCAGTACTGCAGCGAGGAGTCGGCGAAGGACACCTCGCGCACGGTGTCTCCGCACACCGGACAGGCCTGACCGGCGCGGCCGTGGACGGCCAGGTGGGCCTTCTTCTCGCTCTTGAGCTCGCTGGCAGCCAGGCCCTCGGACCGGGCCACGGCGTCGGCGAGCGTGTCGCGGATGGCGGCGTAGAGCACCTGGAGGCGCTCGTCCTGCACCAGCGGCGCCGCCGGTGCGAACGGGCTCAGCCTCGCGGCGTGCAGGATCTCGTCGGAGTAGGCGTTGCCGATGCCGGCGATCGTGCCCTGGTGGCGCAGCACGCCCTTGATCTGGGCCCGGCCGCCCTCGCTCAGGATCTCGGCCAACCGCTCGACGGTGAAGTCCTCGGCCATCGGGTCGGGCCCCAGGCCGGCGATGCCGGGGACGTCGGTGGGGTGGTGCACGAGGTAGATCGCGAGCCGCTTCCTGGTGCCGGCCTCGGTGACGTCGAGGGCGGCGCCGCCGTCGAGGTTGACCCGGGCTGCGAGCGGCGACTTGCCGCCGGGGCGCGGCGGGGTGGCCGGCACCTCGTCACGCCACCGGATCCAGCCGCCCCGGGCGAGGTGCATCACCAGGTGCAGCCCGGCGGCCTCGATGTCGAGGAACTTGCCGTGACGTCGAACGTCGTCCACGAGCGCGCCCGCCAGCGCGCTCGGCGGCGGGTCGTAGGTCTTCAGCGCGCTGAACGCCACGACGTCGAGCCGGGCGATCGCCCGGTCGGCGAGCCGGCTGCGCAGGTCGGCCGCGAGCGCGTGCACCTCGGGCAGCTCTGGCATGCGGCTGAGTCTAGGCGAGGGTGGTTGACGATGATTCGAACATATGTTTGACTCGAGCCATCGCGTCCGGCGTGACGTGAGGCGAGTATCCGGCCGTCTAGCAAGAAGCCTAGACAACCGGATAGGGCGGTCGCGACACGCGATCGGACTTGCTATCGATGTCTACGGCATCGGCTAGAGACGCCGATACCGTCCTGTCGTGGACCCGATCAGGAACCCCTACGCGCCCGGCGCGGGACAGCGGCCACCGGAGCTGGCCGGCCGCGACCGCGAGCTGGCCCAGTTCGACGTGACGTTGGAGCGGGTCGCCGCAGGCCGTCCGGAGCGCTCCATGGTGGTCTCCGGGCTGCGCGGCGTCGGCAAGACGGTGCTGCTCAACGCGCTGCGCGGCAAGGCGGTCGCGCGCGCCTGGGGCACCGGCAAGGTCGAGGCCCGGCCGGATCGTTCGGTGCGGCTGCCGATCGCCCAGGCGGTGCACGCGGCGGTGCGCGAGGTCTCGCACCGTCACCGTGACCCGGAGCGGGTCGACCAGGTCGCCGGGGTGCTGAAGTCGTTCGCCCTGCGCACCGAGCTCAAGGACCGCAAGGGGATCCGGTGGCAGCCGCCGGTCGAGGTGCCCGCGACCCGCGGCCGCGCCGACTCCGGTGACCTCGAGCTGGACCTGATCGAGCTGTTCACCGACGTCGCCGACCTGGCCCGGGACCTCGGGGTGGGGATCGGGGTCTTCGTCGACGAGATGCAGGACATCACGCTGCCCGAGCTCGCCGCTGTGTGCGGCGCCGCCCACGAGATCAGCCAGCAGGGCTCTCCGCTGGTGATCGTGGGCGCGGGTCTCCCGCACCTTCCGGTGGCACTGGCCGCCTCCAAGTCGTACGCCGAGCGGCTGTTCCGCTACGTGGTCGTCGACCGGCTGCCGCGCGAGATGGCCGACCGCGCGCTGCTGCTGCCCGCGGCCTCCGAGGACGCCGACTACGAGCAGGCCGCCCTCGACGAGCTGTACGCGCTCACCGACGGGTACCCGTACTTCGTGCAGGCCTACGGCAAGGTCACCTGGGACGTGGCGGTGGGCTCACCGATCCGCCGCGAGGACGTGCTGGCCGCAGCACCCGAGGCCGAGGGCGAGCTCGCGATCGGCTTCTTCGGCGCCCGCTACGACCGCGCCACCCCTGCCGAGCGCGACTACATGCGCACCATGGCCGACCTCGGTGCCGACGGCGCCGAGCTCATCGCCACCGCCGAGGTCGCCAAGTCGCTGGGCCGCAAGCCGCAGTCGCTCTCACCCGCGCGGGACGGTCTGCTCAAGAAGGGCCTGATCTACTCCTCGGAGCGCGGCACCGTCGCCTTCACCGTGCCCCACTTCGGGGCCTTCCTGCGCTCCCAGCGCTGACGGGCGGCCTCAGAAGGCCGACCAGAACACGAAGAGGACCATCGCCAGCAGAGCGACCAGAGCGGTGACTCGCACCCAGGTCGGCGTCGTGCGCTCACGCACCGGGTCGGGGGAGACCCCACGCAGCTCAGGGGGCATGTCGTTCATCCCCCCAGTGTGCACGCGGTGCCCAACGTCGCGCGCCCCGCCCGCGCTGCGGTCGGCTGGATCCAGCGACTCGATCAGCTGCGCTCGCGGCTCTGTTGCGGCTCTCCCACGGGTTCGCCGAGGTGCACCAGCGCGTCCCCGCGGTTGACCAGCGGCGCCTCGGTGCGGCCGATCACGATGCCGTCGCGGTTCGCACGCACCAGGCGCAGCGTCTTGCCGAAGGAGTCGACCAGCGCCCCCAGCCGCTCCCCGAGCTCGACGCGCTGCCCGAGCTCGGCGTCGAGGTCCAGGATCCCGGTGCTGCGCGCGCGCACCCAGCCGCTGATGCGGCACTCCACGCTGGTCGAGGCCGCAGGCACGTCCGCCCCCTCGGTCATCCCGAGCATGCCCAGCACCCGCCGGACGCCGGCCACCGCCGGGTCGATGGCGTACTTGTCGAAGCGCAGGTTCTCCCCGCCCTCGTAGAGCAGCGTCGCCGCGCCGTGCTCACGCGCCGCCTGACGCAGCGAGCCGTCCCGGGTGCGGGCGTGCAGCATCACCGGGGCGCCGAACGCGGCGGCCAGCTCCCGGGTGCGCGGATCGTCGAGGTCGGCCCTGATCTGCGGCAGGTTGGAGCGACGGTCCGACCCGGTGTGCAGGTCGATCCCGACCTCGCACTTGGAGACCACCTCGGCCATGAAGAGGTGCGCGATCCGGCTGGCCAGCGACCCACGGGCGGATCCCGGGAAGGACCGGTTCAGGTCACGCCGGTCGGGCAGGTAGCGGTCGCCGTTCATGAAGCCCAGCACGTTGACGATCGGCACCGCGATCAGGGTGCCGCGGAAGGTCTGCGGATCCAGCTCGGCCATGACCTGGCGGATCACCTCGACCCCCACCACCTCGTCACCGTGGATGGCTGCGTCGAGCCAGACCGTCGGCCCCTCCTCCTTGCCGTGCACCACCCGCACCGGGAGGCTGATGTCGGCGCCGGTGACCAGGCGGGTGACCGGCAGCTCCAGCGCACGTGCTCGCCCGGCCCGGACCCGGATCGAGCCGATCGCGAACGACGTGCGGGCCATCAGCGGCCCCAGTTCTTCCGACGAACGGCGCGCTTGGGCCGCCCGCCGACGTACGACGCGCTGGAGTCGACCAGGAACCCCTGCTGCAGCGCCTCGCGGCCCACCAGCATCCGGAAGCCCATCTCGTCGCGGTTGCTCAGGCTCACCTCCGCGGTGACACGGCGACCCACCAGGCTCAGGTCCATCGCGACGACGTAGCGCTCGTCGGCGTGCCCCGAGGAGCTGCGGATCTCACGGCGGTCCAGCACCTTGGTCTCCGTGACCGCCGCGTCCTCATGGCTGCGTTGCCACGGGTGGATGGAGTAGCGCACCCAGGTCTCGCCGTCGCGCTCGAACTCGGCCAGGTCGAAGGCGTGCACCGCCGAGGTCCGGGCTCCGGTGTCGAGCTTCGCCTTGATCCAGGCCACATCGAGGCCCGGCAGGCTCAACCACTCCCGCCAGCCGGCGACGATCGGGGCTCGGTCGGGGGTGTCCTCGGGATTCTCGGGCACGGCGTCATCCTGCCAGGCCCCGGCCCGGCCACCCCGGCGGCTCTGCCCTAGGGTCGAGAGCCATCATGAAGTTTGCGATTCTCTCGCGCGCTCCGCGCGCCTACAGCACCCAACGTCTGAAGACCGCCGCGCTCGACCGAGGTCACGAGGTGAAGGTCCTCAACACCCTGCGCTTCGGCATCGACCTCGCGGGCGACGAGCCCGACCTGCAGTACCGGGGCAAGCAGCTCTCCGACTACGACGCGATCCTGCCGCGCATCGGCAACTCGGTCACCTACTTCGGCACCGCCGTGGTGCGCCAGTTCGAGCAGATGGACGTCTACACCCCGAACACGTCGTACGGGATCTCCAACTCTCGCGACAAGCTGCGCGCCACCCAGATCCTCTCGCGGCACAACATCGGCATGCCCGCCACGACCTTCGTGCGCGACCGTGCCGACGTGATCCCCGCGATCGAGCGGGTCGGTGGAGCGCCCGTGGTGATCAAGCTGTTGGAGGGCACCCAGGGCATCGGGGTGATCCTCGCCCCCAACCGCAAGGTCGCCGAGGCGATCATCGAGACGCTGCAGAGCACCAAGCAGAACGTCCTGATCCAGAGGTTCGTCAGCGAGAGCAAGGGCCGCGACATCCGGGCCCTGGTCGTCGGCGACCGGGTCGTGGCCGCGATGCGTCGGGTGGCCCAGGGCGACGAGTTCCGCTCCAACGTCCACCGAGGCGGCACCGTGGAGCGTGTCGAGCTGTCTCCCGAGTACGAGCGGGCAGCCGTCCGGTCGGCCCAGATCATGGGGCTGCGCTTCGCCGGTGTCGACATGCTCGAGGGCAACGAGGGGCCGCTGGTGATGGAGGTCAACTCCTCACCCGGCCTGGAGGGCATCGAGGCGGCCACCAAGCTCGACGTCGCCGGCGCGATCATCGACTACATCTCCGACCAGGTCGCCTTCCCCGCCATCGACGTGCGCCAGCGACTGAGCGTCTCCACCGGTTACGGCGTCGCCGAGCTGCTGGTCCACTCCGGCGCGGAGATGGTGGGCAAGAAGCTCAGTCAGTCCGGCTTCGACGCCAACGACATCCAGGTGCTGACCCTCAACCGCGGCACCACGGTGATCCCCAACCCGCGCAACAAGGAGATCATCGAGGACGGTGACCGGCTGCTCTGCTTCGGCAAGCTGGAGGAGATGCGGGGGATGATCCCCGAGCGACCGAAGCGCCGCCGTCGGGTCAAGCGGCTGCCCCGCAAGCCGATCCACGAGGCCTGACGCCGGCTGACCAGGCGCGGGCCCGGCGGTTGAGCTGCCTCGAAACCCCGTGACCTGTGCACGAGAACTGGCCCCGAAGATCGTTCGAGAAAACCCGCTCTGACCTGCGGAAACAGCCCCGGAACTGTCGGTGGCGGCACCTAGGTTCGAGGGTATGGAAGCCCACCCGATCACCGCGTTCAGCACCCGGTTGCACCAGGTGCTGGACGAGGTGCTGGCCGGGTCTGCTGCCGGTCTGTCGGGTGGGTCGGCCGGTGAGGCCGCGGTGCTGGTGGCCAGGGCCGAGGCCCGGTTGTCGGCGCTGCGGTTGCGGCTGTTGGACCAGGCCCGCCGCGACGACACCATCTCGGCCCACGAGGCCGTGACCGAGGGCTGGTGGGCCGAGGCCACCTCGGTCGACCACCGCCGCTCGCGTCGCGACTTCAAGGTCGCGGGCTGGCTGGGCGGCGACTTCCACCGCACCGAGGCGGCCCTGGCCGCGGGGAGGTCACCCAGGCCCAGGCCGAGGTCATCCTCGACGCGGTCCGCGCGCTGCCGGCGTCGGTGGGTCCGGAGGGTCGGGAGAAGGCCGAGCTGCACCTGCTCGAGCAAGCAGCCGACTTCGGCCCGCGCAAGCTCAAGCTTCTCGGCAGGCACCTGGTCGACGTGATCGACCCCGACGCCGCCGAGGCACGCCTCGCCGCCGCACTGGAAGCCGAGGAACGCAAAGCCGCACGTCCTGCTTCCTGCAGATCTTCGCCGACGAGCACGGCACCACCCACTTCAAGTGGCGCGATCCCGACCCTGGCCGGTGACCAGCTGCTGACCGCGCTCAACGCCTTCGCCTCACCACGACGCCCCGATCCCTACAACCGCGAGGACGCCACCGGCAAGAAGGTCGCCAACGCCGACCTGCTCGGCCAGGCCTTCGTGGAGCTGATCTCCCGCTACCCCGTAGGCCAGCTGCCGCAGACCGGCGGCACCAACGCCACGATCCTGGTCACCATGAGCATCCAGACCCTCCTCGGCGGCCTCGAATCGGCTGACCTGCTCACCGGCCACCAGCTCTCACCCGCCGAAGCCCGACGCCTGGCGTGTGAGGCCGGGATCGTCCCGGTCGTGCTCGACGGGGACTCCGCGCCACTCGACCACGGCCGGACCAAGCGGTTCCACACCCCCGGCCAACGCCGCCTGATCTTCGCCCGCGACAAGACCTGCCGCGCCGAAGGCTGTGAGATCCCCGCGAACTGGTGCCACGTCCACCACGAGAACCCCTGGAGCCAAGGCGGCCCGACCAGCGTCGCCACGGGCCTCACCCTCTGCGCCCGGCACCACACCGCCGCCCACGACACCCGCCACCACACCACCCGACAACCCGACGGACGACTCCGCTTCAACCGCTCGTGGGGGGCGAGGAGGACCTAGGGTCGTCCCATGAGCGATCTCGTGGTGCAAGCCAAGGGGCTGGTCAAGCGCTTCGGGTCGGTGGCGGCCCTGGACGGGCTCGACCTGGAGGTGAGCTCCGGGGAGGTGCTCGGGTTCCTCGGTCCCAACGGGTCCGGCAAGACCACCGCGATCCGCGCCTTGCTCGGTCAGCTGCGGCTGAACGGTGGCGAGGCCCGGGTCTACGGCCTCGACGTCTGGCGCGACGCGATCAAGATCCACGAGCGGATCTCCTACGTGCCGGGTGACGTGAACCTCTGGGGCAACCTGTCCGGCGGTGAGTGCATCGACGCGCTGCTGGCCTTCCACGGCTCGCACGACCGCGCCCGTCGGGAGGAGCTGATCGAGCGCTTCGAGCTCGACCCGACGAAGAAGGCGCGCACCTACTCCAAGGGCAACCGGCAGAAGGTCGCGTTGATCGCTGCGCTCGCTGCGGACGCCGACCTGATGATCTTCGACGAGCCGACCGCCGGCCTCGACCCGCTGATGGAGGCGCAGTTCCAAGGCGTCGTGCGGGAGGCGACGGCTCAGGGTCGCACCGTGCTGCTGTCGAGCCACATCCTCGGTGAGGTCGAGGCGCTGTGTGACCGGGTGACGATCATCCGTCAGGGCAAGGACGTGCAGACCGGCAGCCTGGACGAGCTGCGCCAGCACACCGCGACCACGGTGCAGGCCACGACGCAGCAGCCGGTCGAGCGGTTGGAGTCGCTCGAGGGAGTCAGCGGTGTCGATGTCCGTGACCTGCCCGCGGGCGGTGTGCGGACCACGGCGCGAGCCGGCGCGGATGCGCTGCCTTCCCTGGTGCGCACGCTGCTGGACGCCGGTGGGACCGCGTTGCACGTGGAACCCCCGAGTCTCGACGAGCTCTTCCTGGAGCACTACCGGGACCAGCCGTGAGCGGTGTCGACACCACCGGGTGGAGCCGTCTGGCGCGCCTGAGCGTGCGCACCTCGCGGCGCCGCCTGATCGGCTGGCCGGTGGTGACCGGCTTCCTGGTCTGGGTCACTGCTGACGCCATCCCGAAGGTCTACGACACGCCCCCGGCCCGTGCCGCGTACGCCGCGACGGCAGGTGAGTCCGCGGCGACGCGCGTCTTCAACGGCCGCGGCTACGGCCTGGACACAGTCGGTGGCATCACCGCCTACGAGCTCGGCTTCTACACCCTGGTGGTCTTCCCGATCGTGGCGCTGCACCTGGCGATCCACCTGACCCGCACCCAGGAGACGCAGGGGCGATTCGACCTGCTCGCGGCCAGCCGCCTGGGCCGCACGGCGCCGCTGGTGTCCGCCGGTGTCGTGCTGCTCGCAGTGCTCGGCGCGGCCGCGCTGCTGTCGATGGCGGGTCTGCTCGCGGAGGGCTTCGGCGCCGGGAGCTACTGGTACGCGGGTGCGCTGCTGCTGCAGCTGCTGGCGATGGCGGCCCTGGGGCTGGTGGTCGCCGAGATCTCGTCCGACAGTCAGAGCGCACACGGCTGGGGGCTCGCGGTGCTGGGCGTGCTCTTCCTGGTCCGCGCCGTGGTCGACGGAGTCGGCTCCGACCTGACCTGGCTGTCACCGCTGGGCTGGTTCGCCGAGGTCCGCCCGTTCGGGTCACCGCAGGTGTGGCCGCTGGTCGCCTACGCCGTCCTCATCGGGGTCCTCGCGGTGGCCGCGACCCAGCTGAACCTGCGTCGCGACCTCGGCGGCGGGCTGATCGATCCCTCACCCGGTCCCGCCACCGCGCCGCAGCGGCTGGGCACGCCGCTGGGCCTGACCGTGCGGATCTCGCGTGGTGCCTGGATCGGCTGGACGGCGGCGGCGGTGCTGTGGGCGTTCCTGATCGGTGTGATCGCGCGAGAGATGCGCGCGCTGGTCGAGAGCAACCCCGAGATGTCCCAGATGCTGGGGGCCGAGGGGGCGAACCCCGAAGACCTGATGATCTCGGTCGGGGGCTTCTTCGTGGCGCTGCTGGCCCTGGGGGCGGTGGTCCAGCTGATCGTGCGGCTGGCGGGGGAGGAGTCCAGTGGCCGACTGGGGGTGGTCTTGGCGGGACCGGTCGGTCGCACCCGTTGGTGGTTGGGCACGTCACTGACGGTGCTCGCGGCAGGAGCCGTGCTGCTGCTGCTCTCCGCGGTGGCGCTGGGTGTGGGCCTGTGGGTCGGCACCGGGGAGCTCTCGGCTGTCAGGACCGGGACCGAGGTCGGGATGTCCTTCCTCACCGCGGTCCTGCTCTGCGCCGCGCTGGTCCTGGTGCTGGCGGGCGCCTCGGCGCGTCTGGCCGGGGTGGGCTGGGGAGTCTTCGCGGCGGTGATGACCATCGACCTGCTCGGAGCGACCCTGAACCTGCCCGACTGGGTGGTCGACAACTCACCGTTCGCGCTGGTCGGGCGGCCGCCGATCGAGTCCACGTCGCTGACTGCGGTGAGTCTCATGGGGGTGCTCGCCGTGGTGCTGGTGGCCGTCTCCGCGGGCCTGTTCGCGCGCCGCGACCTGGCCCGCTGAAGGCCGGCCGGCGAGTCAGCCCTGCTCGGGCTTGTCGCGGCGTTCGATCACCATCATCGCCACGTCGCCCACCGCCACCAGCCGGTCGCCGTCCATGATCCGGCACTCCACGACCGCCACGGTGTTGCCGATCTGCACGATCTCGGCACGCGCGAGCAGCAGGTCACCCTTGTGGCGCTTGAGGTAGCGCACGTGCAGGTCGGAGGTGACCAACGCCGACTCGGGGCGGTTGGCCTGGACGGGCTGGCTGGCCGCCACCCCGGCGGCGACGTCCATCAGGGTGGCCATCACCCCGCCGTGCACGGTGCCGTTGCGGTTGAGCGCCTCGCCCTTGGTGGGCATCGACAACACGGAGTAGCCGGGACCGATCTCCACGATCCGGATGTCGAGGAACTCGTGGACCGGCGTGGACTTCTGCATCGCGTCGACGATCGACTGCTGGGCCGCCTCGTCGAGCTCGTGGACGCGCATCACGCCGTCGGGCCGCTCGGTTGGAGTGTTCACTCCCGTGACCCTAGCGGCGTACGCCACCCCGGTGGTCGAGCTGTTCCCCCGGCGGTCGAGCTTGTCGAGACCTACTCCGAGCCGCCCACGTCGAGCCAGGACTCGTCGTAGTGCAGGTCGTTGACCCGCTGATGATGGTGGGAGATGTCGAGGACCAGCCGCAGCAGCGTGTGCCGAAGCTCGTCCAGGGTGCCGCCCTCGGCGAGGCAGCCGGCGCTCAACGACGGGCCCATCGCGTGGAGCCGGCGCACCAGTCGGTTGCGCTCGCCGCGCAGCCGCCGTGAGCGGGAGGTCATCGAGCTCAAGGAGCCGGTGTGCTCGGCGGACAGGGCCTCGGTGAGGAAAGGCATCTGCTGTCGCACCAGCTGCAACCATGCCGGGACGTGGTCGTCGCTCTGCCCGATCCTGGGGATCTCCGCACGCGGCGATCGCATGCGCAGGGCCTGCTGCAAGCCGGTGACGGCGAGCTCGATGCGTTCCATCTGAGACACCACCTGAGGTGAGCGGCGGACTCCAAGTCTCCGCTGACCACACCCCCATGGCAATACCCGTCTAGTGGGCCCGACCCCTCCCGGTCGGGCATGGTCCGTTCTGGTTTGGTTGGATGTCGCGGGTGCGCGCCACTTCCGGACCCCCTGCCGCGAGCGAGTACCGCTTCGCCCAGGGGCTGCTGGTCAAGTCGCTCGGTGCGTTGCTCGCGGTCGTGGGGATCGCGATCTTCGTGACCGCGATGCTTGTCGTCGTGATCAGCCTGCCGGGCATCGTCCTGACCGTCGTGGTCGTCCTTGGCCTGGCCGCCGTGGTCGCCGCAGCCGTGGTGCTCAACCGCTTCGGCACGATCGTGCGTTTCGACGCCGAGGGCTACCAGGTGCGACTGCTGCGTGGCGCCGGGGTGCGAGCCGCGCGGTGGAGTGAGGTCGAGGACTCGGTCGCTGCCACCCTGCGGGGGCAGGACTGCGTGGTGCTGCGGCTGCGCGACGGGCGTACGACGACGGTGCCCGTCAGCGTCCTGGACGCCACAGCCCACGAGTTCGTCGACGACCTGCGGGGCTGGCTCAACCGCGGTCGCGGCTACCGCCGGTTGCGCTGAGCGAGCCTGCGGCGGGAGGGCTCGCGGGTGGTTGGCGGCGTCGCTGCGTCGCCGGGTAGCCTGTCAGGCGCTGCTTGGAGGTGTCGCCTAGTCCGGTCTATGGCGCCCGACTGCTAATCGGGTTTGGGGCAACAACCCCATCGAGGGTTCAAATCCCTCCACCTCCGCGGTCCCGACGGCCCGGTGCGCTGGTTGCGCGCCGGGCCGTCGGCTCTTAGCAGGAGCTGGGTGCAGATCGCGAGGATGACATCCCAACCCAGCGAGAAGTTGCACTTGCGAGCCCCTGCAGACCCCTGAATCGCCGAAATCCGGGCTAGTGCGTACGCATTAGGGGTGATTTTGCAGAAACTTGCAATGCAAATAGCCGAGGCCAGAACCAGTGGTCCTGCACTGGTCGAATCCCCACAATGGTTATCAGGCCCCCAGACACACCGGGGCAAAGCACCAGGGAGGATCAGAGGGATGGACACCAACAGCACACGGATCAAGAAGTTCTTCGGCGGGGTAGCGGCCGCCATTGCGTTGACCTTCGTCGCGGCGCCCGCAGCGCACGCCGACAAGCCCAGCAGCGACTCCAGCCAGGTCCAGGGTGGCGGCAAGACCGCCAAGAAGGACAGCGGCTGGGGCTGACAGACAACCCTCCCACCCCCCAAGTAGGAAGCCGACTGCTACTCCCGCCCCCATCCCCATGTACGCAGACGGCGAGCAGGCATCGGAGCGATCCCCAGCCCCCAGCACTCCGCTCCGATGAACCTCCGAGGGGCAGCCGATTCACTCGGCTGCCCCTCGTTCCTGTGTCTCGAGCGACCTGTTGGGCGCCTCCCGATGCATCGCCCAGGCCAGCTGGAACCGCGTCTCCACGCCGTACTCGAGCTTGAGTGCAGCGATGTAGGAGGCGTAGGTGCGTGCGCTGACGCCCATGCGCTTGGCGCTGGCGGCGTCGCTGTGACCCTCCACCAGCATCCGCAGCGTCATCGCGCGCACGTCGTCGGCCACCACCTTGGTGGCCTTGGACCCTTCAATCGTGAACGGCAGTCCGCGCTCCCAGGCCCGGTCGAAGATGTCTGCCAGGTAGGCCACGATCGAGGCGTCGGTGATCGCGACCGCCACGCTGGTCGACCCGGTGCCCGGGATCAGCGCGGTGTGCCGGTCGAAGACCATCAGCCGCTCGAAGAACTCGTCGAGCGTCCGGGTCTCCGCGCCGAGCGCGGTCATGTCGGCGACGTACTCGCGCGTGACCGGGCTCTGCCGGGCCGAGTGCTGGTACAGCGTGCGCATCACCACCCCGCGCTCGAGCGCCGCTCGGTCCCGAGACTCCGCCTCGGCCAGCGTGGAGGCCTTGCGTCGCCCGTAGGGCTGCGCTGCCAGGAACTCTTCCTGGCAGGTCAACATCTGGGCGTCGATGAAGGCGTTGATCGCGTCGAGTGAGTGGATCTGGGCGGCGCCACCGGTGCTCATGGTGCTCTGCCGCCAGACCTGGCTGAGCCGGCCCAGGGTGCTGTGCCACTGCGCTGACTCCCGCAGCAGCTCGCTGCCCTGCTGGGCGAGGGGGACGACGAGCTGGTCGCTCATCGCGGCGGGGTCGACCGGCAGGTGGCGCCCCGCCTGCTCGTCCCAGCGCAGCAGCCCGAGGGAGAGCAGGCTGTCCCGGGCTGCGCGCAGCTCACCCTGCTTGGTGAAGCGCGGGTCGTCGGCCTCGAGCCATCCCTTCTCGACGGCCTCGGTGTAGAGCTCTCCGCCGAGGCCGTCGAGCAGGTCTCTCTCTGGCCGGCCGGTCACGAGACCCAGCGTGCCAGGTCCACCGTCACCAACCGGTCACATCGACGCCTCTCGCTCCATCAGGTCCAGGGCGATGTCGACGATCATGTCCTCCTGGCCACCGACCAGGCCGCGGCGCCCGACCTCGAGCAGCAGGTCGCGCGCGTCCACGCCGTACTCCTGCGAGGCGCGCTCGGCGTGGCGCAGGAAGGAGGAGTAGACGCCGGCGTAGCCGAGGGTGAGCGTCTCCCGGTCGACCTGGACCGGACGGTCGCGCAGCGGTCGGACGATGTCGTCGGCGGCGTCCTGCAGCGCGAAGACGTCGCAGCCGTGCTTCCAGCCGAGCAGGTCGGCCACGGCGATGAACGGCTCGATCGGTGCGTTGCCGGCCCCTGCACCCTGGCCCGCGAGGGAGGCGTCGACGCGGTAGACGCCCTCCTCGACCGCGGTCACGCTGTTGGCGACCGACAGCGAGAGGTTCTCGTGGGCGTGGATCCCGATCTGGGTGTCGTCGTCCAGGATCTCCCGGTAGGCGCGGATCCGGTCCCGCACGCCGTCCATCGTGAGCCGGCCACCGGAGTCGGTGACGTAGACGCAGTGAGCGCCGTAGGACTCCATCAGCTTGGCCTGCCGTGCCAGGGAGTCGGGCGGTGACATGTGGCTCATCATCAGGAAGCCGGAGACGTCCATGCCCAGGTCCCTCGCGGCACCGATGTGCTGGGCGGAGACGTCGGCCTCGGTGCAGTGGGTGGCGATCCGCACCGAGCGGACGCCGAGGTCGTAGGCGCGCTTCAGCTCCTCGACGGTGCCGATGCCGGGCAGGAGCAACGAGGTGAGCACGGCGTTGTCGATGTTGTCGGCGGCCGCCTCCAGCCACTCCCAGTCGGTGTGGCTGCCGGGGCCGTAGTTCATCGAGCCACCTGCCAGGCCGTCGCCGTGGGCGACCTCGATCGCGTCGACGCCGGCGGCGTCCAGCGCGGCCACGATCCGGCCCACGTCGACCGGGTCGATCCGGTGGCGGATGGCGTGCATGCCGTCGCGCAGCGTGACGTCCTGGATGTAGAGGTCGCGCGGGGTGTCGGGCTGCTCGGGCGAGGCGGTCATCGGGTGGCCTCCTGCATCTCTCGGTGGTCGGGTCGCTCTCGGTGCTCGAGCTCGTCGAGACCACCCGCCATGGCCTCACCGACCGCGAGCGCGGCCGAGGTCATGATGTCGAGGTTCCCGGCGTACGCCGGGAGGTAGTGGGCCGCGCCCTCGACCTCGAGGAAGATCGTCACCTTGGTGGTGATCTTGTCGGCCCCCGCAGGTGGGCCGTCGGGGAAGAGGGTGTGCACCGGGTCGTCGCCGATGCTGCTGAACTGCACCTTCTGCTTGAGCCGGTAGCCGGGGACGTAGCCGGCGACCTCGGCCACCATCTGCTCGACCGACTCCCGGATCGCGTCGTGGTCGGCCTCGCCGATCAGGCAGAACACGGTGTCGCGCATGATCAGCGGCGGCTCGGCGGGGTTGAGGACGATGATCGCCTTGCCGCGAGCCGCCCCGCCGATCTGCTCGATGCCGTGGGCCGTGGTCTCGGTGAACTCGTCGATGTTGGCGCGGGTGCCCGGGCCGGCCGACTTCGAGGCGATCGACGCCACGATCTCGGCGTACGGCACGGGGGTCACCCGGGCGACCGCAGCGACCATCGGGATGGTCGCCTGGCCGCCGCAGGTCACCATGTTGACGTTGTCGGCGTCGAGGTGCTCCTCGAGGTTGACCGGCGGCACGACGAAGGGTCCGATCGCCGCCGGGGTCATGTCGACCAGCCGCTTGCCGTGGGGCGCGAGCTTCTGGGCGTTGGCCAGGTGGGCCTTGGCCGAGGTGGCGTCGAAGACGATCTCGATGTCCTCGAACCCCGGCATCGCGATCAGCCCGTCGACGCCGTCGGCGGTCGTGGGGACCCCGAGCCGCTCGGCGCGGGCCAGGCCGTCGGAGTCGGGGTCGATCCCCACCAGCGCGCCCATCTCGAGGTGCTCGGCGACACGGATCACCTTGATCATCAGGTCGGTGCCGATGTTGCCCGAGCCGATGATCGCGACTTTGGTCTTGCTCATGCTTCCTCCAGGGTCGAGAAGCGGGCAGTGACCGTGCCCAGGGAGCTGATCGTGGCCTCGAAGGTGGCGCCCGGGGGCGCCGCGACCATCGGGCCGAGCGCACCGGACAGCACCACCTGGCCGGCGGTGAGGGGCTGGCCGTACTGACGGGCGATCCGCGCCAACCACGACAGCGCGATCAGCGGGTCACCCAGGCACATCGACCCGTTGCCCTCCGAGACGACCTCACCGTCCTGGGTCATCGACATCTGCACCTCGACCGGCGCGAAGTCGTCCAGGGGCACCCGCTTCTCACCCAGCACGTAGAGACCGGAGGAGGCGTTGTCGGCGACGGTGTCGGTGATCTTGATCTGCCAGTCGGCGACCCGGCTGTCGACGATCTCGATGGCGGCCATGGCGTAGTCGACCGCGGCACGGCACTGCTCGACATCGAGGTCGCCATCCAGCAGGTCGTCCATGAGCACGAAGGCGACCTCGGCCTCGGCCTTCGGCTGGAGCAGCCGGCTGCTGGGCACCTCGGGCTCGCCGGTGACGTCCATGTCGTCGAACAGCACGCCGAAGTCGGGCTGGTCGACGCCGAGCTGGGCCTGCACCGCCGGGTTGGTCAGGCCGGTCTTGCGCCCGACGATGCGGGCACCGGCGGCGGTCCGGTGGTCGGTCTGGCGGTTCTGCACCCCGTACGCCGCGGCGATGTCGGTCTCACCGATCAGGTCGCGGATCGGCGCGCACGGGGTGCGGGTGGCGTAGGCCTCCTCGAGCCGCTTGGCGGCCTCGTCGAGCAGGTGGTCAGGGACGGTCATGGGGCAACCATGACTGCCGGGGTGCGGGTTGCGGAAGGCGACTGTCCCGCTCAGTGGGACGCCGTCTCGTCGGGTGCTGCGTCGTCGGGTGCTGAGCCGTCCGGTGCCGGGCGGCGGGCCCAGGTCGCGGCGATGCCGGCGGCCGCCGCTCGGACTGCGGTCGCCGCAGTCTCGGCGTGGAACCTGGTGACCGGGCCCGCCACGCTGACCGAGGCGAGCGCCAGGTCGTCGGCGTCGAGCACCGGGGCGGCCACGCAGTTCAGCCCGACCTTGGACTCCTCGTGCTCGTAGGCCACGCCCCGACTGCGGATCGTGCCGAGCTGGCGATGCAGCACGCCCGGCGCCACGATCGTGCGCGGCGTACGACGGGCGAGGCCGGCGGCCACCACGTCGGCGGCCACCTCCGGCGGACCGAAGGCGAGCAGCGCCTTGCCGATCGCGGTGCAGTGCAGCGGCATCCGGCCTCCGATCCGCGACGGTGCCTGCGCCTGTCGGTGGCCCCCGATCTTCGCGACGTAGACCACCTCCACGCCCTCACGCACGCCGAGGTGGACGGTCTCGTGGGTGCGCTCGTACAGGTCCTCCAGGTAGGGGATCGCGACCTCCATCAGCTGCCGCTCGATGCTGGCGCGCATCCCCAGCTCGAAGAGCCGTCCGCCCAGCCGGTAGCCGCTGCCGGTGCGCTCGAGAAGCCGGTGCGCCACCAGCTCACCGAGCATCCGGTGAGCGGTGCTCTTCGGCAGCGCGGTGCGTCGCACCAGGTCGGCCAGCGTCAGCTCGTGGTCCTCAGCGGTGAAGGCGTCGAGCAGCGCCACCGCCCGCCCGAGCACGGTGCCACCGGGCTCCGCAGAATCCATGCAGCCATTGTGGCGGTGATCGAGCAGCTCAGCGCCGGACCTTGCGCACCAGCTCGAACCGGTCGCTGCTCGCCGTGGCCCCGACGATCACACGGATCTTGCTCCGCCCGCGCGGCAGGCCCCGCCGGAGCCTGAGGGTGGTCCCGCCTGCGCGCATCGTCTTGCTCGCCAGCACCTTGCCGCCACGCGTGACCACGACCCGCGTCCGCAAACCGCGCCCTCCGGCCTTGGCGATGACCCGGAGCTTGACCGCCCGCTTGACGCGGTCGGCGGTGGTCCTCACCGAAGGCTTGGTCTTGACCAGTGCGGTCTTGCCGGTGGTGCGCACCAGCGTGGAGTAGCCCTGCTTGCGGTAGCTGACCCGGGCGCTGATCCGGTGGCCGAGATCGTCGCGGCGCAGTCGGTAGCGTCGTCCGTCCGCTCCCTTGACCACCTTGCCGTCGCGCAGCCAGCGCACGGTGCGCTCCGCGTGCGGTGTGGTGTCGCGGAGCTTGAGCCGCAGGGTCTTGCCGGTGCGGGGCGAGCCACCGAGGCGGGGACTGCCGGCCAGCTTGAGCCGCGCCGGGCGGACTGCGTGCTTGGTGCGCATCGTCGTGGTCCGCGACTCGTAGCCGCGCCGCGTCACCGTGACCTCGACGGCGACTCGCTCCCCGGCCATCGCGGGCCGCAGCCGCAGCGATGTGGAGTCGGCTCCCTTGAGCCTCTCGCCGCCGGCGTACCACTGGTAGGAGACGCGCTTGGGTCGGGGCGACCAGGAGCCCGAGGAGACTCGAAGCTTGCGAGTGACCTGGGCGCGGCCGGAGAGACCGGGGGAGCGCTTGCGGTCGAAGCGGCCGGGGAGGACGGCTCCCGTGGGCTTGGAGCGCACCGTCGTGCGGGGGTAGCCGAGGCGCGTGGCCACGGTCTCCACCCGCACCCGCTTGCCGATCATGGTGTGACTCAGCGCCAACCTGGGATTGTCAGCGCCCTTGACCTGCTTGCCGTCGACGGTCCAGCGGTAGCTCACCTTGGGGCGCGGCTCCCATCGGCCGCGGGTCGCCGAGAGCGACTCACCCACCCGGCGGTTGCCCGAGACGCTGGGCCGCGCCCGGTTCCGCAGCGGGGTGTCCTTGAGGTGGATGAAGCCGCTGGGCCAGCCCGTGGACTTGGTGATGATCGCCCAGCTGAAGGTGCCGCCCCAGCTGTCCTGCGAGACCACGATCTTGTCGGGTGAGAGCACCTTCTCGACGTACGCCACGTGGCCGGAGCTGCCTGATCGGAAGGTGTTGGCACGCCACCAGGCGACGGCCCCCACGCGGGGGGTGCGGTTCGTCCGGCCCTTCAGGTAGCTGCCCCAGTACGCCGCGTTGCCGTATCCCGACCACGGTCGCCGGTTGGGCATGCCCTTGCGGACCATGCGGTAGGCGACGTAGTTGGTGCAGTTGTGCCCGGAGTACATCTGCCAGTACATCCGGTTGTTGTTCCCGGCGTAGCCGGCCGAACCGCGTCCCTCCGCCGCGCATCCTCCGTAGCCCGAGCACAGGGTGCCGGTGGTGTAGCCGGCGGTGGTGATCTTGGGGACCACCAACGGGGTGAGCATTGGCCGGACAGGAGACATCAGGGCCGCTGTCACACCCAGGGCGACAGCGACCACCCCCGTGCTGAAGCTTCGACGCAGGTAACGCATGGGGCACGAGTCTGTATCGATTTTGTGGCTGGTGTGACAGGAATAGAGAAAAGTCAATTAAACACACCGGTGTGACTCAAGTGATCTGAGGGAATCTCACTTCGTCTCCCGACCGGGGTCCCGCCCCGATTCCCGGTCGGGAGCCCGGTTCGGCTATCCTCACTGGGTCCCGCGCTCAGCGGGGCGAGCGCCCGTAGCTCAACGGATAGAGCATCTGACTACGGATCAGAAGGTTTGGGGTTCGAATCCCTACGGGCGCGCTTTGTGATGAGTCGCGACATGTGTCTCTCCTGGGTCGCGACGCGGTGACACTTCATTGACCCCCGCATTCGCGCGAACAAGTCGACCGTTTCGAGCCGATGGCCCCTTCCCGGTGGCGTGACACCGTCGTACCTTGTGGCTCCACCACGGGGGCGTCTTACGAAGGGGACGTCATGGCCACGAGCTCGAACATGCGTCTGTCACTGGTTGCGGGAGCGGTCGGGCTCGGGTTGCTGATGGCGCCCGCGGTGTCGACCGCGGCCCCGGGAGGCGGGCCGCGATTCAGCCCGGCGCAAGCGGTGCCGGCGACCCGTACTTCCCGTTCGCGGGCAACGGCGGGTACGACGTCGCAGCACTACGACCTCGACCTCACCTACACCCCACCCGCACCTGAACCCGCGCCCTTGACGGGGGAGCTCGAGGGAGTGGCGACCATCGCGCTCCGGGCCACGCAGGACCTGGACCGGTTCAACCTCGACCTGCGTGGGCTGGACGTGCACCGCATCACCGTCGACGGCAAACGAGCCACGGAGGTTGCTCCGCCGCCGGCGGGCGCCAAGGTAGGAGGACGGGCGTGGTGGCAGATCCAGGACGACGACGAACCGGAGGTGGGAGCTGGGCATCCAGCCGCGGCCGAAGCTCAAGGCCGGGCGCTCGGTCGAGGTGGTCGTGGAGTACGGCGGTCCCACGACTCGGCCCCGTGACATCGAGGGCTTCCTCTACGGCTGGGTGACCACGCGGGACGGCGCCATCGTGGCGAACGAACCGGACGCCGCGATGACGTGGTATCCCGTGAGTGACCACCCCACCGACAAGGCCACGTACAGCTACGAGATCACCGTCCCTGACGGCAAGGTCGCGGTCGCGAACGGCCTACCGGCCCGGGAGCCGACGACCGACGACGGCTGGACCACCTGGTACTGGGATGCCCCTGACCTGCAGGCGAGCTACCTGAGCACGGCGTCGGTCGGGGACTACGACCTCCGCGAGTCCGAGACGGCGGACGGTCTTCCGATCATCGACGCGGTCGACGACGACCTGACCCCCGCCAACCTGGCCAGGACGAACGCCAGCCTCGCCCTACAGGCCGAGATGATCGACTTCTTGAGCGTCTTCGGGCCGTACCCGTTCAACTCCTTCGGGTCCATCGTCGACGACGACTCCCTCGGCTACGCGCTCGAGACCCAGACCCGGCCGGTGTACTCCAGGGCTGCGAGCGAGGGCACGGTCATGCACGAGCTGGCGCACCAGTGGTTCGGGAACGCCGTCAGCCCGTACCGCTGGGCGGACATCTGGATGAACGAGGGCTGGGCGACCTACGCGACGTGGATCTGGTCGGAGGACCAGGACGGCCCGACCGCCGAGGAGCAGTTCGACGAGGTCATGGACATCCCGGCCGACGACCCGTTCTGGGACGTGGTGGTCGCCGATCCCGGGCCAACCGGCCTGTTCGCGGACCCGGTCTACGACCGGGGGGCAGCAACTCTGTACGCGCTCCGGGAGAAGATCGGCGAGGACGACTTCTTGGCCGCCACCCAGGAGTGGGTGTCGAGGTACGACGACGGGACCGCAAGCACGGCGGACTTCGAGGCGCTGTACGAGGAGGAGTCCGGGGAGGACCTCGAGGAGTTCTTCGACGTCTGGCTGCACACCGCCGAGAAGCCGACGACCTGGTGACCGGCGGAGCGCCCCATCCTGCCAGGGGTGCTTGTGCCGGGGAGCGTCCGAGCTTGGATTGAACCGTCCTGACATCCCCGCATGGTGCTGATGCAGCAAGAAGACCGCGATCGCGTCGGTACCGAGGAAGTACCACCAGGAGCTCCGCGACCGTTGCGGTGAGGATCTACCGGGACCGGCTCGGTGCCCGCGTCGCCCGCCGGTGTGGTCAGTCGACTTCGAGCACCCGCATCATCTCGTGGTCCTCGTGGGACAGGATGTGGCAGTGCCAGACATAGCGCCCAGGGCGGTCGACATGAGCTCGGATGCGCACCATCTGCCCGGACGGCAGGGCGTCCTCCTCGGGATCGGGGTTTCCGGGCAAGGAGGTGACCACGTCCTTCGGCGCCGCCTCGAAGTACTCGCCGCCGACCGACGCATCCGAGAGGTTGCGGATGTCGGAGATTTCCGGTGCCTCGCCCGTCGTGCCGTTGTGCTGGATCGTCGTCTGCGTGCCGGTGACGTTGTACTCGAAGTGCTGGCGGTCGAGGATCTCGAAGTTCACCAGGTGCAGGTGGATCGGGTGGGCGTCGGCGGTGAAGTTGTAGATCTCCCAGACCTCGGTGCTGCCCAGGGTCGGCGTCTCGGTGGTCTCCTGGAACCAGGTGCGGGCCGTTGCCACATTCTTTCCACTCAGGTCGGAGCCGACGGTGCGCGGACCGCCAGGTGGTTATGCGGGCTGAGGGTCGTGCGATGGCACGGGAGGCCACCGCGCACCTGTTCGCCGCGCAACGGGATGCTGTGGCCGCGCTGCGGGCCGCGCTGACCGCTCCGTCAAGAGCGCGTGGTCGCTGGGTTCGGGTTGCAGGCCGCATAGTGGCGACTCGCCTCCCCGAGGGGCCCCTCATCCCGGAAGCGATGGTCATCAAACGCGACCCGAGCGCCGCGAGCATGGAACGCCCCAGGAACCTCCAGCCACGTCGGGTCGCGGAGCAGACGGATTCTTAGCCGCTAGCCCTTCCGAGATCTCGGTCGAGAGCGATGACATCCTCGAATGGCGTGGGCGCTTCCGACGAAGCCGCGGTGAGAGTAAGGCCAGGTCAGAGCGGCTGAGTCGGGACAGGGCAGGACAGGCACACACTGCCGACGGATCAGAAGGCTTGGGGTTCGAATCCCTACGGGCGCGCCACATGGCTGGGTCGGCTGTCTAGCCTGGACCTCATGAACAGCGCTCCACGGAGGGTCCGGAGCGGTCTCGGTCGGGCGTCTGCTGCTGTGCTCGCCGCGACAGCGCTCGTGCTGAGCGCCTGCGGGGACCTGGCGGACGACGACGAGGGCGACACGAGTCACGTCGGCGACACCGGCCCGGTGACAGTCGTCGCGGTGGGCGACATCGCGTGCCCGCCGGGCGAGCGCCCGACGGACACCATCTGCCGGAGGGCGACACCGCCGAACTGGCGCGGTCGCTGGAGCCGGACGCTGTGATGGCGCTCGGTGACCCGCAGTACGAGTCGGGCACGTTGGCGGCGTTCATGAAGTCCTACGACAAGTCCTGGGGTCTGTTGCGCGACGTCACCCATCCGGTGGTAGGCAACCACGAGTACTACACCGGAGATGCCGCGGGCTTACGACGAGGACATGTCCGAGCGGCAGCGGGCGCTCGTGGCCTATGCAAGTGTAGCGCGGCTCCTGGAGTGCCTACCTGCTGCACTCGAACGGCGAGGAGATCGATGTGCCGCCGAGCTCGCCTGGTTGCGCGAGGAGCTGGAAGAGGAAGCCCGCGTGCACCCTGCTGGTGATGCACCACCCGCGGTACTCCTCCAGCGAGCACGGCTCACAGGAGTTCACTCGCCCGCACGAAGAGCGCCTCCGAGCTCCACGTCGACCTCGTGCTGGCAGGCCACGACCGCCAATACGAGCGCTTCGCTCGCATGGACGCCGACGGGCAGCCGTTGGAGCGAGGCTTGGTCGCGTCGCCCTCGGTACGGGCCAAGCGTCGCCCCACCCTCTCCCTGAGCGGGGCGCAGGTCGTACTTCGGCAACGAGACGCGACTCGGCGTGCTCGAGCCCAGTCCGCGCGGGGCAGGTCCGCCACGCCTTCACGACGATCTCTGGCCGCACCCAGGACACGGGGATCGAGTTCTGCATCTGAGACCGCCCCGTGCCCCGTACCTGACTCACGCCACGCCACCGGGGTTCGGGATGTCTCCAGAGTCCAGTCCGAGATGTCCTGACGGAACACCTATGGGCGCGCCATGGGCTCCCTCGGACTGCGTCGATGGCCGGTGCTGATCAGCTGGCCCGGTCCAGCACGTCCGCCTTCACCAACGCTCGGTACACCGCATGCCGGGGACCCAGCGCGGTGACGTGGTGATCGTCGCGCTGCACCGGCTCACCGCCCACCACGGGCAGGCACACCGGGGCGGTCGGACAGAACACCCGGTTGAGGTTGACGGTGCTGACGGAGGCCAACTCCACTGGGAGGGTGGCCGCGTAGCCGTCGCTCGGCTAGGGGTCGGTCGGTACCGGGACAATGCAGTCACCAATGGGGGGTTGTGAGGCAAGGCAAGACAGTAGGGCGTCGTCGTACCAACCGACACGCGCCCGGGTGTTCGCCTCTCACGGTTCTCCCACAGGCGGCCCGGCGCCTCCCGAAGGAGCCACCGGGCCGCCTGGCCGGGCAAGGTCAGTCGGCCACCACCGCCCGGAGGACGTCGACCTTGGCTGCCGCCCGCGCCGGGCCCACCGCTGCCAGGATGCCGGCAACCGCGGCCACCGCCACGTAGACCGCGATCTGGGTGACCGGCACCGAGATCGACTTGATCCCCTCGTCCTTCAGGACCTGCGACATCGCCAGCCCGATCCCGATCCCGAGTGCGGCGCCGCTCACGGCACCGATCAGCGAGATCACGGCGGACTCCCAGCGGACCATCGCGCGGACCTGGTTGCGGGTCATGCCAACTGCTCGGAGCAGCCCGAGCTCACGGGTGCGCTCGAAGACCGACAGCGCCAGGGTGTTGACGATGCCCAGCAGGGCGATCATCACAGCCAGGGCCAACATCACGGTCATGAAGGTGAGCAGCTGGTCGATGAAACCACTGGCCTCCTTCTCGAAGCCCTCCTGGTCGAGCACCTTGGCGTCCGGGTGGTCGGCCAGGGCGCTGGAGATCGCGGTCTGCACCTCGGCCCGGTCGGCACCGGAGTCGACGGTGACGAAGGATCCCGACACGAGCTGGGGCCCGGCGAGGACCGCTTGGGCGGCCCGGCTCACGACGTAGTCGTCGCTGATCCAGCCCTTGCCGTCGTAGATCGCCGCCACCGTCATCCGGTGGGCCCCGGTCTCGGCGAACTCCGCCTTCAGGGTGTCCCCGACCTGCCACCCGTGCTTCGTCGCCGCGGACTCCGCCACCATGACGCCGTCCTCGCCGAGCTGCCCGAGTGACCCTCGCGTGACAGCGACGTCCAGGACCTCGCCGGCGTTGCGGGGGTCGATCGCGGAGTAGCTGGAGTCGCCCCCGCTGCCGAATCGCGCCATGCCCCATCCGGTCGCCGACACCTGGTCGACGCCGGCCACGTCGTTGACCTCGTCCAGCACGGACGGGCTGTAACCGTCCGCCTGGGCACTCGAGGCGACGACGTAGAGGTCCGCGTCGACCTGGTCCGAGAGGACGTCGCCGAACGAGGCCTTCAAGGACGAGGCGAACACGCCCATGCTGACGACCAGGGTGAGGCCGATCATCAGGGCCGCGGCAGTGGCAGAGGTACGCCGCGGGTTGCGGGTCGCGTTCTGCTTCGCCAGGTCGCCTGGGAGTCCGCGCAGCCGCAACGGTGCTCCGATCGCGGCAGCCAGAGGCCGCACGGCGACCGGCAAGGCGACGATGACGCCGACCATGGCCGCGGCCAGGCCGATCCCGAACAGCTTCATCCCGCCGTCGCCGTACAGCGAACCCACGAGGGCCGCCACCCCGCCCGCGAGAACCGTCAGGCCGACCACGGCGCGCAGCCGCGACGTCTTCTCGCCACCGGGGGTGGACTCGCGCAGCGCCTCGATCGGCAGCACCTTGGTGGCCCGGCGAGCGGGCACCAGCGCGGCCAGGACCGTGACGCCGACACCCACCGCCATCGAGATCCAGACCTGGCTGGCCTCGATCTGCAGAGTGGTGAACGGCAACGCGAGACCGACCACGTCCATGAGCTGCTTGAGCCCCTGCGCGACCGCGATGCCGAGCCCGAAACCGGCCGCCGAGGCGAGCACGCCGAGCGCGAGCGCTTCGGTCAGCAGGCTGCCGAGGACCTGCCGACGCCGAGCACCGATCGCCCGCAGCAGGGCGATCTCGCGCGACCGCTGGCTGACCGTCATCGTGAAGGTGTTCCAGATGATGAAGGAGCCGACGAAGAGCGCGATGCCGGCGAAGATCCCGAAGATGACGCCGACGATCCCGAAGTTCGCCTTGGTGGCGGCGGCGTTCTCCGCCGCGACTGCCGTGCCGGTGACCGCCTCGGTGCCCTGCGGGAGCACGTCCGACAGCCGGCCGGCCAGCTCGGCCTGGCTGGTGCCGGCCTCCGCGCTGACGTCGATCCGGTCGAACATCCCGCGGGTCCCCAGCACCTTCTGTGCGGTCGAGGTGTCGAAGTACGCCGACGTGGTGCCGCCGAGGTCCGTGATGCCGTCGCCGTAGCCGACGGTGCCGACGACCGTGAACTCCCGAGTCGACCCCTGGAACAGGACCTTGATGCGCGAGCCCAGGGCGATGTCGTGACCCTCGGCGCTGGTGGCGTCGATGGCGACCTCCCGTCCGTTGGTCGGGGCCTCGCCGCTGAGCAGCTCGACATCGCCGCGCAGCTCCTCGTCCGCGGGCAGGTTGTAGCCGTTGGTCGGGGCGCCACCGTTGGTCGTGATCGCCTTGCCCTCGGTGTCGGTGAGCAGGGCATACCCCTGGACCGACCCCTCGGCCTTGCGGACACCGTCGACTCCGGCGACCCGGT
Source organism: uncultured Actinomycetota bacterium (assembly GCA_963728505.1). Classification (GTDB taxonomy): domain Bacteria; phylum Actinomycetota; class Actinomycetes; order Propionibacteriales; family Nocardioidaceae; genus Marmoricola_A. Next base: position 115,309 of record CAVSKH010000002.1, on the reverse strand, counting down.
CGAGGACCGATGCCGCGATCGGGCCCCGGGTGGTGCCGACACCTTCGGTCTGGGTGTACGGCGCTTCGGTGCGGACCACCGCGTCGGTGCCGGCGCCGATCTTGCCGAAGAGCTGGTCGAAGGCGACGCCCATGGTGTTGGTGAGGATCAGGGTGCCGGCCAGGAGGGCGACGCCGAGTGCGATCGACGCCGTGGTGAGAACGAGCCGCAGCTTGTGCGCGACCATGCTGCGAAGGGTTGCGGTCAACATCTCAGGCTCCCAGGTGCTTCATGTAGTCGAGGACGTCCTCGGCGGACGGGGAGTGCATCTCGTCGACGATCTGACCGTCGGCGAGGAAGAGGACCCGGTCGGCGTAGCCCGCCGCGGTCGGGTCATGGGTGACCATCACCACGGTCTGCTCGAGCTCGTCCACGGCGGTGCGGAGGAACCCCAGCAGCTCCGCGCCGGACCGCGAGTCCAGGGCTCCGGTCGGCTCGTCGGCGAAGACGATCTCCGGGCGCGACGCCAGCGCCCGCGCTGCAGCGACTCGCTGTTGCTGGCCGCCGGAGAGCTGCGCAGGGCGGTGACCGAGCCGCTCCTCGAGGCCCAGGGTCTCGACGACGGAGGCGACCCAGTCGGGATCCGGCTTGCGGCCCGCGATCCGCATCGGCAGCGCGATGTTCTCGGCCGCTGTCATGGTCGGCAGCAGGTTGAAGGACTGGAAGATGAAGCCGATCCGGTCGCGGCGCAGCATCGTGAGCCGCTTGTCGCGCATCGAGGTGATCTCCGTGTCCCCGAGGTAGACCTGCCCCGACGTCGGTCGGTCGAGCCCGGCCAGCATGTGCAGCAGCGTGGACTTGCCGGAGCCGGACGGCCCCATGATCGCCGTGAAGCATCCGCGCTCGACGTCGACGCTGACGTCGTCGAGGGCCGCGATCGCGGCGTCACCGGCGCCGTACTGCTTGGTGAGCGCGACCGCGACGGCTGCGGGAGCCGTGACGGCTGCGGGAGTGGTGGCGCCAGTGCGGGCCGAGCGGCGCCGGGGGGTGAGGGTGGTGGACATCTGGGTGTCTCCTTGGGTTCGTCGCCGTCCAGCGGTGGAGCGGCATGTATCGAGAACACCGCAAGAGCGAGCCCGGGACGATCGGGTGAGCCGCATCGCACCCGGTGCTGACCACAGTGCTCGGGGGTGCTGTCCGTGCGGCCAGCCCCACCCCGGAGGGGGGCTAACGTCCTCGCTTCGACGGAGCGGGAGCGAGCACACTGCTGACATGACCTCGCTCCCCGGCTGGCGGCGCCGCTCCCCACGTGAAGTGGAGTGGCTCGCGGTGGTGAGCGGCGGGCTGTTCGGTTTCGTCGTGCTGACCTACGTCGTGGTCGTCGTCGGCGGTGGTCTCCTGCTGGGGAAGACGTCCACGCCCCACCTCGGCCTCTCCGTGCTCGCCACTGCCGTCGTCGCGCTGGGGTTCGACCCGGTGCTGGGCCGGCTGCAGCGGTTCGCGAGGCGGGTGGTGGCCGGCGGCCGACCCGAGCCGTACGACGCGCTGCGGAGGTTCGGAGGCGTCCTGGCCGACAGCCGACCGAGCGAGGACCTGGCGCTACGCATGGCGCGGCTCCTCGCCGACGGGACCGGGGCCGCCTGGGCTCAGGTCCGAGTGATCACCGGTGAGCGGGCCGTGCCCGCCGCGACCTGGCCGTCGGAGGCGACGGACGAGGCGACGGCCGTGACCACGGGCGTGCATCGCCTTCCCGTGCGACACGGACGCGAGCTGCTCGGCGAGCTCGTGCTCTGCGAGCGGGCCGGTGTCCCGTTCACCCCTGTTGAGCTGCGACTCTTCTCGGGGCTCGCGAGCCAGGCGGGGCTGGTGCTCCGCGGTGCACAGCTGCGGGCGGAGCTGGAGCAGCGGCTTCACGAGCTCGCGAGTCGCGAGGCGGAGCTGCGGGTCTCTCGCGAGCGGCTGGTCGACGCCCAGGACGCGGCCCGACGACGCCTGGAGCGCGACATCCACGACGGCGCCCAGCAGCACCTGGTCGCGCTGGCGGTCAACCTGCGACTGGCGACGACCCTCGCGGTGTCCGCACCCGGGCGGGCGGCGCCCCTGCTGGCGGCGCAGGAGCAGGCCGCGGTGGACGCAGTGGCAGCGCTGGTCCAGCTGTCGCGAGGCATCTACCCACCGCTGCTCGCGGAACAAGGCTTGTCAGCGGCGCTACGGGCGGTGTCGAGGGGTGTGCCTGTCGAGGTGGTCGGCAGCACCACGGGGAGATACTCCGCCGAGGTCGAGTCAGCGGCGTACTTCTGCTGCCTGGAGGCCATCCAGAACGCCGCGAAGCACGCGGGCGCGAGCCGCGTCGTGGTGAAGCTCGACGCGCGGGCCGACCAGCTCAGGCTGACCATCGAGGACGACGGCTCAGGTTTCGACCCGGCCGCGGTCACTGCCGGGTCGGGCCTGACCGGCATGCGCGACCGGGCGGACTCGGTGGGAGGGACGCTGGCGGTGACCACGGCGCCGGGCGGAGGCACGCGCGTGCGGGCCTCGATCCCCGCCCGGGCAGTGCTCACCGCCCAGGAAGGTGGTTGAGGTGATGTCACGCGTGGCCTGGGCCATCGCGGTCATCGCGACCGCGCTCGTGGCCGTGGACGTCTGGGTCTCCACCCAGGCGGTAGCGCTCACCTCGGAGACGGCGATCGCGGTGCACGGCTTCCCCCTCGTGCACGGAGCCTGCATCGGTTCGGCTCTGATGGGCGCACTCATCGTCGCCCGTTACGAGCGGCACCCGATCGGCTGGTTGCTCAGCGCCATCGGCCTCTTCACGTCGATCTCACTCCTGAGCGAGGCCTATGCGTTCTGGGTCCTCGAACGGGGCGGTCCTGGGAGCCAGGCCCTCGGCAGCGTCTCCGGCTGGCTCTCCCAGGTGTTCGGCGGGCAGCTGGTGATCGCCCTCCTCGCCTGGCTGTACCTGCTCGCCCCCGACGGCCACTTCCTCACGCGACGCTGGCGCTACGCGGCGCTGGTGCCGGGCCTCGGTGCTCTGCTCTGCCTGGCGGCGCTGTTGTCGGTGAACCCCACGACCTTCGACCTCATCTCCACCGAGGACCGGGTCGGGCCGGTCCGTCTGGCCCTCCTCGGCCTCGGGTTCACGCTGATCAGCCTGGGAATCGTCGTCGCGCTGGTGTCCATGGTGCTGCGGCTGGGCCGGAGCACCGGTGAGAAGCGGCAACAGCTTCGCCTGATCGCGTTGTCCGCCGGTCTCGCCGCGGTGGCTCTGGTCAGCCTCTTCGTGGCGGAGGTGGTCGGGAACGGCCCGTCGTGGGCGTCGCAGCTGCCGCTGTTCGCGTCGTTCTTCCTGATGCCCATCCTGTTCGCGGTCGCGGTGCTCCGCTACCGGCTCTACGACCTCGACGCCATCATCAACCGGACCGTGGTGGTCGCTGTGGCCACGACCTTCGCAGCGGTTGGCTACACCACGCTCGTGGTGCTGGCAGGGCAGCTCGTGGAGGGGCAGACGGGCGGCTTCTGGCTCTCCCTGCTCGCGACGGCGCTCGTGGCCCTCGCGTTCCAGCCGCTGCGGCGCAGCGTCGTCCGCCTGGCGAACCGGGCGGCGTACGGCGAACGTGCACAGCCCTACGAGGCACTGGCCGACTTCAGCCGCCGGTTGGCCGCAGCGCCCGACCCCGACGACCTGCTCCCAGCGGTGGCCGAGGCTGCAGCCCGGGCCGTCTCCGCCCGGGGGGCGCGGGCCACGCTGGACGTCCCCGGCGGCTCGCCGGTCAGCGCGTCGTGGGGGTGGTGGTCCGAGGCGGAGCCTGCCCACGTGGTCCCGGTGCACAGCGAGGGTCGCGAGATCGGGCGGATAGCGGTCGCACTGCCCCAGGGACGCCCCGTGCGCACGTCGGACCTCCCGCTGCTCGAAGCTCTGGCCGACCAGACCGCCGTCGCGTTCCGCAACACCTCGCTGGCCGGTGCCCTCGCGGGCCGAGTGGCTGCGCTCGATCGGACCACGCGGGAGCTCGCTGGGTCGAGACGGCGGCTGATCGAGGCCGACGACCGCGCTCGGATGGCGCTCGAGTCCGCGATCGCGCGGGACGTGATGCCCTTCCTGGAGGCGCTGCCTGCGGAGATCCGGGGGGTGCGCGCCGCAGTCCCTGCAGTCGACGCGGCTCGGCTCGAGCTCCTCGTCGACGGCATCAACACCGCACTCGAGTCGCTGCGCCAGCTGACCCGTGGCGTGTTCCCGGCACAGCTCGCCAGCTTCGGCCTGGAACCGGCGCTCCGCTCGTTGCTCGCTCCGTCGGGGAGCGCCGCGCAGCTCACGACGGATGGCACCACCGGGCGTCGATATCCCCCGCGCGTGGAGGCAGCGGTCTACTTCTGTTGCGCTGAGGCGGCACTGGCCAGCGCCACGCCGTTGGCGGTCGTCATGGCAGACGTCGGCGGTCAGCTCGTGCTCCGGATCCGCGCGCGCCTCGCCGGGATGGACGTGCAGACGGTCACTGACCGGGCGGAAGCGGTCGGGGGCTCGCTGTCGATCGGGGACGAGCTGCTGGTGCTGACGATCCCGGTCACGGCTGAGCCCGAGTCAGTCCTTGTCGGCGGAGCGGCCGGCACTGCTCCAGGCCACTGAGAGGCTGTCGGGACCGAACGCCGCCTTCGGGATGTACGCCGCCGCGCCGCATCCCGCGGTGTCGACCTGGTCCCCGTCGTACGTCGAGAGGAGGACCACCACGGGTGCTCCCGGGTCCGCGGAGAGCCGACGGCACGCCTCGATGCCGTCGATCCCGGGGAGGTTGACATCCATGAGCACCAGGTCGGGGACGAGCCCGGCCGCCGCGACCAGGGACTCCTCCCCGGTGGTCGCCGAGCCGACGAGCGCGAAGCCCTCGGTCGCCTCGACCACCGCTGCCATCGCCCGGCGGAAGGGCTCCTGGTCGTCGACGATCAGCACGCGGACCTCGTTCACGCCAAACCTCCTCATCCACATCGTCCCCTTCGATGGGTCGGCGAACAGTGGTGCTGTCCACACGGTCCGGTGGTGGTGCCCACGCAGGGCCGACGCACGTGCTCAGCGAGCAGGGGTTCCACCGGTCGCGTCGAGGTAGGCGAGCACCGCCATCACACGGCGGTTGGTGTCCGACTCGCTGGCCAGCCCGAGCTTCTGGAAGACCGAGCCGACGTGCTTCTCCACCGCCCGTTCGCTCATGTAGAGCGCCTTGGCCGTGGCCGCGTTGCTGCGACCGGTCGCCAGCTCCCGAAGCACCTCCAGCTCACGCTCGGTGAGTCCCTGTAGAGCCGATCCGGTCTCGCTCTGCTTGCGTGTCAGCAGGCCTTCCACCACCTTCGGGTCCAGCGCGGACCCCCGCCGGGCCACGTCGTGCAGCGCCCGGACCAGGTCGTCGACCTGCGTGACCCGCTCCTTCAGCAGGTAGCCGAGCCCCTCGACGCCGTCGGCGAGCAGCTCCCGTGCGTAGGCCTCCTCGACGTACTGCGAGAGCACCACCACTCCGGTCTCCGGGAAGTCCACCCGGATCCGCTTGGCGGCGTCGATCCCCTCGGTGGTGAAGGTCGGCGGCATCCGGATGTCGGTCAGCACCGCGTCCGGCCGGTGCACCGCGACCGCACGGTGCAGTGCCTCGGGGTCGGCCACCGTCTCGACCAGGTCGATCTCGGCGGCCTCGGCCAACAGCCCAGCCACTCCCTCGCGCACCAGGTAGTTGTCGTCGGCGAAGACGACGCGGACCGTCATGCGCCTCACTGTAGGCAGGCTGTCCAGGGATCAGAAGGGCTTCGTCCCTCAGGTGGTCGCCACGCCCAACGTGAGAGCCCCCAGCACCTTCGGAGTGCCCTTCTCGTAGAAGACGTCGAGCTCGGAGATGACGAAGCCCGCCTGCTCGAGGAGGTCCACGATCGGACGGGTCAGGTGACACCCGCCGAACAGCCGCTGCTGCAGGGGATCCAGGCGCCGCTGCCACGTGGCGACGGACCCATCGGGTGCGAGCCCGTGCTCGACGAAGTGCAGGGCCCCGCCGGGCCGCAAGACCCGTCGCAGCTCAGCCAGAGCAGCCTCGATGCCCGGGACGGTGCACATCGTCCACGTGGACAGCGCGGAGTCGAAGGCGTCGTCCCCGAACGGCAGCGACTCTCCGTCGAGACCTGCTCGCTCCACGCGCACCGGACTGGCGGCCAGGCGGTCCGCGGCCAGCTTCCAGGCCACCTCCGACGGCTCGACCGCGGCCACCCTGGAGACGGCCGCCGGATAGTGCGGCACGTTGAGACCCGAACCGAACCCGATCTCCACCACCTCGCCGACGAGGCCGGCGCAGACGCGCTGCCGCAGCTCGCCGACGGCGGGGCCCGCGGCACATGCGACGTTGATGAGACGGGGAAGCACCTGCTCGCCGTACAGGCCCATCTCGCCTCCCTCGTGCCGGCCGTCGAGGACGCCTCGGCGATGTCACCCCGGCGCCACGAGACGCCGATCCCTACGATCCACGACAACCATGCCGCTGTCGACACGGCTCCACGACGCTACGGCCATGCCCCGTCGCCCCAGGTCCTACTCGCCCAGTCCCTGCTCGACCAGCGCGACGGCGGCCGTCACGTCGTCAGTGAGCGAGCGGTCCGCCCGGTCCTCGCCCAGCTGGTCCGCGGCGGTCTGGAACACCTCGCGCAGCGGCCCACCCGGCAGTCGGTCCGGGTCCATCCGCAGGGCCCGCACCGCGGCGACCAGCTCGCACCCGAGGACGACGGGCGCCTGCTCCACCATCCGCTCGCACGCCCAGGCCGCCTGGGTGGAGAAGCTGGCGTGCTCCTCGAGCCCGAGGGAGATCGACAGGTTCCCGGTGGAGACGGGCGAGGTGAGCAGCCGGCACCGCGCCAGGACGTCCTGGGCGACGTACTCCAGGACCATCACGCCGGAGCTGTCCTCGGGACCGGAGGCGAGGAAGGCCGGAAGTCCGGTCAAGGACGGGTTGACCAGGGCTGAGAGCCGGGCCGCCGAGAGCGAGATCACCGGATAGCTGGCCTGCCGCAACGCATCGAGCGTCGCCGAGAGCCGGGCGGTCATGTAGCCACCGTGGTGCAGCGGGGTCCCGTCGTCGGTGACGAGCGGGTTCTCGGTGGCGTCGTCGACCTCGATCAGCACGGCGTTCACGGTCGTCTCCAGGGCGTCCACGAACGGGGCGTGCACCTGGGGGACCGTGCGCAGGGCGAACGGGTCCTGCACCCGCGCCGGCGTCCAGTGCGCCGACTCGAGCAGTGCCATCAGCCGGGCGGCGACCCGCTGCTGCGAGGCGTCGGGACGTCCGGCGTGCACGCGTGGGTCGTAGGCCTGCAACGATCCCTGGAGGGCGGCGAACGACAGCGCGGCGACCTTCTCGGCCGCGATCGAGAGCAACGTCAGCCGCCGGTGCACCAGGGCGGACGCGGCCAGCGTCAGCGCGTTGCTGGACATGAACGGCAACGCGTCCGCGTCGTCCACGGGGGCAACCGGGGCCGACCCCGACCGCCAGGGCCGCTCACCCACCAGGGTGAGGGCGAGCTGGGCCAGAGGGACCAGGTCGCCGGTGCCGATCGAGCCCGACTGGTGAAGGTCGGGCACGGCGCCCGAGGCGATCGCAGCCCCGAGCGACGACGCCAGCCCGGCGCTGACGCCCGACTTGCCGGAGGTGATCTGGTGCAGCCGGATGGCCATGCCGGCTCGCGCGGTCGCGTCGTCGTAGGTGTTCCCGAGGCCAGGGGCGTGGCTGCGCCACAGCCGCAGCGCCGGCGACGACCCGTCGTCGGGCACCGGCTCCCGACGGGGGACCTTGCGCAGCGCGCCGACCCCGGTCGTCAGCCCGTACACCGCGCCGGAGCGAGCGGCCAGCCGCAGCCGCTCCTGGGCGACCGCGATCCGCTCCACCGATGCATCGGTCAGCTGGACCGGGGCGGGCCCACCCCGCAGCGCCCACGAGACCAGGTGCTCCAACGACATCCCGGCGTCGGACACCGAAGACCTCCTTGCGAGAGCGCCGGGTGGCCCCGGCTCGGTGCATCGACACTAGCGATTCATGGGCTGTCCGACCGGCCCATGACCGCACCGGGTGGTCCGGCTGCGATCAGGCGAGTCGAGGCGAGAAGCCGCCGGGGCGCTCCTGAAGATCCCGACGAGGCCGGACGCGACTTCCTCAGGGCGTGGCCGACGGGACGTCCGAGGTGGAGATGTCGACGCCGGAACAGCTGTCTCCGAGGTCCTGGGTCTGCTGGGACAGTTCCTCGAGCCGGTCGAGAAGGTCGATGATCCGCTGACCCTCGAAGTTCCTGATCGCCGACAGGTTGTCGAGGATCAGCTGGGTGGCCTCCTGCGCGGTCTCGGCGGCTTGGATGCACTCGCGGGGGACCACGACGGTGGTGTCACCGGGAGTCGCCGCAGCGCCGGATTCCTCCGGCGTGGGGCTGGCCGAACCGGTCTCGGTCGGTGAGGTCTCATTGCTGCTGTCGGAGCCGATGCCCATCACGAGCCCCCCGATGGCGAGTCCGATGACAAAGGTCGCGGCCGGGACGATCACGTACCACCAGGGCATCGTCCGAGCCGATCCCGAAGGGGTATCCCCCCCGGACTCCGCGCTGTCGGGGGCGGATCCGCTGTCACTCATGGCTTCTCCAATCCACCAGGTGCGTTCGTTTCCGTTGGCCTGCAGAGGCGCTGGGTCCGCGTAGATTAGCTGGATGGATCAGACCATCCGAACCGCCGATGTCGCCACCATACGCCTTCTCGACGGCCTCATCGGCTTCTGGTTCGTGCTCTGGATCGTGGTTGGCGCCTGGTCCGGATACACCATGTGGCAGCTCTCCGAGCTGGGGGACACGGTGACCTCCAGCGGGGAGTCGATCCACGTGGCCGGCCAAGCCCTGGAGTCGCTGGGTGGGGTTCCCGTGGTCGGGGAGCGGACCTTGGAGCTTGGCGAGGAAGCGTCCACGACGGGGCTGGACATCGCTGATCGTGGGCAGCAGGTCACGACCCAGATGCGGCAGCTCTCGCTCCTGCTCGGACTGGCGATCGCTTTCATGCCGACCACCCCGGTGCTCGGCCTGTACCTCCCGCTCCGCCTGTCGCGTCGTCGCGACCTCAGGGCGCTCGAGGAGGGGCTGCGCGCCTCGGATCAGGACGAGGTGATGGACCGCTATCTGGCCGAGCGAGCCATCCGGTCCATGACCTACGCTCAGGTCCACGCCCTGGTCGGCGATCCCTGGCAGGCGCTGCAGGAGGGCCGGGGGCGGCCACTCGCCGACGCCGAGCTCGCCCGCGTCGGGCTACGACGCCCGTGAGCGAGCCCACCAACGGCGCAGCGGCAGCCCCAGAACCCGAGGGGGGACGCGTGGCGAGGGTCACCTCGCGGCTGCTGATCAAGCTGCGGTGGTGGGTGATCGTGTTCTGGGCCGGTGCGTGCCTCGTGCTGACGGTTGCGCTGCCGTCGTTGTCCTCGTCCCATGGTGACAGCAGCTTGCGGGGTCTGCTCCCGGAGGACACCCCCGCCATCGCGACGGAGCTGCGCTCGGTGGAGCTGTTCGACTTTCCCCTGTCGGGACGAACCGTCGTCGTCCAGCGTGACGAGGCGGGCCTCTCGGCATTCGACCAGTCCCGCACGGTGGTCCGCGCGGTCGACGCGACACTTCGCCCGCCGTCGTCGATGAAGCACCTCCGGGGCGCCCTGCCCATCTCCAACGCCATGGGCGCGTTCCCGTCCTCGAGTGAGTGGAACACCACCGCACTCACGTACCTGCTGTTCGCGCCCGACGTCTCCCTGGGCACCCAGACCAGAACAGCTGACCGGTACGCGCGCGAGCTCTTCGAGCCCCGGGACCACGTCGTCGGCGTCACGGGCTCCGTGCCGGCTCGAGACACCCAGGGTGACATCATCCGTGACGCCTTGCCCCGCGTCGAGACCTTCACCCTGGGGGCGGTCGTCCTGCTGGTCGCGGTGGCGTTCAGGTCGATCGTGGCGCCCATCGTCGCCCTGCTGGCCACCGGCGTCGCCTACGTGATGACCCTGCGACTCTCCGGAGGCGTGGCCGCGTTCTTCGGCACCGCCACGCCGAGCGAGCTCGAGCCGGTGGTCGTCGCGCTGTTGCTAGGAGTGGTGACCGACTACGTCGTGTTCTACCTCTTCGCCCTGCGGCGCGAGCTGTCCCGAGGGCTGGGCCGACTCGAGGCAGCGACCGCGGCGACGACGTCCTACGGGCCGATCGTTGGTGTCGCCGGGCTCGCTGTCGCGGCGGGCACCGCGGCACTCGTCTTCGCCGAGTCGTTGTTCTTCCGTGCCCTCGGTCCGGCGCTGGTCTTCACGGTCCTCGTCGCCCTCGTCGTCTCGTTCACCCTGGTCCCGGCGCTCATGGGTGTTCTGGGGAAATGGGTATTCTTCCCGAGCCGCCCCAAGCCCCCGAGCACCCGCCCTTCCGATGGTGCGGTGGCGCCACGTGCAACGGGCGGCCGCTTCGCCCGCCTTGCACAACGCCGAGACGTCGCAGCCGTCGTCGTCACCGTCGTGGCGGGTGGACTGCTGGTCGCCGCGATGCCACTGCGTGGGCTGAGCCTGGGGGTCTCGTTCATCGGTTCCTTGCCGCCCGACAACGGTGTGCGTCAAGTGGCCGATGCTGCCCGGTCGGGCTTCGCGCCCGGCATTCTGTCGCCCACCACCGTGCTTCTCGTGGGAGACCAGCTCGACGAGCACCCAGACACGCTGGCCGATCTCGGGGAGAGTCTCGAGGCGCAGCCCGGTGTTGCCGGCGTCCTCGGCCCCGGCTCGATCCCGGGCCCGCTGGATCGACGCATCCTGGTCAGCAGCGACGGGCGCGCGGCACGATACCTCGTGATCCTCGACGACCCCGCCCTGGGCGCGTCGGCGATCTCCTCGCTCAACAACATCCAGGAGCGACTCCCGGAGCTCATCGCCGCCAGTGGACTCTCATCCGGCACAACGGCAGGCGTGGCCGGTGACACCGCCACTGCCGCCTACATCGTGCAACAGACCACCGACGACCTGCTTCGGATCGCCATCGCCGCCTTGGCGATGAACCTGCTGATGCTGGTGCTGTTCCTGCGTGCCCTGGTCGCAGCGGTCTACCTGTTGCTCGCCAGCATCCTGTCTCTCGGTGCCTCGCTCGGCATCACGATGCTTCTCTTCGATCAGCTCTCGCCCGGTTCCGGGCTCATCTTCTACGTGCCGTTCGCCGGAGCGGTGCTCCTCCTGGCCTTCGGCTCGGACTACAACATCTTCTCGGTCGGCAACATCTGGGCAGCGGCTCGCGGGCGCTCCTTGCCAGAGGCGGTCCGCACTGCGACCCCGCAGACGATTCCCGCGATCCTGACCGCCGGGCTCGCCCTGGGGGTGAGCTTCGGCCTGCTCTCCGTCGTCCCGCTGGCTCCCTTTCGCCAGCTCGCCTTCCTCATGGCGCTGGGCATCGCTCTCGAAGTGCTGGTGGTCAGGACAGTGCTGCTTCCCGCGCTGCTGATCCTGTTCGGGCCCGTGAGCACCTGGCCCAGTCGACGCTTCGTCGGACAAGGCTCGAAGCGAAGTAGCGAGCGCCCTCAGGAACTTCTTCAGGCACCCACTCCACCGGGGAGGTAGGGGACTCCCCGGACCTGCACTTCTGGCCCCCTCAGGGACGGCTCACGACCACCTTCGCCTGTCCAGCACCTAGTCGCCCGGGCCGTGCTCGACCAGCGCGACGGCGGCGGTCATCAGCGGACAGCTGCGTGCCTGCGAGGCGAGCTCATCAAGGCGTTGCGCGACCGCTGAGTACCCCTTTGGGTGATCCGGGACCCTCGGCCTGACTTTCCTACCCCTTCGGTCATGGTCGCCCCATCGTGGGTTTGCAGGCCATGGCGCTGGTGAACAGTGCCTCCGTGGGCCCCGCAGTGTTGGTCGAACGCAGGCTGCCCCCGCGCGCGACATCCGCGGGCGTTGCACGCCGCCTGGTCTCCGATGCCCTGGCGGGCTCGGAGTACGCCGATCTTGCCGACGACGCCCTGGTCGCGGTCAGCGAGCTGGTGACCAACGCGTTGGTGCATGCGGGCACCGAGATCGAGGTCCAGGTGAGCATCGATCGCCGCGGGGTGCTCGTCGAGGTCTACGACGGCAATCCGCAGGCACCGGTCCTGCGTCGCTACTCCCGCCAATCAGGCACCGGGCGGGGCCTGCACATGGTCGACGGCATGGTCGACGACTGGGGCATCTTCCACCGCGGCGAGGGCAAGGTCGTGTGGTTCCGGCTGGGGCAGCCCACAGGTCCCGCGGAGCGGGATCCGCTCTCGGCCGGGGAGCCCGACGCGGTGACCGTCGAGCTGCGCGACTTCCCGCTCTTGATCCACACCGCTTGGCAGGAGCACTCCGCCGCGTTGCTGCGTGAGTACCTCCTGATGCACCTCGGGGACGGCGAGGAGGTTCTCGCCTTCCAGCGTCACGCGGGGGCCAGCGAGGCCCTCGGGCTGCTCGCGGATCAGCTGCCACGCCTGGACATCGAGCCCGATCTCGACCACGTGATGGCCGATGCCGTGGAGCCGCAGGTGACCGCACCGGTCGTCGAGCTCTCGGTGCCGCGGGCCCTGGTCGAGGCGTTCGCGCAGCTCGACCTGATGATGGACGACGCAGTCGAGGCGGCCGACACCGGGGACATGATGGTGCCCGGCACCCAGCCCGAGCTGCGCGAGATGCGCCGGTGGATCTGCGACCAGATCCGCTCCCAGGCGTTGACCGCGGCAGAGCCCGAGCCCTGGAGCAGCGACCTGCACCACGGCATCGTCGATGACGTCTCACTTCCCGTGGGGTGGTCGGACGAGGTCACCTCGGCCGACACCATGCGCGTGGCCAGCAACGACGCCGGTCAGATCATCGGGGTCAGTCGCGATGCCGCGGCCTGGCTCGGCTACGACGACCCCGCGCAGCTCGTCGGTCGGCGCCTGGTGGTGCTGATCCCCGAGCGTTTCCGTCAGGCCCACATCGCGGGGCTGACCCAGCACGTGCTCAACGGCCGCAGCGTGATCGTCGGTCAGGAGATCACTGTGCCGATGTGCCGTGCCGACGGCTCAGAAGAGGTCTGCCACCTCACGATCGACCAGCGCGCCGCCGACGCGTCCGTGCTGTTCGTCGCCGACATCAGGCCGGCCTGACCTGCCGTCTCAGCGGCGCACCCGGGCGATGACCAGTGGATGGTCGGTGGCACGCCGGACCAGGCCACCACGCAGCGCGAGGTGTCCGCGGAACCGGATCTTCTTGGTCCCGTAGATCCAGTCCACGCCGTTGCCGCGGGAGGGTCGGCATCCCTTGCCGCGCTTGCCGCGTGATGAGGCATGGAGCCCGTGGGAGGTGACCCGACAGAAGAACTTGCGGTCGTTGTCGTTGAAGTCGCCCATGAGGATCACCGGTGCACCGGTCCTGCGCTGCAACCGCTTCACCATCCGCAGCTCCCGGCCGACCGCGATGTGACGGCGCTTGCGCATCTTCTTCTTGGTGCCGCGGTTGGCTGGGTTGTGCACGGAGATCACCGAGAGCTTGCGCCCGGTCGCGCGGTCCCGCAGGGTCACCACGGGCATCGGGCGATCGGCCTTGAAGTACGGGATCTTGAGCGTGCGCGTGCGCACCGGCCGGAAGCGGCTCGCCCGCCAGGCGATGGAGTCCTGCGGGTCGGTTCGCGGAGAGAAGATCCGCCATCCCTTGCTGCGGCGGATGAACATCTTGCGCTGCACTCCCTGGAACTCCTGCAGCCCGACCAGCGAGACCCGGTTGCTCTTCAGCAGGCTCAGCGCCAGGCTCATCCGGCGGCGGCTGGAGGGAAACCCGTGCCGCTTCTTGCCCCCGCGCGAGGTGTGGGTGTGCCCCAGGACGTTGAAGCTGGCGGCGATGAAGCTGCCGCGGCGGCGCTTGCCCGGAGGTAGCCCGCTGACATGGCTGCGGAGGTGACGACTCAGCCAGACGCTCGCGTTGACCAGGTGGGGGTCGCGCGCCCCCACCCGCAGTCGCACCGCGAAGTGCAGGGAGCAGTGCCTGCCCCGCTTGGAGCGGGAGAGGCGGCCCAGCGTGCGCCCGGAGTTGATCACGGCGCCGGTCCTGACCCGCAGCTTCTTCACCGGGCCGTACCAGGTGGTGAGGCGCTGCGGCCCGGTGCTGACCGCGATCACGGGACGGCGGTGCGAGCGGTCGATGACGATGACCTTGCCGCCATGGGCGGCTCGCACCCGCGTCCCGCAGCGGGCTCTGAAGTCGGTGCCCGTGTGGCGACCTCGGCCGTGGGCACGCCGCTTGAAGTTGTGACGGTCGCGCTTGCCGGCCTTCGCGACCGGCGCGCGCACGATGCCGCCGTCGATGCCGACCGGCCGACAGGTGGCGCCGTGGCGCGGCACCCGACCGCGCAGTGCCTGCTTGGCAGTGAACCCGTGACAGCCGCCCTTGGCCAGCGCCAGGTCGGCGGCGCCGATGTCGACCACGGGCGGCGGGACGACCAGGTCGACGTCACCCAGCGGCAGGCTGCACAACAGGGCGCCCACGGTGAGTACGGTCAGCCTGACACGGAGCATTTCTCGACCCCTTCCGCGCGTCCGAAGGGTGGACCGCGCGACCGCGCGAGTCCCCCGTGTTGCTCCTGGGAGACTACATATCCGCTGTGGCTGGTGAGGCTGAATGGAACATTTGGTGACCGGGCCCAGGAGCATGGTGGAATCGCCGGTGATGCCCGACCCTCAGGAGCGACGCCTGCCGCCGCCGATCCTTCCCGACGACGTCCGCACCGCCGCGGATCGCCTGGCGGGGCTCGCGCGCCGCACACCTGTGGTGACCTCCCGTCACCTCGATGCCGTCACCGGCGCCCAGGTGAGCTGCAAGGCCGAGCCGCTGCAACGCACCGGGTCCTTCAAGATCCGCGGTGCGGGCAACAAGGTGCTGTCCTGGACCGCCGCCGAGCTCGCCGGGGGGCTGTTCGCGGCATCCTCGGGAAATCACGCCCAGGCCGTCGCAGCGGTGGCTCAGCGCCTGGGGGTGCCGGCAACGATCCTGATGCCGCACGACGCCGCGCCGAACAAGCGCGCCGCCACCGAGGAGTACGGCGCCACCGTGCTCACCTACGACCGCTATCGCGAGGACCGGGAGACCCTCGCCGCGCAGATCGCCGCGGAGCGCGGTCTGCGCCAGGTGCCGGCGTACGACGACCCCCTGGTGATGGCCGGGCAGGGCACGGTCGCCCTGGAGCTGCTGGAGGAGGTCGGCGAGCTCGACGTGCTCTTCGTCCCCGTCGGCGGGGGTGGTCTGGCCGCCGGCTGCTGCACGATCGCGCGCGAGATCTGTCCGGGCATCGAGCTGGTCGGTGTCGAGCCGGACGCCGCCGACGACACCAGGCAGTCACTGGCAGCAGGGGAGCGGGTGCGGATCGGGACGCCCCGGACCATCGCCGACGGTCTGCAGGCCCCGACACCGGGTGCGCTCACCTTCGAGGTCAACCAGCAGCTTCTCGACCGGGTCGAGCTGGTCTCGGACGAGCAGCTGGTGGCCACGATGGCGTTCGCCTTCCACCGGCTCAAGCTGGTGCTGGAACCCTCCGGCGCCACCGCCCTGGCCGCCGTGCTCGCCGCCGGGTCGACCCTGGCCGGTCGCCGGGTCGGGATCGTGCTGTCCGGGGGCAACGTCTCCGCCGCACGCTTCGCCGAGCTGCTCCCGCGCGGCTCTACCCTGTCGTGGTGACGACTCACCTCCCCGGCGGACCCCGATGAGCGGCGGTCTGGCCGCGCTGCTGGACGACATCGCGACCATGGCCAAGCTGGCTGCGGCCTCGGTCGACGACGTGGGCGCAGCGGCCGGCCGCGCCAGCTCCAAGGCAGCAGGGGTGGTGGTCGACGACACCGCCGTCACGCCGCGCTACCTGCAGGGGTTCGACCCGAGCCGCGAGCTCCCGATGATCCGCAAGATCGCGGTGGGGTCGCTGCGCAACAAGCTGCTGTTCATCCTCCCCGCGGCGATGCTGCTCAGCGAGTTCCTGCCGTGGCTGCTGACACCCCTGCTCATGCTCGGTGGCACCTATCTCTGCTACGAGGGCGCGGAGAAGGTCTGGGAGAAGCTCAGCGGCCACCAGGAGGAGAAGCGCACGCCCGCCGGGATCCAGGGCGGCGACCAGGAGCAGGCGATGGTCTCCAGCGCGATCCGGACCGACTTCATCCTGTCCTCGGAGATCATGGTGATCGCGCTGAACGAGGTCACCGACGAGGCCTTCGTGTCCCGGGCGCTGATCCTGGTCGCGGTCGCGTTCCTGATCACGATCCTGGTCTACGGCGTCGTGGCGCTGATCGTGAAGCTCGACGACATCGGCTACCACCTGGCCGAACGCGAGTCGAGCTTCGCCCGGTCCGCGGGGCGCAGCATGGTCAAGGCGATGCCCAAGGTCCTCGCGACGCTCTCGCTGGTCGGCATCGCCGCGATGCTCTGGGTCGGCGGCCACATCCTGCTCCTCGGCACCGACGACCTCGGGTGGCACCTGCTCTACGACTGGGTGCACCACCTCGAGGAGGACGTGCACGACGCGGTCTCGGCACTCGGCGGAGCGCTGGCCTGGTTGGTGAACACCGCGATCTCGGCCGCCATCGGCGCGGTCGTCGGCGCGGTCGTCGTACTCGTCATGCACCTGGTGCCGCGCCGTGGAGCGCACTGACCCGATCATCTAGGCTCGCCGCCATGAGCGCGGACGCAGATCTCCTGGACGGCAAGACCGTCGCGGTGCTCGGTGGCACCGGGCCCCAGGGCCGGGGCCTGGCTCGTCGCTGGGCTGGAGCCGGCGTCCCCGTGGTGATCGGCAGCCGCAGTGCCGAGCGCGCCGAGGAGACGGCGAAGAGCCTCGCCGAGGCAACCGGCGGCACCGTCAGCGGCGCCGACAACGCCGGGGCCGCCGAGGCCGGCGACATCGTCGTGGTCGCGGTGCCGTGGGACGGCCACAAGGAGCTGCTGGCCGGGCTGGCCACCCAGCTCGGCGGCAAGGTCGTGGTCGACTGCGTCAACCCACTGGGGTTCGACAAGCAGGGTGCCTACGCGCTCGAGGTCGAGGAGGGCTCGGCGGCACAGCAGGCGCAGTCGGTGCTGCCCGACAGCACCGTGGTCGGCGCCTTCCACAACGTCAGCGCCGTGCTCCTGGAGGACCCGGAGGTCGAGTCCGTCGAGACCGACGTGCTGGTGCTGGGCGAGGTCCGCGAGGCCACCGACCTGGTGCAGGCACTCGCGGACGCGATCCCCGGCGTGCGAGGTCTGTACGCCGGTCGGTTGCGCAACGCCCACCAGGTAGAGGCCCTGACGGCCAACCTGATCAGCATCAACCGGCGCCACAAGGCACATGCCGGAGTGAGGATCACCGACGTCTGATGTATCCCGCCTACCCAGCCCCGTCCGACAAGGCGCTCGAGCTCGAGGCGCTGCTGCGCACCTTCATGGCGCAGGAGGTGCTGCCTCGCGAGGGGCCCGCCCGCGAGTTCGCCGAGTCCCAGAGCGACCCCCACGCCGTACCTCCCCAGGTGGAGGAGCTGAAGCAGATCGCCCGCGAGCGTGGGTTGTGGAACCTCTTCCTCCCCAGCGAGTCGGGCCTGAGCCAGCTGGAGTACGCCCCGCTGGCCGAGCTGCTGGGGTGGAGCGAGCTGGGGCCCGAGGCGACCAACTCCTCGGCCCCCGACACGGGCAACATGGAGCTGCTGCACCTGATCGGCACCGAGGAGCAGCAGCAGCGCTGGCTCGAACCACTGCTGGCCGGCGAGATCCGCTCGGCATTCGCGATGACCGAGCCCGCGGTCGCGTCGTCCGATGCCACCAACATCGAGACCCGGATCGAGCGCGACGGCGACGACTACGTCATCAACGGTCGCAAGTGGTGGATCAGTGGCGCCGCAGACCCGCGCTGCCAGGTCTTCATCGTCATGGGCAAGACCGACCCCGAGGCGGCGACCCACGTCCAGCAGTCCATGGTGATCGTGCCCAAGGACACCCCTGGCGTGGAGGTGGTCCGCGCCCTGCCGGTGATGGGCTTCCAGCACTTCCAGGGACACTGCGAAGTCACCTTCACCGACGTCAGGGTGCCGGCGAGCAACATCCTCGGCAGCGAGGGCGGAGGGTTCGCGGCCGCGCAGGCCCGGCTCGGCCCCGGGCGGATCCACCACGTGATGCGGGCTCTGGGTGCCGGCGAACGGGCGCTGGCCCACCTGGTCAAGCGCGCCCAGGAGCGGGTCGCCTTCGGCACCCCGCTGGCCGAGAAGGACACCGTGCGCCAGCAGGTCGCGGAGTCCCGGATCGCGCTGGACCAGGCCCGGGCGCTGTGCCACCACGCGGCGTACGTCATCGACAGCGAGGGCAACAAGGCGGCGCGGCACCTGGTCGCGGAGGCCAAGGTCGCCGTGCCGCGCACGGTGCTCGCGGTGATCGACCGGGCGATCCAGGTGCACGGCGGTGGTGGGCTGTCCGACGGCTTCCCGCTGGCCGAGATGTGGGCCTGGCACCGCGCGATGCGGCTCTTCGACGGCCCCGACGAGGTGCACCTGATGACCCTGGGCCGCGCCGAGCTCCGTCGCGAGCCCACCCTCCCCATCTGACCCCCTCCCCCATGTAAATCGGGGTTACGGTCGCTCAACATGGCGTACGACCCCGCGGGACGGTCCGTAGCACCGCGGTAGTTCCGCAGTGCGCCGGTAGTGTCCCGAGGCATGACGGAGCATGGCAGCCACGACGCAGTGCTGAGCGAGCCGCGCGACGGCGTCCTCGTGATCACCATCAACCGCCCCGAGGCGCGTAACGCGGTCAACGGCGCGGTCGCAGAGGGAGTGGCCGCCGCCCTGGAACGGCTGGACGCGGACGACGACCTGCGGGTCGGGGTGCTGACCGGGGCGGGTGGCACGTTCTGCAGCGGGATGGACCTGAAGGCCTTCCTGGACGGGGAGCTGCCCTTCCTGGAGGGACGCGGCCTGGCCGGTTTCACCGAGGCACCGCCGCGCAAGCCGCTGGTCGCCGCAGTCGAGGGGCACGCCCTGGCCGGCGGTTTCGAGCTGCTGCTCGCGTGTGACCTGGTCGTGGCGGCCGACGACGCCCGGCTCGGCGTACCGGAGGTGAAGCGTGGGTTGGTCGCGGCCGCCGGCGCCGCCGTCCTGCTCCCTGAGCGCATCGGACTGGCGCGGGCCATGGAGCTGCTGCTGACCGGGGAGCCCATCGCGGCACAACGTGCCCTGGAGTGGGGACTGGTCAACCGCGTGGTCGCGCCGGGTCAGGCGCTCGACTCGGCACTCGAGCTCGCCGCCGCGATCGCCGGCAACGGACCGTTGGCAGTGGCGGTCTCCAAGCAGGTGGCGCGGTCGGCGCGGGACTGGTCGACCGAGCAGATGTGGCAGCGCCAGGGCGACCTGGTGCTCGCGGTGCTCACGTCGTACGACGCGCAGGAGGGGGCTGCTGCCTTCGCCGAGAAGCGGCCACCGGTCTGGAGGGGCCGGTAGGGGACAGTGTCGGCCGGGGCGCCGCCAGTGATCCTGGTCAGGGGTGTAGACCGTTGTGCGGGGTCGTACGCCATGTTGAGCGACCGTAACCCCGATTTACATAGGGGAGGGGGGCGGGGTCACTGGCCGCGGCCGCGGGAGAAGACCTGGTCGCGGCGGGAGGCGAACGCCTCCGGGTCGGCGATCTCGAAGCCGGCGTCGGCGACCTCCCGCTCGATCCGCAGCGCGTCGGCACCCGAGCCGTCACGCACCTGGTCGTAGATCGAGCGGATCCGCTCCAGCGTCGAGCGTGTGGTGCTGCCGATCGCCGTGGCGATCTCGATCGCCCGGGGCACCAGGGCGTCGGGCTCGTGCACCTCGTTGACCAGACCGATGCGGAGCGCTGTCGCGGCATCCACGAAGTCACCGGTGAACGACATCTGTCGCGCCCACTGGTCGCCCACCGCACCGGGCAGCCTGGCCGTGAGGCCCCAGGCGGGAGTCACCCCGACCCGGCTGTGGGTGTCGGCGAAGCGAGCGTTGGTCGAGGCGATGCGGAAGTCGCAGTTCAGGGCGACCTCCAGACCGCCGGTCACCGCGACGCCGTTGACCGCGCCCACGACCGGGTGCGGGAACTGTGAGAGCGGGTGGATCTGCTCGATCGTGAAGCCGCCGTCGGCGATCGCGTTCAGGTCGATGCCGGCGCAGAAGGCCTTCTCCCCGGCGCCGGTCAGCACCAGCGCGCGCACGTCGGGGTCCTCGGCCAGCTCGCGCAGGCGCCGCCCCAGCAGCTCGACCATGTCGAAGGTCAACGCGTTGTGCTTCTGGGGTCGGTTCAGCGTCACCACGGCGACCTCGGAGGAGGGACGCTCGACCAGCACCAGTTCGTCAGACATGTCGCTCAACCTAGACGACGCAACCCTGCGCGCCCCGGCCGGTTCGTGGAGGATGGGTCACGTGCTCCGCCCCATGCGAATCCTCGGGACCCTCCTGGCTGTGACCCTGACCCTCGGGTGCACGGCGGCGGGCCCCGGGAACGACGACGCTGCCGACGGCGAGGGCGGCGCCCAGGGCGACCCGCCCACCCCTGCCGAGCGGCTCGGTCTCACCACCGGCTGGGGGCCGACGCAGCAGGAGCTCGAGAAGGCCGCTCGCTACGCCCAGAAGCTGCCCCTGCGCAAGCTCGCAGGGCAGGTGATCGTCGCGGAGTGGTCGGGTGACTCTCCCCCGTTGGGCATGGTGCGACGGCTCAGCCTGGGCGGTGTCATCGCCTTCTCCGACAACGTGATCTCCGCCGACCAGATCCGCTCGGTCAACCGCAAGCTCCAGCGCAAGGTACGGCGCCCGTGGCCCCTGATGATCTCGGTGGACCAGGAGGGTGGTCGGGTGGCACGGGTGCGCGGGGACCTCACGCGGTTCCCGGCCTTCATGTCCGTGGGGGCGGCCGACCAGGAGAAGCTGACCGCCGAGGTGTCTCGGGCCTCAGGTGGGGAGCTGCGCTCGTTGGGCTTCAACGTCGACTTCGCGCCGGTCGCCGACGTCACCTGGGGTGTGACGGACGTCGCCATCGGTGCACGCTCGGCCGGCAGCAGACCCCGGGCTGTGGCCCGCCACGTGCTGGCAGCCGCCGAAGGCATGGTGGAGGGTGGGGTGGTCCCGGTGCTGAAGCACTTCCCCGGGCACGGCTCGGTGGGTGCCGACAGCCACCTGACCCTGCCGGTGCAGCGGCGCAGCCGCCGGCAGCTGGAACGCATCGACTGGCGTCCGTTCCGCGCCGGCGTCGAGGCGGGCCTTCCGGCGATCATGGTCGGCCACCTCAATGTGCGTGCGATCCATCGCGGGGTGCCGTCCTCGCTGTCGAAGCGCGTGGTGACCGGCGCGCTGCGCAAGAAGCTCGGGTTCGAGGGACTGGTGGTGACCGACGCCCTGAACATGAGCGCCGTGACCGACTCCTACGGCCCGGCCAAGGCGGCCGTGGCAGCGTTGCACGCCGGGGCTGACGTCCTCCTGATGCCGCCTGACCTGGCCGCTGCTCGCAAGGGGATCATCAAGGCGGTACGCAAGGGCAAGCTCGAGCGCTCCCGGCTCCGCCAGGCCGCGGCGCGCCAGATCGCGCTGCTCCTGCACCACCGGGCCGAGGCCGGCGAGGGGCGACCGCCCGGGTCGTCGGCGGCGCTCTCCCTGCGCCTGTCGGCCACCGCGCTCACCTCGGTCGCCGGTCCCTGCCGCGGGGACATCGCCCCCGACCGCCCGATACCGCTGGGCGAGCCGGTCGCGGTGGCCAACTTCCGGCTCGCCGCCGAGCGCGCGGGCCTGGCGCTGGGCAGCATCGACTACGTCAAGCCGGCCAAGCCCAGGCCCCCCAAGAAGCCCAAGCCGAAGGCCTCGAAGAAGGAGCGGCGCAGCTACGACAAGGCGGTGCGCCAGCACCAGCGCGACCTGGAACGCTGGCGCAAGGTCAAGCCGACGCCGGTGCTGCGCGGCACCCGCGTGGATCTGGTCGGTGCGGGCGCGGCCACTCCGTCGGGTGACTACGTGATCGCGGTGGACACCCCCTACGTCCTGGGCCGGAGCAGTGCGCGGGTGCGGCTCGCGACGTACGGCGACACCCTCGGCGCCATGACCGCACTCGTCGCCCATCTCCAGGGCAAGGCCCCCGCGCCGGGAACCCTGCCGGTGCCGGTGCGCGGCGTGCGCCGCGGCTGCTGAGCCACTCAGGCGACGTCGTACGCCGCCGCGAGCTCCTCGAGCGCCTCACCGGTGTAGACAGCCAGGCGCTGCAGCGAGGGCACCGCGTCGCGGCAGCCGACGAAGCCGAAGCACAGCGTGTCGGCGTAGGACTCGAGGGTGATGTTGAGTGCCATGCCGTGCACCGGGATGGAGATCGGGTAGATCGCCTCGAGCTTGGCGCCACGCATGTAGAGCGTGCGCGGGGGACCGGCCAGGTTGGAGAGCACCAGGTTGATCGTCTTGGGCAACGCCCGGCCCACCCCCGTGAGTGCCGCCGCGAGCTGGGCCGCGGCGGGTGCCAGCAGGTATCCGGAGTAGGCCAGGACCGTCAGCTGCTGCATGCCACGCATCTGCTCCTTGGCCTGACTGGTGGAGGCGATCACCGCCTCCAGCCGCTCCTCGGGGTCCTTCAGGTGGGTGCCCATGGAGGCCAGCGTCACGCCCACGCGGTTGCCGCCACCGGCGTCGCCCTCGGGCCGGAGGTTGACCGGCATGAAGGCGATCAGGGGCTTCTCGGGCCGCTCACCGATCTCGTCGAGGTAGCGGCGCAGACCACCGCCGCAGACCGCCATCACCACGTCGTTGACGGTGCCCCCGGCCGCGCGGGCGATCGCCTTCACCTGCTCGAGGTCGTACTGCTGCGTGGCCAGGCGCCGATTGCGGCTGGTGCGGGCGTTGAAGATCGTGGCCGGCGCACTGGTCGGGTCCACCAGGTCGCTGGTGCCCGGGCCGCGGCCGAGCTCGAGCCTGGCCACCGCCCTGGCGGTGCCCATCCCGGTGTTGGCGACCGCTCCCGCGGTGCGGGCCGCGGCGCGTGCGGTGCCGGTGGCCGCGCCGATCGCTCGCCTCGGCAGCGCGAGCGGTCCGCCGGCGCGGGAGGCGCTCTTGTGACCGGCCGGCTTGCCGGACCAGGGGTTGACCGAGAAGAAGAACGGCATCGAGGTGTCGGCGGGGTCCTCCGACAACGTCTTCTCCTGGATGCGGGTGGCGGTGTAGCCGTCGACCAGGGAGTGGTGCACCTTGATGTAGACCGCGTAACGGCCGCCCTCGAGACCCTCGATGAGGTGGACCTCCCACGGCGGCCGGGTGAAGTCGAGCTGGTGGCTGTGCAGCCGGGACACCACGATGCCCAGCTCGCGCTCGTCCCCTGGGCTGGGCAGCGCCGAGCGGCGGACGTGGTAGTCGATGTCGAAGTGGTCGTCCTCGACCCACGCCTGCGCCGGGTGGCGGAGGATGTGGGGGTGGGTGAGCCGCTGGTTCCACGGCGGAGACACCGGCGCGGCCAGCATGTCCTCGTAGATCTCCTTGATGAAGTCCGGCCCCGCGCCCTCCGGAGGCGAGAACGGCATCAGGGACGCCACGTGCATCATCGTCTCGACGGTCTCGCCCCACAGGAACATCGCGTCCAGCGGTGGCACCCATCGCTTCTTACCGACCATCCTCGAAACCTAGCCCACTGCGTGGATCGGCAAACCGGCCCCGCGGGCCGGATCGGTTCAGGAGCCCTCGAGGTCAGCGGCGACGCGGCGGTGCGCCTCCCAGATCGCCTCGGGGAGACGCTCGAACTGCTCGAGGTGGCCCTCGCGGAAGCCCATCTCCTGCTGCCACCGCTCCACATCGATGTCGAGGATGGTCTCGAGGTCCTTCTCGTCGACCTCGCAACCCTCCAGAGCCAGCTCATCCTTGGTGGGCAGGATGCCGACGGCGGTGCGCCGCCCCTCGACCTCGCCGTTCTTCAGCTGCATCAGCCACAGCAGCGGGCGCAGGTTGTCGCGGTAGCCGGGCCACAGGAAGTGCCCGTCCTCAGGGTCCTTCTGGAACCAGTTCACGTGAGCGAAGATCGGCTGCTCCTTCGCCGCGCCCACGATCCGCAGCCAGTGCTCGGCGTAGTCGCCCTCGTCGTAGGACAGGAACGGCCGCATCGACATCGGGTCGTAGCGCAGCTGGCCCTCGACGCCCTCGGCCGCGAAGGTCGCCTCCGCCCCCAGGGTCAGACCGTCGTAGACGCCCTCGGCGAGGTCGGTGATCGCACGGATCAGCGGCTCACGGTCGCTGGTGCGGCCACCGAAGATGATGCCGTCGATCGCGACGCCCTGGGGGTCGTCGTAGTCCGGCGCCACGTTGGGCACGTTGGCCAGCGTCGTGGTGAAGCGACTGTTGGGGTGCGCCCATGGCTCGCCCTGCTCGTCCTCACCCCGGTCGGCGATCGGGTTGCCCTTCCAGTCGTGCCAGCCGTCGAGGTCGGTGGGCCGCTGCTTGGTCTTGCCCTCCCACCAGACCTCGTGGGTCACCTTGTTGTAGGCGATGTTGGTGAAGAGCACCTGGGTGCCCTCCTCGATCGACTCCAGCGCGGTGGGGTTGGTGGACTCGTTGGTGTCCTTCGCGACTCCGAAGACCCCGAACTCGGGGTTCATCGCGTAGAGCTTGCCGTCCTTCTCGTCCACCCAGAGCCAGGCGATGTCGTCGCCGTAGAAGGAGACGTAGTAGCGCTCTCCGAGAGCGTCCGGGGCCAGCATCATGGCGAGGTTGGTCTTGCCGGAGGCGCTCGGGAAGCCGCCACAGATGTGGTAGGTGCGGTCGGTCTCCTTGTCGTGGATGCCGATCAGCATGAACTGCTCGGAGAGGAACGCCTTGGAGGCCCAGCCGTCGTAGGCCGCCTGGCGCAGACCGTGGGCGATCTTGCCGAGCAGGGCGTTGCCGCCGTACGACGAGCCGAAGTGCAGGATGGTCCGCTCGTCGGCCACGGTGACGAAGTAGCGCTGGTCCTCGGGGGTGCCCTGACCGAGGTTCTCCAGGTCGCCGGTGACATGGACCGCGCGGACGAACGACTCGGGGTCGGCCAGGTTGTTGATCAGGTCCACGCCGACGCGTGCCATCCGGATCATGTGCAGCACCACGGTGCGGTTGTCGGTGAGCTCCACGCCCGCGGCGTACCGCTCCAACGGCGAGCCGGGGGGCGACATGAGGTAGGGGATGACGTACATCGTCTTGCCCGCGCTCTGCCCGGTCATCAACCCGGTGAGCTTCTCCTTCATCTCCGAGGCGGGGTGCCAGTTGTTGTAGACACCCTTGTCCTCGGGGTTGTTCGTGGCCACGATCGTGCGCTCCTCGGAGCGCGCGGTGTCCTTCTGGTAGCTGCGTGAGTAGTAACGGCCCTCGCCAGCCGGCTCGATCTCTCCGGCGTCCAGCGCCTCCTGGATGAGGCGGGCATCATCGGAGGCGCTCACGACCTCGATGCGGTCCGCACCTGTGACTCCGGCCCAGTGAGCTACGTACTCTCGGACTGCGTCGTTCGTCACTCCGGCTGCATCGAGTGCGGCTTGCACATCGGCCATAGTCGGGGCCTTTCTTGTCACCTGGTGAACCGTCATGGCCCGGGTCCTGCCCCGGCCCACCGGGCACTCTATCGCCGGAGCGCCGCTGACGCCCGAGCGGTCACGGGACCATCGACCGCCGGGTTCGGCTACCGCACGACGACACGGGTGCCCACGGTGGCGAACCCCCACATCTGGCGCGCCATCCGCCGGCTCAGTCGCACGCACCCGGCCGAGCGGTCCAGGTTGGTCCCCAGGATCCAGTCGGGGTGGATCTGGCGACCCGAGGACTTGTAGAGCGGCACCCGGTGGAAGCCGATGCCGCAGGCGGCGAACCGGGTGAAGTGCGGCAGCCAGAGCCCGCCGCTGTAGGAGGTGTTCATCCGGATCTTGGCCGCGCGCCCGCACTTCGACCCGACCCGGTAGCTGCCCTTGCCGAGGACGCCGGGGTTGTCCACGACAGGACCCTGGGCGGCCACCGAGCCCCCGGCCCGCACCAGCCACACGTAGTTCTGCTTCTGGCTGAGCACCACCCGGCGTCCCGCGCCCGAGCGGGGCACCGGCCGGCGGTTGCACCGGACCTGCCGATCGGCGAACAGGCGGGTGCGAGTGGCCGGGGTCAGCCTGCCGCTCTGGTTGAGGCGGTTGGCCGACTGGAACCGGATGACGGCTGAGCGGGTGTGCCGGCCCATCCGCGCGTCGACGGGTCCCGCGTCGCAGCCCAGCTGGTTGAGCCGCCGCTGCACGCGTTCGGCTCCCTGGGCGTACGACGCGGGGGCGCCGAGCAGCGTCAGCGCGAGCGTGACGGCGATGAGCACGGAACCGAGTACCTGGCCGACGCGGAGCGAAGTGGTGCGCATCGGGCAAGTATCCGAACCGATCGGGCGCGCGTCGAGGCGCCAAGGTCCCGGGGTTTGCCCGCGGGTGCTCCCGAGCACGGTGACTTCATGCAGACGCGAAAGATCGGCACACGCGAGGTCAGCGCGATCGGCCTGGGCGGGATGCCCCTGTCGGTGCACGAGCACAACGACCCGGACCAGGCCCTGGAGACCATCTCAGCGGCGCTCGAGGAGGGCATCACCCTCATCGACACCGCCGATGCCTACTCCTTCGACGAGTCGGAGTTCGGTCACAACGAGGAGCTGATCGCCTCGGCGTTGCGACGACTGGGAGCCGGTGAGGAGGTGCTCGTCGCCACCAAGGGTGGACACACCCGTACGGGGACCGACTGGGGACTGGACGGGAGCCCCGAGTACCTCGCGCGCGCCTGCCGGGAGTCGCTGCGCCGGCTGGGTGTCGAGCGGATCGGGCTCTACCAGCATCACCGGCCCGACCCGGACGTGCCCTACGAGGAGACGATGGGCGGCCTGTTGCAGCTCCACGACGAGGGACTGGTGGAGATGGTCGGCCTCTCCAATGCCGACCCGACGCAGATCCGGCAGGCCCACGACATCCTCGGTGAGGCGCTCGCCGCGGTGCAGAACCAGTTCTCGCCCAGCTTCCGCAGCTCCGAGCCGGAGATCGACCTCTGCGACGAGCTGGGGCTGGCGTTCCTCGCCTGGAGTCCCCTCGGGGGGATGAGCGAGGCGTCCGAGCTGGGTCAGCAGTGGTCGGCCTTCGCCGAGGTTGCCGACAAGCACCAGGTGAGCCCGCAGCAGGTGGCGCTGGCCTGGGAGCTGAACCGTTCGCCTCGGGTGATCCCGATCCCCGGCGCCAGTCGCCCAGGGTCGGTGCGTGACTCCGCGCAGGCGGTGCGCCTCGACCTGGAGGCCACCGACCTCGAGGCGCTGTCACGCTGACGGACTGGCGACCATTGGCCGTGGTCCTGGTGAGCCAACGGTCGTAGGTTGGTGGGATGAGCGACCCTGTCACGACTGACCCGGAGCACTACAAGGTGCTGTGGGAGAACCCGCGGGTGCGGGTCCTGGAGTACCACGACCGACCCGGCGACGAGACCCACCCGCACTCCCACCCGGACAGCGTGATGATCACGCTGTCGTCGTTCGAGCGCCTGCTCATCGCGGGCGATACGGAGGTGTCCGCCTCGCTCGAAGCAGGTCAGGCCCGGTGGCTGGATGCTCAGACCCATCGCGGCCGCAACATCGGGGACACCGAGACCCATACGATCTTCGTCGAGCTCAAGGAGCCCGGCGCGGCGCCGGCAGCCGACGCGCCGCGACTCGGCCCCTCAGCCTAGGCTCGCGGGCGTGAGGTCGCGGTGGCGTCCGGGCAGGACGCCTCGCGGGGAGAGCCGGTGCGCAGCTCTTCGGGAAGCCTCAGAATGACCTCGTCGTCGAAGATCCCGAGTGACTCGGCGCGCACGTTGACCTCGGTCGCGTAGCTTCCGGCGCGGGCCGAGAGGGTCTCGCAGCCGTCCATGCCGATCGTCAGGGTCACCTCGGCGGTGCCCCCGGCGCCCACCCTGACCGCGCTGGAGCCGTCCGCCGCGTGCAGGTCACGGTAGCTGAGGAGTCGGGAGGATTCCTGATCCGCAGCCAGGCCGGTCAGCGTGACCGGGTAGCGGTCGTGGTTGCTCACCGTGAAGGTGTACTCGACCTCACCGTCGTCCTCGTAGCGGAACTGTCGGATCGTCCGATCGCCGATGGTGAAGACTCCGGTGTCCTCGGTGTCCAGCTCGGTGGGTCCGTGCGCTGAGAGATCCGGCGCCTGGGCGCCGACGGCCACACCGCCGGCCACGGTCAGCGCGACCACCAGGGCGACCGCGAGGAGCGCCTTAACCACGTCGACGGCGCCGAGCCAGGATCAGCGCGGCTGCACCCCCCAGGCCCAGGCCTGAGGTGAGGATCAACGGTTGCTGCGCGCTCTGGGTGCCGCCTGTCCGCGGGTTCGCCGGGAGCGGGAAGGGGTCACCGGAGCTGTTGGTGGGCTTGGGTGGGTTGTCGAACCAGTTGCAGTTCGGCGGGTCACGGAACTCCGGGTCACTGCGGTCGTACTGCGAGCACGACAGGAACCCGACGTCCTTCACGGCCGACACGCCTGGGGTGAAGGGGGAGCCCCCGGGACAGTCCACCAGGGGGTTCAGGAAGTTGTTGGTGGCCTCACCGCGCGAGGACCTGTTGTCCTCCCAGCAGTTGCCCTGACCCTCGTCGTCCCACCAGCTGTCCATGCCGTTGTGAAGCCTCGTGCCGCCGGGCTTGATGCCGAAGACGTTGTTGCGGGTGCGGTTGAAGTTGGAGGTGTCGTAGAGCTTGGTCGGGTCGAACTCGTCGCGCAGGGGCGCAGGGACCCAGAAGTGCATGGTGCCGTAGCGCCAGTTGTCGTAGATCCGGTTGTGGTCGATGGAGTTGTAGTTGCCGCCCGCGATCACGATGCCTGAGCCGACGGGGACCGGCACCACCGGGCACACCACGCCTTGCATGTAGCCACGCTCGGGCATCGGCTTGTCGCAGACCCCGGTGTGGACGTACTTGGCGAAGTAGTTGGTGTTGTTGGAGTAGATCTCGTTGTTGCTCCACCGCGCGTGGTCCTGCGGCAGGCCCGGGTGACCGGGGAACAGGGAGTCGGTCGTGACGCCGGTCGCGTTGCGGTAGAAGCGGTTGTTGTAGGACCACACGCTGTTGCCCGCGGTGCCGGAGTAGCCCAGCGTGTTGTGGTGGGACTTGTTGTTCTTGATCACCATCGAGTAGCGCGTGGGCTTGAACTCGTCGTTCTCGCCGTTGACGTCCGAGGCGGAGCCGGGGTAGATCCCCGAGTCGCCGTTGTAGTAGTTGTCGGTCCTCTTGATGACCCCGTGGTCGCTGGCGAAGGCGAGGATGCCGTACTCGTCGTTGGCGCGGGTGATCACCCGGTCCAGCACGAAGCCGTCGGTCTCCAAGACGTAGACGGAGTTGAACTCGGCCTGCTGGAAGGTCATGTTGCGCAGGTAGAGGCCGCTCATCCGGTCGGCGCGGATCGCGTTGAGCTTGCTGAACCGGTTGTCGATCAGCACGTCGCGCATCCGACGGCCGGTGCCGATGATCTGGGTGCCGCAGTACTTGCTGTCGCACTTGATCGAGTTGTTGTCGGGCGTCCGGTCACCGAGGACGGCGATCAGGTTGAGGTTGTGGGGACAGCGCAGCTGGTCGCTGTAGGACAGAGCGATCGGGTCGCTCGCCGTCGGCTCCTCGTCCTCCTCGGGGCTCGGGATGGAGCCGATGTAGTCGGATCCACCGATGGGGAGGGGGTTGTCGGACTCGGTCTCGAGGTTCGAGCAGTAGCTCGAGCGCTGCTGGTTGGCCCACTTGGACTCGTGGTAGACCCCCGGAAGCACGTAGATCGAGGTGTTCACCTTGTTGATGCTGTTGATGGCGGTCTGGATGGACCCGAACCGGCACGCGCTCAGCAGCGCCTTGTTGCGCCGCTTCAACGCTCCACCCGGCATGTTGTTGATCCGGCGGCGGCTGTCGGAGCGGCAGACCACGCGTTTGCGGGGGTGGTCAAGGCCTCGGAACTTCGGGACCGATGAGCTGCCGTCGGGGAACGTCGCCTCGCGCTCCTCGTGCGCGCTGGCCGTGGAGTACGGCGCCACGACCGCCAGCGTGAGTCCCAGAGTGAGTGCGGCCAACGAGCCGAAAAAGGTGCGAACCATGATGTGCTCCCCGTCATCGGCCGCGACTTCAGGGCGCGCGGCCGATCGCCCTGAGGTCAGGCTAGGGGACCTGAGCCGTGACCGCCATACCCGGTTTGCGAGGTTCGGGACGACCGGGCCTCGCGGTGGACGTGTCGGTCCCGGCTCTGTGCTGCGGCTACGGTGATCCTGAGGCCTGGACGTGCGTGGGCCGCGACTGGCTCGCGACTGCTCCTGCCCGGGTCCACCAGCGAAGTGTCGAGGCAGACGATGAACGCCCCATCCAGCTCCGTTTCCTCCGCGGGTCAGGTCGCCGCGCAGCCGGCGAGTCGCGTGCCGGTGGCGGACGCGGACGCCACCGAGCGAGATCTGGTGCTGCGGGCAGCCGTGACGCTGGCCAGTCGCCGCGGCTACCACGGCACCTCGGTGGAGAACCTCGCCGCGGCGTCCGGGCTCCCGGTCGAGGTCGTCACCGAGCTCTTCCCGGACCGGGAGCAGCTGCTCGAGGAAGTCCTCGAGCGTGCCTTCCACGAGTGGTACGACGAGGTGCCGGTCCGCAAGCACAGGAGGCCACTGCCAGACCTGCGCGCCGAGCTCGAGAGTCGCTTCGAGCGCGGCATCCTGGCGAGCCGGGCCTCGGCGGACTTCTGGCACCTGGGGCTCGTCCTTCAGCTCGAGCCCGACCTGCAGGGGCGCGGAAGGTTCGGGGTCTACCGCGAGGCGAGGCACCGAGCCCTGGCTGCGCTGCGCGCCTACTGGGAGCTGACCCTGTCTCCCGACGAGCGCAGCGAGGAGACGCTTGACTTCGTCGCTGCTGCGCATCTGGCGCTGCTCGACGGCGTGACGGTGGCACGGCAGTCCAGCCCCGGGTGGGACGTGGCGAAGCTCATGTCGTTCGTGGCCTCCGGCGTCGCCGGGGCGATCCAGCAGCGTGGCCCGCTGACTGCGGAGCCGGAGCGGGAGGCCGAGGACGGGGTCACGCAGGCTGGTCCCGCGGCGAGCGGTGGGGAGGCGGAGGTTGATCGGAAGATCCCGGGCGTCATCGCCCACGCGACCCTCCTGGCCTCCCACGAGCACGGCCCCGACCCGTTGACGTTCGAGGTGGTGGCACGTCTCGCGGGCGTCCCCGTCGCCGAGGTCGCCGGTTACGCCGAGACCCCGCAACGGCTGACGCAGATCGCGATGCGTCAGGGCTATGAGGCGTGGCGCGACTCGGTGCCGGCGTGGGAGCCGATCCCTCGCGGCGGCTCGCTCGCGCTGGGGCTGACCGGCATCCTGGGCGAGACCTGGAGGAGGCTGGACGTGCCGGACTTCGTGTTCGGCCTGCTGCTGCTGCTCCGACCACACGAGCAGCCCGAAGCAGGCGCCGACGCCGAGCCCGACGAGGAGGGGGATGCCCGATCGACGGTGATCCAGCTCCGCTCCCAGGCCGAGGACGAGTTCACCGCGTGGTTCCGCCAGGCCATCGACCGCGATCCCGGCATCACGCCCCAGGAGCGGGGTGCCGACCGGCTCTGCGCCCGCCTGGTGATCCTCGCCATCGACGGGTTCGTCCTGGGCCGGCACCTGGGCAGCGATCTCGAGGCGGACGTCTTCCGCGCAGCCCTGGTGAACGTGGTCTCGGCGGCGCTGCGCTCCTGACCACCTCGACGTCCCGACCAGGCAGTGCCGGATGATGGGGGCATGACTGCTCAACCTCCCGGCGAGACAGCCGGGGCCGACAGAGCCCCCGAGGTGACCTGGCAGACCTCGGGTGACTTCGAGGACGTGCGCTACGAGACCTCCGACGAGGGCATAGCCAAGATCACGATCAACCGCCCCGAGGTGCACAACGCCTTCCGGCCGCAGACGATCATCGAGATCGGAGCCGCGCTGACCCTTGCCCGCGAGGACGAGTCGGTCGGCGCGATCATCCTCACCGGCGAGGGCACCCAGGCCTTCTGCTCCGGCGGGGACCAGCGGGTGCGGGGCGACAGCGGCTACAAGACCCATGAGGGCGCCACGGGACGTTTCCACGTCACCGATCTCCACGTCGCGATGCGGCGGTGCCCCAAGCCGATCGTCGCCATGGTCGCCGGATGGGCGATCGGCGGGGGACATGTGCTGCACCTGGTCTGCGATCTCACGATCGCCGCCGACAACGCACGCTTCGGCCAGGTGGGCCCCAAGGTCGGCTCGTTCGACGGGGGGTACGGCGCCAGCATCCTGGCCGACCTGGTGGGCCCGAAGAAGGCCAAGGAGATCTGGTTCCTCTGCCGCCAGTACGACGCACAGCAGGCTCTCGCGATGGGGCTGGTCAACACCGTCGTGCCCGTGGCCGAGCTCGAGTCGACCACCGTCGCCTGGTGCCGGGAGATGCTCGAGCTGTCACCGTGGGCGTTGCGGCTCTACAAGCTGAGCGTGCACGCGCACGAGGACGGATACGCCGGGATCCAGCAGCTCGCGCACGATGCCAACCTGCTGTTCTACGGCAACGAGGAGGCCAAGGAGGGTCGCGAGGCCTTCAAGGCCAAGCGTCGCCCTGAGTTCGACCGCTTCCCGCGGCGGCCGTGATTCACTCCGACCAGACCGAACCGGCGCGAAGTGCAGGTCCTTCGCCCCGGTCGGCACTAACCTGAGGCCGGAGAACCTGCACGGTTGTCCTGTTCGGGAGGGTGATGACCAGCTTCGCCTCGACCCACGGCTTGCGGGCGGCTCCCAGGGAGTGGCCGCACCGTGCTGCTGGCTATGTCACGTTGCTGGCGTCGGTCGTGGCGGTCCTGGCCGTCCTGGTCCTGATCGGCTGGGTCGTGGAGGTCCCTCGGCTGGTGCAGATCCGGCCCGACATGGTCGCGATGCGCTTCAACGCCGCGGTGGGGCTGCTTCTGGTCTCGGTGTCTCTGCTGCTCCCCGCACGGTGGCGCCCGGTTCCCGCCGGTCTCGCCCTGCTGCTGATGCTGGTGATCCTCAGCCAGTACGTCTTCGGCGTGAACCTGGGAGTTGACGAGCTGCTCGTGGACGACTGGAGCGTCCCGACCTTGCAGCATCCCGGCCGACTCGCGATCAATACAGCGTCCGCGGTCTCGTTGCTGGCGTTGTCGGTGCTTCTCACCCCGGTTCGTCGGGGGGTGGCCGAGCTGGTGGCCGCGGTCAGCCTGGCGCTGGGTCTGGTGGCGATCTACGGCTACTCCTTCGGCACCACCGAACTCTACCGGCTCAGCGACGTGGTCCGGATGCCGATCAACACCGCGGCGCTCACCGTGGTGCTCAGCGTGGCGGCCGGGCTGAGCGCGCCCGGCGGGGTCTTCCAGTGGGTCGCGTTCGGCTCCGACTGGGGCGCTCGGCTCCAGCGCACGCTGGTGCCGGTCGGCGTCATCCTGCTGCCGGGCGCGGCCTGGCTGCTCAACCGAGGTGCCGAGCAGGGCGCCTACAACCAGACCCTTGCCTTCACCTTGCTGGTCGGTCTGGTGGCCGTCGCGGTCACGATCATCGGCTACCTGCTGGGGCGGGCCGCGCGCGAGTTCGACACCGAGCAGCAGCTCTTGGTCGAGGAGCTCTTCAAGCTCAATGAGCAGCTGGAGGACCGGGTGCGTGCGCGGTCGGTACAGCTCAACCGGCAGCGCACCCGACTCGCCCTGCTCGAGGAGCGCGACCGCATCGCCCGCGACCTGCACGACCGGGTGATCCAGCGGATCTTCGCGGCCGGCCTCCAGGTGGCAGCGCTGGGCCGCACCGCGCGCAAGTACGAGCAGCAGCACGAGACCGACAACGTGCTGGGCGAGAGCCTCAACGGTGTGGCCAAGGAGCTGGACATGGCCATCCGGGAGCTGCGCAACTCGATCTTCGAGCTCACCAGCGTCGACGACCACGAGGACGTCGAGCAGGTGCTGCGCGACATCGCCAACCGCGCCTCACGCATCCTCGGGTTCATGCCGACGGTGGAGTCCACCGGCAACCTCGCCGGGATGCCGCCCGACCTGGTGGCCCAGGTGGCCTCGGTGATCCAGGAGGCGCTGTCGAACATCGCGCGCCACGCGCGGGCCAACACCGCTGTGGTGACGCTGGACGGAAGCGACCACGAGCTCACGGTGCGGGTCGCCGACGACGGCATCGGTCTGCCGGACCCGCTCCCGCGCAGCAGCGGCATCAGCAACCTGATGAATCGCGCACGTAATCTCGGTGGCACCGCCACCTGGACCGCCAACGAACCCCGTGGCACCCTCCTGACCTGGCGGGTGCCTCGTCGCCCTGGGGACGAGCTCGACCGGGCGCCCATGGAGTCGGCAGAGACCGGCAACTGACCCCGGTGGGTCAGGGCTGAGCCGGCTCAGGGAGTGACGGCGAGACCCTCGAGGACTCGGCGCGCGAGGTCGCGATCTCCGGCCAGCTCCACCTCGAGCTGGTCGGGAGCGCACCGCCCGCCGCACAGCCGCAGCCAGTCGGCGAATCCGAGTCGCATCGTGGCGCTCGGCTCCTGCGGCGGTGCCGTAGGTCGGGCGCGGCCGTCGTCGCCGACCTGCACCGCAACGGTCTGCGGGGCCTCGGCGGGAGCCTGGGTCAGGTGCACCACGACCGACTGGCCGGGCTCGGCCCCGGCCCGCTTGCCGACCACCATCGGCAGGGAGCGGGCGAAGACCGTGGCGACGTGCACTGCGGCACGGCTGTCGAGCCCGCCGGGCCGGCCGACGGCCTCGCGGATGTCCTGCTCGTGCATCCAGATGTCCAGCGGTCGGTTGCTGAGCAGGGTCTCCCAGGACCAGCCGGCCAGCGCTGCGAACGAGGGCGCCGGAGCGGTGAGGTCGGGGGCATCTCGCTCCATCGCCTCGCTGCGGATCCGCACCGCCTCGCGCAGCTCCTCGATGATCCGTCCCGGGGGCCAGTCCCGCCGGGCCGTCGGGCCGACCTCGGTGTACTGCGCCATCACGTTGCGTACGTGGGCCCCCGGTGTCACCTCGACCTGCTCCTGGGGCATCCCCGCGAGCTCGGACTCCAGGTGGGCCAGGTGAGCGGCGACCGCCTTCACGTCCCACCCGGGCAGATCGGTGGGCGCCGCCCAGTCCTCGTCGGTCAAGCTCGCCAACAGGTCCAGGACGTCGGCGCAGGCCTGCTGCCACACCCCGACCAGCTCGCCGCGTCGTTCCTGCTGCCCCGAGGGGTCGGTCGAGCGCTCGGGGGTCTCGTCTGACGTGTCGGAGGTCGTCATGGCGCTGAGCCTAGTGACGGGTCGGCGTGCAGGCGCAGGGCGCCTAGAACGGGGTCGCACGAGATCGCGTCGAGCGGTCCCCATCTTCCCCGTGGTCGGGCTCCGTCGGCGGCCGCAGCTTTCGAGGACTCCCATGAGCGCCCCTTCCTCCGACTCTCCTGCGCCTGCGCAGCCGCAGTACGCGCTTTCGGAGTCCGAGCGCTTCGCGCTGCCCCGCAAGGTGCTGGCCACCAGTGGTACCGATGCCCCCCGTCGATCGCGGCGCTCGCGCGCGCGAACACGAAGCGGCCGTACGCCTCCGGCTCCGACGGCCCGCCTGCGCGGCGCAGCGGCAAGAAGGCCCGGTGGACCACGGGCTCCGGGCGTCGTCGCCCTCGCTGACCTCGCCGGGTGGATCCGGCGGTGAACCAGAAATGGCGCTCCCCCGCAGGCCGCGGCCTGTGGGGAAGCGCCATTGAGGCTGGGATCAGAACGCGCTCTCCGGCAGCTCCATCAGCGACAGGTCGACCGACTCGGCGATCTTGCGCTCGGCGGTGAGCCGGGGCAGGTGCTCGCGAGCGAAGAACCGCGCAGCGGCGATCTTGCCCTCGTAGAAGTCGCGGTCGGAGTCCTTGACGTCCCCGCCCAGCTTCTCCAGCGCGACCTCGGCCTGGCGCAGCAGCAGCCAGGAGCAGACGATGTCGCCGAGCACCATGAGCAGGCGGGTGGTGTTGAGCCCCACCTTGTAGATGTTGCGCACATCCCCGCCTTCGGAGCCGGCGTCGGCGGACATCAGGTCACCGATCATGGCGGCCACGATGGCGTTGCCGTCCTCCAAGGCGGTGGCGAGCAGCTCGCGCTCGACCTTGAGCCGACCGTTGCCGGCCTCGTTCTTGACGAAGCTCTCGATCTCGCCCGCCAGGTGACCCAGCGCCTTGGCCTGGTCCTTGACGATCTTGCGGAAGAAGAAGTCCTGACCCTGGATCGCCGTGGTGCCCTCGTAGAGGGTGTCGATCTTGGCGTCGCGGACGTACTGCTCGATCGGGTACTCCTGAAGGAAGCCCGAGCCTCCGAAGGTCTGCAGCGACTCGGTCCCGAGCAGCACCCACGAACGCTCCGAGCCGTAGCCCTTCACGATCGGGAGCAGCAGGTCGTTGATCCGCTCGGCGACCTCGTCGTGCTCGCCCTTGTGCTCGGCCACCATCACGCGGTCCTGCCACGAGGCGGTGTAGAGCACCAGAGCCCGCAGCGCCTCGGCGAACGCCTTCTGGGTCATCAGTGAGCGCCGTACGTCGGGGTGGGCAGTGATCGTGACCCGTGGCGCGGTCTTGTCGGCCGCCTGGGTCAGGTCCGGGCCCTGCACCCGCTCCTTGGCGTAGTCCAGCGCGTTGAGGTAGCCGGTCGAGAGCGTCGCGATGGCCTTGGTGCCCACCATCATCCGGGCGTTCTCGATCACCTGGAACATCTGCGCGATGCCGTCGTGCACCTCGCCGACGAGCCAGCCCTTTGCCGGTTCGCGCTCGCCGAAGGTCACCTCGCAGGTGTTGGAGACCTTGATCCCCATCTTCTTCTCGACGTTGGTGACGTAGGCGCCGTTGCGCTCCCCGGTCAGCTCGCCGGTCTCGGGGTCGAAGTGGAACTTCGGGACGATGAACATCGACAGGCCCTTGGTGCCCGGCCCGCCGGCGCCCTCGACGCCCGAGGGACGTGCGAGCACGAGGTGGATGATGTTCTCGCTCATGTCGTGCTCGGCCGAGGTGATGAAGCGCTTGACGCCCTCGATGTTCCAGGTGCCGTCGTCGTTGGCGGTGGCCTTGGCGCGGCCGGCGCCGACGTCGGAGCCGGCGTCGGGCTCGGTGAGGACCATGGTGGCGCCCCACTGGCGCTCCACCATGTGCTCGGCGATCTTCTTGTCACGGTCGTTGCCGTTGCGGTGCACCACGCTGGCGAAGCTCGGACCCGCGGCGTACATCCAGATCGGCGCGTTGGCGCCGAGCACGAGCTCGCCGATCGCCCAGTTGAGTGAGGACGGCGCCTGCTGACCACCCATGTCCGTGGGGATGCCCAGGCGCCAGAACTCGCTGTCCATCCAGGCCTGGTAGCTCTTCTTGAACGACTCCGGGATGTCCGCGGTGCCCGCCTGGGGGTCCCACGTCGGTGGGTTGCGGTCGCTGTCCTCGTAGGAGGCAGCCAGGTCCTCCCGGGCCAGGCGGTCCACCTCGGCGAGGATCGTCCTCGCGGTGTCGACGTCGACCTCCTCGAAGGGGCCGGTGCCCAGGATGTCCTGGCGGTCGAGCACCTCGAAGAGGTTGAACTCGATGTCGCGCATGTTGGTCTTGTAGTGGCTCACGGCGAACCCCTTAGTCGTCTCAGGGCCGGCCTCGCCGACCCTTTGCTACTGGCGAGTAACTTCTTCCATGGTGCCACGCGCCCGGCGATCGATCAACTGGCTCGGCGCACTTCGTCGCGTCGGCCCGGTCACAGTCCAGGCCTCGCCGTGACCGTGCCCACGCACAGCAACGCCCCGGGACCAGTGGTCCCGGGGCGTTTGCCTGAGGATCCGCGTCAGCGGATCCGGTTGCTCACTTGAAGGCGTCCTTGACCTTCTCGCCGGCCTGCTTCAGGTCGGACTTGCTCTGGTCGGCCTTGCCCTCGGCCTTCTTGTCATCGTTTCCGGTGACGTCGCCGAAAGTCTCCTTGGCCTGGCCCTTCACGTTCTCAGCCTTGTTGTCCATCTTGTCGCTGTCGCTCATGATGTCGCTCAACTCCTTCAGGGTTGGGTTAGTTCTTAGGTGCCCCACGACCCGAGGTTTACACGTGTTGCCGCCCCGGTGTTGCTCGGATCACGCCCCGGCACCCGAAGGGGTGCACCGGCGTGACCAGCGAGGGCTCCACCGGGTGAGAGACTGCACCGGTGCGGGTCTCAGCCAAGAGCGACTACGCCCTGCGGGCACTCATCGAGCTGGCGCGCGCCGTCGATGACGGGGCCGTGCCACGTCCGCTGAGCGCCGAGGAGCTCGGCCGCCGCCAGGACATCCCGGCCAACTTCCTGCAGGCGATCCTCGCCGACCTGCGTCGCGCGGACATCGTGGCCTCCCAGCGGGGTCAGTCGGGCGGATGGCGACTCAACCGCGCCGCGCACGAGGTCAGCGTGGCCGACGTGATCCGTGCCGTGGACGGACCCCTGGTCAGCGTGCACGGCGACCGACCCGAAGCAGTGCACTACAACGAGACCGCGCAGGCCCTCCAGCTGGTCTGGATCGCCGCGCGGAGCAGCCTGCGCGACGTCTGCGAGCAGGTCACCATCCGCTCACTGGCCGAGGGCAGCCTGCCGCAGGCAGTCGCCGCACGGACCGCGGACGACGAGGCCTGGCAACCGCACTGAGGGGTCCTGGCGGTTTCCCAAGGTATGCAGCCGAACTGTCACTGCCCACGAGGCACGTCACGAGGGAAGTGACAGTTCTCCTACATCCCTTGGGAAACCGAAACCCGCTCACTCCTTGCGGAGGGTGGCCATGGTCCGATCGACCTCCCAGTGGGCGCACATCGAGGCGATGAGGCCCTCGGGGTCCAGCCGGTAGACCGCGACCAGCTCGGTGTCGGCCAAGGTGCCGTCGTCCATCCGAGTGCTGAAGGTGCCCACGTTGGCGCAGCAGTTGCCGTTCGCGAACGAGTCGCGGATCGTGAACGTGAACTCAGCAACCGGTGCGATCGCCATGTCCCAGAACGCCGCGATCGCAGCCTTTCCCTGATGACCCACGCCCTCGGGATCGAAGAACGAGGGACCGACCGGGTCCTCGAGGGTCGCGTCCTCGGCGAAGAGCGAGAGCCAACGTTCCTTGTCCTTGGCCACCACCGCGGAGTACGACGCCTGCGAGATCCGCCGCGCCGGGTGATCCCCGTCGGGGGCCTGCCAGCGGATCCGCTCGCCCAGACCGGGCGTGGGTCCGCTGCCGGCGTCAGGTGTGATCGCGTTCATGACGCCGGAGACTAGCTCCCGACGGGCTCAGCCGGCAGGTGCCCCGGTGGCGGCGTCCACCACGCGGACACGCGATGCTCCTGGTGCATCCATGCCCGGCAGCTGGCCGGTGAAGTCCGAGGGGGCCAGCAACCTGGCCCGGTCGAAGTCGGAGGCGAGCAGCATGCGGTGCGCTTCGGGGACGTCCTCGAAATGCAGGTACACCCGGCCGCGCACCAACGTGCCGAGGGCCAGGGTGAAGCCACGGTCGATCCGGCCCGCCTCGGAGCTGACGTGCAGGTCGCTGAAGTAGCGCCCGCGCGGGAACCGGTGCAGCTCGTGGGCGACCCGTCGCCACAGCTCCACCACGTCGGGGCGGGGGAAG
The DNA here is from genome assembly GCA_963728505.1 of uncultured Actinomycetota bacterium. Classification (GTDB taxonomy): domain Bacteria; phylum Actinomycetota; class Actinomycetes; order Propionibacteriales; family Nocardioidaceae; genus Marmoricola_A. Next base: position 75,762 of record CAVSKH010000002.1, on the reverse strand, counting down.
TAGTTGAGCAGGCCCTCGGTGATGACCGCGACGCCACGGCTGCGGCGCAGCCCGGCGAAGACCCGGGAAAGCTGCACCCCCTTCATCACGTCGGCAACCTCGACCCGGTGCCGCTCCATCGGCGGCCGGATCGCGTCCAGGACCCGCTGCTTGCGAGCAGCCATGTGCGGGAGATCGACCTCTACGTAGGTCAGGCCCGGATGCCGTTCGACGAAGGTCAGCCCGCGGGGACTCATGCCGCAGGCGAGCTCGACCACCTGGTGCACCTCACCGCTGGTGATGGCTTGTTCCAGCAGGTGGTCGATGACGCGGTGACGGGCGAGCAGGAAGCCCTCCAGCGTGGGACCGCCGACCAGCCGGGAAGCCGCCATCGCCGGTTGCGCCAGTGTGTGGAGCACTCGCCCCGTGCCGGTGCTCAGGCGCGACTCGCCCAACCCATGCCGCGCCCACACGTGCCCTGTGTAGTGGGCGGTGGGAGAGATGGTGTGGGACCCGTTGCGGAGCCACTGCTGGATCCATGACACGAGGTCAGTGTGGCAGGTGTGGTGCGCCGGGACCTGGAAAAGCCGAGAGGGGCCTCCCGACCGGGAGGCCCCTCGTGCGGCTGATCAGTGCGACGTCACCGCCGCCCTGACTGACTTGCGTCCGTCACACCGAGCGCTTGCCGCGTTCGCGAGCCGGGGCGAAACCGATCGTGGCTCCGGCTGCTGCCATCGCGCCACCGACCAGGAGCCACAGCAGCGAGCCGCTGCCCTCGCCCTGCTCGCCGCCGAAGCCGGCGTCGACCGCCGTGGGCACCGCGGCGGGAGCGTTGGCCGCAGGAGCGTTGGCCTCGACACCGAGCACCTCGGCCCCCCGCTGCTGGTCGCCGTCGCCGTCGCCGTCGCCGTCACCGTCGCCGTCACCGTCGCCGTCGCCGTCACCGTCACCGGGTGCGGAGCTCTCGGTGCCCAGCACCTCGTCGCAGTCGCCGGCGTCAACCGTGCCGTCGAGGTTGACGTCCTCGGTCGGGAGAGCGGAGCCGTCCGGGCAGGTCGCGTCGCCGTCGCCATCGCCGTCGCCATCGCCGTCGCCGTCGCCGTCGCCGTCGCCGTCGCCATCGCCGTCGCCATCACCGTCGCCATCACCGTCGCCGTCGCCATCGCCGTCACCGTCGCCGTCACCGTCGCCGTCGCCATCGCCGTCGCCATCGCCGTCGCCGTCGCCGTCACCGTCGCCGTCGCCATCGCCATCGCCATCGCCGTCGCCGTCGCCATCGCCGTCGCCGTCGCCGTCCCCGTCGCCGTCGCCGTCCCCGTCGCCGTCGCCATCGCCATCGCCGTCGCCATCGCCATCGCCGTCGCCGTCGCCGTCGCCGTCGCCGTCGCCGTCGCCGTCGCCGTCGCCGTCGCCGTCGCCGTCGCCGTCGCCGTCCCCATCGCCGTCGCCGTCCCCATCGCCGTCGCCGTCGCCGTCGCCGTCGCCATCGCCGTCGCCGTCGCCGGCAAGGACGTTCACGCTGTAGACCACCGTGTAGGAGATGGCCGGCGTCTGACCGCCGTTGTTCAGCCAGTCGACCTGGCCACTGGTGCCGGACCGCTCACCCGACTGACCGGTGGCTGCCTTCATGCAGAAGGTGACGGGCAAGGCGTTGTCGTCGGTGTCGGCGAAGCTCACCGAGGAGCCGGTGACAGTCACCTTCACCGGCACGCCACCGACGTCCAGGGTGGTGGTGTGCGGGCCGCCACCCTCCGGCACCTCGAACTTCGCACTGGTGGCGTGGTCGGCGCAGTGGTCGACGTCGGCCGAAGCGCTGGACGCCAGCCCGACGAACATGCTTCCGAACCCCAGGGTCAGAGTCGCGACGGCGGACAGTGTCCGCTTCGTGATCTCGAGCCGCTTGATGTTCATGGGTCTCTCTCTCCCTCGGCCGCTCTGTGAGCCATCTGCCCAGACGCTCGATGCGACCACTCGTGTGTTCGGGCTCCGAGGGCGGCTCCCGCACCGGTCTCCGATTTGCCCGATATGTTCGACAGTAGGGAGCGATCACAGCGTTCGGCAGGCGTGAAGCACAGGAGTAGACCTTCAGCGGTCGAGGTCGCGACGTTGGTCATATGGAGATATAGGACCCAATCCGCCATATGGCGGGACAGACGTCCCCCGGGCGCGGTGAAACGGGCCAGAGGCAACGGCGGGCCGGACGCGACGAGGGGCCCTCCCTCTCGGGAAGGCCCCTCGCTTGCTCTCTCCTCACCGTGACTGAGGGGTCACGGTGCCTCCGGTCACTGGGTGTGCTGGCCGCGCGCCCTTGCCGGGGTGAATCCGAGCATCGTGCCGGCCAGTGCCAGCGCCGCTCCGGCCAACAGCCACAACGTGGTGTTGCCACCCGACTCCTCGGCCGCCAGACCAGCGTCGACCGCGGTCGGAGCTGCAGCTGGGGCAGCACCCGCAGGAGCATTCGCCTCGACTCCGAGCACCTCGGCGTTGCCCGCCACGTCGGCATCGCCGTCACCGGTGCCGTCAGCGTCGCCGTCGCCGTCGCCGTCGCCGTCGCCGTCCCCGGGCCTGGAGCTCTCACTGCCCTGGACATCGGCAGCGCAGAAGGTCTCCGCGGTCTCGCCCTCGGGGATCTCAACCCCTGGGTTCTGCTCAGCATCCTCGGGGCAGAACTCTGGCTTCTCCTCCGGCACGGTGCAGTAGGACTCCTCGGTCTCGCCTTCGGGGATCACGGCGCCACCATTGGTCGCAGCGTCAGTGGGGCAGGTAGAGGGGCCTTCGCCGTCACCGTCGCCGTCGCCATCGCCCTGCTCAACGTAGTCACAGTCAGCCTCGTCGTCAGTGCCGTCCAGGTTCACGTCACCCGGGTTGACACCGTTGACGCTGCCTTCGGGGCACTGGTCGTCGGGCGGAGGGTCAGTCCCCTCGCCCGGGCAGAGAAGATCCTCGCCGAGCAAGGCATCTGAACGTAGTCCGTCCTTCGACACGTGCTTCGGTGCGTTGCCGTTCGCCTCGTCGAGGTGGCTCGATGCCTTGTCGGGGCTGATCAGGTTCCAGCCGAGACCGGTCTCACCTTTCCCGTTGACGGCGTGGCAGATCATGTCCTTGTCACGCGGATCGGCGTTGGCGCTGCCTGCAGCGCCCACCAGGCCGATCAATACCGTGCCGAGACCGAGGACGAGCATGGCCACGGCAGCCAAACCCCGTTGGGTGATCCCCCTGGATGTGACCTTCATTGTTACCTTCCCGCTGCTCGCTCTTCGCGCGAGGCGATGGGCGGGCGATCCGAATGCTGGGTGCCTGCCGTGGCGGTGCGGTCCCGAGGCTGCGCGACGCGGCGTGCCTGACGCTGCTGACCTTAGGGAGACCTGAAAGGTTTCCGGCAGGGGGCGAGGGCCACCTCAAGCCTTTCGGCGGGCAAGTCCAGACAATGGTCATAACGTCGCATGGGACTCATTTCGGCGGATCTTAGGTCAATAGTCCTCAGTCGGACCGCCGCTTGTGACCCTCGACGGTTCCGACGCCCAATTGAGTGGGACAAGTCGGCATCCGTCAGGCCAGATCGATCGGAGCGGATGACGGGAATCGAACCCGCATTCTGAGCTTGGGAAGCTCATGTTCTGCCATTGAACTACATCCGCGAGGACCAGCTGGTCCGCGAGGCGCGACGATAGCACCGCCGCTCGCGGGCTCGACCATCCCGGGTGGGTCACCGCTGGGCGTCCCCTCGGTGAGGGCCGGCGACGGCCGGTAGGGTGCGCTCCGTGCTGCTCTCCGACCGCGACATCAAGGCCGAGCTGGCGGCCGGACGCGTCGCCCTCGCCCCCTACGAGGAGTCCATGATCCAGCCGTCGAGCATCGACGTGCGCCTCGACAAGTTCTTCCGGACCTTCGAGAACCATCGCTACCCCCACATCGATCCCGCCGAGGACCAGCCCGACCTCACCCGCGAAGTGGCACCGGTGGGGAAGGAGCCGTTCATCCTGCATCCCGGTGAGTTCGTGCTGGGGTCGACCTTCGAAGTGGTGACGCTCCCCGACGACGTCGCTGCGCGGCTGGAGGGCAAGTCGTCGTTGGGTCGGCTCGGGTTGCTCACCCACTCCACCGCCGGGTTCATCGACCCCGGCTTCTCCGGGCACGTCACCTTGGAGCTGGCCAACGTGGCCAACCTGCCGATCAAGCTGTGGCCGGGCATGAAGATCGGTCAGCTGTGCTTCTTCCGACTCTCCTCGCCTGCCGAACATCCCTACGGATCCGAGAAGTACGGCTCGCGGTACCAGGGCCAGCGCGGGCCGACCCCGTCACGCTCGGCGGCCCGCTTCCACCGCACGCTGATCGACTGAGGTCTCGACAAGCTCGACCGGCGGGTCGGGCTCGATCACAGGGGGCGGGCTGGACCGCCGGGGAATGCGTGACGGGCTCAGGCCGCGGCCACCAGCCGGGCGACGTGCTCGGTCCGGCTGAGCGGCCCGCCTTCCACCAGCGAGTCCAGCAGGGCGGCTTCCTTGCGCATCGCGGCGCTGATCGCGGGGTGCTCCTGGTGCGCCTCGAGGATCTGCCGTACGCCACGGTGGCGCCGCGAGATCGTCTCGAAGGCCTGCTTCACCGCGACCCCGTGGTCGAGGCCACCCTGCTCGATCGCGACGTAGACCGCGCCGGCCAGGGCGTTGCGCCAGGTCTTGAGCAGGTGGGTGAGGATCTCGGACTCGTTGTTGAAGTGCTGCCAGACCGCCGGGCTCGAACGCCACGGCGCGGCGTACCTCTGCGTGGCCGTGGCCGCGGCCACCATCTCCTTGAGCGCGAGCTGCCGACGCCTGCGCGCTGCCCCTGAACCCCACATGGCTGCCTCCCGTGCCACAACAGATCCATCTCCCGCGACGTGATCGCGGCGCCACTCCCTGACGCCGGTGATTCACGGTACGGCGAGCGCCCGGGCCTTGGGTCCCGAATCCGGGCAACTCGTCGATGACCAGACGATCTCCGCACTTGCGGGGCCACAAACGCACCAGATCCGAATCAAAGAGTAAAATCATCGCCGAAGACAGCAGGGGCGCGCCACGACGGTGTCGTGGCGCGCCCCTGGTCCAGCGGTTGTTTCGGGACTCAGGTCCCGGCGCGGCCGCTCGGCTCAGAGAGAACCGCTGAAGTCGATGTCCGGCGGAGGCTCGGAGGAGGAAGCGGGCTTCTTGTCCTCCGTCGGCTTCTCCTCCTGAGTGGTCGGCTTGGACTCGGTCTCCACCGACTCCTGGGCGCCCGAGTCGTCGGACTCGGCAGGCTCGGGCTCGGGCTCGGGCTCCGGCTCGGGCGTCGGCTCCGGCTCGGGCTTCGGCGCGGAGTCACCGGCGGAGCCGGAGGACGCGCGCTCCTTGGCCTCGAAGAGGGAGCCGGAGGTGGTCTTCTCCACCGGCTCGGAGGTGCCGGCCTCGGAGTTGAGCGCACCCTCGAGCTCGGCCTTGACCTCGGCGAGCAGCTCCTCCTTCAGCTCGGCCTTCAACTTGGCCTTGAAGTCGCTGATGTCCACGTCGTCCCCTTCCAGGATCGTCTCGACGTCCAGTCCGACCCATGCGGGGACGTCGTCTTGTCCGGCATTCTGTCCGGTCTCGGTGTGCGCAACCGCGCCGTCGGCGTCGGTGGACTCCTCGTCCACGGCCTCCAGGACCTCGTGGTCCTCGCTGGTCAGCTCGGGTGCCTGCTCGGGGTGTGCCTGCTCGAGGTGGGCGACCGAGGCGCGACTGCTGCCGTGCTCGTAGCCGCAGCCCTCGACGGTGCAGCGGTACGTCTCGCCGTCGGTGACGAAGTGGACGTCCTTGCCGTCGGGCAGCAGGAACGGGCGCCAGGGGCTCGGGTCGGTGACGCCGTCGCCGCGGCGGACCGAGGCCAGCAGCATCTGCGCCACGTCGAGGACCTCGACCTCCTCGCGGGCCTCCCCCTTGTCCTGCAGGGCGGTCAGGCCGTCGGAGAGCATCACCCGGCAGAACGGGCACCCCACGGCGATCTGGTCGGCCCCGGTGCCGACCGCCTCGGTGGTGCGGTTGAGGTTGATCCGCTCCCCGATGGTCTCCTCCATCCACATCCGGGCACCGCCGGCGCCGCAGCAGAAGGAGCGTTCGGAGTTGCGTTCCATCTCCTTGAACTCGGCGCCGGGAATGACGTCGAGCAGCTCGCGGGGCGGTTCGTAGACCTTGTTGTGACGTCCCACGTAGCAGGGGTCGTGGTAGGTCAGGGTGCGCTTCGGCGCGCCGTTCTGCGGCACCGGCGTCAGCCGGCCCTCACGCACCAGCCGGTTCAGCAGCTGGGTGTGGTGGACGACCTCGAGCTCGACCCCGAACTGGGAGTACTCGTTCTTCAGCGTGTTGAAGCAGTGGGCGCAGGTGGCGACGACCTTCTTCGCCTTGACCTCGGTCAGCACCTCGGAGTTCTGCATCGCCAGCTGCTGGAACAGGAACTCGTTGCCCGCCCGTCGCGCGGAGTCACCGGTGCAGGTCTCGCCGTTGCCGAGCACCGCGAAGTTGACCCCGGCGGTGTCCAACAGCTCGGCGACCGCGGCGGTGGTCTTCTTCGCGCGGTCCTCGTAGGCCCCGGCGCAGCCGACCCAGAACAGCCAGTCGACCTTGGAGAGGTCGTCGACGTCCTCCCCGACCACCTGGACCGGGAAGTCGAGGTCCTTGGCCCAGTCCATGCGGGCCTTGGCGTTCATGCCCCACGGGTTGCCCTTGTTCTCCATCTGCTTGAACAGGCCGTTGAGCTCGCTGGGGAAGCTGGACTCGATCAGCACCTGGTAGCGACGCATGTCGACGATGTGGTCGACATGCTCGATGTCGACGGGGCACTGCTCCACGCACGCACCGCAGGTCACGCACGACCAGAGCACGTCGGGGTCGATCACGGCCGACCCGTCCTCGGGCATGTAGAACCACTCGTCGCCGGTCTCGCCGACCAGAGGCCGCTCGGCCTCCGTGGCCAGCGCCGTGCTGCCCCCGACCAGGGCCTCACGCTCGGACTCCTCGGCCAGGAAGAGCGGCGCCTTCTCCCACGCGCCGTCGCGCAGCGCCATGATCAGCAGCTTGGGGGACAGCGGCTTCTCGGTGTTCCAGGCCGGGCACTGCGACTGGCAACGGCCGCACTCGGTGCAGCTGGCGAAGTCGAGCATGCCCTTCCAGGAGAAGTCCTCGACCGCGCCGATGCCGAGCTTGGTGTCCTCGTCGAAGTCGTCGACGTCCTCGAGGCGGAGCACCTTGCCGTCGCTCATCAGCGGCTTGGCGGCGCCCAGGGCCACCGGGCGACGGCTGAACAGCACGTTCAGCGGTGCCACGAAGATGTGCAGGTGCTTGGAGTTCAGCACGATGATCAGGAACACCAGCATCACGCCGATGTGCAGCAGCAGGCCGATGCCCTCCACCAGCTCCAGTGCTTCGGGGGAGAGCCCGTCGAGCATGCTCCCGACGATCTGGGACCCGAACGCCCCGTTGCCGTAGGGGAAGTTGTCGTGCGCGGCTGCGGCCCCGCGGAAGAGGAACATCGTCCAGACGACGTTGAAGATCATGAAGAGCACGACCCAGGCACCGCCCAGGTGGGAGCCGCTGAAGCGGGACTTGCGCCCCAGCTTGGACGGGGCGTTGTCCAGCCGGATCTTGGCGAAGACCGCCAGCCCGATCACGGCCATGATCGCGATGAAGTCCTGCGCGAAGCCCAGGAGGTCCCAGCGGCCGATGACCGGGATCGCGAACGCCTCGGGGTAGGTGAACAGCGAGCCGTAGGCCTCGAGGTACACCGTCGCCAGGATCAGGAACGCCCAGAACACGAAGAAGTGGGCGGCGCCCGGCACCGTCCACTTCAACAGCTTCTTCTGGCCGAAGACCTCCACCAGCTGGGTCTTGAGCGCCACACCGAGGCGACCGGTCACCCCCTCGATGCGGTCGGGGGCGGGCTGCCCCGCGGTGATCAAGCGAGTCAGGAAACCTGCACGCTTTGCTGCCAGAGGGAGGGCGATCAGGTTGATGATCACCCCGAGGATCAGGACCCACGTCACTGGTCCACGCTCCGTCCGGGTCGGTGGTTCACGGTGGCAGGCGCAGCCTATCTGCCGCCCCGGGTCGCCGGGTCTCCTGCCCGTAAGTGGTCACGGATTGCATGTTCGAGGGCTCTGACCATGCAGTCTGTGACCACTTCTGCTCCGGGTACCTCCCGACGGCGCCAGGGCAGAGTGGCGGCCCTGAGGTCGCTCTCAGCCGCGGACCTTGGTGAGACGACCGCGGGCGGTGAAGTCCAGCTTCATCCGGACGGTGTCGCCGTTGCGCTTGGCGCAGTAGGTGAAGGTGCGGCCGAGGCGACGGTTGGGCTGACCCGCCCGCTCGAGGACCCTGCGCACCGGCGTCCCCTTGGCCAGGCTCTTGAAGGCCGAGCGCGGCTTGCGCAGCGCCGGCTCCCGGCAGGCGTCGTTGCTGACGCCGAAGGCACGCTCCCAGGTGAGCAGGTAGGCCTCCGCGCCACGAGACATGTCCTCGACGATCGGCTCCCCTGCCTGCTGACGCAGATCCTCCAGCCAGTCGGGGTAGAGCCCGTAGTGGGCCACGCCGTCGGTGTTGATGTCGTAGACCCGCTCGCCGCTGTGCTGCTGGCCGACGCGCACACCACCCAGCCCGGTGAACGGGTAGTCGACGTCGTCACCCTCGCCGGGGTTGCGCGCGTCGCCCTGGGCGCCCAGGCCGTTGATGTCGGCGCCGTAGCCGATGCCGAAGAAGTAGCGCGGGTCGGCCCAGGTCTGCACCTTCTCCCACTTGTCCACGAAGCCGGCACTGTCACCGGCGTACGGCGCGATGAACCCACCCAGCTCCATGATCCGCGGGTAGGCGTCCGGGGTCGACCACGAGTGGCTGGACAACACACCGGGGTAGTCGAGCTCCTCCATCACGTCGAGGGAGCTCTTGCGGGCCTTGACGCTCATGTGGTCGGGGTCGAAGAGGATGTCTCGCTTCGCGAGCTCGCGGACCAGGAAGTCACCCAGCTCACTGAGGCCGTACTGGTTGCAGTGGTGGTGCGGTCCGTAGAGCGGCACCACCGCGCTGACCCCGGACACTGCGGCGACGGCGCCGAAGAGCGCGTCCTGCTGCTCGGAGTCGAACTCCTCGGGGGGTGAGCCGGGCAGGGCGAGCATCTGGTCCTTGTCGTGCACCTGGTCCCCGAGCTCCGGCTTGCCGGGCTCGGTGCCGTCACAGGTCTGCATCCGCCAGTGCGACTGGGTCTCCAAGAAGTTGGCGGAGTTGACCAGGAGCCCGGTCTCCGCGGCGTCACCGGTGATGCCGGAGAAGGCGTTGTCGAACTTGTTGACGATCTCCATCTGCCGCACACCCCACTTCTGCACGGTGTCCAGCCAGCCCTTCACCGACTCCTTGTCGCAGCCCGCCTTGGGCTCGGGGCCGTCCAGTCCGGGCTGGACCGAGCACTCGAACGGGATCGAGGTCTCGATGCCCATGATCACCGCCAGCCGGCCGGAGTTGATGATCCGCCGGGCCTGGTACGGGTTCTTGACGATGCGGTACCAGCCACGGCCCGGGCCGCCGTACTGCGCGTCGACGTAGTCCTGCAGCGAGCGCATGTCGTCGGCCTGCCACTTCAACGACACCATGTCGTCGCAGTAGGTCTTGCCGTTCGCCACCGCCTGGTCCCACTTCTGGTTGGTGGGGGTCAGCGGGTAGACCTTGCACAGCTGGTTGTTCTCGACCAGCAGGTTGGTGAAGGTCCGCAGCCCGCCACGCCAGGACCGCTCCATCCACTTGTAGTAGGTGCCCTCGTGGGTCAGCGAGTGCGGCGCGGGCCAGTCGGTGAACTCGGGCCAGCCGGTCGGGTCGTGGCTCGGCTCGCCCGAGAGGAAGGCCTCCAGGATGGCGCCCTTGCCATCGGTGGCGGTGTGGTCGTCGCAGTCGACCAGGGCGTACGGCGCGCCGAACCGGTCCCACGGCTTGCCGCAGTGGACCTTGCCGCCGAGGAACTCGAAGGCCATGCCGTGGGTGTGGGCGTCGGTCATGCCGTAGGCCTGCTGAAAGCTGCTGACCCCCTTGAACGGCGCTCCCTTGATGTTGACGCCGGCCTCGGGGTAGGCATCGCAGCCTCCGATCCGCTCCAGACGCCACGTGCTCGCGCGGCCCTGTCGCTGCTGCTTCACCGAGAGGCTGCCGCCCTGGGCCAGCGTCAGGTAGCCGTCGGGGACCTGGAAGGTGAAGCGGTTCCTGAGGGGGCGACGAACCGTCCAGTCGGCGCTGTCACTGGGCTCACCGGCCCAGGTGACGGCTTCATCGGTGCCGTCGAGGAAGTCGGCCTCGGTGCCGTAGAGCATGAAGCTGCCCAGGTCGGTCGCCTTGAAGAAGAACCTGGCGGCGGCTCTTTCGCCACCCGCCGTCGCCTCGGGACCCCCGGCACCGCGCCGGATCCACTTCCCGGTGGGCACCGCGCGGATGCCGTAGCAGGCGCCGGCCATCTCGTAGCGGGTGCGGGGCCGCTCGTGGCGCGGCGCCTGCAACCTGGCGTCGATCGTGCGTGGGGTCGGCTCGGAGGCCGTCGCCCGGGCGGAGGCCACCGAGATCGCGGCCTCGACCGGAGTGGTCGGGTCGGCGGCGTCGGTGCCCTCGGCGTCGGTCGAGCGGGCCACGTCGTCGGCGCGCGCGTCCTCCTGGCTGGTGTGCTCGCCCCCGTCGTGCGCCGCGGCCGGGCCACCCAGCACCCCGACGAGGAGTGCTCCGATCGAGCCGGCCACTACCGTTCGAACCTGCCGCCGCATGCGTACCCCCGTACTCACTCACGAGTCACTCGTGATCCTCATCTGTCGGTCGTCCAAGACGAACGTCCCGCCCGAATCGGGCCAGTTTCCCACTGGGCGGAGCTTTAGTCCACGGGGTGGGACGGCGGGGCCTGGACCGGCGCTCGGTGCTCAGCGAGCCCTGACCCGGTTGGACCGGGCCGACATCGGGCCCCTGCCGGCGTCGTTGATCGCTGCCACCTGGAACTGGTAGCGCCCCCGCGGAAGGCGGGGAGCCCAGTCCAGGGCGGAGGCCGGGACGGTCCAGCCGAACCTGCGGATCACCTTCCCCGAGCGCCGCACCTTCAGAGCCAGGACGCGGTAGCCGTTCAGGGTCTCGGTGCCGGCCGATGGCGCCTCCCAGGTGCCCTTGGCGGTGCGGACGCCGCCGCGAGGCCCGGGGTAGGCACGGCCGATGCCGACCTGCTCCGGACGCTCGGCGACCGAGGTGACACCGGTCCGGGTGTCGCCGGAGTCTGTCGAGCCGGTGGGGTCGTCCACGCCGCAGCCGGTCAGCGTGACCGAGTAGCGCCCCGCGCTCCCGTAGTCGGAGTAGAGGCTGCCCTGGCCGACACCGTCCACCTCGGCGTACAGGGTGCCGGCGGAACGCCTCGGCAGGCTGATGCTGGCTCCGGTGCCGCCCAGCTCGCCGTACGCCGTCTGGGAGAGGGTCGGGTTGGCGCTGGCGACCTGCTGGCCGGACGCGTCGAGGACGCGCAGTCGTGCGTCGAGGTTGGCTCCGACCTCTGCCGCTCTCACGGTGATGGTGGGGGAGCAGCTGCCGTGGTCGATCCGGAACACGTCCTGGTCGTCGCGGTCGCCGATGATGCCGTGGGCCTGCGACACCAGGGGAGTTGCCGAGCCGAGAGCGTCGGCGTGGTCGTCGGCGAGGGCAGGGGCACCGGACGTGCTGATCGCGGCGAAGTCGTCCTGCTGCTGGTTGGCTCCGGCGTAGTCGCCGTTGCTCCACTGGCTCAGCGCGTAGCGGCTGCTGCCCATGATCGGCCCCCACGGGGAGCGGCCGGTGTAGTAGCTGGACGTCGTGGTGCCGTCGTGCTGCAGGGACAGGGTGTGGCCGGCCTCGTGGGAGGCGACCTCGGTCAGCCGGTAGCCGGCGGTGCCGGCGACGTCGGTGAAGACCCACGCCGGGCCAGGGACCGCCGAGCCGACGGCTCGGTCGAACACGTCGACCCACGCCACGCCCGAGCATCCGGAGCTGCACAGCGCCGAGGCCACCGCCTTGCCCGGCGCGAAGAGCACCTGGGTGCCGTAGGTCTGGTCGGAGGAGGAGCTTCGGGTCAGGTCGCCCGCGGCGGGAGTGGCGGTGGTGACGTCGACGTCGAAGGGGGCGAAGTCCTCCGACACCCGGGCCCAGATCTCCTGGATCAGGCGGCGCTCGTTGTCGTTGAAGCTGCTGCGGTCGCCGTCGAGGCTGAACGCGACCACGTTGCTCGCGGGCAGCGAGCCGCCCCAGCTCTCGTTCCACCAGGTGCCGGAGACCGAGGCTCCGTCGAAGTCCAGGTGGATGGTGCGCTTCGACGACGGGCGGCTGTGCAGGCTGAAGGTCTGCGACAAGGGGTACGACGCCGCCAGAGGCGCGGTGGCCTCGGCGGGAGCGGTGGTCTCGGCCTCGGCGACGTCGGCGTAGTAGAGCCGCCCGTCGGCGGTGAGGCGGGTGGTGCGGTCTGCCAGCAGCTCCTGGACCCGCGATGCCGCCAGGTCGTTGACCTCGGCGGCCCGTTGCAGCCCCTGGACGCCGAGCCGGCGCTTGGCGGCCGGGCCGGGCAGCGTCCGGTCGAGCAGCTTGCGGGGCTGCGGCGACGCGCTCGACCGATCGTCGGGGCCCTCGGGTGGTGCCGCGGTGGCGGGGCCGGCCACGGACACGAACGCGCCGCCGCCCAGGAGGGCGGCGGTGAGGGTGCCGATCAGAACGGTGCGTGTGGCCACGCCCCATAGTCCCGAACCCGACAGGACTTAGGTCCTGTTTTGCAGGAATCGGTCATGCAGGAGCGGACATTTTGCGTGCCCGGTCCTGCGGGCATGGTCCCCCGGCCCTGTTGCCCGAGCCCACTCTGCGGTGGAATCGAGCCATGACCGACACCACCGCCTCCGTCCAGGTCGGGGTCGGCGCGGTCACCCCTGGCCAGCTCGTCGCCGTCGCCCGAGCCGGGGCTCGGGTGCAGCTGACGCCGGACTCGCTGGCGGCGATCCAGCGGGGGCGCGACGTCGTCGACCGGCTCGCCGCGGCACCCACCCCGGCGTACGGCGTGTCCACGGGCTTCGGTGCCCTCGCCACCCAGCACATCCCGGAGGAGAAGCGCGCGGCGCTGCAACGCTCGCTGATCCGCTCCCACGCCGCAGGCAGTGGGCCCGAGGTGGAGGTGGAGGTGACCCGGGCGATGATGCTGCTGCGGCTGTCGACGCTGGCCACCGGACGCACCGGGGTGCGCCAGGAGACCGCCGCGCTGCTGGCCGGGCTGCTCAACGCGCAGATCACCCCCGTGGTGCACGAGCACGGCTCGCTGGGCTGCTCGGGTGACCTCGCACCCCTGGCGCACGTCGCGCTCGCGCTGACCGGGGAGGGCCAGGTGCGGGTGGGCGGAGCTCTCCGCGACGCGTCCGCTGCGCTGGCTCAGGCCGGGTTGTCGCCCGTGGAGCTCGGCCCCAAGGAAGGTCTGGCGCTGATCAACGGCACCGACGGGATGCTGGGCATGCTGCTCCTGGCGCTGCACGACCTGGAGTCCCTGCTGCGCACCGCGGACGTGACGGCGGCGATGTCGGTCGAGGCGCTGCTCGGCACCGACCGGGTCTTCGCAGCCGACCTGGCCGATCTGCGGCCGCACCCGGGACAGGTGGCCTCGGCAGCCAACCTGCGCGTGATGCTGCAGGACTCCGGCGTCGTGGCCTCCCACCGTGGGCCCGACTGCAACCGGGTGCAGGACGCCTACTCGTTGCGCTGCACGCCGCAGGTGCACGGCGCGGTGCGCGACACCTGGGCCCACGCCCGCAGCGTGGCCGAGCGGGAGCTCGCCAGCGTCATCGACAACCCGGTCGTGATGCTCGACGACCTCGGGCGGGTCGAGTCCAACGGCAACTTCCACGGTGCCCCGGTCGGCTATGTGCTGGACTTCCTGGCGATCGCTGTGGCCGACCTGGCCTCGATCAGCGAGCGACGCACCGACCGGTTCCTCGACGTGGCCCGCAACCAGGGGTTGCCGCCGTTCCTCGCCCACGACCCCGGGGTCGACAGTGGTCACATGATCGCCCAGTACACCGCGGCCGCGATCGTCTCCGACCTCAAGCGGCTGGCGGCCCCAGCCTCGGTCGACTCGATCCCCTCCTCGGCGATGCAGGAGGACCACGTCTCGATGGGCTGGGCCGCGGCGCGCAAGCTGCGGCTGGCCGTGGCGGGCCTGACGCGCGTGCTCGGGATCGAGCTGCTCACCGCGGCTCGAGGCCTGGAGCTGCGCACGCAGGGGGGCGGCGGACGTCGCGAGCTCGAGCCCTCACCGGCGACCGCCGCCGCCCTGGACGTCGTACGACGCGTGGTCGCGGGGCCGGGTCCCGACCGGCACCTGGCGCCCGAGATCGAGGCGGCGACCGAGCTGGTGCGCACCGGCGCCGTGGTCACCGCGGTGCAGGAACAGATCGGAGAGCTGGCATGAGTGACCGACCCCCCATCAGAGCCCCCCGCGGCACCGAGCTCTCGGCGCGCTCGTGGCAGACCGAGGCGCCGTTGCGGATGCTGATGAACAACCTCGACCCCGAGAACGCCGAGGCGCCGCAGGACCTCGTGGTCTACGGCGGCACCGGGAAGGCGGCCCGTGACTGGCCGTCGTACGACGCCCTGGTGCGGACGCTGCGCACGCTCGGCGACGACGAGACGATGCTCGTGCAGTCGGGTCGACCAGTCGGGGTGATGCGCACCCACGAGTGGGCGCCGCGGGTCCTGATCGCCAACTCCAACCTGGTCGGTGACTGGGCGAACTGGGAGGAGTTCCGCCGGCTGGAGGAGCTGGGGCTGACGATGTTCGGCCAGATGACGGCCGGCTCGTGGATCTACATCGGCACCCAGGGGATCCTGCAAGGCACCTTCGAGACCTTCGCGGCAGTCGCGGACAAGCTCGGGGTCTCGACGGGTTCGACGGCCGGCGGCCTGGCCGGCACGATCACGCTCACCGCCGGGCTGGGCGGGATGGGTGGTGCTCAGCCGTTGGCGGTGACCATGAACGACGGCGTCGCGATCTGCGTCGAGGTCGACCAGGCGCGGATCACCCGCAGGATCGAGCACCGCTACCTCGACGAGCAGGCCGACGACCTCGACGACGCCGTGCGCCGGGCGGTGGCCGCGCGCGACGAGGGCCGGGCGCTCTCGATCGGGCTGCTCGGCAACGCCGCCGAGGTCTTCCCGCGGTTGCTGGAGATCGGGGCGCCGATCGACGTGGTGACCGACCAGACCAGCGCCCACGACCCGCTGTCCTACCTGCCACTGGGGATCAGCTTCGAGGACTGGCACGAGTCGGCCCGGCGCGACCCGGACGGCTTCACCAAGGCGGCACGGGAGTCGATGGCGGCACACGTGCGCGCGATGGTCGAGTTCCAGGACGCGGGCGCGGAGGTCTTCGACTACGGCAACTCGATCCGCGACGAGGCCCGCAAGGGTGGCTACGACCGGGCGTTCGAGTTCCCCGGGTTCGTGCCGGCCTACATCCGGCCGCTGTTCTGCGAGGGCAAGGGGCCGTTCCGCTGGGCGGCGCTCTCCGGGGACCCCGACGACATCGCGGTCACCGACCGGGCGGTGAAGGAGCTGTTCCCGGCCGCCGAGTCACCGGACTACGCCCGGCTGCACGCCTGGCTCGACATGGCCGCGGAGCGGGTCCACTTCCAGGGGCTGCCCGCGCGGATCTGCTGGCTGGGCTACGGCGAGCGTCACCGGGCCGGGCTGCGCTTCAACGAGCTGGTCGCCTCGGGCGAGATCTCCGCGCCGATCGTGATCGGGCGCGACCACCTGGACTGCGGGTCGGTGGCCTCGCCCTACCGTGAGACCGAGGCGATGCTCGACGGCTCCGACGCGATCGCCGACTGGCCACTGCTCAACGCTCTGGTCAACACCGCCTCGGGGGCGACCTGGGTCTCGATCCACCACGGCGGCGGCGTCGGCATGGGCCGCTCGATCCATGCCGGGCAGGTGACGGTCGCCGACGGCACCGAGCTGGCTGCGCGCAAGCTCGAGCGGGTCCTCACCAACGACCCCGGCATGGGCGTGATCCGCCACGTCGACGCCGGCTACGACCGGGCCGTCGAGATCGCCGACGAGCGCGGCGTCCGCATCCCGATGCGGGAGTAGGGCGCAGTTTCCCAAGGTATGCAGCGCGCCTGTCACTCCCCACGAGGCGCGTGTCGTGGGGAGTCAGGGTTTGTCGCGGGGCGTTGCCGCCGGTCGTACGCGACCACTCAGCGAAGCAGGCCGTAGGCGTGCGTCGGGGTGAGGCGGACGACGAGTCGACCCTCGCGCACCATCGCGGCGCGGTAGTCGTCCCAGTCGTCATGCTCGCCGGCAAGCCGTCGGTAGAGGTCGACCAGCTCGTCGCCGGCCTCGTCACCGGGGTCGGTGGTCACCTCCGACAGGGTCACGTCGCACTCGAGGACGGCGTAGGACCAGAAGCTCGGGTGGTTGACGTGGACCGCCGCCCACGGCTTCCTGCGGAGGTTGTTGGTCTTGGCCCGGTCGTCCGTGGTGGACACCCGGACCACCCCGTCGTCGTCGACGGTGGCGAGCACGTTGGACAGCTGCGGGTGGCCGTCGCTCTTGAGCGTGACCAGGACGACCTGCGAGTTGGCGCGGACGGCATCGAGGGCCTGCGAGATCTCCATGGCTCCACCTTGCCCGCCGACCCCAAGGCCGCGCTCCGGATCCGGTCAGCGATCCCAGTGACCCCGATGGGTCACCGACTCGACGGGCCGGCGCGTGCGGTGCCGGGGGGACCCGGAGGGCGGGGCGTCGCGCGCGGCGTACCCCACGGTGATCGCGCCGACCGGCGTGTACGCCGCGGGCACGCCGAACTCCGACCGCAGCCGGCCCCAGGCCTCGCCCGGGACCCCGAAGAAGCAGGCTCCGAGTCCTTCGTCGACCGCGGTGAGCAGCACCAGCAGCGAGGCCATCGCGGTGTCGAGGTGCCAGTAGGGCATCGCCCACCGGGCCTCGTCACGGTCGGTCCAGCCCTTGTCGGGCTCCGCGTAGCGGTCGAGATAGGCGTCCTTGTGGCTGAACGGCACGAGCACCACCGGCGCCGTCATCATCCCGCGCAGCCACGGGTCCGGCCGCGCCACGCGATCCCCGGCGGTCGCCTTCCAGTAGCGCGAGACGTCGTGCGGCGAGTCGAGCACCAGGAACTCCCACCCTTGGCTGAACCCGGCGCTCGGCGCCCGCGTCGCATGCTCGACCAGCCGGCCCAGCACGTCCCGTTCGACCGCCTGGTCGGAGTAGGTTCTGACCATCCGGCGACGGCGTACGACCTCAGCGAACTCCATGGGGGCAAGCATGACCTTCGAGCAGATGTGGGCCGACCTGGCCCCGCTCGGCCGGTCCGCGCGCACCGGTGGCTACTTCCGCCAGCCCTTCACCGGGGCCGAGGAGGAGCTCCAGGCCTGGTTCGTCGGCGAGGCCGAGCGGCGCGACCTGCCGGTCGAGGTCGACGGCTTCGGCAACCGCGTGGCCTGGTGGGGTGAGCCCGCCGGGGACGGTGTGCTCACCGGGTCGCACCTCGACAGCGTGCTCGACGGCGGGGCGTACGACGGGCCACTGGGGGTCGTCAGTGCCTTCGCCGCCATCGACCTCCTGCGGGACCGCGGTCTCCAGCCGCCGCGCGCCATCGGCGTGGTCTCGTTCCGCGAGGAGGAGGGGTCCCGGTTCCCGGTGGCCTGCCTGGGCTCACGGCTCGCGACCGGGGCGACGTCCTGGGAGGACGCCCGGGAGCTGCGCGACCGCGACGGTGTTGCCCTGGCCGATCTGGTGCCGGGGGTCTCCCGTCGAGACGGTCGCTCCGCTCACTCCTCAGGACGAGCGACGAGCTCGACCGGCGTCGGGAGCTCGATCCTGCGCGACGTCGGGGTGTTCGTGGAGCTGCACGTGGAGCAGGGACGCGACCTGGTCCACCGCGACCGTGCGGTCGCGGTGGCCGAGGGCATCTGGCCCCACGGGCGCTACCGCTTCGACTTCGCCGGTCGCGCGGACCACGCCGGCGCCACCCGGATGGCGGATCGTCACGACCCGATGCTGGCCTACGCGATGACCGCGCTGGCAGCAAACAAGCAGGCCCGGCTCGCCGACCAGCGGGCGACGTTCGGACGGGTGGAGACCCACCCGGGCTCGACCAACGCCATCCCCGGGCAGGTGAGGGCGTGGCTGGACGCTCGAGCCGACACCGCGGAGTCGCTGGAGGAGCTGGTGGCCACCGTCGTGCGGCTCGCGCAGGAGCGCGCCGGCCGCGACGGCACCCGGGTCGAGGTCACTGCCGAGTCGGTGAGCGACGCGGTGGCCTTCGACTCCGACCTCGCCCGTCGGCTGGGCGCACCCCACGAGCTCCCCGTCATCGCGACCGCGGCCGGACACGACGCGGGGGTGCTGTCGGCGGCGGGCGTCCCGACGGCGATGCTCTTCGTGCGCAACCCGAGCGGGATCTCCCACTCTCCTGAGGAGCACGCCGAGACAGCGGACTGCTTGTCGGGCGTGGAGGTGCTGGCCGACGCCCTGGCCGACCTTGCGGGCCCGACAGGGGAGCCGACGTGACGGCGTACCTGCTGGATCATGCCTGGGTCGAAGGCCGGGTGCTGTCCGATGTCATCGTGACCATCGACGACGGCCGATTCACATCAGTAGGACAAGAAAGGGTTGCCGGCGCGCACCGTCTTGGGGGCCTCACGCTGCCGGGCTTCGCCAACTGCCACAGCCACGCCTTCCATCGCGCGCTGCGTGCACGGACGCAGCGCGGTGGCGGGTCGTTCTGGACCTGGCGCGAGCAGATGTACGACGCGGCGACCCGGCTCGACCCCGACAACTACCTCGACCTCGCCACCGCCGTCTTCGCCGAGATGGCCGCCACCGGGATCACGACCGTCGGCGAGTTCCACTACGTGCACCACCAGCCGGGTGGGGCGCCGTACGACGAGGCCAACGCGCTGGGGCTGGCCCTGGTCGAGGCGGCCAGGACGGTCGGCATCCGGATGGCGCTGCTCGACACCTGCTACCTCGCCGGCGGCATCGGGCGGGACGTCGAGGGCGTGCAGACCCGCTTCGCCGACGACTCCGCCCTCGCATGGCAGGAGCGTGCCGACGAGCTCACCGCCGAGGAGGGCGGAGATCTCGTGGTCGGAGCGGCGATCCACTCGGTGCGCGCGGTGCCGCTCGACGAGATGCGACTGGTGGCCGACTGGTCGGACCGGTTCGAGGTGCCGCTGCACGTGCACCTCTCGGAGCAGGTCGCGGAGAACCAGGAGTGCCTCGACGCCTACGGACGCACCCCCACCGAGCTGCTCGCCGAGGCCGGGGCGCTGGGAGAGCGCACCACCGCGGTGCACGCCACTCATCTCACCGAGGTCGACGTCGCGACGCTCGGAGCGACCTCGAGCCACGCCTGCTTCTGCCCCACCACGGAGCGCGACCTCGGTGACGGCGTCGGTCCGTCGGTCGACCTGCGGGACGCCGGGTCCAGGCTGACGCTCGGCAGCGACAGCGCTGCGGTGGTCGACATGTTCGAGGAGATGCGAGCGGTGGAGCTGGACCACCGGCTCGACACCCAGAGCCGTGGGCACTGGCAGGCACCCGACCTGCTGGCGGCGGCCACCGCGACTGGTCATGCCTCGCTGGGCTTCTCCGACGCCGGCCGGATCGCTGTGGGCGCCCGCGCCGACCTGGTCACGGTCGATCTCGCGTCCCCGCGCACCGCGGGATGTGACGCCTCAGCGGAGACGGCAGTGTTCGCCGCGGCGGCCGCTGACGTGCGCCACGTCGTGTCGGGGGGCTGCGTCGTCTTCGACGGTGACACCGCCGCGGTCGGTGCCCGGCTCGACGAGGCGATCCGCCGATTCTGGGGGTCGCCATGAGTGCCGTGCTGCTCACCGGCATCACCGAGCTGGTCACCAACGACCCGGCTCACGGCGGGCCGCTGGGGATCGTGCCCGATGCCGCGGTGGTGGTCGCCCAGGGCAAGGTCGCCTGGACCGGCCCCGTGGGCGCAGCCCCCTCGGCGGACGAGCACCGCGACCTCGGGGGGCGCGCCGTGATCCCCGGTCTCGTGGACTCCCACTCACATCTGCTCTTCGCGGGCGACCGGGCCGCGGAGTTCGCGGCCCGGATGGCTGGTGAGCGCTATGACGGCGGCGGCATCCGCACCACGGTGGCCGCCACCCGCGCGGCGAGCGACGAGCAGCTCACGGCCAACCTCGTGCGCCATGTCGGCGAGATGCGACGCCAGGGCACGACCACAGTCGAGGTGAAGAGTGGCTACGGGCTCACTGTCGCCGACGAGGCGCGAGCGCTGGCGGTCGCCGCGACCGTCACGACCGAGACCACCTTCCTCGGTGCGCACGTGGTCCCGCCGGAGTACGACGACGACCCGGCCGGCTACGTCGACCTGGTGACCGGCCCGATGCTCGAGGCGTGCGCCCCCTACGCACGGTGGATCGACGTCTTCTGCGAGCGGGGTGCCTTCGACGAGACACAAGCGCGACTGATCTTGTCAGCCGGACAGGAAGTTGGACTGCGCGGCAGGATGCACGCCAACCAGCTCGGTCCCGGACCTGGCGTGCGGTTGGCGTGCGAGCTGGGGCTCGTCGCGGTGGACCACTGCACCTATCTCTCGGACGCCGACGTGGCAGCCCTGCGCGACAGCGGGACGATCGCGACCCTCCTGCCGGGCGTGGAGTTCTCGACCAGGTCGCCCTATCCCGACGCGCGCCGGTTGCTGGAGGCAGGCGTCCGGGTCGCGCTGGCGACCGACTGCAACCCCGGTTCCTGCTACACCTCCTCGATGCCGCTGTGCATCGCCCTGGCGGTGCGGGAGATGGGGATGACACCGGCGGAGGCGCTGTGGGCGGCGACCGCCGGCGGCGCTGCTGCGCTGGGTCGCGATGACGTCGGCCACCTCGGGGTCGGCGCCCGCGCCGACCTGGTCGCGCTCGACGCGCCGTCCCACCTGCACCTGGCGTACCGCCCCGGTGTGCCCCTGACGACCCCCGTCTTCGGTGTCCAGACGGGCTGAGCCCCTCCCGTCGGTCGAGCCCTCCGCGACGGGCGTGGGGTTGCTCGTTCAGCGTCGCGGGCTGCGCGGGAGGTCGAGGGGCGGACTGGTGGCATGCGGTTCGCCGTCGTCGTACCAGCCGTCGTGCTCCTCGAGCAGCAGCTCGAGCCGGAATCCGGGCGCGTCGCTCAGGACGGCCCAGGCATGAGCCTCGTCGTCGTCCTCACCGTGGAACGCCTCCCGCTCGGTCCAGGCGTCGAAGCCGTCGAGGCGCAGGGCGGCAGCGATGTCCTCCGCAGCCTCCTTGTCGTCGAGGATCCCCCGCGGCTGCGGCCGTCGGAGCACGTCACGCAGCTCGGTCAGGAACGGCCGGTCCGGCTCCAGCCAGTCGAGGTCCTCGAGCTCGTCGGGCCCCACCCATCGCAGCGCCTCGTGCTCGCGCGGAGACGGGTCGCCGTCGGCCAGTCTCGCCACGGCGACACGAAGCGTGAGACCGGCCCGCACCGGCACGGCGAGCGCCAACCAGTCGGTGACCACGACCCCGCACCCCAGCTCCTCGGAGATCTCGCGCACCAGGGCTGTTTCGGGGGACTCGCCCTGCTCGACCTTGCCGCCGGGGAACTCCCAGCGTCCAACCGCGTCTGCCGGAGAGGTACGGCGCGCGGCCAGCACAGTGCCTCGCCGTACGACGGCAGCGCCCACCACGACCTGGTCCACCCCCGCATTGTGCCCGGGCTCACAGCGAGGACCATCCATCTAGGGATATCTCCCGATGTCCCGACCTACCTCAGACGACGACTCTGGATGAATCGCTGGGTGAACCAGACCGTCTGTGAGGAGGAGCAACATGAACCCGAACTACCACACCACGTACTTCCTGAGCCAGCCCCGGATGCCGGCCCCGTCGGCACCGCGGACGCGAGGCCGTCGCAACGCCTCGCTCCTGACGCGGGCCCGGAAGGCGTTCGCGGCTCGCTGAGCCCCGGAACCCATCCCGGGTCGGGAGGGCGCGGCAAGATGGCACCGTGACCTCCCACCCCCCGACCCCCTCGTCCGCGGCGCCGGCCACTCGTGGCTCGACGTCGCGGACGTCGCCGTTCGTGGGCAGGGACCGCGAGGTGGCCGCACTCCTCGAGCAGCTGCGGGTGGCGGACCCGACGCCGGGCCCGGTCCGGGTCGCGCTGCTGGGGGGCGACGCGGGCATGGGCAAGACCCGGCTGCTGGAGGTCGTCGGAGCCGCGGCGGCCGAGGCCGGCTGGCGAGTCCTGGTCGGGCACTGCCTCGACTTCTCGGCCAGCACCCTGCCCTACCTGCCCTTCTCCGAGATGGTCGGCATGCTCGCCGACCGTGAGCTCGACGTCTTCGAGGACCTCGTCCGTGCCCAGCCGGCGATCACGGTGCTCGCCCCTGGACGTCGGGTGCGGACCAGCGGCATCGCGCGCACCGACGACCTCGACCGCTCGGAGATCTTCGGCGGTGTGCACGCCGGCCTGGAGGCGTTGGCCACGCTCCGGCCGCTGCTGCTCGTGGTCGAGGACCTGCACTGGGCCGAGCAGTCCACCCGCGACCTGCTGAGCTACCTCTTCGTCCGTTCCTACGCCGCCCCCGTCGCGCTGGTCGCGTCCTTCCGGTCCGACGACCTGGGGCGTCGACACCCGCTGCGTCCCCTGTTGCCGCAGTGGTCACGCCTGCCCGGGGTGGAGCGGTTCGACCTCGAACCCCTGCGCGCCCCGGACGTCGGGCGCATGGTGCGCGCCCTGCGCGCGGGCCCGGTGCACGAGCGCGACGTGAGCCGGGTGGTCGGGCTCGCCGACGGCAATCCCTTCTACATCGAGGAGCTGGTCAGCGCCCACCCCGCCGGCGGCGGCCAGGCGGGCATCCCCGAGGACCTCCTGGACCTGCTGCTCGCACGCCTCGATCGGTTGGACGACGACTCCCGCACCGTCGTCCGAGCAGCCGCTGCGTCGGGATGGCGGGTGAACCACCGGCTGCTGGGCGCGGTCACCGGGCTGGAGGGCGACAGGTTGGACCAGGCCGTCCGGGGTGCTGTCGACGAACAGGTGCTGATGCGCGACGGCGACTACTTCCGCTTCCGGCACGCGCTGCTCGCCGAGGCGGTTCACGACGACCTGATGCCGGGCGAGCACCAGCGTCTCCACGCCGCGTTCGTACGAGCCCTGCAGGCAGGGGTCGTGCCCAGCACCGCCGCCGAGCTGGCACGTCACGCCCAGTCCGCCCATGACACCAGCACCGCGGTCCGGGCAGGGATCGAGGCCGGGGAGGAGGCGATGGCGGTCGGCGGGCCCGAGGACGCCGCGCGGCACTTCGAGTCGGTGCTGGACCTGGTGTCCGCCCATGAAGTGGATCTGCCCGGCGACCTCGACTTCGCGGTCCTGGTCGCGCGCACGGCCGATGCGATCGTCGCCGGTGGCCAACCCGCCCGCGCGGTCCGCCTGGTGGAGGAGCACCTGCGCGGTGCTCCTGCCGATCTGCCGGCAGAGGACCGCGCCCGCCTGCTGATGGCTTGGGCGACGTCCGCGCTGTCCAACGACATCTTCGAGGAGTCCGCGACCGCGACCCGTGAGGCGCTGGAGCTGCTGGATCCAGAGCCCTCGCGGTTGCGCGCTCGAGCGCTGAGCCTGCACGCCAGGTGGCTCAGCGCGACCGGACACCACGAGGAGGCGGTCGGGTTCGCCGCGGAGGCGATGGCGATGGCCCAGCGTTTCGACCTCGCCTCGGTCGTCTCCGACGTGTCCACCACGCTGGCGCGGATCGACGAGAAGTCCGGTGACCTGGACTCGGCGATCTCGTCGTTGGAGAAGGTCGCCGACGACGCAGCTGCCGCCGGCGACACGGTGAACGAGATGCGTGGGCGCTACTACCTGGCCTACGTCCGGCTGGAGGCCGGCGACCTGGAGGGGGCCGAGCAGCAGTTCCAGGCCACGGCGGAGGCTGCGGTGCGCGCGGGGCGTCCGTGGGCGCCGTACGGCTTCGACGCGCGGTTCCACTGGGCCCTGACCTGCTACAAGCGGGGCGCCTGGGACGAGGCGCTGCGGTTGACCGACGTGAGCGGGCAGACGCCGCCGGTGGATGCGGAGTCCCTGCTGACCGCGGTGTCGATGCTGGTGCGTTCGGGCCGTGGCGAGGCCGAGGCACTGCGGCTCTTCGACCCGGTCCGGGCCTCGTGGCGCCGTGAGGGGATGACTGCGGTGCTCGCCGGGTGCGCCGCGATCGACCTGCACGGTCTGGCCGGTGACCTCGACGCCGTGTGGGGGGTCTACGAGGAGGTGAGCACCACGCTGAGCGAGATCTGGAACCCGCACGTCCAGGCCCAGGTGATGCTCTGTGCGCTCGTGGCCGGCCAGGTGGCCGGCGCGGCGGCTCGCGCCGGCGGCAGTCAGCGCCCGGAGCTCGTGGCCCGGCTCGGTGACCTGCAGGGCGAGGTCGACGAAGTGCTGCGGCGCACCGTCTCGCGACCGTTGGGCTGGGGTCCCGAGGGACGCGCCTGGACCGCGCGGTTCCGTGCCGAGGTGCTCCGCGCTCGCTGGCTGGCCGGCGTGAAGGCACCCGAGGCCGAGGAGCTGGTCGAGGCGTGGAGCGAGGCGGTGACGCAGTTCGCGCAGTACCAGCACAGCTTCGAGCTGGCTCGTTCCCAGGCGCGCCTGGCCGCGGTGATGTCGGCAAGCGGCCGCGGGGACGCCTCCGAGCCTCGCGAGGCGGCGCGGGAGACGGCCGTGGACCTGGGGGCTCGGCCCCTGCTCGCCGAGCTCAGTGGGTCGGCCCGTCCGGCGACACCGCGTCGGGGGCCGGCGAGCACCGAGCTGACGCGTCGGGAGCTGGAGATCCTCGCGCTCGTCGCCCAGGGGCGCACCAACGGCGAGATCGCCAAGCAGCTGTTCATCAGCACCAAGACCGTGTCGGTGCACGTCTCCAGCATCCTGGCCAAGCTCGGTGCGGCCAGCCGCACCGAGGCGGCTGCGGTCGCCCGCGGGCGCGGGCTGCTCGGCTGAGCCGTGGCCCACACCTGGGAGTCGCTCAACGCGCTGAGCATCGCGCGGCAGTTCCCCGACGCCGACCTCCCGGTGCCGCAGCTCGCGGCGCGGATCGGGCCGATGCAGACCCAGACCGCGCGCTCGGCGTTCCTCGGCCTGGGGGCCCGCAGCCCGCGGGCGACACACGACGCGGTGACTGACGCCTACGAGGCCGGCGAGCTGGTGCGCGCCAGCACGCTGCGCGGCACGGTGCACACCAGCACCCCCGCGGTCCACCGGCTGCTCGACGCCACCACGCGGTTCGTGATGCGGCGCCACTGGCAGCGCCACCTCGGCCTGGATCCCGGCCAGGCGCCGGAGGAGCTGTGGGCCGCGCTGGAGGAGCACGCCGAGCACTGGCGGACCCCGGCGCAGCTGCGGTCCTTCCTGGCCGAGGAGGTGGAGCGACGCTTCGGGGCCGCCGCCCGCGTCCGGCTCGAGGAGCTGCCGGGCCGCTACCTGGCGGTCAGCCACGGCGGGCTCGTGCGCCGTCCGCTGGCCGGGAGCTGGTCGGGCCAGGGCCCACCCGGCTACCGCTCGGCGTACGCCGAGCCCGACTCGGCCCCGGACGGGCAGGTCCCGCCCGACCTGGTCCGGCTCCACCTTGCCGCCCACGGGCCGGCCTCGCGCCACGACCTCGCCTGGTGGTCGGGGCTCACCCTCGGCGCGGTCGACGAGCTGGTCGCGGGGCTGGGGGACGAGCTCGTCGTGGAGCCGGGCCCCGACGGGCGCGACTACCTCGACCTGCGCGACGTCCCCGCTCCCCGCACGCTGGCCGACGTACGTCTGTTGCCGGAGTTCGACGCGGTCTTCTGCGCCTACGACCCCAAGGCGCGCGGCCGCTTCGTCACCCCCGAGCACCACCGGGCGCTGTGGAACAGCGCCAACGGACTGCTCTCCCCGCCGCTGCTCGTCGACGGCCGCGTGGCGGGGTTCTGGCGCTCCACCGGGTCCGCCCGGCGCCGGCCGCTGGCGGTCACGGTGCTCCGCGGGATGCGGCGCCCTCGCAGGTCCGAGCTCGCCGACGCGGTCGCCCGGGTCGAGGCCGCGCTCGGCATCGTCGTCACCGAGGTCACGCTCGACCGGGGCTGACAGGCCTACCCTCAGCACTCAGATACCCGTAGTATCCCGGGCATGGCCACGACGACGGACGACCGCCTGAAGAAGATGAGCCTGACCCCGCGCCAGGCACCCCGGGTGGAGTACGACGACCTGCCGCCCGGCTACTCGTGGCCCGCGATCGTGCAGTCCTTCGTCTTCATGAGGTTCCGTCACCGCTTCATCCCGCACCTGCGTGAGAAGTTCGGCAACCCGTTCACGATCCGGCTGCTCCCCCAGAACCGTCCGCTGATCCTCTTCTCGTCGCTGGAGGCGACCAAGCAGATCTTCGCCGGAAACCCGGACCACTTCCACGCCGGCAAGGGCAACGCGATCCTCGGCCCGGTCATGGGCGAGCACTCGCTGCTGCTCGTCGACGGCGACCAGCACAAGCGGGCCCGCAAGCTGCTGATGCCGGCCTTCCGGCCCCAGGTGCTGAAGAACTACGAGTCCGTCGTCACCCAGCTCGCCCGGGAGGAGTGCGCGCGGTGGCCCTCGGGCGAGGAGTTCCGCAGCCTCGAGCGGATGAATGCCCTGACCCTGGAAGTGATCCTCCAGGTGGTCTTCGGTGTCACCGACGAGGAGCGCCTGATCGAGCTGCGCCCGCTGGTCCTCAAGACCGTCGACATCCGGCCGCTGGTCCTGCTCGGGTGGGCCTACCCCGGTCTGCGCCGCTTCGGTCCGTGGAAGCAGGTCGTCAAGGTGCAGGAGCGGCTCGATGCGCTGATCTACGCCGAGATCGCCGAGCGGCGTCAGGCCGGCGACCTCGCCGAGCGCAGCGACGTGCTCAGCCAGCTGCTGATGGTGGGCGGCTCCGATGCCGCGGGGGAAGCCCCGTTGAGCGACGCCGAGCTGCGCGACCAGCTGGTGACGCTGCTGCTGGCCGGACACGAGACCACCGCTTCCGGACTGTCGTGGGCGCTGTACGAGCTGGGCCGTCACCCCGACCTGTTGCGTCGGGCCCAGGAGGCAGTGGATGCAGGAGACGACGAGTTCCTCGAGGCAGTGATGAAGGAGTCGCTGCGGCTGCACCCCGTGATCCCGATGGTGGTGCGCTACCTGATGCAACCCGCCACGATCGGCGGTTGGCGGCTGCCCGCGGGGGTCTCGATCGGCCCCTCGATCATCCTGGCGCACCGCGACGCCGACAACTTCCCCGAGCCGGAGGCGTTCCGCCCCGACCGCTTCCTCAAAGGTGCGGCGGACAACGGCGGCGGAGTCACCCCCAACACCTGGATCCCCTTCGGTGGCGGCGTTCGGCGCTGCATCGGCGCCGGGTTCTCGCTGATGGAGGGCGTCGCCGTGCTGCGCGAGGTGCTGGCCGTCCACGACGTGAACGTCGAGCAGGGCCACGACGACCAGCCCAAGGTCCGCAACATCACCAGCGTGCCGGCACGCGGTGCCCGGATCGTGGTGCGGCCCCGGTCCTGACCCGGCCCCAACCGGGCCGAGCCGGGGTTTGGCCGGGACAGGCTCCGGGCTCTGCTCGGCCTGCGGTGCCACGATGGACGTCCATCACCCCAGGAGGCCCCGATGCCCGAGTCGATCCTCGGACTGCCGATCCATCCGCTCGTGGTCCACGCCACGGTGATCATCGTGCCGACCGCCGCCGCGTTGCTGGTCGCGACTCTCCTGCTCCCGCGGCTGCGGGCGTGGGCGGGGCCGCTTCCGTTGCTGCTGGCGCTGGGCGCGCTGGTGCTGACCCCGATCTCCACCAGCAGCGGCGAGAGCCTGGAGGAGGCCATGGGCGAGAGCAGGGCGATCGAGCGGCACGCCGAGCTCGGCGAGATGCTGATCTGGTGGACGATCGGCCTGGTCGTCGTGGCCGGTGCCGCGTACTTCCTGCAACGCACTGGTCGTACGCCGGCCAAGGGCCTCGTGATCGGCCTCCAGGTCGCCGGGGTCATCGTCGGGATCGGGGCACTGGTGCAGGTGGCGCTGGTCGGCCACTCCGGCGCCGAGGCCGCCTGGGGCGGCATCCTCGGCTGAGGTTCACCTGAGTGTGGTCACGGGCGGCAGGTTCGCCGCGCTCGGACGTGTCGTTCGTGACCACACTCCAGCCACCCCGGCTCAGAACGCCGCGCGCACCTCGGACTCGGTGAGGCCGTAGTCGGCCAAGGAGTAGTCGTGCTTCGGCGCTCGTGGGCCGGAGCGGCTCTCGGCGAGGTCGTCCTCGACGGCTTCCTGCACCGCGGCGTCCCAGGGCAGGTCGACCTCGGTGTGGATCCGGCGTACGACGCCCACGGGGTCGGCGACCAGGTCGGCGTACTCGACGTCGACGAACCTGCCGGTCCGCGCGTCCGCCCGAGCCTGCGCGGCCGCCCGCGCCTCCCAGGCCTGCTGCTCGAGCACGTCCGCGCCGAGCTGCTCGCCGACGAACGTCGTCGAGGTGCCCGCGGTGGAGGTCGCCGCCAACGAGCAGGCCGAGCCGATCGACTCCACCGGGTCACGGTGGCACTGCACCACGATCGCGTCCGGGAAGACCTCCAGCAGGGCGGGCAGGGCGCCGAGGTGCGAGGGGTTCTTCAGCACCCACCGCCGGCCCGGGTCGTTCATCCCGATCAGCGCCAGGTTGCGGCGGTAGCGCTGGTAGGACGGTGTGCGGTCCGCGGTGCGCAACCACGCGGCGTACTCCGGGACGTGGGCCAGGTACACGAAGGCCTCGGTCACCATCGACTGGCGCAGCAGCTGCCAGCACTCCTCGACGGTGTCGGCGCGCATGTAGTGGATGCCCGCGAGGTCGGGATTGCGCTCATGGTGCTTGCGGAAGGCCGCGTCGAGCATCGTGAAGACCGGGTCGTCGCTCCACGTCTCGCGCGGTGGACGGGGCTGCGGCACCTGGGTCAGCCACATCTCCAGGCCTTGCGCGTCGGGAGCGGCGTGGAGCAGCCGTTGCAGCGCGGTGGTCCCGGAGCGTTGGATCCCGGTGACGAACAGCGGGCGCTCGATCACCACGTCGTCGTACGCCGGCGTACGACGGAAGGCGGCCTCGGACAGCAGTCGCGCCGCCAGGGCGCCGCGCAGGTGCCCGCGCTGGGTCGCGTTGCCGACCCCGGTCAGCCCCGCCGACCGTTCGCACGAGTCCAGCAGCACCTGCAGCGGCTCGAGGTACTCCTCGCTGCCGAAGTCGGCCAACCCACAGCTGCGGGTCGCCGAGGCCTGGAGGTCCTCCAGGCTGCCGACGTCGTCGCGTTCGCGCGGCCCCGGACTCATCAGGCGCTCACCGGTGGAACTCCCCGCACCCCGCGTCGAGCCGTACCCCCGTGACGGCTCGTGCCAGCGGCGAGGCGAGCAGCAGGCCCGCGTCGGCGACATCGTCGGCGGTCGCCAGTCGCAGCAGATCGGTCGCGGCGGCCTTCTCGTCGTAGATGTCCTGGTGGGTGACCCCTCGCTCGGCGGCGAGGTGGTCGAACCACATCTTGTTGAGGTCCTCGTAGATGTAGCTGGGGACCAGCGAGTTGACCCGGATGCCGCGGGCACCGAGCTCGGTGGCCAGCGACTCGGTCGCGTGCTGCAGCGCACCCTTGGTCAGCTTGTACGCCGCGAACTCGGGCTGGGACTGGTAGAGCACGGCGGAGTTGATCATCACCACGTTGCCCTCGGACTGCGCGAGCGCGTCGGCGAAGGCGCGGGTCAGCGCGACGGGGGCCAGGACGTTGGTGCCGATCGACCTCAGCACGGCGTCCGGGTCCACCTGGGTCAGCGGGTCCATCGGCGGCATCCGGAACGCGTTGTTGAACAGCACGTCCGCGGCGCCGTACGCCGACAGCGTCGCCTCGACCAGAGCCGCGTGGGCCTGGTGGTCCTCCAGGTCGATCGCGTGGGTGACCACCTCATGGCCCTCGGCTCGCAGCTGCGCCGCCGCTGTCTCGAGCTGGTCGGCCTTGCGGCGGGCGAGCACCAGTCGCGCGCCCTGTTGCGCCGCCCGCCGCGCCAGGGAGGCGCCCAGCCCCGGCCCGTGGCCGGCGACCACGACGACCTTGCCCTCCAGCAGACCTGCCATCGACCGTCCTTCCGCAGATGAGAACAGGTTCTAGTTTCGCACGTCGCCGACGGAGCGACTTCCGCTGGTCGAGCTCGTCGAGACCACCATCACCTCCGCCGCGTGAAGCTGATCCCGCCGTCGGGTCGGTAGCGGTGGTCTCGTCCAGTCGGGGTCGCCGCATGGCCGGCGTTACAGTCAGAATGACAATTCACTACTGCAGGGGGAGACAGTGGATTCCACTCATCCCCGGGCCGGATGGCTGAACGGGGTCGGCGGGATCGGCGCGATCGCCGTCATCGGGATCTTCGCCTGGGCGCTCTGGCTGGTCGCCGCCGGCGCCTGCGTGCTCTTCAGTCGTGAGCGAACCGCACCGGTCACCGGGGCGAGCCAGGTCGCCTAGGGCCCGGGGGCTCGGACGAGCTCGACACTCCCGGCGACTGTGAGTCCGTTGCTCGGTCAACGGCTCCCGGGCGTCCAGCCCGACGACCTACGATGGTCGGATGCGGGGAGCGATCGGGACAGCAGTCGCCTCGCTGACCCTTGTCCTGGCCGGCTGCGGCGGCAGTGTCCTGCAGGAGGACCTCGAACCGCTCGCCGACGAGGCCCCCGCCACCGAGTCGCCGGCCGGCGCCGAGCCGACCACGACGACCAAGCCGAAGCAGCGCAAGAAGAAGAAGCAGCAGGCCGCGCCGAAGCCGCAGCAGCTGCCGACCGACGCCGTCACCGAGATCTCGGTGCCCCCGAGCCGGCTCGGATCGGTGATCGGCGCGGACGCCAGCTGGCCGCAGTGCCCCAAGGGCATGGGCATCCCGCACAAGCGGACACTGGGCGCCCCGATGCCGCTCGAGGACGCCAAGTACGTCATCCTCGGCCTCACCAACGGTCCCTCCTTCGCGCCCAACCCGTGCCTGGCCGACCAGGTGGAGTGGGTGCGTTCGCGCGGCATGATGATGGCCGCGTACGCGGTGCACAGCTATCCCTCGCAACAGCAGCTGGCCCGGTACGGCGGCCAAGGGCCCTTCAACGGCGGAACCAAGCTGGGGCGCTTGGCCAACGTCGGTTTCCAGCAGACGCAGTTCGACCTCGCCACGATGCGCAAGACGGGTCTGCGCACGCCGATCATCTGGCTCGACGTCGAGCCGGTGCCCGACTACGGCTGGAGCGACGACAAGCAGGCCAACGCCGCGGTCTTCCGCGGCGCCGCCCGCGGCATCGAGAAGGCCGGCCTGAAGGTCGGGGTCTACTCCACGCCGTACCTCTGGGAGGGCGTGGTCGGTGGGTTCACTCTCGGTGGAGTGCCGGAGTGGCGTGCTGCGGGGCCGACCTCGCAGGCCGAGGCGCTGCGGCGGTGCAAGGGTGACTGGGCGTTCCAGGGGGGTGAGGCGATCATGGGGCAGTGGGTGCAGTTCAACCGTGACCGCAACATCACCTGCCCAGGTGCGACCGGGCGCCTGACCGACTACTTCCACCGGTTCTGATCCAGACGTGTCCCGAGAGTCGGGACGGTGTCGATCAGAGCGTCGCTGTCGGCTCTCGGAGTCGCTGGACCAGGACGGCATAACCGTCCTCGGTCTGGTCGCCCGCCCACGTGCTGTAGCGACCGACCCGCTCCAGTCCGGCCTCGGTGAACGCTGCCTCCACCTCCGCGAGCGCCGTCACCGGACAGCCCGGTGGCAGGTGCTGCTCGTCGAGGCCGAACCCGCACACCAGCAAGCCACCCGGGGCCATGTGCGACGCGAGCCGTCGGGCCGTGACGCCCAGCGTGGCCGGCTCGAGCAGCGGGATCGTGTTGCCCGCCAGCAGCACGAGATCGGCTTGTTGCTCGAGGTCGAGCAGGGAGAGGTCGGCCAGTCGCCAGTCCAGCTGCGGTGCCTCCTGACGCGCCTGCTCGAGCATCGTGGCGTCGACGTCGACCCCGATGACGTCGTACCCGAGCTCGGCGAGCCGGATCGAGATCCGCCCGGTGCCGCAGCCGGCGTCGAGCACGGTGGCGGGCGGGCTCACCAGACGGGAGAGGAACGCGGCTTCGCCGTGGACGTCGGCGCCGTCACGCGCCAACGCGCGGAAGCGGGCGGCGTACTTCTCGGCGTAGTTCGCGCCGCCGGTGGCGCGGGCGATGTCGGCCCACCTGGTCATCGCCGACGACCCTAGCGCGATGATCGGCGCCCTTCCCCGGTGCTCGGTCCGGGAACGGCCGCCTCAGCTGAGCATGCGGGAGGCGATGCCCGACTGGCGTGCGGCAATCCGGGCGATCCGGGACGTTGGTCCTAGTCGATTCGACTCGTAGTGCGGGAGAATCTGGGGGAGCCGGTCGATGGTCACAGTTTCCCAGGTGGGGCCATCGGCCGGCTTCAATTCGTGGGCCAGTCGCTGCCAGCGGAACTGCAGGTAGCCGCGGTCGTGGCCGAGCCGCTCG
Source organism: uncultured Actinomycetota bacterium (assembly GCA_963728505.1). Taxonomy (GTDB): domain Bacteria; phylum Actinomycetota; class Actinomycetes; order Propionibacteriales; family Nocardioidaceae; genus Marmoricola_A. Next base: position 43,226 of record CAVSKH010000002.1, on the reverse strand, counting down.
ATCCAGTTCGCCACCCCCGGATCGTGCTCGGAGATCACCAGCCGGATCATGCCGTCGGGGTCGACCTGCGCCTGGTGGTGGTTCAGCGAGGTCTGGTGGTCGGCGTACTCCAGCGAGGTGTACCAGACCGTGCCGAGCTGGAACCCGAGGTAGGGCGCGTCTCCCCGCGGCACCGTCACCACCATCACCTCGTCCTCGGCCAGGTCGTAGTGACCGACCGAGGACCACTGCGAGGTCAGACCGCCGGGGGTGGGGCGGGGCTCGGTGAAGGTGTTGACGGGTTCGTTCAGGTAGAACCACTCCGGGAAGGCGAACCAGGTCTTGACCCGCGACAGCAGCATCTTCGCCGCCACCGAGTAGCGCTTGTCGACCCCGGCCTGCCAGGCGGCGCCGTCCAGGCGCGGCGGCGCGTGGCCGCGGGTGTCGACCCGCTCGATGCTGATCGTCCCCCGCTGCGCCGACCAGTCGCCGTACACCTCGCGCACGGCGAGCATCGCCGCGGTGTCCGCCAGCGGCACGTGGTGGGCCAGCGCGGCGGGTGAGTCCTTGGGGCCGAAGCTGAGCTCGAAACCGCCGTCGTCGCCGATCTCCAGCTCGCGGTCGTCGAAGGCCGTGGACCCGTCGGGCGTCGCGGAGGGCGTGTAGTCCCCTCCGAGCACCTGGAAAGACAGGTCGAGCGTCGTGCCCCGCCGGCCCCGCACGACGTAGGTCGCCTCCGGACGCAGGTTGGCGTGGTAGTAGACGGTGTCGGGGTTGTCGAGCCCCATCTTGGTGTGCTGGTTGGTGGAGTTGACGAAGTACGGCTGGTCGGGCCGGTACGACCACGCCATCTGCAGCGACGCGCGGATCGAGCCGGCGAGGTAGTCCAGACCCTCCGCGACGTCCTGCTCGGTCTTGGCGAACGACGCCCCGCGGATCATCTCCTCGGCCTCGGCGACAGCCTGCTGGAAGACGGCGGTCGAGCTCGTCGAGACCTCGTTCACGGGTTCACCTTCGTGATCACGGCCTCGGCGAACTTCTCGAGGTGCTCGATCTTCTTCTCCAACGGCTCGGTGTCCGGACCCTTGACGTAGGGCACCCGGAAGCCGACGATCACGTCGGTCACGCCGCGGTCCTCGAGCCGCTTGCAGCCCTCGGGGGTGTAGGCGTCGAAGGAGATCACGTGCAGCTCGAAGGGCTTGTCCGCGACGCCCTCCTCCTTGCGGATCAGCTCGATGCGCTCCAGCAGTCGCTCCAGCTCCTCCCCGTCGCCACCGCCGTGCATCCAGCCGTCCCCACGCACGACCGCCCGGCGCAGCGCAGCGTCGGAGTGACCGCCGACCAGGATCGGGATCGGCTCGGTCGGCGCGGGCGTCTGCGTGATCTTCGCGATGTCGTAGAACTCGCCGTGGTACTCGAACTCACCCCCCGCGGTGAGTCCGCGCACGATGTCGATGCACTCGTCGAACCGCTTGCCGCGCCTGGCCCAGGGCACCCCCATCACCTCGTAGTCCTCGGGCCACGGGCTCAGGCCCACGCCGAGACCCAACCGGTTCTCGGTCAGGTAGGCCACCGACGCCGCCTGCTTGGCCACCAGCACGGGCGGGCGGATCGGCAGCTTCAGCACGAACGGCGTGAGCCGCAACGTGGTCGTCGCAGCGCCCAGCCAGGCGCACAGTGTGAGGGTCTCGATGAACTCCTTGCCCTCGAGGAACTCCCGGTCGCCGTCCTGGGTGTAGGGGTACTCGGCGTCGGACTCCGTGGGATAGATCAGGCTGTCGGCGACGGTCATGGAGTCGTAGCCGGCTGCCTCCGCCGCCTGGGCGAGCGGACGGTAGTACCGGACATCGGTCATGGCCTCGGCGTAGGTGAACCGCATGGACCCCAGACTAGAACGTGTTTCAGTTCTGGGGCTACCCTCACGCGATGAGCACTGACTCCACCGCCGACCGCCTCGCGGACCGGGCCGAGATCGAGGACCTGCTGACCCGCTACACCCTGGCGGTCGACGGGTGGGACTTCGAGCGGCTGAGCGAGGTCTTCACCGACGACGCCCAGATCGACTACACCGGCAGTGGTGGCATCGCCGGGTCGCTGCCCGAGGTGCAGGCGTGGCTGACGGAGGCGCTGGCGATGGCCTCGCACATGCAGCACCTGATCGGGCAGCGAGAGGTGGTCTTCGACGGCACGGACGCCGCCCACGTGCGCGCGTACTTCTGGAACCCGATGCGGCTCGCGCTGCCCGACGCCGAGCCCTTCGACATCGAGATCGGCGGCGTCTACGAGCACGACGTCGTACGCACTGAGGCCGGCTGGCGCAGCCGGCGCCTGGTCGAGCGCCAGCTCTGGCGCCGCTGACACCGCAGCGCGACCCCCGGCCGGGACGTGTGGTCACGGACTGCATGTCCGGCGGAGGCGAACCTGCAGTCCGTGACCACACTCAGCGGCGGGCGCCCCGGCTCAGCCGACCGATCAGACGGTGGGCACCCGCCGGGGTGAGCAGGGAGTCGCTGAGAAGGGCGTGCCAGGCACGGACTCGGCTCGGGTCGTGCGAACGAGCGAGCGCCCGGTCGAGGTCGCGCAGGATCCCGACCGGGGTGCGGACCAGGTCGTGCGAGGTGTAGCCACGGCGGGTCCAACCGTCGTCGCTCAGGCGGCGGGCACGCGCCAGGTCCGCCTGCTGCTGGCGCCGCTCGAGGTGGACTCCACCGTCGTACTCATGGATCGACCGGGTGCCGACGACCCACAGGTCGGCCCGGGCGACGAAGTCGCCGGCGTCGGTGTACAGCTCCCGCTGCGGCTCGACCTGCGCCTCGCACACCACGTGGAAGAGCCGCAGCACGGTCTCCCACGGCGACTCCGATCGCGCGTCCGACAGCGCCACGGCCCGTCGCAGGGCAGGTGCCCCCTTCCGCCGCGAGCGGCTCACGACCCCGAGGCGCTCCGGGTCGGCCCCCGAGCGCCGGGCGCTGTCGGTCAGGACCAGCAGATCGAGCAGCCCCAGGTCCCGCGCGCAGGCGAGCAGGACCTCTTCGGGAGAGTCCAGCCGCAGGCCGCCGCACAGGGTCGGCGGCAGCAGCGGGTCCGTGCGGACGACGTGGAGCCCGGCGCGGCGGGGGCGTGGGTCGGTGCGGTCCACCGCGGCCAGCACCGGCAGCTCCGCCGGCAGCGGGGGCAGCCACCACCCGAGCGCCGCAGCGGCAGTCAGGTGCGTGAACCGGCCCGACACCGGCAGGACCAGCTGCCAGGCCGGCAACGGGTCACACCCCGCCGGGGCGTGCAACCCGTACGAGACCTGGCTCCACCCGGCGAGCCGCCGGTGTCCGCGGAACGCATCGGACTCGATCACCTCCGCACCCTCGCGGGCACGCCTGGTCCCCAGTCCGCCGAACAGCTCGGTTGTGGACAGGACCGGGGGTTGCCGGCAGGACCCCGGGCTTCCGGCCCGCCGGAGTGTGGTCACGGACTGCATGCCGCGGGGCCCTGAACCTGCAGTCTGTGACCACATCGTCGTCGCCGCCCGCCGCAGCGGCCCCGGACCCGCCACTTGGTCCGCGCGCCGGCATCGGGGAGGATGGACGCCATGGCAGCGCCCCCGAAGGACCACGACGACGAGCCCGGGCGCGCGCTGGCGCAGGCTGCGGTGGCCATGATCGCCGTCGCGCTGCTCGTCGGCGCCGCCGTGGGGTTCGCGCTGCTGACCGCTGCCCGGATCGGCGGGCTGAGCAGCGAGGACAACGCTGCCGCCGACCCCGAGGACGACTCCCCCGCCAGCCTCTACATGCCGGCGTACCAACCCACCGAGGACGTGGGCAGCGGTCTCGACCTGCCCGAAGTCACCGACTCGCCGTCGGCGCTGCCCAGCTCGGGCGCGGAGGAATCCACCAAGCCGAAGCAGAAGCAGAAGGGGATCACGCTGTTCGTGGCCCCGCAGCAGGTGGGCCCCGGGGAGCGGATCAACTTCAACGGCGTCTACGAGGGCCAGGAGGGGGCGACCCTGCAGGTCCAGCGCCGCGAGGGCGGCTCGTGGAGCGACTTCCCGGTCACCGCCAGCGTACGAGGCGGCTCCTTCGAGACCTGGATCCAGACCAGCCGCAGCGGCAAGACCAAGTTCCGGGTCTTCGACGAGGCGGCCGACAAGGCGTCGAACGTCGTCACGGTGCAGATCGGCTGACCCCCGCTGCGGGGCTGTTGCCACGCCTCCGCCTGCCCGCGAACATTCACCGCGCCCAGCGGGAATCAGCGGCGCTCGGCGTGTGTTCCACCAGTGTCGCGGAAGTTGAGTTGGCTTGACTCAACTTGTTTGACAGAATCATCCCCAGGTCGCCCGAAACCCGGTCGACAACCAATGCGTGGAGGTAACACAGACATGGCTCGTGCGGTCGGTATCGACCTCGGTACGACGAACTCCGTGGTCGCGGTGCTCGAGGGTGGCGAACCCACGGTCATCGCCAACGCGGAGGGTGCGCGCACCACTCCCTCGGTCGTGGCGTTCGCCAAGAACGGTGAGGTGCTCGTCGGTGAGGTCGCCAAGCGTCAGGCAGTGACCAACGTCGACCGGACCATCCGGTCGGTGAAGCGTCACATGGGGACCGACTGGTCCTCCTCGATCGACGACAAGTCGTTCACCCCCCAGCAGATCTCCGCGTTCGTGCTCCAGAAGCTCAAGCGCGACGCCGAGTCCTACCTCGGCGAGACCGTCACCGACGCGGTGATCACCGTGCCGGCGTACTTCTCCGACGCCCAGCGCCAGGCCACCAAGGAGGCGGGCGAGATCGCCGGCCTCACCGTGGCGCGCATCGTCAACGAGCCGACCGCGGCCGCGCTGGCCTACGGGCTGGACAAGGAGAGCGACCAGACCATCCTGGTCTTCGACCTCGGCGGCGGCACCTTCGACGTCTCCCTGCTGGAGATCGGTGACGGTGTCGTGGAGGTCAAGGCGACCTCCGGTGACAACCACCTCGGTGGTGACGACTGGGACGAGCGCCTGGTCGAGTGGATGGTCAAGAAGTTCAAGGACAACACCAACGTCGACCTCGGCAAGGACAAGATCGCCAAGCAGCGCCTCCAGGAGGCCGCGGAGAAGGCGAAGATCGAGCTGAGCTCGTCCACCGAGACCACGATCCACCTGCCCTACATCACCCACTCGCCCGACAGCGGTCCGCTGCACTTCGAGGAGAAGATCACCCGCGGTGAGTTCCAGCGGATGTCGACGGACCTGCTCGAGCGCACCAAGTCGCCGTTCCGCCAGGTCATCAAGGACGCCGGCGTCGAGGTCGACAAGATCAACCACGTGGTCCTGGTCGGCGGCTCCACCCGGATGCCGGCCGTGGCCGACGTGGTGCGCGAGCTGACCAACGGCAAGGAGCCCAACAAGGGCGTCAACCCCGACGAGGTCGTCGCGGTCGGCGCGGCGCTGCAGGCCGGCGTGCTCAAGGGGGAGGTCAAGGACGTCCTGCTGCTCGACGTCACGCCGCTGAGCCTCGGCATCGAGACCAAGGGCGGGGTGATGACCAAGCTCATCGAGCGCAACACCACCATCCCGACCAAGCGGTCCGAGGTGTTCACCACCGCCGACGACAACCAGCCCTCGGTGATGATCCAGGTCTTCCAGGGTGAGCGTCAGATGGCGTCGCAGAACCAGCCGCTGGGCAACTTCGAGCTCACCGGCCTGCCCCCCTCGCCTCGTGGCGTGCCGCAGATCGAGGTCACCTTCGACATCGACGCCAACGGCATCGTCCACGTCTCGGCCAAGGACCGCGGCACCGGCCGCGAGCAGTCCATGACCATCACCGGTGGGTCCGCCTTGTCCAAGGAGGACATCGACCGGATGGTCAAGGAGGCCGAGGAGTACGCCGAGGAGGACGCCAAGCGTCGCGAGGCTGTCGAGACGCGCAACCAGGCCGAGACCCTGGCCTACTCCACCGAGAAGTTCCTGGAGGAGAACGGCGAGAAGATCCCCGATGACGTCAAGACCGAGGTCACCGCGGACATCGAGGCCCTGCAGAAGGCGCTCGCGGACGAGTCCGAGGGAGCTGCTGACGACGTGAACGCCGCAGCGGCCAAGCTCTCCGAGTCCAGCCAGAAGATGGGCGCCGCGATGTACGCCGCGGGCGAGGCCGACGCCGCCGCGTCCGGGGCCGGCGAGACCGGCCAGGGCGACTTCGACGACGACGTGGTCGACGCCGAGATCGTCGACGACGAGGGTGAGGGTGAGGCCAAGTGACGCAAGCCCCCGACGGGGCCGCCCCGCAGGGCCACCCCGACGAGGCACCCGACGAGGCACATCCGGACAGCGCAGGAGCGTCGGTGGGGGAGACCCCGCCGGCGCCCGGCGCCCCGGTGGACTCCCAGGGACAGGACCCGGACCTCGCCTCCGAGGGTGACCTGCTGGAGGAGATGAAGGGCACCATCGGCGAGCTGACCGGTGACCTGCAACGCCTCCAGGCCGAGTACGTCAACTACAAGCGACGTGTCGACCGCGACCGTGAGCTCGTGGTGCAGAACGCCCGGTTGACCGTGCTCAACGGTCTCCTGCCCGTGCTCGACGACATCGAGCGGGCGCGTGAGCACGAGGAGCTCTCGGGTGGGTTCAAGGCCGTGGCCGAGGGAGTCGAGCGCGTGGTGTCCGGCGCCGGGCTGGCGCGGTTCGGCGCACCGGGTGACGAGTTCGACCCCAGGCTGCACGAGGCGCTCTCGCACAGCTATGCCGAGGACGTGACCACCACGACCTGCCAGCACGTGGTGCAGGCCGGCTACCAGTTCGGTGAGCGTGTGGTGCGTCCGGCCAAGGTCGTGGTCGTCGACCCGGCCCCGGCGCAGGACGGGCCGGAGGCCGACGCGGCGGACCAGGAGTAGAGGTCCACCCCGAGCACCGGGGAGTGGAGATCGGAAGGAGGCGCGATGACCAACGCTGACTGGGCGGCCAAGGACTTCTACAAGGTCCTCGGTGTGTCCAAGGAAGCCTCGGCGGCCGACATCAAGAAGGCCTACCGCAAGCTGGCTCGCGCCAACCACCCCGACTCGCACCCGGGTGACAAGGCCGCCGAGGACCGCTTCAAGCAGGTCGCCGAGGCCTACGACGTGATCGGTGACGTGCAGAAGCGCAAGCAGTACGACGAGCTGCGGTCGATGGGCGCGGGGTTCGGTCCCTTCTCCGGCCAGCCCGGCGGTGGTTCGACGTTCGACGTCGGTGACCTCGGTGACCTGTTCGGCACCGGAGCCGGCGGTGCAGGCGGCGGCTCCTTCGGTGACTTCCTCGGAGGGGTCTTCGGCGGGCAGACCGGCCGTCCCGGTCGTCGCCAGCAGCCGCGCCGTCGGGGTGCGGACCTGGAGACCTCGACCACGGTCAGCTTCTCCGACGCCTTCGACGGCGTCACGGTCTCGCTGCGGCTCGCCTCGGAGGCGCCGTGCAAGATCTGCCGTGGCACCGGCGCGCAGCCCGGGAGCGAGCCCGTCTCGTGCCCCGACTGCGGCGGCGCCGGTCAGCGGATCGCCTCGATGGGCGGCGCGTTCTCGATCAACGAGACCTGCCCCACGTGCCGCGGCCGCGGCATCTATGTCGAGAACCCCTGCACCGCCTGCCACGGATCCGGTCGCGGTCTGTCCGACCGCACCATCCAGGCGCGCATCCCCGCAGGGGTGAGGGACGGGCAGCGGATCCGGCTCAAGGGCAAGGGTGCTGCGGGCGAGCACGGTGGTGACCCCGGCGACCTGTTCGTGGTGATCCACGTCCAGCCCCACCCGATCTTCGGCCGCAGCGGCGACAACCTGGCGATGACCGTGCCGGTCTCCTTCGACGAGGCCGCGCTCGGCGCCGACGTGGCCGTGCCGACCCTCGGCGGCGGGCGGGTCACCGTGAAGCTGCCGCCGGGCACCCCCAACGGCCGCACCTTCCGGGTGCGCGGCAAGGGGGCACCTCGCAAGGACGGCAGCCGGGGTGACCTGTTGGTCACCGTCGAGGTGCAGGTGCCTGCCCAGCTGTCCGAGGAGGCGCGTGCGGCGATCGAGGCGTACCGGGAGGCGTCGGTCGGCGGTGAGCTGCGCAGCAGGCTGTTCGACTCCGGAGGTGTGCGATGAACCGCAGCGCACGTCCGGGCCCGCCTCCGCTGGGTCCACCCTCAGCGGAGAGCCCGGTCTACGTCATCTCGGTCGCTGCCGAGCTCACCGGCCTGCACCCGCAGACGCTGCGCACCTACGACCGGCTCGGTCTGGTCTCACCCGGACGCACCGGCGGTGGAGGCCGGCGCTACTCGCTGCGTGACATCGAGGTGCTGCGGGAGATCGCCACCCTCTCGGCCTCCGGCATCGGACTCGAGGGGGTCCGCCGGATCCTCGAGCTGGAGAACCACGTCACCGCGCTGCGGATGCGCGTGGCCCAGCTGGAGTCCCAGCTCGCCGACGCCGAGGCCGCCCTGGGGCGCCGTACCGTGCCCAACCTGCCGGTTCCCCACCCCTCCGCGAGCCAGACCGTCGTGGTCTGGCGTCGCAACCGCCGCTGACGCGAGAGTGTGGTCAGAGGTTGCATGGTTCGTGCGCTGTGACCTGCAGTCTGTGACCACATCTGCTCCGGTGTCGGGAGCTCAGCCGAAGTTGGTGACCTGGACGCCGCGACCGTGGTTGAGGAGGTTCTCCACGTGCTCGCGCAGCTCGATCGGGCCGAAGGGCTTGATGATGTAGGTGTCGGCCCCGGCCTCCATGCCCGCCTGGACGTCGCTGGCCTGCGCCCGCGCGGTCATCAGGATGATCGGGATGTTCTGGAGCTCGGGGTCCTCGCGGATCTCGCGGGTGACCTCCAGCCCGTTCATCACCGGCATCGTGATGTCGAGCAGGAGGATCTTGGGCTTCTGCTGCCGACACGCGTCGAGCGCCTCGGCTCCATTGCCGACCGCCGTCACCGAGAGCTCGAGGCCTTCGAGGACGATCTGCACGAGGTCGCGGATGTCGATGTCATCCTCAGCCAGTACGACGCTCACCAATGACCTCCCTCGGCCGGCCCCGGAGTGCCAGGCTCGCTGCATGGTAGCCCGGTAGACCGATGCTGTGCCCCACAAGTTTCCACCCTGGACCAGTTCGGCGCGGCGTGGTCAGTCATTTCCCCTCACTCCGATCTCACCCAGGTCGCGGGACCCGCAGCCTTCGAGGGCTCCGGAGGCACGACCGCCTCGTCGACCGACTCTAGTCCGGCATCAGGTGCGGCCTCCAGGGGGCGGTCCTGTGTCATCACCGGCTCCGCGACCTGGTCGAGGCACAGCGGCAGAGTGATGGTGAACGTCGCTCCCTCACCGAGCGTGGACTCACAGCCGATGGTGCCGTAGTGACCCTCGACGATCGCACGGGTCACGGTGAGCCCGAGGCCCGCGCCCTGGATCACGCGCTCGTTGGCCTCGGTGGAGCGGAAGAACCGGTCGAAGACCTTGGACTGGTCGGCCTGGCTGATTCCGATGCCGTGGTCACGCACACGCAGGACCGCCTGGGAGTCGTCGGCGGTGAGCTCCAGCTCGACGTCGTCTCCCGGCTGGCTGTACTTCGCGGCGTTGTCCAGCAGCGCCGCGACGGCTCGCTCCAGCTTGTCGGGGTCTGCCGAGACCGGCAGCAGCTGGTCGGTGACCTCCTGGCGCAGCATCACACCGGCGACACCGAGCACGCTGACCTCGGTCTCCACGGCGCGTTCGACCACCGTGCGCAGGTCGACGTCGCGGAAGCGGAAGCGCAGTGTCCCCACCTCGATCTGGCTCATGGTGAGCACGTCCTCGACCAGGCCCATCAGTCGCCTGCCGTTGCGGTCCACGCGCGACAGGATCTGCCGGTGCATCGTGGGCAAGGTGCCGGTCTCGTCGCTCAGCAGCAGCTCGGTGTAGCCCATGATGCTGGTGATCGGCGTCCGCAGCTCGTGGCTGACGGTGGCCATGAAGTCGTTCTTGGCGCGGTCGACCTGCTCCAGGCGTTCCACGACCTCGCGCTCGGCATCGAGGGCGGCGGTGGTCAGGTCCTCCTGACGGCGGCGCTCGGTGACGTCGTGGGCGACGCCGAGGAACCCGACGACCTGCTCCTCGTGGTAGCGCTTGCTGATCCGCACCGAGACCGTGCGGGTCGATCCGTCCTTGCGCAGGTAGTCCCAGTCGCGGCTGAAGGACCGGGTCGCCTCGTTCTCCAGGAAGGGCTGGACCAGGGTGAGCAGCTGGGCGCGATCGTCGACGTCGGTCGGCTCGATGGTCAGGTGCTGCTCACCCGCGGGACCTGTGCGCAGCGCCAGTGTGGCCTGGCCGACCACGTCCTGGGTGTCCCACCCGGTGAGCTCCTCGGCGCCGACGTTGAAGAACTCGATGGTGCCTCGCAGGTCGGTGCCGAGGACGGCGGTCGCGGTGGTCGCGCTCATGATGTTGCGCAACGTCTCGTCGGTGCTCTCCAGTGCGCCCTGGGCCCACACGGTGTGGGAGCGCAGCACCATCAGCGGCAACGCGACCGCGGCGATGGTCACCACGGTGGCCTGCAGCCACAGGCCGGTCATCTCGCGGGACAGGCCCCAGTCGGAGGAGAGGAAGCCCCAGTCGAGGATGGTTGCCGTGGTCAGGCCGAGCGCGGTGACGAAGACCTGCCACACCACGGCGGTCGGGGCCAGCCGGACGGCCCCCCACACCAGGGCGGGGAACAGCAGGAACGTCAGCGGGATGTCTTGCTCGGGAGCCAGCACCGCGGCGATGGTCAGGAGCAGGAGCGCGCTCTGCAGCCAGGTCTCCAGGGGCCCGGCCCGGTGCCCCTTGCGCTCCAGCACCATCCCCACCGGGGCGATGACGAGGATCGAGGCGAGGTGGGAGGCCAGCACGGCGGGTGCGAGACGCGTCCAGTCGTCGCCGTAGATCCCAGCGCCGAGGCTGGCCACGAAGATCGCGATCGTGGTCGACGCGGCGAGCGCTGCTGTGAACAGTCGAGCGAGGTCCTCCATGGTGCGCAACCGGGGCCACCCCCTGACCCCGTAGGCCAGCACGGCACCCCCGACCAGCGCCTCGATGCCGTTGGCCAGCCCCAGCGGCACCGCCGCGGAGACCTCGCGACCGCCCAGGTAGTTGCCCAGGGCGGCCAGGACCGCGACCAGGAGTGCGACCAGAGGCCGTGACCTGCTCGGCGCAGCGGCGACGGCGATGACCCCGGCGCCGGCGGCCGGCCACCACAGCGCGATCTCCCCCCCGAACCGGGCGACCTCGACCGCGAGCCAGCTGAGCGGGAGCACGAGCCCCGCGGCTGCCCAGGGACCCCACCGGGCGACACCTCCCCCGGGAAGGGCCGCTGGGGTGGCCGGAAGGCCGACCGTGAGGGGGTGCACGTCGGTGGGTGTCCTCGAATGACTCAGCCGGGGAAGATTGACTGTTCAACGGTACCTACGCTTGCCCACGGCGGGTCGCGGAACGGTCAACCAAAAAACTGCTCAGAGTTGAGTGGAACAGACTCAACTCTGACGTTGTTGACTCTGGTGAGCCGGTCGAGTCGGGCCGGGCCGACGTCTCGAGCATCGCGGACATCACGAAGGAGAAGGGGACCAGGCGCCGATGGAGATCTCGAAGTTCACCACCCGCACCCAGGAGGCGATCGCGGCGGCGATCCAGACCGCCACCGCGCAGGGACACAGCCAGCTGGAGGCGGTGCACCTGCTGGACTCGCTGCTGGCCCAGCAGGACACCCTGGTCGCCCCGCTGCTGGAGGCCGCGGGCGTCGACCCCGCGGCGGTCCGCACCCAGCTCATCTCCGAGCTCGCCAAGCTGCCGGCCGCCAGCGGGACGACCGTCCAGGCCCCGGCGTACTCCCGGGCGGCGATCGGGGTGCTCAACGACTCCCAGAACATCGCCGCGGAGATGAAGGACGAGTACACCTCCGGTGACCACGTCCTGATCGCGCTGGCCACCGTCGACTCCGGGGCGAAACGGGTGCTGGAGCAGGCCGGCGCGGGTGCCGAGGTGTTGCGAGCCGCCCTGCCGCAGCTGCGCACCCAACGGATCACCACCCAGGACCCGGAAGCCACCTTCGAGGCGCTGGAGAAGTACGCCGTCGACCTGACCGAGCGCGCCCGCGAGGGCAAGATCGACCCCGTCATCGGCCGCGACGAGGAGATCCGCCGCGTGGTGCAGGTCCTGTCGCGGCGCACCAAGAACAACCCGGTGCTGATCGGGGAGCCCGGTGTCGGCAAGACCGCCGTGGTCGAGGGCCTGGCGCAGCGGATCGTGGACGGCGACGTGCCCGACTCCCTCAAGGGCCGCAGCCTGCTCAGCCTCGACCTGGCGGCCATGGTCGCGGGGGCGAAGTACCGCGGAGAGTTCGAGGAGCGGCTCAAGGCCGTCCTCACCGAGATCAAGGAGTCCGAGGGCCAGGTCATCACCTTCATCGACGAGCTCCACACGGTCGTCGGCGCAGGTGCCGGCGGCGACTCGGCCATGGACGCCGGCAACATGCTCAAGCCGATGCTGGCGCGGGGCGAGCTGCGGATGATCGGTGCCACCACGCTGGACGAGTACCGCGAACGGATCGAGAAGGACCCGGCGCTGGAGCGCCGCTTCCAGCAGGTCTTCGTCGGTGAGCCGTCGGTCGAGGACTCCATCGCCATCCTGCGCGGGCTCCAGGAGAAGTACGAGGCCCACCACGGCGTGAAGATCACCGACGCCGCGCTGGTCGCCGCAGCGATGCTGTCCGACCGCTACATCACCGGACGCAACCTGCCCGACAAGGCGATCGACCTCGTGGATGAGTCCGCCTCGCGGCTGCGGATGGAGATCGAGTCCTCGCCGGTCGAGATCGACCAGCTCCGCCGGGCCGTGGACCGGATGAAGATGGAGCAGCTCGCGCTCGAGCGGGAGACCGACGAGGCCTCCGTCGACCGGCTGGAGCGGCTGCGCGCCGAGCTCGCCGACCGGCAGGAGGAGCTGCAGGTCCTCGAGGTGCGCTGGGAGAAGGAGAAGGCGGGCCTGGAGGGTGCCGGCGAGCTGCGCAAGCAGATCGACCAGCTGCGGGTCGAGGCGGACCGGATGCTGCGCGACGGCGACCTGGGGGGAGCCAGCGAGATCCAGTACGGCCGGATCCCGGCGCTGGAGAAGCAGATCGACGAGGTCGAGCGTGCCGAAGCCACCTCCGACGAGGAGCCGATGGTCAAGGAGGAGGTCGGGCCCGAGGAGATCGCCCAGGTGGTCGAGGCGTGGACCGGCATCCCCACCGGCCGGATGCTCGAGGGTGAGACCCAGAAGCTGCTCCGGATGGAAGAGGTGCTGGGTGATCGGCTGATCGGCCAGAAGCCCGCGGTCAACGCGGTCTCCGACGCCGTACGACGGGCACGGGCCGGGATCTCCGACCCCAACCGGCCGACCGGCTCCTTCCTGTTCCTCGGACCCACCGGCGTCGGCAAGACCGAGCTGGCCAAGTCGCTGGCCGACTTCCTCTTCGACGACGACCGGGCGATCGTGCGCATCGACATGAGCGAGTACTCCGAGAAGCACTCGGTGGCGCGCCTGGTCGGTGCACCCCCCGGCTACGTCGGCTACGAGGAGGGCGGGCAGCTCACCGAGGCGGTGCGGCGTCGGCCCTACTCCGTCGTCCTGCTCGACGAGGTGGAGAAGGCTCACCCCGAGGTCTTCGACATCCTGCTCCAGGTGCTCGATGACGGACGGCTGACCGACGGTCAGGGACGCACCGTCGACTTCCGCAACGTGGTGCTGATCCTGACCTCCAACCTCGGGTCGGCCTACCTGGTGGACCCCACGCTGGATCGCGAGAAGCAGCGCGAATCGGTGATGACGCTCGTACGCCAGTCCTTCAAGCCGGAGTTCCTCAACCGGCTCGACGAGGTCGTGGTCTTCGATGCGCTGACCCGCGAGGACCTGACCCACATCGTCGATCTCCAGGTGGCTGCGCTGGCCAAGCGGCTGGAGGCACGCCGGATCGAGCTGCACGTGAGCCAGGCGGCTGAGCAGTGGCTGGCGCGCACCGGCTACGACCCGATGTACGGCGCCCGGCCGTTGCGGCGGCTGGTGCAGACCGCGATCGGTGACCCGCTCGCGCGGATGCTGCTCGCCGGGGACGTGACCGACGCCAGCAGCGTCACCGTGGACATCGAGCCCGACGAGGACCAGCTGAGCCTGGCGGTCACACGGCAGGAGTGACCGGGTCCGCCTGCGTGGCGCAGGCGGTCCCGGCTCCGCAGGGTCCGGGCGAGCCCACGGACATGCACCCGACTCGGAGAAGTTGACCCAGGCCGCGACAATGGGCCCGTGAGCCAATCCGACTCGAAGCAATCGGCACGTCCGTCCAAGGTCACCCTGGGCGCGTCCCTGGGCGGTGCGTCGTGCTTCGTGCTCATCTTCACCCTCTTCGACACCCTCGGCCGGCTGCGCGGGGTCGAGATGCGCTCCAGCATCGAGGAACAGCTCGCCGAGCCGCCGTTCGACACGCTCGGCCTCAGCGCCGAGCAGGTGCTCGAGGTGATGCGGGCCGTCGCGTTCGTCGACGGCGCGCTCGCCGCGGCCGGTCTGGTGCTGTCGGTCTTCCTGTTCCGTCGCCACCAGGGCGCTCGCTACGGCTTCTCGGCGGTCGCACTTCTGCTCCTGCTCACCGCGCCGGTCGCAGGTCTGCTGGCGTTCCTGACGGCTGCGGCCGCGGTGATGCTGTGGAGCGAGGAGTCGCGTGCCTGGTTCGCGGGGCGGGAGCCCCGGCCGGCGCGTGAGCGTGGCGGATCGCAGGAGTCCTCGAGCAGCCCCGGCGGCTGGCCGTTCGCCCCCGGTGAGCGGCACGGGGCGAGCGACCGGGGCGACGGGGAGGCCGGGACCGGAGCCGTGGGCGGCTCCCCGCCGACGAGTCCCTCGACCAGTGCGCCACAACCCCCCGCGGCGGGCGCACCGCAACCCCCGCCGTACTCCGGAAGCTTCGCAGAGAGCGGCTCCCAGCAGTCCGGTGTCACCGCCGTGGCGGACGCGCAGGAGCCCGAACCCGGCTCAGAGGCGCAGCCCACCGACCAGGCGACGTCGCAGCAGCCCGGCCTCTACGGAGCACCGGGCTCGCCGTACTTCCCGCCTTCCGGGCCACAGCCCGGCTCGTACGGCGCGCCGCCGAGGTCTCGTCCGGGCACGGTCACCGCCGCGGCCGTGCTGACCTTCCTCGGCTCCCTGCTCGGGCTCGGGCTGGGGCTGCTCCTCCTGGTGGCCCTGGCCGCGGACCCGGAGGCGATCCAGGACGCGGTGCGCAAGGACCCCAGCTTCGAGACCCTGGGTTGGGACGTCGACCAGGTGATCGCGGTTCTCTGGTTCTTCGGAGCAGTGCTGGTGGGGTGGTCGATCATCGGGCTGCTGCTGGGGGTCTTCGTGATGCGGCGCCAGACCTGGGCGCGGTGGACCTTGCTGGTCAGCGCCCTGATGACGGCGTTGCTGAGCCTGATGGCGATCCTCAGCTTCGTCTCTGCGATCCCGCTGATCATGGGTGCGGTGACCGTCGGGCTCCTGCTGAGCCGCTCGGCGAGGGCCTGGTTCTCCGACCCCTCCGACACGCCGCCGTACCAGGGGCCCTCTGGTCCTCCGCCCTCCGAGCCCCCCTCCCAGCCGCAGTGGAGCAGCCGTCCCGGACCCTGGTAGGTCTCGGGGCCGCCCCGGGGGTGCCCGTCACGAACGAGTTGCGTGAACGCCGGGGCGCGCCGGGGGTGCCCGGCACGAACCAGTTGCGCGGACGCCGGGGCGCGCCGGGGGGTGCCCGGTGCGAACCAGTTGCGCGGACGCCGGGGCGCGCTGTCGCCGTGTCGTCCGGTGGCCGAGTGCCTGGTGGCGTCGGGCGACGTGACGCCACGCCTCCTTGACGCTGCGCCCCGTCGTCCGTGCCCCTGGTCCGCACCGGGCACCGGGCGCCGGCTGGAGCGCTGCGCGTGACGCCACGCCTCCTTGACGCTGCGCCCCGTCGTCCGCGCGCCTGGTCCGCACCGGGCACCGGGCGCCGGTTGGAGCGCTGCGCGTGACGCCACACCTCCTTGACGCTGCGCCCCGTCGTCCGCGCGCCTGGTCCGCACCGGGCACCGGGCGCCGGCTGGAGCGCTGCGCGTGACGCCACGCCTCCTTGACGCTGCGCCCCGTCGTCCGCGCGCCTGGTCCGCACCGGGCACCGGGCGCCGGCTGGAGCGCTGCGCGTGACGCCACGCCTCCTTGACGCTGCGCCCCGTCGTCCGTGCCCCGGGTCAGGCGGTGAGGTCGGCTCGGGCCAGACGCTCCAGGGCCTGCTCCAGGGTGGTGGCGTCCTTGCAGAAGGCCCAGCGCACCAGCTGGTCCCCGGCGTCGGAGTCGTAGAAGGCCTGCGCGGGGATCGCCACCACACCGGCCCGCTGCGGCAGCGCCAGGCAGAACTCCATCGAGTCCTGCCAGCCCAGGTGGCTGATGTCACCGAGCAGGAAGTAACCCCCGTGCGAGACCCGCGGGCGCAGACCGACGTCGGTCAGTCCGGCGCTCAGCAGGTCACGGGAGGTGGCGAGGGTGGCCGCCAGCTCCTCGACGAAGCCCAGCTCGTGGTCCAGCGCATGGGCGACCGCCGGTTGCAGCGGGGCGGCGTTGGTGAAGGTCAGCCACTCCTTGGCCCGCATCACCGTGGCGACGAGCCCAGCAGGCCCGGTCAGCCAGCCGACCTTCCAGCCGGTCACCGAGAAGGACTTGCCTGCGCTGGAGATCGTCAGCGTGCGCTCGGCCATGCCGGGGCGGGTGCACAGCGGCACGTGTCGGAAGCCGTCGAAGACGAGGTGCTCGTAGACGTCGTCGGTGATCACCACGAGGTCGTGCTCGCGGGCCAGCTCGGCGACGACGTCGAGGTCCTCGGGCGGGATCACGGCCCCGGTGGGGTTGTGAGGTGTGTTGAGCATGATCGCGACGGTCCGGTCGTTCACCGCCGCCCGCAGGGCCTCCGTGTCCAGGGCGAACCCGCCACCGCCGTCAGCGCCGTCGCGCAACGCGACCGAGCGGCGTACCCCGCCGGCCATCGCGACCGTCGCGGCGTAGGCGTCGTAGTAGGGCTCGACCAGCACCACCTCGTCACCCGGGTCGACCAGTGCGAACACGCACGCGGCGATCGCCTCGGTGGCGCCGGCGGTGGCCAGCACCTGCGTGTCGGGGTCGAGGTCGACCCCGTAGTGGCGCTGTTGGTGACGGGCGACCGCCTGGCGCAGCTCCGGGGTGCCGAGGCCGGGCGCGTACTGGTTGTGGCCGGAGCGCAGCGCCTGCACCGCGGCCTCGATGATGCCGGTCGGCCCGTCCTTGTCCGGGAACCCCTGGCCGAGGTTGAGCGACTCGGTGCGCACCGCCAGCGACGACATCGTGGTGAAGATCGTCGGTGGCACCTCATGCAACCGGTGGGCGAGGCGGGGGGGACGGTGACGCAGGGACTCCTCGGAAGCCATCGGGTGAACGTACCCCGAGCAGCCGTGAGGCAGGCCGGCGCTGGCTAGCCTGGGGCGGTGCGCGGACGCTGGCTGACCTGGGTGGGCGTGCTCCTGCTGGTGGGCGGACTGGCGATGCTCGGGTACGTCGGGTGGCAGGTCTTCGGCACCAACTACGTCTCGCGGCAGCACCAGACCGAGGCCGTGGAGCAGCTCCAGCAGCGCTGGGAGGGCCAGGCGACCGTGGCTCCCGAGACCACCGCACCCGAGGGTGGCGCCACCGCCCTGATCCGGATCCCGAGGTTCGGCGAGGACTACGTGATGCCCGTCTTCGAGGGCACCACCGACGAGATCCTGGCCAAGGGGTTCGGCCACTTCGACGAGGCGGCGGGGCCGGGGGACAAGGGCAACTACGCCCTCGCCGCGCACCGGGTCACCCACGGTGAGCCGCTGCGGGACATGCCCCGGCTGAGTCCTGGCGACCTGGTCGAGGTCGAGACCCGCGCGAAGGTCTTCGTCTACCGGGTGGACACCGATCCCAACGACCTGGTGGTCACCTTCCGCGAGGTCTGGGTGGTCGATCCGCAACCCGAGAACCCGGACGGCGGTGTCGAACCACCGCCCGACGTCGGCAACCGCCTGATCACGCTGACCACCTGCGCGGAGCTGTTCCACACCGACGACCGGATGGTCGCCTTCGGGCACCTGGTGCAGGCGCGGCGCAAGTAGGCAGGCGGGGCAGCGGCGCCGAAGGTAAAGTCCGAAATATCTGGAAATCAGGCGTAACCCGTCTGCGGACACCTCGTTGATGTCCACGTAGCCACAGCGTGGCTGCGGCGCCGGAGCCACTGTCGTGGGGGCAGAGGATCCGGCGCATGTGGGTGCGACGGTCGTTGACCGACGCACAGCTCGCCGGCCTCTCCCTGCCGGCCGAGCCCATGCGGGCCCGGGTCCTCCCACCCGGGTCACTGCTTGCAGGTCCCCGGCTTCTCTCCCTTTGGCCGGGGGCCTGAGGCATTTTTGGGCCGTGGGTTGCGGTGGGGTGCCCGGCGCGAACCATTCGTGCGAACGTCGGGGCGGTGGGTGCCCGGCGCGAACCATTCGTGCGAACGTCGGGGTGGTGGGTGCCCGGCGCGAACCATTCGTGCGAACGCCGGGGCGCGCTGTCGCCGTGTCGTCCGGTGGCTCAGTGCCCGGTGGCGCTGGGCGACGTGACGCCACGCCTCCTTGACGCTGCGCCCCGTCGTCCGCCCGCCTGGTCCGCGCCGGGCATCGGCAGTACCCCGTCGTCCGCCCGCCTGGTCCGCGCCGGGCATCGGCAGCGTTCCGTTGTCCGACTGACACGCACCATTCGTGCGAACGTCGGGGCGCGCTGTCGCCGTGTCGTCCGGTGGCTCAGTGCCCGGTGGCGCTGGGCGACGTGACGCCACGCCTCCTTGACGCTGCGCCCCGTCGTCCGCCCGCCTGGCCCGCGCCGGGCATCGGCAGCGTTCCGTTGTCCGACTGACACGCACCATTCGTGCGAACGTCGGGGCGCGCTGTCGCCGTGTCGTCCGGTGGCTGAGTGCCCGGTGGCGCTGGGCGAGGTGACGCCACGCCTCCTTGAGGCTGCGCCCCGTCGTCCGCCCGGCTGGCCCGCGCCGGGCATCGGCAGTACCCCGCCGCCCGCCGTCCGCCTGGGTCGTGCCGGTCGTCCGGGCCCGGCGTTGGGGGCGTGGGATGGTCTGGGCATGAACTCCACCGACGGCGGCAACGACTACGTGCTGCTCGAGCG
Organism: uncultured Actinomycetota bacterium; assembly: GCA_963728505.1. GTDB lineage: Bacteria > Actinomycetota > Actinomycetes > Propionibacteriales > Nocardioidaceae > Marmoricola_A. The sequence goes on along the minus strand of CAVSKH010000002.1, from coordinate 24,096 downwards.
ACCCGAGCCCGGCATCGCCGTGGTCACCCTCAACCGTCCCGAGCGCATGAACTCGATGGCGTTCGACGTGATGGTCCCGCTGCGCGACACCCTGCGATCGCTGCACGAGGACAACGACGTCCGCGCCGTGGTGCTGACCGGTGCCGGTGCCGGATTCTGCAGCGGCGCCGACCAGAGCGGGGAGCGCGGCCGGGTGCCCGGCGCCAAGGGACTGACGCAGGCCACGGTCGCACTGCGGGCGATGGAGGTCCTGGACGACATCGTGCTGACGCTGCGCCGTCTCCACCAGCCGGTGATCGCCGCGGTCAACGGAGCCGCGATCGGAGGCGGCCTCTGCCTGGCGCTGGCCTGCGACGTGCGCGTCGCCGGCGAGACCGCGTACTTCCGCGCCGCCGGCATCAACAACGGCCTCACCGCCAGCGAGCTCGGACTCAGCTACCTGCTGCCGCGGGCCATCGGCACGTCGCGAGCCGCGGAGATCATGCTCACCGGGCGCGACGTCGATGCCGCCGAGGCGCAGCGGATCGGTCTGGTCTCCGACGTCGTGGCGGTGGACTCCCTGCTGGAGCGTGCCTACGGGATCGCCCGGGCGATCCGAGGATGGAGCCGGCCCGGGGTCGAGCTCACCAAGCGGTCGTTGTGGGCGAGCATGGACGCGGCCAGCCTGGAGCAGCACATGGGGGCCGAGGGGCTGGGGCAGCTCTACGTGCGGCTGATGACACAGAACTTCGAGGAGGCCGTCGCCGCCCGCCACGAGAAGCGGGCCCCGGTCTTCGAGGACTGACCGGTCGCGAGCCCAGCCCCGATCAGCCGGCTCAGCGCTGCTCGGGCGCCTGGCGGGTGTCCTGGCCGAGGATGTCGTAGTCCGGCACCCCGTCGCCGTCGTTGTCGTCGGCGGCAGGGCTGGAGGTCCGGTGGTGCCGCCACAGCTCGTAGCCGACGGGGACCACCGAGAAGGCCAGGATCACCAGGATCGCCAGGTCGATCTTCTGCCCCAACCCCGGGAACGCCGTGCCGAGGAAGTAGCCGAGCAGCAGGATCGAGGCGACCCACAGCACCGCGCCCACCAGGCTCCAGGTCAGGAAGCGACGACGCTCCATCTTGGTCACCCCGGCCACGACCGTCACGAACGTCCGCACGAACGGGACGAAGCGACCGATCACCAGCGCCTTGTTGCCGTGCCGGTCGAAGAAGGCTCGGGTCTGGTCGAAGTACTTGCGCTTCATCAAGCGGCCGTCGCGCTCGTAGAGCGGTGGCCCGATCGCGCGCCCGATCTCGTAGCCGGCGACGTTGCCCAGGAAGGCGGCCGCCGACAACGACAACATCGCCAGCAGCAGCTCCACGAACGGGTTGACCCCGCCGAAGACGTCGATGCTCTCCGTGGCGATGAACAACCCCATCGCGAACAGCAGCGTGTCGCCCGGGAGGAACGGGAACAGCAGCCCGCACTCGATGAAGACGATCACCAGGCTGATCCAGAACATCTCGGTGCCGAACCGATCGAGCAGCCAGTTGGGGTCCATCCAGTCCATGCCGAGGAGCATCGGCGCAACGAGCTCTGAGAGGACGTCGGGCATGAGCCGATGGTAGCGACCGACCCCCACTGCCTCCCGGCACGCGACCGCCCGCGGGCGGAGGTAGCCTCGGCCAGGTGAGCGCCTCGACCCCGCCGGAGCGTCGGGCGCCCTACGACCCGATGCCGCACGGTCCGCCCGAGGTCGGCGTGGGGCCGTGGGAGGGCGAGTGGCCGAGCGGCCCCGGGTCGGAGGTCTACGACGAGCAGCTCCTCCGCGAGGGCGACCGGCGCAACGTGGTGGACCGCTACCGCTACTGGCGGATGGAGGCGATCGTCGCCGACCTGGACCAGCGCAGGCACGGGTTCCACGTCGCGATCGAGAACTGGCAGCACGACTTCAACATCGGCACGATCGTGCGCTCGGCCAACGCGTTCCTGGCCGCGGAGGTGCACATCGTCGGCAACCGCCGCTGGAACCGGCGCGGCGCGATGGTGACCGACCGCTACCAGCACATCCGTCACCACCCGACCGCCGCCGACCTGGCGGCGTACCTCCACGATCGGGAGGTGCGTCTGCTGGGCATCGACAACCTGCCCGGCTCGGACCACCTGGAGACCATGGAGATGCCGCGTCGGGTCTGTTTCCTCTTCGGACAGGAAGGGCCGGGCCTCTCCGAGGGGGCCCGGAGCGCGTGCGACGCCACGTTCTCGATCGCGCAGTTCGGCTCGACCCGGTCGATCAACGCCTCGGCGGCCGCCGCCATCACCATGCACGCCTGGGTGCGCGCTCACGCCCTGCTCGGTGAGGCGTGGCGCGGGTGAGGGCCACGGCGACGTGCAACCTCCCGCGCTGGGTAGCCCCAGCGGGCCCGACGGAGTGAGGTTGCACGTTCGTTCGGCCCACCCGCCGTGGTTAGAGTGAGAAGCGAGGCCGTCCCACAAGGAGAAAACTCATGCCGATCGCCACCCCCGAGACCTACGTGCAGATGCTCGACACCGCCAAGGACAGGGGGTTCGCCTTCCCTGCGATCAACGTCTCCTCCTCGCAGACACTGAACGCCGCGCTGGCCGGGTTCGCCGAGGCCGAGAGCGACGGCATCATCCAGATCTCCACCGGTGGCGCCGACTACCTCTCCGGCCCCACGGTCAAGAACATGGTGGCCGGCTCGCTGGCGTTCGCGGCGTACGCCGAGGAGGTCGCGAAGAACTACCCGGTCAACATCGCGCTGCACACCGACCACTGCCCCAAGGGCAAGCTCGACGGCTTCGTCCGGCCGCTGATCGAGGCGTCCACCGAGCGGGTGAAGAACGGTGGACTGCCGTACTTCCAGTCGCACATGTGGGACGGTTCGGCGATCCCGCTCGAGGAGAACCTCCAGATCGCCCAGGAGCTGCTCGACAAGTGCGCCGAGGCCAACATCATCCTGGAGATCGAGGTCGGCGTCGTCGGGGGCGAGGAGGACGGCGTCGTCGGCGAGATCAACGAGAAGCTCTACACCACCCCCGAGGACGCCATCGCCACCGTCGAGGCGCTCGGCACCGGGGAGAAGGGCCGCTACATCACCGCGCTCACCTTCGGCAACGTGCACGGCTCCTACAAGCCGGGCCACGTGAAGCTGCGCCCGGAGATCCTGCAGAAGGCTCAGCAGACCGTGGTGGAGCACCTCGGGCTGGAGCCCGACGCGCGCCCGTTCGACCTGGTGTTCCACGGCGGCTCCGGGTCGAGCGCGGAGGAGATCGGCGCAGCCGTCGACTTCGGCGTGATCAAGATGAACGTCGACACCGACACCCAGTACGCCTTCACCCGCCCCGTGGCCGCCCACATGTTCAGCCACTACGACGGCGTGCTGAAGGTCGACGGTGAGGTCGGCAGCAAGAAGCAGTACGACCCCCGCTCGTGGGGCAAGGCCGCCGAGGCCGGCATGGCCGCGCGCGTGGTCGAGGCGTGCGAGAACCTGCGCTCGACCGGCCACAAGCTCTGAGGCCCCCGCCGGGGTGTGGCTGGCCGGTCGCCCCGCCCGGCGTGGACGGCGGGGCGCGCTGTCGCAGGGTGTGGCCGGCCGGTCGTCTCGCCCGGCGTGGACGGCGGGGCGCGCTGTCGCCGGGGGTGGCCGGCCGGTCGTCCCGCCCGGCGTGGACGGCGGGGCGCGCTGTCGCCGGGGGTGGCCGGCCGTCGTCCCGCCCGGCGTGGACGGCGGGGCGCGCTGTCGCCGGGGGTGGCCGGCCGGTCGTCCCGCCCGGCGTGGACGGCGGGGCGCGCTGTCGCCGTGTCGCCCGGTGGCTCCTGCGCTGGTTGCGCCTCGCGACGAGGCGCCACGCCTCCTTGACGCTGCGCCCCGTCGCCCCGCGGGGCGTGCCGGCCGTCCAGCCACGCGTCCAACCACGTGTGCCCGGTCGCCCGCTGGGCGTTGCCGGCCGTCCAGCGACGTGTCCGTCAGGGTGCGCCCCATCGCTCGCCCGGGCTTTGGGTGTGGTTGATCAGGTGGGGGAGGCCTTGCGCTTGCGCGTCCTCTGGATCAACCAGTGCTGAAGATCCAGCAACGGCTCGTCCTCGGGTCCCTTCGCCCGCCGCTCCCAGCAGCCGTCCGCACCCAGGATCCACGCCGCCGTGTGGTCGTCGAAGGACATGTCGAGCAGGGTGCCGAGGTCGTCGACCGCTTCGGAGGACAGCACCGGGGCGAGCACCTCGACGCGGCGGTCCAGGTTGCGGTGCATCAGGTCTGCCGAGCCGATCCAGACCTTCGGGTCGCCGCCGTTGTGGAACCAGAAGATCCGGCTGTGCTCCAAGAACCGGCCGAGCACCGAGCGCACCTCGATGTTGTCGCTGAGGCCCGGCACCCCGGGGCGTAGCGCGCAGATCCCCCGCGTGAGCAGCTGCACCGGCACCCCAGCCATCGAGGCGCGGTAGAGCGCGTCGATCACGACCTCGTCGACCAGGGAGTTCACCTTGATCCGGATCCCGGCGGAGCGACCCGCCCGCTGGTGGGAGATCTCGTGCTCGATCCGTGCCACGAGCCCCTCGCGGATGTCGTGCGGCGCCACCATCAGGTGCTGGTACGACGGCTTGCGGGCGTAGCCGGACAGGTTGTTGAACAGGTGGGCCACGTCGTCGGCCAGTCCCTCGTCGGTGGTCAGCACGCCGAGGTCCTCGTACAGCCGCGCGGTCTTGGGGTTGTAGTTGCCGGTGCCCACGTGGACGTAGCGCATGATGCCGTCCGGCTCGTCACGCACCACCAGAGCCAGCTTGCAGTGCGTCTTGAGGCCGACCAGGCCGTAGACCACGTGGCAGCCGGCCTCCTCCAGCTTGCGGGCCCACTTGATGTTGGCGCGCTCGTCGAAGCGCGCCTTGATCTCCACGACGACGACGACCTCCTTGCCGGCCTCGGCGGCGTCGATCAACGCCTCGACCAGCGGCGAGTCACCGGAGGTGCGGTAGAGGGTCTGCTTGATCGCCAGCACCGAAGGGTCGGCTGCGGCCTGCTCGATGAAGCGCTGCACCGAGGTGGAGAAGGAGTCGTACGGGTGGTGCAGCAGGACGTCGTTGCGCCGCGCCGCGGCGAACACGTCCACCGGCGAGGCCGACTCCACCTCCGCCAGCGAGGTGTGGGTGCTGGGCAGGAAGGCGGGGTACTTCAGCTCGGCCCGGTCGAGGTCGGCGATGCCGTGCAGGCCGCGCAGGTCCAGCGGTCCGGGCAGGCTGATCACTTCGCGGGGGCTGACGTCGAGCTCGGAGACGAGCAGGTCGAGCACGTGCGGGTCGATGTCCTCCTCGACCTCGAGTCGCACCGGCGGCCCGAACCGGCGGCGCTGCAGGCCCCGCTCCAGAGCGATCAGGAGGTTCTCGGCGTCGTCCTCCTCCACCTCGACGTCCTCGTTGCGGGTGACGCGGAAGGTGTGGACCTTCTCCACCCGCATGCCCGGGAAGAGCGGCTTGAGGTGCTCGGAGATCACGTCCTCGAGCGGCACGAAGCGCTGCTCGTCGACCTCGATGAAGCGGGGGAACCGCGGAGGCACCTTGACCCGCGCGAAGTGCTCCTTGCCGGTGCTGGGGTTGCGCACCAGCACGGCGAGGTTCAGCGACAGCCCGGAGATGTAGGGGAACGGGTGCGCCGGGTCGACGGCGAGCGGGGTGAGGACGGGGAAGATGCGCTCCTTGAAGAGCTTCTTCAGCCGCTTCTGCTGGTCGCGCTCGACCTCACCGAACCGGACCAGCTCGATGCCCTCCTTGGCCAGCCCCGGCACGATCAGGTCGCGGAAGCAGCGGGCGTGGCGCTCCATCAGCTCCTCGCTGGTGGCCCAGATGCCCTCGAGCACCTCGCGCGGCTGGAGCCCGGAGGAGCTGGGGACGGCCAGACCGGTGGCGATACGTCGCTTCAGCCCGGCGACGCGGACCATGAAGAACTCGTCGAGGTTGCTGGCGAAGATCGCGGCGAAGCGGGCCCGCTCCAGCAGAGGGATGTCGGGGTCCTCGGCCAGCTCCAGCACACGCTGGTTGAAGTGGAGCCAGGAGATCTCCCGGTCGAGGAACCGGTCGTCGGGCAGCTCCCCCTCGGTCGCGTCGTAGGTCTGGTCGATGTCGAAGACGTCGTGGGGCTGACCACGACCCTCCTGCGGCTCGGTGAGGGACTCCGCGGAGTCCTCCTGTCGCACGCCCTGGGTCATGACGCCATCGTCTCAGGCGAAGGTGAACTGCGCGCCACCTCGCCCCATCCGCGGCTGGGAGGGCGGCTACGGTGTGGGCCATGCTGCGACCACCCGCCACCGTGATGCTGTTCGCCGACCGGGTCAAGGCGGTCACCCTGGCCCGGGCGCTGAGCCTGCCGAGGTCGGTGCAGCGCCGGCTGGCGGGCAAGCCGGTGGTGGTCGACGGCAACGAGCTGTCGCTCCAGGCCCAGCTGCTGCTCCGGCTGCAGCGAGCGGTGCGCGAGCCCGCCGTGGAGACCCTTCCGGTGGAGAAGGGCCGGATCGCGACCCGGCGCCAGGCAACGATCGCAGGCGGCCGCCACCCCATCGGCAGGGTCGAGGAGTGCACGGTCCGTGGGGGGTCGGGCGACCTGGACGCGCGGTTGTACGTCCCCCGGGCGGCGCTGGGCTCGGGCCCCGGTCCCCTCACGCTGTTCTTCCACGGCGGCGGGATGGTCTTCGGAGACCTCGACAGCCATGACGCGGTGTGCCGGTTCCTCGCCGAGGAGGCGGCGGTCCGGGTCCTCTCCGTGGACTACCGGTTGGCGCCGGAGCATCCCTTCCCGGCTGGGGTGGACGACGCGTGGGCGGCGCTGGAGTGGGTCAGCGAGCACCCGGAGGAGTACGCCGCCGACCCGGCTCGGCTGGCGGTGGCCGGTGACTCCGCAGGTGGCCACCTCGCCGCGGCCACGGCGATCCGCGCCGCGCAGGAGGGCAGGGCGCTGGCCTTCCAGCTGCTGATCTACCCGATGACGCAGCTGTGCAGCCGGTTCCCGAGCCGGGCGAGCTTCGGTGAGGGCTTCTACCTGACCGCGGAGTACATGGACGAGGCCGAGGAGCGCTACCTCGCCGGCGGCGACCCCACCGACCCGCGCGGCTCGGTGCTCCTCGCCGACCTCCCGGACGGTCTCGCGCCGGCGTACCTGTGCACCGCAGGCTTCGATCCGCTGCGCGACGAGGGCGATGCCTACGCCGAGAAGCTCGCCGAGGCGGGGGTCACCGTCCAGCACCAGGTCTTCGGCGACCACATCCACGGCTTCGCCAACCTGCTCCTCACCGAGGGGCCCGCCAAGGACCACATGCGCGAGGTCGCCGCGGCGCTGCGCTCCGGCCTGGCCTCGTCGGCCCGCCGGGTGCGCCCGCCTGGTGTGCCTGTCTAGCGAGTGCTGAGCAGCGACAGAAGGTAGTCGCCGTACCCGGACGTGAGCAGCGCCTCGCCGCACCGCCGCACCTCGTCGTCACTCAGCCAGCCCTGCGTCCACGCGACCTCCTCCGGGCAGCCGATCTTGAGGCCCTGCCGCACCTCGATGGTGCGGATGAAGTTGGAGGCGTCGTGGAGGCTGTCGACGGTGCCGGTGTCGAGCCAGGCGGTTCCGCGTTCGAGCACCTCGACGTGCAGCCGTCCCTGCTCCAGGTAGGCGCGGTTGACGTCGGTGATCTCCAGCTCGCCCCGCGCCGAGGGGGAGAGCGCTCGCGCGATCTCGACCGCGCCCGAGTCGTAGAAGTACAGGCCGGGCACGGCATAGCTGGATCGCGGCTGGGCCGGCTTCTCCTCCAGCCCGGTGGCGCGGCCACGGGCGTCGAACTCGACGACGCCGTACGACTCCGGCCGACTGACCCGGTAGGCGAAGATCGCCGCGCCGTCGGGGTCGGCGTACTTGCCCAGGGCCCGCCCGAACCCGGGGCCGTAGAAGATGTTGTCCCCCAGGACCAGGGCACACGGCTCGCCGGCGAGGAAGTCCGCCCCGATGGTCAGGGCCTGCGCCAGGCCCGCCGGCTCCGGTTGCACGGCGTACTCGATCGACACCCCGAAGCGGGCACCGTCCCCCAGCAGCCGGACGAACTGCTCCTGATCTTGTGGCGTCGTGATGACAAGAATGTCGCGGATGCCGGCCAGCATCAGGGTGGACAGCGGGTAGTAGATCAGGGGCTTGTCGTAGACCGGCACCAGCTGCTTGCTGATGCCGACCGTGATCGGCTGCAGCCGCGTCCCGCTCCCACCGGCCAGGATGATCCCTCGCATGGGCCTAGTGTGACGCGAACAAGGACGAGTCGAGGTGGAGAACATGCGACTGCTCGTGACCGGGGGTGCCGGTTTCATCGGCTCCCACTACGTGCGATCGCTGTTGAACGGCGCGTGGGGTCTGCTTGAGCCCGACGCGATCACGGTGCTCGACGCCCTCACCTACGCCGGCCGTCTCGCCAACCTGCGACCCGTCGAGGACGACCCCCGCCTCGAGTTCGTGCACGGCGACATCTGCGACAGCCGGTTGGTGGAGGACCTGATGGGCCGGGTCGACGTCGTGGTCCACTTCGCCGCCGAGACACACGTGGACCGCTCCATCGCGGGATCGTCCGAGTTCGTGCGCAGCAACGTCGTGGGCACCCAGACCCTGCTGGATGCGGCCCTGAGCCACGGGGTCGAGCGGTTCGTCCACGTGTCCACCGACGAGGTCTACGGGTCGATCGACGTCGGCTCGTGGGCCGAGGACGCGCCGCTGCAGCCGAACTCGCCCTACTCCGCCTCCAAGGCCGGCTCCGACCTGCTGGTGCGGGCCTACCACCGCACCCACGACCTGCCGGCGTGCATCACCCGCTGCTGCAACAACTACGGGCCCTACCAGTACCCCGAGAAGGTCATCCCCCTCTTCCTGACCCGACTCCAGCGGGGGCAGACCGTGCCCTTGTACGGCGACGGCGGCAACGTCCGCGAGTGGCTCCACGTCGACGACCACTCCCGGGGGGTCCACCTGGTGGCGACGGGTGGGCAACCGGGCGAGGTCTACAACATCGGTGGGGGTGAGGAGATGAGCAACCTCGATCTCACCCGGGCCCTGCTGGCAGCGGCGGGCGCGGGCGAGGATCGGATCGAGCCGGTCACCGACCGACTGGGCCACGACCGGCGCTACTCGCTGGACTGGAGCAGGATCCACGGCGAGCTCGGCTACGAGCCGCGGATCGGCTTCACCGAGGGCCTGGCCGAGACCGTCGCCTGGTATCGCGACCGGGCCGACTGGTGGTCGGACCGGTCTCAGCCCTGATCCGCGTGCCGGGCGCGCACCTGCTCCATGGTCGGCAGCATGTCCATCTCCATGGCCTCCAGGAGCGAAGGTGCGGCGCGGTCCTTGGGTGACAGAACCGGCTCGACCCCGGGCGGGTGCGGCCAGTCGATGCCCAGCTCGGGGTCGAGCGGGTTGATCGCGCGGTCGTGGGCCGGCTCGTACGCCGTGGAGCACAGGTAGAGCACCGTCGACCCCTCGTCGAGCGACAGGAAGCCGTGGCCGAGTCCCTCTTCGATGAAGACAGCGCGCCGGTTCGAGGCGTCCAGATCCACTCCGGCACTCTGGCCGAACGTCGGCGACCCCACCCGGAGGTCGACGACCACGTCGTGCACCGCGCCGGTGACGCAGGTGACGTACTTGGCCTGGCCCGGCGGGACCGTGGAGAAGTGGATGCCCCGCATCACGCCCCGCGCCGAGGTCGACAGGTTGCCCTGGGCCACCGGGACCGGGCGGCCGAGGGTCTGGGCGAGCAGGTCCGTGCGACACCACTCGAGGAAGTCGCCCCGCTCGTCGTGGTGGATGTCCGGCTGCACGACGTAGGCGCCGTCGATCGGCAGCGGTGTGATCTCCACCCGAACAGTGTGCCGCACGGGCGTGCCTCCGGGAGCGATCTAGGGTGGGCCGGGATCGACGTCGGGTGACCGGCCCGGGAGGGAGGTGGTGGTCGTGCGCATCGTCGTCACGGGTGGCTCAGGCATGCTCGGGCGTGACCTGGCAGTCCTGCTGCGCAACCGCGGCCACGACGTCCTGGCCCCCGCTCGCAGCGAGCTCGACGTGACGTCCGGCGATGACGTGACGGGCGCCGTCCGCGGCGCCGACGCGGTCGTGAACTGCGCGGCGTGGACCGACGTCGACGCGGCGGAGGCCGACGAGGCCGCGGCCCGCGCGGTCAACGAGGTCGGCGCGGGTCTGGTGGCACGTGCCGCCGCCGCGCGCGGAGCCCGTGTCGTCCAGGTGAGCACCGACTACGTGTTCGACGGTCGTGCGCGGTCCCCCTACGCCGCCGACGCGGCTCGCGCCCCGCTGTCGGCGTACGGCCGCAGCAAGGCCGCCGGTGAGGATGCCGCGCGTCGCGAGGCCGCCGACCACCTGATCGTGCGCACCGCCTGGTTGTACGGCGCGAACGCTCGTTGCTTCCCCAGGACCATCGCCCAGCGGGCCCAGGCGGGTGAGCGGCTGAGCGTGGTGGACGACCAGCGCGGCCAGCCGACGTGGACCGTGGACGTGGCCGGTCTCATCGAGCGGCTGCTGGCCGGTGGGGCGCCGCCGGGGACCTATCACGCGACCTCGAGCGGGGAAGCGACCTGGTTCGGCTTCGCGGAGGCCGTGGTGGCGGGGCTCCCCGGCGTGCCCGAGATCCAGGGCGTCCCCTCCTCGCAGTACCGACGTGCCGCCGCACGCCCCGGCTACTCGGTGCTCGGTCACGACACGGTGCGCGACGCCGGCCTCGAGCCGATCGGGCCGTGGCGCGAACGGTGGGAGGCTGCCCGCGACGCGGTGCTGGCCGGGATCGAGCGCCGGTGAGCCGCGCTGCCGCGGAACTGGCGACGAGGGCCCCTCAGCCGCGGGTGAACTGCACGTGGGTGTCGTCGTCGGCGTGGGTGAACCCGAGACGCTCGTAGAGCCGGACCGCGGGGTTGTCGGACTCGACGTACAGCACGACCTCGCCCAGGCCACGGTCCCGCAGGTGATCGATGCCGGCGCCGAGCAGCGCCGAGCCGAGACCGCTGCCCTGCATGGTGGGCGAGACGCCGATGACGTAGACCTCGCCGTGGGCGTCGCGGCCCGCGCTCGCCGGGTGGGCCTTGGTCCAGTGGAAGCCGACGACCTCACCCTCGCGCTCGGCGACGATCAGGCCCTCGGGGTCGAACCACGGCTGCGCCGCGCGCTCCAGCAGCCCCGCGCGGTCCATCGCGCCCTGCTCCGGGTGGTCGGCGAAGGCCGCGGCGTTGACCGCGACGACGCCGTCGATGTCGGTGTCGGCGTCGGGTCGGAAACCCCGCAGCCGGGTGCCGTCCGGCACCTCCCCGCTCGGTACGGCGACCTCGGGCGCCAGCCGCATCACCCACAGCGAGCGCGTGGCCGCGAACCCGTGGTGCTGCGCCAGCCGACGCGCAGCCGGGTGGTCACCGTGCGACCACGCCGTCCACGGGTCTGGCCGGGTCGCCAGCGCGGCCACGGAGAGCGCGCCGGCCAGGCCCTGGCGACGCGCCTCCGGCGCGGTGACCAGGTCGAGGCTCGTCGGACCTGTGTCTGTGCCGTCGCGCCAGTGGGCCAGGGCGAACGCTCGGACCGCCGCGGGCTCGGGCCCGGACACCCACAGCTCGGCGTGCTCGAGCCCATGGTTGGCCAGCATCAGCTCGACGGCCTCGTCGACCGGTGGCTGCCCGTCGGCGCGGGTGGCTTCCTCGATCACGTGGCGTACGGCGTCGGCCCACGCGGGGCCCCACTCGGAGCCGGGGACGCGGTGGACGCCGCTCACGTGACGGCCGGCTCGCCCTCGACCTCGCTCGTGCGAGGGGGAAGGACGAAGCGGTAACCGACGTTGCGCACCGTGCCGATCAGCTGCTCGTGGTCGGTGCCGAGCTTGGCCCGCAGCCGGCGTACGTGCACGTCGACGGTGCGGGTGCCGCCGAAGTAGTCGTAGCCCCACACCTCCTGGAGCAGCTGCTCGCGGGTGAAGACCCGGCCGGGGTGCTGGGCGAGGTACTTCAGGAGCTCGAACTCCTTGTAGGTCAGGTCGAGCACCTTGCCCCCGAGGCGGGCGGTGTAGCTGGCCTCGTCGATCGTGATCTCGCCCGAGCGGATCACGTGGGCGTCCGCCGCCTCGGGCTCGCCGGCGCGGATTCGCTCGGTGGCGAAGCGCAGCCGTGCCTCGAGCTCGGCCGGGCCGGCGCCGACCAGCACGACGTCGTCGTAGCCCCAGTCGAAGGCGATCACCGGCAGGGCGCCCTCGGTCACCACCAGGATCGTGGGGGTGCTGGACCCGAGGGTGCGGATCAGGCGACCCAGGTCGCGTGCCTTGGCGAGGTCGGAACGACCGTCGACCAGCACGGCGTCGACCGGCGGTGACTCCAGCAGCGCGGTGCCTTCGGCGGGCAGCACCTTGACCGTGTAGGGCAGCAGGCCGAGCGCGGGGAGCACCTCGAGGGAGGGTTGGAGGCTGCTCGTGAGCAGGAGGACGGACCGCACCGGCGAGTCCTCCTCTCGTCATTGCAGGGTGGCAGGATAGCGAATGTGAGCGTTGAACAGGTCCGAGTCCACCTGTGGGCCTCGGCACGCGCGGCCGCCGGCACCGGTGAGGTGACCGTCGCCGCGGGCCCGTCGCCCACCGTGGCGCAGGTGCGTGCGGCAGTGGTGGCGGCCCTGCCCGAGCGCGCTGACCTGGCTCGGGTGCTGAGCGTCTGCTCGGTCCTGGTCGGGGACCGCCCCGTGGGCGCGGCCGCCGCCACCGACGTCGTCGTCCCCGCCGGTGTGACCCTGGAGTTCCTGCCCCCCTTCGCCGGCGGCTAGCCACCCACCCCACCTCCCCCATGTAAATCGGGGTTACGGTCGCTCAACATGGCGTACGACGCCTACTAACGGTCCGTACCACCGCGGTAGTTGATGACTGGACCATGCCAGTCCGAATCGGGACGTAACTCCCACCCCGACACCCTCGTTGTCCCTCACAGAGCGCGCGGTCACCCGCCGCCTGCGCCGCGGACCACTGTGGGGGTGTGGTCCGCGGCTCTTTTTCGTTGTGGCGCATAACCCGAGGTCAGCGGGCTCGTTGTCATGCTCAGACGGGCCGGCCCGGCGGGGGATCGGGTCGGCTCGTCGCTCCCGTCCTTCGCTCCGTGAGCCGCACGAGAGCCTGGTGCGCGCCGCCTGCGGCGAGACGGGCCTCGGGACCATAGCCCTGATCAACCGAGCTCCTGGGACGATGGCTCCATGACAGTCGGAGCGTGGCTCGCGATCGCCGTCCTGCTGAGCGCGACGGCGTTCGGCCTGTGGCGTCGGCGCACCGACGGCAGGTTCCGCGGGTCCGCGACCCCAGCGGTCCCGGCCGGCCCGCTGCTCGAGGAGCCCCGCACCCGACCCGCGCCGGGCGCCGCGCCTCCGGAGCCGGGCCTGCTCGACGCGGACGGCCACCTGCCTTCCGCGGACCGCTCGGACTGGGGCCAGGACGACCACAACCCCCACGAACTGGTCCGGACCAGTCTGGGAAGCGCCGTCCCGGCGCAGGCGTACGGCGACCGGGCGACGCTGGTGCAGTTCTCCTCCGCCTTCTGTGCCCCCTGCCGCGTGGCTCGCCGGGTGCTGGGCGAGGTGGCCGAGATCGTCCCGGGCGTGACCCACGTCGAGGTGGACGCGGAGAGTCACCTGGAGGCGGTGCGGGCGCTGGGCATCCGCCGCACGCCGACCACGGTCATCATCGGGGCGGACGGGCGAGAGGTGTCCCGGGCGGTCGGTGCGCCTCGCAAGGAGCAGGTGATCGCAGCGCTGGGTGAAGTCGTCTAGGGCCGCCGCACGACGTGCACTACCGGCCCGATCCCTCCCGGATTCGCATTTCCGGGCCGAGTCGCACGTCCGACGAGCGAGGTGCCGCTCAGCTGTTGTCGAAGAACCGGGTGTCGGGGCGGTCGATCCGCTCCAGGTCGGCCTCGACCATGAGCTGGGCGAGGGCCTCGACCTTGGTCTCGGCGCGCCAGTCGAGCGTGCGCTCGGCCAGGCTTGCGTCGCCGATCAGGGCGTCGACCTCGGCCGGTCGCTCGTAGCGCTCGTCGAAGCTGGTGTAGTCCGTCCAGTCCAGCCCGACGTGCTCGAAGGCCATCCGCGCGAACTCCCGCACCGTGGTCCCGACCCCGGTCGCCAGCACGTAGTCCGACGGCGCGTCCTGCTGGAGCATCCGCCACATCCCCTCGACGTACTCCTTGGCGTAGCCCCAGTCCCGCACCGCGTCGACGTTGCCCAGCACCAGGCGATCGGTCAGACCGCGCTTGATGTGAGCGACGGTGCGCGTGATCTTGCGGGTCACGAAGGACTCGCCGCGCCGGGGTGACTCGTGGTTGAAGAGGATCCCCGAGACGGCGTACATCCCGTAGGCCTGGCGGTAGTTGACCGTCGTCCAGTGGGCGAACAGCTTGGCGATGCCGTACGGCGACCGCGGCTGGAAGGGGGTGCGCTCGTCCTGCGGCGGCGGGCTGGCGCCGAACATCTCCGAGGTGGAGGCCTGGTAGAAGCGGCAGTCGACCAGCCCCGCGGCGCGGATCGCCTCGAGCAGCCGCAGCGTGCCCAGGCCGTCGGCGGAGGCGGTGTACTCCGGCATCTCGAAGGAGACCTTGACGTGGCTCTGCGCGGCGAGGTTGTAGACCTCGTCGGGACGGATCTGGCCGATCAGGGCGTTGAGGCTGACCGCGTCGCTCATGTCGCCGTAGTGCAGGTGCAACCGGTCGCTGGTGGGGCCCCACCACAGCGGGTCGACGCGGTCGCGGTTGATCAGGGAGGAGCGGCGCACCACGCCGTGCACCTCGTAGCCCTTCTCCAACAGGAGCTCGGCGAGGTACGAGCCGTCCTGGCCCGTGATGCCGGTGATGAAGGCCTTGCGCACGGTGGCTCCCTGGAGTTCGGGGCGGCCTGGCGGCCGGGGCGTGGAACCCAGTCACCCTACCGGGCGTCCGTATGGCGGACATCACGCCCGCATCATGGACTTCCCGGCGCAGGAATGCCCGATTCGCCCCTACCCTTGGTCTCGTGCCGACGATCCTGCTGACCCGCGACCGCGCAGTGGACCACTGCCGCGTCCGGTCGTCGCTCTGTCTGCTGCCCTGAGGGTCTCGTCGCCGGCGAGCCCCACGAGCCGTCTCGTCCGCCGCCACTCAGGAGCATCCGCATGACCACCACCCAGCCCGTGGGCACCGCGCCCGCCACTGCCTCCCCTGCCGCCGCGCCGGCGTACGTCGACCCGCGCGGGCAGCGTTTCGCCGCGACCCTCACCTCCGCAGTCCTGCTCCTGGCCCTGGTCGCCGCGCCTTCGACGCTGACGGCCGTGCTGCTGGCGGCGCAGGCCGTCGCGTTCCTGGCCGGGGTCGCGCTGGGGCCGGCCCGCACGCCGTACGCCTGGGTGTTCCGGCGGTTCGTGATCCCGCGGATCGGCCGCCCGACCGAGCTGGAGCCGGCGCAGCCGCCCCGGTTCGCCCAGGGCGTCGGTCTGGCCTTCGCAGTGGTCGCGCTGGTTGGTGTGGTGCTGGGTGCGCCGGTGGTGACGTTGGTGGCGACCGCGATGGCGCTCGCGGCGGCGTTCCTCAATGCGGGCTTCGGTTTCTGCCTCGGCTGCGAGATGTATCTTCTGCTTCTGCGTCTTGCGCCGCGCAGCACCTGACGCAGTCCGTCGGTCTCGTCGAGGCCACGCAGTGTTGGGATCGACCACGCCGGTCGAGCCCGTCGAGACCAGGAAGGCCCCCCATGTCCCGTGACGACGTGCTCGTGAGCGTCGACTGGGTGGCGGAGCATCTCGACGACCCTGACGTCGTCGTGGTCGAGATCGACGAGGACGTCACGGCCTACGACCTCGGCCACATCCCCGGTGCTGTGCGGCTGGACTGGACCCGCGACCTGCAGGACCAGACCCGCCGCGACCTCGTCGACAAGGCCGGCTTCGAGGGCCTGATGGCCGAGCGCGGCATCACCCGTGACCACACCGTGGTGATGTACGGCGGCAACAACAACTGGTTCGCGGCCTACGCCTACTGGGTCTTCACTATTTATGGTCACGCTGATATCAAATTGATGGACGGTGGCCGCAAGAAGTGGGAGCTCCAGGCGCGGCCCCTGACCGAGGACCTGCCGTCGCGCGCGCCGACGTCGTACGAAGCCAGCGAGCCGGACTGGAGCCTGCGTGCGCTGCGCGATGAGGTGCTGGCGTCGATCGGGTCGAGCAACCTGATCGACGTACGCTCTCCCGACGAGTTCACCGGGCGGCTGCTGGCGCCGGCGCACCTGCCGCAGGAGCAGTCACAGCGCGCCGGTCACATCCCCACCGCGGTCAACGTGCCGTGGAGCCGGGCCTCCCACGACGACGGCACCTTCCGCAGCGACGACGAGCTGCGCTCGATCTACACCGGCGCCGGTGTGGTCGAGGGCCGGCCGACCATCACCTACTGCCGGATCGGTGAGCGCTCGGCGTACACCTGGTTCGTGCTGCGCGAGCTGCTCGGGTTCGACGACGTGAAGAACTACGACGGCTCCTGGACCGAGTACGGCTCCCTCGTCGGCGTCCCCGTCGCTCGCGTCAGCTGACCGTCCCCCGCGCGCGCCGTGTCGCTGCGTGGGTTTCCACGCACAAGACCGGTCTTTCACGCTGTGGAGGGTCTACGAGGTGCACTTTCGCGCACAAGACCGGTCATTGACCGCGGGCGTCAGGTCGGCGGGGGCTCAGTCGTGCTCGCCGGAGAGGACGCCGACCGCCTCGACGACGCGCAGCCCCTCCGGCGGTCCCGGGATCGTCACCGTGCCGCCGACGTCCTGCCAGGCGCCGCCGCCCACCCGGAAGCGAGCGCCATAGGCCACGGACACCGAGGGCTGCATCGTCAGCCCGGCCTCGAGGTAGCGGTGCACGATCTCCCTGCTCGGGTACGCCGCCCCCGGGCTGGAGGTGGTGAGGGCATCGCCGTCGCCGAACTGCCACACGTAGCTCGCCGGCGTCGCATGCACCTGCACCGCCTGCCCCAGGATCGTCAGGTCCACGTCCACCGGGCGCGGGTCGGTGTGGAAGATCGTGTCGAAGTTGACCAGCGTCTTGCCCTCGGGCTGCACCTGGATCTCCAGGGCCGGCAGCCCGACCCGGCGCAGCTCCTCAAGCACCATCCCGGGCGTCACCTCCGGCGGTTGGAAGGCGGCCGGAGGATCTGCCCCGTGACACTCGGACCTGATCAGGGTCCACCCTTCACCTGCGACACGGCCGAAGAGATCCCACAGCCGCTGGTTCGGTCTGGGGCACACCTGCGCGGCGCCGCAGTTCGCGTCGGAGATGGGACCGTTCGTGCAGGGATTGCGCCACTCGTACTCGACGTACGGGGACTCGTCGTCCGACACAGCGACCCGGCGACGCCTCGCCGCCCTGATCGCTGCCACCGATGTGCATTGAGCGCCGACGCCAACGGACAGCCCGCGGACCTGCACGCGTCGCTGAGGCATCGCATGCGCGCAGCGGCGCCGCTGGAGTGGCGGCATACAGGATGACGGCCAGGGCAGAGCCACGACGAGTGCCAACCTCACTGCGGCGATCCCTACGATTGCGCTGACATCGAAAGCGCCATCGGCCGCTGTACTGACGATGAAGTTGTACGGCGTCTTGTCGCTGTCGGAAACGGCGCCTCGCCTTGCGGATGTCTCTGTACGACTCGCTCGGCCCCCGAGATCTCGACGATGCGCACGGACGTCATACTCGGTCTCGGAGCATGCGGCGAGTCGCTGTCAACTTCGCTGGACCTGTCCACTCGCCCACCCGATATACGTTGCCATCGCGTTCGCGTGTCAGTCGCGATGGCGTCAATGAAGTAGTTGCACGCCGTCACATTCCTCCGTGGACGCCTCCGCAAGCGGACGACTGTCCAACGTCGCCAACCCGTAGTTGATGAGATCGACGTAGTGCCGCACGAAAGCCTCGGCCGCTTTGGGTCCGTCCCCCTTCGCAGCCTCAGGCAACGTGGGCACCGACGCGCTGGGCGTGGCGGAGGAGGAAGCAGTCGGCTGGGGCGATCCGGACGGCGCCGGGTCGTCGCTGCACCCGGCGAGCCCAACGGCGAGCGCCACGACGAGCCCCACGAGCGCGGGCCGGTGCACGCCTGGACGCCTCATCTCTTCCCCCGGGAGGTGGTCTGCTGACAACCCGGCGGACGGTACCCGAGCGCTCGCCTGCTCTCACAATCGAGCAAGCGGGCCCTGTGGACGGCTGCCATCAGCAGTCACAGATGGCCCCTCACGCCACTCAGGTCTCAGCGAGCCGTGTCCAGGATCAGAGTCACCGGGCCCTCGTTCACCAGCGAGACCTGCATCTGCGCGCCGAAGACCCCACGCGAAACCCGTGCGCCCAGCCGAGCCAGCTCGTGGCAGACCGCCTCGTACAGCGGCTCCGAGACCGCTGCGGGCGCCGCGGCCGCCCACGTGGGTCGGCGGCCCTTGCGGGCGTCGCCGTACAACGTGAACTGGCTGACCACCAGCAGCTCCGCACCGATCTCGGAGGCTGATCGCTCCTCGTCGAACAGTCTGGTCTCCCACACCTTGCGCGCGATCCACTCGACCTCGCGCTGCCCGTCGTCGTGGGTGACGCCGAGCAGGACCAGCAGGCCGGGGTCGGCAACAGCCCCGACGACCTTCCCGTCAACCACCACTGAAGCCGAAGAAACTCGTTGCAGGACCGTGCGCATCAGGACGACCTCCTGTCTGTGGTTCGACCGGACGCGGGGGATTCTGACACGATGCTCGGCATGGAAACGCTGCTGCTCACCGTGGCCCCCACCGGAGCCGAGACCAGCAAGGCCGACGTCCCCCAGCTCCCCACCACCTTGCCCGAGCTCGTCGAGACTGCCCAGAGGTGCGAGTCAGCCGGTGCGGCGATGATCCACCTGCACCTTCGAGACGACGACCACCGGCCCACGCTCGACGTCAGCCGACTCACCGACACCGTGGGCGCGATGCGCTCCGAGACCGGCCTCGTCGTCCAGCTCTCGACCGGCGGCTCCGTGCACGATCCGCTCGAGGACCGGCTCCGCGTGCTCGACGCCGCACCCGACTCCTGCAGCCTCACGATGGGCACCGTCAACTTCGGTGACGACGTCTTCACCAACCCGTGGCCGTTCATCGTGGACCTCTACCAGCTCAGCCAGGAGCGCCAGGTGGTGCCGGAGTTCGAGCTCTTCGACCTCGGTCACGTGGCCGCGCTGCACCGCCTGCTCGCTCAGCACGGCCTCCCGTACGGCGGCCGGGTCCACTGCGACCTCGTCATGAACGTGCCTGGCGGCATGCCCGGCACCGCCGACGCCCTGGTCGCCGCCGTCAACGCGCTGCCGGCCGAGACCACCTCCTGGTCAGCCACCGGCATCGGCCGCTCGAGCCTGACCGTCGCGCTCGCCGCGCTCTCGAAGGGCGGCCACCTGCGGGTCGGCATGGAGGACACGCTCACCCTTGCCCGCGGCGTGCCGGTGACCCACAACGAGGAGCTGGTCAGCCGCGTCGCCGAGCTCGGCCGGCTGGTTCAGCGCCCGCCGATGTCTCCGGACCAGGCGCGCGACCTGCTCCAGGTCCGCCCCGCCGCCTGAGACTCCCCGCGGCCCCTCTGTCGTCGGACGTGCACTACTCCCGCACGGGGCGCTTCATCGAGTCACGGGCCGCGAAGTGCACGTCGGTCGGAAGGCCCCTCAGCGATCGTGCTGGCTGTTGATCAGCTTGCGCAGCAGGTAGACCCCGATCACGGCGGCCAACAGCAGGATCAGCACCATCAAGGCGACGAGGACCGGCTCCATGCCCTCGAGCGTACGCCGCTCCCCGACCCCCCACGACCAACCGCCACTCCCCTCGAGAAGCAACTCGTGGGGAGTGGCAGTTGGCCGACATCCCTTGGGAAACTGCCCCCCGACCTACGATGCGGGGGTGGAGGTCGTGGCGATCCGGCGTTACCCGGTCAAGGCGATGGGCGGCGAGAGCCTGCAGCACGCTGAGGTCGTGGAGCGCGGGCTGACCTGGGACCGCTGGTACGCAGTGGTCGACGAAGATGGCCGGCTCGCCTGCGCCAAGGACTCCCGCAGGTTCCGGCGCCGCGACGCGGTCTTCGAGTACGCCGCCTCGGCCGGGAGCGACCAGGTCACGGTGACCCGTGGTGGGCTGAGCTGGCAGGTCGGCGATCCGGAGCTCGACCGCCACCTCAGCCAGAGCATGGACGCGGCCGTCAGCGTGCAGCCCGAGCAGGCCACACCCCACATGGATGACAGCCCGGTCAGCCTGGTCGGCACCGCGAGCCTGCGCTGGTGCGCCGAGAGGTACGGCGGCCCGCCGGACGCTCGCAGGCTGCGCGCCAACCTGGTGGTGGAGACCGACGAGCCGTTCGTCGAGGAGACCTGGGTCGGCCGGGAGGTGCGGATCGGCAGCACCGTCGTGCGGTTCACCGCCAACACCGTCCGCTGCCGCACCATCGACCTCGCCCAGGACGGCGTCGCTGAGCCGAGCGCCTGGTTGCAGCCGCTGGGCGAGCGCGACCTCGAGCTCGCGGTCTACGCCGAGGTCGTGCGGCCCGGCCGGATCTCGGTGGGCGACGAGATCGGGCTCGGCTCGGAACGGGCCGGCAGCAGGGCGCAGTAGCCTCGGCCTCATGCGGAATCTCGTCGTGAAGCTGACCGCGGGCGTGGAGGCGCTCGAACGCGCCAACCAGGCCTTCACCGTCGCCTCCACCGCCGCCGCGTCGGGTGTCGAGGTGTCGATGTGGCTGACCGGTGACGCGGTGTGGTTCGCGGTGCCGGGTCGGGCCGAGGAGGTCGAGCTGCCGTTGGCGGCGCCGCTGGCCGAGCTGCGCGACGGCGTCCTGGCGCTGGGGCAGCTCACCGCGTGCACCCAGTGCGTGAAGCGCCGCGAGCTCGGTCAGGACGACCTGCTGCCGGGGGTGCGGATCGCCGGGGCGGCGTCGTTCGTCGAGGAGTCTCTCGCCGACGACGTGCAGGCGCTGGTCTACTGAGCCGCCCGGCTCAGGCGCGGACCAGCTTGCCCCAGAGGTGGGGCTGCAGCTCCTGGCCCTCGGCGGCCATGTCCATGGCGTACCAGAGGTCGCCCTCGACCAGGCCGTACATCCGTTGCCCGGCGGTGACCTCCTTCGCCGTCGAGGTGCGCATCACTGCGTCGGTGGTCAGGTGGAGCCGGGGCCCGTCGATCTGGCCGAGGAAGAGCTCGCTGATCCCGCTCTGGTGGCTGAGCAGGAGCTCCACCTCACCGCTCTCGTGGCATCGCAGGAAGCCGGCCTCCTGCGCGGCGTCGCGCACCTTGTTGCCCTCCTCGTCGACGATCCACGCGAAGGCGGTGTAGTGGAAGAACGGGCGCCCGTCCTGCTGGAAGATCAGCTCCTGGCCCCAGCTGAACTTCTCGATCGTGGGGTAGTCACCCTCGCCGTTGCCGCGCCAGCGGCCGAGCAACCAGGCCAGCTGGGCGCAGTGGGGGTGGATGTTCTCGGGGATCTCGAAGGGCATGCCTCGATTGTCGCGCGTCGGGGGGCGACCCTGTCGCCCGCCCTGAGGAGGGAGCGCAGCGACCGTCTCCGGTGGTCGAGCTTGTCGAGCCCTTCCGGGTCGCTGGTCCGGGCGCTGTCTACTCGCCGTCGCCCTCGATGACGACGACCTCGAAGTCCTCGTCCAGGCGTACGTCGACGGTGTTGCCGTCGGGCTTGGTGACCTCGACCTCGTAGGTGGCGCCGTTCTCGTCGTCGGTCTCGACGCTGTTGGCGGTGCCGCCGCCGGTGGCGTCCAGCGCCGCCTCGGTGGCTGCGTCGGCCTGCTCGGAGGTGTAGGAGTGGCTCGCGGGGCCGTCGTCCTCGGTGCCCGCGGCCGCGACGCCGCCGACCACCGCGCCGGCGACCGCCAGCGTCGCGATGCCGGTGCCCAGGATCCGTCGCTTGGTCATGTCATTACCTTCCCGCTGACGTCTTGTCCCGACAAGCCTCACAGCCGGCGGCTGAAGCCAGCCTGAAGCCGCCGACGGCCCCGAAGTCTTCAGCCGGCATTCAGCGCGGCTTCAGCGCCGCGGTGCGACGCTGGACGGGTGCGGATCCTGGTCGTGGAGGACGACAAGCAGCTCGCCGCCGCTCTGCGGCGCGGCCTGCAGGGGGAGGGGTACGCCGTGGACGTGGCGCTCGACGGGATCGAGGGCGAGTGGTTCGCCGTCGAGAACGACTACGACGCGCTGGTCCTCGACGTGATGCTCCCGGGCCTGCCCGGTGACCAGCTGTGCTCGCGGCTGCGTGACGCCGGCGACTGGACGCCGATCCTGATGCTCACGGCGCGTTCGGCGCCTCGCGAGGAGGCGCGTGCGCTCGACACCGGGGCCGACGACTTCCTGGCCAAGCCCTTCTCCTTCGAGGTCCTGACCGCGCGGCTGCGAGCCCTGGTGCGCCGCGGCGGGCAGGAGCGCCCGGTCGCCCTGGAGGTGGGCGACCTGTGGCTGGACCCCGCTTCTCGAGAGGTACGCCGCGACGGCACGGACGTGGCGCTCACGCCGCGCCAGTTCTCGCTGCTCGAGCTGCTGATGCGCAGGGCTGGTGACCCGGTCTCCAAGGCGGCGATCCTCGAGCACGTCTGGGACTTCACCTACGACGGCGACCCGAACATCGTCGAGGTCTACGTGCGCCAGCTGCGTCAGCGCATCGACGAACCCTTCGGCCGGCACAGCCTGCAGACCGTGCGGCTGGTGGGCTATCGCGTCGTCGACGACCGGGAGGCGGCCTGATGACCCGGCGGCCCCGACCTCGACCTCGCCCTCGACCCGGCCCTCGGCCCCGCCCTCGACCGAGCCTGCGGGCGACGGCGACCCTGGTCTCGGTCGTGGTCTTCGGACTCACGCTCACCGCCGGCTCCCTCCTGCTGGTCTCGACGTTGCACCGCAACCTCACAGACGCCTCCGACAGTCTCGCGCGCGCTCGGATCGACGACCTGCTCGCGCTGGCCGAGGCGGGAGAGCTCCCGGCGGATCTGCGCAGCCCGGGGGACGACGGCGTCGCCCAGGTGGTGGCCGGCGACGGGCGGGTCCTCGCGGCCTCGCCCAACGTGACCGGCGCGGCGCGGATCGCGACCTTCGCCGGGGGCAGCGCGCCCGAGGTCCGCGAGGTGGTGGCGCCCGATGACGCGGAGACCGAGACCTACCGGCTGTGGGGCGCCTCCCGCGACACGCCGCGTGGCCGCGTCACGGCGTACGTCGGCGACAGCCTGGAGTCGGTCGACGAGGCGTCGCGCACGCTGCGTCGGCTGCTGTGGATCTGGGTGCCGGTCGTCGTCGCGCTGCTGGGGTCGGTGACCTGGCTGGTGGTGGGGCGGGTGCTGGGCCGCCTGGACCGGATCCGCGCCGAGGTCGACGGCATCACCGACGAACGCCTCGACACCCGCGTCGACGGTGGTGACGCCCACGACGAGGTGGGCCGCCTGGCCAGCACGATGAACGCGATGCTCGCGAGGCTGGAGGACGCGGCCCGAAGACAACGCGAGTTCGTCGCCGACGTCTCGCACGACCTGCTCAGCCCGCTGGCCGCGCAGCGCGCGTCGATCGAGGTGGCTCTGGACCGCCCTGACGAGGTGGACGTCGACGAGCTGCGCCACGGTGCGCTGGCCGCGACGGACGAGATGGAGGCCCTGGTGCGCAACCTGCTGACCCTGGCGTCCGGCGACGAGGGCATGCGGCTCCGGCGCGACCCGATCGACCTGGACGTCCTGGTGCTCGAGGAGGCGGCCCGCGCTCGGGCGGCGGGGGCCGACATCGACACCAGCCAGGTGTCAGCCGCCCCTGCGACCGGCGACGAGGAGGCGCTGCGCCGGGTGGTCCGCAACCTGGTGGACAACGCATCGCGGTACGGCGGCGGTCACGTCGCGCTGGCCGCCGGCCTGCGCGACGGGCAGGTCGTCGTCGAGGTCACCGACGACGGCGCCGGCGTCGCCGAGGCCGATCGGGAGCGGGTCTTCGAGCGCTTCTACCGCGCCGACCGCGTCCGGTCCCGCGGGAGCGGCACCGGGCTCGGCCTGCCGATCGCGCGCGCCCTGGCCCGCGCCCACGGCGGCGACGTCACCCTCGTCGGCACCGACGAGGGTGCCCGCTTCCGGCTCACCCTCC
>CAVSKH010000001.1:0-181565 GCA_963728505.1 uncultured Actinomycetota bacterium | reverse complement strand
GGCTCCCAAGGGCGCGGCCTGGCCCGACGCGCTACGCGAACTGGCCGTGCAGCTCGACCGCGGCCTGGTCTACAACCGCGATGTCCCCGACCTGGAGGAGGCACTCGACGAAGTGCTCCAAGCTGTTGCGTGTCGTCGCTCGGCATCGCCCGGGAGGCACCGCTTCGGGCGCTGAGGCCTTCAGATCGAAACCGGGTACGGGCGCTTCCTTTCGCCCAGAGTGGGGCACTGCCGACTACCGGATCTTGCGAGCGTCGGTCGCACGGCTCCGCGCCGCGAGGGCCAGTTCGACGTGCAACCCTGCGGCTCCAGTCGGTCTTTGAGGCCTGATGCTAGGGAGTTGCACGTCGGAGTGGCCCCGCCCTCTCCGGACGTGCCCTGAGCTCGCGGGGTTGCGCGTTCGCGTCTCTGCTCCGATCGATGCGGTTGCCGGCGTGTGCGTCACAACGCCGCCTATGCGCCACCCGGGAGTTCCCTTGCCTGCTGCTGGCAGGCAGCTGCGCAAAAGGGCGCTTGGGTCCCGGACCGGGGCCAAGTAGACACATGTCGCGGCGAGCAACGCTGTCACGTGGATTTGCCCCGTGGGTTAGCCGTGGGTCGTCTCCGGGGAATCTGCGACCAGGGCCCTGAGCAGTTGCTCCATGGATTCGGCCGCGCTGCGGTCGTCGGCGATGACCGGTGCCGGGCTGGCCGACCCGGTTGCGGCGTGCGACTCAGCCAACGGCTGGGAGAGGAGCCCCCGGAAGAACGGGGATTCGAGGAGCGGGCTGTTCTCGAGGTAGGCGAGGAGCTCAGCGACCTCGTCCTTCCTGTCTGCGTGATGCATCATGCGCACGAGCTCGATGGCGGCGACCCCGACTCCTTGCATGTTGCCGGTGTCGAGGAGATCATCGACGTGACGGAGGAGCAGCGAGTAGGCCTTCTTGGTCTCGCCGCGCCGGAACGCCACGCGCGCCGAGACGGCGGTGCTGGGGGTGTGAGTCCGGCCCGGTACCTCGACCTCGGCTGCCTGCTCGAACAGTTGGTCGGCGCGGTCGTGGTCGCCTTGGAACGCGGCGCCGTAGCCGTGCAGCATCAGGGTCCAGTTCAGGAGGGTGGGTGGGCCGTGGGTGCGGTATCGCTCGGTCAGCGAGGGCGCTAGCTGCTCGAGCTCGGAGAAGCGGCCGAGGTTGAGATACGAGGCCAGAATGTCGGTCTCCATGAGCTCGGCGAGAAAGGACTGCCCGCGACGGCGGCGTTCGGCAATCGCCTCAGGCACTAGTTGGAGGAGTGTTTCCCAGTTCTCGTGGGCAAAGGCGCTCCCGTGTCGAACGAGCGGGTTGTCTGGCTCCGGGTGTTGATGCACCAGCCGGTCGTAGGCATTGGGACTCTGCGCGAGTGCATGGCGGTGCGCCGCCCACACCAGCCCGAACACGGACAGTTCCTGGTCGCCGTCGCTGGCTTCGAGAACGCGTTCAGCCCAGTCACCGATCTCCTGTCGACTGCGCAGCAGCACCTCCCCGGCAACGGGCTCTACGAGCTCGACCACGTCACGGAGCTGACCGGAGACGAGGTGTTGTTCAACCACCGCCCGTAGCTCGGGCCACAGGGTTTCAAGCCGTTCGACCCCGGCGACTTCCTCTGGCCCAGTGAGAGTGCGGTGGATGTCTCGGACCTCGCCCAGGCACCAGTCGGCGTGACGGCGCTGTACCGCTTCGGTCTCGCCGGAGTCGGTGAGGGTCTCGGCGGCGTACTGGCGGATGGTTTCCAGCATCCGGTAGAGCCGCTCGCCCTTGGGCCCGGTCTCCACGCTGAGTAGTGACCGGTCCACGAGGCAGCCCACGAGGTCGTCGACGTCCACGGCGTCGAGGATGCCTCCGGCGGCGACGCGCTCGGCAGCGTCGAGATCGAATGGTCCGCTGAATATGGAGAGCCGACCGAACGCGGCTTGTTCGGTCGGGCTGAGGAGGTCGTAGGACCAGTCCAAGGTCGCCCGAAGCGTGCGGTGTCTTTCCACTCGGTCCCGTCGGCCGCCGACCAGGAGCCGGAGCCGGTCGTGCAGGCGATCGAGCAACTGCGGCGGGGTCAGTGCGCGCGAGCGTGCGGCGGCGAGCTCGATGGCCAGCGGCACCCCGTCGAGGCGACGACAGATCTCGGTGACGTCCGCTCGCCAGGCGGCCGGGTCGAAGTTGGGGTCGAGTGAGAGGGCGCGTTGGGCGAACAGCTCGGCGCCGGCTCCGGCAGGGTCCAGCGGCGGCAGCGGGACGAGCTGCTCGGTGCCGATGGCCAGTGGCTCCCGGGATGTAGCGAGCACCTTGACGCCCGGGCACTGGTCGGCGAGTGCCCGGCAGGTGGTGGCGGCGCTATCGACGACGTGCTCGCAGTTGTCGAGAACCAGCAGGGTCCGCCGCCGCCGCAGGGCTCCTGTGACGGTCTCTACCGGTTGTTGGCCGGGCGCCTCCGGCAGAGCGAGTGCGTCCAGGACTGCCCGGGCGGCGTCGTCGTGGCCCGTGCGCTTGGAGAGGTCCACCAGGTACGCCCCGTCTCGGTAGGACGTCTGGATCCGGGTCGCCACGGTGAGGGCGAGGTGGGTCTTTCCGATGCCGCCGGGCCCGGTCACGGTGACCACCGGCGACAGCTCCAGAGACCGCTCCACTTCAGCCAGCTCGCGACGCCGGCCCAAAAGCGGAGTGGCTCTTGTGGGGAGGTCGCTCGGCTGGGAGGTGGCCGGTGGCGCTGAAGGTGCAGGGTCCGAAGGCATCGGTCGCAGGCGTTCGTCCTGATCGAGAATCATCGATTCGACCTGTCGCAGCCGCGGCCCGGGCTCGACGCCGAGCTCCTCGACAAGCCGCTCTCGGGCTCTGCGGTACGCCGAAAGTGCCTCGGCTTGGCGGCCCGTTCGGTAGAGGGCGGTCATCAGCAGCGCCCACAGCTCCTCGCGGAACGGGTGCTCGGCGGTGAGCCCTTTCAGGACCGCGATCGCTCCCCGCGGATCGTCCTCTACCAGCCTCGCCATCCGGGCCTCGGTCGCTTCCATCCACCGCTCGGAAAGCCGGGCCGCCTGCGGGGCCAGTCCCGGCGCATCGAGTCCCGCGAGGGGTGGCCCGGTCCACTCCGCCAGGGCGGCGTCGACGTCACCTGAGGCCAGGCGGTCCTCGAAGCGCGCCGCGTCGACGCTGCCGGGGCCCAGTGCGAGGCGGTAGCCGGAACCGGATCGCTCCAGGGCGGTTGCTCCGAGCGCCGCACGGAGCTGCATCACGTAGGTCTGCAGGATTTTCTCGGCAGTCCGGGGCGGATCCTCGGCCCAGACCAGGTCGACCAGGCGGGAGACCGGAACGGTCTCGCCGCAGACCAGTGCGAGCGCCGCGAGCAAGCAGTGGCTCTTCGGAGGGCCGAGCTGTACCGGGTCGCCGGCCACGGTGGCCGCGACACCGCCCAGCAGCCGGATGTCGATCTGCTTGAGAGTCTGCCGCTCGCTGTCGGCCACCTGTGACGCCCCTGCCGCCCTGGAGACCGCACCCGGTCTCGACCCAGGCTCGACCCGATCTGGACCGCGTCTCGACCGACCCCCGGGAGTGTCGAGCCATGACCACATTCACAAGATCCTGGAATCCCGTCAACAGCTTGCCCGTGACCCAGAGGGGGGTGACGGCATGAGGGCGGTCGTCCAGGAACGTTACGGCGCTCCGCGTGAGGTTCTGCGGGTCCGAGAGGTGCCCCGCCCCTCACCGAGCGGTGACCAGGTGCTGGTCCGCGTCGAAGCCGCTGCGGTGGCCGGCGACGACTGGCATCTGATGGCTGGCTGGCCTTACGTCGCCCGCCCCGCGACGGGAGTGCTCCGTCCGCGCCACCGGACTCCGGGGCGAGAGATCGCCGGCGTGGTCGAGGCAACCGGCCCCGAGGTCCGCGAACTGGTGCCCGGCGATGAGGTCTTCGGTTGGTGCGACGGCGGGCTCGCCGAGTTTGCCGCCGTCCCCGAGCACCAGTTGGCCCTCAAGCCGCCCACGCTGTCGCCAGTAGGGGCGGCAGTCCTCCCGGTCTCCGGATTCACGGCATTGCAAGCGTTGCGCGACGTCGGCGGGCTGCGACGCGGCCAGCACACCCTCATCGTGGGCGGTTCCGGCGGCGTCGGCACCTTCGCCGTCCAGATCGCCAAGGCGCTCGGCGCCGAGGTCACCGCCTTGCAGGGCCCGGCCGGCGGCGGCCTGGCCCGCGAGCTGGGGGCCGACCACATCCTGGATCACACCCGCGACGACTTCGCCGACGCCCCCGCACCCTTCGACGTGATCGTCGACTTGGTCGGCGCCCGCCCGATGGCGGAGTACCGGCGGGCGCTGCGACCCGACGGGACTTTAGTGCTGGTCGGCGGCAGCGGCGGGCGTTGGTTCAAGGGCACCGGCCGCTTTCTCAAAGCAGCCGTGCTGAACCCGCTGGTTCGGCACGGGCTTCGGGTGCTGGTGCACCGCGACGACGCCACTGACCTTCTCACTCTGGCCCAGTTCGCTGAGGAGGGCAGGCTGCGGCCGGTGGTCTCTGCGGTGTACCCGCTGGAGGACGTGGCCGCCGCTGTCACTCACTTCCAGGGCGGGCACGGCCGCGGGAAGGTCGCGGTCGCCGTCACCGACGCCACGTGGCGGGAGGTCCAGCGGCATGTGTGACTCCACCACAACAGCCGCAACGCGGCTACCGCAGATCACCAGAACGTGGGTCGCTGAGGTCATCAGCGGCAACCTCGCGCTGGTCCGCGCGCGGCCGGCGACCTCATCCACCACGAGCCACGACAAAAGCAAAGTCGGGATCCTCGCCTGATCACTTGTCGTCATCACAACAACCAGCACAACCAGGAGGAACCATGACTGCCACCACAACTCCCACGCCGACCACGGCGACCCCGAGGACCAAGACACCCGATCGGCTGCGCCGGCTCACCAAGGTCGCGGGCAGCCTCTACCTCACCATCTTCGTGGTGTACCCGCTGTCGACCATGGCGCGAGCCAACCTCGTCGTGCCCGGCGACGCCGCCGCGACGGCCGACAACATCCGGGCGCAGGAGACACTGTTCCGCTGGGGCATGGCCGGTGAGGCCAGCATCGTCCTGGTCGAGATCGTGCTCGCCGCGGTGCTCTACGCACTGCTGCGGCCGGTCAGCCGGTCGATGTCGCTCGCTGCCTCGCTGGCGCGCGTCGCCGAGGCCGTCGTCATGGCTGCCGGGTGCCTCGTCACGAGCGTGTTCACCTTGGTGGCCGTGTCCGACAGCGGCTACCTCGGCGCCTTCGATGCCGACCAACGTGACGGCTTGGCGCTCTTCTTCCAGGAGGCCAACGACCACATCGTGCTGATCTGGGGCTTCTTCTTCGCGCTGTCGCTGCTCCTGACCGGCTGGCTGGTGCACCGCTCCGGCTTCCTGCCGCGCGTGATCGGCATCCTGCTCGCACTGGCGGGGGCGGGCTACCTCGTGCAGAGCTTCGGCACCTTCCTGGCTCCCGGGATGGCCGACGTGTGGGCGACCGTGGTCCTGGTGCTGGCCATCCCCGGTGAGCTCGTCTTCGCCCTGTGGCTGCTCGCCAAGGGCGTCGACCGCGACGACTGGGCTGCGGCGGCGATGCGCGCGCGGCAGTCCCACGTCTGAGGTGGTGGCGATGCGTGCCATGCGGCTGGCCCGACGGGCACTGGGGACGGGGATGGTCGTCGGGGTCGTGCTGCTGGGACTGGTGGCTCAGGCGAGTGCCTTCCTGTTCGGCTTCACCGCCGCCGACACCCAGCACCCGGCGACCGTGGACCTGAGCCACGCGGCCGCCGGCGACCTGGCCGTCGGGGTCCGCCGGATCGGGACGGAGGACGACGCCCCGCACGACCTCACCCTCTGGTACCCGGCCGTGGCGTCGCCCGATGAGCCCGCCATGACCTACTCCTACGGGCTCACCGTGCTCGGCGCGGATGCCTCGACGGCGCTCGCCACCTACCGCGGGACCGCCCGGCTGGGTGCCGAACCGGCCGGCGGTCCGTACCCGCTGGTGGTGCTGTCGGCCGGGTTCGCGATCACACCCGACAGCTACGCCTGGCTCGCCGAACACCTCGCCTCCCACGGGATGGTCGTGGTCGCGCCGCAGCACGAGGAGACGCTGGACCCGCGCAACCTCTGGCGCTCGGCCATCGACCGCCCCCAGGTGATCGCCGAGACCAGGGCGTACGTGGAGTCGCAGCTCACCGATCTCGCCGACGCCTCGAGGGTGGCGGTCCTCGGCCACTCGTACGGCGGCTACACCGCGCTGGCCGCGGGCGGTGCTCGGTGGGACACCGATGCCTTCACCACCGGGTGCGAGCAGGCCCGTGAGGCGCAGGACCCGATCGTCTTCCTCTGCGATGCGTTGGAGCCGCGGCTCGACGACATCGTCGACGCAGTGGAGCCCGCCAACGACCCGGCCGACGCCGTGGTCTCACTCGCCGGTGACGCCGCCATGTTCGGCAAGCCCGGACTCGAGCACCTCAAAGCGCCGCTGCTGGTCATGGGCGGCACCGCCGACCAGGACTCGCCATACGACTGGAGCACGGGGCTCGCCTACGCCAACGCCGCAAGCAAGCGCAAGATCGAGGTTGCGCTCGAGGGAGCCGAGCACTTCGTGTTCTCTGGGCAGTGTGAGCGCACCCGCAGGGTCGCGACGCTCGTGCCGATGGGCTTCTGCGACGACCCCGCCTGGGACCGGGCTGAGGCGCGGTCCGTCATCAGGCACTACGTCACCGCCTTTCTGCTGACGGAGCTGAGCGAGGCACCAGACGTGCAGATTGATGGAGCCGCGACGCCCGGCGTCGAGGTGCACACCGCAGGGCTCAATGGTGACCTCCGGTGACGAACACGTCGCCGCCACGCGGCGCGTGGCGTTGTTCGTAGCCACTGACGCCAGCGATGGGTCCGTCCTTGACGGCCTTGGGAAGCCTGACTGGCCGAGCCCGACCTTGTGGAGCCGGGGTGGGGCAGGAGAGCGCGTCACTCCGGCGCCTGTAGGAAGCGTTAGTTCGCGGATGGCATGCACAAAGGTGGCTCTTGGCCGTGCCGAACAGCACTCCAGCCCCGGTGAAGTCCGCGGACAGGTCTAACGGGAACATCCGGGTCGGGATTGACTGCGCTCAGTGCGGCCGATGCGTGGAGAGCCCACGTGCGGTTCGACAAATGGGGATCCGAGGCGCCAGGCCATGTGTGCTCGGAGAAACCGGTGCCCAGCGAGTCTGTCATCCGGGAAGCGGCAGGTGGGTGGTCGCGATCGAGGGTCGTTCACGTCACCTCCGCGTGGCGGCACCCCGACGCACTACCAGTAGGAGTGGCTCAGGGGTGCCCTCGAGCGTCGACTCGGCCGCTCTCGTAGGCCCAGATCACGATCTCGACGCGGTTGCGCGCCGAGAGCTTGGTCATGAGTGCGCTGATGTGGGATTTGACGGTGCTGAGCGAGAGGTAGAGCTCCTCGGCGATCTCGGTGTTGGTCCGGCCGGCCGCGACCAGATCGAGCACAGCCTCCTCCCGGGGAGTCAACGGCTCGACGGGGTTCGCCACCGCATCGCCTCGGGACGAGGCGAAGGTCGCCAGGAGCCGAGCCGTGACGGCTGGCGCGATCAGGGCCTCGCCCGTCGCGGCGGATCGAACGGCGCGGGCCAGGAGGTCAGGGTCGGCGTCCTTGAGGAGAAAACCGCGGGCGCCGGCCCGCAGCGCGTCGTAGACGTACTCGTCTTGGTCGAAGGTCGTGATCACGATGACGGGAACCGGGTCTTCGACTTGCGGCCCGGCGACCTGTCGGGTGGCCTCGATCCCGTCGAGGTTCGGCATCCGAATGTCGAAGAGGCAGACGTCAGGACGCAGCGACCGCACTTGCTGGACAGCCTCGAGTCCGTCGCGCGCCTGTCCGACCACGTCGATCGTCGGTTCGGCGTCGAGGATCGTGGCAAGGCCTACGCGAACCATGTCCTGGTCGTCTGCGATCAGGACCCGCACCGGCGCCGTCACGAGCCGGCCTCGGCGTCGACTGTGGCGACCGGGACCGTTGCCTCGACAGTCCAGCCGCCCTCGGGATCGGGACCGGCGCGAACGTCGCCGCCCAGCAAGGCCAGACGTTCTCGCATGCCGACCAGGCCATAGGACGGGCTCGCTCGTCGCGTGCGCCCCGAGGTCGCCGGTCGCCCGTCGTCGTGCACCCGCAGCCGCACAGTGGGCCCATCCCTGTTGAGGTCGACTGACACCACCGTCGAGTCCTGGGCGTGACGCCCCGCATTGGTCACCGCCTCCTGGGCGGCTCGGAACAACGCCGACTCCACCGGTGCCGGCAGCCGGTCGAGGTCACCAGAAGTCTGGACGACCACCCGAGGACCCGGACCCTGGTCGCGGGCGAGCCGCGGTATGTCGGCTACCCCGTAGGTAGGACTTCGGCCCCCGTTGCCGGTCTGCTCGTCATGGCGCAGCAGGGCCACCATCGCGCGCATGTCTTCCAGGGTGCGTGCGGCGGCGTCCTCCACCCCGTCGATCGCCTCGGCGGCGGCGCCGGGGTCGACGCGGGCACGAACCTTGGCGGCCCGGGCGTGCATCAGGATGCCGGAGACGTGGTGGGCGACGGTGTCGTGAAGGTCGCGGGCCAGCTGTTCACGCTCGCGGGCCCGGATCTCGTCGCGGGTTCGCACCTGGGACCTGGCCCAGACCCGCATCAGCGCGCCGATAGCGACCGGCAGCATCAGCGCCCCGACGCCGAGCGCCATCGAGGAGCCGCTGGAGTCGTACAGGGGCTCACGCGCCAGGTGGAGCACCAGCAGGTAACAGCTGCCGATGACCACCCCGCGCCCGCTGGCCCAGCGGCCCAACGAGTAGGCCAGCAGCAGGACGACAGCGGTGACGTCGAGGACGCTGTTCGGCTCCCCGGCGAGCGCGGGAACGACGCCGGCGACGGTCTGTGCGCCGAAGGCCACGACGAGCATCGCGAGAGGGTGGTGGGGCCGCCACAGCAGCGTGGCCACACAGACCAGTGACCAACCCGCGTGCCAGAGCGGCCACACCATGTCCTCGCGAAGCCCAACCTCGAGCACGGTGACCGGGATCAATCCCGCGACCAGTGCGCGGTCCCACCAGGCCGACCCCGCGGGAGCGATCGCCCGCGGTTCGTCCCAGAGCGCGCGCAGCGCACCTTCGCCCATCACCTCACCCTAAGCCGCCGACGCCAGTGACCGGATCGAACTTTCGGTCTGCTCGGTCCGGCCTCAGGGACGAGACGACTGCGACCCTGGCTCCGATGTGCTCGGGAGCCAGGTCTCGGAGGATCGATGCCATGAGACGACACGCCGCTACCACCGCATCCGATACCGCTCGCCATGGCCGGACAAGCTCCGGTCCCTCCTGCCCCTTCGCCCCGCCACACCTCGCCCGTCATGATCCGCGCCGGCGGCACCGCCGCGCAGGTCGTTGCCGGCACCTACGTCGTGGGCTTCCTCGTCATGGTCGCCTACCTCCTCCCTCGCGGATACGCCTCGCCCGTCGAGGACCCCGCCGGCTCACTCAGCTTCCTCCGGGACCACCACGCCGAGCTGGCCGGCTGGTACTTCGTCCTCTACCTCCTCGGTGGGGTCGCGATGGCGCTGGTCTCGCTCGGAGCCGGTCAACGACTGGCCGCAGCTCCGGCGCTCAGCCGATTCTCCACGGCCCTCGGACTGATCTGGTCTGGAATGCTCGTCGCCAGCGGGAGCATCGCCCTCGTCGGGCAGCAGGCTGCTGTGACCCTCCACGCCGAGAACCCAGACCTCGCTCTGAACACCTGGGTGTCAACCAGCGTGGTTCAGAACGCACTCGGCGGTGGCATCGAGGTCATCGGCGCCCTGTGGGCGGCCGTGGTCGGACTCGCCGCCCTGCGGACCCGTGCTCTCTCGGCCAGCTTGGGTGGGCTCGCGCTCGGCCTCGGGGCTGTCGGAATGGCGACGGTCATCCCGGTCGCGTCCGAGGTCGCGACGTCCATCTTCGGGCTCGGACTCATCGTCTGGTTCACCTGGCTCGGTATCGCACTGCGCCGACGCTGAGAGCTCAGCCGACACACCATCGGCCACGGCAGGTCCGCCGCCCATGCGCGGCGGACCTGCCGCGGGCTCCTGTCAGCTCGCAACCACACGAACAGTGATTGTTCAGGTGGGTGCCGGTAGCCAGGGTGTTCCGGTGAAGAGGTCGCGGAGTACGTCGAGGGCGTTGCGGTCGTGTATGCGGGCGGTGGAGAGGTAGGACCGGACAGCCAGGAACGAGTCGATGCCGTGTTCGGCCTGGTTTGTTGTCGAAGGGGACGCAGAAGTCGGTGGCGAACCTGGTGACGTCGTCTTGGTAGATGTCGAGGCGGCGGACCAGGGATCCTGCGACACCGAGCTTGGGTCGGCCTTGCTTGCCGGTAGGAGGTGGCGGTGGGTGCGCCGCCCAGCCTTCGGCGATCAGGGATCTGTAGCGGCGCTGGAACTCGGCTAGCTGGCTGGGGGGCAGCTTGGTCCGGCCGTTGTGTTTGGCGGTCTCGACCGCCTGGTTCATCTCGCGCAGGAGGTCGGCCATCTGGGTCGGCCAGGTGATCGGGGTCTTGGTGAGTGTCTCGGCCAGCCTCATTGCTCGCCTCACCGGTTGGCTCACCAGCCGAGGAGACCGCGCAGGCGTGCCCCCGATGTGCCCCCGGAACGGAGAGAATGCCCCCAACCACCTCACTACGGCCGAGCCGTTTCCCGCGTAGAACAAGGGATCTGAGCCACAGCTAACCGCTCTGGTCGACCTTGTCATGAGGATGTCGCGGGTTCGACTCCTGTCACCGGCTCCAGGTCACTTCGGTGGTTGAGGAGCGAGCTTGCGAGCGTCTCGAAACCACTTACTCTGTCGCTGGTCGAGCAGCGAGCGTCTCGAAACCCAGTCGGTGGTTGAGGAGCGAGCGCAGCGAGCGTCTCGAAACCACTCACCCTCACAACGCATCCCCCACCCGCGCCGCCGCCTCCCACAGGTTCCGGTCGATGAGGTGCCCGTACAGATCCATCGTCATCGCAGCAGACGCATGCCCCAGGATCCGCTGCACGCCACGCACGCCGCCGTCAGGGCGTGGAGCTCTTGCAGGGTGAGGAACTGCCCCTCACGGCGGTGTGAGCCCCGCTCGGCGGCTTGATGCCCTCGGCAGGGTTGGTCGAGATCCGGCCGTCGGCGACCGCGAAGGCCATCTTGAGCAATGACCAGACCGCCCGCTCGTCACGCACGGTCCTCTTCCAAGAGCATGGTGAGAAGCTGGCGTAGCTGCCGGTGCCCACGTTCCCCGAGCAGGCCGGTCAGCCGCTGTTCGATGCCGTCGATGGTGGCGGTACCGGCGGCGACGCAGGCGTGCCCCTTCTTCGTCAGCACGATCAGCTTTGCCCGCCGGTCGGTCGGATCGGGTCGGCGAACGACGTACCCCAGCACCTCCAGCTCGTCGACGAGTTCCCCCATCGCTTGCGGCGACATGTTGGCGCCTCGGGCCAGGTCGGTGAGCCGCGAGCCGTCGGGCGAGATCTGGGCGAAGACGGCGGAGTGGGCCGGCTTCTGCGGGAACCCGGCTCCGACCACGCCGTCGACGATCTCGAACCCGAGAAGGCTGTAGGCCCGTCCCAGGAGGGAGACGGTGTTGACTTGCTCGGACGGCTGTGGCACCTTGCTAAGGGTACCTTAATATCAAGCAGCCTGAAGGAAAGTCGGCGTCTCCGGGTTGTGTGGATGGAGGCGGCCATGGCAGGTGCCGTCCAGTTGAACGGGCTGACCAAGGCTTTCGGCGACTTCGTTGCGGTCGATGACGTCAGCGCTGTCGCGGCGCCGGGTCAGGTGACGGCCTTGCTCGGGCCGAACGGGGCCGGCAAGACCACCACCCTGCGGATGCTGCTCGGGCTCGTGGCGCCGAGCAGCGGAACTGCCACGTTCGACGGGCAGCGGTATGACGAGCTGTCGGACCCGGTCCGTCAGGTCGGTGCCCTGCTCGAGGCGTCCGGCTGCCATCCCGGGCGCACGGCGTTGGCCCACCTGCGCATCCTCGCCACCGCGGCCAGGCTGCCGCGAGAGGCCCCCGGGCGGGTTCTCGAGGAGACCGGCCTCGCAGGGGACGCACGGCGACGCGTGGGTGAGTTCTCCCTCGGGATGCGCCAGCGCCTGGGCTTGGCCGCCGCCATGCTGGGTGACCCACGGGTGCTTGTCTTGGACGAGCCGACGAATGGCCTGGACCCGCCGGGGGTGCGCTGGTTGCGGAGATACGTGCGTCGCCTCGCCGACGAGGGGCGGACCGTGCTGCTCTCCAGCCACGCGCTGAGCGAGGTGGAGCTCACCGCCGACCATGTGCTCGTGCTCGCCCACGGCCGGCTGCTCCGCTCCTCCACGCTCGCCGAGTTCCGCGCCGAGGCCGGCGTCGGGTCCCGGGTGCGCACCCCCGACCCGGATCGGCTCGGCGCTGCGCTCGACGCCGCGGGCCACGCCCACCGGCTCGCGGACGACGGGATCGACGTCGACGCACCACCCGAGCGGGTGGGAGAGGTCGCCGCTGCGCAGGGCGTCGTGCTGCACGGACTCGTCGGGACGGCCGATCTGGAGCAGGCGTTCTTCCGCCTCATTCAGGAGGGCGAGGACGTCGCGCACCCGGAGCCGGCCGACGAGGTGGTCTCATGAAGGCACTCATCCTTGCGGAGGAACTCAAGATCCGCTCGACGCGGACACAGGTGGCGCTGTTGCTCGCGACGTTGGTGTTCGTGCCTTGGACGGCGGTACTCACCATCCCGAAACAGGGCAGCGGGAACGTGCCGGTCTCCCTCGACGACCCACGTCTCCTGGGTGTTGCCGTCGGCAACAGCTTCGGTGCCCCGCTTGTCCTGATGCTCCTGCTCGGCGGCGTCGCCTTCACGCAGGAGTTCCGCTACGGAACCGTCACCTCGACGTACCTGGTCGAGCCGCGGCGCATCCGCATACTGGTGGCGAAGTGGGTGACCTTGGCGCTCGTGGGTGTCGTCGTGACCACGCTGACACTCATCGTCTCGGTGCCTGTCAGTGCCGCGTTGATCGGCTTCCGGGGCGGCGAGGTGAGCCTCGGGGCAACGTTCTGGAAGATGACGGCGGCAGGCTTCGTCGTGATGGCGGTGTTCGGTGTCATCGGCGTCGCGATCGGCGCACTCGTGCGCAACCAGATCACCGCCGTCGTGGGCGTGCTGGTGTGGATGCTGGCCGTCGAGCAGCTCGTCATCAATTCATTTCCGATGGTGGGTCGGTGGATGCCCGGGGCGACGACCTTCGTGCTCCTGCAGATGGGCCCGGCCATCGACCCCGACGGAGAGCTGCTGTCCGCGTCCGCTTCCGGCCTCCTCCTCGCCGGTTACACCGCTGTGGCAGTCGTGCTTGCCCTCCGCCTGACCCCGGACAGGGACGTCCACTGACAGCGATCGAGGTCCCCAGCCTCGTCCTGACCCCGTCGTCAGCTGTCTAGTCCATGACACAAGGTGGTCATGCGCCCTGAATCAACCGCGGTCACTCTAGGAACAGCAGGCACTCACGTCCCATGCGCCCGGGAAAGGGGGAGCCGTGTGGCGAAGGCGAAAGCACGAGGGTTCCGCCCAGGACGGTCCGCGCAAGCGAGTCTGGGTGCAGAACGTCGCCGTACGCAGCGATGTCCTCGAGGCGCAGCTCGATGCCGTTGAGACTCGCGGGCTGACGCCGGCTGAGCAGAAGATCGCGGAGGGCACCAGGCGCCTGATCAAGTCCGCACGCTCGGCCGCCTTCCGGGACGACCCCATCCCGACGCGATGGGCCATGTGGTGGCGGGGGACATTGGTGGAGGCGGCCTACCAGAACCTGCACGCCGCTGAGGGGCAGCTGATCCT
The DNA here is from genome assembly GCA_963728505.1 of uncultured Actinomycetota bacterium. Lineage (GTDB taxonomy): Bacteria > Actinomycetota > Actinomycetes > Propionibacteriales > Nocardioidaceae > Marmoricola_A. Next base: position 167,726 of record CAVSKH010000001.1, on the reverse strand, counting down.
GCTGTTCGACCTGACCCAGCTGCGGGCGGAGGTGCCCTCGGCGGTCTCGCGCGTCCAGGCGACCCTGGCCCGGGACGACCCTCGTCGCACGGTCGCCTTCCGGCTCCTCACCCATCCTCCGACCCAGGAGACGCTGGAGCTCGACCGAGAGCGGCTGCGCCGGTTGACCGAGACGGGCTACGAGCACTCGGACCAGCTGCACGCCCGGCTGCGCAGCTTCCGCAACATCGTGTTCCAAGCGGCCGCGGTGATCACGCTCTTCATGATCATCTTCATCACCGTCGTCGCGATCAGCCCGTCGTGGGTGCCCCTGTGCTTCACCAACGCGAGAGACACCAGGGTGTGCCCGACGGGCACCGGCTCTCCCAGCAGCCCGGACATCGTCATCGTGGCGCTGCTGGGACTGCTGGGTGGAGTGCTGGCGGGAGCCGTCTCGATCAACAAGCTCAAGGGGACCGCGACGCCGTACGACGTCCCGACGGCTCTCGCGCTGCTCAAGGCGCCGTTCGGTGCCATGACCGCTGTCGGGTCCATCATCTTCATCCGCGGTGGCTTCGTGCCTGGACTCAGTGACCTGGACTCGCAGGTTCAGATCCTGGCCTACGCCCTCGTCTTCGGCTACGCGCAGCAGCTCCTCACCGGCCTCATCGACAAGCAGGCGCAGAACGTCCTCAACTCCGTTCCGTCGATGGGTGCCGCTGAGCACCATCCTGAAATGATGCCGGCGGCGCCGCAGGCCGAAACCGACGAGACCCCGCAAGTACCGCCGACCCGTGCTGGGTCCGTCACCGCCGCGTCCGAGTCGGAGCCTCGGCCGGCGACCTGAGCAACACGACGGGTGGACGCGCCACCCGGCCCGGCGGCCGTCACGTCCGTTGGTGTGCGTGCTCGGTGTCGGCTCCCCTGGCGTCGAGGACATGGCTGAGAGCGACGCCGCGAAGCCCGACGAGGATGATGGCGAGACCGCCGAGCTGGCCGACCAGCGCCAGCACGTCGCTGGCGGGGCGCTCGTGAAACACCACGATGCCGAACAAGATGGCGACCACGACGTCGACGATGTTGAGGATCGGCATCGATGCGGACAGTGGGCCACATCGGTAGGCGCGCTGGTTCAGCGAGACGCCCCAGAGGCCGATCACGACGACCATCCAGCCGGGCCATGCCGTGAGCAACGACCAGAGGTGACCGACCCAGCCGTGCGCGGAGGCGCTCATCGTGGTCGCGAGCTTCACCAGCCCCGCCGTGACGCCGAACAGGAGCCCGGCAGCGGCGCCGTACGCGTGAGCCCGGGTCAGCCGGCTCCGCCCTCGGAACAGACTGATCACGCCGAGCGTGGCGATTGCGCCGATGGCAGTGACGACCGCCGCGGTGGCGGCGCGTGGCGGGGCGTCATGGCTGGTCGAGTGTCCGCTGACCAGGAACAACGAGAGACCCGCCGCCGTGAGCGCCACCATGCCGACCTCCCGCGCGGCTGGCTTGCGCCTCTCCAAGGCCGCGCGTACCGGCACGGCCAGGACGATTCCGGAGACGACCACCGGCTGCACGACCACCAGCAGGCCCAGGCGCAGCGCGACCGCGTGCAGGACGAACGAGATCAGCGCCAGGACCTGCCCGGCCACCCACGACGGGCTGCGGAGCAGCGCGGCGAGCGGCCAGCGGTCGCGGCGGCTCGCGGGCAGTCTCTCGTTCGCCCGGTGCTGCAACGACGACGACATGGCGAAGCCGACCGCGGCCACCGCGGCCAGGCAGATCGGGACCGCGTTCAACCCGCCGACCCATCGGACTCGACGTCCCCCACCGGCGGGAACGTCTGTCCCGCGCGGCCGTCAGCCACCAGAGCCCGTCGGCGCCCCGTCCAGGTGCACGGGAAGCGAGTCGATCCCGTAGACAGCCGACACCTCGCGGAATGACAGCTGGTCCGGGGCGGCAGCCAGCTCGAGTCGGGGGAAGCGCTTGACCAAGCCACGCAGAGCGATGAGCAGCTCCAGCCGAGCCAGCTCGGCGCCGAGGCACCGGTGCATCCCGTACCCGAAAGCGAGGTGCCGCGTGGGTGGCCGGGTCGGATCGAACCGGTCAGCGCCCGGAGAGAGACGCTCGTCGCGGTTCGCGCCGAGCAGCGAGATGGCGAGGGCGTCGCCGGCCTTGATGTGCTGCCCGCCCAGCTCGAGGTCATGTCGGGCGATCCGGAGGAACGCCACCTGCACGACGCTCAGGTGGCGCAGCATCTCCTCGACCACCCGGCTCGCCGCGGTGTCGTCGGTGCCCAGCATCGCCATCGCCTCCGGGTGCCCGGCGAGCAGACAGGTGCCCAGGGCGAGCATCGAGGCAGAGGTCTCATAGCCGCCGAGGAAGACGCCGTCGGCCAGGCCCCCCAGGGTCACGTCGTCGAGCTCGTCGCCGTGCTCTCGCAGCAGCGAGCCGATCAGACCGTCGCCCGGCTCCGCTCGTTGCGCGGCGACCGCGTTGATCAGGTAGTCCCGGGTGTGAGCGGCGGAACCGAAGATGCCGACCCCGCCCTGGGAAAGGTCGAAACGGGCGACGCCGAGCTCGCGGAACTCCTCACGGTCATCCACCGGGAGGCCGAGAAGCTCACAGATGACCTCGAACGGGATCGGGAACGCGAACTGCTCGACCAGGTCGACGACCGGGCCGGCCGCCTCCATGGCATCCAGGCGCGCCTCCACGATGTCCCGGATCACCGGCTCGAGGCGGGCCACCCGGTGCCTGGTGAACTCCGGAGTCAGATACCGGCGCAGGACTGTGTGGTCGGGCGGATCGGTCAGTCCGAGGCCCCCGATCTGCTCGGAGTCGCTGCGCCCGTCCATCGACAGGTACTGACGAAGGTCGTGGGAGTACGACGTCCCGTCCGCGAGGGCCGCCCGGGCCTCGTCGTACCCACTGACCAGCCAGATGCCTCTGCCGAAGAGCTCCGTCAGCCGGGTGACCGGCGCCTCACGGCGCCGCCGTGCCAGCTCCGGCGGCGGGTCGAGGCCGTTCCGCATGAACGGCATCGTCATGGAGTCGGGAAGGTACCGCAGCTGGCGAAGATCGATCCCGTCGGCCATTCGGCGCGCGACGAGCTCCTTCACCAGCCGTCTCCGGACAATTGCGCCGAACTTCACTGTCATAGTTCATCAGATGGACGGCTGCTGAACCGACGCGGCGTCGATCACAGTGCCCCACCGATGCGCGGCGGTGACAGCGGCATGGTGCTCGCGCCGTCGAGGGCTCTGCCGGTTGAGCCCGCATCTCGCGTGCGTGGCGACCCGGCACCCGCGTGACGACCGGCACAGGATTCGACCGGGGTCAGGGTGAGCCGCCCTGCATGGCCTGCTGCCCCGGAATGTCGCCGCCCGGGCGCGTGTTCCGCCCTCGTCGGGCAATCCCCGGCGGACGACGACGAAGGAGAGACACGTGAGCAACATCCTGTTCGTGGTGACCGGATCGGACCACTGGACGCTCAAGGACGGCACGAAGCACCCCACGGGCTACTGGGCCGAGGAGCTCGTCGTCCCGTTCCGCACCTTCACCGGTGAGGGACACGAGGTCAGCATCGCGACCCCGGGTGGGGTGCGGCCGGTGGTCGACGCAGGCAGCCTCGCCGCCGAGGTGAACGGGGGACAGGAGCGCGCCGACGAGCTCGAGGCCGAGATCGGACGCATCGCCCAGCTCGCGCAGCCGCTCCGGCTCGAGGACGTGGACCCCGACGCCTACGACGCGGTCTTCTACCCCGGCGGCCACGGGCCCATGGAGGACCTCAGCTCCGATGAGACCTCCGCGCGCGTGCTGACCAGCACGCTGGCGTCAGGCAAGCCGCTGGGCATCGTCTGCCACGCGCCCGCCGCGCTGCTGGCCACCGAGGACTCCGAGGGCGGGTCCCCCTTCGCCGGCTACCGCCTGACCGGGTTCACCAACACCGAGGAGTCGCAGGCCGGCCTGGCCGATGGCGCACCCTGGCTGCTCCAGGACCGCCTGATGGCGCTCGGCGCCGACTTCCAGGAGGGCGAGGCCTGGGCCCCGTACGTGGTGACCGACCGCAACCTCTACACCGGCCAGAACCCGGCGTCCTCCGGGCCGCTGGCCGAGGAGATCCTGGCGGCCCTCCGCTGAGCGGGACGCCTGGCGAGTGAGCGACGCGGCCGCCTCCCCACCCGGGGCGGCGGTCGGTCGTCGCTGCATGCCAACGACCCCGAGGGGTCCCGCGCGGGGGTCTCGATTGGCCCATGGGCACGCGGAGTGTGCCGGTAGCCGATCCACAACCGGGACTACCCAGCGTTCGGCGGCCGCCGCTCCCGTGAGCTACCGGCGGCGTGAGGCTTCTCCTTCCATTCCCGTGAGGCTTCTGCTTCCATCCTGGCGAGTCGGGTGTAGTAGTCGGGGATCTCGTTGAGATGTGCGAGCGCGATCTTTCCGGTGGCGATGAGGTCATCGTTGGTGATGTTCGTGTCGGGGTCGCCGGTGCCGTGTTGCAGCTCGATTCCCATGCCCTGATGAAATTGGTCTAGGTCGAATGCGACTGCGGCGAAGTCGATCCGCAGGGTCTTCGCGGTTTCTACAGCCTCGCTTCGTTCAATGCGTGTTCGTGGCGTCATTGCGTCCTTGTGGGTCGTTTGGTGCTGTTCGGGCGGTGGTCGGAAGTAGTGAAGCAGGGCGAAAACTGCGAGCCCGATTCCGGCAACGACCGCACCGAGCGCCAAGGCGGTGGGTGCGAGTGAGGGCATGAGAACGGCGATTGCGGCGAGGGCGAGGACGGGGGTGACGGGAACTCTCGCAACCGAACCGCGAATAGCGAATGGTCGGCGTCGCTTTGGTTGCCAGAAGCGCAGGAGGATGACGGTGAAGTTCACGGCGATGAATACGACATAGACGGCGAAGTCGGTGACGCTTGCGACGAGCCGGAGGTCTCCGAGGACGATGAAACCGGCGGCGATCGCTGATGCTGACAGGATCGAGATCCACGGGGCGCGACGTCGGCTGAGGCGTGCGAAGTGTGAGGGGAGTGCGTCGGTGTCAGCCATGCCGTAGAGCAGGCGGGAGGCGGCGGTGACGGCGAGCAGGGTGGTGTTGGTGGTGGCGATGAGTGCTACGACGGCGAGGATCGTTGCCGATTGGGATCCGATCGCTTCGCTCATCACGTCGGCGAGCGGTTGTTCTGATTCGGCGAGCGCTTCAGGCCCCAGGACGCTGATCCCGGCGACCGCGACGGCTACGTATAGGACTGTCGAGATGCCGAGTGCGAGTAGCAGTGCTCGGGGCACGGTGCGGGCCGGGTTGGTTGTTTCCTCGGCAAGGGTGATGACTTCGTCGAACCCGACGAACGCGAAGAACACCAGCGCCGCGGCCGTGACGACTCCGGCAGTCGTAGAGCCTTCGAAGAGGTTGTGCTCGCCGATGTGGGGAATGCCGATGGCGACGATCACGGTGAGCCCGCCAACTTGGATCGCGGACAGCACGACGGTCACCCTGGTGGACTGCTGGATGCCGATCAGGGCGATCGTCGTGATGAGACCCAGGAGACCCCACGCCCCAACTCGTGCGGGCACATCGACGAAGTAGCGGAGATAGCTTGCGAAGCCCAGCGAGACGGCTGCCGCGGCCACAACGAGACCGAGGATCATGATCCATCCGATCAGGAAGGCGATCCATTCGGGGGCGACGCGGCGGGTGTAGTCGTACTCGGCGCCAGCGCTCGGGAACATCGCGGCGAGCTCTGCGTAGCTGAGGGCAGTCAGTGCGCTCAACCCGCCAGCGATCAGGAAGGATATCCACACAGCGGCACCGGCCTCGGCGGTCGCGGCGCCAAGCAGAACGTAGATGCCAGCTCCGATGATGATCCCTACGCCGCTCGCGGTGATCTGCCCCATTCCGAGAGAGCGCGAGAGGCGATCTGAGGTGGGGTCTCTACCGACACGTCTTCGTTTGGACGTCGCCACGGGCCGGTCGCCGGCGGCAGCCCGGTCTGGCAGGTCGCTACTCATCGAGTCATCGTTCCAGGGCGAGGGAAAGCATCTCGACCGGGCGCAGGACGCTCATGTAGGCAGCTATCCCGTGCCGGGCCGGCTCAGCCGTTCGAGGAGGGACGGAGGTCGTGGGGACCGCCGTACTCCCCACCGGGGGTCACGATCGTCCCTGCCTCACCGCGCAGGATTGCCGAGGCGTCCTCGAGTCTTCCGATGGCGGCCATGTCACCGGTGAGCTCGACGAACCGGCAGACGGCGTTGACCTTGGGCCCCATCGAGCCGGCGGGAAAGTCCTCACGCTGCAGGGCCGCGGGCGTGGCTCTCAGGATCGGTTCGGCCTCAGGTGTGCCGAAGCCGCGTTGCACGTGTGCGACGTCGGTGAGCACCATCAGCACATCGGCCTCCAGCGCCTCGGCCAGCACCGAGGTGGTGAGGTCCTTGTCGACCACGGCCTCGACTCCCTCGAGCTTGCCGTCCTCGTTGCGGATCACCGGAACGCCGCCGCCCCCCGCGCACACGACGACCGCACCGCTGTTCAGCAGCAGCCGGATCAGCCGGGTCTCCACCACCCGCTGGGGCGTGGGCGAGCCGACGACACGGCGCCACTTCTCTCCATCGGCCTTGACCGTCCAGCCGCGCGTCTCGGCGAGCCGGTGGGCTTCCTGCTCGGAGTAGACCTCGCCGACGAACTTGGTCGGGTTGGAGAAGGCCGGGTCGTTCACCTCCACCAACGTCTGGTTGATGATCGCCGCCACCTGGCGTCCGGGCAGCGAGTTCTGCATCGCCTGGAGCAACCAGTAGCCGATCATCCCCTGGGTCTGCGCCCCGAGCACGTCGAACGGGTACGGCGTGGTCAGTTGGGGGTCGGAGGCACTCTGCAGCGCCAGCACACCGACCTGGGGTCCGTTGCCGTGGGTGATGACGAGCTCGTGCTCGGCGGCCAGGGGCGCGAGCGCCGTCACTGCCGTGGCGACGTTCTGCTCCTGGACGTCGTTGTCGGGCTTCTGCCCCCGCTTGAGCAGGGCGTTGCCGCCCAGTGCGACCACGATGCGCACCTCAGCCTCCCATCGTGGCGACGAGCACGGCCTTGATCGTGTGCATCCTGTTCTCGGCCTGGTCGAAGACGATCGAGTGCTTGGACTCGAACACCTCGTCGGTCACTTCCAGGGCCGCCATCCCGGTCTTCTGGAACAGCTCCTCGCCGACCTTGGTGTGCCGGTCGTGGAAGCCGGGGAGGCAGTGCATGAACTTGACCTGCGGGTTGCCGGTGAGCTCGAGCAGCGCGGTGTTCACCTGGTAAGGCTTGAGCAGGTTGATCCGTTCCTCCCAGACCTCCTTGGCCTCGCCCATGGAGACCCACACGTCGGTGTAGACGAAGTCGACGCCCTGGACGCCCTTGGCGACGTCCTCGGTGTTCAGGATGCGTGCCCCGGTCTCGGCGGCGATCTCCTTGGCCTGGTGGATCACGTCGTCGTGGTTCCCCAGGGACTTCGGGGCCACGATCCGCACGTCCATCCCCATCATGGCGCCGGCCACCAGGAGCGAGTTGCCGACATTGTTGCGGGCGTCGCCGAGATAGGCGAAGGCGATGTCGGCGTCGTGCTTGCCGGCGTGCTCACGCATGGTGAGCATGTCGCACAGCGTCTGGGTGGGGTGCCACTCGTCGGTCAGGCCGTTCCACACCGGCACACCGGCGTACTTCGCGAGGGTCTCGACGTTCTCCTGCGCAGAACCGCGGTACTCGATGCCGTCGTAGTAGCGGCCCAGCACGCGCGCAGTGTCCTTCATCGACTCCTTGTGCCCGATCTGCGACCCCGACGGGTCGAGGTAGGTCACCTTCGCCCCCTGGTCGAAGGCTGCCACCTCGAACGCGCACCTCGTCCGGGTGGAGGTCTTCTCGAAGATCAGCGCGATGTTCTTGCGGGTCAACCGTGGCTGCTCGGAGCCGACGTACTTGGCCAGCTTGAGCTCCGCGGCGAGATCGAGGAGGAACTTCCACTCCTTGGGGGTGAAGTCCAGCTCCTTGACGAAGCTGCGGTGGTGGAGGTTGAAGCCCATCTCAGATTCCTTCGCGTTCGATGGGGCACGTCATGCAGCGTGGTCCTCCACGACCGCGCCCCAGCTCGTTCCCCTGGATGGTCACCACCTCGATGCCGTTCTTGCGCAGGTGGGTGTTGGTCGTGACGTTTCGCTCGTAGGCCACGACGACCCCCGGGCTCACCGCGAGGACGTTGCAGCCGTCGTCCCACTGCTCACGCTCGGCGGACTTCACGTCCTGGGTCGCGGTGAGCACGTTGATCCGCTCGAGCCCCAGCGCGTTCGCGATCGCCCGGTGCATGTCGTCCGGCTCGTGTGCGGTGACCGACAGCTCCTTCTCGCTGTCGCCCGGCTCGACCGTGTACGACGGCAAATTCCCCAGTCCGACGTACTGGCTGAAAGTGTCCATGTTGAGCATGGTCATCACCGTGTCGAGATGCATGAAGGCGCGCTTCTGGGGCATTGCCAACGCGACGATCTTGCTGACGCTGCCGTCCGCGAAGAGCCGCTGCGCGAGCCGCTCGACAGCCTGGGGCGTGGTCCGTTCGCTCATCCCGATCAGCACGGTCCCGCGCCCGATCACCAGCATGTCGCCACCCTCGGCGGTGGCACGACCGTTCGCCGACCCCTCGGACCAGACCTCGAACTGCGAGTCCGCGAACAACGGGTGCCAGCGGTAGATCGCCTCGTAGTGGATGGTCTCGCGCATCCGCGCCTTCATCCGCATCGAGTTGATCGAGACACCGCCGTAGATCCAGGCGGAGGTGTCCCGGGTGAACAGGTGGTTGGGCAGCGGCGGCAGGAACAGCTCGTCGAGGTCGAGCGCCGAGATCACGACCGAGCTCGGCTCAGCCACGTGCTCGAGCAGCTCCCGCTTGGTCATCCCCCCGATCAGGTGCTCCACCAGCAGCTCGTCGTCGAAGCCGGAGAACAGGTTGTGGAGCGCATCGACCGCCATCGGCCCGTAGATCCGCTCGTCGAAGGAGGCGTCGAGGATGTGCCTGCGCGCCTCGGGAAGCGCCACCGTCTCGCGCAGCAGCTGGTCGAGGAGGTGCACCTTCACACCGAGGTCGCGGAGTGACTCCGCGAAGGCGTCGTGCTCCTGCTTCGCGTGCTTGACCCACAGCACGTCGTCGAACAGGTAGGAGTCCTTGTTCGTCGGCGTCAGGCGCTTCAGCTCCAGGTCCGGCCGGTGCAGGATTGCCTGGCGGAGACAACCCACCTCCGAGTCCACGTGCAGGGCCATGTCACGACTCCCGTCGTTCGTCTGCAGGCTTCGTCGCCCGCCCCTCACTCTCTCCTCACGGCACGCGGCGCCCTGAGGGCCGAAAGTCCCACACTTGAGGGGACTACGACCACGTCCCCCGACCAGACAGCCCTGCTTGTCTGAGAACACCAGGATCCCGACCGGACGAGGTAACACCATGGACGCGCAGACATCGCCGACAGCGCCTGCGGACCCGGCCGAGCCCAAGAGGAAGTTCAGCTTCCCGAGCGCCTTCACCGTCTTGTTCGGGGTCACCATCGCGGTGTGGGTACTGGCGTTCATCATTCCCACCGGGGCCTACAAGGTCAGCGAGAAGACCGGCGGTCCCGTCCCGGGCAGCTATGAGGGTGTCGAGGCCGGCCTGTCGTTCGGCGACCGGCTGATGCAGCTCTTCCTGGCACCGATCAACGGGCTCTACGGCGTCAAGGCCAGCGATGGCGGCTTCATCGGTCCCTACGAGTCCGGTGAGCTCTTCGGGGCCGCCGGGGTCTTCCTCTTCGTGCTCGCCATCGGGATCTTCATCACGATGTCCATGAAGACCGGCGCCATCGACAACGGCATCGCACACGTCGCGCATCGGTTCGGCCACAGGGGCGCCGTGCTGATCGTGATCCTGATGGTGCTGTTCTCGATCGGCGGCACCACCGAAGGGATGGCCGAGGAGACCCTGGGCTTCTACGCGCTGGTCGTTCCCCTCATGCTGAGCCTGGGCTATGACCGGATGGTCGCCGCGGCCACGATCCTGGTCGGCGCCGGGATCGGCGTCCTCGCCTCCACGGTCAACCCGTTCGCCACCGGTGTCGCCTCGGATGCTGCCGGCATCTCGATCGGTGACGGCATCGGCTTCCGGTTCCTGATGTACGTCGTCCTGGTGCCCGTCGGAGTGCTCTACGTGCTCCGCTACGCACGGAAGGTCAAGAAGGACCCGTCGACGTCCATCACCACCGGACAACCCGAGGACGCCGAGATCGGCACCCGAGGCATCGGCAGCGCGCCGGCGCTCACCGGCCGCCAGAAGAGCGTGCTGGCCATCGTCGCGTTCACGTTCGCCTTCATGATCTTCGCGATCGTGCCCTGGGCCCAGGTCATCAACGGTCCCGACGCGGACAGCTTCGGGTGGCAGTTCGACTGGTACTTCCCCGAGCTGGCCGCGCTGTTCATCGTGATGTCCATCGTCGTGGGCCTGATCGGCGGCCTCGGCGAGAAGGGGCTCACCGACACGCTGGTCCGGGGCGCCGGAGACTTCATCGGCGTCGGCCTGATCATCGTCCTGGCCCGCGGTGTCACGGTGATCATGAACAACTCGCAGATCACCGACACGGTGCTGCACTCGATGGAGGGCATCGTCGACAACACCTCCTCGGGCCTCTTCGGGGCCTTGATGTTCCTGATCAACCTTCCGCTTGCGTTCCTCGTGCCTTCGACCTCTGGCCATGCCGCTCTGGCGATGCCGATCCTGGCTCCGCTGGCGGACTTCGCGAACGTCCCGCGGGCGATGGTGGTCACGGCCTTCCAGTCGGCCTCCGGACTGGTCAACCTGATCACCCCGACATCAGCTGTCGTGATGGGTGGGCTAGCCCTGGCCAAGGTTCGCTACGACGAGTACCTCCGCTTCATGGGACCGCTGCTGCTCGTGCTGCTGGTGGCCTGCACCGCCTTCGTCTCCATCGGAGCCGCCCTCTCCTGAGCTCGGGATGGGTTGTCGCACAGGTGTCCCATGTCGCTCAGCGTGGATATCAGCGGAGGCTGGGGTGGACCGGTCGTCGACGTGGCGGCGCTCTCGTCGACTATCGGCCGCATTGAACCGTTGCATGGGTGACCTCCGAGCACCGGGCGGGCTCATGTGCCCCGCGGAGGCGTCGTCGTGCCGTGGATCCTTCTGGCGTATTTCCGGAACGCCCTTCGGCCAAGGATCGGCACGAGTGGCCGCAGCGGGGCCGGGAACTTGGCGATCTCGATCGCGAGGGCCTCGGGATCGCCCTCGTAGAGCATCATGCCGAAACCGGTAAGCAGCATCTTCTTCGGAATCGACTCCATTCCCTTTGCGGTGAACTCATCCCACTCGTCTTGCCCGATGTGTCGAGCCATGAGGGGGAGGACCCGGGCCTCTTCGGCGTCGAGATGCTCACACAGCGCATCTACCAAGACGGCCAGATGGTCGGCCAAGTGAGCACCGTCGACGATCGATCCCGTCAGCCGCCATTGCGCAACGAGCGGCGGGCAGTCGTTGAGGAGCTTCGCGACATTCTCGTGTTGCGACTCCATCAGGTGGACCAGAGGTTCGAGCTCCTGGGGTACGCGCTCAGAGAGCTTGTCCCACAACAGCTCGTCCTCGATCGAGTGGTGATGGTGGACAAAGCCGAGCCACATGTGGACGTGCTCCGCGATCTCGTCGGCTCGACGTGTGTCGCCCGGCGCCACGGCCCGGACGGCCGGTACCGAGAGCTTGAGCTCGCGGCGGAAGTTGCTGTGGGCCACCGTCATCATGCGTACGTCGGTGAGGCCGGGTCCGTGCAGGACACCAACGACTGTTTCCGTGGTCATGCCGACGCCTCCGCGACCATGCCCAGACGCAGGGCGAGCTGCTGATGGGCGACCTGTCCGTAGTACTCGAACATGTCGTGGATCAGGCCGTCTCGGAACGTGACCCGGATGATCAGGTCGTTCTCATAGCGGCTGCCGTCGTGCAGGTCCGCGACCATGTGCTCCTCGACGATCACGACGTCCGGGTCATCGGTCTGGTGAATGTTCACACCGGTGACACCGATCTGCTCAGCGGCCGAGGCGAATCCTCCGAACACTGCCCGGAACTGGTCCTGGCCCTCGATCGAAGCTGGGAATCCCTCGACCGGGTAGGCGACGCGATAGCGGGGCTCGGGCGTCCAGTGCGAAAGGAACCCGTCGATGTCGCCGGAATACAGGGCGATCGCGGATGCGCGCCAGACGGACTCGTTGCGGGCGCGGGCGACCGCCAGATCCGACTGGTCGCTGGTGACGTAATTCATGGTGACCTCCAGGTCGAGTCGATGTCGTTCGGGTACGACATTCGCAGCGTTCAGGCCGTGCAACATCGGGGAGATCCCCCGACCCTGAGATCTCGGGGGTGAGAGGATTCCGGGATGCAGATCGTCGGCCGGGACGCGGAGATCGCCGAGCTGGGCTCCGCTCTGGACGGGGTGATACGTGGCGAGCGGCGAGTGGTGATCGTCCGCGGCGAGGCCGGCATCGGCAAGACCCGACTTCTCGGCTGGCTGGCTGATCGGGCACGGGAGTTGCGGCTGGAGCCCGTGACAGGTCGAGCCACCGAGCTCGAGAGCGGAGTCCCTCTAGGACTCTTCCTCGAGGCCTTGCCGACCTTCCAGGCACCGGCGCAGGATGCCGACAGCCGCTGGGGGCTGTTCCGCACGATGACTGCACACCTGGAGGGCCGCGGCCGGCTCGTCTTGATTCTCGATGACGCACATTGGGCTGATCCGGTCTCGCAGGAATTGTTGGAGACCCTCGTACGCCGGCCGCCCCACGTGCCCCACCTGTTGGTGATCGCCATGAGGCCGGGGGTGGTCAGCGACAAGCTCAACGCAGCGGTCCGCTCGACCGGGCGTGCCTGCACGGTGATCAGTCTTCAGCCGCTCGACCGGGGTGGCGCCGACGAGCTGGTTGGCCCGGGGTGGACCGAGGATGATCGCCTACGCATGTTCGAGACCTCTGGCGGCAACCCTCTCTTTCTCGAAGAGCTGGCCAAAGCCGATGGATCAGCGGGCCTTCCCGGCGGAGTCGTCGCCACCGTTTCGGTCGACCTTGCCGCCCTCAGTGATCCAGCGCGCGCCCTGGTCCAAGCAGGTGCCGTTGTCGGCGACCCTTTCGACATCGACATCGCTCGGCGCACTGCGAACCTCGATCTCGATGTAGCGCTGACGTCGGCAGACGAACTGGTCGATCGGGGTCTGGTCCGCGGGACGAGCTCGCTGCGGGAATTCGCGTTCCGTCATCCGGTGATCCGGACGGCGGTCTACGAAGGCCTCCCAGTGGGGCAACGGCTTGCCAGCCACGCGCGAGCCGCCGAGGTGCTGGCCGGCGCGAACAGCTCCCTTCCGAACATTGCGCGACACCTGGCCCTGACGGCGGCCGCCGGGGACATCGACGCTGCCGCGGTGCTTCGGGAGGCTGCCGCACAGGTCCGGGGGCAGGCTCCGTCGATCGCGGCCGACTGGCTGGTCGCCTCCCGTCGAGCGGCGGCAGTGAACGACCCGATTCTCGACTCCGACCTTGCCGAGGCTCTGGTGCAGTCGGGGCGGTTGGATGAGGCCTTGGGCGTGGCGGACGAGAACACGTCGCCGGGCCGGCGCGCTCGCGAGCACGGACGCCGGCTGACCGTCGTCGCCGCCTCGGTCGAGCGGTTGCTGGGTCGCCATGATGCGTCGCTTCGACGGCTCACCCGCTGTCTCGACGAGTCTCCCGATCCGGCCGGTAGGGCCGAGGTGATGGCGGCCCTTGCCTTGTCGTCGTATGAGCTGGGGGACTACGAAGCCATGGGACGGTGGGCAGCATCGGCCCGGGCAGAGGAGACGACCGACGAGCTCGTCCACGGCGTCGCGGCCGCCATTCTGGCAATCGGCTACCGCTCCTCGGGGCGCCATGCGGAGTCCGACGCCGAAGCTGGTTTCGCCATCGCAACCGTCGCCCGTGCCTCCGATGCCGAACTTGCCGCGCGGTCCGAGCTACTGGTGGCGATCCCTTGGGCGCTCGTCGCGGTCGAACAGCTCACCGACGCCTTGGCGGTGTCACGTCGAAGCACGGTGGCTGTGCGCAAGGCCGGCAACATCGTGGGAGCCGTTCCCCTCGGAATCGCCGAGGTTCTCGCGCTGGGTCTCCTTGGCCGGATTGAGGAAAGCACTGCCGCGGCCGACCGTAACGAGCTCGAAGCGCGGTTGGCGCACAACGATCAGTCCCTGCAGTGGGCACTGTGGATGAGGGCGTATGTCCTCCTCGAGACAGGCAGCCTCGATCTCGCAAGGCACGCCGCAACTGAAAGTGTGGCGTTGGCCGAACGACTCGACGCATCAGCTCTCATCACAGTTGGCAACGCGGTCCTCGGTGCAGTCTTGCTCGCAGATGGAAAGCCGGAACGTGCGCTGCCAATGCTGGCGGCGTACGACGTTGAGCCGGGTTGGATTGCCCGTTGGGCTCCCCGCCTGGTTGCAGCACACATCGCCCTCGGGGATCTCGACGGTGCCGCTGCCTCGGCGGACCGCGCCGTCGCGGTGTCACGGGCATCGGGCCTCAACGGTGCCTTCGCGGCTGCCGATCGCGCGGGGTCGATGGTGGCTCTAGCCCGTGGAGACCGCGCCGCGGCTTCGAGACTGGCCCGATCTGCGATCGATCTGGCGGCGGGCATGGGGGCGCGGCTCGACGAAGCCCAAGCCCGCATCCTCGCGGCGAAGGCCTCAGCGGACAAGGACGAAGCCGTCCGTCAGTTGAGAGCCGCCCACGACCTGGCTGTGAACGGTGGAGCACGGCGTACAGCCGAGGAAGCCACCCGCGAACTTCGAAAGCTCGGGCAGCGCGTCGGTCATGGCGGCGTCCGGGGAGTCGGGCAATCAGGGATCGACTCGCTCAGTGGCCGCGAACGCGAGATCGCTGACCTTGTCGCCCTCGGCCTGACCAACCGGGAGATCGCAGCGCGACTGTTCCTCAGCGACAAGACCGTCGAATCACACTTGTCCAAGGCCTTCGCAAAACTCGGAGTGTCTTCACGCGCGGCGCTTGCCGCGCAGGTTTCGGCGGTCTAACGCGCCCCGGGCACCGTCGTGTCGGCGTCGGGCGATCCCTGTTCGTCAGGCATCACATGTGCGGTGATCGGCCGTTTCAGTGTCCGCTCACCATGCGCGTCATCCGGGTCGGGGGTGAGCGCGCTCAGTCTGGCCGAGGCGTGGGGGTCCCACTTGTGGTTCGGCTGCGGCGCAACCGGATTCGCAGGAGAAGGAGGGCGCCACCCAGGTAGCCTTCCGCCGGAGACAAACTCACGACCACCCAGGGAAGCTGATGAATCAGCAGCAGCTGCAGTGCCCGTTGTGCCATGGCACCGAGTTCGACCAAGAGTCGTCGCGACAGGACTCCAGGTGGGGGTTCACCTCCCACAAAATGACGCTGATGATCTGCCGGCAGTGCCGCTACGTTCTGCACTTCTCCCAGGGACGATCCATCTTTGACTTCGACTGATTCCCTCGTCGCTTGCCGCACGTCGCAGCGCAAGTTGCGCCAACAGGAGTAGAGACCGTTAGCACCCGGCCCATCCGGTCGAGAAGGCCGCTGCCGGCGAGGCGAGCTACCGGCCATGAGGCGCTGATGGGGCCACGACCGGGATCGCCCCCGTCAGTCCGCGCCCTGCTGGGCGACCGTGGCCTCCTGCTCCTCCCGGTCGCTCGTCGGCCAGGTCTTCTCGATCTCGGCGTTGAACTCCGCACCCAAGAGCACAGCCACCGAGGAGACGTACAGCCAGAGCACGACAGCAATCGGTGTCCCGAGCTGGCGGTAGACGGCGTCCCCTGCGGCATCACCGCCCAAGGCGCTGAGCGCGAGGTACGCACGCAGGCCTGCCGCCGCCAGGAACCACAGCAGCATGGCCAGCACCGCGCCCGGCAGGTCGCGAAGCCAGGGCGTGTGCCAGGGGACGCCCACGTGGTAGAAGGTCGCCAGCCCGACCAGGACGAGGATCCCGAGCGCCGGCCAGTACAACCCGCTGAGCGCGCTCAGGGTCGCCGATGCGACGCCGTCCGGCGCGAGCTGCTCGACCAGGCGTGGTCCGATCACCAGCAGCGGCAGCACCGTGACCGCGCCCAGCAGCGCGCCCAGCGTCAGGCCAAGAGCGAGCAAGCGTCGCTTCCAGGTCGGTCGAGGCGACTCGATGTCGTAGGCGATCACGAGCGTCTCCAGCGCCCGGCTCGTGGCGCGCGAACCGGTCCACAGCGCGAGCAGGACACCGATCCCGACCACGTCGGCACGGCCGGTGCTCAGGACCTGCTGGGCCACCGACTCGTAGGCGTCGTAGGTCGAGTCCGCCAGGAAGGCCCTAGGAGTCTCGAACACCAGTCGGTCGAGCTGGTCGGCCCCCTCCGGCCCGAGACGTGCAGCGACGTAGCCCAGCGACCCCAGCACCACGAGCAGCAGCGCAGGGAGGGAGATCAGGGTGAACAGCGTTGCCTCGGCGGCGAGCCCGGGCACACGGTCCCGTGCCGCGTCGCGCACGGTGCGCTCGGCCAGTCGGACCCCGGTGCGGACCGGGCCGGGCAGCCCGTCGACGAAGGCATTCGCGCGCTCGGCTCCTTGTCGCCTGCGTGACTTCAGCGTCTCCTGCACGCGAGCGGCCAGACGGGCCGCACGCGGACGCCGGCTGTGCTGCTCCTCGGGCGTCATGCGTCCAGTCTCCCGCGAGCGCTCGGGTCGCCGGCCGGCAGAAGCAACGGCTCAGCTCGTGCCGTCGAGGATCAGTCGGGCTGCTTCGTGCGGTGCGTCCCACTGCGGGAAGTGACCGCAGCGCTCGAACCAGTGCAGCACTGCGTCGGGGAACAGCTCCGTCGCCCGCGCGGCCTGGCGCGGCAGGGTGACGAGGTCGCGACGCCCCCACCCGATGGTGACGCGGCCCGGAGCTGTGCCGGCTGGGGCACCCGCCTGCTTGGGCCCCTTGGTCAGAGCGTCCATGGCGGCGGCAGTCGCCGGCGCATCGGCCAGCCCCTGCACGTCGGGCAGCACCACCTCACGCGGGAGCGCCCACGGACGAGCCGAGAACTGCGCCAGCAGGACGGTTCTGCCGATGGGGTTGCCGAGCAGTGTCGGCAACGCGCGGCGCAGCGCTCCGACGAGAGAGATCGACGGTCGCAGGGTCGCACCGAAGACGAAGAGCTCACGGTCGCTCCAGAAGCCGCCTGGGTCCAACGCCACGGTGTCGCCGCCGACTCCCCGCCGCGCGAGCTCGAGCACCATGCGTGCGCCCATCGACTGGCCGGCGGTCGAGACCCCGTCCAGTCCCTGTTCGCTGATGAAGGCGGCGAGCGAGTCGGTCAGGGTGGCGATCGAGACCTCGCCGGTCAAGGGTGGCGTCTGGCCGAACCCCGGGAGGTCGACGGCGATCACCTCGCGGCTCTGTGCCAGCTCGTCCATGATGGGGCTCCACGACCGCCACCCTGCGCCGAGACCGTGCACCAGCAGCAGCGGGCTGCCGCTTCCTCGCCTCACGTGGTTCAACGTCACGTGGAGACGCTACCCACGGACGGTCTGGCCATCCCTTGCACTGAGACCTCTAGCTGCGTAGGTACGAGGCTCCGTTCACGTCGATGATCGTGCCCACCGAGATCCCCTCGGGAGCCATCGCGAGGGCCAGCGACTGGCCGAAGGCGTTGATGCCGACCTTCGACGCGCCGTACGCCGGGTCGTTCGGCTCACCGCGGAACGTGCCGCAGTCAGGAGCTGTCAGGAATGACTGTCTGTTGGTAGAGCGCGAGCCGCCACTCGTCGTTGCGCTGGATGTACACGCTGGACATGAGACCTATGAACGCCGGCTCGTCTGATTCGCGGTACGCGGTGCCGCGGTACACCAGGGCGGCACTGCCCGGTCCCGTCTGGACGAGTCGATCGTCAGTGATGTCGTAGGTGCGCCAAGGAGGAGCCTCTCCAAGCGCGGCGATCACCGTGTCGCGATCCATGACCTCACCGTTGGCCAGCACCATGACGGCGTCCTCGGTCATGACTTGTCCGTAGAACGCATCCCCTGTGCTGTCGCAGAGCGAGTCCCATCCCTTTCGCTCCAGAGCGAGCAGAGCGCCTTGCAGCTCTTGATCCGTCATACAGTCACAGTAGGCCCGATCGCTCCTTGCCGCTTCGCACGGGATGGGCACGATGAGCGTGCGGCGACCATCCGGTGCGTGTCCCAGGTGACGATCCGCTTGCGGGGACAGGTGCCACCCGAACGTTGTGCCAGCAGGGGCCTGAGGCGCCCCTAGAGTTCCACCAACCGACGCCTGAGCAGGCAGAACTCGTTGCCTTCTGGGTCGGCAAGGACATGCCAGGATTCCTCGCCCGTCTGGCCGACGTCGGCTGTGCGTGCGTGCGCCCAGCGCGAGCAGGCGTTCCAGCTCGGCCTCCTGGTCTCGGTCCACGGGGTTCACGTCCAGGTGAAGTCGCAACGGGGCGGTCTTCTCGTCGGCCACGAGCGCGAGCACGATGGTCGGTGCCGGGCCGCCGAAGCCCGACGTCGGGCCGATCTCGATGTCAGCGCCTTCCCGACCCAGCTCGACGTAGCCGAGTACCTCGCACCAGAATCGGGACAGCGTCTCGGGATCGTGGCAGTTCAGCACGAGCTCGGAAAGTCGGCAGCTCATGTCTCGACCCTAGACATCAGTCGATGTGATCGCGACGCCGGCGCTTCTCATCTGGGGATCCCCCTTCGGTGATCGGCGACATGGTTCTCATGCTGCGGATCTGAGCCACTGACGACAGCTCTCGTCGAGCTTGTCATGAGGATGTCGCGGGTTCGACTCCTGTCACCGGCTCCAGGTCAAGTCCAGGTCAGCGGCTGTCCCGGTGGTTGAGGAGCGAGCTTTCGGTGGTTGAGGAGCGAGCGCAGCGAGCGTCTCGAAACCACTCAACCTCCTCGGCCCAGGCGATGATCGCCGACTCCTCCCACACCAGTCGCCGGCCGACCTCGACCGGCACCCCGCACGTACCACCGCGGGGTTCTGGCTGGGCACCGCACTTGTGGAGCTCGCCGAGCGGCTCGACTCTGGCAGGGTGTAGGACCGTGATCGCCTCGCGCTCTCACCGACGCCGGAGTCGATACCGTCCTGGACCAGGCGCAACGTGCTCACGGCAGGACTGCTTGTACCTCCGAACAAAAGAGGATCGCTCATGACGTCCACAAGCCAGACGTGGAGGACCGTTCCCCTGGACGGTGACTACGGCCTGCCCGGGCGACGACCACGCGGTGATGTAGACCTGACCCCGCACGTGCATACCGCTGACATTGCCGGGTCCAGCCTGCACTACCTGGACTACGGCGATCCGGGGCCGGACAGGGTGGTGTTCATGCTCGCGCATGGTCTCGGAGGGCGCTGGCAGCACTGGACGGAGAACATCCCCGAGCTGGCCGAGCACGGTCGTGTCATCGCCGTCGATCTGCCTGGCTTCGGCCGCTCCGGGCCGCCGCGAGGTGGGTACTCGATCGACGGATTCGCGGACGCGATCGCCGAGCTGGTCACGCAGCTGGACCTGCCCAGGGTCGTCTTCGTCGGACATTCGATCGGCGGGGCGGTGGCCGTACGCTTCGCCAACCGTCATCCGGAGCTGGTCGGCGCGATCGTCGTCGCCGCCGGCACGGTGCAGGCTTTCGCCGCCGTGCTCGGCATGCGCCCCGGCTACAACGTCCTCAGAAGGCCCGCGACGGTCGTGGCGACCTATTTCGAGGTGCTCACCGCGGGTCTGCCCGTCCCGGCGTTCCTCCGCAACCAGCTCATCAAGCGCCCGCTGCTGCGCCGCCTCTTCCTGTGGCCGTACCTGCACCGTCCCGGCGTGCTCCCGTCCACCAGCGTTGCGCTGCTCGTCGACGGGGTCGGCGCCCGCGGCGTCCTGCCCACCGCCCGAGCAGCCGGCAGGCTGCGCCCCGAGCAGTGGCTCACCCCGGTCAGCTGCCCGGTGCTCGCGATCGGCGCCGACCACGACGCAGTCGCTCCGTTGACCGAGCTCGCAGAGTTCGCCGAGTCCGTGCCCGGCGCACGCACCGTCGTCCTCGAAGGCACCGGACACATGGTCATGCTCGAACGAGCCGGCGCGTTCACAGCCGAGGTGGTCAAGTTCGCCAGGCAGTCGACGCAGGGACCGTGACACCAACTGAGCATCCGCGTCGTGCTGGGCGAGCAGGCTGCGCAGGTCCCGGACCAGGGGGTGGTCCTCGAGGTCGAGCCCTGAGCCTGCTGTCGTCACCTCGGAGTCGCCCGGGCGCGACGTGACCACTCGATATCGCCCGTGGGTCAGGCAGGGAGCTGCGCCGGCAGCCCGGCGCGGTCGAACAGGGCGAGGTCGAAGAAGCCGGTCACGGCGTGGATCCGTCCCCCGCGGACGTCGAGCACCTGGAACTGGAAGGGGAGGTACGTCGTCCCGCCCGCCAGCTCGTGGCGCAGGTACAGCGCCACCGCGGGCTGCCCTCCCGACCAGGTCGGCAGGAGCCGGAGGTCGCCCGGCAGCTTCGCCGGGCACTGGGTCTCGCTGAGTGCGATCGCGTCGGTTGCTCCGGCGTACCAGCGGTCGAACGGCGGCATCTGCCACACCACGTCCGCGGTCAGCACCTCGGTGAGGTCGTCGAGGTCGTGGGCCTCGAAGGCATCGATGAAGCGCTGCACCACGGCGCGGTCCGCGGCGCTCAGCTCCGGCAGCTCATGGGTGGCCTCGCCGAGAGTGGCGCGAGCGCGCTGCATCGCTGAGTTGATCGAGGCCGTGGTCGTCTCGAGCACCTCCGCGGTCTCCGCGGCGCTGAGCCCGACGACCTCGCGGAGCACCAGGGCGGCACGTTGCTTGGGCGGAAGTTCTTGTACAGCAGACACGAATGCCAGTCCGATGCCCTCACGGGACACGGCCCTGTTCTCCGGGTCCTCTGGCGAGGCCGACCAGAGCATCTGGTCGGGCAGCGGCTCCACCCAGTCGATGTCGTCGCGCTGGTTGAGCGCGGCCCGCGGGTCACCTGCAGGCTGCCCGAGCCCCGTCGGCAGCACCCGGCGCGATGCGGCGGTGAGCGACGAGAGACAGGTGTTCGTCGCGATCTTGTACATCCAGGTGCGGACCGAGGATCGTCCGTCGAAGGCGTGGAAGGCCTTCCAGGCGCGCAGGTAGGTCTCCTGCACCCGGTCCTCGGCGTCGCTCACCGAACCCGTCATCCGGTAGCAGTGCGCCAGCAGCTCCGCGCGCAACGGGCCTGCCAGCCGCTCGAAGTCCGCGTCGGTGCGCTGCTCGGGGACGGCAGCCACGTCCGTCCCGCTCGTGCCGGTCGGTCCGCTCATCGCGTTCACCCCTGCTGTCCTCATTGCTCGATCCGGTGACGATCCGGTGTCGATCACCCGAAGGCGCCTGCGTCGCGGGCGGCGTCGACGTCCATCCACATGATCTCCCACACGTGACCGTCGAGGTCAGTGTAGGAGCGGCCGTACATGAAGCCCTCGTCCTGCCGCCGGCCCTCGGTGCCTCCTGCTGCCACTGCTCGGTCGACGAGCTGGTCCACCTGCTCGCGGCTGTCGGCGCTCAGGCAGGTGAGCACCTCGTGAGAGCCGGGGTCGGCGGTGTCGGAGGTGTGGAAGGTGGCGAAGAACTCCCGCTCCAGCAGCATCGCGAACAGCTGGGGCCCCAGCTCGACCGCCAGGGCGGGGCCGTTGCACATCTCCTCGTTGAACGAGTAGCCGACGCGGGTGAAGAACTCGCGGCTCGCTGCGGTGTCCTTCACCGGCAGATTGACGAAGATCATCTGGTGCCGGACGGCGGTGGCAGTCTCGGGTGCGGTCTGGGTCATGGCGTCTCCTCGGTTCCAGCGGTACGGTCGCCGCTCTCAGTGAGGTAGACCAGGCTCGACGGACCGATTCATCGCCGAACACACCTGTCTTCCGCTGTCTTCCGCGCGACGACGTCGTCAGCACAGAATGGGCACAGCTCGCGGCCAGGATCCTTGGGGGAGAGACATGAAGCTGATGGCGATGGTGCGCACGCTGCGCCGGGGGGATGCTCGCGCCAGGCTGGCCGCTCTGCGCGGCGGCGGGCGGGCCCTCGACGTGGCGATCATCTCCTCGGCGCTACGAACCGGGGTGCTCGCGGAGGTGGTGGAGGTCCCGAGAAGCACAGCTGACATCGCCCGACGCCGTGGCTGGGTGGATCTCGACCTGGCGGAGGCATTCCTGAGGTCGCTCGCTGCGGCCGGTGTGCTCGAGGAAAGCGGCCGCGGCTGGCGCCCCACCAGAAGGGCTCGCCGGGTCGCCGCCGACGAGGTCGCCAGCGCCGCCTACGAGGCGTTCGGCAGCTATCACACCGAGCTCTACCGGCAGCTTCCTCAGCAGCTCACGGGCGGCGCCGGACGCCAGGACATCGAGCGCGATGGTGAGCTGGTCGCGAGACTGTCGCGCTTCATGGACGAGTTCGTCCTCGCAGAGCTGGACTCGGTGACGCGCGAGCAGCCGCCGACCCGGGTGCTGGACGTCGGATGTGGCGCCGCAGCCCACCTCGCTCACGTGCTGCGGGGAGCCCCCGGGGCGCGAGGAGTCGGAGCCGAGATCGATCCTGCCGCAGCCGACCTGGCGCAGGCCGCACTGGCCGAAGCGGGACTGACCGGGCGAGCGCGGATCGTGCGCGGCGACGTGCGTGACTTCCTGGCCCAGGAGCCGGACCAACGCTTCGACCTCGTGCTTCTCGCGAACCTCATCTACTACGTGCCCCTGGCCGAGCGAGTCGACTTCCTGCGCTCGTTCGCCGAGCGGCTCGACCCGGGTGGGCGGGTGCTGTTGGTGACCACGGCCCTGACCGATGAACCGTTCAGTCGGCACTTCGACCTGCTGCTGCGGGCCCACGACGGCGCCCGGGAGCTGCCCGACATGGAGGTCCTGGCGGCTCAGCTCCGCGAGGCGGGACTCGAACCCGGTCCGGCGCGTCGGATCGCGCCCGGCGAACCGTTGACCGCAGTCACCGCCCGTCGGCTCTGAGGGCAGGGCCCGGCCGGCTCAGTCGTCGTCGTCCTGGTCGATCACGTGCATGGCCGCCTCCTCGGCGGTCGCTGCCGCGCCGTCGATGCCGGCGTCGGTGGCGAACCGGTCGTCATGGTGGGCCTCGTCGCTCATCACGAGCCGACCCGAGCGTCGGTCACCGACCTCGTGGTCGTCGTCCTCGCCCTCTTCCCACTCCTCGGAGGAGGCGTCGGGCTCCTCCTGCGCCATGCGCTGCTCCAGGGACTCTCCGCGACGGACCTCCTCGGCGGTGTTGCCGAACTTCTCCGCGGGGGACCAGCGCTCCCTGGTCACGATGCCCTCGTCCAGGATGTCGTCGACCCCGTGGTAATCGAGGGTGTCGGACGGCTGCAGCTGGTTGGACTCCTCGATGCTCTCCACGGCGGTGCCCGGGTCGTCGTACTCGCGCTCGGTCATGGCTCACCACCTCCGGTTCTCTGTCGTCTGCTTCCATCCTCCCACTCGCCGATCGCCGGACAACTCCGGGTCAAGGCCGAGGATGCCGTGGTTCCCGATGAGTAACTTGTCGGGCTCCTGCCTCGTTGTCCCAGCGGATGGAGGCACACAACATGAACATGATCATCATCGAGACCGCAGGCTGGGTGCGGGCCGATGCCGAGGCCGAAGCGGTCGAGGTGCAGATGAGTTTCGACGTGACCGATCCGCTGGCCGTGAGCCTGCGCGTGGTCGGCGCCAGTCGTGACGAGACCTGGGTCTTCGCACGTGACCTGCTCGCCGACGGACTGCGCTCGCTGGTGCCAGTCGGAGAAGGCGACGTGCACGTGCAGGCGACCTCGGTGCTCACCGAGATCACCAGGCTGGGCGAGGACGGTCTGTGGCACACGATGCGACTCCCGTGGTGGAACACCCGGGAGTTCATCAGGCTCTCGCAGGCCGAGGTGCCGCGCGGCCAGGAGATGTGCGACGTCGATTCCTGGGTCGAGGAGCTCATCGCCCCGGAGCGCTGAGCGTGCCGCACCTCGCTGCTGCCGCGTGGTTGCGGCTGCGGTTCGCCCGCTCCGGTCCAGACCTGTGACACCCAATTGGTCAACTGACCGATTAGGGACTTTGGTCTGGGCATACTGAGGTCAAGGGAGCCCTCGAAACAGGGAGTCGGGGCTCCGACTGGGAGGTACACGACGATGTGTGCACATGAACCGCACTGTCCTGAGGCGAGCGACACCTGCTGCTGGACGGCTCACGTGGTCGACGACCACTCCGAACAAGGCTGGTGCCGCCTCTGCAACGGCGTCATCCTGTTCGACGACGGCTTCTTTCTCGCACCGGACGGCCATGCCGAGCCGGTCCGCGCAGTTGCAGCCTGAGTGCTTGCGCCTTCTCGGGTGCCACGGGCGCTGGCGACCTGCCTCGTCGGCCTGCTGCTGCTGAGCGCCCCAGCCCTGGCCGGCCCGCTTCCGGTCGAGGGCTACGCCGCTTACGAGCCGCAGACCACCTGCCGCAGCCGCGCCCTCCCCGGCACCTCCACGCTGGCTCGCTGGATCACCAACTCCTTCCGCGGCGGCACCGCGCGGGCCACGCTGCGCGCCTGTGCCGGCGGCGGCACCTCGGAGCACAAGGACGGTCGAGCCATCGACTGGACCATGTCGGCGTCCTCACGGCGCGATCGCCGCACCGTCACGAAGTTCCTGAACCGCCTGTGGGCGACCGATGCCGAGGGCAACGCCCACGCACTGGCCCGCCGCACGGGCGTCATGTACATCATCTGGAACGACCGGATCTACTCCAGCTACCGCGGGTTCGAGCCACGGGCCTACCTCAACTCCGCGTGCAAGTCGCGGCGCAGGTGCTCGCGCACCCTGCGCCATCGCGACCACGTGCACATCTCGCTGAGCCAGGCCGGCGGCAAGGCCCAGACCAGCTGGTACCTCGCGCGGCTCGGCTGAGCCTCGCCGGGCGCGGAAGGCTGTACGCCCGAACTAGAACTTGTTACAGTTTTGCGGTTCTCGACTGCCGCAAGGAGCCACCCCTATGGCCACCTCGTCCACCTCGCCCACCCGGCTCCCCGCCTCGATCGACGACGGCCTGCTCAAGCGGCTGACCCGGATGATCGCCTCCGACGGGACCTCGACCTACAAGCTCACCGAGGTCTACACCGGTGACCTGCTCTGTGAGCTCCCGCAGTCGACTCCGGAGGACGTCGCGGTCGCCTACGAGACCGCCCGAGCCGCCCAGGCCGAGTGGGCCGACTGGCCGTTGAAGCGTCGGCTCGCGGTGATGAAGCGGTTCCACAAGCTGCTGGTCAAGCGCCACGAGGTGGTCGTCGACCTGATGCAGGCCGAGACCGGCAAGGCCCGTCGGATGTCGTTCGAAGAGGTCTGCGACGTCGCCATGACCACCAGCCACTACATCAAGCACGCGCCCCGGATCCTGGGCGAGAGGAAGCGCGGGGGAGTCGTCCCCGTCGTCTCCACCACCACCGAGGTCCGCGCGCCCACGGGGGTCGTCGGTCTGATCTCGCCGTGGAACTTCCCCTTCGCCACCAGCCTGTCCGACGCCATGCCCGCTCTCATCGCCGGCAACGGCGTCGTGCTCAAGCCCGACAACAAGTCCACCCTCAACGTCGCTGCCGGCATCGAGCTGCTCTACGAGGCGGGGATGCCGCCTGGGCTGGTGCAGATCGTGTGCGGTGAGGGCGCCGACGTCGGGCCCGCGATCATCGACGACGCCGATTTCGTCATGTTCACCGGCTCCACCGCGACCGGTCGCTTCGTCGGGGAGCGGGCGGGGGCCAACCTGATCGACTGCACCCTCGAGCTCGGCGGCAAGAACCCGCTGGTCGTGATGCCCGACGCCGACCTCGACGAGACCGTGCCGGGTGCGATCTTCGCCTGCTTCCTCAACGCCGGCCAGGCGTGCATGCACATCGAGCGGATCTACGTGCCCGAGGAGCTGGCCGGCGAGTTCACGCGCCGGTTCGTGATCGCCACCCAGCGGCTCGCCCTCGGCTCCACCTATGACTTCGAGCCGCAGATGGGCGGGCTGATCAGCGTCCAGCACCTCGATCGGGTCTCCGGTCACGTCGAGGATGCCCGTGAGAAGGGTGCCGAGGTGCTCACCGGTGGTCGCGCCCGCCCGGACCTCGGCCCCACCTTCTACGAGCCGACCGTGTTGCGCGGTGTCACCAAGGAGATGGTCCACGCCACCGAGGAGACCTTCGGGCCCGTCGTCGCCATCGACACCTACCGCGACCTCGACGAGGCGCTGGCCAAGGCCAACGACACCGAGTACGGCCTCAACGCGAGCATCTGGGGCACCGACCTGGAGGCGGCCGAGGCGTTCGGACGACGGATCAAGGCCGGCAACATCAACATCAACGACGGGCTCGCAGCGTCGTACGCGTCGAAGGCCTCACCGTCGGGCGGCATCAAGGCCTCGGGCGTCGGCGCGCGGCACGGCGACGCCGGGATGCTGAAGTACACCGACCCGATCAACGTGGCGGTGCTCAAGAAGCAGGTGCTCACCTCACCCACGGACCTCGAGGGCTACATGAAGCACATGAAGCAGACCAAGGTCTCGCTGCGCGCGATGCGCAAGCTCCGGCTGCGCTGAGTCGCACCGTCCCCTGGAACGCCCTGCGGGGAAGCTGGCTAGGCAACACCGGCGTCGGTGATGTGCCACAGCCCGTCCGCGCGGCGCTCGAGGTAGTAACCCCACGGGCCGTCCTCGATCGTTGCGTCGCCGCCGTCGAAGTCGGCCGTGAACCTGACGTGCACGCGGTCGCCCTCGGCGCGGACTCCGAGCATGCAGACCTCGTGGGTCTGCGTGGGTCTGCTGAACCGTTCGAGGTCAGTCCCCGGCCGCGCGTCGATCACGTTGGCGGTGTCGAAGTCCCGCGCATTGACCGCCTCGAGGTAGGCGGTCACGACCTGTACCGGGGTGGCGTCCGGGCCAGGGATCGCCACCTCCTCGCGCGGTGCCGCCCAGAAGTGCACCCACGCTGCGAGCAGCCCCACAGCGGCAAGCAGGACCACCGGCCACACGCGCCGCGCGACGGCCCGCCTCTCTGCTACCCGAGTCTCGGCCACGATCGGAAGTATCTGCTGCGGGTCACCTTCGGTGGCCACTTGTCCGCAGTTTCCACGATGTGTGTCGCAACCCTTGACTAGAACATACGTTCGGATATCATGTGTCCATGACGTTGCTCGACCAGCTCCCGCACCTGGATCGGGGTCTGGGTGCGCCCTCGGTGGTCGAGGGGGTCCACGAGCTGTTGGACCTGCTGACCGACGACCCGGTCGCTGTGGGTGAGTTCGCGGGGTTGGTGCGGGACTGCGCGCGGGCGCGGGCTCGGTTGCAGGCTCTGGAGCTGAAGCTGGTGGCGGCTGCCGACAAGGCCCGGGTGCCCGAACAGGTTGGTGCGGCGTCGGCGTCGGACTGGTTGGCCACAACCACGAACTCCGAGCCGGCGGAGTCGTTTCGGCAGGCCCGGCTCGCCGGGGACCTGGCCAGGCCGACGTTGTCGGTGACCCAGCGGGCCCTGGCCGAGGGCGCGGTCTCGGTCGACCATGCCCGGGTGATCGCGGACGCGATCCGGAAGCTGTCGAAGGACCTGACCCCGGAGCAGGTGGCCGCGGTGGAGGCTGCGCTGGTCGCCCAGGCCAAGGTCATGGACCCCAAACGGTTGCGCCACGCCGCGCGGCGGGCGTTGGCGGCGGTCGAGGACGACCGACGCACGGTCGATGCCGCCGAGGACCAGCAGCTGCGCGACGAGGAAGAGCACGCGCGGTCTCGGACGACCTGCACGGTCTATGACAACGGTGACGGCACGATGCGGATCACCGCGACCGTGCCGACCCTGGCCGGGGCGATCCTGAAGAAGATCCTGGACCAGATGTCCTCACCCCGCCGGGGCCGCCTCGGCGCCGCCCAGGCCCAGATCGGTGTGGTGGGCAACCCGAATGCCGAGGGGTTCGACTGGGCCCGACGTCGCGGTGAGGCGCTGGTCTCGCTGATCGAGCACCTGCCCACCGACCGGCTCTCGGGGAGGGTCCGAGCGAAGCGAGGAGGTTGAGGTGCGAGCGCAGCGAGCCTCGAAACCTAGCCGCCGCGCGATCGGTCGCTGCCCGAGCTCACCAGGTTTCGAGGCCCTCGCCCAGCGGCTCGGGCACCTCAACCACCAAGCCCGGCCGGGCCGACCGGTTCTTCACCGAAGCCCAACGCACCGCCGCCGCCCTGAAACACCAGACCTGCGCCGCCGACGGCTGCCAGATGCCGTACGCCTGGTGCGAAGCACACCACCGGGCCCCGTGGCACCAGGGCGGCCGTACCGACCTGCGAGACCTGGTCCCGCTGTGTGGATACCACCACCAACGCATCCACGACCCCGAGTTCGACCACCGCTACCGACCCGACGGCGCGCTCAGCTTCGTCAGGCGTACGTGAGGGGGTCTCGACCCTTCGACAGGCTCAGGACGCCGCAAGCTCGACCGACGGAACGCGCTCAGTGCCCGTCCGTCAGCCGACCAGGAGGGACCTCTTGGAGAGTCCCATCCAGTAGCCCTCGAAGAGCTGCTCCGGGGGTGCGGCAGGGTCGGTGGCGGCGCCGAGGGTGACGAACAGCGGTGTGTAGTGCTCCACCGTGGGGTGGGCGTACGGCATCCCGGGCGCCAGGTCGCGGTAGGACGCCAGGGTGTCGACGTCGCCCTGGGCCAGGGCTTCGGCGGCCCAGAGGTCGAAGTCGCGGGACCACCCCGGCGCGGCAGCGTCGATGCGGAACTCCGTCAGGTAGGGCAGGCCATGGGTCAGGAAGCCCGAGCCGATCACCAGCACGCCCTCCTCGCGCAGCGCTCGCAGCCGGCGGCCGATCTGCAGCAGGCGACCGGGGTCGTGCGTGGGCATCGACATCTGCACCACGGGCAGGTCGGCGTCGGGATACATGATCTTCAGCGGCACCCACGCGCCGTGGTCGAGCCCGCGGCTCCCGTGCTGGTGCACCGGCTCGTGGGCCGGCATCGCCGCGACGACCTTGGCGGCGAGCGCGCTTGCGTCGGGCGTCGGATAGGTCTCGCGGTAGTACTTCGGGTCGAAGCCGCCGAAGTCGTAGACCAGCGGGGTGCCTGCAGCGCTCGCGCTCAGGCTGAGGGGCGCGGCCTCCCAGTGCGCGGAGACGATGAGCACGCCCGTGGGGCGGGGGAGCCGGGCTGCGAGGTCGCGAAGCTGGCTGCTCCACACGGGGTCGTCCAGCAAGGGTGGCGCTCCGTGGCCGATGTACAGGGCCGGCATGGTCATGGTGTGTCTCCTCTCCCCACGATGATAGTTGATACATCAACTTCACGGAAGACCATTCTCTTCCTGGTCAGGGCAACGCCCAGTCGAGCGCCTCGCCCCCCTGACGCTGCAACAGGTCGTTGACCTTGCTGAAGGGCCGCGACCCGAAGAAGCCGCGCGACGCCGACAACGGCGACGGGTGTGCCGACGCCACCCACGGCACCGGGCCGAGCATCGGGACCACCGATCGGGCATCGCGACCCCAGAGGACGGCGGCCATCGGTCCGCCCCGCTCGGCGAGGGCCTCGATCGCGCGCTCGGTGACCCGCTCCCACCCCTTCCCGCGGTGGGAGGCGGCTTGCCCGGGCTCGACGCTCAGCACCCGGTTGAGCAGCAGCACTCCGCGATCCGCCCAGGGCGTCAGATCACCGCAGGTGGGGCCGGCGGCTCCGACATCGTTGCCGAGCTCGATGAAGATGTTGCGCAGGCTGCCCGGCAGCGGCCGGACCTCCGGTGCGACCGAGAAGCTCAACCCGACGGCGTGTCCAGGCGTCGGGTAGGGGTCCTGACCCAGCACCAGCACCCGGACCTCGGCCAGGGGACGGGCGAAGGCGCGCAGGATCCGGTCACCGGAGGGGAGGTAGGTCCGCCCGGCCGCCACCTCGGCGCGCAGGAAGCGCCCCATCGCGGCGATGTCGTCCTCGACCGGGCGCAGTGCCTGGGCCCAGTCGGAGGCGACCATGCCCTGCTCCACCAGGTCATCCAGGGTGCTCATGCCCCCTCGTCACCACGCTGCTCGGCCACCAGCTCCACCACCCGTTCGGCGACGGCCTGCTGACCGACGGCGAACGGGTGATAGGCCAGTGCCCGCTCCTGGTCGGTGCGCCGGCCATTGACCCAGGGGTCGGGGGAGCAGACCTCGTGGCCGTTCGAGGCCTCGTGCATGTCGACGTACTCCGCGGAGGCGGAGCGGGCCGCAGCCTGCAGGGACCGGTCCAGCGCCACCTCGACCTGCGCCAGCTCGTCCAGGCGCTCCGCGGGGGCGGGCACCAGGGGGCAGGGCGACTCGGGCGCCACCAGCCGTGGGTAGCCGATCAGCACCACCGTGGCCTTCGGTGCTCGGCTCTCGATGGCGTCCAGGACCTCGGCGACCCGGTCGCGGGTGCGGCGCAGCACCTCACCGCTGGACGCCAGGGCTGCCGAGCAGCCGGCCTCTGCGTTGTCCCGGACGCAGGCGATGAGCCGTGCGAAGAGCCCCTCGTCGTTGGCGCCGATGCCGACCGTGACCAGGTCGGCGTCGCGTGGGACCGCCCGCAGCTGGGCGGGCACCCGGCCCCGGCCGCCGGCCGTCGCCTGTGGGCCGGTCACGTCATCTGTGTCGGCCGCACTGCACGAGACGTCGACGAACTGATCGGGCTCGAGCCGGTCCTCGAGCAGGGAGGGGTAGTTGCCGTCGGAGCGGAAGCAGCCTTCCGCCAGGTCGGTGGTGGGAACCAAGGGCGCCGAGGTGTAGGAGTCGCCCAGCGCGGCGTACACGGACACCGCTGCCGCGGCAGTCGTCGCCTCGGGTGTGTCGGAGCGGGACCTCGAGGGCTCGGCGCCTGCGGCGTCACCGGCTGCGTCCCCGGCTGCACTGCACCCGGCCAGCAGCACGGTCAGCACCACGGCTGCCGCGAGTGTTCTGCCCGAGCGTTCGACCAGATCAGCCGGCATCGTGCTTGGAGCGCCCTCCGGCGAGGCTGCGGGAGCTGGCCGAGCTGTAGCTGCGCTCCCGGTTGGCGCCGATCACGGGCTCTGTGGTCTCGGTCGACTCTGTCTCGTCTCCTGCGTGGGCTGCAGCGGCCGGTCGCGTGGGTGCTGCCTGGCCCGGGGTCGCCCCCGCCCTTCTGGGCTTCTTGGCGGCGGTCCTGGCCGGCTTCTTCGCAGCCTTCGGGACCGCCTGCTTCGTGGTCTTCCTGGTGGTCTTCGCCTTCCCCGGGCCGGCCTGGGCATCGCTGGCGTGCTGGTCGAGGAAGTCGTCCAGGATCAGCCAGGTCGTGCTGCGCGCCCGGCGTCCCGTCAGCATCCCGAGGTGGCCACCGGGCACCACCTCGAAGCGCATCTGCGCGGCGTTGGTGACCAGGCGCTCGACCGGGCGCACGCAGCTGACGGGCGCGATCGTGTCGCCCGCGCCCCCGAACGACAGCACCGGGACCTGGATGTCGGCGAAGTCCACGGTGCGCCCCTCGAACTCGATCAGGCCGTCTGCGAGGTCGTTGTCCTTGAAGACCCGGTGGTAGAGCTGGCCGAAGGTCCGGCCGGGGTAGGCGATCATGTTGTCGGTGAAGCGGTCGACGGCCTCGATCTGTGCCAAGAACTCGGTGTCGTCGAGCTTGGCCAGCTGCACGAAGGGCTTGGTGATCAGCTTGTCGAACGCGGAGAGCTGGAACGCGCGACGTACCAGCGGCTGGGGGACGCCGCCCATCGCCCGGTAGGCCAGCGAGATCAGCGAGGCACGGTCGGGCACCACGCCGAGCAGCGGGCGGACCGGCGCGATCAGCGGCACCTGGCGCAGGTCGATCGGCGACCCGACGGTGGTGATGCTCTGGATGGGGAGGTCGTCGTCCCACGCTGCCGCCGTCAGGAGGGCGAAGATCCCTCCGAGGCTCCAGCCGACCAGGTGCACGGGGCGGCCACCCGCGTGCTCACTCGCCGCGCGTATCGCCTCGGGGACCACCTCGCTGACCCAGTGCTCCACACCCAGCCCACGGTCCTTGAAGGAGACCTGGCCGTACTCCACGACGTAGGTCGGGCGGCCGGCGGTGACCAGGTGCTCGACCAACGAGCAGCCACGACGCAGGTCGAAGCACAGGGAGGGCGCCGCGAGTGGCATGACCAGGAGGACCGGGTCGCCCTCCTGCTTGACCTTGCCGGTCGGGCGGTAGTGATACACCTCCCGCAACGTGCCCTCGTCGATGAGCGTGCGGGGCATGGGACGGAGATCGGCAAGGCCGCCGTAGAGCACCTTCTGTGCCAGGTTGGCGGAGGCTGCGACGATCTGGTCCGGCTTCGGGATCAGATCCATGCGCGCATGGTACCTGCGCCACCGGCGCACCGAGCTCCCGCTCGGCAGGCGTGGCTCGGCCGGGCGGGCTTCAGCGCAGCAGCGAGGGCCGCAGTCGCTTGGCGTGGGCCGGCTGGCCCCGTTTGAGCAGTCCGAGGAAGTCCTCGGCCCAGTCGGTCACCGTGTGGTCCGCAACGGTCTTGCGCATCGCCTTCATCCGCCTCGACAGGTCGCGTGGCCGGGACTCCGCAGCCGCGATGACGGCGGCCTTCATGCCGTTGATGTCGTAGGGGTTGACCATGAACGCCTGGCGGAGCTCGTCGGCGGCGCCGGCGAACTCGGAGAGCACCAGGGCCCCGTCGGCCTCCTCGCGGCACGCGACGTACTCCTTGGCGACGAGGTTCATGCCGTCACGCAGCGGTGTCACCACCATGATGTCGGCGGCGCGGAAGAGCGCGGCCATCTCCTCGCGGGGATAGGAGGAGTGCATGTAGGAGATGGCGGGGCGACCGATCCGGCCGTGGTCACCGTTGACGCGCCCCACGAGCCGCTCGATCTCGTCGCGCAGCCGGATGTACTCCTGCACCCGCTCGCGCGAGGGGGTCGCGACCTGGACGAAGACCGCATCCTCGACGCTGAGCCGCTCCTCCTCCAACAGCTCGCCGAAGGCTCGCAGCCGGTTGAAGATGCCCTTGGTGTAGTCGAGGCGGTCCACTCCCAGCAGCACGAGCCGCGGGTCGCCCAGCTGGCTCCGGATCTCCTTGGCGCGCGTGACCGTGGTCTCGGACCGGCTCAGCTCCGACAGCTCGTGGAAGTCGATCGAGATCGGGAAGCACTTGGCCTGCACGGTCCGGCCGTCGGGAAGGTAGATCAGGTCGCGGTGGGTCTTGTGCCCCAGGCGCTCGCGCATCAGTCGCACGAAGTTGCGCGCACCGCCCTGTCGCTGGAAACCCACCAGGTCCGCACCGAGCAGCCCACGCAGGATCTGCTCGCGCCACGGGAGCTGCACGAAGAGCTCGCTCGGTGGGAACGGGATGTGCAGGAAGAAGCCGATGCGCAGGTCCGGCCGCAGCTCGCGCAGCATCGCCGGAACCAGCTGGAGCTGGTAGTCGTGGACCCAGACCATCGCGCCCTTCGCGGCCTGCGCGGCTGCGCGCTCGGCGAACCGCTGGTTGACCGTGACGTAGCTGTCCCACCACTCGCGGTGGAACCTCGGCTTGGCCACCACGTCGTGGTAGAGCGGCCACAGGGTGGCGTTGGAGAAGCCCTCGTAGAACTCCTCGAGCTCCTGGCCCGAGAGCGCGACCGGGACCAGGTGGACGCCGCGGTCGTCGAAGGGCTCCTCGGGGCCGTCGCTGCCACCGTCCCACCCGACCCAGGCGCCTTCGTGACGCTGCATGATCGGATCCATCGCGGCGACCAGGCCCCCGGGGGACCGGCGCCAGCTGGTTGAGCCGTCCTCGTCGACGACGCGGTCGAGGGGCAGCCGGTTGGCGACCACGACGAACTCGTAGTCGCCCGGAGGGGTGGGGGCAGACATCACTGACCAGTTTAGGGGCGCCGGTGGAGCCCACCGGACCACCCGCGCGGGCGGGAACGGCCACGGATCCGGTGCGGCGCGCCCGGGTGGGACGAATGACATCGTTGTGGTTCGTCACTACGATGGCCATCGGACGACAACCGACGAGCGACCACGAAGGAGCGGCGCATGGACTCCGCCACCGCACGTCAGGCCCGGCAGATGCCCACCGAGGAGCTGTCCGAGCGCGACCAAGCGGTGCTGGACTTCGAGCGCCAGTGGTGGAAGTACGCCGGCGCCAAGGAGCAGGCGATCCGCGACCAGTTCTCGATGTCCTCGACCCGTTACTACCAGGTGCTCAACGCGATCATCGACCGTCCCGAAGCCCTGGTCCACGACCCGCTGCTCGTGCGCCGGCTGCGTCGGCTGCGTGCGGCTCGGCAGCGGGCGCGCTCCGCGCGCCGGCTCGGCATCGAGCTGTGAGTGATGACCAGGTCTCGGCAGTTCCGGCCACGTCCTGAGCGACGCGCCGCCCGCCCGGCGGTCGAGCACGCCCGGGCGGTGCGCGCCGAAGCACGCCGCACAGCATGGCGCACCCCCCGCTCCGACGAGGGTTTCGCGATGTCCTCCCCGCTGGCGATGGTGGCCGCACTCGTGGTCGCCGCAGCCGGGGTGGGCTTCTTCGCCACCGACGGTGTCCGCGAGGAGCGTCAGGAAGCCCGTGAGGCCGCGCTGGTCGCGGCGCCGGCTCCCCTGGAGCGCACGGTCACCATCGAGGCCCGCAAGAAGAAGCCGCGCCCGGTTGAGGTCAAGCGCGAGGATGTCTACGCCGAGGTCTACAACAACTCCAACGTCACCGGCCTGGCAGGCACCACCTCGGCGCGGATGTCCGGGCTGGGCTGGCAGGTCGTCACCACCGACAACTGGTACGGCACCATTCCGGCCAGCACGATCTACTACCCCGAACGTCTGAAGGAAGCCGCCGAGATGCTTTCCGAGGACCTGGGCATCGAGCGGGTGCAGCCGGCGGTCGATCCGATGAACATGGACCGGCTCACGGTGGTGCTGACCGCCGACTTCTCCTGATCGGTCCCACCCCGAGCGTGGTTGGCTGGGCGCGTGGCTCCTGACGCGCGTGATCAGCCCTGGTGCTCGGCCCCGACTGCTCTGGTCGAGTCCTGGACCGACAGCGCGCCGCAGCACTGGCAGGAGCTGAGCCGAGGGCTCGCCGAGGCGGTGCTCTGTCTGGACTTCGACGGCACCTTGGCGCCGATCGTCGATGATCCCGACCAGGCCGTCGTGCACCCCGGGGTGCACGACACGCTGCTGGCGCTGGTGCCGCGGGTGCTTGCCGTCGCCGTGGTCACCGGGCGGCCGGTGGAGCAGGCGCTGCGTCTGGGCGAGCTCGAGTCCGTGGCTCGCGAGCTCGGTGGCCGAGGTCGGATAGAGGTCCGCGGTCAGTACGGCGCCGAACGCTGGTCCAGCGCCACGGGCGAGGTGCAGACCCCCGAGCCCCCGCCCGAGCTGGAGCAGCTGCGCGCTCGGCTGCCGGAACTGCTGCGCGAGGCGGATCTGGAGTCCGCACACCTGGAGGACAAGGGATTGGCGCTGGCGCTGCACGCCCGGCGCATGTCCGACCCGCAGGGGGCCACGGCGGCGCTGCGCGAGCTGCTCGAGCCGGTCGCCCACGAGCTCGGGTTGCGGGTGGAGCCGGGGCGCCACGTGGTGGAGCTGCGCGCCGCCACCGCGGACAAGGGTGCCGCAGTCGACCAGCTCATCGCGGATCTTCGCCCCCGGGCCGTGATGTTCGTCGGCGACGACCTGGGGGACGTCGCCGGCTTCGATGCGGTGGAGCGCTTCCGCGCCGGCAACGGCGTGGGGCTGCTGGTGTGCTCGGGGTCCACCGAGGAGACCGGGCTCGTGGCCCGGTCCGACCTCGTGGTGGCAGGTCCCGAGGGGGTCGTGGCGCTGCTGCGCGCGCTCGCCGGGGGCCAAGCCGGGCCCTGGGGGAAGTAGGGCCGTGGAGGCAGAGTGTGCAAGCGCAGTGGGCAAAAGACGGCCGGAGAAGCACGAGGCTTCTCCGGCCAAACCTCGTCGCACCCACGAGGTCACTCCAGGTTAGGCGGCGCAGGTCGGGCCCGCAATGATCTTGGGGGGCCATTCTCAATCACCGGACACGTTTCCTGTGCCTGGCTGTTGCCGGCCACGGCCCGGAGCCGCCCGGACTTCTTGCACTCGGTAGGGGCGAGTGCTAAACATGGATTAGCACTCTCATCATGAGAGTGACAATCGGGCGCGAGATCGAGATCCGTAGCGTCGGCGGGAAGGGTCTGCCGAGCAGCCGGGTCGGCCGTCGCGGGCGTCTCGTGGCCGACACCGACTCCAAACTGTGAGGAATCGCAGAAGCCATGTCCAAGCTGATTGCATTTGATGAGGAGGCCCGTCGCGGCCTCGAGCGTGGAATGAACACGCTCGCCGACGCGGTCAAGGTCACCCTCGGCCCCAAGGGCCGCAACGTCGTCCTGGAGAAGAAGTGGGGCGCCCCCACGATCACCAACGATGGTGTCTCCATCGCCAAGGAGATCGAGCTCGAGGACCCCTACGAGAAGATCGGGGCCGAGCTGGTCAAGGAGGTCGCCAAGAAGACCGACGACGTCGCCGGTGACGGCACCACCACCGCAACCGTCCTGGCCCAGGCCATGGTCCGTGAGGGACTGCGCAACGTCGCGGCCGGCGCCAACCCGATGGCTCTGAAGCGAGGCATCGAGAAGGCGGTCGACCTGGTCTCGACTCAGCTGCTCGAGATGGCCAAGGACGTCGAGACCAAGGAGCAGATCGCCTCCACCGCCTCGATCTCCGCTGCAGACCCCCAGGTCGGCGAGATCATCGCCCAGGCCATGGACAAGGTCGGCAAGGAAGGCGTCATCACCGTCGAGGAGTCGAACACCTTCGGGCTCGACCTCGAGCTGACCGAGGGGATGCGCTTCGACAAGGGCTACATCTCCCAGTACTTCATGACCGACCCGGAGCGCATGGAGACCGTGCTCGAGGACCCCTACATCCTCGTGGTGAACCAGAAGATCTCCAACGTCAAGGACATGCTCCCGGTCCTGGAGAAGGTCATGCAGAGCGGCAAGTCGCTGCTGATCATCGCCGAGGACGTCGAGGGCGAGGCCCTGGCGACCCTGGTGGTCAACAAGATCCGCGGCACCTTCAAGTCTGCCGCGGTCAAGGCCCCCGGCTTCGGTGACCGCCGCAAGGCCATGCTCCAGGACATCGCCATCCTGACCGGTGGCCAGGTGATCAGCGAGGACGTCGGTCTGAAGCTGGAGAGCGCCGGCCTCGAGCTGCTGGGTCAGGCCCGCAAGGTGGTCCTGACCAAGGACGAGACCACCATCGTCGAGGGCTCCGGTGACGGCGAGCAGATCCAGGGTCGGGTCAACCAGATCCGCAACGAGATCGAGAACAGCGACTCCGACTACGACCGCGAGAAGCTGCAGGAGCGCCTGGCCAAGCTGGCCGGCGGCGTCGCAGTCATCCAGGTCGGCGCGGCCACCGAGGTCGAGCTCAAGGAGCGCAAGCACCGCATCGAGGACGCCGTACGCAACGCGAAGGCGGCCGTCGAGGAGGGCATCGTCGCCGGTGGCGGCGTGGCACTGCTCCAGGCCAGCGCTGCTGCGTTCGAGAAGCTCGACCTCGAGGGTGACGAGGCCACCGGCGCGAACATCGTGCGCCAGGCCACGGAGGCCCCGCTCAAGCAGATCGCGGTCAACGCCGGTCTCGAGGGTGGCGTCATCGTGGAGAAGGTCCGCAACCTGAAGGCCGGTCACGGCCTCGACGCGGGCAGCGGCGAGTACGTCGACATGGTCGCCGAGGGCATCATCGACCCGGCCAAGGTGACCCGGTCGGCGCTGCAGAACGCAGCCTCGATCGCGGCGCTGTTCCTCACCACAGAGGCGGTCGTCGCGGACAAGCCGGAGAAGGCCCCGGCGATGCCCGCGGGTGACGGCGGCATGGGTGGCATGGACTTCTGATCCACTCCGTTCGAGAACGGGCCCGGAACCAGCTGGTTCCGGGCCCGTTTCGTCTCTCTTGTCCCCAGGCAGCACAACCCGCAGGTCACGCTCGCGTCACGCTTCCGGCCCGAATCGGTCGGTGCCGTTATGGTTGGGACTCCTGTGAACTACGGAAGGGTAGGGGAATGCGGACACGCAGAAAGACTCTCGCGGCGGCGGCAAGCCTCTCGGTGCTTGCACTGGGGCTTGTTGCTTGCGGCGACGACGACGGCGGCTCAGGGGGTGGGTCGGGGAGCAGCAGTGACCTCGACGGCGTCTCGATCACCGTCGGGTCGAAGGACTTCACCGAGAACATCCTGCTGGGCGAGATGATGGTGCAGGCCCTGGCGGCCAACGGTGCGGACGTGACCAATGAGGTCAACATCGGTGGCACCGAGGTTGCTCGCAACGCACTGACCAACGGCGAGATCGACGTCTACCCGGAGTACAACGGCACCGGCTGGACGGTCCACCTGGGCCAGGAGGACCCGAGCCAGGACCCTGAGGAGCTCTTCAACGTCACCTCGGAGAAGGACCTGAAGGAGAACGACATCAAGTGGGTCGGTCGCTCCCCGTTCAACGACACCTACGGCTTCGCGGCCAACGGTGACCTGGCGGAGCAGGAGGGCGGCTTCGACTTCCAGGGCATGGCCGACTACCTGAAGGCCAACCCGGACACCACGGTGTGCATGGAGACCGAGTTCCCCGACCGTCCCGACGGCCTGGTGCTCTTCGAGAAGGCCACCGGCTACGAGGTGCCCCGGTCCCAGATCAAGATCCTGGACACGGGTCTGATCTACACCGAGACCGACAAGGGCTCCTGTGACTTCGGTGAGGTCTTCACCACCGACGGTCGCATCGAGGCCCTCAACATGGAGCTGGTCGAGGACCCGGGCGTGATGATCCTCTACAACGTCTCCTACACGTTCCGCAACGAGGTGTACGAGAAGAACGCCGAGGTCTACGACTCACTGGTCTCCGAGATCCTGGAACCGCTGGACGAGGCGAAGATGGCTGAGCTGAACGCGCAGCGCGACGTCGAGGGCGTTCCCGCGGAGAAGGTTGCCGAGGACTACCTCAACGAGATCGGCGTCCTGTGATCTCGCACTGCTGATCACGAACGAAGCGCCGCCGGGCTCGGGCCCGGCGGCGCTTCGCTCTGTGTAGCCGACCTCAGATGCCGCGCGGCTTCAGGTAGCGCTCGGCCAGGGCCCCCAACCAGTCGAAGGTGAGGGCGATCACGGCCACCAGGAGCGCGCCGATGATCAGCACCGGCTCCTGGCGCAGCTTCAGCCCGGAGTTGATCGTGATGCCGAGGCCGCCGCCGCCGATGATGAAGGCCAACGTCGCCATCCCGATGCACAGGATGGTCGCGGTGCGGACACCCGCCATGATCACGGGGACCGCCAGCGGGAGCTCGATCCTGGTCAGGACTCCTATCTTCGTCATCCCCATGCCGCGGCCGGCCTCCAGGATGTTGCTGTCCACCGCGTTGAGTCCCACCATCGTGTTGCGCAGCACCGGGAGCAGGGCGTAGAGCGCCAGCGCCATGATCGCGGTGCGCTGCCCCTGGCCGAAGAAGATCAGGAAGAGGACCAGCAGACCGTAGCCCGGCAGAGCCTGGCCGATGTTGGCGACCGTGACCACGTAGGGCGAGGCCCGCCGCAGCATGGGTCTGGTCAGCGCGATGCCCAGAGGCACCGCGACGAGGATCACCAGAGCAGTGGCGAAGAACGAGATCTGCAGGTGCTCGATGATCTGCGGTTGCAGCTTGCTGCTCCAGCCCAACGCCGAGCGCTGTTGCACAGGCGCGGTCGCCAGGTCGAGGCTCTCCCGGTAGAGGT
Organism: uncultured Actinomycetota bacterium; assembly: GCA_963728505.1. Classification (GTDB taxonomy): domain Bacteria; phylum Actinomycetota; class Actinomycetes; order Propionibacteriales; family Nocardioidaceae; genus Marmoricola_A. Next base: position 128,031 of record CAVSKH010000001.1, on the reverse strand, counting down.
AGATCGCGATCGCCAGGGCGGCGATCCCCACCGGCGCGATGAAGAGGCCGACCTTGCTGAACAGTCGCGCTCGGCGCTCGGCCGGACTGAGCTTCTCGCCGGGTTCCTCGTCGATCATGTCCGCGGCGGTGACCCCCTCGGCGTTCGGGCCTGTGCGATCCCGGGCAACCACGCCGGATGCTCCGCTCATGCGTTCGCCTCCAGGTCCTCGTAGTGTCTACGTGCTTCGGTCTGCGCACGACGGATCGCCTTGGCGAGGTGGGTCATGTCGATGACGCCCTCGAACTGTTCCTTCTCGTTGACGACACAGCACTTGGCGGCGGCGCTCTGCACCATGACCTCCAACGCGCGGAACAGCGTGTCCTTGGAATGGAGCTGGTCCTGCACGTCATCGCCGCGTTCGGCGAGGTCGCCGCCGGCCGACAGGGCCTCCCGGTCCAGCCAGCGGATCGGGGCCCCGGCCTGGTCAGTGAGGATGATCCACTGCTCGCCACTGTCCTCCAGCACCCGCAGACCGGACTCCGCGGAGTCGTCGGTCGAGATGGTGGGGTAGTCGGTGAACGTCAACGACTCGACCTTGAGGAAGTTGAGCCCCTTGATCGTCGAACCGCTGCCGATGAAGTCGTTGACGAAGTCATCGACGGGGTAGGCCAGGATCCGCTCCGGGGTGTCGATCTGGCGGATCGTGCTGCGCTCACCGAGGATCGCGATCCGGTCTCCCATCTTGATCGCCTCGTCGATGTCGTGGGTGACGAAGACGATCGTCTTGCGCAGCTGGCTCTGAAGCCGCAGGAACTCGTTCTGGAGCCGATCTCGGGTGATCGGGTCGATCGCGCCGAACGGCTCGTCCATCAGCATGATGTCCGGGTCGGCACCGAGGGCTCGCGCAACACCGACGCGCTGCGCCTGCCCTCCGGAGAGCTCCTTGGGGTAACGATGGGCGTACTGCTCGGGGTCCAGCCCGACCATCTCGAGCAGCTCCTCGGTCCGGTTGTGGGCCTTCTCCTTGTCCCAGCCCACCATCTTCGGCACCGTGGCGATGTTCTGCGCGATGGTGTGATGCGGGAAGAGACCGATCTGCTGGATCACGTAACCGATCCGTCGACGCAGCTTGTCTGCGCTGCCCTTGGTGACATCCTCGCCGTCCAGCAGGATCCGGCCACCGCTGGGCTCGATCATCCGGTTGATCAGCCGCAGCGTCGTGCTCTTGCCGCAACCGGACGGTCCGACCAGCACGAGGATCTCGCCCTCGTGCACATCCAGCGTCAGCTCCTCCACGGCAGGTTCCTTGGTGCCCGGGTAGACCTTCGTGATTCGGTCCAGGTGGATCTTGGGTTCCTTCGAGGCCTGCGCACCGTCCGAGGTGTCGTTGCCGGCCTTGTCGAGGCTTACGTTGGCTTCCGAGCTCATGTTCTTTCCTTCGAAGGTTGGGGACAGGTCTCGGTGCGGGCTCAGATTCGTAGGCCGCGAGAGGTGGTCAGGCGCTGGACGAGAGCGAAGGCCAGGTCGAGCAGCAGGCCGAGGACCACGGTGAAGACCACGCCGGTCCACACCGAGTAGCTGGCGAAGGGGAACCCGAGCGAGTTCACTCCGGTGCGGATGAACTCACCAAGACCATCGCCACCGACCAGCACGGCGATCGCCGCGATGCCCACCACCATCAGGCTCGAGACTCGGATGCCGGCCATGATCACCGGCCATGCGAGCGGCAGTCGGACCTTCGTGAGCTGCTGTCCCCAGTTCATCCCCATGCCCTTCGCCGACTCGACGACGGCTGGACTGACGGAGTCCAGACCAGTGACTGTGTTGCGCAGGATCGGGAGGATCGCGTAGAGGAACAGCGCCATCATGGCCGGCGTGTTGCCGATCCCCACCAGGGGGATGAAGAGCGCGAACAAGGCCAGCGACGGGATCGTGAGGAAGATGCCGGAGATCGCGAGCGTGAGGTTGCGCACGATCGTCACCCGCTCCACCACCACGCCCAGCAGCACGGAGAAGACCGTGGCCAGAGCGATGACGATCAGCACGATCCGCGCGTGGTCGATGAACTGCTCGAGGACGTAGTCAGTGTTGTCCTGAACGTAGTTGAACCAGTTGCTGAGACCTTCCACGGGTTCCTTCCCTTGTGCTGCTGACAAGTGAGGGCACCGCGCCGGATCGATGCCAAGGCCACCCAGTATGCCTGAACGACCGATTCGGTCCAGGGAAGTGAAGATTGTGAAGGTTGCGGCGGGGCTCGTTCAGCGAACGCCGCGAGGTCGGAATTGCACGCTGATGCGTGGGCCTCGCGCGTCGCTCGCCTTGGGGACGGCGTGCTGCCAGGTGCGCTGACAGGACCCACCCATCACGACCAGGTCGCCGTGCCCCAGCGTGACGGAGGTCGGGGTGCCCGGGACCCCCTGCTCGGGGCGCAGCATCAGCCGTCGGGTGTCGCCGAGAGAGAGGATCGCGACCATGGTGTCCGCGCTCCGGCCACGCCCGAGGCGGTCTCCGTGCCAGGCGACGCTGTCGTGCTGGTCTCGGTAGAGGCACAGCCCCGCGGTGCGGAAGGGTTCACCCAGCTCGGGGGTGTAGTGGCCGGACAGTGCCTCGCGCGCGTGGCAGAGCAGCGGGTCGGGAAGCGGGTCCTGCTCGCCGTAGAAGCACTGGAGTCGAGGGACGTCGACCTCGCGGTCGTACATCGTGCGCCGTTCGGCGCGCCACGGAACTTCTCGGGTGAGGGTGCCGAGCAGCTCGTCCGCAGCGCCGGTCAGCCAGCCGGGCAGGTGGTCCACCCACGCGCCACTGCCCAGGGCGACCCGGCGAGCGGCGGGCAGGGGCAGCCACGCCGCAGCCGAGGTGTGCGACTCGAACAACGATCCCTGCAAGGACAGCACGTCCCCACCGTAGCAGCGAATCGAACATGCGTGCGAACTCGACATGGGGGGTGTCAGTGGCGTGCTCGAGGAGGCATAGTCGGTGTGGTTGGAGCAGAGCGTCGATGAGAGGGGCATGTCATGAGCGAGAAGTCGACCGGTGAGGCGGTCAACCAGGTCCTCGCGGTGGGGGCGCTGGGATTCGGCGTCCTCGCGGTCCTGGCGCCAGGAGGGCTACGGAGGATGTACGGCATGGATGCCGAGTCCAGTGAGCTGACCTACTTCGGGCGGATGTGGGGCTCACGCACCGCGGCGATCGGTGGCCTCGCCTTGGCTGCTCGCGACGAGGAGGACCGACGGCGCCTGGCTGTCATGGCTGTTGCGATGAACGGCGCCGACGCCCTCTTCGCCGCCGCCACCCCCGGGTTGCCGGCCCGGACCCGGGTGATGGCGACACTCACCTCGGCCGGTTTCGCCGCGGCTGCCGGCTACGCGCTCACCGAGGACTAGGCCCCACACGCCACCCCGAGACCGATATGGGTGACTGGTCGGGGAAATCCCCGTCGCGGACACTTCGCGTCGCTGGATAGCGTGACCTCGGTGCATGAGCCCTGAGCCTCAGGGCGGTAGGCGCCCGTCACGACACGACTCCACAGGGATGCGACATGAACCAGCGCAAGGTGGCCGCTCGGGTGCAGGACCTGACCAAGGTCTACGGCGAGGGCGAGGCGGAGGTCCGCGCCCTGGACGGAGTCACCATCGACATCTACGAAGGTGAGTTCACCGCGGTCATGGGCCCCTCGGGGTCCGGCAAGTCGACGCTGATGCACTGCTGCGCTGCGCTGGACGCGCCCAGCGGTGGCACCGTGACGGTCGCCGACACCGACCTGAACGGCCTCAAGGACAAGGCGCTGACCAGGCTCCGACGCGACCGGATCGGGTTCGTCTTCCAGTCCTTCAACCTCGTGCCGACGTTGACGGCGGAGGAGAACATCCTGCTGCCCCTGGCGATCGCAGGCCGCAAGCCCGACCCGGAGTGGTACGACACGGTGATCGACACCGTCGCCCTGCGTGATCGCCTGGGGCACCGGCCCAACGAGCTCTCTGGCGGACAGCAGCAACGTGTCGCCATCGCCCGGGCTCTTGCCGCACGGCCCACGATCGTCTTCGCCGACGAGCCGACCGGCAACCTGGACTCCCGGTCCGGCGCCGGCGTGCTCCATCTGCTGCAGCGCTCGGTGCACGAGTTCGGCCAGACCATCGTCATGGTCACCCACGACCCGGTGGCCGCCGGTTACACCGACCGCGTGGTCTTCCTCGCCGACGGCAAGGTGGTCGACGAGCTGCGTTCCCCCACTGCCGAGGCCGTGCTGGACAAGATGACGCTGTTCACCCAGCCCGCCGGTGCCAGCGCCGGGCACGAGGGGGCCTGAGCCATGCTCCGGGTCACGCTGCGCAACCTCGCAGCGCGCAAGGTCCGGCTGCTTCTCAGCGGCTTCGCGATCATCCTGGGTGTCGCCTTCGTCTCCGGCACGCTGGTGTTCACCAACGCCATGGGCGGGGCCTTCGACAAGATCATCGAGGGATCAACCGGCGACGTGGAGGTCGCCTTCGAGGGAGCCAACAACTTCAACTCCGTCCAGGACAACCGGACCCTTCCGGCGGCCTTGGTCACCCGGCTCGAAGCGCTCGACCAGGTGGACGAGGCCTACGCCACCACCGCGCTCCAGTCGGTCTTCCTCATCGGCTCCGACGACAAGGTGGTCGGGGGAAGTGGCCCTCCGGGGCTGGCGTTCAACTACGCCGGCGCGCGCAACCTGGCCGGTGAGCCCATCGTGCAGCTCGTGGAGGGTGACTTCCCCAGCGGCAAGGGCGAGGTGGCGCTCGACGTCGACGCAGCCGAGACCGGGGGTTACGAGGTCGGGGACGAGGTGACGCTCGCCACCCCGGGCAAGCCACCGGTCATGAAGGCTGAGCTCACCGGCACGGTCGACTTCGGCAGCGGACTCAACGGCGCCACGCTGACCATCTTCGAGACCACGGCGATGCAGGACCTGTTCTTCGGGGGCAAGGACGTCTACTCGGCGATCACGCTCAAGGCCGCCGACGGGGTCAGCCAGGTCGAGCTGCGCGATGCGGCGCAGAAGCTCCTGCCGGAGGGTGTCGTCGCGCGAGCCGGTGACGACGTGGTGGCGGAGAACAAGAAGGACCTCGACGAGGTCCTCGGCTTCATCACGACCTTCCTGCTGGTCTTCGCTGCGGTGGCGTTGATCGTGGGGGTCTTCCTGATCATCAACACCTTCTCGATCCTCGTCGCCCAGCGCAGCCGCGAGCTGGCGCTGCTGCGGGCCCTGGGCGCCTCCCGCCGCCAGGTCAACCGCTCGGTCGTGCTCGAGGCGGTCGTGGTCGGGCTGGTCGGTTCCACGCTCGGCCTCGGTGCCGGCTATCTCCTCGCGCTGGGTCTCAAGGCACTCTTCGCCACCTTCGGGCTCGACCTGGGACGCGCGGACTTCCCGATGACCCTCACCGCAGTGATCGCGTCGTACGTGGTGGGGCTGGGCGTCACCACGGTGGCGGGGCTGCTGCCGGCGCGCCGCGCATCCCGGATCCCCCCGATGGCTGCGTTGCGCGATGACGTGGCCCTGCCGGAGTCGGCGCTGAGGCTGCGGGTCATCGTCGGGTCGGCCCTCTTCGTTGTGGGGGCGGCGCTGATGGCGGTGAGCTTCGAGTCGGACGGCACCCTCGGCCTCAGCCTGCTCGGCGGCGGCATCTTCGGCATGCTGATCGGCGTTGCGCTCGCGAGTGCCGTGCTGGGCCGACCGCTGATCGCCGCCTTCGGCTGGGTCTACCGCAGGGTCTTCGGCACCGTCGGCAACCTCGCCACGGAGAACTCCCTGCGCAACCCGCGCCGCACCGCAGCGACCGCCAGCGCCCTCATGATCGGGCTCGCGCTGATGTCGTTGATGGCGGTCATCGGCGCCAGCGCGTCGGCGACGACCAAGACGACGTTCGAGCAGGTGCTGACCAGCCAGTACATCGTCTCCAACGTGGTGGGGCAGCCCTTCTCGACCGACGTGGCCGAGCAGATCCGCGGTGTCGACGGGGTCAGCCACGTGGCAGAGGTCCGGGAGACCTGGCTCGATTCCGGTGGTGGGGGCACCTACGTGGGTGCGGTCGACCCCGAGGACTTCGGCCTCGCCATCGCCCTACCGATGGAGCAGGGATCGCTGGCCGACCTCGGTCCCGGCACCGTGGCCGTGACGGCGGGGACGGCCGAGAACAAGGGGCTGGACGTCGGCGACACGGTCAAGCTGGACTTCCAGGCGGGCAAGCAGGAGCTGAAGGTCGCGGCGATCTTCGGATCCGACAACGGTCTGGGCTACGAGTACCTCCTCACCCACCAGACCCTGATCGACGGAGGCCTGACCCCGCTGGATTCCTACGTCTATGTCGTTGCCGATCCCAGCGCCGACAATGCGCAGGTGGGCGCGGACATCGAGACGATCGTCGAGGACCTGCCCACGGTGACCGTCAAGGACCCGGAGGGTTTCGTCGCGGAGCTTCAGAACCAGGTCGACCAGTTCGTCAACTTCATCTATGGCCTGCTCGGCATGGCCGTGGTGATCTCGCTGCTGGGGGTGGTCAACACCTTGAGCCTCTCCGTCATCGAGCGGACCAGAGAGGTGGGACTGCTGCGCGCGGTGGGCGTCAGCCGTCGCCAGCTGCGACGGATGATCACGCTGGAGGCGGTGGTGATCGCGGTCTTCGGCGCGCTGCTGGGCGTGATCCTGGGCACCGGCTTCGGCACAGCGCTGGTGCGCGCCCTGCGCGACGACGGCCTGACCGACCTCGCCGTCCCCTGGGTCACCCTGGGCGTCTTCGTCGTGGTCGCAGGCGCCCTGGGGGTCCTGGCCTCCCTGGTCCCCGCGTGGCGAGCCGCGCGCCTGGACGTGCTCAAGGCGGTTGCGACCGAGTGAGCTGACCCCGGGTACCAGGTGGTAACTAGACCTGGTTTGGCTGATATGACCCGATAGGGGTGGTTCGTCGTAGGTTCTCGGTGGGTCCGTTGTAGGCCCTCCGTCCCATGCCAGGTGAAACAAACCGGTCTAGGGTGACATGGGACACAACGCTTCGAAGGTGACTGGGGATCTGGATGGGGCAGGCGGCGCTCACAACACCGCCCGCGCTGGCCGGTCAGACAACGGGCTCGAGCAGTTCGGGCGCGTCGTCCCGGCGGCGGGCGGTCCACAAGCACGTCCAGGTGCGCGAATACGTGCGGGACCTGCTCGACGGTGCCGAGCCCGGCACCCCGGCCCCCTCGGAGCGTGAGCTCGTCCACCGGTTCGGCGTCGCCAGGATGACCGTCCGGCAGGCACTCGATGCGCTGGTCAGCGAAGGAATGCTCGAACGGGTGCCCGGGCGCGGCACGTTCGTCGCGCAGCGCAGCACCCAGCCGATCGCGGCCCTCACCAGCTTTTCGGAGGACATGCGCCGACGCGGGATCCTGCCCACCAGCCAGAACCTCCTGGCTCGCGTCGAGTCCGCCGGTCCGGGGGTGGCGCGCGCCCTGGAGGTCGCCGAGGGTGACCCGGTGGTGCACTGGCAACGTCTGCGCTGCGGTGACGGATCACCGGTGTGCCTGGAGAACGCCTACCTCAACGCCGAGCTCCTGCCCGGCTTCATCGAGCGGCTTCCGGAGTCGCTGTACGAGGAGCTGGCACGTCGCGGCCTGTCGCCCACCTGGGGTGAGGACTCGGTCGAGGCCGCGACGGCGACGTCCATGGAGGCCAAGATCCTCGAGGTGTCGACCGGCTCCCCCGTGCTGCGCGTGGCCCGACTGACCTGCGCCGAGTCGGTGCCGGTCGAGGTGTCCCGCTCGATCTACCGCGCCGACCGCTACACGATGTGGGTGCCCCTGCCGCGCGGTGACGAGCGAGCCTGAGGTCCGGGCGCTGGCCGGTCTGCTGCTTGCGGCGGGTGCCGGGCGCCGGATGGGCACCCCCAAGGCGCTGCTGCGCAACCAGACCGGGCAGTCCTGGGTCGGTCGTGGCGCCGGCGCGCTGCTGCGGACCGGCTGCTCTCCCGTGACGGTCGTGCTCGGCGCCTCCCACGCCGAGGCCGAGGCCCTGCTCGAGTCCGAGCAGCTGACCGCGCAGGTCGACCTGGTGGTCGCCGAGGACTGGGCCGACGGCTTGGGCAGCTCGTTGCGGGCCGGGCTGGAGCGGCTGCGCCGAACACCGCCGGACCAGGTGCGCGCCGCGATGGTGATGCTCGTGGACCTCCCCGACGTCGGCATCGAGGTGATGAGGCGGGTGGCTTCGGTCTGGACCGTCCAGGACTCGCCAGAGGCGCTGCTGGTGCGGGCGACGTACGACGGACGCCCCGGGCACCCGGTGGTGCTGGGTCGCGACCACTGGGACCCGCTGGTCGAGTCGTTGCACGGGGACGTCGGGGCCCAGAGCTACCTGAGCGATGTGGACGTCCGCCGTAGGGTCGAAGGCGTGGAATGTGCGGACCTGGCCACCGGCCGCGACCTCGACCAGCCTCCCGGAGGCCCGCGGTGAGCCACGTCCTTCCGGAGTCGCCGAGCGAGCTCGCCGAGCGGCTCGAGTCCACCGGCTACCTCTGCGACGACGCTCTGGCCACCGTCGGCTACCTGGCCGGTGCGCTGGGGCGCCCGCTGCTGCTCGAGGGCGAGCCGGGCACGGGCAAGACCGCGCTCGCCGAGGCGCTGGCCGACGGGCTGGCGCTGCCGCTGGTGCGGCTGCAGTGCTACGAGGGGATCGACGCCTCCCAGGCGCTCTACGACTGGGACTTCCCGCGCCAGATCCTGCACCTGCGGGCCGTCGAGGCGGTCCACGGCGGCCAGGGTGCCGACAGCGACGAGGTCGCCGACGTCGAGCGCGGGCTCTTCGCCGAACGGTTCCTGGTGGCGCGCCCGATCCTGCGCGCGCTGCGGGAGAGTCCCGTGGTGCTGCTGATCGATGAGATCGACCGCGCCGACGACGAGTTCGAGGCGTTCCTGCTCGAGGTGCTGTCGACCTGGCAGGTGAGCATTCCCGAGCTCGGCACGGTGGCGGCGCAGACCCCGCCGTTGGCGGTGATCACCTCCAACCGGACCCGCGAGGTCCACGACGCCCTCAAGCGCCGCTGCCTCTACCACTGGGTGGACCACCCCTCGATGGCCCGGGAGCTGGCGATCGTGCGGTCCCGTGCCCCCGAGGTCAGCGAGGACCTCGCGCAGCAGGTGGTCGGGCTGGTGCAGCGCCTGCGCGACGCCGACCTGGTCAAGCCACCGGGGGTCGCGGAGACCATCGACTGGGCCCGCGCCCTGCACCGGCTGGGCACGCTGCGGCTCGACGTCGAGTCGGCTGCGCGCACCCTGGGGGTGGCGGTGAAGTACCGCGAGGACGGGGACCGGATCCGGGCCGCGCTCGACCGGATGCTGGCGGGGTGAGTCCGGTGGTGACGCACTCCGCGGTGCTCGACGTCGACTCCGCCCTGCTCGGCTTCACCCGCGCCCTGCGCGCAGCTGGGGTCGGCGTCACCCAGGACCGTGCCTCCACCTACCTCCACGCGGTCGCGGCCGTCGGGCTGGACGACCGCCAGGCGACCTACTACGCCGGGCGGGCGACGCTGTGCGCCTCGCCGGAGGACTTCGCCACCTACGACAAGGTCTTCTGGGCCTGGTTCTTCGACGACGGCTCCACGGTGACCGGGGAGCGCCGCGAGCCCCCCCTGCCCGTCCGCCAGGCACCGCTCGGCGAGGACGACGACCAGGGCACCGACGTCGACCGGGACGAGTCGGAGCCGCACGTGCGGGCTGTCGCGAGCGACCTGGAGATCCTGCGGCACCGCGACCTGGCCACCCTCGACCCGGCGGAGAAGGCGCGGCTGGCGGTGCTGTTCGCACGGCTCCGCCCGCGGGCCCCCGAGCGCACCGCCTACCGTCGCCGACCTGCGCGACGCGGCACGGTCGCACCGTCCCCGACGCTGCGCCGAGCTCTGGCCCACCTCGGTGAGCCGATCGAGCTGCGCTACCGGCGGCGCGGCCGCAAGCAGCGCCGCGTCGTCCTGCTGGTCGACGTCTCCGGGTCGATGGGGATGTACGCCGACTCCCTGCTGCGCCTCGCCCACCGGGTGGTGCAGGAGGTGCCGGCCGAGGTGTTCAGCATCGGCACCCGCGTGACCCGGCTGACCCGGGCCCTGCGGCAGCGCAACCCGGACCGCGCGCTGAGCGCCGCCGGGGACGTCGTCCCCGACTGGTCCGGCGGCACCCGGCTCGGGGAGGCCATGGCGGCGTACCTCCAGCGCTGGGGGCAGCGCGGCATGGCCCGCGGCGCGGTGGTGGTGGTCTTCAGCGACGGGTGGGAGCGGGGCGACGCCTCGCTGCTCGGCGAGCAGATGGCCCGGCTGCACCGGCTCGCGCACGCGGTGGTGTGGGTCAACCCGCACGTGGGTGCCGCGGGCTACCAACCGGTGCAGGCAGGCATCGCCGCAGCCTTGCCCCACGTCGACCATCTGGTCGCCGGGCACTCCGTCGCGGCCTTCGAGCGGGTGCTGCGGGTGATCGCGGATGCGTGAGGTGCTCGAGCAGCTGCTGCCCTGGTGGGAGGCCGGCGACCAGGTGGGCATGGGCACGGTCGTGGCCACCTTCCAGTCCGCGCCGAGACCGGCCGGCGCCTCGATGCTCGTGGGTCCTGACGGATCAGCGGTCGGGTCGGTCTCCGGCGGGTGCGTCGAGGGGGCGGTCTACGACCTGGCCGAGACCGTCATCGACGACGGCGTCCCGGTGCTCCAGCGCTACGGCATCTCCGACGAGGTGGCAGAGGGGGTGGGCCTGACCTGCGGCGGCATCCTCGACGTCTATGTCGAGGTGGTCTCGCGCGAGACCTTCCCGCAGCTGGGCGAGATCGCCGCAGACGTGGCGGCGGGCCGGCCGGTGGCGGTCGCCACCGTGGTCGAGCACCCCGACCCCGCGCACGTCGGGCGGCGGATGCTGCTGCGTCCCACCGCCGACGCGGCCGCTCAGGTCGAGGGGTCACTGGGTTCGCGACGCACCGACGACGCGGTGCGCGACGACGCACTCGGTCTGCTGGCCGGTGGGCACAGCGCGACCCTCACCTACGGCCCCGACGGCGAGCGGCGCGGTGAGGGGATGCGGGTCTTCGTGTGGGCCTTCGCGCCGGCGCCGCGGATGATCGTCTTCGGCGCGATCGACTTCGCGGCGGCCGTGGCGCGGGTGGGTGGCTTCCTCGGCTACCACGTGACCGTGTGCGACGCCCGGCCCGTCTTCGCCACGGCCACCCGCTTCCCCGAGGCCGACGAGGTGGTGGTGACCTGGCCGCACCGCTACCTCACCGCCGAGGCCGAGGGCGGCCGGATCGACGGGCGCACGGTGCTGTGCGTGCTCACCCACGACCCGAAGTTCGACGTGCCGTTGCTGGAGGTCGCCCTGCGCCTGCCCGAGGTCGCCTACATCGGGGCGATGGGCTCGCGTCGTACTGACGAGGACCGGCGCGAACGCCTGCTCGAGGCCGGGGTCAGCGAGCAGGAGCTGGAGCGGATGTCCTCGCCGATCGGGCTCGACCTCGGCGCGCGGACCCCGGAGGAGACCGCGGTCTCCATCGCCGCGGAGATCATCGCGCTGCGGTGGGGTGGTGGGGGGTCTCGCCTGGCCGAGACCGACGGCCGGATCCACCACGACGCGTGACGGCTGGGCACTTGGTGGCGGGGGCGCACCTCCTGCACCAACTGGCGGCGAACGACGCAGACCGAGCGGATTCTGCGTCGTTCGCCGCCGATTAACTGGGGCAGGGCCGGGGGCGCCGAGCCGCGGCCTACTGCCGCGCGCAGTCCGCGGCAATGCTCTGGATGCGGCGGACGAAGGCACGCCCCTTGCCCGAGTCCGGGCCGGTCAGGGCCGACACCGGGAGCTCCTGGACCGCCTGGCCGGCGATGCAGCGCGCCTGCGCGGCCGGCGCGCCGGCGTCGAGCAGGCCGATGCCGAGGTAGCTGCGGGTGGCGGCCAGCTGCAGCGCCCGCCCCGAGGAGTCGTTGCCGAGCTCGGAGCCCTTGCCCGGGTCGCACGACTCCAGCACCAGGTCGCCACCGTCACGGCTGATGCTCGCCGTCTGATCCGGGCCGGCCTCGTCCCAGCGCCGCAGGGCCTGCTGCATGCGGTCGGTCTCGGCGTGGGTGTCGCCGGCGTACGCGATCCGCACGCAGGTCCGGTCGCGGCGCTCGAAAGCGACGTAGGCGTCGCCACCCCAACCGTCGACGACGTCGAGGGCGTCGGGCACCGGGATCCGCTCGGCCAGAACGAAGTACCACCCGAGGGCGCCGAACGCGCCGGAGTCGAACTCCTCGTCACCCTCGTCGAGGCCCGGGGTGTCGACCTCCACGGGGTCCACGTCGTCCTCGATCACCTCGAACGGGTCGAGCAGCACCGACTCGTGCCCCGGGGTGTCGGCGTAGAGCTCGTCCACGCCGTCGTTGCCGTCGTCCTCGGCCACCAGCTCCACCAGCGCCTGACCGAGGACGTACGGCGCCCCGATGATGCTGCGCACCACACCGGGGACACCCTTGAGGCCGGGGCCCACCCGCGCCTGGTCCTTGGCCTCGGCGTCCGAGAGCCTGCGCCGCTCCTCTCCCGACAGCGACTGGCGATAGAGCGTCGCGACTCTCTCCGCGTCCCCCTCGACCAGCGCCTGATACACCGTGGCGGCGGTGGTGTCGGCACCGTCGCTCTCCTCCTGCCGCAGCTCCTCGATCCGACTGCCGATGTCGAAGTGCTGGTCCTGCAGGGCGTGGGTCAGCTCGTGGACCAGCGTCGCGTGGACGGCGGTGGTGAGCTCTGTGCCGCGGATCGTGATCCGCTTGTCGTCATCGGAGTAGTAGGCCAGGGTGCCGGCCCCGGAGGCCTGGTTGATCGCGTCGAGCAGGTCGACGTCACCGGCCACCAGGCCGAGGGCGCGCATCACCTCGCCGAACTGCTGGATCTCCTCGCGCTCGTCGGCGTCGAGATCTTCCTCGTCGGTCGTGACTTCCCTCTCGAATGCCTTGCCGGTGAGGAACCGGACCTCCACCGGGTGCTCGAAGTCGAGGGCACGCTGCTCCTCGACGACGTCCACGAAGCTCAGCACCCGGGGGTCCCAGTCCTCGGGGTGGGTACCTGCGTCGCCACGCATCAGGACGGCTACGGCTACGGCTCCGGCGCCCGCCAGCAGGAGGGCGACGGCGATGCCCGCGGCCAGCCAGCGTCGGGGGCCGCGGGAGGCGAGGGGAGTCATGCTCGTCCGGGTCGTGCCGGCAAGGTCCTCGGGCGGGGTGCGTCCACGGGGCGAAAGGTACCTGGTGCCCGAGGCGGCTCCGCGTCGGCGGGCGCTCGCAGATTTCGGCCTTGTGACGCGCCTCACAGCCGGGTAGACAAGAGACTGACACTTCAACAGCCGCCAGGAGGCCCGGATGCGCATCAGCGTCACCGTGGATGGAGCCAGGTACGACGACGACGTGGAGCCCCGGATGCTGCTGGTGCAGTACCTGCGCGAGCGTCTGGGCAAGACGGGCACGGTGATCGGTTGCGACACCAGCAACTGCGGCGCCTGCACCGTGCACCTCGACGGGCGCAGCGTGAAGTCGTGCAACGTCCTGGCCGTGCAGGCCGACGGTGCGGAGGTGACCACGATCGAGGGCCTGGCCGACAACGGCCAGCTGCACCCGATGCAGGAGGCCTTCCGCGAGTGCCACGCACTGCAGTGCGGCTTCTGCACCCCCGGCATGATCATGCAGGCCGTCGACTTCGTCGGCCGCCATCCTGATCCCAGCGAGGCCGAGATCCGTGAGGGGCTCGAGGGCAACCTGTGTCGTTGCACCGGCTACCACAACATCGTCAAGGCCGTGCAGATGGCGGCAGGGGAGGGGAGCCAGGCATGACCGCGACCGAAGCAGAGATCGGCAAGTCTCGGCGCCGCAAGGAGGACCAGCGGCTGATCACCGGACGCACCCGGTGGACCGACAACCTCCAGCTGCCGGGGATGCTGCACCTGGCGATGGTGCGCAGTCCCTTCGCCCACGCCACGATCTCCTCGATCGAGACCGCCGAGGCCAAGCAGTCGCCCAACGTCGTGGCCGTCCTCACCGGCGCCGACGTCGCCGAGGACCAGGGCACGATGATCACCGCCTGGCCGCTCAGCGCCAACCAGAACACCCCTGACCACCCGCCGATCGCGGTCGACGAGGTCGCCTTCGCCGGTGAGGTCGTGGCCGTGGTCGTCGCCCGCTCGGCCGCAGAGGCGCGCGACGCCGCCGAGCTGGTCGAGGTGGAGTACGACGAGCTCCCCGCAGTCCTGGACGCACGCACGGCGGCCGAGGACGGCGGCGACCGCGTCCACTCGGCACTCGAGAGCAACAAGGCGGACTTCTGGCAGCTCGACTCGGCGGGCCAGGGCAGCGGCAGCGCCGTCGACGACGCCATCTCGGAGGCACGTGACCACGGCATCCTGATCGAGCGGGAGTACCGCCAGCAGCGCCTGATCCCGGCCTTCATGGAGCCACGCTCGGTGGTGTGCGACCCGACGGGCGAGCAGATCACGCTGTGGAGCGCCACCCAGGTGCCCCACATCGCACGGTTCGCCCTGGCGGCGACGACCGGTGTGCCGGAGTCCAAGATCCGGGTGATCGCGCCCGACGTCGGCGGTGGCTTCGGCGGCAAGCTCCAGATCATCCCCGAGGAGTGGATCGCCTTCTGCGTGGCCCGTCGCCTCGGCCGGCCGGTGAAGTGGAACGAGACCCGCTCGGAGTCCTTGGTCTCCGGGCACCACGGCCGCGACCAGTGGCAGAAGCTCACCCTGGCCGCCACCAAGGAGGGCAAGGTCACCGGCCTCAAGGTCGACCTGATCTGTGACATGGGCGCCTACGCGGGCCTGGTCGGGACCGGGGTCCCGGTGCTCGGGGCGTGGATGTACAACTCGATCTACAAGTTCGACGCCTACCAGTTCAACATGACCGCGGTGTACACCAACAAGACCTGGGTGGATGCCTACCGCGGCGCCGGGCGGCCCGAGGCGACCTACGCCATCGAGCGGATCATGGACGAGCTGGCCACCGAGCTCGGCAAGGACCCGCTCGAGGTCCGCGAGATGAACTGGATCAAGCCCGACGAGTTCCCGTTCACCACCGTGGCGGGCATGACCTACGACTCCGGCAACTACGAAGCCGCCACCGAGCGAGCCAAGGAGCTCTTCGGCTACGACGAGCTGCGGGCCGAGCAGCAGCAGCGCCGCGACAGCAACGACCCGGTGCAGCTGGGCATCGGCGTCTCGACGTTCACCGAGATGTGTGGCCTTGCGCCGTCACGGATCCTGGGCCAGCTCAACTACGCCGCCGGCGGCTGGGACCATGCCGACATCCGGATGCTGGCCACCGGCAAGGTCGAGGTCCTCACCGGCGTCTCGCCGCACGGCCAGGGCCACGAGACCGCCTGGTCCCAGATCGCGGCCGACCGGCTCGGCGTGCCCTTCGAGGACGTCGAGGTGCTCCACGGTGACACCCAGATCAGCCACCGGGGCATGGACACCTACGGCTCACGGTCCCTCGTCGTCGGGGGAGAGGCGCTGGTGCGAGCTGCCGACAAGGTGATCGAGCGGGCCAAGCCCTACGCAGCCCACCTGTTGGAGGCCTCGGAGGACGACCTGGAGTTCAACGCCGGCACCTTCCAGGTGAAGGGCACCGACCAGGGCGTCACCATCCAGGACGTCGCCATGGCCGCGTTCACCGGGCACAACCTCCCCGACGGCGCGGAGCCCTCGATCGACGGCTCGGCGACCTTCGACCCGGAGAACTTCTCCTTCCCGCACGGCACCCACCTGTGCGCGATGGAGGTCGACACCGAGACCGGGGCCACCAAGATGCGCAAGTACGCCTCGTGCGACGACATCGGCAACGTCATCAACCCGATGATCGTCGAGGGTCAGGTGCACGGAGGTCTGGTGCAGGGCATCGCGCAGGCGCTGTGGGAGGAGGCGGTCTACGACGAGTCCGGCACGCTGCTCAGCGGGTCGTTCGTCGACTACACGCTGCCGACGTCGGCCGACACGATCAGCTTCCTGACCGATCGCACCACCTCGCCGTCGACGTACACCAAGCTCGGCACCAAGGGTGTCGGCGAGGCCGGCACGATCGCGTCCACGCCGGCCGTGGTCAACGCGGTCGTCGACGCGGTGCGACCGCTGGGAGTCAACGACATCACGATGCCGTGCACCCCGGCGCGGGTCTTCGCTGCGATCCAGGACGCCGGCAAGGGTGGCGGGACGCCGACCGCGGTGCAGGACCACTTCGAAGAAGGAGCCGGCAACGTCGATCCCGCCTCCGGCGCGGGTGAAGGAGCAGCCCAGTGATCCCCGCGGCCTTCGACTACGTCGCCCCGACCTCCCTCGAGGAGGCGCTGTCCACCCTCGCCGAAGCAGGTGACGACGCCAAGGTGATCGCCGGCGGGCAGTCGCTGCTGCCCGTGCTCCGGATGCGGCTCAACGCACCGGAGAAGGTGATCGACCTCGGACGCATCGACGCGCTTCGCGGCATCCGCGACGACGGCGACGCGTTCGTCGTCGGCGCCATTACGACCTACCAGGACCTCCTGGACTCCAGCGAGGTCGGCGAGCACGCCGCGCTGGTGCACAAGGTCGTGCAGACCATCGCCGACGAGCAGATCCGCCACCGCGGCACCTTCGGTGGGGCCCTGGCCCACGCCGACCCCGCCGGCGACCCGGCCACGGCAGCGCTCGCACTCGACGCCTCGATGGTCATCACCGGTTCCGGTGGTGAGCGCACGGTGGCCGCCGACGAGTTCTTCCACGGCCTCTTCGAGACCGCGGTCGGTGAGGACGAGATCCTCACCGCCGTGCGGATCCCGAAGCACACCGGGTGGGGCGCGCACTACGAGAAGTTCGTGAGGGTCTCCCACCAGTGGGCGATCGTCGCGGTCGCCGCGACCGTCAAGGTCGAGGGCGGCAGCATCAGCGAGGCCCGCGTGGCGCTGACCAACATGGCCGACAGGCCGATCCGCGCCACCTCGGTGGAGCAGGCGCTCGCCGGGTGCAGCGTCGAGGAGAGCGCCGTACGCGACGCCTGCGCGGCTGCGGCCGACGGCACCTCGCCGCCGACCGACCTCAATGGTGACGCCGACTACCGCCGCGCCATCGCGCCGGTGCTCGCCCGGCGCGCGGTGCTCGCCGCGGCCGGAGGGTGACGGCGTGCAGCTGAGCCACTCCTTCACCGTCCCGGCGCCTCTGGAGGAGACCTGGGCGCACTTCCAGGACATCTCCGCGGTCGCCGAGTGCTTCCCGGGAGCCAAGGTCACCAGTGCCGAGGGCGACGACTTCTCCGGCAGCGCCAAGGTCAAGCTCGGCCCGGTGGCCATGCAGTACTCCGGCTCCGGCTCGTTCAGCGAGCGGGACGATGCAGCTCACCGCATGGTGTTCGAGGCGAAGGGCAAGGACAAGCGCGGCAACGGCACCGCCGGTGCGCACGTCGTGCTCTCCTTCAGCGCCGAGGACGACTCGACCACCCGGGCCGAGGTCGTCACCGACCTGTCGGTCACCGGGAAGCCGGCGCAGTTCGGCGCGCGGATGATGCAGGAGGTCTCCGACAAGCTGCTCGGGCAGTTCGTGGATTGTCTGCAGCAGGCGATGGGGTCTGGTGGGGACGCCGAGGAAGCAGCGCCGACAGCGGCACCTGCGGAGCCTTCTCCGGCGCGGGGGTCGGAGCCAACCACCCCCTCGGTCGTTCCTCCCTCGGGGGGGCCAGGCCCATCCACGGCTCCGACTCCCACACCGGCGAGCACTCCTGGTGCCGCTGCCGTCACCGCTTCCTCGGCGAACGGGACCGTCTCGGGCGCGCGCACGGGTGGTGGGGCTCCGGTCTCGGGTGGGCAGCGGCCGGCGGGGGCGGATGATGCGCTGGACCTCGGGGCGACGGTGCTGCCGGTGCTGTTGCGGATGTACGGGAAGCAGATCGCGGCCGGGTTGGCGCTGTTCGTGGTCTTCGTGTGGTTGTGGCGGCGGCGCGACTAGAGGTCCGGGGGATGAGTCAGTTCACGGGTTTCCCGGTCGCTGCGCTGGACTTCTACGACGACCTCGAGGTCGACAACTCCAAGTCGTTCTGGGCGGCGCACAAGGCCGTCTACGACGACGCGGTGAAGGCGCCGATGGCCGCGCTGTGCGCGGCGTTGGAGCCGGAGTTCGCCCGCGAGGGGGAGAGCGCCAAGGTGTTCCGTCCTCACCGCGACGTCCGGTTCTCCAAGGACAAGTCGCCGTACAAGACCCATCAGGGCGCGTTCGTCGCCGCGGGCCCGGCGACCGGTTGGTACGTCCAGGTCTCCGCCGCCGGCGTCATGGTGGGAGTCGGGTGCTACGACGCGCCGCCGGATCGGCTGGCCGCGATCCGGCAGGCGATCGACGACGAGCGGACCGGCCACGAGCTGGAGCACCTCGTCGACGGCATGCGCGGCGACGGCTGGGAGGTGGGCGGCGAGACGGTGAAGACCGCCCCGCGCGGCTGGTCCACCGACCACCCGAGGATCGAGCTGTTGCGCCACAAGTCGCTGCTGCTGAGCCGCAATTACGGCTTTCCCGGCGAGATCCACACCCCAGAGCTGCTCGACTGGGTGCGCCGCGACTGGGAAGCTGGGAGGCCGTTCGTCGACTGGATGGTCGCTCACGGCGGCTGAGCGCCGCTCAGAGGTCGAGGTGACCGAGCGGAGCCATCGGTACGCCACTGACCTCGCAGAACCACACCGGGTCGGGGCCGCCGAGCTCGGGCTGGATGTAGAGGGCGTGTGGCTCCTCGTCGGCGCAGCTGTGGCACAGCGGCCAGCGGCCGAACTCGTCGAGCAGCGCGTCCTGCACGTCCTGGGCGATCAGTCCGGCCACGAAGACCTGCCCCTCGGGCCACTGTTCCGCCCACCAGCGACGTGACTCCACGGCGTCCTCCAGCATCGACACCACGTGCGCATCGGCGATCCCCGTCGCCTCGAGGTCGTGCAGCACCAGTGCACGGGCTGTGACGGAGGGATCCACGATTCGACCCTAGCCCCGCGGAGGGCGCCGCCCCGAGAAGCCGCAGGCTCGACACTCCTGACTGTGTCATTGACAACTGTCATGGTCTGGGCTGCACTGGGGCTACCCAGGTGAGGAGCCCGCTGTGCACGCACTGCCCGTGGCCCGACCACCAAGGAGAGTCATGAGCATCGAGCTGACCGACATGCTGACCAAGATCAAGGACCGGCAGTGGGCGCTGGCCGAGATCGACTGGGAGGCCCCGGGCGCAGAGATGATCACCGATGCCCAGTGGCCGAAGCTCAAGGAGTTCATGGCCGACCTGGTGTGGATCGAGAACGTCGGTGCCCGAGGTTTCGCCGCGATGGCCAAGCAGACCCCCGACGACACCCTGAAGCAGATCTACACCTACTTCCACGCCGAGGAGCAGCGTCACGCCAACGCCGAGCTGGCCCTGATGAAGCGCTGGGGGATGCTCGACGGCGACGACGTGCCGGAGCCCAACGTCAACATCCGGCTGGTGATCGACTGGCTCGACACCCACGCCGACAAGATGCCGCTCTCGGTGCTCGGCACGGTGATCCCGATGCTCGAGGTGGCACTGGACGGAGCGCTGCTGAAGTTCCTGCTCGAGGAGGTGCACGACCCGGTCTGCCACCAGGTCTTCGAGAAGATCAACGCCGACGAGTCGCGCCACCTGGCTGTCGACTTCCAGGTGCTGGACATTCTCGGTCACGCCAAGGTGCGGCGCCTGGCGATCGAGACCGTGGGCTCGACGGTCAACCCGCGGCTGCTCATCGGGGCGCTGGTCTACGTGCCACTGCTGTCGCGGATGCGCGACAACATCGTCGGCATGGGCTTGGACGAGGAGCGGCTCTACACCGCGATGAGGCGGTTCGCGCGCAACGGCGACCGGACCGCGGCCACGAGGCTGCCGCTGTACAACGTGATCAAGCTGCACGCTGCGATGGTGATCGACCGCCGGCACCCCTACCACCGCTTCGTCGGTGACCCGATGGTGTGGCTGAGCCGGCGCTACCCACGCGCGCTGCTGCCGACGATCCCGACCTGGTTCAAGGAGCTGACCCACGAGCCGGTGGAAGGGCGAGGCGCGGCATGAGCTCCGCCCGACGCTCGCGCGGCCCCGAGCACCACGACGTCGTCGTGATCGGGGCCGGCTTCTCGGGACTGGGTGCGACCATCAAGCTGGCGCAGGCGGGGGTGGAGGACGTCGTGGTCCTGGAGCGCTCCGATGAGGTCGGCGGCACCTGGCGCGACAACACCTATCCGGGCGTCGCGTGCGACATCCCCTCGGTGCTGTACTCGTACTCGTTCGCGCCGAACCCGAACTGGACTCGTTTCTACTCCGGTGGACAAGAAATCTTGGCCTACCTGCAGTGGTTGACGGAGGCGCACGACCTGCGGCGGCGGGTCCGCTTCGGGGTGACGGTGGAGGGCCTGCAGTTCGACGAGCCCCAGGGCGTGTGGCGGATCGCCACCGACGCGGGGGAGTACGTCGCCCGTGCGGTGGTCGCGGCCGGCGGCCCGCTGTCGACTCCGGCACTGCCGTCGATCCCCGGTCGCGAGACCTTCCGCGGCACGACGATCCACTCGGCGGCGTGGGACCACGGCTACGACCTGACCGGCAAGCGGGTCGCGGTGATCGGGACGGGCGCGAGCGCGGTGCAGATCATCCCCGAGATCGTCGACCGGGTGGAGCACCTGACCGTCTACCAGCGGACCCCGGGCTGGGTGATCCCGCGGATGGACCTGCCGATCCCGGCACCGGTGCGGGCGCTCTACCGCGGTCTGCCGGTGACGCAGGCGGGCAGCCGGCTGGCGGCGTACGCGATCCACGAGACGATGGCGACCGGCCTGGTGTGGAAGTCACCGGTCACCTCAGTGGTGGAGCGGGTCGCCCGGCGCCACCTGCGCGCGCAGGTGACGGACCCGTGGCTGCGGCGGCAGCTGACGCCGGACTTCCGCGCCGGCTGCAAGCGGATGTTGGTCAGCAACGACTACTACCCGGCGCTGCAGCGGGACCACGCCAAGCTGGTCACCTGGCCGATCGCGAGGATCAGCCCGGACGGCGTGCGGACCGCGGACGGGATCGAGCGCCGGCACGACTGCATCGTCTTCGCGACCGGTTTCGACATCTCCAACGACCGGGCGCCGCTGCCGGTGACCGGCCGCGACGGCCGGCAGCTCGCCGACGACTGGTCGGGCGGTGCCTCGGCGTACCGGAGCGTGAGCATCAGCGGCTACCCCAACCTGTTCCTCACGTTCGGGCCGAACTCCGGGCCGGGCCACAACTCGGCGCTGGTCTACGTCGAGGGGCAGCTGTCCTACCTGACCCACGGGATCCGCCGGATCCTCGACGAGGACCTCTCGGTGCTCGACGTGCGGCCCGAGGCGCAGGAGCTCCACAACCAGCGGATCCAGCGGCGCCTGCAGCGCACGACCTGGAACAGCGGCTGCTCCAGCTGGTACCTCACCGCCGACGGCTACAACGCCACCATGTACCCCGGCTTCGCCACCCAGTACCGGCGCCAGATGTCCCGCTTCCCTGAGAAGGCATACGAGGCAGTCGCTAGATCCTCGACGGTCGAGCAACCCAGGCTCGTGGTCGGTGGTTGAGGTGCGAGGAGCGCTAGCGACGAGCCTCGAAACCTCGCAACGACGGGCAGGTACGTTCGTCGTGCCACGGAAGGAGAAGGACTGACCATGCCCGAGTACCGCATCGACGACCTCGCCTCCGCGGCCGGGATGACGACGCGCAACGTCCGGGCCTACCAGTCCCAGGGTCTGCTGCCTCCACCCCGCCGCGAAGGCCGCGTCGGCCTGTACTCCGAAGTCCACCTCGCCCGCCTCAGACTCATCGGCTCACTGCTGGAGCGCGGCTACAGCGCAGCTCACATCACCGAGCTGATCGGCGCCTGGGAGCAGGGGCGCGACCTGAGCGACGTGCTGGGCATCGAGCGGGTGCTGGTGACGCCGTTCGGTGACGAGGTGCCGACCTACCTGACCACGGACGCCGTTGTGGAGATCCTCGGCGACGAGGCGGCACTGGACCGGGCCGAGGAGCTCGGACTCCTCCGCCGCGAGGCCAACGACCGGCTCCGGGTCGAGCGCCCGCGCCTGCTCAGCGCCATCGGTGAGCTCGCCGGCATGGGCGTGCCGGTCCACACCTCCTACGAGATCTTCGAGAAGGTCGGCCCGCTGTTGGACCGAATCGCCTACACCCTCGTGGGCGCGGCGGTGGACGTCCTCACCGCGGAGCAGGGCGCCGACTTCAACCCCGACGATGCCGAACTCGCCGCCCTGGTGCCCACCCTGGAGCGGATGCGCGAGCTCGCCATGACCACCGTCCAAGGCAGCCTGGCCCGCTCCATGGAGACCTCCATCGAACGCGTTCTCGGCGACTGGTTCCAAGTCCTCCGCGACCGCGGCTTCAGCAACCGAGACGAGGCGCACGGCTGATCGACTGTCGCCCCAGATACGTCAAGATACCCACGTCACTTCGCCCAGTGTGGGTCACTGCCGACGACCGGATCTTGCGAGGTGCGCGAGTTTCCCGCCGCTGCTGTCGTTGGTGTCGAGCTTCTCGACACTCATGTCCTCCAGGAGGCGTTGGACAGCGCGGGGGTCGGGAAACACCGGGCGGGCAGCACGTACGTCGGGATTCAGTGCCCGAGGGTTGATTCCTGAAGCGCGTGCATCTGCCGCGGGGGCGCGCCCTACCGCCCGCGTACCGGCGCCAGGTCTCGCGCGTTCCTTGATATATCCACGGAACGGACATCGCGGGCACCTTCAGGTACGGTTTTGTGATGAACTTTTCACGACTGACCGTTCCGCAGCGGATCTCGGCCGTTTCAATCCTGGTCGTCGTGCTGGCCGCCTTCCTCCCGTGGGCGTCGATCTTTGGTGTCAGCGCGATTGGCCTCGAGGGCGATGGAGTCATCACCTTGGTGCTTGCCGTGGTCGGCGGGATCGTCTTGGCGCTGACAACAGGTGTGATCGGGAAGTTGAAGAGTCCTGGAAGGTGGTCTCAGATCTCGCTTCTCGTGTTGGCGGTCGTGGTCGCACTGATTGGCCTCATGGATATGAATGGCGCGGCTGCCATGGGCCTGTACCTAACACTGTTCGGTGGCGTCGCCTGGGTGGTGGGCTCTGTGTGGCAACTCGGGCTTTCCAAGCAGGAGGCCGACCAGCCTGAGGAAGCGGCCTCCTAGCACTGGGCACAGGCTGCCGCACCGGTCACTTCCTGTGAAGCGGCCCAGGTTCCCCGCCCCTAGGCAGGTTGCGGCTCTCGGTTGAGGGCTGTCTCGCGGGTTTGCTCAAAGCGCGCGGTCGGTGACAAGCGGACGTATAGCAAGTGAGTCATTCCGCCGCCTGTGGGACGCCCAAGCTGCCGATGGCCCGCATTGCGAGGGCACTGGCCGTGCCGCATAGCGCTCCGGTCCCGGTAAAGTTCGCGGACAGGTCTATGGGTGCTGATTGTTGGTGGCCATCCATGTCGCAGCAGACCGAGTCGCGCGAGTTGGGCGTCTTGCCCAGTACCAATTCTTGTTGGGGACTCAGCGCAGGTCGTGCTCGAAGGCGTACGCCGCAGCAGCAGTCCGGGACCCGACGTCGAGCTTGGCGAAGATGTTCGACACGTGCCGGTCCACGGTCTTGGGCGACAGCACAAGTTCGGCTGCGATCTCGGGGTTGCTCTTGCCGGCGGCGACGAGCCGCAGGACCTCGATCTCTCGAGGACTGAGGCCGCCAGGTGCCCGCCCACCCCCGAGGAGCGCGGCGACGTCCTGCTCGTCCGGTGCGGCACCGAGAGCGGCGAACGCTCTCCGGGCTTCGGTCAGGTCTGCCGCCGCTGAGTCGGCGTCGCCGAGCAGCCGAAGCGCCCGTCCGATCAGCACGCGGCACCGGGCCACCTCGTAGGGTGCGGACAACCGCGCCCACGCGTCGGTGGATCTCCGGGCACTGACCAGTGCGTGCTCGGGGTCGGCACGCTCGACGGCGACGAGCGCCGCGGCGTACTCGGCGGCGGCTTGAAGTGCGGTGCACCCGATGGTCACGCCGAGGGCACCGAGCTCATCCGCCAAGGATGCAGCCGTCTCGACCTCGCCGACGTCCACCAGCACGTCCACAGCGGGTCCGAGGATCTGCGACCGGTTCACCGGGTCCTGTCGCTCTGCGATCAAGCGGTGGATGGCAGCCGCCGCGGCATCCGGTCGATCGCGGGCCAGCCACAGCAACGCCCGACCGGGCTGCGCCGCGTGACCGAAGTCAGCTGCCTGGGCGTAGGCGGCCTCGGCGGTGTCGTAGTCGCCTTGGACACGCAGCGCTTCGCCGCGCTCGTAGTGGGCTTGACCGGTTGCCGGGTTCCCGCCGGCCGCCGCGTAGCGCCGAGCCGCGCTCTCCAGCTCGCTTATCGCGTCTCGGTAGGCGCCGTGCAACCGCATCAGCTGGCCACGGTGGACCGCGCACTGCCCGGTGAACGCCACCAGACCGGGCTGACTGTTGCACCAGGTGGTGAGCGCGTGCGTCCACTCCGCCATGCGGCCGAAGTCGGAGACCTGCTGGCACGCCTCGACGCACGAGCAGTAGATGACTCCGGAGAAGATCGGAGAGACCTCCCCCGCCAGGACTGAGACCATCGCCTCGTCGAGGAGCCTCAGACCGTCGGCGACCTGACCGGAGAAGATGGCCAGCCTCCCCTCCATGTGCAGCCCCATGGCGACGAGATCGGGATCGTCGAAGCGGCGGCCGTACTCGGTAACCCCTGACGCGGTCGAGAACGCTTCGGGGAAGTTGCCGCTGTGGACGTGCGCCATCGTGGTCCGTTCGAGCAGGTAGCCGCGCTCCACCACGTCGTCGTCGATCGTCTGGAGCAGCCGCTCGCCGCGGGCGATCCAGCCGGTGCGATCACGGTCTCCCCGCCTTGCCAGAGGACGACCGCGAGCCAGTTCGCCGTGCAGACCGCTCCCAGGGTGTCGCCCTCGTCGGCCTTGGCCTGGTGGGCGCGCTGCAGTGCCTGGACGCTTCGTTGTGGTGTCCGAGCAGGAACGCCGTGATGGCCAGGGCAGCGAAGTCGTCGGCATGCAGGTCTCCGTCGTCCAGGTCGGTCAGCGCGCGATACGCCGCCACCCACTCGCGCCGTTCAAAGGCCTCCCGCGCCCGATGCAGATCGTCGATCACACTCATCGGGCATCACCTCTCTGCGAGGCTAACTCTCCGTTCGGGCGGAGTACCAGTCTCAGAACGGGCGCGAGACCGGCAGACGTCATCGAGCATCTGCACCCTGGCGCGAGGCCCACATGTCCATGGCCATGGGCAGCATCGCCGCCAACGCCGCCGCTGACTGCACGTAGAACTGGACGACCCCGACCGGCACGAGGCGGGAGAGCCCGAAGACGATCAAGGCGCCGGCGACCACGTGTGCGGGCATCCGGAAGAGGCCACCACGGACGACGGCGGCCGCGATGAGTCCCGTGCCAAGCGCGAAGGTCGCTGCGCCGACGAGCAGGATCGGCACGAACCACGACTCCAACGCCGCCTGCGTCTGTGCGAGGTCGGCTCCCGTCTCATGGGCAGCGAGCACGGCGAACTCCATGCCCGGCAACATGGCGTACAGCGTGCTGCCGATCAGCACCAGCGCGAGACCGACAGCGCTGACGAAGGCGTCACCGCGGTCACGAAGGTGGCCACGCATCGCCACGAACGCCACGGCGACCGCCGCGAAAGCCACCACGATCGCTACGTGGGACAGGCCCCAACGCATGAAGTCGCTCGATGCCGCATCGGCCACACCGGCGCTGTCGGGCAGCCGACCAGGAAGAGGGGGATGCCAGAGCAGCGCAGCGGTCAGCAGCACCGGGGCCGCAGCGACCACGAGCGCTCTGCCCCTGTTCCCACGGGCGGCCCGGATGGTCTGGGGCCGGTTGAGGGATGTGGTTGTCATCGGCTTTCCTTTCTCGGTTCCGCGGCACGCCTCACACGGGGGTGGGGACACCGGAGGCTGTCCGCGCGGCGATCCGGCCAGCGAGGTACGCGGCGTCGCGGCCGACGCCGCCGACCTCACCTGAGGCAAAGGAGTACTGGAAGGCGAGGCCGCAGAAGTACAGGCCCGGAACCGCCTCGACCACGCCGCGATACTCCACCGGCCAGCCGTCCTCGATCGGCAGCGGGAGGTCGACCCAGTCGTAGTCCTGCCGGAACCCGGTGGCCCAGACGATGCTCGCGACATCGAACGTGCGCCCGTCGTCGAGGCAGGGCATGCCCCTTGCGACACCCGCGACGTGCTCGGTGACCCACTCCACGTCACGTGCACGCAGGTTGTTGCGCTTGACTCGCAGCTGGGGGAGTCCGTGGTGACGGACCTGGTGCATCTTCTTCCGCCCCACCGGCGTCCTACGGGTGAGCACGTGGGCGAACGCGAACTCGATGAAGGGGAACGCCGTGCGGAACCGTCGAGAACCCCACTCGAGTGGGATGGAGCCGCGGTCCGGTCCGACCAGCGTCGTCGCGCGGGTGTCGGCCAGCTCGTAGGCGATGTCCAGACCGCTGTGCGAGGCACCGACGACCAGCGTCGGGCCCTCGGGCAACTGGGAGGGCCGACGGTACTGGCTGGAGTGGAGCTGATGGATCTGCGGGTCGAGCCCGGCTGCGAAGGGAGGGACCTGCGGCGTGCGACCGAAGGTGCCCGTGGCCACCACGACGTTGTGGCAGGTGACCTCCTCGCCTCCCAGAGTGGCGACGAAACCCCCGCCCTCTCGGGTGCCAAGCGGTCGACCCCGGTTCGCGTCCTGACGGGCAGGTCGTGCTCGACGGCGTACAGCTCCAAGTACGCCGCGAACTCGTCCTTGGTCGGAAACGCCCACGGATCACCAGGGAACGGCGTGCCGTCCAGGCTGTTCGCGCGGGACGGGGTGAACAGCCGAAGACTGTCGTAGTGGCCGCGCCAGTTGTCCCCGACCCGCTCAAGCCTGTCCACGATCAGGCACTCGCGGTCGAGCGTTGTGAGGTGGTAGCCGGTGGAAAGACCCGCCTGGCCAGCGCCGATGATCAAGGTCTCGATGTGCTGACTGGTCATGTGACCGACGCTAGGGATGACCTGGACTGGCCAGCATCGGTGAGCCCACCCAACCGCTCTCACGGGTCGATGGGTGGACCTACCCATAGGCGACACACTGGTGGAATCGAAAGCTGGCCGACGGGTAGTCGTCAGATCGATGGAGGTCTGCCCCTTGGCGACCGTGTCCTTGCAAGACGTCCATGCGACGTCCGCTCTGTGCAGGACAGACGTTCTACCCGCACGACGTCGAGGCCGCGTGGCAGTTGGCCGAGGAGCGCTACGTGTACGTCACTCAGAACCCCTCAAGCGCGCCGGGGGCGAGGTGAGCATGATCTGGGTCGACGACCCGCTCTCCGAGGTGGCCAGGATCGCCGAACGGGGGAGCCGGTCGAGATCGAAAAGCACGGTCAGTTTGGAAGCACATCCTCAACGACGACGCCGACGGGAACGAGATCGGAATCGGCGGGGATGTCTCGTCGGCCGGGTGAGACGACGGTCAAGCTGCTTTCGGTAGTCAGGCGCACAACGTCCCGCAGACGATCGCTGACCGATCACCGATCGTCATTCGGGACTATCGAAACTGCGCCCTACCGCCGCAACTTCGCTCAAGCGGGCTGTCAGCTCTCAGACCCACCCGTACTGAAATGCGCGACGGCGTCGCAAGCGGTGGTCTTCAGCCGGGGCAGACCGCCATCCTGTCTGTGAACGCTGTTGCCGAGGAGAGGTCACCATATGCGCGTCGCGGTTGCGGGAGGTACCGGGGTCGTGGGGAGTCACGTGGTCGCCGTCCTCCGTCGGGCGGGTCATGATCCCGTCGTTCTCGCCCGCTCTGAAGGCGTCGATGTGGTGACCGGGCGTGGGGTCCCTGCGGCCCTGGCCGGCGCGGACGCCGTGATTGACGTGACCAACATGGAGACCCTGAGCCGTCGTCGAGCGACCGCCTTCTTCACCGCGGGCACGACACGACTGCTTGAGGCAGGGCGCAGTGCGAACGTTCGACATCACGTGTTGCTGTCCATTGTGGGCGTGGACCGAGTGGGTATCGGCTACTACCGAGCGAAGGTCGAGCAGGAGCGACTGGTGGAGACCAGCCAGTGGCCGTTCACCGTCCTCCGCGCCACCCAGTTCCACGAGTTCCCCGGTCAGCTGCTCGCTCGGTCCCCGGGCCCCGTCGTTCTCATGCCCCGGATGCGCATCCGTCCTGTGGCCGCGGTCGAGGTGGCCGAGCGGCTTGCCGCGATCGCCACCAGTGATCCGGTCGGCACCTGCCAGGAGATCGCCGGACCGCAGGTGCACGACCTGGTCGATCTAGCCCGCCGCGTGGAGGCCCAGCGCGAGAGGCCGCGCAGAATCATCCCGCTTCCCGTCCTCGGCAAGACCGCCCACGCAGTTGCCGGGGCGGCACTGCTTCCCGGCGCCGACGCAACCCTGGGGACGGTGACATTCGACGACTGGTTGTCCGCCGAGCGACCCTAGCGGCGCGGGCCTCAAGTCAACTGCCTGTCACGGCAGGGCCGCGATCTGGGTCACTCCGCCGCATCGGACGCGGGAGGGCGCTAAGTGCTCGTGACCAAGGCGTGTGCGCCTTTCGGATTCACGGGTAGGCGAAGAACGTGAACGGTACGCCGCTGTCTCGGATCGTCCTTCCGAGCTGATAGGAGTGTTGGTCAGCCCACCGCTGCTCGAGTAAATCGAGGATGTTGTCGCTGGGCGCGCCTCCCAGGGCCGTGACCAGTGCTGGAACGTCGTCCGCGCGGATCGTGTAGAAGTACTCGTACTCGCCGTCCGGGCTGATGGGTGCAGTCACAGGTCCCAGGTCTTGGCCTTCGAGGCGCAGGTCCCCACTGCGCTCGAGAACTGCAATCAGGTGGAGGCTGCTGCTGTCGGCACGGCATTCGTCCAAGAGGGTCACTGATCGCGGCATGCCCATCACCCGGTCCCGAACAGTTCGCCGCGTCGACCGGCAGGATCCCTGAGAGGCAGGGTCACGGTGCGCCGCCGCGGAGGGTCGTGACCACCGCTTCCACAGGATCCAGAACTCGGTCGCCGTTGCTTACGACTGCTGCGGGCGGGAAAGTCAGGCCCTTGATGCTCGCACTTGCGGGTTTCTGACCACCTTCCAGCCCAGTGATCGCGGTGGCGTACTGGGCCAAAGCTGCACGCGCCTGGTCGGGCAACGCCAGCCCGTTGGCGTCCTCGTACCAGCCGAGGGTCACATCCTTCAGGCCCATCCATCGAGGCGGTCCTGGAGGAAAGATCCAACCTATCGATAGCGGTGCCCGGTTACTGAGGGGCACGCGCAGGGAGCAGCCTGTCGTGCCCCAGTAGATGGTGAGTCCTTCGACCTTCCCAAGACCTTCGAAGAGATCCCTGAGCTGGTGGCGGTACTCCTCGTCAGCAACCGCCGCAAGGAAGTCGTCGACGCCTGCGAGTGAGGTTTTGGTGGCTGTGCCGGCACTCCCTGGTACTTGTGCGCCTGCGACGAATCGAGCCTCGAAGGCCGAATGGCCGGCCCCAGTGAAGCGAACCAGTTCGACGGCGGAGAATCTTCCTCTCGTGGTGGCGTTCAGGTACTGCAAGGTTCGCAGTACGGGCGGAGTGAAGCGCTGGGCAACCGCGATGAAGTGGAAGTCGCCGTCTCTCAGCTGGGCACTGAGGCGTTGGCGCCAATCCACGGCGTCCTCGCTCGGCGCTCCCCACGCTTCCGTCACGACGTCTGTCAGGGACTTGCCCGTCAGCTGGTGGGAGGAGCGGTCACTGTCGAAGTAGCGGCGGGCCACGCGAGTGGCGAACTCGTCTACCGTGAGTCCCCACAGGTCCGATCCGTAGTCGATCAGTTGAGCAAGACATTCACGGAAATCAGGGTTCTGCGGTCCGGTCTTAAACTCGACGAGAGCGAGTTCTCCGCCGTTACCCAGAACGACAAGGTCCACGCGGCCGGACTCGATCTGGGACTCCCGGCCAACCACCACGGCGGGCGGCGCCAAGCCGAGCTCTTCAAGGGGGAGCAACTCCGGATGCTGCTTGAGCATCTCCTGCAGTTGCGCTTCATCGTGTGCGGCAACCTCCTCCAAAATAGGACTGTTGCCACCGGCTAGCTCAACGAGCATCTTGCGCCCCACGTCGCTTCCCTCCCGGCGCCAGTATCTCACTCACCCCTTCCCAGAAAGGAGCAATCAGGACAGCGCTCATGATCGAGCGACACAACCCAGAGAGACGAGCTATCCGCCACAGGAGTCGCGGCTTAACGCCGCTTAGGTCCCGGACGATGCGGGATCACCAGAGTTGTAGCCGAGTGCGCCGCACGCTTCACTTCAAGGGGTGTGTTGCAGGTCTGAGGACAATCTTGCCGCTGCTTGGTTTATCTGCTCGACCCGTTCCATGAACTCGGTAAGGGGGACGGAACGACCACCGATATCGGACACGGTTGCTTGAAGCCTGGCTAGCTCAACTCGACAGGCCGCCGTAAGCGGCGAGCGTGGTGTCGCGACATCGAGAGCACGACAGCCGTCTCGCGTTTTGCGGAACCGCCCCGGACGGCGACCTGCGACCTGTGGCTGCCGGTCGAGCCGGCCTGACGGTTCAGCTGACCCAGGGTGGTGTGCCCGCCGACTCGCCGTCGCCGCGCACCACCTCACCGTCCCCGTGACAGACCACCACGGCGCTGAACCCGTCGGGCCCGGCGGTGAACCGCCGTTGCTCACCGCCGGGCATCACGACCGTGTCGCCGGCCTCGAGCGCGTGCTCCTCGCCGCCGACGCGAAGTGTCGCCTGGCCGTCGGTCAGAGACCACACGACCTCGGACTCGAATGCGTGCTCCGGGCCCTGCGACCCCGCGGGCATATCGACCAGCCAGACGGCCGTGGCGGCCTCGCCCAGGGTGGGGGAGGCCAGCGTCGTCATCACCGCGTTCGGGGTCGTCGTGGTGCGGCGCTGGGTGGAGGTGACGAGCTGCATCGGGATCTCCTAAGATCGACAACATGGTTGACGACCACAATAAAGACAACCAGATTGTCGATCAAGGTGTTCCCGGCTGGGAGGTCGCCCTGATGCTCCTGGACGGCTTCCGCTCGCTGGTCGACCACACGCACCGGCTCCTGGCCACGCGCGGGCACCCCGGGGTCCGCCCCGCCCACGGGTTCACGCTCCAGGCGATCGGGGCCGGGGCCACGGCGTCGGAGGTCGGCAACCGGCTGGGCGTGAGCAAGCAGGCCGCCGCCAAGACGCTGTCGGCGCTGGAGGCGGAGGGCTATGTCTCCCGATCCACCGACCCCGAGGACGCCCGACGGCGCACGATCGTGCTGACCCCGCACGGACACGACCTCCTGCGCGAGTCCGAGCGTGCCTTCGACGAGGCCCTGGGCGCCTGGCGAGACACGATCGGTGACGAGCGGGTCGGCACCCTGGTCGAAGCCCTCGTCGAGCTGGACCTCCCCGCGGCTCACCGGCTCGATCTCGGAGCGTGGACGAGATAGTCCTGGGTCGGCGCGAAGCCCGCGTCACGTGACGGACGAAGGTGTTTCCTCTCGGTGGCCCCGTACCCCGAGGCGGCCGCGGGCCGACGGGCGTCCAGCCGCGCGGCAACTCATGTGAGCTCTGAGATCTCGAAGAGATGACCGTCCGGGTCGCGGAAGAACGCCCGCGTCTCGCCCTCGCGCACGTCCGGCGGGGCCAGGAACTCGGCGCCACGACCCGACAGCAGCTCGTAGAGCCCGATGCAGTCCCCGACGCGGAAGACGAGCTGCGCGCTCGCGCGGTCAGGGTCGGTCGGCGCAGCCATCGAGACGCTCGGCTTGCCCGCATCGGGGCCGCCGCCGGTCACCAGGAGGATCCAGCTGTCCAGCAGGTTGAGGACGACCGACGTGCCTCCGTACTCACCGACCACCTGGGCATCGAGCACGTCTCGATACCAGTCACGGCTCCGCTCCACGTCGGTGACCACGAGCATGTGGGTCAGCGCCGAGGCTTCGAACCGTTCCACGATCGAACCGTAGCGAACCGCGGCCGCCACGAACGAGACGCCGACGGTACCTGTCATGGGATGTCGAGGCGGCGCTCGGGAATGGACCTGGGCACCGGTGCCCAGATCTGCTCCTGACGGGCTTCCCGGACGAGCCCTCGAGCTCTAGAACAAGTCTCTGGCGTCGGTCCCTTGGTGGCTCCGGGTCCTCCGGGACCGCGGCCTCGGTGATGGCAGGGACGCCGCGCAGGGCTGACGGTGCGCGGCCCAGGCCGACCATTGACCGGCGATCCCGACCGCGGTATTGGTGAAGAGGTTCACCAGAAAGGTGACGACCGTCCTGCTGCAAACACCACTGCGTGGACCTGGAACGCACGGTGGAATTGCAAGGGGAGGAACGAATGAATGCATTAGTCGTCGGTGCGAGTGGCGCCACCGGCCGGTTGCTCGTCGAACACCTGCTGGAGCGCGGCCACTTCGTCACGGTGATCGTGCGCTCACCAGACAGGTTGCCCGAGGCACTCAGAAAACACGACAACCTGTCGGTGATTCAGGGCAGCCCTCTGGAGATGAGTGATTCCGAGCTGGCCCAGCACGTGGATGGTTGCAACGCGGTGGCTTCCTGTCTCGGCCACAACCCGACCTTCAAGGGCATGTATGGCCAACCGCGCCGGCTCGTCACCGATGCGACCCGCCGATTGTGTACTGCCATCAAGGCGAATGGGTCGGAGGGGTCAACCAAGTTCGTCCTGATGAATACCACCGGCAACCGCAATCGTGATCTTGATGAACCCATCTCCCGTGCTCAGAAGCTAGTTGTCGGACTCCTACGTCGGGTGCTGCCACCGCACGCTGACAATGAGCAAGCTGCGGATTATCTGCGCACCGAGATCGGCCAAGGTGATGCATTGATCGAGTGGGCAGCAGTTCGGCCCGACGGGTTGATCAATGAGCGCGAGGTCTCCGAGTACGAGGTACATCCATCACCCACGAGGAGCGCGATCTTCGACGCGGGGAAGACCAGCCGAGTCAATGTCGGCCACTTCATGGCAGATCTGATCACCGACGACGACACGTGGCAGAAGTGGAAGGGGCAGATGCCCGTCATCTACAACAAGGAAGAGTGACGACCATCGAGCACACCCGACACGACCACTGTCGGGATCAGTGGTCTCGACGAATGGTCGAGCGATCAGGTTCGGATGCGGGTGAAGCGGAGACGGCCGTCGGGCTGGCGGGCGGCCTCGTAGCGGGGGTCGTGGGCGGCGGTGTGGTGCCTCGCGCAGAGCGTCAGGCCCTTCTCGACACTGGTCCGACCGCCCTGCAGCCAGGGGTCCTCATGGTGAACGTGGCACCAGCTGGCGGGGATCTCGCACCCTTCGGCGCGGCAGGTCTTGTCGCGGGAGAAGATCACGCGGCGCTGGGCGGCGGTGTGGAAGCGCTTCTCCCGCCCGGAGTCCAGCGGCTGGGAGTCTCCACCCAGGACGACCGGGACGATCCCGGCCTCGCAAGCGAGGCGGCGCGCTTCGGCTGGTGAGAGCTGGTGGCCGGTGAGCAGGTCCGCCGACTCCAAGCCGCCGAGGAGGGTCTCGATGCTCATGGTGACCAGGACGGTGGCGTTGACCCCGCCGGACTGTGGCAGGTTCTGCGCGGGGTAGCGGGAGATGAGCTCGACGAACGCCTGGCCGAGCAGCTCGGCGTTGGCGACCTTCCTGCCCGACGCGTCCTCGCGGACGTACGGGTCGGGGCGCCGGGGGCTGGCGAAGGCGTTGAGCGCGGTGAGCAGCTGGTCGCCGGCCAGGGTCGGGATCGCGCCCTTGAGGTGGGTGACGCCGTGCTCGTCGGCGAAGATCTGGAGGAAGCAGTCGCGGGAGGCCTTGCGCTCCTCGGCAGCGAGCTGAGCGGCGAGTCGCTCATCGGCGGCATCGGGGTCGATCACGTCGATCAGGTGCTTGCCCAGGAGCTTGAGCTTCTTCGGCCCGAAGTGGGCAGCCTGCTCCAGCAGGTGGAGCTCGGCCTTGTCCCGCCCCTCCGGACCGACACTCGACGGCAGTGCCCGTACGGCGTCGACGATCACCTCGGCTTGCGCCTGGGTCACCTCGCCCGCGGCCAACGCGGCCTCGGTGCGGTGGAAGTCGCCGTTCAGCCAGCCCGCGACCTTGAAGTCGCGCCGCGCGCGACGGTGATCGGTCGAGGCCGACTCGGCCCACCAGCCCTCGGAGACCGCCTGGTGCGCGGTCAGCGTTTCCTCGCGTCGGGCCTGGTCCAGCAGCCGCAGCCGCAGCGCGGAGATCCGCGCCTCGGCCCTCGCCAGCAGCACCGCCGCATCACCAGCCGAGCCGGCGTCCAGCCCCGCCGGGGACCCGGTCATGACCTCGTCCAGCACCTGGTGCAACCGGGTGCTGAAGGCCGTGATCGGGTGGGCTTCCATGACCTGAATCTAGGGCAGGCCACCGACAGTTTTCGGAGGTGTTCGTGCAGGTCAGACAGTGTTTTCTGACAAACTCTCGGGGCCGGTTTTCGTACACAGGGTGCGAGGTCTCGAGGCTTCTCGGCTAGCGCGTCGAAGCGCCTCAACCACCGGTGGCCTGGGGAGCTTCAGGTGGCCGACCGTGAGCCAACAGCTCCCCACTCCCGTCCCCGGCGGCAGCCCACGAGTCGAGCCGCACGAGAGCTATGGCCGAGGTCTTCAACTCCACCCACTCACCGGTGAGCAGCTCGACCACTTCTTCGAACCCCGGGTTGTGCCCCACCAGCGCCGCGGCGCCCACCCCCTCCGGCAGCGCCTGAACCACCGCGAGCACCTCACGCCCGTCGAACGTGTAGAGCTGCTCACTGTCCCGTCGGTCAGGCTGCTGAGGTAGTTCCGCGCTCGTGATCTCCCATGTCTGCTGCGCCCGCCGTGCCACCGACACGACTGCGAGGTCGACGTCGAGGTGCTCCGCGATCCACCGCCCGGCCTGTCCTGCCTGACGCACCCCACGTGCGGTCAGCGGCCGCTCCTCGTCCGAGGCGTCCACCGACCAGTCCGACTTCCCGTGCCGCAGCAGCAGGAGGGTGGCCGTCATGTAGCCATGTTGCAGCTGGCGAGACGGAGTGACCAGGGCTCAAGGGGTGCGAGTTCACCGGTAGATGTCACCGCGCAGGTACTTCAACCCGGAGTCGGGCTGAAGTGTCACGACCGTGTGGCCGGCGCCGAGCTCGCGTGCCATCCGGCAGGCGGCGAGAATGCTCGCACCACCACTGGGGCCGGTCCAGACCCCCTCGGTCCGCGCCAGGTCGCGCGCTGCCTGGAAGGCATCCTCGGTGGTGACGGAGTCGAGCCGGTCGTAGCTACCCGGTGTGAGCAGCGGTGGGACGAATCCGACACCACCCCCTTCGATGTGGTGGCTGCCGGCGGGGCCGCCGGCGATCACCGCCGACTCCGCCGGTTCGACGACGGTCCCCAGCACCTCTGGCCAGCGCTCGCGGATCGGGCGGTAGGTGCCCGTGTAGGCACCGCCGACTCCGACGTAGACGGCGACTCCGTGGATCTCACCCTCGATCTGCTCCACCAGCTCGCGGCCGATCTCGAGATAGCCGTCGAGGGTGTCGAGATTGTTGAACTGGTCGGTGCGGAACGCACCCTCGCGCTCGGCGATCCGGGCCGCGCGTTCCTGCATCGCAGCGACCAGGCCCGGGTGGATGCCGTCGTCGCTGTGGACGATCTCGAGGTCGGCGCCGAACGCGCGCATCGTCTGAAGCTTCTCCTCGGCGAAGACGTTCGAGGTGACGATCTTGAGCGGGTAGCCCTTGACGCTGCAGACGAGGGCCAGCGAGCTCCCGGTGGACCCGCCGGTGTACTCCACGACGGTCTGGCCGGGCTGCAGATCGCCCCTGCGCTCGGCTCCCTCGATCATCGCCAGCGCCATCCGGTCCTTGTACGAGCCGGTCGGGTTCGCGGCCTCCAGCTTGACCCAGACCTCGGCGGCACCCCGCCCGGGAAACCTCGAGAGCCGCACGACAGGCGTGCGGCCGATCCCGGCCAGTGCCCCTGCACGCTCGACCACGGTCCGGACCCTACCGCGGCGCGGGCGACGAAGTGCGCGCCGATTGATGAGCCTCTCGGGAGCCGGAGTGCTGAGGGCCGGTGCCGAGCAAGCGCCGCGTCGGTCCGTCTGATGACGAGGCACCTCGCGCGATTCAACCGGCGACGACTGGGGCTATCGGCGCTTGCGGACCACCAGGCGTGAGGCGTCGGCGGAGACGACCTCCATCTCGCGAGGCACTCCCTGCGCGGCGCCCTCACTGAGGGTGATGGTGTCGCCGTCGACTGCCCAGCTGCCCGTGGCCTCCTCCGGTACGTCGCCGGCGCCGAGCCCGGCCTCGGCGAAGGTCCCGTCAGCACGCAGCTCGAACCCGATCCGACCGCGAGCCGGGGGAAGATCGGCGTCCGCAGGACGGAACACCATCTGCCCCTCGGTGTCCTCCTCGTGGGCGTGCAGCCACTGCCCACACACCTGGTCCTTGTCCATGGGCCGACTAGCTCCCGAGGAAGGACTTGCGCGGCCCCGCCAGGCAGGCGTTCATCCGGGCGACCTGGCCCGCGGTGAACATGAACATCGCCTCGTCGTCCACGTAGTCCATGTAGTTCATGAACATGTCGCCGTTCGGCGCGTTGCCGCAACTGACCTTGGGGAAGGTCGGCTTGCCGGTGTTCGGACCCTCGGCGTTGGGAGTGTCCGCGACCCGGTCACCGCCGCTGCAGTCCAGGGTGTCGCCCCAGATGTGGCGCAGGTTCAGCCAGTGCCCCACCTCGTGGGTCGCGGTGCGGCCCTTGTGGAACGGCCGGGTCGCGGTCCCCTCGGTCCCGAAGGCGGTGTTGAGGATGACCACCCCGTCGGTCGCCTTCGGCCCGCCGGGGAACTGCGCGTAGCCGAGCAGCCCGCCGGCGAGGGTGCACACCCAGATGTTGAGGTACTTGTCGGAGGGCCAGGCGGCCGAGCCGCCGTTCCCGACCCGCTTCACGCCGTCGCCGGGACCGAACGACTTGCGGTCCGTCTGCACCCGTACGATGCCGTCGGTCCGGCTGCCGTCGGGGTCGTACGTCGCGAGCTTGAACTTGATCTTCGCGTCACCCACCAGCCCCTGCCAGGCGCCCGGCACCTTCGAGGCGTCGGCGTTCGTGGCGCGGAAGTCCTGGTTCAGTGCGGCGATCTGGCTCCGGATCTGGGCCTTGGAGATGTTCTCCTTCGGCTTCTTCCAGACCACGTGCACCACGGTCGGGATGGTGAGGATCCGGCGGGCGACGCGGCCTGCCTCGCCCGACTCGATGGCTCGCAACGTGGCGAGCTCGGCTCGCTGCTGGTTGGCGCGGAACGACGGCTGCTCCTCCAGCAACCGCTCGAACTCCTGCATTGCTGCACACTGACGACGCTTCGGGGCCATGCCGATTCCTCTCGGGCCGGGGAGGACCACGGGGTGGGCCGCGGTCCCTGGCTCGACGCTCGCCTTAGGCGGCGCGACCTGTCAAGGGTGCGGCGGTGGGGACCATGCGGATGTCGCGAGGTTCCGAGGCACGTCGACCACCGACGGGGTCGGTCAGGGTGGGACGTCTTCTGCTGTGGCTACTTCCCGGGGTGGGCCATGGTGTCGACCGCCACGGTGACGGCCAGCACGAGGGCCGGGTCCTCTGCGGGATCGATCTCGACGCCGTAGGTGTCCCGCACCCGGAACCACTTCTTCGACACCTCGGCCACCTTGCGCCCGTCGGCCTCGATCTCGTACTCGTGGTCCACGACGTCGCCCTGCACCTTCCACTCGTGGTCGCCGGCCAGGTCGACCTTCCACCGTTCCCGCAGCGGCGAGACGAGCGCCTTGTGGACCAGGGCGAGTCGTTCGCCGTCGGGGTCCTCGATGGCCATGGAGTCGCGGATGTGCATCACGCGCGTCTGGATGCGGCAGAGCTTGTTGCCGTGGGTGTCCTCCAGGTCCAGGGTGTCGCGCAGACGGACGGCCTTCCCGTCGACACGGAAGACGCGGTC
Source organism: uncultured Actinomycetota bacterium (assembly GCA_963728505.1). Classification (GTDB taxonomy): domain Bacteria; phylum Actinomycetota; class Actinomycetes; order Propionibacteriales; family Nocardioidaceae; genus Marmoricola_A. Next base: position 90,064 of record CAVSKH010000001.1, on the reverse strand, counting down.
GCCGGCATCGTCCTCGATCCAGTAGTCGTCGCCGACAGAGACCAGCTTCTGCCGCATCTGGTATCGCCTCGCATCGCCGCGGCGCCCGAAGGTGTCGCGCTCGTCGCGTCGCGTCTCGCGCCTGTCTCGCAGTCCCATTGGTGTTCCTTCTGGCTGGTTGGAGGGGCTCGCGTGGCCGCGGGTCCGCAGCACGCGGCGGGACCGAGGTGATCGACACGTCGCGATGCCTCACCGAGCATCGCAGGGCCAGGTGGCGGAAGCGTCGTCCGCTCTGGGTGAGGAGACCGGACGTCGGCGAGTGGATGCCGTCGTCTCCTTCGCCCGAGCAGGGCGTGTCACGAGGGCTCCGGGACCAGCCCAGATCGATCCCGGGTTACGCGCCTGGCCCTGCGCCCATCTGCGCCATCGCCGCGGCCATGTCCGGTCGGGGTCGGGGAACGGCGCGGCCTCACGCTCTGCGGGGTTGGTTTCACGCACACGCCCGTACGATCATTTCATGTCATTGGAACCGCAGGTCCTTCTCGGAATCAGTGGGAGCCTGCGCCGCGACTCCTTCAACACACGACTCCTCGCGCGCGCTGGTAGCCATGCGCCCGATGGACTCCGGTTCGAGACCTTCGACCGGCTCGGCGAGCTCCCGCACTTCTCGCAAGACCTCGAGGACGACACGCCCGCCCCGGTGACGGCCCTGAGGGCTGCCATCGAGTCAGCCGATGCGATCTTGGTCGCCTCCCCCGAGTACAACAGCGGGATGCCGGGAGTGCTCAAGAACGCCCTGGACTGGGTCTCTCGTCCCGCCGGCCGCAGCGTGCTCGTCGACAAACCGGCCGCTGTGCTCGGTGCCAGTCCCGGCAGGTTCGGGGCCGTGCGTGCCCAGGCCGAGGTCCGCAAGGTGCTCAGCGTGATCGGCGCTGATGTGCTGGACCGCGAGTTTCCACTGGCGCGCGCCCACCAGGCATTCGACGCCGAAGGCCGGCTCCGGGACGGCGACCTCGACGCTGCGCTGGCCGAGTTCGTGGCGACGCTCGTGCAACACGCGGGGTTGTCGGCAGTTGTCGCCGGACCTCGGGACGTCAGCGACTCGACGGCGTACAGCAGGGAGTGCCAGCACGTCGCCTGAGCGCTTGGGCGAGCCCTGTGACCGCGCTGCCCGGGCTCCCCGATCCGCGAGTAGTCGCAGCGCCGGCGATGATTGAGGCCCGCCTCGCGGGTCTACACCTCGTCAGTCAGTCAGTCAGCCAACCCGTCACCCGGAGGATTCATGCGCCCCTTGATCGTCACTGAGCTCATCAGCCTTGACGGCGTCATCGACTCACCAGGAGGTGGGCAGCACCCACGGGCAGGCTGGACCTTCCAGGAGGTGGACTTCGATCCTGCCGCCTACGAGATGAAGGGGCGCGAGCAGGAGGAGGCCGGCGCGCTCCTCCTGGGCCGGGTCAGCTACCAGGAGTTCGCCCCGGTGTGGCCGAGCATGACGGAGGAGTTCTCTCGCTACAACGCCATGCCCAAGTACGTCGTGTCCACCACGCTCACCGAGGTCGACCCGGGGTGGCAGCCCACCACGATCCTGCGCTCGATCGACGACGTCGCCCGGCTCAAGGAGGAGGAGGGTGGCCCCATCATCGTCCACGGCAGCGCCACGCTCGCCCAGCACCTCGCCGCCGCCGGCCTCGTCGACCGCTACCACCTGTTGGTCTTCCCCGTGCTGCTCGGCGCCGGCAAGCGGCTCTTCGCCGACGCCGCAACCGCGGACGGGGGCCGGCTCGACCTCGTCGAGCACGCCGGCTACGGCAACGGCGTCACGCTCGCCGTCTACGACGTCCGCCGCTGACGGAAGCTCCCGTGCCGGCAGTCTCGACCGGCGGGCCGGGCACGAGCGGCGTGAGTAGGCTCGCGGTCATGACTGCGCAGCACCCCACCTACGAGCAGCTCGAGGCCTTGCCGGCCTACGTCCGGCAGCCGGTCCCCACTGCGTTCGAGGATGTCAACGGCCACCTCAACGTGCGTCACTACACGGGAATCGCAAGCGAGGGGCTCGACGACTCCCTGGTCGAGTCGGGGATACCGAAGAACTGGCCGGCCCACGGACACGCGTGCTTCTCCGCCGAGCACCACCTGACCTATCTCGCAGAGCTGCGCACCGGCGACAGGATGTCAGCGCGGGTGCGGCTGCTCGGACGCTCCGCGCGGGCCATGCACGCCCTGGTCTACCTGCTCGACGACACCCACCAGCGGCTGAGCTTCGTGATGGAGGAGATCTCCCTCCACATCGACATGGAGACCCGTCGCACGGCCCCCTGGCCCGAGGACGTCGCGGCCGCCCTGGACGAACGCATCGCCGCGGATGCCGGCTTGCCGTGGGACGCGGACGTGTCAGGGTCGATGGGCCTTCGCTGACAACGGCCCGGCGCTGGAACGGCGAGCTCCTCCCGACCCTTCACCGCGTCGCCGCACCGGAAGGTGTATCTGTCGCTACCTCTTGGTCTGTGGCCCGGGGGAGATGAAACCGGACTCGTAGGCGAAGATCACCGCTTGCACGCGGTCGCGAACGCCTAGCTTGGCGAAGAGGCGGTTGACGTGTGTCTTCACCGTGGCCTCGGAGACGAAGATGGATGCCGCGATGTCGGCGTTCGAGTCGCCGCTCGCGAGGCGCTCGAATACCTGCCGTTCCCGCTCGGTGAGCTCGGCGAGGCCAGGGGGTGATTCGCCCGGGCGTGGCTTGGCCATGAACTCTCGCACCAGGCGTCTGGTCACCTCGGGGGCGAGGAGCTCGGTGCCTGCGGCGACGGAGCGTACGGCGTGGACGAGGTCGCCGGCCGTCGTCGTCTTCAGCAGGAAGCCCGAGGCGCCGGCGTGCAAGGCGTCCCAGACGTTCTCATCGGCTCCGTACGTCGTCAGGACGATGACCCGTCCGGACCAACGTGGGTCGGCGCAGATCCGACGCGTCGCCTCGACACCGTCGAGTCGCGGCATCCTGATGTCCATCAGCACGACGTCGGGTGTGAGTCGTCGGGTCTGCTCGACGGCGCTGACTCCGTCCTCCGCTGCGCCCACGACCTCGCAATCGGGTTGGGAGTCCAGGATCGCCTGGAACCCTTCGCGCACGAGCGCCTGGTCGTCCACGACGAGGATGCGGATCATGACGCGACCACGTCGTGCTCCAGCGGGAAGCGGCCACGCACGGCCCAGCCGCCATCGGGCGACTGTGGTCCGGCTTCGAGGGTCCCGCCGTACAACCGGGCACGCTCGCACATGCCGATGATCCCGAATCCGGAACGATTGGGGCCCTGGGTGCCACCGACTCCGTCATCGATGATCGTCACCTCGACGGTCGCGGGCGTGTAGGTGATGGTGACCTCGCAGTCGCTCTCGTGGGCGTGCTTGCGCACGTTGGTCAGGGCCTCCTGGACGATTCGGAAGATCGAGAGCGCCAGACCGCGGGGCAGCTCACGGGGAGTGCCCTGGAGCCTCAGGTGCACGGAGTGGCCGGTGGCCTGCTGGGCCGCGATGAGCTCGTGCACGTCCTCGAGTGCCGGCTGCGGCCGGCGGCCGGAGACCTCGACCCCGCGCATCAGCCCCAGCATGTGACGCATCTCGGTCATGGCGTCGGCGCCGCTCCGCTGGACCTTGTGCATGGCCTGGCGGGCCGCTTCGGGTGAGTGGTCGATCAGCTCCGCGGCTGCGGCTGCCTGCACGACCATCGCGGAGAGGCCGTGCGAGACGATGTCGTGCAGCTCGCGCGCGATCCGTTCACGCTCGTCGTCCGCCGCCTGTGTAGCCCGGCTCTGGGCGCCGGCGACGGCCTCGGCCTCGGCGGCGTACCGCGCCCGCATCAGCACGCCGGCGATCCAGGGCGCTGTGACGAGGAAGATTCCGAAGCCGTAGTCGGAGCTGCTCGACCCGGCAGCCGCAATCGCCACCGACGCCAGCACCGCACCGATCGCGAGCCCGATTGCCGAGCCCCGGCGATCGAGGTGCGCCCCCACCGAGTAGGCGGCCACCAGGACGAACGGGATCGTCATCAGCTGCGCGTTCACGGGGACACCGAGGAACGACTGCGCCGCCAGCGCCAGCAGGACGATCGAGAGGCCGGTGCGTGGCAGGGCGCGCCGCACCGTGAGCGCGACGGTCATGACCAGCAGCGACAGGCTCGCGACCAACGTGTGCCCCGGCACCGCCCCGAGGGCCACCTCGACCAGGCCGGCGAGCCCGAGTGCTCCCGCCAGCAGGACGTCGTCCCGACGCTCCGAGCCCCCTGCCCGGACCGACGAGACGACGGAGCGGACGTCGAGCCCGCGGCCGACCCACGACATGCTCGTCAGCGTGCCAGACTCCGGCCGCTGATGGCATCCACCTTGCGGCGAGGTCCCTCAACCCACAGGTGGATCCGGCGGCACGCCTGGTGGAACCGCGGGCCGGCGAGACTGCCGGTGGGAACGACGCGCCCGCCGACGAAACCGGATGGACTTGCCAGGTCAGACTCCACCGATGAAGGAGCCAGCCCGATGTCCAACGAACTGCTGTCTCGAGCCCGACCTGACCAGGTCGCCGAAGACGCCTCACGCACACATCGCCTCGTCACCGCTGTGACGCTCGCCGGCTCGGCCCTGCTGGTCGGTATCGGGGGGCTGCTCACACCGCCGAGCAACGGGCAGGCCGACGGGCTGTACGAGGCGGCGTCCACGAGCGCCGGCCGGATGACGGCCGAGGCCGTCATCCTGACCATCTCCTCCATCCTTCTCGTGGTCGGCGTGATCGGGGCGGCGCGGGTCGTGCGCGGCCCCGGTCGGAGGATCGCCTGGGCTGCTGCGCTCTTCGGGGTGATGGGGGCCCTCGGGCACGTCGCCTACGCGACCTTCGAGCTGATCACGATCAAGATCGTGGCGGCGTCGGACCGTGAGGCGGCGCTGCAGGCCCTTGATGCCATCAACAGTGACGCAGCCATCGGGCTGCTCGTGACGCCGCTGATCGTGGCCTACGGGCTGTCGGTGATCCTCCTCCCGATCGCCTTCTACCGGCGTCGGCTGGTGCCGCTCTGGGTGGTCGGACTGGCTGGGCTGGCGTTCGTCCTCGAGGTCGTGGCACCGGGCGACCTGCTGGCGGCCGCCGGCGTCAAGTACGCGCTCGGGGCGGCGGCTGCGACGGCCTTGGCCTGGCGCATCACCCAGCTGTCCGACACGGAGTGGCGCAACCCGGAGACCATCGCTCGGCGCTGACCCGGCGTCAGCCACCCCGAACCACGGCAGGTACGAGTGCGGAAGACCCGGAGGTGCCTGCTCCATCGTTCGACCGCGGCATTGCCGGACTCGGCTGCCGGTGCGCGCTGGTACGACTCACGGCGGTCGGGCAAAGTGGCGCCTGTTGCCGGAGGAGCAAGGATCACGGAGGTGCGCGTGTACGCGATCATCGGTGAATGGCCAGTAGAGGCGCGACTGGACGCCGATCAGCTGGGACACATCGCAGCCAATGTCGGTCAGCAACCGGGCTTTGTGCGCGGGTACTGGGGACAGGATCCCGACTCGGCGACAGCGGCGCACGCCGTGGTGATCCTCGAGGACGAGGCCAGTGCCCGGACCATGGCCGACGGGATCAAGGCTGCTATTCCTTCGGCGTTGCTGCATGTCGTGCGGGTCATGGCGGAGGCGTAGGACACACGCGACACAGGTGCACCTTCGTGTGAGGCGACGTCGCCTGGCGGCGGACACCACGAGGAAGCATTCGAAAAGAGTTGCGATTGTAGTCACTTACAGGTAGGCTTGCGCTATGCGCACCGCACCTTCCCTCGACACCGAGAGCATCCCGCTGACCGGTGAGGTGGGGCCTGGGTGTGAGGTGCTGACGGCGTTGCGCACCGCGCATGCGGCGTTGGATGGCGCGACGCGTCGTGACGAGCGGGGGCAGGTCACGGGGTGGGCTTCGTTGGAGGGGTTGTCGGCGCGTGAGCTGGCCGAGGTCGTCAAGCTGCAGGCCTCGCTGGAGGCGCGGGTGGCCGGGATGCGGCTGCACACGGTCGCGGCCGCGGAGGCCTCCCAGGCCAAGCAGGCCACCGGCGCCACCGACACCGCCGCGTGGGCCGCCGCCGCGGGCAACCGGCCACGTGGCTGGGGCGCGCTGGGGCTGGCCCGGTCGCTGGAGGAGAGGTACCACCACACCAGCGCCGCGCTGTCCCAGGGCCAGATCGGGGAGGACCACGCCCGGATCATCGTGCGCGCCTGCGAAGGGGTCACCCAGACCCTCACGCGGCTGCGGCGCGAGCAGGCCCTGCTGATCGAGGAAGCCCGCCGCCGCGGGCTCGGCCCCGAGCAGATCCAGACGCTCATCCCCGAGGTCCCCACGGTCACCGACGTCGAGCTCGCCGAGTGCGAACAACGGCTGGTCTCCCTGGCCCGGGAGCTGCCACCCCCACGCCTGCGCAAGTACGCCACCCACGTCCTGGCGCCCCTGCGCAAGCGCGTGACGGTGCTGCTGCCCGACCCCGCCGGCCTCGCCATCGACGCAGCCCTGCAGGGCGCCACCGGCGAGGTCGACCTGGACGACCTGTGCGCCGATGACCAGCTGAGCACCCGCGAGCACCGAGCCGAACGCGATGCGTTCCTCGACCTGCACGACAACGGCGACGGCACCTGGACCGGACGCCTCACCCTGCCCGACCTGCACGCCCACCTGCTCAAGAACTGGCTCGAGACCTACTCCAGCCCCCGCCGCACCCACACCCGCACCACCGGCGAGACCCTCACCGACGTCACCGTGCGCGACTCCGGGATGATCGGACCGGTCCAGCGCAGCTACCCCGAACGCATGGGCGACGCACTGTGTGAGCTGCTGGAGCACCTACCCACCGAGCTCACCGACCTCACCGACCAACAGCTGGCCAAGGCCCGGTTCGGCACCAACGGCCTCACCCTCGTGGTCCACGTCGACGAGCACACCCTGCGCACCGGCATCGGCACCGCCACCCTGGAGACCGGCGCACAGATCTCCGCCGGCCAAGCCCGACGCCTCGCCTGCGAAGCCGCCACCCTGCCCCTGGTCCTCAACGGCGACTCCGTGCCCCTGGACCTCGGCCGATCCCAACGACTCTTCACCCGACACCAGGCCCACGCACTCTCAGCGCGACACGACACCTGCGCCGCCCACGGCTGCCACCGACCCTTCGCCTGGTGCGAGCTGCACCACCTACAACCCTGGTCAGCCCACGGCCCCACCGACCTCGACAACGCAGCACCCCTCTGCGCCCACCACCACCGCCGCATCCACGACCCCCACTACCACTGGCAACTCACCCCCGACGGCACCATCACCTTCGAACACCGCTGGCCCTCCCGACGCCGACACCACCTCGCCGCCTGACCAGCAAGGGTCTGCCGACCTCGTCAAGCGGGCCGCTATCGGACGTCCTGCTCGTCGACGATGTTGTAGGCGTAGCCCTGCTCGGCGAGGAAGCGCTGCCGGTGCTGGGCGAACTCCGCATCGACGGTGTCGCGGGTGACGATCGTGTAGAACCGCGCCGAGCGTCCGTCGTCCTTGGGGCGCAACAGCCGCCCCAGCCGCTGGGCCTCCTCCTGACGTGAGCCGAAGGAGCCCGAGACCTGGATCGCGACGGTCGCGGAAGGCAAGTCGACCGAGAAGTTGGCGACCTTGGACACCACCAGCAGCCGGATCTCGCCCTCGCGGAACGCCTGGAACAACCGCTCCCGCTCGGTCACCGGCGTCTCGCCCTTGATCAACGGAGCATCGAGCGCCTCCCCGAGCTCGTCGAGCTGGTCGAGGTACTGCCCGATCACCAGCGTCGGCTCACCGGCGTGGCGCTCCACGAGCCGCTTGGTCAGCCGCACCTTGCCCGGGGTGCAGGCCGCCAGGCGGTAGCGCTCCTCGGGCTCGGCGGTCGCGTAGACCATGCGCTCGCCATCGGGCAGCGCCACCCGGACCTCGACGCACTCCGCGGGCGCGATCCACCCCTGGGACTCGATGTCCTTCCACGGGGCGTCGTAGCGCTTCGGCCCGATCAGCGAGAACACGTCACCCTCGCGCCCGTCCTCGCGCACCAGCGTCGCGGTCAGCCCGATCCGACGGCGGGCCTGGAGGTCGGCGGTCATCCGGAAGATCGGCGCGGGCAGCAGGTGCACCTCGTCGTAGACCACGAGTCCCCAGTCGCGGGCGTCCAGCAGCTCCAGGTGGGTGTAGGCGCCCTTGCGCCGCGTCGTCATCACCTGGTAGGTCGCGATCGTGACCGGGCGGACCTCCTTGCGGGCGCCGGAGTACTCCCCGATCTCCTCGTCGGTCAACGACGTGCGCCGGAGCAGCTCGTCACGCCACTGACGAGCAGAAACCGTATTTGTCACAAGAATCAGTGTCGTGGCCTGTGCTCTCGCCATCGCAGCTGCACCGACCAGCGTCTTGCCGGCACCACAAGGGAGGACGACCACGCCCGAGCCGCCGTGCCAGAAGGACTCGACCGCCTCCTCCTGGTACTGGCGCAGCGACCAGTCGTCCTGACGGAGGTCGATGGCGTGCGCCTCGCCGTCGACGTAGCCCGCGTAGTCCTCCGCCGGCCACCCGAGCTTGAGCAGAACCTGCTTGAGGTTGCCGCGCTCCGACGGATGCACGATCACCGTGAGGTCGTCGATCCGGTCGCCGAGCATCCCGGCGACCTTCTTCGCGCGGACCACCTCCTCGAACACCGCGCGGTCGGTCGAGGCCATGACCAGGCCGTGCGCCGGGTGCTTGTCCAGCCGGAGCCTGCCGTAGCGCTCCATCGTCTCCGCGACGTCGACCAGCAGGGAGTGCGGCACGGCGTACCGGCTGAAGCTGAGCAGGGTGTCGACCACCTGCTCGGCGTCATGGCCCGCGGCTCGCGCGTTCCACAGCCCCAACGGCGACAGCCGGTAGGTGTGGACGTGCTCCGGGGAGCGCTCCAGCTCGGCGAACGGGGCGATCGCGTTGCGGCACTCCGCCGCCCGTTCGTGGTCGACCTCGAGCAGCAGGGTCTTGTCCGACTGGACGATGAGGGGGCCGTCATGCACCCCCCGATCGTACGGACCCGGGTGACACGCCCGGCGGGCCGGACGTGCGTCGGCTCATTGATGAGCCACATCACCGTTGCGGAGGTGGAGGCTGGTGCCGCCAGTCCGTAGGTTGAGCAACGTCATGCCTACGCTTCTTCCTCACTCCCAGCCCGTGTCGACCACCTGTGACCCCGACTCCTACGCCTGCGGCACGGTCCTGAAGCTGACCGACAACGAAGACCTCGCCAGCTTCAGCGACTGGTTCATCGACAAGGCGCTCTCCCCGCTGGTCACGATCGTGGTCCTGCTCGTCGTCGGCGTCGTGGTGCGCTGGCTCGTGCACCGAGCCATCGACCGGGTGACGGGACGCATCGAGGAAGGCGTTCCCGGCAAGTTCGGCGGCCGCGGACGGAGCCGCGAGGGGGACAAGCGAGGCGCGTCGCGCCGCACCCAACGGGCGAAGAGCCTGGGCAGCCTGCTCAAGAGTGTCGCGACGGGCGTGGTCTTCGGCGTCGTCTTCGTGATGTGCCTGGCCGAGGTCGACGTCAACGTCGCACCGATCCTCGCCAGCGCCGGGGTGCTGGGGCTGGCGCTCGGTTTCGGTGCCCAGACGCTGGTCAAGGACCTGATCTCGGGGGTCGCGATGCTGATGGAGGACCAGTACGGCGTGGGCGACGTGGTCGATCTCGGCGAAGCGACCGGCACCGTGGAGTCCGTGGGTCTGCGGATCACGCGACTCCGCGCCGTGGACGGCACCGTCTGGTACGTCCGCAACGGCGAGATCAGCCGCGTCGGCAACCAGAGCCAGAACTGGGCGCGCGCCGTCCTCGACGTCGGCGTGCGCTACGACGCCGACCTCGCGCGGGTCCGCGCCGTGCTCAAGGATGTCGGCCACGACATGTGGCTCGACGAGGAGTTCAGCAGAGTCATCATCGAGGAGCCCGAGGTCTGGGGAGTGGAGTCCTTGGACGCCGAGCGGGTGCTGATCCGCGTCACGCTGAAGACCGCACCGTTGGAGCAGTGGCGGGTCGCTCGCGCGATGCGCGAGCGGATCAAGGCGCGCTTCGACTACGAGAACATCGGTCTGCACACACCGCAGATGGTGATCCACGACGGTGGCGGCCCGCTCCACCCCCGGACCGATCCGCCTGCCGACGGTGCCCTCGGCCGCCAGGACGGCTGACCGCTCGCGACCACTGATTCGCCCCGCCAAGCGCACCCCGTGAGGCTGGATCCGTTGAAATTGCCCATTTCAGGTACGGATTCATTGTCACGGACTGGAAAAGTCCACGGATCCAGGAGACGCTGGGCACATGCGCGATCTCGTCCCCCACTGGCTCGACAACACCCCCTTCACCGGCGACTCCGACCGGGTCGGTGACGTCACCAACCCGGCCACCGGGGAGGTGACCCGACAGGTCGGATTCGCCTCCCCAGGTGACGCCGGCCGGGTGATCGACGCGGCGCATGCCGCGGCTCGTGGGTGGGCCGAGACCTCGATCTCGGCGCGCACCCAGATCGTCTTCGCCTTCCGCGAGCTGCTCAACGCCCGCAAGCAGGAGCTGGCCGCGATCATCACCAGCGAGCACGGCAAGGTGCTGGCCGACGCCGCCGGCGAGGTCGCACGCGGTCTGGACGTCGTGGAGTTCGCCTGCGGCATCCCGCACCTGCTCAAGGGCGGCTACTCCGAGCAGGTCTCCACCGGCGTGGACGTGCACAGCAAGCGTCAGCCGCTCGGCGTGGTCGGCATCATCAGCCCCTTCAACTTCCCGGCCATGGTGCCGATGTGGTTCTTCCCGATCGCCATCGCGGCCGGCAACACGGTCGTGCTCAAGCCCAGCGAGAAGGACCCCTCGGCAGCGATCTGGATGGCCGAGCTGTGGGCCGAGGCCGGTCTCCCGCCCGGTGTCTTCAACGTGCTCCAGGGCGACAAGGAAGCCGTCGACGCCCTGCTCGACCACCCCGAGGTCAGGGCGATCAGCTTCGTCGGTTCCACGCCGATCGCGCGCTACGTCTACGAGCGCGCCTCGGCCAACGGCAAGCGGGTGCAGGCACTGGGTGGGGCCAAGAACCACATGGTCGTGCTCCCCGACGCCGACCTCGACCTGGCCGCCGACCAGGCCGTCAGCGCGGGCTACGGCTCGGCCGGCGAGCGCTGCATGGCGATCTCCGTGGTGGTCGCGGTCGGTCCCGTCGCCGACGACCTGGTGGCCCGGATCGCCGAGCGCACCCATGGCCTGCGGATCGGTGACGGAACCCGTGGCACCGACATGGGCCCCCTCGTGACCCGCCCGCACCGCGACCGGGTGGCGTCGTACGTCGAGGCAGGGGAGAGCGCCGGCGCGAAGGTGGTGCTGGACGGGCGCGAGGTGCAACCGGACGGCGCCGCCGAAGGATTCTGGCTCGGGCCCACCCTGCTCGACAACGTCACCCCCGAGATGTCGGTCTACACCGACGAGATCTTCGGCCCGGTGCTGTCCGTGGTGCGGGTCGACTCCTACGACGAGGCCGTCGCGCTGGTCAACGCCAACCCCTACGGCAACGGCGTGGCGATCTTCACCTCCTCCGGTGGCGCGGCGCGCAAGTTCGAGCTGGACGTGGAGGTCGGCATGATCGGCGTCAACGTGCCGATCCCGGTGCCGATGGCCTACTACTCCTTCGGTGGTTGGAAGAGCTCGCTCTTCGGCGACACCCACGCCCACGGCGTGGAGGGCGTGCACTTCTACACCAGGGGCAAGGTCGTCACCAGCCGCTGGGGCGACCCGGCGGTCACACACTCCGGCGGCCTCGAGCTCGCCTTCCCGCAGAACAAGTGAGCACCGTGGAGGTCTCGACAAGCTCGACCACCGGGGGTGCGCTGGGCGGCGCCCGTTCCGCCGGCGTTCACGGGTCGGGTGTCGACCTGCGCTCCCTGCCCGCACCGCCGAGATCGGAGCACTCATGAGCCGCGCGTATGACCTCGACCGGGCCCACGTCTTCCACTCCTGGTCGGCGCAGGCCAAGCTCGATCCGCTCGTGATCGCCAAGGCCGAGGGCTCGCGGGTGTGGGACGAGGACGGCAAGGGCTACCTCGACTTCTCCTCCCAGCTCGTCTTCACCAACCTCGGCCACCAGCACCCGCGCGTGGTCGCGGCGATCCAGGAGCAGGCCGGGCAGCTGTGCACGGTGGCTCCGCAGCACGCGAACGCAGCCCGCTCCGAAGCCGCCCACCTGATCGCCGGCATCGCGCCCGACGGCCTGGAGCACGTCTTCTTCACCAACGGTGGCGCCGAGGCGATCGAGCACGCCGTGCGCATGGCGCGGCTGCACACCGGACGGATCAAGGTGCTCTCGCGCTACCGCAGCTATCACGGCGGCACCAACACCGCGATCAACCTGACCGGTGACCCGCGGCGCTGGCCCAGCGACTACGGCTCGTCGGGCACGGTGAAGTTCTTCGGACCGTTCCTCTACCGCTCGGAGTTCGACGCCACCACCGAGGAGGAGGAGTGCGAGCGGGCGCTGCGGCACCTGCGTCGCACCGTCGAGCTCGAGGGCCCGCAGACCGTCGCAGCAATTGTGCTGGAGACAATTCCGGGGACGGCCGGGATCATGCCGCCGCCACCCGGTTACCTCCAGGGAGTACGCGAGATCTGCGACGCACACGGCATCGTGCTGGTGCTCGACGAGGTGATGGCAGGGTTCGGTCGCGCGGGCTCGTGGCTGGCACTCGACCGCTACGACGTGACCCCCGACCTGATCACGTTCGCCAAGGGCGTCAACTCCGGCTACGTCCCGCTGGGCGGGGTGATGATCAGCGACCCGATCTACCGGACCTTCGCCGACCGGCCCTATCCCGGCGGTCTCACCTACTCCGGGCACCCGCTGGCCTGTGCCGCGGCCGTCGCCACCATCGAGACGATGCGCGACGAAGGGGTCGTCGAGCATGCCGACCGGCTCGGGCGCGAGGTGATCGGCCCCGAGCTCGCTGCGATCAAGGAGCGGCACCCCTGCGTCGGTGACGTGCGGGGAATGGGCGTGTTCTGGGCGGTGGAGCTGGTCAGTGACCGCGCTACCCGCGAGCCGCTGGCGCCGTACGGCGCCAGCAGCGCGGCGATGGACGAGGTCGTCGGCGCCTGCAAGGCCGGCGGGCTGCTCCCCTTCGCGAACTTCAACCGGATCCACGTCGTTCCGCCCTGCACCACGAGCGAGGACGAGGCCCGCGAGGGCCTGGCGATCCTCGACGAGGCGCTGGCCCGGGGTGACGCGCATGCCGCGCCCTGAGCCGACGGTCTACGAGCGACTCGCTCCCTCGACCGCCGTCGTCACCGAGGCGCTGCGTGACACCGGCGACCAGTGCTTCTGGATCGCCGACGCCCCCGGGCCCTCGTACCCCGTGCTGGGCGCGGACCACCGGGCCGACCTCTGCGTCGTCGGGGGTGGCTACGCGGGGCTGTGGACCGCGGTGCGGGCCAAGCAGCGTGACCCCGGCCGCCGGGTGGCTCTGCTGGAGGGCGCACGTCTCGGCTGGGCGGCCTCGGGCCGCAACGGGGGCTTCTGCGCGGCCTCGATCACCCACGGCGAGGAGAACGGTCGCGCCCGCTGGCCTTCGGAGTACGACCTGCTGGAGAAGCTCGGGCGCGACAACCTCGCCGGGATCAGCGAGACCGTGAGCTCCTTCGGGATGGACGTCGACCTGGAGCACGTCGGTGAGCTCGACCTCGCCGTCGAGCCGCACCAGGTCGAGTGGCTCCGTGAGGCTGCGGCCTCCGGCAGCGGGAGGTTCCTCGACGCGGAGGGGGTGCGCGCCGAGGTCGAGTCGCCGATCGCGCTGGCCGGGCTGTTGCGCGACGACGCGGCCCTGGTGCACCCGGCCAAGCTGACCCGCGAGCTGGGGCGGGTCGCAGCGGGGCTCGGGGTGGAGATCTTCGAGGGCACCCGCGTCGACGGCCTGCGCTCGAGCGACGGCGGGATGGAGGTCAGGGCGGGATCGGTGAGCGTGCGCGCCGACCGGGTGGCCCTGGGCACGAACGCGTTCCCGGCGCTGGTGCGGCGATACCGGCCGCTCACGATCCCGGTCTACGACTACGCGATCGTCACCGAGCCGCTGACCGCCTCGCAGCGGGCGGCGGTCGGGTGGGCGCGTCGCCGTGGTCTGGCCGACCCGGCCAACCACTTCCACTACTTCCGGCTGACCCCGGACGACCGGATCCTGTTCGGGGGCTACGACGCGATCTACCACTACGGCAAGCGGGTGCGGGCGTCGTACGAGGACCGCCCGGAGACCTACCAGCGACTGACGTCGCACCTGCTCACGTTCTTCCCGCAGCTCGAGGGCATCCGGGTGAGCCACCGGTGGGCGGGAGCGATCGACACCTCGACCCGGTTCAGTGCCTTCTTCGGGCTGGCGTACGGCGGTCGGGTGGCCCACGCGGCCGGCTTCACCGGTCTGGGCGTGGGGGCGACCCGGTTCGCCGCCGACGTGATGCTGGACCTGCTGGCGGGGGAGGAGACCGAGCGGACCCGGCTGGACCTGGTGCGCCGTCTGCCCACGCCGTTCCCGCCCGAACCGATCGCCTCGCTCGGTATCCAGGCCACCCGGTGGTCCCTGGCGCGCGCCGACCACCGGCAGGGTCGCCGCAACTCCTGGCTGCGCGCCCTGGACCGGCTCGGGCTCGGCTTCGACTCCTGAGGTGCCTGCCCGGGGTGCTTCCGCGCACAAGACCGGTCTTTCGCGCTGTGGGCCCGCTTCGGGGTGCACGTCCGCGCACAAGACCGGTCTTTCACCGCGGCCCGCGCTCCGCCGGCCCCAGCGCGCGCCCGGTCAGTCGTCGACGGTGGCGGGCCGGACGGACTTGATCCGGTGCACCGCGAAGGAACGGGTGCGGTCGCTGCGGTGGTCGAACCCCTTCAGCCGCCCACCCTCCACCCCGAGCGGGTCCACCAGCCGGTCGTGGATCGCGCCGTCGTCGTCGACGTACCCGATCACCACCGAGGTCGAGGTCTCCGCGGCCTCTCGCAGCAGCGCCAGCGCCGAGGCGGGGGTGTGGGCCTCCCGCCGCCCACCGGAGGCCGCGCGGTCGCCGGCGCGCAACGCCGTCGCCGCAGCCGCGGCGCGCTCGGTGAGGTCAGCGGCCCGCGGCACCCGACGCGACGTGGCGTTGGCCCGCCGCCGCACCGGCCCCCCGACGCGCACCACGCCGTCCCCGTCCTCGACCACCGGTGAGAGCCCCGCCTGTCGCAGGACCGGCAGCAGCTCATCGGCCGGGGCCGAGCTGATCAGCACGGTGGGGGCGATCCGGCGCAGCCCCAGCCCGGCGGCCAGTGGGTCACCCAGGAGTGCCGCCAGTGCGGCCTCGTCGTCGCTGCGCACGAAGGAATCCGCGACCCCGAGGCGGACCGTGCCGAAGGTGCGCGCCACGTCGTCGACGAGGTAGCGCAACGGCTGTGGCACCTCGGTGCGCGCGGCCCGGGCAATCAGCTCGTGCACCTCCGCAGCGGACCACCCGACGTCGAAGGCGTGGCGCACCGAGCCCTCGGTGAACCGGTAGACCGTCGCCCCACCTCGCGACTCGACCTGCGCCACGGTCGCCAGGCCACGGGCCAGCTCGGTCTCCAGCGGTCCCGGCGCCACGGCGGTCAGGTCGGCCTGCAGCAGCACGTGGTCGACCGGTGCCGGGAGCAGACCGTCGATCGCCCGGGCTGCCGCAGCGGAGCCGGCTGTCAGCAGGGCGCGTCCGTGCTCCGGCATCCCACCCAAGCCGGTGACCCCCACCGCGGCGGCTTCGGCGACAGTCCACCCCACCGCGGCGTCCCGGCTCATCGGGCGCCGCGGCCGCAGCCAGTGCAGCCGCGCGACGAGGGAGGGCAGACCCTCCCCGGCGGCCAAGGTGCTCCCCGGCGCGAGGGCAGCCAGCTCGGTCAGGGTGGCGCGGCGGACGTCGCCCACCCAGGGGACGTCGAGCTCCGGCGACAGTGCGTTGAGGTTGCGGCCGTCGCGCCGGGTGCCCACGAGGCTGGCCAGCCGCGCAGAGTCCAGCCACGCCGACGCCAGCTGCGCCCACCGCGCGGGCAGGGTGGCCGCACGCCAGACGTCGTACGCCGTCGTGGGCAGCCAGGCGTCCGGAACGCCCGGCGCCGATCCGCGGGTCAGCAGTCCCGCCGCCTGGGCCACTTCGAGGCACAGCGCGGCCCCCGCCTCGTCGGTGTGGCTCAACAGGGCGAGCGCCTTGAGGTCGCGGACCGCCACGCCGCCCTGCCGCAGCACGCCAGGCGGGGAGTCGCTCCAGTGGTCGAGGATCAGCTCGACCCGGTGCACCAGCTCGTACGCCGCCCCTGCCGCCGCGCGCGCGACCAGCTGCTCGGAGCGGTCCGAGGTCGCCACCTGCGGTGGCTGGTCGACCGGCTCGCGCGTCGTCCGACCACCGCGCAGGGCGATCGCCACCTCCCGCGGCACCACCAGGTGGTGGTGGTCGCGGGGCACCAGCAGGCCCCGCGCCAGCAGGTGCTCGACCGGGGTGGTGGCGCTGGCGGTGTCGACCTCGCGATCCGCCGCCTGGCTGCGTCCCTCGGCGGCGCCCTCCTCCAGGTGACGCAGGATCGCCTCCGCCTCCTCGCCGCAGTCGGCGAGCAGGCCGGCGACGTGCTCGGGGTCGGCCAGCAGCGCGGTGAGCTGCAACAGGTCCGTCGCGCGATCCCCGCCCGGGGCACCCCCGGCGCCGACGAGCAACGAGGCCACCCGGCTCGGACCGGTGCGCTCCAGCAGCGAGGCCATCGGCTGCCCGAGCCGGCTCACGGTGCTCCCCAACGTGTCGGCGACCGCGGACACCAGCCGCAGGTCGTCGGGCTCGCCCCAGACCAGGGCCAGGTCGACCGCGTGCTCGAGCCGACGGCGTACGTCATCGGGGGCGGCGTTGACCATGGCCACGACCTCCTCGCTCGAGGCCCGCGCGCCGAGGACGCCGAGCGCCTCCAGCACCGTGAGCGTCGCCCGGTCGAGCTGGTCGACCGCGCGCATCACCGAGGCCCGGGTGGCGGCGCGGGAGGCGAGGTGACCGGAGTCGGCCGGCGCCGGCGTCGCCAGGTCGGGCCGGGCCCGCAGCAGCCTCTGCAGCCGGTCGTCGGGCCAGCCGCGCAGCTGGTCGGCGAGCGACCGTGGGGCATGGGTGGGCATCCGGCCCACGATACCGACCGGCCTGCGCGGCGTACCGGGGCCGACGGCGTAGGTCTCGTCTCGAGAACTGTTTCGCGTGCGGCACTGGCTCGCCCGTAGTCTGGTCGCCAGGGATGACCAGCTGGCCTTCGGGCCTGGAAGCAGATGAGGTGCGCCGGTGCCAACGGGCAAGGTGAAGTGGTACGACGTGGAGAAGGGCTTCGGCTTCTTGTCCAAGGACGAGGGCGGCGACGTCTTCGTGCGCTCCAGCGCGCTGCCGGAGGGTGTCGCGACGTTGAAGGCAGGCGCCCGGGTCGAGTTCGGGGTGGCCCAGGGCCGCAAGGGCGAGCAGGCGCTGCAGCTGCGGGTGCTCGATGCTCCGGCGTCGGTGTCCAAGGCGATGCGCAAGAAGCCGGCCGAGATGGTCAACATCATCGAGGACCTCTACCGCCTGCTCGAGGGCATCGAGAGCGGCTTCCGCTCCGGGCGCCATCCCGACCCCAAGACCGTCAAGCCGACGGCGATGCTGCTGCGCGCGCTCGCCGACGAGCTCGAGCAGTAAACCGACCGACCCTATGTAAATCGGGGTTACGGTCGCTCAACATAGGTTCTGACCAATGTTGAGCGACCGTAACCCCGATTTACAACGGTGAGGTGTTGGGTCAGGGGCGGGGGGAGAGCGCCCCGTCGCGGATGCTCAGCAGCACCCACGTGGTGATCGCCAGCAGCACGGTCGCGCCCACACCCAGCCCGACCCGGGGGATCAGCGGCAGCGCGATGCCGATGAAGCCGCCCACCACCCAGGACAGCTGGAGCAGGGTCTCCGAGCGCGCGAAGGCACTGGCACGGGTGAGCTCGGGGACGTCGCGCTGGATCAGTGAGTCGAGTGAGAGCTTGCCCAGCGCCTGGCTGACGCCCGCGACGAGGCCGAGCGCGATCACGGGCACCAGGCCGTAGAACAGCGCCGCCAGCGTCACCGCCACCGCGTCGGCGATCAGCACCAGGACGACCACCAGCTCGGGCTTGACCACGCGCAGCATCGAGCCGAGCCCGATGCCGATGGCGTTGCCCAGGCCGGCCGCACCGATCACCAGCCCCAGCAGCAGCTCGGGGCGTTCCTCCCAGCCGGGCAGTGGCTTCTCGCGCAGCAGGAAGGCCATGTAGAGGGTCAGGAAGCCGCTGAGCACTCGCAGTCCGGCGTTGCACCGCAGCGCGCGTACGACGAGCCCGGGCACCCGGGCACTCCCGGCCAGGTGCGCGGTGCGCTCCTCGTCGGCGTGGTCGACCTTCGACGGCAGCAGCACTGCCAGGACGGTGGCGCAGACGAAGACCACGAAGCCGTAGCGCAGAGACCATTCCGCACCGCCGGTGGAGAGCCCGATGGCGAGCGGAGCCGAGACGGCGGCGCCGGTGATGCCGGCCAGCGAGATCCGGGAGTTGGCCTTGACCAGCCCCAGGTGCTCCGGCATCAGGCGGGGTACGGCGGCGGCTCGGGTCACGCCGTAGGCCTTCGAGGCGACCAGCACCCCCAGCGCTGCGGGGAACAACGCCAGCGACTCCCCGCCCACGGCCCCGGCCAGCACCCAGCACAGGAAGGCGCGCGCCGCCATGGTGGCGCCGATCGCCCACCGGCGGCCCCGGTGGAACCGGTCGAGCACCGGACCGATCAGCGGGGCCACGATCGCGAACGGCAGCATCGTGAGCAGCAGGAACAGCGCCACCTGACCGCGCGCCTGGTCGGTCGGGACCTGGAAGAAGAGCGTGCCGGCCAGGCTGATCGCGACCGCGGCGTCGCCGGCGGCGTTGAAGGCGTGCAGCTCGATCAGTCGGGCGAGGCCGCTGTCGCCGGCGCCTTCGGCGTGGCTTGCTCGCCGCGCCTGGCGGTAGACGTAGCCCGCGGCCACGCTCGTGCCGCGGCCGGCCCTGCCGACGCCTCGGGCGGTGGCGGCCGACGTCCGCCGCACCCGGCCCTGACCGGTCGTCCCCGCCTGGCCGGGTCGGGTCTCAGTGGCCCAGGGAGCGTCCGAGGGCTCGCCCGGGGGGTCGACAGACCGGTCGCCGGGTGGGCCTCCGGGGGTGGGCTCGTCGGACACGTGCCCCATCTTGCCTCGGGTGCACGGGGCCGAATCAGGTGGGCGCGTCGACGTGGACGGGGTCGTCGTGGAGAATCACAGGCGTGACTGCCGCAAAGACAGCGAAACTCGACGTCAAGGCCGCCGAAGCGGTTGAGCCTGCCCGAGCGGGACTGCTCCAGTTCGTGACGGCCGAGCACGTCGGTGACCACCTCGGCGTCCAGGCCGAGGAGTCCAAGGTCGTCACCCACTACTTCGAGTGCCGCCAGCCCGGCTATCGCGGCTGGCGCTGGGCGGTCACCCTGGCGCGGGCCCCTCGCGCGAGCGAGGTCACTGTGGGCGAGGTCGTGCTCCTGCCGGGCGATGACGCGATCCTGGCCCCGTCATGGGTGCCGTGGCGCGAGCGGATCAAGCCCGGCGACCTCAGCCCGGGTGACCTGCTGCCTCCCGAGGAGGACGACCCGAGGGTGGTGCCGTCGTTCACCGGGGCGGACGAGTGGCCGGACCAGCGCGAGGCCAAGCGGGTCGCGGAGGAGCTCGGGTGGGGGCGCAAGCACGTGCTCTCGCCGGAGGGCCGCGATCTCGCCGCCGAGCGCTGGTACGACGGCTCCCACGGCCCCGACTCCGACCTGGCCAAGTCTGCGCCCGGCAAGTGCGGGGAGTGCGGGTTCTACGTGCGGCTCAGCGGCCCGTTGAGCCAGGCGTTCGGGGTCTGCGCCAACGCCTACGCCAACGACGACGGACGGGTGGTGTCGGTCGACCACGGCTGCGGCGCCCACTCCGAGGCGCGGCTGGGCAGGAAGAACCTGCCGGCCCCCCTGCCGGAGCCGGCGCTGGACACGCTGCGCCTGGAGGAGCTCGAGACGTTCTGATCGGCGCTCGTGGGGGTGCGCGGTCGGAAGCGGTCGATGACCGGTCTTGTGCGCGGAAACTGACGCGCGCGCGGCCCCAGCGCGTCGAAGACCGGTCTTGTGCGCGGTAACTGACGCGGGCGGCGGGGGCAGGTCAGGGTGAAAGGTCGCGCCCCCCAGGGGCCTGTGGAGGCGCAACCCCTCACCACATCGCGCGGATCCCTAGCAGGTGGGAAACCGCCCGCGGACCAGAATCGCTCGTCAGGCGCCGTGCCCCAGGTAGCGACGCGCCAGCTTGGTGACGAAGTGGTAGACCCCGTCCTCGGCCGGCGCCAGCGGCCCGGGGACGAACCCCGGAGCGCGGATGCCCCGCTGCACCGACTCGCAGGCGGCCCAGTCCTGCCGGTTGGTCAGGTCCCAGAAGTCCACGGCGTACGCCGGGTCGAAGCCGGGACGCTCGGCGGTGGCGCGCGGGAAGGCCCACGAGCACTCGATCCGGGTCACCGCCGGGCCGACCGGGAACAGCAGGTGGGTCATCACGTAGTCCGGGTGCAGGCTCATCAGCAGGTTGGGCAGGAGCACCGCGTACATCACGCTCTGCTTCTGGCGCTCGTCGAGCCGCGCCATGACGGTGCCGTTGCTGTGTCCGTCCAGCGACATCGTCGAGACCCCGTCGCGCAGCGCCATCCAGCCGCCCACCCAGTCACCGCTGGTCTGGAGGTTCTCCCCGCTCTGCGGCGTGGAGACCCGGCACAGCTCGGGGTGGATGGAGGAGCAGTGGTAGCACTCCTGGTAGTTCTCCACGACCAGCTTCCAGTTCGCGGCGACCTCGTAGGTGTGCGTGGTGACGGTGACCAGGTCGGCGCCGTCGTAGTGGGCGACGACCTGCTCGAGGTCGCCGACGTGCCGGTCGAAGGCCGGACTCGTGCCGGAGGGGTTCACGAAGACCCAGCCGTGCCACTGGCGCACCGGGAGCTCGTGCAGGCCGAACCGGTCGAGGTCGAACGACCCGTCCCGGGGGTAGCCGGGGGCGTGGCGCAGCGACCCGTCGTGGTTGTAGGTCCACGCGTGGTAGGGGCAGGCCAGCAGCCGGGTCTCCGAGCGTCCGCCGCACGGCAACAGCTCGTGACCGCGGTGGCGACAGGCGTTCTCGAAGGCGTGGAGCTCGCCCGCGGCGTCCCGGGTCAGCAGGACCGACGCCTCGCCGGCCGGGTGCGCCGAGGCCGTGCGCGGCGACCGCAGGTCGTCGGCTCGGCCCACGCACACCCAGTCGCTGAAGACGTGGCGCCGCTCCCACTCCAGGACCACGTCGTCGAGGTACGCCGCCCGCGGCAGCATCCGACTCTCACCGAACGGCGCCAGGCTGAGCCTGACCTCGTCGAGCTCGACCGGAGCAGGCGGATGGGCCGTGCCCGGGGCGGTGTCGGCCGCGGCGAGCGTGGCCGGGTCCAGACCCATGGCGGCTCCTCACAGTCGTGCTGATCCATCGGTCAGCAAGCCTGCAGTCAGCCTAGTCCGTGCGAGTCCAGGGGAGCCGTGCGAGCGAGGGGCTTGCGTCGTGGCAGTGGGGTGACGAGGGTCGGGGGGTGACCGACCCGATCAGCACGCCGGACCTGGCGGCGCTCGCCGACCGCGTGCTGAGGATGGCGGCTGCCCGATCCGGCGAGCGACTCCTGGTCGGGCTCACCGGTGCGCCCGGTGCAGGCAAGTCCACCCTGACCGCGGCCCTGGCCGCGACCCTCCAGCCCCGGCAGCCCACGAGCGTGGTCCCGATGGACGGCTTCCACCTCGCCGACGTCACGCTGGACCACCTCGGGCTGCGAGACCGCAAGGGGGCACCGGAGACCTTCGACGCCGACGGGTACGTCGCGTTGCTGGCCCGGCTGCGGCGAGGCGGTGACCGGCCCGTGTTCGCGCCGGGCTTCGAGCGGAGGCTGGAGCAGCCGCTGGCTGCCGCCCTGACGGTGCCACCGGAGGCGCGCGTGGTGCTGACCGAGGGCAACTACCTGCTGCTGGACCACGACCCGTGGCCCCGCGCTCGCGGGCTCCTCGACGAGGTGTGGTTCGTCGAGACCGATGATGAGGTGCGGACCGCGCGCCTGGCGCAGCGACACGTCCGCTTCGGCAAGTCAGCGGCTGAGACCGAGGCATGGATGGCGGCCGTCGACGTGCCGAACACCGCGTCGGTCGTCGCGACCCGCGACCGCGCCGACCTGGTGGTCAGGCTCGGCTGAACCGGCGGTTCGATCCGCCGACCGGCTGCTTGATCGCGGATCACTGTTGCGGTTCGCCGCGCCACCAGGGCAGGCGCTCGCCCTCGTCGACGGCCTCCTGGGTGGTGGTGAGGTCCAGGCGGGGATCCTTGGCCGCGGCGACCATGTCCGCCAGGGACGCCTCGGCCTCGAAGTCGTCGATGTCGGCGGGCACCTTCGGCCCCTGCTGGAAGACCACGACGCTGGTGTCGCCCTTGACCACCTCGACGTAGAGCACGCCCGGGTCCTCCTTCGGCTCCGCCTCCTGCCAGAACACGGTGGCCCCCTCGCGGACCTCGCAGCCGTCGATGGTCGGTTCGGCGCGCAGCGTCTTGCAGTCGAGCGTGCGTCGCAGCGGGAGCACCGAGACCGCGACCTCGGTGCCGCCCCGCTTGCCCCGCCGGGCGTAGTCGAGCCCCACGTAGAACCCGGCCCCGTCGGCGGCCCGGTCGGGGTAGCTGAGCCCGACCTCGGGTGTCGGCAGGTGCTGGCCGGCCACCCAGGCCAGCGCCTGCGGCGTCGCGGGCACGTCGCCACCGGCGGCGTCGTCGCCACCCGTGGAGTCGTCGCCGAGGAGAGCGGTCAGCCCGGCCACGCCGGTGAGCGCGACCACGAGCGCCAGCAGGCCGACGGCCACGCGTGTGGTGAGAGTGGTGCGGGACATGGCGCCAGCCTCCCCCACCGGCCCCAGCGCTGCGTCAGCCCTGCAGGTCCCGCAGGATGCGCTGGGCCGCCATCCGCCCCGGAGAGCCGATCACGCAGCCACCGGGGTGGGTCCCCGAGCCGCACTGGTAGTAGCCCTCGATCGGGGTGGCGTAGCGGCTCCACCCGGGCGCCGGGCGGAAGAAGTACATCTGGGGCGCCAGGAACTCCCCGGCGAAGATGTTGCCCTCGGTCAGCCCGGTGCGCTCCTCGATGTCCTTCGGCGTCACCACCTCGCGGCGCAGCACCAGGTCGCCGAAGCCGGGGAAGTGCTCCTCCAGCACCGCCTGCGCCTTGTCGCCGAAGTTGTCGCGCTCGGCGTCCCAGTCGCTGCCGCGCAGCTGGTACGGCGCGTACTGCACGAAGCACGACAGGACGTGCTTGCCGGGTGGGGCCATGTCGGGGTCGACCACCGACTGGACCGCGGCGTCGATGAACGGCCGCTCGCTGTACCAGCCGTACTTGGCGGCGTCGAAGGCTCGCTCGACGTACTCGATCGTCGGGCCGATGTTGAGGAAGCCGCCGAAGTGGTCGACGGTGTCCGGCAGCGCCGGGAAGGTCGGCAGCCCGTCGAGGGCGAAGTTGACCTTGGCCGAGACGCCGCGGAACTTCATCCGGTCCACCGCGTCGACCAGGTCTCCGGGAAGCTCGCGCGGGTCGACCAGCTCGGTGAAGGTGCGCCTCGGGTCGAGCGCGGAGACCACGGTGGCGGCGCGGAGCTCGGTGCCGTCCGTCAGCGCCACCCCGACGGCGCGACCGCCCTCGGTGATCACGTCGGTCACCGGTGCCTCCAGCCGGACCTCGGCACCATAGGCCTGCGCCGCTCGGGCCAGCACCTGCGTGAAACCACCGTTGCCGCCCTTGTGGAACGCCCATGACCCGAGGTGACCGTCGTGCTCGCCCATCTTGTGGAAGAGCAGCACCAGCCCCGACCCCGGCGACATCGGCCCGACCTTGGAGCCGATGATCGACGACGAGGCGTGGTAGCCGGCCACCGCCGGGTGCTCGAAGTAGTCCTCGATCCAGTCCGCGGCGCTGCCGGTGAGCAGCCGGACGACGTCGTGCATGGTGCGCTTGTCGATGCTACCGAGGTGGTCGAGCAGCCAGGCGACGTCCGCGGCGTCGTCCGGGTCCTTGCCGAACACGTCGGGCGGGGGGTTGTCGAACAGCGGTCGGATCGCGCGGCAGGCCTGGTCGAGGTCGTGGTGGTAGCGCTCGTAGGCGTCCGCGTCGTGGGGCGAGTGCCTGCGGATCTCCTGCACGTTCTGCGCGTGGTCGTCGCTGAACAGCAGGTAGTCGCCGTCGCCGGTCGGGTGGAAGCCGCTCGGCATCATCAGCGGCATGAAGCCGTGCTGCACCAGGTCGAGCTCGTGGATGATCTCCGGGCGCAGCAGGCTCAGGGCGTAGGAGAACGTCGTGAAGTGGAAGCCCGGCATCAGCTCCTCGGTGATCGCCGCGCCGCCGACCATCGGCTGCCGCTCGAGCACCAGCGTGCGCAGCCCCGACTTGGCGAGGTAGGCCGCGTTGGTGAGGCCGTTGTGGCCTCCGCCGACGACGATCACGTCGTACTGGTTCGTGGCGTCGTTCACGGGGTGCTGACCTTCCGCTCGGGGTCGAAGAACGGCATCGGCGTCGTCACCGCGCCCACCGTGGTGTTGTGGTGCTGCACCGCCAGCTCGAGCCGCACGGCGGTGCCCGGTGCCGCCAGGTCTGGTCGCACCCGGGCGATGCCGATGTGGCGCTGGAGCACGGGGGAGTAGCAGAAGCTGGTGACGTACCCGACCGGCTCGGCGCCCCCCTCGGTGGTTGAGGTGCGAGGAGCGCTGGCGACGAGCCTCGTGACCTCGTGACCTCGTGCAGGGACCCCGCCACCGTCGTACAGCAGGCTCTCGTACGGCAGCGGCGTCGGGTCCTTGGGCGGGAAGAGCCCGGCGCTGCGGTGCAGGTCGTCCCACTCCTGCCAGTCCACGACGATGCCGGTGGTGGCCCAGCGCGAGCTGCCCTCGCGCAGCTCACGGCGGATCGCGGCGCCGCCGACGAACGCGCGGTCGTCGTCCAGCACCCTTCGCAGCATCCAGCCCAGGCCGAGCTCGGTGGGGGTCACCCGTTCGTGGTCGGTCATCGCGAGGCGGCTGTCGGTCCACTCGACGTCGATCAGCGGGAGCCCGGCCTCGATCCGCAACGTCATCAGCGCCTCCTCACCGAAGGGCCGGATGCTGTGCGGCCCGCCGGCCTCGAGGACGGCGTCGAGCACCGTGAGCGCGTCGCCGCTGGGCACGGTGAGCTCGAAGCCGAGGTCGCCGGTGTAGCCGGTGCGCGAGACGGTCACCGGGACGCCCGCGACCTTGGCGGGAGCGTGCGCGAAGTAGCCGAGGTGCTCCACCTCGTCGGTCAGGCCGCGCAACGTGGCGCGGCTGCGTGGACCCTGCACGGCCAGCATCGCGAAGTCGTCCGAGACGTCCTCCAGGTCCACGTCGAGCCGGCCGCGGTGGTCCTGCAGCCAGCCCAGGGACGGGCGGGCGGCGGTCATCAGGAACTCGGTCTCCGAGTGCCGGAAGACGACCCCGTCCTCCATCACGAAGCCACGGTCGTCGCACCAGAGGGTGTAGTGCGCCCGCCCGGGCCGGCAGGTGCGGATGTCG
This sequence comes from uncultured Actinomycetota bacterium, assembly GCA_963728505.1. Lineage (GTDB taxonomy): Bacteria > Actinomycetota > Actinomycetes > Propionibacteriales > Nocardioidaceae > Marmoricola_A. The sequence continues at coordinate 64,409 of CAVSKH010000001.1, read as the reverse complement.
CGCACCAGCAGACCGGCGAGGAGCCGCTCGGCATCGGGCCCCCGAACGGCGTACTTGAACAATGGCGAGGTGTCGAACACGCCCACGCTGTTGCGGACCGCGAAGTACTCGTGCTTCGGCGCCGCCGAATATCGCAGCGGCGACAAGAATCCCTGCCAGTGGGTGAACAGGCCCTGGCTGTTGAGCTCGCTCAGCCGCTCGTGGAAGGGCGTCGTCCGGATCACGTCGCCATCATCCTCGGCGACACCCTGACCCGCCAGTCCAGCCGTGCTTCTCCCCGAGCAGGGGAGCCCCCGGGGCCCGACTGCTAGGAGCCGGCACCGACCAGCTGGGGGCGGCCGGAGACCCGCGAGGCGGGAAGCATCCGGCGGCGGCGGACGACCATGAGTGACACCAGCCCTGCCACCAGGCTCCAGGCCAGCAGGATGGTGACCGTGGCCACCACCGACCAGACCTCACCTCCTGAGGCCGCCTGGCTCGCGCCGTTCACGTAGGCGGTGAGGGGCAGGAAGGTGTTGAGCGTCTGGACCACCCCGGGTGCCGTCTCGATCGGCAGGACGTTGCCGAGTGCCGCTGCTTGCAGCGCGAGCAGGAGCACGAAGACGACCACTCCGACACCGCGGAACGCCCAGCGCAGCGCGACACCGACCAGGCTGAAGGCAGCGGCGGCCAGGACCGTGAGCAGCACCAGCTGTACGGGCGAGGCCGGGTGGAGCTGCAGCAGCGGGAGCGCAGCCAGGACGGCTGCGGCCTGGAGCAGGGCGAGCGTGGTCGTAGGTCGCAGCTGTACCGCCACCAGGCGACGTGACGAGACCGGTGAGCCACCGTGGGCCAGCACCTCCCCCACACCGCGCAGCAGCATCGAGAGGAGCGCCGCCAGCCACAGCACGACTCCCAGGACGAGGGCGACCAGCCAGCCGTTGCCGTGCGCGGTGTGCTGCACCTGGTCCGTCACCACGACCGGCTCGGAGACCACCTTCTCCAGCGCGGTCTTCTGGTCCTTGGTGTAGGTCGGGCTCTCGTCGGCTCCCTTCTGCAAACCCTGCTGCAGCTGGTGGGCGCCGCTGTCGGCGGAGGTGGCCCCCGCGCTGAGGGAGCTGCTCCCCGAGGCGAGCTGGTCGCCGGCCCCCGCCGAGGTCGTCGTCCCGTCGGCGACCTGCACGGCCACGGCCGCGACCTGGCGTGCGGCGTCGGCCAGAGCCTGCCGAAGCGGCGTCCAGCCTGCCCGACGCCTGCGCCTCCGAGCGACTTCCCCGCCGCAGCGTGTCGGCACCCTGGGCGAGCTTGCGATTGGCTGTGGCGAGCTCGCCCGACGCGCCTGCGAGCCGCCGGTCGACCGAGGCGAGGTCGGCGACCCCGTCGCTCACGCGTCCGGTGCCGAGGGAGAGCAGGGTTGCGCGGCGCGTGGCGCGCCTCAGCTCCCGGCAGAAGACCTCCGTGGCGCCTTCCGCCCCGCACTGCTCCTCGAGTCGGGCCAGGTCACGTGCGACGAACTGGGAGAAGCGGGTGAGCACCCGCGTCGCCTTCGCGGCCCGCGCGGCGCCCGAGGCGGCGCGCCGCGACGCGCCCGCGAGCTCGCCGCTCTTGTGGGCCAGGGTGCTCGCGCTGCTCGAGAGCCGATCGGCTCCCCCCTCCACCTGCCGCGCGCCGGCGGCGAGGCCGGAGGCCCCCGAGGCCAGGTCGTCGGCGCCCCCGCTCAACGCGTCCGTCCCGTCGCTGAGCTCGTCGGCTCCCGTCGACAGCGTGTCCAGGCCGTCGGCCAGCTCCCCGGCTCCCTGGTCGAGCGAGCTGGCGCCGGACGCCACCTGGTCCGTGCCCTGGGCGACCTGGGCGGCGCTGTCGGCGGCCTGTTGGTTGGCCTGGGCCAGCTGGTTGAACCCCTGGTAGACATTGCCCAGGTAGCCCCGCGTGGCCTGGCCGGCCAGCGTCGCGGCTGCGGCGTCGGCGACCTCCTGGCTGATGTAGGGAACCGTGTTGCTGGCAGCGGCGTTGCTGGTGAGGGTGAGCTTGCCGCGCGCCGGCTTGTCGGTGCCCGTGGACAGGATCGCCTGGGAGAAGTCGGGGGGAATGGTCAGGACGGCGTAGTAGTCACCGTCCCTCAGTCCTGCGGTGGCGTCCTGGGAGTCGGCCAGCGTCCAGTCCAGGTCGGCCGTGTCGTCGGAGCTCGGCTGGGTCAGCTGCGCGGCGATCTCACGGCCGGCGGCCATCGGCTGCGGCGAGGTGATGATCTTGTCGTTGTTGACCACCGCCACCGGGACGCGGTCGAGCTCGTCGGCACGCCCGGTGGTCGACCACAGCAGGACGGCCGTGGACAGCAGCGGGAGCAGGAGCCCCACCAGCACCAGCCGACGCCAGCGCACGGCCCGGACGGCGGGATCGCCGGCGTCCGCTGCGTTGGTCGTGGCCGTGGGACTGCGTGGGCCCGCAGGTGTCATGACGACCCCTCCAGGTCGGGCCGCGGTCGCAGGCTCGAGCTCACGAGCGGCCGTGTGGCCTCGCTCAGCAGGACGACCGTGACGCCGTCCGCGCGCAGCGCGGCGGCCAACGCCGCGGCCGATCCGGCACCGACCATGCTGTCGCGTCGCTCCTGGTTGAGCACCACCAGACCCACACCACCGGTCAGGGCCAGCGCCGTCTCCAGCGCGGCTGCGCGCGCCGGGGCGCTCGACCGGGCGGTCCCTGCCCCCATCGCCGCGGCGTACCGCTCGAGCCGGGCGGTCGCCTCGGCGACGAACGCCGAGCGGCGCCTGGGCCAGAACGAGCTGACCCGTGCCCGTTCGCTGATCAGCACCCCCTCCGGGTGCGGGTCGTCGGCCAGCGCCGGAGCGTCCACGTCGACGAACACCGCCTGCTGGTGCACCGACTCACGCTGCTCGGGAAGCAACAACCCCGCCACCACCAGCTCGCCGCCCACCGTGCGTCGACGGCCGACCAGGACCGAGCCCGCGTCCGCCCCGCTGACTCCGTCCGGGAGCACGAGCTCGGTGATCGCTCCGGGGGAGGCCTGCACCTCGAACGTGGGGGCACCTCGGCTCACCTCCAGCTCGCGCGCCACCAGTGCCGCGGTGCCGTGGGTGCGCTCCCAGTCCTCGTACTCCACCTTGCGGTGCATCGCGGCCCCCTCGACGTCGACCGCCGGGATCGCCCGGTCCAGCCACGCGGGCAACCACCACGCCTTGTGCTTGAGCAGCACCAGCACCGCCGGCACGAGCGTCATGCGGACCAGGAAGGCGTCGACGAAGACCCCGACGGCGAGCCCGAACGAGATCGGCATGATGGTGCTGCTGCCCCCGGGGATGAAGGCGATGAACACCGAGGTCATGATCAGCGCCGCCGCCGTCACCACGGTCGACGACGCCCGGAAGCCTCGGTGGACCGCCCCGACGGGGTCTCCCGAGTGCACATAGTCCTCCCGCATCGCGGAGACCAGGAACATCTCGTAGTCCATCGCCAGGCCGAAGAGCACCCCCATGACGAAGATCGGCAGGAAGCTCACGATCGGTCCTTCGGCCAGACCGGGGAACAGCCCGTCGAGCCAACCGAGCTGGAAGACCGCCACCACGGCACCGAGCGCCGCGCCGACCGACAGCAGGTAGCCCAAGGTCGCCTTGAGGGGCACCGCGACCGAGCGGAAGACGATGAGCAGCAGGATCAGGGACAGACCGATCACGATGCTGGCGAAGGGCAGCAGGGCGCCGGTCAGCTGGTCCGAGACGTCGATGTTGATCGCCGTCGGCCCCGTGACCAGCATGTCGGTGACGGCGTACTTCTTCTCCAGCGCGCTGCTGTCGAGGCGCAGCCGGTTGACCAGCGCGGCGGTGGAGGAGGCGTTCTGCCCGCCCTCGGGGATCACCTGTACCAGCGCGGTGTCGGCGCTCTGGTTGGGCGTCGCCTGGGGGACGGCGACCACCCCGGGAAGGTTGCGGATCGCCGCCGCGAGGTCGTCCACCGTCTGTGACGGGTCGGTGCTCGTGATGACCCCGGCGGTGACGCTCAGCGGGGCGTTGTAGCCCTCGCCGAACGCCTGGGTGATCGCCTCGTAGGTCTCGCGCTGCGGGGTGTCGGCCGGGGCGGTGCTGTTGTCGGGGAGGGCGAGCTGGAGGTCCTTGGCCGGGATGGCGGCCAGCAGCAGCAGCGCCACGACGGCGGGGATGGTGAGGAGCGGACGCGCGGTCACGAACCTCACGTACTTCTCCGCCCGGGGGGTGCGCGCGGCGGCGGCGGGCTGCTCGGTGCGCGCCCGGGGCCGGCGTCGGCGCTGCCGTGGACGCAGCCGTTCGCCCAGGAGCAGCGCGATCGCCGGCAGGAGTGTCACGGCGATCAGCACCGCGACCACCACGGCGCCGGCAGCGGCCAGCCCCATCACGGTCAGGACCGGGATCCCCGCCACGGTCAGGCCGGTCAGCGCGATGACGACCGTGGTGCCGGCGAAGACCACGGCGCTGCCCGCCGTGGCCAGCGCCCGGGACATCGCCACGTCGGTCGCCAGCCCTTCGCCCAGCTGGCGGCGGTAGCGGGACAGGATGAACAGCGCGTAGTCGATGCCGACGGCCAGTCCCAGCATCTCGGCCAGGGTCGGTGAGGTGCTGGAGACGGTCATCGTGTTCGACAGAAGCACCACCGCGCTCAGGGTGATGACGACGCCGACCAGGGCGGTGAGGATCGGCATCCCGGCGGCGATGAGCGAGGCGAAGGTGATCGCCAGGATGAAGAAGGACACCAGGAGTCCCAGCATCTCGGGCACCCTGCTGGGATCCGAGGTCGCCTTGTAGGCGCCACCGCCCACGTCGGTGGTGATCGCGATCCCCTGGCCGGGGGTCGCGGCCGCCTGCACGGCGTCCAACGTCTTCTGCGACGGGATCTCGTCGGCGAACAGCGCCTGGCCGAGGGTGGCCGTGCCATCGCTGGACAGCACCGGCTTCTTCTGCCCCGGCGGCGGGCCCAGCGGGTCGGCCATCTGGACCCGCGCGACGTCGTCGACCGCCTGGGACAGGCGCTTGACAGCCGAGGCGTTGGTGGAGCCGGTGATCTTGCCCGAGGTCGCGGTGAAGACGATCTGCGCCGACGTGCCGCTCTGGTCGAAGCGGTCCATGAGCAGGTCCTCCCCCTGCTGGGACTGTGTCCCCGGGATCGAGAAGGTGTCGTCGTAGGAGTCACCGACGACCATCGACGCCCCGAGCACACCTCCGAGGAGCAACAACCAGACACCGATGACGAGCACCTTCTGGCGTGCGATCAGCGCCCCCAAGCGGTGCAGAAGCACGGACATCAGCGCCACCTCCGGCGGTGGACCGTCCCCATCACCTGGGGGCGGGCCGCGGGCAGTCCCGTCCATGATGTTCACAGGCTCGAGGCGTTGACCAGTCCCGGAGGGGTCCCCTCACCACCGAGGCGGTGGTCTCACTCGGCCGCGCCCAACCGATCCAGCAGCCAGGCGAGGACCTCGGCCTCGTAGCGCAGGTGGGCGAAGCGACCGGCGGGGCCCGTGTGCGCCCCGGCTCCGGTCTCGACGCGGAACAGGCACCGCGGCGCCCACGCCGGGTCGGTCTCACGCAACCGCGCCACCCACTTGGCCGGCTCCCACACCATGACGCGCGGGTCGTGCAGTGCGCCGGTGACCAGCAGGTCGGGGCGGCCACCCGCCCCCGGCGGGTTCTCGTACGGCGAGTAGGCCAGCATCGCGTCGAACTGCTCGCGGATCCGGGGGTCGCCCCACTCGTCCCACTCGTTGACCGTCAGCGGGATCGAGGCGTCGAACATCGTGCTCACCACGTCGACGAAGGGCACCTCGGCCACCACCGCGCGCCATCGGTCGGGGCGCTGGCTGAAGACCGCCCCCTGGAGCAGTCCGCCCGGCGCTCAGCCCACGCGTCGCGATCCGGTCCCCGTCGACCAAGCCGGAGGCGGCGAGACCGTCGGCCACCGCCGCATGATCGGTGAAGGTGTTCTGCTTGCGCTCCAGCCGCCCGTCAGCCACCAGTGGCGTCCGCCCTCGCCGCCGCCCCGGACGTGGGTGTGGACGTGGACGACGCCGCGGTCGAGCAGGCTCGGCAGGGCCGCGTCCCACAGCGGCTCCTCGACGGCCTCGTAGGCGCCGTACCCGTAGAGCAGGGCCGGCGCCGACCCGTCCAACGGTGTGTCCCGGCGCCGCGTCACGGTGGCCGGGACGGGGGTGCCGTCGGGGGCGGGGAAGCTCAGCTCCTCCGACACATACGCCGCGGGGTCGTGCCCGGGAGCCTCGGCCCGCTTGACGATGGTGCGCTCTCCGGTGTCCAGGTCGACCTCGGACCAGGTCCGCGGGTGCAGCGCGGACTGGTCCTCGACCAGCAGCCGGTCGGTGTCGAAGACCTCGTTGGGGCCGAGGTCGAGCGTGCCTCCCGCGAACAGCGGCCTCACCTCGATGCCCTCGCCGGTCAGGTCCTCGACGGGCAGCAGGCGGAGCCGCCGCTCGCCGCCGGTGCGGATCAGCAGCACGACGTGGCGGCTGAATGCCTCGGCCTGCTCCACCCGCACCGCGGGGTCCTCGGGAAGCAGGGCACGCCACGACGTGTGGTCCTGGTCGGCGTCCTGCGGCACCGGCGAGATCGCGACACGGAACTCGGTGGCGCCGTCGTCAGTCACCACGAGCAGCCGTCCCCGCCCAGGCCCGGCGAGGTGCTCCACGTCGTACTCGACGCCCTGCCGACGTCCGCCGACCGACCGGGGCGGCGCCGTCGGCTCGGTGGCGGGCACGACCCAGACCTCGCTGGTGTCGCGGGACCCGGCGCGGATCACCACCAGCCCCCCGCTGCGCGTGCTGCGTACCGAGAGCTCGAATCGCTCATCGGGCTCCGCGACCACCAGCTCGTCCTTCGCGACCGGGGTCCCGAGCCGGTGAGACCACACCTGGTGGGGCCGGTAGGCCCGGTCGTGCACGGTGTAGAAGAACGTCGAGGAGTCCGCGCTCCACGCCCCGCTGTAGTAGCTGCGGGGCACCTCCTCGTCCAGGTCGTCGCCGGTCTCGAGGTCTCGGAACCGCAGCCGGTAGACCTCGTCGCCGACCAGGTCGACCGACCAGGCCAGCCACCGGTCGTCCGGGCTGACCAGGCTCAGACCGAGCTCGGCGTACGCCGAACCAGCGGTCTCCTGGTTCAGGTCGAGAACCACGGTTTCAGTGCCGAGAGTGGAAATAGGTACCGAATCCGTCGTTTCAGGACGGTTCCGATCACGCAACAGTTGCTCATGGTCCCTTCCGGATGGGACCCGGTTGTAGTAGTAAAAGAGACCATGGGGCCAGCTGACCGATGAGTCGGTGTCCGGAGTGCGACCCCGCATCTCCGCGAAGAGCTCCTCGACCAAGGGGTTGAGATGGCCGGTCGCAGCGTCGAACCAGGTCCGTTCCGCAGCGAGATGAGCCAGGACCGCGGGATCCTCGACTGCTCGGAGCCAGTGGTAGGGGTCGGGGCGCGCCACCCCGTGCTGCGTGTGCTCGACGGGGTGGCGGGCCGCCTCCGGAGGTCCGGTGGGCGGCGGCGACGCGGGGGGCGCCTGGGTCATGCTCGGCACCGTAGCGCCGCTCGGCTCTCACTGGCCATCGGCCTGGTCGCCGCCTTCCTCTCCGTCCCGGCGATGACCACGGCCCAGGCAGCCGAGGACGACAAGGTCACCTTCACCATCGGACTGACCAACGAGGCCGACTCGTTCAATCCCTTCGGCGGCATCGAGGTGCCCGCGTTCGAGGCCTGGGGCCTGACCTACGACTACCTGATCAGCTACGACATGGAGGACATGAGTCCCCAACCCGGCCTGGCCACCGAGTGGGAGACCTCGGAGGACGGACTCACCTGGACCTTCACGCTCCAGGACGGCGTGACCTGGAGCGACGGTGAGCCGCTGACCGCCGACGACGTCGTCCACACCTTCAGCCGGATCATCGACGGTGGCTACGAGGCCAACACCTGGGGCTCCTACCTCACCTCGGTCGAGGAGGTGGTCGCGGTCGACGACACCACCGTGGAGCTGCGGTTGAAGAAGCCCAACGCGGTGCTGCCGTTGCTGCCGATCCCGATCCTGCCCGAGCACGTGTGGTCGAAGATCGACGACGAGGCGGTCAAGACCTACGAGAACGAGCCCGAGGACGGTGAGCCGATCGTCGGCTCCGGGCCGTTCCGCTTCGTCGAGGGCACTGCGGGCGGGTCGACGTACCGCTTCGAGGCCAACGAGGACTACTGGAAGGGCGCCCCCCACATCGACGAGGTGGTGATGCGCGTCTTCAAGAACGACGACGCTGCCTCTCAGGCGTTGGTCAAGGGCGAGGTGGATCTGGTCTACAACATCAACGCGCTCCAGGTGGAGCAGCTGAAGACCGAGGAAGGCATCACTGCCCACAACGGTGTCTCGCCGGGCTTCTCGGAGATCGCGTTCAACGCCGGGGCGGTCGACACCGAGTCCGGTGACCCGATCGGCGACGGCAACCCCGCTCTGGAGGATGCCGACTTCCGCTATGCGCTGGGCTTTGCGGTCGACCTCGACGAGATCGCGGAGAAGGCCTTCCAAGGAGCCGCCGTTCCCGGCGACACGCTCGTGCCCGACGCGTACGACAACTGGAAGTGGGAACCGCCCGAGGACGTGGCGTTCGAGTACGACCCGGACCGCGCCGAGGAGCTGCTGGACGAGGCGGGCTACGAGAAGGGTGACGACGGTCTGCGCACCATGCCCGACGGCGAGCCGATCGGCACCCTGCGGCTGTTCGCCCGCTCGGAGAGCAAGTCGTCGCTCACCACGATGGAGTTCTTCCAGGAGTGGTTGGCAGACATCGGGATCGAGTCCGAGGTCACCGCGATGGAGAGCGGCAAGCTGACCAACGTGATCCTCGACGGCGAGTTCGACGCCTTCGAGTGGGGTTGGTACGTCGAGCCGGACCCCGACTCGATGCTGAGCTACATGACCTGCGACCAGCTCGGGGGCTGGAACGACACCTGGTGGTGCAACGAGGAGTACGACGAGCTCTACCAGGAGCAGAACTCCGCCATCGAGGACGCCGACCGGGTGGAGCCGGTGAAGCGGATGCAGGAGCTCTTCTACACCGAGGCGCCCTACATCGTCACCGTCTACGAGGCGATCGGCGAAGCGGTCCGCAGCGATCGTTGGGCCTGTCTGCAGGCACAGCCCGACCCCGAGGGCACCTGGATCGTCCAGTACGGCGTGCAGAGCTACCTCCAGGTCCGTCCGATCGACGAGGCCGGTGACTGCGACGGGATCGACTCGGCGCTCAACGCCAACGTGGTGGCCGGCAGCGACACGGGCGACGACGACTCGGGCAGCAGCCTGCCGCTGCTGATCGGTGGCGCGGTGGTGGCGATCGTGATCATCGGCTTCGGCGCGGCCATGATCTTCAGGCGGCACGGCTCGGCCAGCGACCGGGAGTGACCACCCTGGTGACGTCCTCGGAGCCGGAGCTGGCTCCGGGGCCGCAGCAGGTTCGGCGCCGCGGCTCCTACGCCCGCTTCGTGGGCGGCAAGCTGCTGGGCTCGTTGGGCAGCCTGCTGTTCGTCCTGGTGGTGAACTTCTTCCTGTTCCGGGTGCTGCCCGGTGACCCCGCCCGGACGCTCGGCCGGGGACGGTTCCGGACCCAGGAACAGCTGGAGTCGTTCAAGGCGCAGTACGGGCTCGACCAACCGCTGCTCCAGCAGTTCGGCACCTACCTGAAGAACACCGCGCAATTCGACCTCGGGGTCTCGCTGCGCTACCGGGTGCCGGTCTCCGACCTGGTCCTGGACCGGCTGTGGCCCACGCTGCTGCTGGTCGGCATCTCGACCGTGCTCGCCACCGTGATCGGGGTCTACCTCGGCATCCTCGGTGCCTGGCGTCGCGGCAGCCGCTTCGACCGCGGGATGACCTCGAGCACGCTGACGCTGTACTCGATGCCCGAGTGGTTCCTCGGCCTGCTGCTGATCGCAGCGTTCGCGGTGGGCTTCGGCGACATCGAGGGCATCTTCCCGACGGGTGGGTTGCACTCGGTCAACGTCGACCCCGGCTGGTGGAACACCGTCCTCGACACCGCCTGGCACCTGGTGCTGCCGGTGACCACGCTGACGCTGGCCTACCTCGCGGAGTACGCGCTGATCATGCGCTCCTCCCTGCTCGACGAGATGGGCGAGGACTACCTGGTGACCGCTCGCGCCAAGGGGTTGCGGGACGTCGACGTCCGCCGCCGGCACGCGGTGCGCAACGCCCTGCTGCCCACCACGACGCTGGCCGCGCTCAACATCGGCTTCGTGGTCTCGGGGGCGATCACGGTGGAGTACGTCTTCTCCCTGCCGGGGCTGGGTCTGCTCGCCCAGGAGGCACTGTCGATCCCGGACTACTGGGTGCTCCAGGGCACCTTCCTGGTCGCCTCCGCCGCGGTGATCGTGGCCAACCTGCTGACCAACCTGGTCTACGGCGTGCTCGACCCCAGGGTGCGGACATGAGCACCGAGACCGCGCCCGAGCCCCCACGGCTCTCCGCCCGCCAGGTCACGCGTCGTCGCCGGCTCGAGGCGCTGCGGCGCACCTGGCGCGACTTCCGCAGCAACACCCCGGGGGTGGTCGGCCTGGTGGTGCTGAGCTTCTTCGCCCTGGTCGCGATCTTCGCACCGTGGTTGGCCGACGCCGAGGGGCTCAAGGTGACGCGCGCGACCGGCGGGGTGCTGGAGCCGCCGTCGAGGGAGTTCCTGCTGGGCACCGACGAGAACGGCCGCTCGGTGCTGACCCTGCTGATCTGGGGCTCACGGATCTCGCTCTTCGTCGGTCTCCTGGCCACGGTGATCTCGGTGGTCATCGGCACCCTCGTGGGGCTGATGAGCGGTTTCTTCGAGGGCTGGCCGGCGCGGATCCTGTTCCGTGTCACCGAGTGGTTCCTGGTGGTGCCGTTCCTGCCGCTGGCTCTGGTCCTGGCCACCGTGCTCGGTCGATCGCTGTTCAACATCGCCTTGGTCATCGGCATCACCAGCTGGGCCGGCACCGCGCTGCTGATCCGCAGCCAGACGCTCTCGCTCAAGGAGCGGCCCTACCTCGAGCGAGCACGCGCTCTGGGCGCCGGGCGATGGCACCTGATGAGCCGGCACATCCTGCCCAACGTGATGCCGATGGTCTTCGCCAACACCACGCTGCTCGTCGCCGTGGCGATCCTGGCCGAGACCACCTTGAGCTTCCTGGGACTCGGCGACCCGACGCGGGTCTCCTGGGGATCGATGCTGGACGGGGCCTTCTCGGTCGGCGCGATGACCACCAAGTCGTGGTGGTACATCCTGCCGCCGGGCATCTGCGTGATCCTGGTCGTGCTCTCGTTCACCCTGATCGGCCAGGCGTTGGAGGAGACCTTCAACCCGCGGCTGAGGAAGCGCTGATGACCGGCTCACGGGATGGCGGCGGTGCTGGTGGTGGCCCCGGGCCACTGCTGGAGCTGCGCGACCTGCGCCTGGAGTACGAGACCTCCGAGGGGCCGCTGCCGGCCGTGCGCGGTGTCGACCTCGTGGTGGCCCACGGTGAGATCGTGGGGATCGCGGGCGAGTCCGGCTGCGGCAAGTCGACGCTGGCCAGCACCGTCCTACGACTGCAGCCCAAGGACGCCACGGCCTCCGGTGAGGTGCTCGTCAACGGTGAGGACGTACTCACGATGCGCTGGGGCGATCTCCGGGCACTGCGCTGGGCGGAGGCCTCGATCGTCTTCCAGGGTGCCCTGCACTCGCTCAACCCGGTGCGTCGCGTCGAGCAGCAGATCGGCGAGCCGATGCGACTCCACGACTCGGGGGTCAGCGAGGACACGGTCAGGTCGAGGGTCGCCGAGCTGCTCGAGCAGGTGGGTCTCCCGGCGGCTCGCGCCTCTGCCTACCCACATCAGTTGTCAGGCGGACAAAAGCAACGGGTGATGGTCGCGATGGCCCTGGCCTGCCGCCCGCAGCTGATCATCGCCGACGAGCCGACCACGGCGCTCGACGTCATGGTTCAGGCACAGATCCTGGGCCTGATGGCGGGCCTGGTGCGGGACCTCGGTGTCGGCATGGTGATCATCAGCCACGACCTGTCGGTCCTCGCCGACGTCTGCGACCGAGTCGCGGTGATGTACGCCGGCCGCATCGTCGAGGTGGGCTCGGCGACCGAGGTCTTCACCGACGCCCGGCACCCCTACGCCGAGGCGCTGTCGCGCGCCTTCCCGCGGATCGGCGACCCGGCGGCGCGCTACGCCCCGGCGGGACTCCCCGGTGACCCGCCCGACCCCCGCGACCTACCCCCTGGCTGTTCCTTCGCTGCGCGGTGCCCCCGCGTCATCGACCGGTGCCACGACGCCGAGCCCGCCCTGGTCGAGGTGGGGCCGGGACGAGCGGCGGCCTGCATCCGGGTCGACTCCACGGGGGAGGCGTCATGAGCGACACCGGGCGGGTCCCTGCGACCGACGCGGCGCCGTACCTCGAGGCCGAGGGGGTGACGGTCGAGTTCGTCACGCGCGCCGGGCTGGTGGCCCGGGGGCTCGACGGCGTCGACCTCTCGGTGCGCCCCGGCGAGGTCGTCGCGCTGGTGGGGGAGTCCGGGTCGGGCAAGACCACGTTGGCGCGGACCCTGATCGGCCTGCAGCCGGTGGCCGCCGGGCAGGTGCGGGTCGAGGGCAAGCCGCTGCCGACGTCGACCAAGGCGCTGCGCGCAGTCCGCAAGGACGTCCAGATGGTGCTTCAGGACGCCTCGGGATCGCTCAACCCCCGGCAGACCGTCTACGAGTCGGTCGCCGAGGGGATCCGGCTGCACCGGCTCGCCGACGCGACCGGGACCGCCGAGACCGACCTCGTCGCGCAGGCGCTGTCCGACGCGGGACTTCGCCCGCCCGAACGGTTCTACCTGCGCTACCCCCACGAGCTCTCCGGCGGCCAGCGGCAGCGCGTCCTGATCGCCGGGGCGCTGGGGCTGCACCCCAAGATCCTGCTCGCGGACGAGCCGGTCTCCAGCCTCGACGCCTCGATCCGCGGCGAGATCCTGGCGCTGCTGCTGAAGCTGCGGGAGAGCCACGGCCTCGGAGTCGTGGTGGTGACCCACGACCTCGGACTGGCCTGGAACATCGCCGACCGGATCGCGGTGATGTACCTCGGGCGGATCGTCGAGATGGGCACCACCGAGGAGGTGCTGAGGGCTCCGCGGCACCCCTACACCCAGGCGCTGCTCTCCGTCGTTCCCGAGATGGAGCAGGTGGAGCCGGTGGTGCTGCGCGGGGAGATCCCCGACCCCACCCGGATCCCGGCGGGCTGCCGCTTCCACCCGCGGTGCCCGCGGCTGCTCGACGGCGCCGCCGAGCAGGCCGGGGTGGCGGACGCCTGCCGCTCCACAGCCCTGCCGGTGCTACCTGCCGACGGTGCGCACCGGGTCGCCTGCCATCTCGACGCCGCCCGCTCATCTGTCGCTGGTTGAGGTGCGAGGAGCGCTGGCCCCTCACGCCGGGTGATCTTCGCCCGCGACAAGACCTGCCGCGCCGAAGGGTGTGAGATCCCCGCGAACTGGTGCCACGTCCACCACACCCGCCGCCCACGACACCCGCCACCAAACCAACCGACAACCCGACGGACGACTGCGCTTCACCCGCATCCAGACCTGAGAAGGTCAACGGAACGGCAACCTCATGACGGCCACGCCACTGCACGGATCTGCCGAGTTCCGGTGGTTGAGGAGCGAGCTTGCGAGCGTCTCGAAACCACGCCGCACTCTCGAGGACAGGGCGTGGGGCCAGCTCGACGTGCATGTCGGCGGCGCAGATGTCGTCGCGCTCCGGACGTGCACTACTGCCGATATCGACGATCTACTGCCCGTCCTGGCCACCAACGCACGTCCGTCGACGAACGCGTGGCGGCGCGCCTTGGTCCGCCTGGCGGGCGCGGTAGGCGGCCACTGCGTTGCGGTTGGCGCAGGTGGTCGAGCAGTAGCGCCGCGAGCGGTTGCGGGACATGTCGAGCACCACGCCGTCACAGCCGTCGTCGGCGCAGACCCCGAACCGGGAGTGCTCGTCGGCCCGGATCACGTCGACCATCGCCATGGCCGTCTCGACCAGGATCCGCTCGGCCAGGGAGGCCTGCGGATCGACGGCGTGCAGGTGCCAGCCGAAGTCGTCGTGGCGCACCAGCTCGGGTCTCAACGCGACATCGGCCAACGTCGCGTTGACCAGGTCGACCGCCGCGTCGCGCTCGGCGAGCAGCACCTCACGCAGGCGGCCCCGTAGCCCGCGCACCTGCTCCAGCTCGACGCGGGTGCGGTCGTGTCGCCCGGTGTAGTGGCGCCGGGCGAAGAACTCGTCGAGCTCCGCCACGGTGAGCATGGTCTCCGGCTCGCAGGCGCTGTTGACCAGCTCGACGGCCGCCAGGAGGGCCATCTCGCTGTCATAGGCAAAGACCACGTTGACACCTTACACAGCCACAGCCTACCGTCACATGTCATGACGACGTTGACCAATGACAGGCAGGTGGGCTCCGTCCCCACCCCTCGGCTCGGTGCCGGCCTGGGCTTCGCCGTCCTGTCCGCCTTCTCGTTCGGCATGTCGGGCACGATCGCCAAGGGGCTGATGCTGCAGGGCTGGAGCCCGGCGGCCGCTGTCACCGCGCGGATCCTGGTCGGCGCGATCGTCCTCGCGGTCCCCGGTCTGCTGGCGTTGCGGGGTCGCTGGTGGCTGCTGCGCCGCAACGCGCACCTGGTCCTGGTGTACGGGTTGGTGGCCGTCGCGGGATGCCAGCTCGCCTACTTCAGCGCCGTGGAGTACCTCCAGGTCGGCGTCGCGCTGCTGATCGAGTACACCGCCCCGGTCGCGGTGGTCGGCTGGCTCTGGGTGCGCCACGGCCACAAGCCGGGAGCGCTCACGGCCACCGGGGGCGCGGTGGCACTGCTGGGGCTGGCGCTGGTGCTCGACCTGCTCTCGGGTGCGTCGCTGCACCCGATCGGTGTTGTCTGGGGGCTGTTGGCGATGGCGGGGGTGGCGACCTTCTTCGTGCTGTCGGCCGACGAGAGCAACGGGTTGCCGCCGATCGTGCTGGCGGCCGGCGGCATGGTCGTCGGGTCGGTGGCCCTGCTGCTGGCCGGTGCGGTCGGCCTGCTCGACATGACCTGGTCGAACGGCGTCGCGTCGTACGGCGCCACCGACGTGCCCTGGTGGGTCGCCGTGCTCGGCCTCGGGCTGCTCAGCGCCGCCATCTCCTACACGACCGGCATCGAGGCCTCACGTCGCCTGGGGTCGAGGCTGGCGTCGTTCGTCGCCTTGCTCGAAGTGCTGTTCGCGCTGGCGGCCGCGTGGGTGGTGCTCGACGAGGTGCCGCGGCCGGTGCAGTTCCTGGGCGGCCTGCTGATCCTGGGCGGTGTGGTCGTGGTCAAGCTGGGGGAGCGGACGGTCGGGCTGCCGGCCGACGCCCACTGAGCGGGGCCCAGGCTCAGCGGCGGAACTGCCGGCGCACGAAGGGGATCGTGTCCTCCAGCGACGCCTGCATCGTCCCGGAGTGGTCCGTGGGGTAGGTCTCGAACCGCACCGGTTCGCCATTGGCCTCGAGCAGCTCTCCGTAGCGGGCGGTCTGCGCGTAGGGGACGTCGGTGTCCGCGGCGCCGTGGGCCATGAACACCGGTGTGTCGAAGCCCGACTCCGGCATCGCCATGTAGTCGGCCAGCGCCTCGTCGATCCCCGGCCGGGTCGCCATGGGCTCCTTGAACAGGGTGCTGATGAGCACCCCGTCCATCGTCTCGGCGAACTCCTCGTCGCACTGCACCTCTGCGAGCGCCACGTAGTGCTTGCCGGCGTCGGTGAGGATGTCGTTGATGCCCAGCTCGGGGTGCACGTCGCGCAGGCTCGCCACGATGTAGATCAGGTAGGCGTTCAGGTCGGCGGTCAACGGCGGGTCCTCGGGCCCCAGCAGCTTCACGTAGTCCTCGATGTAGGC
Organism: uncultured Actinomycetota bacterium; assembly: GCA_963728505.1. Classification (GTDB taxonomy): domain Bacteria; phylum Actinomycetota; class Actinomycetes; order Propionibacteriales; family Nocardioidaceae; genus Marmoricola_A. The sequence continues at coordinate 48,496 of CAVSKH010000001.1, read as the reverse complement.
CGGGGTGCCGGTCCCGACGGCGCCGCGGAAGTCGAGCCGCCTGCCGCCGTACTGCGTCGCGTAGCGGGCGGTGTAGACCGAGGCTCCGCCGCCCTGGGACTGGCCGATCGTCACCCACTTGTTCGACAGCCGCAGTCGGGGCTTCTTGCGGTGGGTGAAGGCGACACCTGCCTTCACCATGTCGACCACGCTGTGAGCGGTCGCCTTGCCGTCGAGGTAGGGCATCAGGCCGGGAGTGCCGAGCCCGACGTAGTCGCTGGCCACGACGGCGTACCCCTGACGCATCCAGGTGCGCAGGTAGGACCAGTCGCGCTGCTTCAGCACCGGGCCGACCTTGGACGGTGCGCACGCGTCGCCCAGGCCGGAGATGCCGTGCGCCCAGGAGACCACCGGCCAGCCGCCCTTCGGCGGCTTGCCGTGGGGGATGAACACGGTGCCGGTGCTGCGGGCGCGGCGCTCGTGGGAGTCCAAGGTGACGTACTTCAGCTTCCACGCGCGGCTCGTGGACCTCGGGATCCAGAGACCCTTGCGCAGCGGTGCGCTGCGCAGCACCGTGCCCGGGCGGGGGAGGTCGGTCTGCGCCCTGTCGGCGCCGCTGGCCGCGGGCGCGGCGAGGGCGGGAGCCGCCACCGCTGCGGCCAGGGTGGCCGCGAGGGCGAGACGGATGGACCGGGAGTCACGAGGCATGTCGGGTCAACGAGCGGTTGAAGCGCCGGGTTACGCGCGAGTAGGCCGCTCGGCCGGGTGTGGACGCGCAGTGTGTCGGCCTTCACCTGGATGAGGCCCGGTGGGCGAGACTGGGTGCATGGTCGAGAACGTCGCCGCGGACGATCAGGGCGGGCTCGCCGCGGCCGCGCAGCTCCTGCACGACTTCAACCGGGAGTACGACGAGCCCTCACCCTCGCCCGCCGAGCTCACCCCGCGCCTGGCGCAGCTGGTCGACGAGGGACACGTCGTGCTGCTCCTGGGACGCGACCCCGACGATCTCGCCGTGGGGGTCGCTGTGATGCGCGTGCAGCCCGCGATCATCGGCATGGGGCAGGAGGCCTACCTCGCCGAGCTGTACGTCGTGCCGGACCGCCGGGGTCAGGGGTTCGGCCGCGAGCTCATCACCGAGGCGATGGCGACCGCCCGCGGACAGGGTGCCGACTACGCCTTCCTGATCACCAGCGAGGAGGACGAGCTCGCCCAGCGGCTGTACGAGGCGGCCGGCTTCCGGCGCACCGAGGGCGAGGGCGGCCCACTGATGCTCGCCTACGAGCGCGACCTGTAGGGCTCAGCGAGGCAGGGACTCGCGCCAGGTGCGGTGGGAGATCTCGCTGTCGCCGTCGTACGCCGTGGCCTCGATCGCGACGTCGTAGCCGGCTTCGGTGACGTCCACGGTCATGGTCGAGGTGACGCGCACCGCGACGTCGCCCCACGTCAGCCGGAACGTGCACTCGGCCTCGGCCCTCTGGGCGAACGTCGCTCGGTCCACGCTGACCACGCCGCGGTAGTGCTCGGTCGCCTGCCCGCCGTGGTTCACCTCGTACGTCGACCCGCTCTCGGTGGTGCAGGAGACCGTGCCCCGCAGCACGTCCTCGGTGATGCTCCAGGTGACGCCCTCGGCTCCTTCGTCGGAGCGTCGGGCCCCAGGGATGAAGTCCGGGGAGGACGGCTCGCCCTCCCACAGCGGCAGGGTCAGTGACCCGTCGTGGACGGTGAGGCTCACCGGCGCCGGCGGCGCCACCGTGTTGGGCCAGTCGGCTCCGGCCACCGAGAGCCGCAGCGTGTGGCCCTCGTCGAGCCGATAGGCACAGGCGTCCAGCTCCAGCTCGACGTCGTACGGCGTCCCGGGCTGCAGCGGAGCCGGTGCACCGTGCACGCCGTCGCGGTAGGCCAGGTCGAGCGACCCGCGGCAGATCAGGGCACTGGTGCCGTCGGGGAAGACGTCGCACAGCTTCGCCGACAGCGACGCGTGGGGAGCGGTGACGGAGACGCTCACCTGCAGCGTCGGCTGGCCGAGCAGCACCTGGCCGGCGCGGTCGTCCCACTCCCAGGTCAGGGAGCGTGCGTCGTCGAGGCGTTGGTCGCCGGACTGGCCCCAGGGGAGGTGGCCGGCGCAGTCGATCCAGGCGGCGGTGCCGACGCTCGGGTCGACTGCCAGCTCCCGCGGGCCGGCGAGCGCGACGACCTCGCTCCACGCCGACGCCGTGGGCCAGGCGTCGCGGATCCAGAAGCCCTGGTGCAGGTCGAGGTCGGGCGCCGGCCTGGTCGACGTACGCACGAAGACGTCCATGCCCGAGGTGAGCACGTCGGTGTTGTCGCGCAGCCAGAAATCGAACCACCGCGCCAGCTCCCGGTCCAGGTCGATGCGCGGACCGGGCATCGCGGAGGCCGGGTCGGCGTGGGCCCACGGCCCGGCGAGCAGCACGTGCGGGGTGTCGTGCGCGTCGAGCGCGGCGATGGTGCGGAAGGAGTTGTTGCGATAGCCGTCGGCCCAGCCCGCCACGATCATCGTCGGGCACTCGATCCGCTCGTAGCCGGTGAACCCGCCCGTGCCGTTGGGCAGCCGCACCGAGCCGTGGCGCCAGTAGTCGCCGTCGCGATGCTCCCGCAGCCAGGTGAGCACCCAGGGTTCCTGGGTCGCCAGGCGATGCAGCCACTCCTCGCGCCAGCCTCCCTCGTCGCCGGTGCCCCACACGGCCGGCACCGGCGGCAGCATGGTCATCGGGGTCATGTAGTGGCAGTAGTCGACGAGGTCGACCAGGCGCAGCGCCCCGCCGCGCCAGTGCACGTCGTCGGTCCATCGGTCGTCGGTGGCGTAGATCGCGCAGATCGCGCCGAGAGCCGGCGGTCGCTCCACCGCCATCTGCAGCGAGTTGAAGCCGGAGTACGACGTGCCGAACATGCCGACCGCTCCGTTGCACCACTCCTGCTCGGCGAGCCACGCGATCACTGCGTGGAGGTCGCGCTGCTCGGCGTGCGGGTACTCGTCGGTGGCGTCCCCGCTGCTCGACCCGGTCCCCCTCAGGTCGAGTCGGCACACGGCGAACCCGAACTCGTCACGCAGCCGCACGTAGCTGTCGGCGTACGTCGAAGTCAGGTCGTCCTTGCGGTAGGGCAGTGCTTCCAGCAGGCAGGGCTGCGGCTCGGAGGTGTCCGGGAGGTAGAGGGTCGCGGCGAGCTCGACGCCGTCGACCATCGGCAGCCGGATCTCCTGCTGAGTGCCGGTCATGAGGGCCCCGGGATCGCCGTGCGGACCAGCTCCGGGTCGAGGCCCTCGCTGGTGTTGCCGTCACGCCCGACGACCGTGGGTGACTGGAGCATCGAGTTGAGCACCGCCTCCTCGGTCGCGTCGACGACCGCCTCGAAGAACGGGTCCAGGTCGCGCCCGCTCGTCCGGCCAGTGTCCGTGAACGTTCCATTCCGGTCGGAACGACAAGAAGTAGAGACGGCGAGGAAGATCTCGCCGCTCCCGTGGGTCGCGACCGATCCGGTGCGAGCCAGGCCCAACCCCACCCGGCGGGCCAGGCGCTCACACCCATCACTGTCGACGGGGGCGTCGGTGACGACGACGCCGATGCACGACCCCGCGGGTCGGTCGGGTGCCGGCCCTGGCGGGAGTCGCCGACCCAGGGGGACGCCGGCGACCGTCAGCCGCTCGCGTTCGCCGAAGTTGGTGAGCAGCAGCACCGCGACCGTGTGCCCGCCGGGCAGGACACGCGACGCGGTGCCGATGCCGCCCTTGAAGCCCAGGCACGACATGCCTGTGCCCGCCCCGACCGCGCCCTCCGGGGGCGAGCTGTCCGATCCGCGCGAGGCCAGCGCGTCGTCGTACGCCGCCCGGACGTCGGCGGCGCCGACCTGCATCCGGCGACAGTCGTTGAGGTAGGAGTCGTCGCACTCGGCGACAACCGGGATCACCACCTCCTCGGCCACCGCGGGGTCCGCCTCCAGCGCGATCTCGCAGGCGGCGTCGTAGACCCGGCCGAGCTGCATCGTCGAGGTCAGGTAGATCGGGGTGAGGACGACGCCCCACTCCTGCACGGTCAGGAACCCGGTCGCCTCGCCGGCGCCGTTCAGCACCGCGCCGCCGGCAGCCAGTGGTCGGCGGTAGGAGTCCTCCGCAGCGAGCAGCACCGTCACGCCGGTGCGGGCCGTCCCTCGGCCCTCGGGTGGAGCGGGTTCGTCGCGCCACACCGTGGCGTGACCCAGCCCGACCCCCGGGACGTCGAGCACCGAGTTGGTGGGGCCGGGGGTCAGGGAACCGATCTGGATGCCGACATCACGAGCGCGGACCACCCCGCCATTCTGCCGCCTGCGCAGCCCGGATTGTCGAGTCCAACGGCCCGAAGGTCTGCTTGGCCCCAGCGCGGCGGAGCGCGGCGGAGAGCGCATGGGCCGGCCAGGCGGACGACGGGCGCAGCGTCAAGGAGGCGTGGCGTCTCGTCACTCGACGCAAGCACAGCGTCGGCCACCGGACGACACGGCGACAGCGCGCCCGGTGTTCGCCTGGCCGGTTCGACCGTCGTGTTTCGCCGCCCCACCGGTGCGCGGACCCTCGTCACGACCACCCGCGCGGGCGACGTCGTGCTTGACTGCGACGTGGGCTCGATCCGTTGCGTGTGGTCGCCGGACACCCGGCTGCACCAGCCGGGTGGGGAGGTGTGGGTCGGAGTGCAGATCGAGGGCACCGAGGTGCCGGAGCGGGTCGACACGATCGTCGCGGCGCTCACCGAGGCCGGGCACGAGCTGGTCGAGGCACCGCCGGCGCCCCCGGAGGCGCTGACGCGGCTGCACGACCCCGCCCTGGTCGACTTCCTGGCCACCGCCGCCGACCGCTGGGCAGCGGGGCCGTACGCCGACGAGGTGGGGCAGCAGCGGGTGGTGCCCTACCTGTTCCCCACGCCCGCGATGACCGGCGGGATGCCCACCCGACCTGCCAGCGCGGTCCACGCCGACGCGGGCCGGTTCGGCTACGACACGATGACGCTGCTCGGGCCGGGCTCCTGGGAGGCGATCCGGGCCGCTGCCGGCTGTGCGCTGCACGCCGCCGACCTGGTGCTCGACGGCGACTCCTTGGCGTACGCCGTGTGCCGGCCGCCCGGCCACCACGCGACCCGCTCGGGCTACGGCGGATCCTGCTACCTCAACAACGCGGGGCTGGCCGCCCAGCGGCTCCGCGACGGCGGCTTCGGTCGCGTCGGCATCGTCGACCTCGACGCCCACCACGGCAACGGGACCGCCGCGCTGTTCTACGACCGCGCCGACGTCACCTACTGCTCGGTGCACGTCGACCCGGCCGCCGGGTGGTTCCCCCACATCGTCGGGCACGCCGAGGAGACCGGCGTCGGGCCGGGTGAGGGCGCGACGCGGAACCTGCCGCTGCCGCCCGGCTCGGGCGACCAGCCCTGGCTCGCGGCGGTGACCGACCTCGCCTCCTGGGTCTCCGGCTGCGACGCGCTGGTGGTCTCCCTCGGGGTCGACGCCGCCGCCGACGATCCCGAGAGCCCGCTGGAGGTGACCGAGGCCGGCTACCGCGGCGCCGGCGGGGTCCTCGGGGCGCTCGGGCTGCCGACGGTCGCCGTTCAGGAGGGCGGCTACCACCTGCCCAGCCTGGGCTCGCTGGTCACGGCGTACCTCGATGGCCACGCCTCCACCCGTCGGTGATGGACCACCGCGCATCGGGCACGATGACCTCATGTCTGTGGACCCGCACATCGCCGGCCTGCTCGACCTGATCGAGAGCTCGGGCTACCCGCCTATGCACGAGGGCACGCCCGAGACCGCGCGCAAGGCGATGCGCGCCATGACCTGCGACATGGTCCAGCCCGACCAGGTCGTCCACGTCGGTGAGGTGACCGACACTCTGGCGCCGGGTGCCGAGGGTGACCTCGATGCCCGGATCTATCGCCCGGAGACCGACGGCCCGCACCCGACGGTGCTCTACCTGCACGGCGGTGGGTTCGTGGTCGGCGACCTCGACACCCACGACCAGCCCTGCCGCCGGATCTGCCGCGACGCCGACGCCGTCGTGGTGGCGGTGGCCTACCGACTCGCGCCCGAGCACCCGTTCCCCGCCCCGGTCGAGGATGCCGTCGCCGCGGCGACCTGGGTGGCGGACCACCTCGATGAGCTCGGGGGAGACCAGCGGTTCGGCGTCGCCGGCGACAGCGCGGGCGGCAACCTCTCGGCGATCCTGGCCCAGGAGCTGCGCAGCAGGGTCACCGCGCAGCTGCTGCTCTACCCCGCCGTCGACGTCTTCGGCGACTACCCCTCGCGGGAGGAGAACGCCGAGGGCTACCTGCTGGAGCAGGCGACGATGGAGTGGTTCTTCACCCACTACGCCGGGCCCGCCGCCGTCGAGGAGCGCGATCCCCGGCACTCGCCACTTCACGGCGACCTCGCCGGCACCGCTCCGGCCGTCGTCGTGACCGCGGGCTATGACCCGCTGCGCGACGAGGGGACGGCGTACGCCGATGCCTTGGGTGCTGCCGGGGTGCGCGTCGAGCTGCTGCACTTCGACTCACTGATCCACGGGTTCGCCGACATGTGGTTCAGCCCGGCGGCCGACGCCGCTTTCGCCGAGAGCGTGACCTGCTTCCGCGACCTGCTGCACCGCTGACGCGGCGACCCCAGCGCTTTACGGATCCGGTTGTCGGGCGCCATCATGGGTGCGGAAACCTGAGAGGAGCAGCCATGCGGGTGGGTATTCCGAAGGAAGTCAAGAACCACGAGTACCGCGTGGCCATCACCCCGATCGGAGTGCACGAGCTGGTCGAGCACGGCCACGAGGTCGTGGTCGAGAAGTCGGCGGGCATGGGCTCCCAGATCCCCGATGAGGAGTACGTCGCTGCCGGCGCGACCATCCTCGACTCGGCCGACGACGTGTGGGGCGACGCCGACATGGTGCTCAAGGTCAAGGAGCCGGTCGCCGAGGAGTACGACCGGATGCAGGAGGGGCAGCTGCTCTTCACCTACCTCCACCTCGCCGCGGACAAGCCGCTGACCGAGGAGCTGCTGCGGCGCAAGGTCACCGCCATCGCCTACGAGACCGTGCAGCTGCCGTCGGGAGGCCTGCCGCTGCTCTACCCGATGTCGGAGGTCGCCGGCTGCCTGGCGCCACAGGTCGGGGCGCACTCGCTGTTGAAGGCGCAGGGCGGCGGTGGGGTCCTGCTCGGTGGGGTCGGGGGCGTCGCCCAGGCGAAGGTCGTCGTGATCGGCGCCGGCGTGGCCGGGCAGAACGCAGCCAACATCGCGCTCGGCATGGGCGCCGACGTGACCCTGCTCGACACCGATCTGGACAAGCTGCGGATGTCCTTCTGGCGCTACGACAACCGGGTGCACGGACTCGCGTCGTCGTCGCTGACGATCCGGCAGCAGGTGACCGAGGCCGACCTCGTGATCGGCGCCGTCCTGATCCCGGGTGCGGCCGCGCCCAAGCTGGTCAGCAACGAGCTGGTCTCCCAGATGAAGCCGGGCTCGGTGCTCGTCGACATCGCGGTCGACCAGGGCGGCTGCTTCGAGGACACCCACCCGACCACGCACGCCGACCCGACCTTCGAGGTGCACAGCTCGGTCTTCTACTGCGTGGCCAACATGCCGGGCGCGGTGCCCAACACCTCGACGTACGCCCTGACCAACGCGACGCTCCCGTACGCCGTGGCGCTGGCGAACAAGGGCTGGCAGCAGGCCTGCCGCGACGACCGGGCGCTCTCCCTGGGTCTGAACACCCACGACGCCCAGCTCACCAACGGTCCCGTCGGGCAGGCTGTCGGCGTCGACGCGGTGCCGCTCGAGGACGTCCTCGACTGAGGGTTGCGTAGCTGCTGGTTTCCCAAGGTATGTCGCCGAACTGTCACTCCCCGCGAGAAGTACGTCGAGGGGAGTGACAGTTGCCCAACATCCCTTGGGAAACCGGGAACCCTGGGGAAGCCGGCGACCGGTGGGATACCGGCGACAGGAGCGGTCCTCAGCGCAGCGCGATCTCCAGGATGCGGTCGTCCTCGGGCGCGGGGTCGCCGCGGCCGTCGCGGTTGCTGGTGGTCACCCACAGCGTGCCGCGGGGGGTGGGAGTGATCGTGCGGATCCGGCCGTAGTCACCGACGAACCAGCCCTGGGGCTCGCCGACGCCCTCCTCGGTCACCGGGATCTGCCACAGCCGCTCGCCGCGCAGCGCCCCGGCCCACAGCGAGCCCTCGAGGTAGGCCAGGCCCGAGGGTGAGGCGTCCGCCGTACGCCAGGTGACGAAGGGGTTGAGGAACCGCTCGTCGGAGCCGCGGCCCTCGACGATCGGCCAGCCGTAGTTGGTGCCCTCGCGGATCTGGTTCAGCTCGTCCCAGGTCTGCTCGCCGAACTCGGTGGCCCACAGCCGCCCGGCGTCGTCGATGGCCAGCCCCTGGACGTTGCGGTGCCCGAGCGTCCAGACCGCGGTGTCGCGCGGGTTGCCGGGGGCCGGGTCGCCCTCGGGGGTGATCCGCAGGATCTTGCCGCCCAGCGAGTCGGTCTGCTGTGCCAGGTCGGGCTCCCCGGCCTCACCGGTGGAGACCAGCAGCATCCCCTCCTCGTCGAAGAGCAGCCGGCCGCCGTCGTGGTAGGAGTTGTTGGGGATGCCGGTGAGGATCGGTTCGGGTGCACCGAGCTTCCCGTTGCGGTAGGTCATCCGCAGCACCCGGTTGTCCTGCTCGGTCGAGGCGTAGGCGAACACCAGCCGGTCCTCGTCGTACGACGGCGAGACGGCCAGCCCGAGCAGACCGGCCTCGCCCAGGGGCTGGGCCTCCTCGATCCGGCCGACCTCGCTGACCTGCCCGCGCGGGGTGACCGACAGCACCCGGGTGGTGTCCCGCTCGCTGACCAGCGCGGTGCCGTCGGGGAGGAAGGCGATGCCCCAGGGCACCTCGAGTCCCTCGGCCACGGTGCGGACCACGCGGGGACGCGCGGGCGTCGTGGCCGTGAGGGACTGCTGGGGCTCGGCGGGTGCCGGGTCGGCGGTGATCGTGCTGGGCTGGTCACCGGCGTCTCCGCCCAGGTCGCCCGGCTCCGGGTCGTCACCGCACCCGGCGGTGGCCAGCGCCAGACCGAGCGCGATGGACACCGCGAGCTGCCGTCTCATGGCGGCCAGCCTAGAGAGACCCTCGAAAACTTCCCGGCTCGGAGCACGCGCCGGCCCCGCTCAGGCCCCTGCTTCGCGCTCCTCGACGGCTGCGATCAGCTGGCGCAGCATCCGGGTGATCAGCTTCGGCCGCTCCAGCGGCAGGAAGTGGCTCGCCAGGAGGTTGACGTAGGTCGCCTCCGGGATCCGCTCGGCGGCGGTGCGCATGTCACCGGTCGAGGCGAGGATGTCGAAGCGGGCCCCGACGAAGGCGCAGGGCACGTCGATCTGCGACAACGAGACCCGGAGGTGGCGGGCCGAGTGCAGCGCCAGGTGCATGTACCAGTCGATCGGGGTGGTGAGGAACTCGCGGGCGGCGCGGCGCACCTCGGGATTCCTCGCCGACGGCAGCATGAAGCCGCTGTAGCGCAGCACCCGCGTGCTGATCGGGCCCATCGGGATCCGTCGCGCGACCGGGGTCAGGACGGGGCCGGCAGCCTTCATCGCGCGGGCCGCGTTGACCGTGAGCGCGCCTCGCACCGGGCGGGGGACGAGCATCGGTGCCAGCATGGACTCGAAGGTGCCTCCGGGCACTCCCGCCACCGAGAAGATGCCGCGGACCCGCTCGGGGTGGCGCACGGCCAGCTCGAAGGCGGTGTTCACGCCGATCGACCAACCGGCCACGATCGCGGACTCGATACCGGCGTCGTCCATCACGGCGATCGCGTCCTCGACGAAGGCGTCCACGCCGCACCGCTCGGGGTCGTCGGGGCGGGCGCTGCGACCGACGCCGCGGTGGTTCCAGGAGATGACGCGGATGTCGCAGTCGTCGCGCAGCAGGTCGGGCCAGCTGTAGGCGTTGGTCCCCAGGCCGTTGCAGAGCAGCACCACTGGGCCGTCCCCGCCGCGGTGCCACGCGTCGTTGTGCCAGGCCTCGATCAGGGTGCCGTCGGCGCTGGTGATCCGGTGGAAGCGGACCACGGACTGCCCCGGCAGGCGTGGCGCCCCGGAGTCGCCCAAGCGGGTGCTGGACGGAGCCTCAGGGTCGGCTCGGAAGGTGCGTTCGCGAGTCGGCATACCGTCAGTATGTCGAGTGCCGACTGATCTGACCCGGTTTCGTGCCCGATGTCACCCCGTCGTGTCGCGAGAGACGGGGTGACACCGGGTCCGAGCAGGCCCGCTTGCGGCGGGGGAACGGAGGGGTGGGCTCAGCCGGTGGCCGACGTACGCCGAGGAGGTCGGTAGGCGGCGAAGAAGGCCTCGACCTCCTCCTGCTCGTGGCGTCGCCGGCGGATCTCGGTCGCGCCGAGCATCGCGTTTCGCCGCGACCCCTGCTGGCTGGCGACCGGCCAGGCGGCAGCGCGCCGACCGCCCGAGACCAGCGGGGCGAGCGCGTGGGCCAGCAGCCGGCGGGCGGGCACCAGAGGGAAGGCCAGCGGCGTGGGCATGAGGGTGGTGGTGGCGGTCATGGGGGCTCCTCCGGGTTTGTAGTGTAAAACACTACAGTTACTTCAATAAGAACCCAACCCCGAGCTCGTCGGAAGCCAGTTCCCTGTCGCACGAGCAACGCTAGGAGTGGCGCACGTCACCGGCATTGCCCTGGTGTGACGTCTGGGTGAACTGATCCTCACCCCGGGCGCCGACAGTCCGCGCCCGCGTCAGTCGAGGTGCTCGCGAGCCCACAGCGCCGCGCTGGTCCGGTCGAGGACTCCGATCTCCCGGAACACCCGGCCGAGGTGGGCCTTGACCGTGCGCTCGGTGATCCCCAGGGCGCGGGCGACCTGCTTGTTGGCCAGCCCCTGGGCCACCAGGCGCAGCACCTCCTCCTCCCGAGGGGAGAGGGCGGGCCCCTCGCCGGAGGCGGGCAGCAGGGCCCCGGCCACCCGCGGGTCCAGCGGCACCTCACCGCGCGCGGCAGCCCGGACCGCCTCCAGCAGCTGCGAGGGCTCGCAGTCCTTGAGCACGTAACCGATCGCTCCGGCCGCCAGCACCTCGTGGACCCGCGCGCGGTCGGTGAAGGAGGTCAGCACCAGGACTCGGGCCCCGCTGCCGCGGGAGGTGAGCTCCCGGGTCGCTGCGATCCCGTCCATCACGGGCATCGACAGGTCCATGAGCACCACGTCGGGCCGGACCCGCTCGACCAGATCCAGCGCCTCCTGCCCGTCCCCGGCCTCACCGAGCACCGCGAACCCAGGGGTCGACTCGAGCAGCGAGCGCAGCCCGACGCGGACCAGGCGGTGGTCGTCGACGAGCACCACCGAGACCTCGTCGGTACGCAGGGGAGCGGTCACGGTCTCAGCGTGCTGCATCATGGCCGCCCACTTCCACCACGACGCGGACGTGCGTGCCGGCCCCGGCGCGCGAGGAGACCTGGGCGATCACTCCCGGGTTCTGTGCCAGGTCGCCCAGGATCCGCAGTCCCAGGTGCCCCGGATCCACACCGGCCAGCGTTGTCGCCACGTCGAACCCCCGGCCGTCGTCCACGACGTCGAGGGTCACCAGCCCGGCGTCGTGGCTCAGGCGCAGGGACACGTCGCACGGGCCGGCGTGCTTGGCCGCGTTGCGCACGCTCTCCTGCGCGAGCCGAAACACGGTGCGCGACTGCTCCTCGTCGAGCAGAGCCTCCGCGGCAGCCTCGACGTCGGCGCTCACCCGGACCTGCGATTTGCTCGCGGTCTGGGCCAGGTCCTCCAGGGCGGCGCCGAGCCCCCCGGCCACCAGGGCCGTGGGGTAGATGTCGGCGAGCAGGGTGCGCAGCGAGGTGATGCTGGCCCGCACCGAGGCCGCCGCCTGCTCCAGGGCACCCGCGACACCGTCGGCACCCTCTCGGCGGGCCTGCGCCGACGCACCGGCGACGACGAACGAGGTGGCCGCGAGCTCCTGCACCGGCCCGTCGTGCAGGTCGGCGGCCACCCGCCGTCGCTCCGCCGCGGACGCGTCCACCGAGCGCTCCAGGAGCTGCGTGCGGTGTCGCTCGTGACGACGTACCCGGTCGAAGAGGGTCCACAGGATCGGGGCCAGGAGCAGCAGGACCGCGAGCATGCTGGCCATGGTGATCATCGTGAACCCGCGCCACAGGGTGGTCACCCGCTGCCCCACCGGCTCGTAGGAGGTGTAGACCTCGAACAGACCCGGGTCGCCTCCCGGCAGGTCCATCGGCCGGTAGACCTCCACCAGCCGGTCGGCGCCCTCGAAGGCGTTCTCGGAGCTGTCGAGATCGGAGATCTCCGCGTGCGTCGTACGGCGCTCCAGCGCCTCGCGCTGCTCGGCGTCGAAGTCGAAGCGGCGACCCACCAGCTGCGGCTCGTCGGCGTAGATCACGCGCCCCGAGGCGTCCCAGATCTTCACCCGCACCACGTCGTCGACCAGCACGTGACGCCGGATGAAGGCGTCGAAGTCGGCGGTGGCCTGCGGGTCGCCCGCGACCACGGAGCTGTCCAGGGCCGGGCGCACCACGGCGTCGGCGAGGACCGCGGCTCGGGTCGCCGCGTCCGCCTCGGCCTCCCGCTCGGCCAGCGCCCGAGCCGCCAGCGACCCGGCGAGCGTCACCAGCGCCAGCACCAGCAACACCCCGACCAGGAGCTGCACCAGGAGTCGGCGGGGCCGCAGGGCGGCACGCTCGCGCGAGCCACCGCTGCCCAGCGTGTGCCACACCGGCTCCATCGCGGTGCCCACCTCCTCCCCGGTCGGCCCGGCGACGACCACGACCGGGACCGCAGTCCGAGCTCCTGGGCTCATCGTCGCGTCCGCGGACGGGGGCTGTCAGCCGGACCCATCAGGCTCAGCGCTGGAAGACCACGCGCCCACGGCACACCTGGCCGGAGGGGCCGTGCACCGCCCGCCCGACGATGACGTCGTCGCCGGCGCTGTTGGAGATCCTGCGCTCCACCGAGAAGGAGCCGCTGGGGGCCTTGGTGGTCCGGGACCCCCGGAAGAAGACGTTGCCGTCGCGCTTGAGCCGCACGCCCCAGGTCTGGCCGTTGACGTTGGAGTCGACCTCGAACTCGACCTCGATCCGGCCGTCGTCCTGCTTGGCCTTGAGCTTCCAGTCGGCGTTGCCCGAGCAGCTGCCGGTGCGGATCACGCGGTAGTCGTCTCCCTTCGCCTGGGCGACGCCGGCAGACCCGAGGGTGCTCAGGGTGAGGGCGGCGGCGACAGCGACGCCGAGGCGGGTGGTGAGGGTGGTCATGGTTACCTCCGGGAGCGGCCGGGTCGGCCGCGGTTGATCGTTGACGAGTCAACCGTGCGTCCGGCGGGAGGACGTGCGCCATCGGGCGATGGTCGTAGGACCAGCGGGTCTCTCGTCGCGGCTCAGCCGGCGGGGGTGGCGACGCGGGTCTCCTCGCTACGGCCCCGGACGACCAGGGGCCTCAGCTCGCGCCAGTGGTCGGCCTCCTCGGCCTCGGCGGCCTCGACCAGTGACTGGTTGACCAGCACCAGCCGGTCGGTCTCCTTGGCCGCAGTTGTCAGCCGGGCGGCCTCGTTCACGGGGTCGCCGATGACGGTGTACTCGTAGCGCTGGGGGGTCCCCACGTTGCCGGCCACGGCGCGGCCGCAGGAGACTCCGATGCTCGCGCGGACGTCGCGCACCTCATCGTGCAGCCGCTCCGCCAGCACCCGTGCCGCCCGCAACGAGCCGGTGTAGATGTCGTCGATCGGGACCGGCGCGCCCCAGATGGCCAGGGCCGCGTCGCCCTCGAACTTGTTGATGAAGCCACCGTGGTCGTGCACCACCTCGATCACGACCTCGAAGAACCGGTTGAGCAGGCCGACCACGTCCTCGGGCTCACAGTTCTCCGCGAGGGAGGTCGAGCCGATGACGTCGACGAAGAGCACCGAGACGTCGCGGACCTCGCCTCCGAGCTGGATGCCGCTGTCCAGAGCGGCCTGCGCGACGTCCTCACCGACGTGACGGCCGAACAGGTCGCGCAGTTCCTCGCGCTGCCGCAGCCCCGTGGCCATCTTGTTGAACCCTGCCTGGAGCAACCCGATCTCGGTGCCGTCGTAGATCGGCACGTGCACGTCGAAGTCACCGCGGTCGAGCTGCTCGACCGCCTCCCGGAGGGTCCGCACCGGTTCGCTGCTCGCCTGGGCGGCCACGAGGATCGACACCCAGCTCACTGCCAGGGTCAACAGACCCAGCACGACCAGGGTCAGCGACAGCTCGTCGGCGGTCACCCGCTCGTCGTCGACGATGAGACCCGAGGCGCCGACGAGCACCAGGCCGAGCACCGAGACGCCGGTGCCCAGGCCCCAGGCGAACATCGTCCGGTCGGCGATGGAGCGTACGAAGCGCCGTTCCGGGAGCCCTTCCGACAGCACGCGCCGGGCCACTGGCCGCAACGAGCGCTCACAGACGAGGTAGGTCAAGCACGACGTGGTCCAGCCCGCCAGGGCGTCGACCAACCCGATCGAGATCCCCAACAGCCACGACTGACGTGCGTTGACGATGGCGAGGATCACCGATGCCACAGCCCACAGCATCGCCTGGAAGAGGAAGATCCGCCGAGGTGCTGCCAACACCTGCCGCCGGTCGTCGTCGGTGGGTTCGTCGCCGGGCCGCAGCATCACCACGACCGGGTGGAGCACCCGCCAGGCCTGGACGATGCCGATCGCACCGCCGCAGACGGCGAGCACGGCGCCGACCAGCAGGCTCTGCGTGATGGTCTCGTCGGTGCGGGACTCCGGCAGCGGCACCACCCACAACGGCAGGAGGATGACCACGACGATGCCCATCAGGTTGGACAGCGTCAGCCCGACGACGAGGGCGCTGCGGACCTGCCACTCCGGCGACATCGTGGCGAAGCGCTTGCTCGCCATCCGTCGGAACGTCACGCATCGACGGTACCGATGTCCGCGTCCGACAGCGCCGAGGCGGTCGCTCCGCGCGCGCTTGTAGGCTGCGGGCCATGGCAGGCCCGGACGCCCAGCAAGGTGCACAGCAAGGTGCACAGAACCCCGACATGAAGCCCCGCTCACGTGACGTCACCGACGGTCTGGAGCGGGCAGCGGCCCGGGGCATGCTGCGCGCTGTCGGCATGGGGGACGACGACTGGCAGAAGCCGCAGATCGGCGTCGCCTCGTCGTGGAACGAGATCACCCCGTGCAACCTCTCGCTCGACCGGCTGGCCAAGGCGGTCAAGAGCGGGGTGCACGCGGCCGGTGGGTTCCCGCTGGAGTTCGGCACGATCTCGGTCTCCGACGGCATCTCCATGGGCCACGAGGGCATGCACTTCTCCCTGGTCTCTCGCGAGGTCATCGCCGACTCGGTCGAGACCGTGATGATGGCCGAACGACTCGACGGCTCGGTCCTGCTCGCCGGCTGTGACAAGTCGCTGCCCGGGATGCTGATGGCCGCGGCTCGGCTGGATCTCGCCTCGGTCTTCCTCTACGCCGGCACGATCCTGCCCGGCAAGGTCGACGGGGAGGACGTCACGATCATCGACGCCTTCGAGGCGGTCGGCGCCTGCTTGGCGGGCAAGATCAGTCGCGAGCAGGTCGACAAGGTCGAGCGGGCGATCTGCCCCGGGGAGGGCGCCTGCGGCGGCGCCTACACGGCCAACACGATGGCCAGCGTCGCCGAGGCGCTCGGCATGAGCCTGCCGGGAAGCTCGGCTCCCCCCGCCGTTGATCGTCGCCGCGACAATTATGCGCTCAAGTCAGGTGAGGCCGTGGTCGAGATGCTCAGGCAGGGCATCACCGCCCGCCAGGTGATGACCCGCGAGGCCTTCGAGAACGCCATCGCCGTCGCCATGGCGCTGGGCGGCTCCACCAACGCCGTGCTCCACCTGCTCGCCATCGCCCGCGAGGCGGAGGTCGACCTGACCCTCGACGACTTCACCCGGATCGGCAAGAAGGTGCCGCACCTGGGCGACCTCAAGCCGTTCGGCAAGTACGTCTGGGTGGACTTCGACCGGGTCGGCGGCATCCCGATGTTGATGAAGCTGCTGTTGGACGCCGGGCTGATGCACGGCGACGCCCTCACGGTGACCGGCAAGACGCTGGCCGAGAACCTCGTCGACATCGACCCACCGGGTGTGGACGACGAGGTGATCCGCCGGCTCGACCGGCCGATCCACGCCACCGGTGGGCTGAGCATCCTGCACGGCTCGTTGGCGCCGGAGGGTGCGGTGGTGAAGTCGGCGGGCTTCGACGACGAGGTCTTCGAGGGCCCGGCGCGGGTCTTCGACGGTGAGCGTGCGGCCCTGGACGCGCTGGCCGACGGGGCGATCCAGCACGGCGACGCCGTCGTCATCCGCTACGAGGGCCCCAAGGGCGGGCCGGGGATGCGCGAGATGCTCGCCATCACCGGCGCGATCAAGGGAGCCGGCCTGGGCAAGGACGTCCTGCTGATCACCGACGGTCGCTTCTCCGGGGGCACGACCGGGCTCTGCGTCGGCCACATCGCGCCCGAGGCGGTCGACGCGGGGCCGATCGCCTTCCTGCGAGACGGCGACCGGGTCCGGCTGGACGTCGGCAACGCCCAGCTCGACGTGCCGGACCTGACCGAGCAGGAGCTGGCCTCTCGTCGCGAGGGCTGGTCACCGCGGGAGCCGAAGTTCACCACCGGGGTGCTCGGCAAGTACCGCAAGGTGGTCCAGTCCGCTGCCCACGGTGCTGTCTGCGGCTGAGGTTGCCCGGATCACAGACCTTCCAGCGCCCGGCGCACGCTGTCCAACGACTGCTGGATGTCCTCCTCGGTCGTCGACCAGTTGCTCATCGAGACCCGCAGCACCGCCCGGCCGTGCCAGCGTGAACCGCTGATCCAGGTCGCTCCCTCCTCCAGCACGCGACGGACCACCTCCTGGGTGCGGGCGTCGTCCCCGAAGCCGGCGCACACCTGGGTGAAGACGACGTCGTTGACCACCTCGGCGCCCAGCTCGCGCAGTCCATCTGCCATCAGGCGGGCGTTGCCGGCGAGCCGGTCGACCAGGTCGGTGACCCCCTGCCGGCCGAGCTGGCGCAGCGCCGCCCAGACCGGCACCTCTCGCGCCCGTCGGGAGAGCTCGGGCACCTTCTCGAAGGGCTCACCCTGCTCGGAGTGCACGAGGTAGTCGGCGTGCAACCCCATCGAGGCCCGGACCGCGGCGAGGTCGCGCACGATCGCCAGGCCGCAGTCGTACGGCGCGTTGAGGGTCTTGTGCGCATCGGTGGCCCAGGAGTCGGCTCCCGCGACCCCCTCGGTGAGGGGTTGCAGCCGCGGCGACGCTGCCGCCCACAGCCCGAAGGCGCCGTCCACGTGGACCCAGGCGCCGTGCCGGTGCGCCAGCGCCACGGCTTCGGAGAAGTCGTCGAAGCCGCCGGAGTGCACGTTGCCCGCCTGCAGCACGACGACCGTCGGCATCGGTTCGCCCTGCTCGAGCGCGGTGGCGAGCGCCTCGACCTCGATCCGACCCTGCTCGTCGGCAGGGACCGGGGTCGGGGTGCCCAGACCGAGGTAGCGCAGGGCCAGGTCGACGGTGTCGTGCCGCTCCTCACCCACCAGGACCCGGACCCCCGGCGAACCGACCAGTCCCTGCCCGGCGACGTCCCACCCCGCCCGCCGCAGCACGTCGTCGCGCGCCGCGGCCAGGCAGGTGAAGTTGGCCATCGTGGCCCCGGTGACGAAGCCGACCGCGGCCTGCGGCGGGAGGCCCAACAGGTCCAGCAACCAGTCGGCGGCACACTCCTCGATCGCACTGGTGCCGCGGGTGACCTCGCGCAGGCCGGCGTTCTGGTCCCAGGCTCCCACCAGCCAGTCGGCGGCCAGGGCTGCCGGCAGGGTCCCGCCCATCACGAAGCCGAAGAACCGCCCGGAGGGGATCGCGACCAGTCCGGGCTCCGCGGCAGCCGCGAGCAGCTCGATCACCTCCGCGGGGGGAGTGGGCCCGTCGGGCAGGTCACCCAGGCTGCGGCGTACGTCGCTGACGCTCGCCGTGGCCGGGACCCGACGCGTGGGAAGCGACTCCAGCCACTCCAGTGACCTGTCGTGCGCGGCTCGCAGCGCCTCGGGCATCCCGTCCATACTCGCAACCTAGACCTCGCCCGACTGGCGGGCAGTGCGGGTGGTCGGCGGGCGTGATCAGAGGTGACCGGAGAGCTGGGACAGGCGGGTCTCGAGCTTGTCGACCATCGTGGCGCAGCGCTTGTCGGGCATGGCCGACTTGCGGTCCCCGCCCTGGGAGCAGACGGGGAGGACGTCGATCGACAGCTTCGCCCCTCCGGCCAGAGAGCGCAGCTCGTCCAGGGTCGCGGCGAAGGGCGACCCGCTGCCGGGGGAGTAGTACTCGACCGCAGCGTCCACCTCGTCGGGGTAGAGGTCGGCCTTGGTGACCGCGATCACCAGCCAGGTCGGCCGGTCGCGGCGCACCGCCATCGAGGCGATCCGGTGGGCGGTGATCTTCCAGTCCTCGAGCTCGGCAGCGAGCTGCTGCTCGCGTGAGGCGGCCCCGGCCCCCGTCGTCCCAGCCGTACGCCGAGGCGTGGCGTGGCCGTTGGCGACCACGTGGAGCACGCCGTCGACCGGCTCGTCGTGGAAGACGGCGTCCAGCGCGCCGAGGCGCGTCGCGGCGTTCTCCCCGGGCACCACCCGGTAGCGGAAGCCGCGCAGTCGCGTAGCCCGCCGGGTGCGGCGCTCCATCGTCGCCGACCCCACCTCGGGCTCGAGCTCGGCCTGAGCGCGCCGGGCGAGCCGGTCGGCCAGCGCGGACTTCCCGACGCCGGTCATCCCGGTGACGGCGACCAGTGGGTAGCGGCGCCGCAGCACCTTGCCGATCCGTTCGGGCGCGTTGGCGACGGCCGAGACCACGGTGGTCGCCGCGGTGGCACCGATCGCGGTGCGGGGGTGTCGGGTCAGCGCGCGGCGGGTGCGTCCAGCGCTCGTGCTCATCTGATCCTCCTGGCGGGGGGCTCCCGAGAGTGTGCCCACGATGTCACTGACACAACAGCCGGCCCGAGACCCCCCATCCTCCGGGACGCGGGTTGGGGGTGTGATCTGCCCGACTCTGCAGGCTCAGCCCCGCCCGGGACTGTCGCCGCGCTGCCGGTCAGCCCAGGTCGCGGCGCATCACCAGGCGCGGCATCCTGCTCGCGACGGCGGCGGTCTCACCGATGACGCGGAAGCCGGAGCGCTCGAACATCGCCCTGGTCCCCACGAACGCCATCGTCAGGTCCATCCGTCCCTGCGGGTCGACGGGGTAGGCCTCGACGGCGGGAGCGCCACGCGAGGCAGCGTGCTCGACGGCTCCCTCGATCAGGTGGCCGGTCACACCCTGCTTGCGGTGGCCGCTGCGCACGACGACGCAGATGATGCTCCAGACCGCGACGTCGTCCACGGGGCGGATCAGCTTGGAGCGCACCAGCCGCGGGATCTCGGCGCGCGGGGAGACGTGGCACCAGCCCACCGGTTCACCGTCGAGGTAGGTCACCACGCCCGGTGGCTCCGTGGCGCCCACGCCGTCGGTCAGGCAGCGCATCGCCCGCTCGCGGGAGCCCTGGCCGAGCTCCTCGATCTCGCGCGCGGGGAGCCGGTGCGAGAGGCACCAGCAGTGCGTCTCGCGCCGGTTGGGGTTGATGACGTCCGCGAAGTCCTCGAACCGGTCGGGGGTCAGGGCGCGGGTCTCGAACGCCATGTCTCTCCGGTCGCTCCTCGCCTCGTGGTCAGTCGGTGCCGGCCTCGATGCGGCGCACCAACCGGCGACCGCGCGGCCCGCACATCATCCGCAGGTCCACCTCCCCCAGCCGCCCCCGGGTGCGACGCCGCAGAGTCCCGTCCTCGACGTACCGGTAGAGCCGACGACCCGGGCAGGCGGTGGCGGCCTGGTCCCGGTGGCCGCTGATCGTGGCGGGGGCGACGCCGAAGCGCCGGCACGCCCAGGCCATCACGTTGACGACCGCGTTCAGCTGTGCCGCCGGGATGCCCTGGACCTCGAAGTTGCCCAGGCACATCACCGTCAGGTGGCCGGTCGGGTCGTACACAGTGGCGGTGGACGGCACCGCGCTGAAGGGCCGGCCCCGGTAGACGTAGCCGTGCCGGTCGATGACCAGGTGGTAGGCGATGTCCGGCCAGCCGCGCGCCTGGTGGTCGGCCTGGATCGCCCGGAGGGTCGCCGGCGCCTTCCGGTTGTCCCGGAACTCCACGCCGGAGTGGTGCAGCGTCAACCGGTCGATCTCGTGGCGCAGGAAGGGGCCGCTGGGGGCATCGGCACGCCACGCGCCACGACAGATCTGGCGGGTGCGCCAGCCGTCCGCGTACGCCGGGGCAAGGGGGAGCAGCGGCACCGTCACCGATGGAGTGGCCACCAGCACGGCCCGCCGGGTGAGCCGTGTGGGCCCGCAGTCCTCACACATCAGACCTCCTGCGCACTGGGGACACCTCAGCACGAGGAATCCTCAGCGGACAAGGGTCGGGTGGTCCCGCCACCCGCACCCAGGTGACCGCCCGGGTGACCAGAGGGCGGGACTCAGGTCTTAGGATGCGAGACGACGAGCCTGGACGGGTTGACGGGGAGAGGTCCGGACCGCGAACGTTGTGCCATGCTTTTCGAGGTACTCGTACGTCCCGGCGTAGGCTGATCGACACCAGGTCGAGAACCTACGCCGTCCCCCGTTGGCGCCCGCCGGGCCCCGGGGGTTTTGTTTTGCAGACGTGACGAGATCAGGCACCGAATCAGGAGGGTCGGCGATGACCGAGCCGAAGCCAGGCAGCCCGGCAGCAGTCGAGACGATGACCGGCGCACAGTCGCTCATCCGCTCGCTGGAGAGCGCGGGAGCCACCGATGTGTTCGGCATCCCGGGTGGGGCGATCCTCCCCGCGTACGACCCGCTCTTCGACTCGGTCAAGCTGCGCCACATCCTGGTGCGTCACGAGCAGGGTGCCGGCCACGCCGCCCAGGGGTACGCCGTCGCCGGCGGCAGGGTCGGCGTCTGCATGGCGACCAGCGGCCCCGGGGCGACCAACCTGGTCACCCCCCTGGCGGACGCCCACATGGACTCGGTCCCGATGGTCGCGGTCACCGGTCAGGTGCCCAGCGCCGCGATCGGCACGGACGCCTTCCAGGAGGCGGACATCCGCGGCATCACGATGCCGATCACCAAGCACAACTTCCTGGTGACCGACCCGCGGGAGATCCCGCGCACGATCGCTGAGGCCTTCCACATCGCCAGCACCGGCCGCCCCGGCCCCGTGCTGGTCGATGTCTCGAAGGACGCGCTGCAGGCGCAGACCAGCTTCGCCTGGCCCGACGGTCTCCAGCTTCCCGGCTACCGCCCGACGACGCGGCCGCACGCCAAGCAGGTGCGCGAGGCGGCGCGGATGATCGTCGACTCCAGCAAGCCGGTGCTGTACGTCGGTGGCGGCGTGATCCGCGCCGGCGCGGCTGCCGAGCTGCGCAGGCTGGCGGAGATGACCGGCATGCCGGTGGTCACCACGCTGATGGCGCGCGGGGCCTTCCCCGACAGCCACCCCCAGCACCTCGGGATGCCGGGCATGCACGGCACGGTCGCCGCGGTCGGGGCGTTGCAGCGCAGCGACCTGATCATCAGCCTGGGGGCACGCTTCGACGACCGGGTGACCGGCAACCTCGACAGCTTCGCGCCCAAGGCGCAGGTGATCCACGCCGACATCGACCCCGCGGAGATCGGCAAGAACCGCCACGCCGACGTGCCGATCGTCGGCGACGCACGCGAGGTGATCATCGACCTGATCACCGCGATCCAGGCCGAGGCCGAGGCCGGGCGCAGCGGCGACTACGAGGGCTGGGTCCGGTTCCTGGAGGGCGTCAAGCAGCGCTACCCGCTGGGGTACGACGCGCCGGAGGACGGCTCGCTGGCCCCGCAGTACGTCCTGCAGCGGCTCGGTCAGATCGTCGGACCCGAGGCGATCTACACCTCCGGCGTCGGTCAGCACCAGATGTGGGCCTCGCACTTCATCGGCTACGAGCACCCGCAGACCTGGATCAACTCCGGAGGTCTGGGCACGATGGGCTTCTCGGTGCCGGCGGCGATGGGCGCGCAGGTCGCCCGACCGGACAAGACGGTGTGGTCGATCGACGGTGACGGCTGCTTCCAGATGACCAACCAGGAGCTCGCCACCTGCGCGATGGAGGGCATCCCGATCAAGGTCGCCGTCATCAACAACGAGTCGCTCGGCATGGTGCGGCAGTGGCAGACGCTGTTCTACCAGGGCCGCTACTCCAGCACCGACCTGCAGCGGATGAAGAAGGGCGACCTGGTCCCGCGCCGGATCCCCGACTTCGTCAAGCTCGCCGACGCCTACGGGTGCGTGGGCCTGTCCTGCGACAGCCCGGACGACGTCGACGCGACGATCGAGAAGGCGATGCAGGTCGACGACGTGCCGGTCGTGGTCGACTTCCGGGTCCACCGCGACGCGATGGTGTGGCCGATGGTCGCCGCCGGCACCAGCAACGACGACATCAAGGTCGCGCGTGAGATGGCGCCCGACTGGGAGGACGACGAGCTGTGAACAACCCGATCCCGAACCCGTCCACCCGGCACACCCTGTCGGTGCTCGTGGAGGACAAGCCCGGCGTGCTGGCCCGAGTCGCGGGGCTCTTCAGCCGGCGTGGCTACAACATCGAGTCGCTCGCCGTCGGCCCGACCGAGCACCACGACGTCTCTCGGATGACCATCGTGGTCAACGTCGACCAGTCGCCGCTGGAGCAGGTCACCAAGCAGCTCAACAAGCTGGTCGAGGTGATCAAGATCGTCGAGCTCGACGGCGCGTCGTCGGTCTCGCGCGAGCTGATGATGGTCAAGGTCAAGGCCGACGCCACCACCCGTGGCCAGGTGCTCGAGGTCGCGCAGATCTTCAAGGGCAAGGTCGTCGACGTGGCCCCGGACGCGATCACCGTGCAGGTGGTCGGTCACCCCGAGAAGCTCGCCGACTTCCTGCGCGTGATCGAGCCGTACGGCGTGCGCGAGCTCGTGCAGTCCGGTGTGGTCTCGATCGGGCGGGGCAACCGCTCGATCTCCGAGCGCACCCTGAAGCCGGTCCCGGTGCCGGTCGCCCCACCCGCCTGACCCACAATCGGTGGTTGAGGAGCGAGCGAAGCGAGCGTCTCGAAACCACCGAAACCCAGTAGGAAACCAACGAAGGAGAGCCCCACGTGGCTGAGATGTTCTACGACGACGACGCCGACCTGTCGGTGATCCAGGGGCGCCACGTCGCGGTCCTGGGGTACGGCAGCCAGGGCCACGCCCATGCGCTGAGCCTGCGCGACAGCGGGGTCGACGTCCGGGTCGGCCTGCCGGAGGGTTCGAAGAGCCGCCCCCGGGCCGAGGCGGAGGGCCTGCGCGTCCTCACGCCGTACGAGGCCTGCGAAGAGGCCGACCTGATCGTGATCCTCGCGCCCGACCACGTGCAGCGCCACCTCTACAAGGAGGCGGTCGAGCCCAACCTGGTGCCCGGCGACGCGCTGTTCTTCGGCCACGGCTTCAACATCCGGTTCGACTACATCAAGGCGCCCGAGGGCGTCGACGTGTGCATGGTCGCGCCGAAGGGCCCGGGCCACCTGGTGCGCCGTGAGTTCACCGAGGGCCGCGGGGTGCCGGTGCTGGTCGCCGTCGAGGAGGACGCGAGCGGCAAGGCGTGGGAGCTCGCCCTGTCGTACGCCAAGGGGATCGGTGGGTTGCGCGCCGGCGGCATCAAGACCACGTTCACCGAGGAGTGCGAGACCGACCTCTTCGGCGAGCAGGCCGTGCTGTGCGGCGGCGCCTCGCAGCTGGTGATGTACGGCTTCGAGACCCTGATCGAGGCCGGCTACCAGCCCGAGGTCGCCTACTTCGAGTGCCTGCACGAGCTGAAGCTGATCGTCGACCTGATGTACGAGGGCGGGATCGCCAAGCAGCGCTGGTCGGTCTCCGACACCGCTGAGTACGGCGACTACGTCTCCGGTCCGCGGGTGCTGCCCGAGTCGGTGAAGGAGAACATGCAAGGCGTCCTGGCCGACATCAAGGACGGCTCCTTCGCCCAGCGCTTCATCGACGACCAGGACAACGGCGGCGAGGAGTTCAAGCGGCTGCGCGCGAAGGGCGAGCAGCACCCGATCGAGGGCACCGGCCGCGAGCTGCGCAAGCTGATGGCCTGGGTGAAGTCCCACGACGACGACTACACCGAGGGCACCGCCACCCGCTGACGGGTGCTGGAGGTGCCCGACGCGCTGGCCGAGGGCCTCGAAACCTCCCGAGGTGTGGCTGGGACTTCACCCGAGGTCCCGGCCCTCAGCCCGGCCGACGCGCAGGCATGCGGACCACCCGCCAGAGCAGGACGAGCGCCCCGGCCTGGAGCACCACGATCACCCACGCCAACAGCGTCTGGTGACTGCTGGACAGTGCTCCGGCCAGCGCGCCACCTGCGAGTGCCCCGATGCCTTGCAGGGCTGCGAAGACGCCGTAGGCGGTGGCGCGGCGCTGGGTGGGGACCAGCTCGGAGACGTACGCCTTGACCGTGGAGTCCTGCACTCCGGTGGCGAGACCCCACACCGCGACCCCGACCACCACGACGGCCGCGTCGTCGGCGAAGACCGCGAACGGCACGCAGGCGACGAGGAGCGGCACGACCACCAGCACCCGTGCGTTCCACCGGTCGTAGGCGGCGCCGGTGGCAAGCGCCGAGACGGCCGCGGCCGCCATGGCGACGGCGTACACCAGCGGCACAGCGGCGACCGGGACGAGCCCGGACTCAACGAAGCTGTAGGAGATGACCCCGAAGGTCATCAGCCCTGCGGTCGACAGGGTCACTGCCGAGGAGAAGACGAAGAAGGCGCGTGGCAGACCTGCGCCGAGCAGGGCGAGCCGGAGCCGTGCCGGTGCGGGGGTGTCCTCATCCGCCGCATCGGCCTGCGCCACCCAGGGGGCGTGACGACGCAGCTGCGCCAGCAGCAGCAGCGAGACCGCGCCGGGAATGGCGAGCAGCGCGAACCCCGGCCAGTAGGCACCCGTCGCCGCGAGCGTCCCGGCGAGGAGCAGTGGCCCCGCGAAGGCCCCCACCTGGTCCAGCGACTTGTGCACCCCGAAACCGAGGCCGCGACCGGTGCGGGCGGTCATCGTGGCCAGCAGCGCCGACTTCGACGGGCTCCTGACGGCCTTGCCGGTGCGCTCCAGCAGGATCAGCGTCGCCGCCACCGCAACACCGGCTCCGCCCAGGAAGGGCGCGACGGCCAGCAGCGGGACGGACACCGCCGTCATCAGGTAGCCGACGACCGTGAGACGCCAGTGTCGCTGGTGGCGGTCCGCCCAGGGACCGGTGGCCAGTCGAAGCGCGAGGGCGACCGCCTCACCGGCGCCGGTGACCAGGCCGACGGTCAATGCCGAGGCGCCGAGTGAGCCCAGGAACGGCCCGGCAACGGCTCGCATCCCCTCGTAGAGCATGTCTGCGGCGAGGCTGACCAGCCCGAATGCGACCACGCTGCGCCACGGGGACCACCCAGTCCCCTCGACATCAGGTGCGGCGCCTGCCGACTCGCCGGGATCTGCGCTGCTCACAGGAAGTGATCGTGGCACGCCTGCGGGCACACGACCGCGGCTGCCTCCGGCTGGGCGTGGGCGGCCGTGCCAGGCTCGGCTCATGAGTACGCCGTGGAAGCTCACCGCCGGCTGCTCCGACGCCCCCACGGATCCCGCTGATCCGCGTCCACGTGGAGCGGCTCGTGTCGGCGCCGGCGTGATCCGCGAGAACCAGCTGCACGGTCACCTGGACGACGTCGTCATGGCCGATCCGGAGGGGAACGAGTTCTGCGTGGCCTGAGGACCCGCCCGGGCTCAGCCTGAGTCAGCCGGCCTCAGCGCAGCAGGGCCCGCCTGGGGAGGAACGGTCGCCGTCCGCGTTCGCCGACGTAGACGTCGAGGATCGCGTGGTTGCTGCCGTCGCCGAGGAAGGCCTGGTTGGCGACCAGAACCCGCTTCCCGAGGAAGGTGGCGTTGGAGGGGGTGTCGAAGGGGACTTCCGAGCCGTTCTCCCCGCCGGGAGCCTCGGGGAAGCGCTCCAGCTCCCCACCGCTCGGTGACAGGACGACGAGCTGGGCGGTGGGCCCGGCCATCGCGATGTAGATCCGTCCGGAGCGGGCGATGCCGAAGCCGTCGGGGAGCTCGGTGGGCTGCGAGGTCCACAGCGTGCTCAACGTCTTCGGCTTTCCGGTCTTGGTGACAGGAAGCCGGTAGAGCTTGCCGTTGGTGGGCAGCGAGAGATCGGCGGCCGTCGACTGCTGGGAGATCAGGAAGTCACGGCGGCCCGGACGCCACACGATGCCGGTGGTGCCGAACTCGGTGCCGTCCAGCTGGGGCGAGGCGAACCAGACGCGCGGCTTGCCGCCGCGTCGTGGGATCCTCCAGATCACGGCCTGGGCGTAGTCGGTGACGTAGAGATGGCCACCGGGACCCCAGCTCGCGTAGTTGGGGATCGGCTTCTCGTCGCTGACGTTGGGCGAGCAACCGGGAGCCGGCTGCGTCGGTGGCTGGCACGCCGGCAGGTCAGGCAGGTGCGCGACGACCTTCTGCCCGCCGGTGCGCAGGTTGAGCAGGATGACCGACGCCGTGGACTTCTCCAGCAGCACCAGCCGGCCGTCACTGGTCTGGTTGGCGACCTGGACGCCGTGGTCCTCGTCCAGGTCCTGGTGCCTGACCGTCCAGCTCCGGGTGAGGGTGCCATCGGGGGTCCACTCGCGCACGATCGAGTGCTGGGTGTCGCCCGTCGGGTTGGTGTAGGTGCCGGCGTAGACCCGGCCGTTGCGGTGCACGAACACGTACGCCGGGTAGCCGGGTGACTGCACCTTGGCGAAGACGCGGGTGTCCCAGCGCTCCCGCCCCGCCGCGTCGGCGCTCGGCGCCAGCACGAGGAGCAGGCCGGTGGCCAGGGCGGTCAGCGCCGCGACCAGGCGGGTGGGTCGCAGGGTGGCTGTGGTGGTCATCGGCGCTCCAGCACCTCCAGGGCGGCCCGCTTGCCGGCGCGCACCGCGCCGTCCATGTAGCCGGTCCAGTAGGTCGAGGTCTCGGTGCCGGCCCAGTGCACGCGACCGAACGGCTTGCGGATCGCCGGTCCGAACGAGGTGAGCGTGCCGGGGCCCATGATCGCGACGGGTCCACCGCGGGTCCACCGCTCCTTGGTCCAGTCCTGCTCGGTGTACTCGACCGGGTGGAGCGCCTGCTCGCCGAAGAAGGCGGCGAACCCCTCGAGGACACGTCGCTTGCGCTCGGCGCGGGGGAGCAGGCCGTACTCACGCCAGGTCGAGCCGCCGACGAAGGCCAGCAGCACGCCGGGGTCGCCGTCGCTCGGGGAGTTGTCGAAGGCCACGCGCACCGCGCCGGAGTCGTTGAGGCCGAAGCCGTTGAGGTCCTGACCGCGCCAGAACGGCTCGTCGTAGACGGCGTCGCACTTCATCAGCTGGCCCATGTCCATGTGCTGCAACAGCTGTCGGCGGCGTCTGGGCAGTCGCGGGAACCAGTCGATGTCCAGGACGAGGGAGGGCGGAGCCGCGACGATCACGTGCTTGGCCCGGACCTTCCCGCGGCCGGTGTGCACGACCGCGTGCCCGTCACGCTGGTCGATGCGTCGCACCGGCGCGGCCAGAGCCACCCGGTCGCCGAGCTGGCGCGCCATGCGCAGCGGGATCAGCTGGGAGCCACCGATGTAGCGACGCTCCTGCGCGCCGTTCTCGGTGTCGGAGTTGCGGGAGAAGGTGCCGACGTTGCGCTCGTTGCCGGAGCAGGCGATGTACCAGACCACGTACAGCAGCGACAGCTCCGAGGGATCCGCGCCGAAGCCGGGCTGGGTCCAGTTGCGGATCAGGTTCTCGACGCCGTCCTTGTTGATCGCGTTGGCGCGGATCCACTCCGCGAGGGTCATCGAGTCCCACTCACCGGCCTTGGGGTGCGACCAGGGGGCGTCCACGGCGATCTCGGCCGCCATGTTGTCGAGCCGGGTCAGCAGGTGGCCGGCGTCGGGGAGGATCGTCGGGTCGGGCGGGATCGTGCCTTGGTACTCCAGGCGACCGGTGGTGCTGGAGACGTAGACGCTGTTGCCCTCGTTGTACTCCTTGAACTCCTGCACGCCGAGCTCGCGGCCCAGGTCACGGATGTGGTCCTGGGTGGGCCCGACGAAGGCTCCTCCCCGCTCGATCACGCCACCGGTGTGCAGCTCGTGGTTCCACACCCGGCCGCCGACGCGGCGGCGGGCCTCGACGAGGAGCACGGACCGACCCCCCTGGGCGACCTTGCGCGCGGCCATCAGGCCGGAGATGCCACCGCCGACCACGACCGTGTGGACCCGGCGCGGCAGGGAGCCCTGGCGAGTCGCTGCGGAGACCTCGTCGGAGAGGGCGCCGAGGGCGAGGGCCGAGGCGGCGCCCAGGCCGCCTCCCAGGGCGGCGCGGCGGCTCAGCGGGTGGTCGAGGACGGGCTGGCTCATGGTTCCCCCGGGTGGACGACGAAACATCTCAGAACCTGTATCTGTGTCAGGTTCAGGAAACGAGGTTACACTGCTCGGGTGAGCAGCGCGACCTCTCTCCCCAACGACCCAGCCACCCCTCGGGCTACTGCTGAGGTCCACGACGCCGAACGCCCCGCGTCCCCGGCCCGGCGCGTCCCGACCCAGGCGCGCAGCCGCCGACGGGTCGCGGAGATGCTCGACGCGGCCGCAGCGCTGGTCGTCGAGCAAGGGGTCGAGGCGGTCACCACCCGCGGGATCGCCGAGGCCGCCGGGGTCCCGGTCGCGACGCTCTACCAGTACTTCGCCGACAAGGAGGACGTGATGCTCGCCCTGGCCGACCGCGACATGGCGGAGATGGACGAGCACGTCGCCGCGACGCTCTCCGTCCGCGAGCCGACCGACCTCGCCGGGCTCGTGGAGGCGACGATGCGCGCCTTCGTGGAGGTCTACCACCGCCGCCCCGCCTTCGTGGAGATCTACCTGCGCGGCCGGGGCAACGCGACCGTGCGCGACTACGGCCGCCAGCACAACCGCCGCATCGCCCAGGACCTGCACGGCTACGCCTCGAAGACGGGTCTGGTGCCGCCCTCGCTCGGCCCCGAGGTCGCCCGGGTCGCCGTCGAGCTCGGTGACCGGGCCTTCGAGGTGGCCTTCGGCGAGGAGATCGCGGGTGACGCGGTGCTGCTCGAGGAGGGCATCACCGCCGTGACGGCGTACCTCCAGGCACGGGTGGCCGGAGCGTGAGCGCTGCGCTGCGATCCGCTGTCGCCGCGGCCGCCCGGCGACTCGCCGACGAGGGACTCCTGGTCGGCACTGCCGGCAACGTCTCGGCCCGTGAGGGCGACCGGGTCGCGGTCACCGGCACCGGGGTCGTGCTCGGCGCCTGCCCGCCCGACGACGTCACCGTGGTCGACCTGGACGGCGAGGTGGTCGAGGGCCGGCTCGTCCCCACCTCCGAGCTCGACCTGCACCTCGCCCTCTACGCCGACCTGGACGTCGCGGCGGTCGTCCACACCCACGCGCCCTGGTCGACGGCGGTGGCCTGCGTGCTCGACGAGCTGCCCGTGCTGCACTACCAGCAGCTGACGCTGGGCGGCGCCGTCCGGGTGGCCCCCTACGCCACCTTCGGCACACCCGAGCTCGCCGGTCACGTCCGGGACGCCCTCACCGACCGTCAGGCCGCCCTCATGGCCAACCACGGCAGCGTCGCCGTCGGCGCGAGCCTCGACCAGGCCGTCGAGCACGCGCTGCTGCTCGAGTGGCTGGCCGCGCTGCACCACCGCGCCAGCGCTCTGGGCACCCCCCGCGTCCTGACCGTCCAGCAGCAGGAGGACGTCGTCCTCCACGCCATCAACCGTCGCTACGGCACGACCCAGGAGAACTCATGACCGGCAACCCCGACCAGACGTCCACACCTCCGCGGATCGCCGTGGTCGGTGTCCACGTGCTCGACGTCCACACCGTCGGCGTCGAGGGGATCCCGGAGGGGTCGGAGGGCGCGCTGGTCGACACGATCCGCTTCTCCGCCGCCGGCACGGCGGGCGGCACCGGACTCGTGCTGAGCCGGCTCGGTGCCGACGTCGTGAGCCTCGGCGCGCTGGGAGAGGACCCGATCGGCGACACGCTGCTCGCCCTGCTGGCCCGCGAGGGCATCGACACCTCGCGGCTGCTGCGGCGCGGCGAGCAGCAGACGTCCGCCTCGGTGATCCCGGTCAGGCCCAACGGCGACCGGCCGGCCTGGCACTGCATCGGCGCCAACGCCGCCTTCACCCTCGACGACGTCGACCTCGACTCGCTCGGGGAGTTCTCCCACGTCCACCTGGGCGGGCCGGAGTTCCTCGGCGGCGAGGCGGCGGGCGAGCTGCTCGCCGCCGCTCGGAAGGCGGGGGCCACCACGTCACTCGACATCCTCGCGCCGGGCGACCCCGACATGCTGGCCTGGGTCGCCGACGCCCTGCCGCACACGGACTACCTGCTGCCGAACGACGAGCAAGTGCTGGGCTTCACCGGCGCCGACTCGCTCGCGGACGGTGCTCGCTCGCTGCTCGAGAAGGGCGTCGGCTGCGTGGCTGTCACCCAGGGCCGCAAGGGGGCTCTCGTGGTGACCTCGGAGGAGGAGCTGGAGGTGCCGGCGTACGCCATCGACGTGGTGGACACGACCGGGTGCGGCGATGCCTTCTCGGCGGGCTTCCTGCGCGGGCGGGCGTCGGGTCTGGGCCTGCGGGAGGCGGGCGAGCTCGGCTGTGCCGCTGCTGCCCAGGTCGCCCAGGGCCTGGGGACCGACGCCGGGTCGTACTCGCTGCAGAGCGTGGTCGACTTCGCCCGGAGCGCTGCGACGGCCTAGACCTGCACCGCGATCTCCCGGCCGAGCCTCGCGCCGCGCAGCAGGTGGAGGTGGTCACCGCTCCAGAAGCGACCCGGGTCGTAGTAGTTCGTCGGACGGGCGCCCTCCAGCAGACCCATGTCGGTGTAGGTGGCTGCCACCACCTCCGCGCAGTAGGTGCCCTCGGCCGACGCCTGGCGCCGTACCCGCCCGCGAGCCCAGCGACCGGCCAGCTTGGCGGTGGAGGGGAACGGCGTGCCGTCGAGCCGCGCGATCGTGCGCAGCAGGGCGTCCTCCATCTCGGGCGTGACGGTGGCGTCGAGCTGGCGCAGCCAGGCCCGCTGCTCGTAGCGGCCGCACCACTGGACCACCGCCTCGCGCAGGTCGTGCAGCTGCACGCCGCGCTGCCTGGTGCCGGTCCACACGTCGACCAGACCCTTGCCCAGCTCGGCGTGCCACATCAGCGGCGGCAGGTCGTCGAGCACCACGGCCATGCCCACGTGGTTGACCGGAGCGTTGGTGAGCACCCGGATAGCGTGGTCGGCGGTGCTGTGGCCGCGGAACAGCCACAGGTCGCCGGTGCGGGTGAGGTCGACGGCCTCGTCCAAGGTCAGTGTGGAGCCGTTCGACGGCATCACCGGGTTCATGGAAGGAGATGGTGCCAATGAACAGCGGCACCTGGTGGCGACTGCTCGGTCTCGGGGGTGTCGTCGGGGTCGCGGCGACCGGGGTCGTGATCGCCCGCGACCAACGACGACGGGCCCAGCTGACCCCGGACGAGGTGCGCGATCGGCTGCACGAGCGCCTGGGCTCGGACCCTCGGTGATCGAGCCCTCCGTTGATCGAGCCCTCCGTTGATCGAGCAGCGAGCGGAGCGAGCGCCCGTCGAGATCACCCCCGGGTCTCGAGGCTCGACCACCGGGAGGCCGCTCTCAGTACGCCTTGCGCTCGTCGGGCATCAGGATCCACAGCGCGATGTAGACCACGAACTGTGGTCCGGGCAGCAGGCAGCTGATCACGAACAGCAGCCGCACCGTGTTGGGCGTCATCCCGAACCGGCGGCCGAGCCCGGAGCAGACTCCGGCGATCCAGCGGTCGTCGGGGCGTACCAGTTGGTTCGACATGGCTCTCACCTCTTCTCTCACGCTATCTCGGAGCGCCGCAGCATCGTCAGCCCGACGACGAGCGGCAGCAGGATCCACACGACCGCGGTCACGCCGAGCTGGACCCACTGCTCGCCGGTCATCGCGGACTGGGTCTCGAAGAGCGGTCCCTGCGCGAAGTTGATGTCCACCCAACCGCGGATGTCGCGGAACCACTCCTGCGTCGACGACAGGATCTCGGTGATCGTCGGCAGCACGAAGGAGTAGACGAAGTACGCCACGACCGCGCCGGCGGAGTTGCGGATCAGCACGGCGAGCATGAAGCCGATCAGCATGCCGATGACGTTGCCGAGCACGATGTTCAGTCCCTCGAGGACAGGGATGTTCCACACCAGCTCGGTGCCGGTGACGGCTGAGCCCAGCAGGTTGCCCAGAGCGCCGACACCGAAGGCCAGCGCCATCGACACCAGGGCGACGAGCAGCGCTCCGGTCGCCTTGGCCGCGAGCACCCGACCCCGGTGCGGCACCAGCGTGAACGTCGACAGCCCGGTGCGTTGGCTCCACTCGCTGGTGACCGAGAGGATCGCGACGATCGGCAGGATGACGACCATGGGGAAGCCGATCGCGGCCGCGAAGTTGTCGTAGACCTGCGCGTCCTCCGGCGCGAAGAGGATCACCCCCGCCGTCGCGAGCAGGTTGGTGATCAGGATGCTCGCCATCAGCCAGAAGCCGGAGCGGGTGTTGAACATCTTGCGCAGCTCGACCTTCAGCACCCGGCCGAAGGGGATCGGTTGCGGCGGCGTACGAGGAGCCGCGGAGGTGGTGGGACGTGGTGCGGTCGCGACGGCGCTCATGCCGCGGCTCCTTCGGGGTCGGTGGTGTGGTCAGTCAGGTGGTCGCGCTGGGTCTCGCGGGTGAGCTCGAGGAACATCTCTTCCAGGCCCTCCCCGTCGGCCGCGCGCAGCTCGCGCAGCGGGACGTCGTGGCGGTGCGCGATCAGCCCGACGGCGGGGGCGTCGGCGCTGGTCATGAGTCCGGCGTCGGTGCGGGACACGTCGTGCCCCTCCTGCTGCAGGGCGCGCGCCAGGACCGCGTCGTCGACGGAGTGCACCAAGGTGCCGGCGGCGGCCAGCAGCTCGGCCTTGCTGCCGTCGGCGACGATCCGACCGTTGCCGATCACGACCAGGTCGTCGGCGATGACCTCGATCTCGTGCAGCAGGTGCGACGACAGCAGGACGGTGCCGCCGCTGTCGGCGAAGGTGCGCAACAGGTCGCGCATCCAGCGGATGCCGGCGGGGTCGAGACCGTTGGCGGGCTCGTCGAGGATCAGCACCTCGGGCTCGCCGAGCAGCGCGGCGGCGATGCCGAGGCGCTGGCGCATGCCCAGCGAGTACTGCTTGACGCGTCGCTCGGCCTCGGTGTCGGTGAGGCTGACCAGGTCGAGCATCTCCTCGACGCGGTCACGCCGTACGCCCATCGTGTCGGCAGCGACCCGCAGCACCTCGCGGCCGGTGCGGCCGGCGTGCTGGGCGGAGGCGTCGAGCAGCACCCCGACCTGGCGCCCGGGGTTGGGCAGGTCGGCGAACCGGCTGCCGAGCACCTGCGCCTCGCCGGAGGTGGCGGGCGTCAGGCCGACGAGGACCCGCATGGTGGTGGACTTGCCGGCGCCGTTGGGGCCGAGGAAGCCGGTGACCCGCCCCGGCTCGGCGGTCAGGGACACGTGGTCGACGGCGGTGAAGCGACCGTACTTCTTGGTCAGGGACTCAACGGTGATCATGGCCCTCACCCTCGCCGCTCAGGCCCGCCCGCCGCATCGGGGAGGACGCTGAACCCTCCCCCGAGCCACGCCTCAGGGTCGGCTCAGGGGCACCCTGGGCCCCACGGCGATCGAGCCCGTCGAGATCACCCCGCCGGGTCAGCGCGGGCTCACCCCTGCGCCGGCTTGCCCTCCGCGGCCAGCTCGGCGGACCTCGCGATCCGTGCGGCACGGGTCTCGGGCCGCTTGGCCAGCGCGATCCAGCCGAGGATCTGCTTGCGCACCGAGGCGGAGAAGTCGTCGTACGCCTCCCGGCTGCCGGGATGCTGCTCGAAGGCAGCGGCCAGGTCGTCGGGGACGACCAGGTCCTCGACGGAGTCCATGATCGTCCACATCCCGTTGGCCTTCGCGGCCTCGACGGCGGCTCTCCCCGGTGCCTCGAGCCGGCCCTCCTGCTCGAGCCGGGCGACCCGCTGCTTGTTGTAGCGGGTCCAGACGCTCTGCTTGCGTCGCGGCGCGAACCACATCATCGCGCGGCTCTCGTCGATGGTCTTCACCGTCGAGTCGACCCAGCCGTAGCGCAGCGCCTCGACGACCGCGGACTCGTAGTCGAAGACCCGCTGGTCGGACTTGCGGGCGGTGACCAGCCAGACCCCGGTGGGCTGGGTGTGGTGCTCGGCGAGCCAGGCCGTCCAGTCGGCCAGCGAGCCCGGCTCGACGCGCTCGGCCTCGTCCATCACACCCACGGCGTCAGTCTGTCAGTCTCCGTCGGAGACTTGGTGGTGAGAGGCTGCACCTCCGGGGGCCGACGAGCTGCAACCTTTCACCGACAAGTCCGAGCACCGGCGCAGCGCGTCCGCGGCGCTCGCCGGAGCAGGGCTCGTCACCCGGCTGCGGTAGGCTGGCCCGCGGCACAGCGTCGTGTCCGGTCCCGTCTCACTCCTCTGGGACGAGCGGATCGCCGACCAGCCATCGACCACCTCCGAGGACATTCTGTTGAGCAAGCCCGTCGTACTCATCGCCGAAGAGCTCAGCCCCGCGACCATCGACGCGCTGGGCCCCGACTTCGAGATCCGCACCTGCAACGGAGCCGACCGCGCAGAGCTGCTGTCCGCGATCCCCGACGCCGAGGCGATCCTGGTGCGTTCGGCGACGAAGGTCGACCTGGAGGTGCTGGAGGCAGCCAAGAGCCTCAAGGTCATCGCCCGCGCCGGCGTCGGCCTGGACAACGTCGACGTCAAGTCCGCGACCCAGCTGGGTGTGATGGTGGTCAACGCCCCGACCTCCAACATCGTCTCCGCTGCCGAGCTGGCCGTCGGGCTGATGCTCTCCGCGGCTCGCCACGTCAGCCCGGCCCACGCCGCCCTGCAGCAGGGGGAGTGGAAGCGCAGCAAGTACACCGGCATCGAGCTGTACGAGAAGACCGTCGGCATCGTCGGCCTCGGTCGGATCGGGGTGCTGGTGGCGCAGCGGCTGAGCGCCTTCGGCATGAAGGTCATCGCCTTCGACCCCTACGTGCAGGCCGGTCGTGCCGCCCAGATGGGCGTGCGTCTGGTGTCGATGGACGAGCTGCTCGCCGAGGCCGACTTCATGTCGGTCCACCTGCCCAAGACTCCCGAGACCCTCGGCATGATCGGCGCCGACGAGCTGGCGAAGGCCAAGCCCAGCCTGGTGCTGGTCAACGCCGCCCGCGGTGGGATCGTCGACGAGGAGGCGTTGTACGACGCCCTGAAGGAGGGCCGGATCGCGGCCGCCGGGCTCGACGTCTTCGCCAAGGAGCCGTGCACCGACAGCCCGCTCTTCGAGCTGGAGAGCGTCGTGGCGACGCCCCACCTGGGGGCCTCCACCGACGAGGCGCAGGAGAAGGCCGGCATCGCGGTGGCCAGGTCGGTGCGCCTGGCGCTGAGCGGTGAGCTGGTGCCCGACGCGGTCAACGTGCAGGGCGGTGTGATCGCCGAGGACGTGCGCCCCGGCATCCCGCTGACCGAGAAGCTGGGACGGATCTTCACCGCGCTGGCCGGCGAGCTCGCCCAGCAGATCGACGTCGAGGTGCGCGGCGAGATCACCGAGCACGACGTCAAGGTGCTCGAGCTCGCGGCGCTCAAGGGTGTCTTCGCCGACGTCGTCGAGGAGACCGTCTCCTACGTCAACGCGCCGCTGCTGGCAGCCGAGCGCGGGGTCGCCGTACGCCTGGTGATCGAGCCGGAGAGCCCCGACCACCGCAACCTGATCACGATCCGCGGCACGCTCGCGGACGGTGAGCAGGTCTCGGTCAGCGGCACCCTGATCGGCATCACGCAGCGCGAGCGGCTGGTCGAGGTCGACAACTACGACGTGGACATCGAGCCCACCGAGCACCTGGCGTTCTTCCGCTACGAGGACCGTCCGGGCATGGTCGGCACCGTCGGTCAGCTGCTGGGCGAGTCGAAGGTCAACATCGCCGGCATGCAGGTCTGCCGCGACACCATCGGCGGTCACGCGCTGGTCGCCCTGTCGGTGGACAGCGCCATCCCCGCCGACGTGCTGGACGAGATCGGCCGCGCGATCGAGGCGGTCGAGGTCCGTGCCGTCGACCTGACCGAGTAGGTCACCGGCCTCCGGTTTCCCAAGGTATGCAGCCCACCTGGCACTCCCCACGCGGAACTCAGCGAGGGGAGTCCCGGTTCGTCGTGGGCTGATTGCACCGCACTCGTGACAACCTCGCGGGTCGAGGCAACCGATCGTGAGCTCGGTGCGTGTCACGAGACATGGATCAGGCGATCAGACGACGAGCTCCCCGGCACCGGTCCAGGTGCGCGAGTGGACGCTGGGCGGCGGCACGCTGCGCGAGTCAGAGCAGGAGACCACACAGAGCGCCACCGTCCAGCCCCGCTTCGTGCTGGAGGATTGCTGAGCGGTCAGACGACCTCCGGCACGTGCAGGTGGGCCATCACCAGCTCGAACTCGGCGACGTCGAGGAACTCCGCGTTGGCCTCCTGGGTGCTGCGTCCGCGCAGGTAGTCGGCCTGGTCGCGGGTCGCGATCATGGCCTCGCGTGACTCGAAGGCGATCGAGGTGACCCCGGCGCCCTTGGCGCGGTCGACCATGAGGCTGGCGCTGACGAAGCCCTCGAGCTGCTCGATCTGGGGGAGCAGTGAGCTGCGGTACCAGTCGATGGCGACATCGGTGGTGTCGATCGGGACGTGTGACCAGGCGACGCGCACGCAGGTGCCCTGCTCGGCGTGGTGGGCGCGGTGCATGGAGGCGATCTCCCACTCGGCCACCACCGGTGGGGTCGTCAGGTCCATGATCTCGGTGGCTCGCTGACGCAACGGGCTCACGCTCATGCGGCTCGCCTCCAGCGCCGCCTCGTCGGCCCAGGATGCGGTGACGATGCCGGTGCCGGCTTCGTGGTCGACGATCATCGACAGCCCGAGACACCCATCCATCCGCTGGAGGATGGGCCAGACGTCATCACGGACGTAGTCGATGCCCTTCTCGATGGTGTCCGGTGTCCCGTAGACGGTCGTGCTGCGTGCCCACATGGTGAGTCCCTCCTGTGGACGGCGCCGGCTGCGCCGTCGCTACGCACCCCACCGTCCTCCTGGGCTCGGCGGTTGCCAAGCCCGGTCAATACCAGGACGTTGGTCGCTGGTCGGACGTCCGTCGGCGCCGGTCGAGACCCCGTCGCCGGCCGAGCTTGTCGAGACCCCCTCAGTCGGCCAGCTCGGGCGGCCACACCACGCGGAAGCGCTCGAAGCACACGTCGATGTCATCGGAGAATGCCAGCCCGAGCCGGTCGCAGCGCCGTTCGAAGTAGCGGCGGTGGCCGTCGAGCCAGCTCGCGAGGGTGCGGTCGTACTCGCCCTCGTCCCACGCGAACTGCTCGTCGACCGATGACAGTGGACCCAGCCGCAGCTCGATGGTCTGAAGGATGACCCGGGGGGCGCCGGCCCCGTCGCAGGCGATCCAGTGCGAGCCGATCCGCGGCAGCGGCTCACCCTCAGCGACGAAGTCGGCAACCATGCCCGCCGTCGCCCGCTTGGGCCCGTCGGTGACGAACGCGAGCAGCTCGTCGGCCAGCTCGGGGGAGTCGCCGAAGGAATCGGCCTCGACCGGCCCGTCCGGTACGTCGGGGTGGGCGGCCCGGTAGTCGGCCCACATCTGCTCCACGTCAGCGCTCCTGGCAGCAGCGTCCGATGGCATGTGGCTCATGATGCCTGCTCGACACACCGACCACCAGCGCAGTGGGCGGTTCTCAGGGGTTGCCGTAGCCCCAGCGCCGGGCTCGTACGATCGCGTCACCGCGGGTGGCGGCCTGCAGCTTGCCGAGGATGCGCGAGACGTTGTTGCGCACCGTCTTCGGTGAGAGGACGAGGCGCTGGGCGATCGCGCCGTTGCCCCAGCCCTGGGCCATCAGCTCGAGGATCTCGCGCTCCCGCTCGGTGAGCAGCTCGTGGTCCTCGCCTGGCGCGGCCCCGGGCGGACCGGGGGACTGGCGCAGCCGGCTCAGCACCCGTGCGGCGACCCCGGGCCCGAAGAGCGTCTCGCCCGCCGCCACCCCGCGGACGGCGCGCAGCAGCGCGTCCTGGTCGACGCCCTTGAGCAGGTAGCCCCGAGCGCCCGCGCAGACCGCGGCGAACACCGACGTCTCGGAGTCGTGCATCGTCAGGATCAGCACGGCTGCGCCTGGAGTCCGCTCGACGATCTGCGAGGTCGCCTCGATGCCGCTGCCGCCGTCGAGCTCGAGGTCCATCAGGATCACGTCGGGCTGCAGGTCGCAGGCGGCTGACACGGCACCCGGTACGTCGACGGCCTCGCCGCACACCTCGATGTCCTCGGCGGAGGACAGCCCCGACCTCAGACCGTCGCGGAAGATCGGATGGTCCTCGACCAGCAGCACCCGGATCATGAGGCCTCCACGGGGATGTCGGCGCGCACCTCGGTGCCGCGGGGCGAGGCGCGTCGGCAGGAGAACTGGCCGCCGAGCTCGAGCGCTCGGTCGCTCATCGAGCTCATCCCGACCCCGACGCCGGCTGAGGGGCCGATGCCGACCCCGTCGTCGACGACGCGGATCACCAGGGATGCCCCGCGGCGGTGGATGCTCACCTCCACGTGGGAGGCGTCGGCGTGCTTGAGCGCGTTGGTCATCGCCTCGGTGGTGACCCGGAAGGCGGCAAGCAGGGCGGCGGGGCCGGCACTCTCCGCTGTGTCATCGACGTGCACGTGCACTCCCAGCCCCGCGTCGCGCAGCGCCAGGGCGTGCTCGTCGAGGGCTGCCGCGAGGCCCAGCTGGTCCAGCACCGCGGGGCGCAGACCTTCGACCACGGAGCGGACCTCCTGAAGGGCGCGCTGCAGCTCCTCGACGATGCGGCCGGTCAGCTCGGCGCCCTGCTCGTCCTCGCCGTCGAGACGCCGGCCGAGGGCGTCGACCTGCAGGGTCGCCGCCGCCAACAACGGCCCGACGCCGTCGTGCAGGTCGCGCCGGATGCGCAGCTTCTCCTGCTCGCGGTCGCGCACGGTCTGGCCCAGCTCGTCGAGCAGCCGGGCACCGTCGCGGTGTCGGGCCACGATCTCGGCGAGCTCCCTGCCGAGGGGGCCGAGGTCGGTCGGGGGTCCGAAGAAGGCCCGTCGTACTCGTCCCTCGAGCTGCTCGCGCAGGTTGCCGAGGATGACGGCGACGAGAGCGGTTGCCAGCAGCGTCAGCGCCAGCCCGGCACGCTCGTCGAACCAGTGGGAGGTCACCACCAGCGTGACGACGTAGGTGGTCAGCGAGAGCAGGGAGAAGGTCGCGACCAGGACGGTCCGGCTCAGGACGCGCTCGATGTCGAGCAGGCCCGCGCTCAGGATCGCCACCGCCAGGGTGATGGGTACGGCGGCGAGGCCGGCGGCGGCGACGAAGGTCAGGACGCTCTCGTCGACGCCGGCCAGCCCCAGCAGCATCGCGAGCACGAGCGCTCCCCCGGCGATGAGCACGCCCAGCAGGACCCAGGCGAGCTGGCGCCGCACCGCGCCGTCGGCGCGCCGCCAGCGCACCACGGGGGCGACGAGGCAGACCACGGTCAGCAGCGTCAGTGCGACGAAGGCGACGTCAGCAAGGGTGGCGGTAAGGTCCCCGGCGGCGCCGGGGAGGCCGACCGGATTGGCGACCGGAAGGTCCTCGCCGATCGGTCCCGGCCTCAGTGCCTGGGTCACGACCGCGGCGGCGAGGACCGCGACCACGAGCCCGGCGAACCGGCGCCAGCGCGCCGAGGGAAGCACACCGTCGGGGAGCAGCAGGGGCACCAGGGTGGTGGCTGTGCCCCACCCCAGGACGAACAGCCAGTCCTGCGCCCATCGCGACCAGACCCCGAGCGCCGAGTCGCCACCTCCCTGCAGCGCGTGGAAGGCGTAGGTGTCCAGCGCCATCGAGCACCCGATGCAGAACCCCACCACGAGCAGGGCCCACGCCAGCAGGTTGAGGGGGCGGTGCCAGAGCACGAAGGCCCCGACGACGCCGAGGAGCACCAGCGACGCCAGGTAGGCGACGTCGGCCCACCCCTCAAGGCCGCGGTCGCCGACCGTCACGACTGCGGCGACGACGAAGGCGAGGGTCGAGCCGATGCCGAGCGCAGCGGCGGATGCCCGGGCCGCGGAGTGCCCGGCGTCCGAAGACTCGACCGATGTGGCGACCGATGTGGCCCTGTGCCCCATGGGGCACAGGCTAAGCCTCCTCACCCCCGTCGAGCCTCCGGTGAGTGGAGGCAGGGACAGATGTCCCGGGTGGCGCGGGAGGGGTCGGGTCGCCTGTCTCTATCGCGGGGACGGCGGGGCGCAGCAGCATCGACACCAGACGTGCCCGGCGCTTCGGGCTCCTGCGACAGGAGTTGAGATGACCACGACGACCCCCGACTCCCCGCCGCTCACCGGACGATCGGTCACCCGTCTGTACGGCGCCGTGGCGGGGTCGAGCGCCCTCACCCTGGTCTCCTTCTTCGCCAGCGGTCCCGATGCGCCGGACGAAGGGGCCGCTGGCGGGACGGTGCGACGCTGGGCCGAGGACAACGCCTCGGCGATCGGGGTGGGCGTGCTGGGCTACGCGCTGGCGGCCCTGGGCATCATCCTCCTGACGGTCTCGCTGCGGCGTCTCCTGATCGAGGTCCAGGGGCGCGCCGGCTTCCGGGTGGACCTGGCGACGGTCGCGGGAGCACTGACGGCGACCTGGCTGATGATGCAGGCTGCCGTCGCCGCCGTACCTCTGGTCGCCGCGGATGACGACGGGAAGCTCACGCACCTGAGCGACTCGACGCTGGAGACGCTGGAGCTGTTCAACCACCTGGGGGAGACCTTCTCCGACGTGGGGATCATCGTGCCTCAGTCGCTCTTCGTCCTCGCCGTCTCGGCGAGCATCGTCAGCTCGAAGGCGCTGCCGAAGTGGCTGGGACACCTGGGCCTGCTCATCGGTGCGGCCGGCCTGGCGTCACTGCCGCTGATCGCCTTCAACCTGGGTCCGCTGGCGGTGCTCTTCTTCGTCGCGCTGTTCGGCTTCGTGCTCTGGCAGCTGTGCCTGCTGCTGACCAGTCTGGTGCGGCTGGTCAAGGCCCGCCGCGCCTGACCCGTCCGCGACGGGTTGGAAGGGGGAAGGTCTGCGCCCACCTGGTGGGCGCAGACCTCTCCCGTTCAGCGTGTGCGGGTGCCTCTCGCGGGCAGTCAGACCAGGGTGAAGTCGACGCCCAAGGAGCGGTAGGTCGCGGCGGCGCGGGCGTCGCCGGTGAGCAGCGTCAGGTCGTGGTGTCGAGCGGTGGCGCCGACCAGGGCGTCGTACGTCGCCCCGCCGGCGATGCCGAGACCGGCGAGCTCCTCCACGAGGTCGGCCGCCCGCGCGACGGGGAGGCGCCGGGTGTGCGGGAAGTTGGTTCGGATGAGTCGCAGCGCGGTCGCGGGCGTCAGCCGTTGCGGCGGGGGCAGGCGGGTGAGCACGGAGTAGGTCTCGAGCTCGGCGTGCCCGGAGAGTCCCAGCGGGCGCCCCCGGAC
The DNA here is from genome assembly GCA_963728505.1 of uncultured Actinomycetota bacterium. Taxonomy (GTDB): domain Bacteria; phylum Actinomycetota; class Actinomycetes; order Propionibacteriales; family Nocardioidaceae; genus Marmoricola_A. The sequence goes on along the minus strand of CAVSKH010000001.1, from coordinate 6,829 downwards.
GAGAGAGCGCGCTGGCTCGTGCTTGACGTGGCCCGGCTGGACCAGCGCGATCGCGGCGCTGGTGTCCAGCAGCAGCGGGTCAGCGCTGGTCGGCAAGGCGCAGGTCGCGGACGTCGTCGGCGCTCAGCGCGGGGCCGTCGGGCAGGAGCAGCAGCCCGTCGTCCTCGACGAGGTCGTCGTTGGCCACCGCGCTGATGCGCAGGGCGTCGCCGTCCACCACGATCTCCACCTCACCCGGGACGATGCCGACGTCGAGCCGGAGGGCCTTGGGGAGCACCACTCGGCCGGCAGCATCGATGGTAGTGCGCATACCATCACGCTACCATTGCCTCAGTTCTGGCCGGTGGCCCACTTGTGGCGCACCGCTGGGTGTTCGAACCAGTCGAGACCGGGCTCAAGTATCGAATGCGTCCAGTTTCCATGCGCGCAATGCGGCGGCGCTGGTTTGATCGGGGCATGCCTAGGTATCTCCCCTATCCGCGCCGAGAGCTCCGTGTGCTCTTCAGGACGTGGGCGAGGAGGAACTGGAAGCCGATCTCGGTCATGGCCCTGGGCGCAGTGGCCCTCGTCGTTATCGAGTCTCTTCTCTTGCTCGGCATCGGAGAGCGGACCGCGTGGAAGCTGTACCTCCTAGGCATGCTGCACGCCGTCATCATCGCGGCCTTCCTAGGAGCTGTGACATCGACGTTCATCGCTCACGACCGGGAGGCGATCTTCCAGTTGCGAGGGGCATGGGGTGAGGAGAACACCCGTGACCAGCTGAGAAAGGCGCAGCACAAGAAGCTCATCTGGGGCTGGGTCGACAGCGTCGCGGTCGCGTTCGGCGACATCGACCACCTGGTCGTGACGCGGTCGGGGGGCCTGCTCGCCATCGACTCGAAATGGCGAAGCCATTCCGATGGTGCCGGCCGGGACGCGATGGTGCAGTCCGCCCAGAGGTGCAAGGTGCGGGCCGAGGGTGTCATCCGGAGCCTTCGGAAGCCGGAACAAACTCGGCGGGGAGGCGCAGCAAGTCCGCGCCCGCTGCGCCCTGTCGTCGTGGTCTGGGGCGCACTGCAGGACGACATCGCGCAGGGAACCATGCTCGACGGGGTCGAGTTCGTGGGTGGCCGACAATTGGTCTCGTGGTTGCGAGGCCTCGACGGGAACAAGGTCGAGCAGGACGAAGCGAAGGATCTCATCGAACGACTCGAGGCTTTCCGAGCGACCGCGTGGCCGACCGCCACGAGGCGTTGAGCGAGTGACCCGCTCGAGCGTTGCTCCCTCTGGTCATCTGCCTCTACGAGGCCAGACCCTCGCTCAAACCGGATCGAGCTGACAGGGTGTCAAGTGTGACCTCGGGGAGTCTCCATGCCGTCGCTTGATGCGGAACGCGCCGCTCGCGTCGCGGCCATGCGCTGGCTCGATGCTCGGCCCAGCGAACGCGTCGACTACGCCTGGCTGAGCGGCTTCGAGTTCGAAGGTCAGCGGATCCCCCTGATGGATCGGCAGCGAGGCATCCGCAAGCCCGCGGGCATGGAAGCGGCTCTCGCCATCCGCACCACCTTTACGCCGCCTGGCGCGACGCCGCCGTACGCGGACTCGATCGGGCCTGATGGGTTGCAGCGCTACAAGTACCGCGGCGACGACCCCGAGCATCCCGAGAATCGTGCGCTTCGACGAGCCGGGCGAGCTCAAGCTGCCACTGATCTGGTTCGTGGGCGTCGCGCAGGGCGTCTACGAGCCGATCTACCCGGTCTGGGTGGCCAGCGATGAGCCGGCGCAGCTGCAGTTCGCGCTCGCCTTGGATCCTGCGCAGCGGTTCCTCGACACCTCGACTGACTTCGACGACGACTCCCGGCAATACGTCGAGCGGCTGACCAAGGCCCGGCTGCACCAGCGGGTGTTCCGCACCCAGGTGATGCTGGCCTACGAGACCCGCTGCGCGGTCTGCGCGCTGCGGCATGACTCGCTGCTCGACGCGGCGCACATCATCGCCGACGGCCAGCCCGACGGACTGCCTGTCGTCCCGAACGGGCTGGCGATGTGCAAGATCCACCATGCGGCGTATGACGGTCGCATCCTCGGGATCCGGCCGGACCTGACGCTCCACATCCGTGAGGACATCCTGGCCGAGGTCGACGGGCCGATGCTGCGGCACGGGCTTCAGGAGATGCACGACCGTCCGCTGATGGTGCTGCCGAGCAAACGCCTGGCCCGGCCAGACCCGGTACGGGTCGAGCGTCGGTACGCTGACTTTCTCAGCTCGGCCTGATCTCGGGGTCGATAAGCGGCAGACCGTCGATGATGAGGAGTGCGCCGTGGTCCGAGGCCAAAGCGCGAAGGTGGACCAGTTGCCCAACGACTGGGCCAGCGCCTTGCAGGAGGAGCTCGCCGATCCCTACTGGTCAAGGCTTCAGGCATTCGTCGCTGAGCAGCGAGCTGCTCACACAGTCTTTCCCCCACGCGAGCAAGTGTTCTCCGCCTTCCACCTGACGCCGTTGGCTCAGGTGCGTGTGGTGATCCTGGGACAGGATCCCTATCACGGGCCAGGCCAAGCGCATGGCCTGTGCTTCTCGGTGCCAGACGGGGTGCCCAAGCCCCCGTCGCTGCGGAAGGTCCATCGTGCTTTGAGCGAAGACCTGAAGGTCGAGGCTCCCCGGAGCGGTGACCTCAGCTCGTGGGCGCGGCAGGGCGTTCTGCTCCTGAACACCACTCTGACGGTGCGGCAGGGTGAGCCGAACTCGCACCGGGGACGGGGCTGGGAGCGCTTCACTGATGCCGTCGTCAGGGCGGTCAGCAGAGAGCACAGCAGGCCAGTCATCTTCGCTCTGTGGGGTGGGGCGGCGAGAGCCAAGAAGCGCCTCATCGATCAGTCCCGCCACCGCATCCTGGAAGCCGCTCATCCAGCTGCCCAGGCCAACGCCGCCGACCCGCTGCTGTCGTCGCACGTCTTCTCGCGCATCAACGAGTTCCTCGAGAAGGAACAGGACGGAGAGCCGATCGACTGGGTCGCGAGCACTACTGCCTGACCTTTGGGCGAGATCATGGTGCGCCTTTGCGACGAGCGAACGGCTGACGCAGTTCCTTGAGTCTCGAGCGGACGGGTGTCTCTGGTACGCCACTCAGATTCAGCGGGGGATTCAGGCGATTCAGCATTTCGTGCTCGACGTGGCCCAGGGTGTCGGGGTCAGGGTGTGGAACGGCTAGGAGCCGCAGATGGGCGAAGATCCATTCGCTCAGCCGCTCCTCGTCGATGGTGGCCTGACCCAGGCGCTGGGCATGGATCGCTCCGAGACTTCGGCGAAAGGTCGAGAACTCGTGACGACCGCCCAAGTGCATCCCGGATATGCGCGACCACAAGGTGTTCGACGAGCGCTTGCCGCTCGGCCACCGTGTCGCGCCGGCGAGCCCGGCATAGATCAACCCCGGCTCGACGTGATGCCCCAGCCCCGCGGAAAGGTCACCAGCACCAGCTGCATCGACCCACCAGGAGTACAGCCCAGGCGACCTCAGGGCCACGCCTTTGGTGTCCATGAACTCTGCGGGAGTGATGGCCTGGGCTTCGCTCAGTAGCGTCTCGCAGACTGATTCAATATCCGCCGACGCGGAGCGCGACTCGAGGCGCGAGACTGTGGTTGTCGCATCGGCCGCTGTCGCGCCATACCAGGCGAGCCGCTGTCCGTGGGCCAGTCCTGCTAGTGGCTCCACCAACGACGCGCCCTTAGCGACGAATGGCGCCCGCACGGCCTCGACGTACCCCTGACCCGCATGAATTTCAACTGACCGCCCCTCGAGCGGGCCAGTCAGGAGCTCGAGGCGCTCCACCACCCAGAGGCCCCACGCCCGCTGGTAAGACGACGGGGTGTCGGGGAGGTGCCGCTCGTAAGGAGCCAACCACTCATCTGGCGCGACCAGGCCGTGCTCCGCGGAGAGGATGAACCACGGCAGGCCGCTGCGCTCCGCGTAGGCGCGCTGCTTGGTGAAGAGGGGTGAGCTATACAGGTCGCGCGCCGCCGCTGGTTGCTCACGCTTGGTCTTTACGCAGGTAACGAGGATGACCTCCGCATCTGAAACGGCGGACAAGTCACCGCGGCGTGCGGAGTCGAGAGCCGCGGGCTCTGGTCGCTCGGCACGAACGAAGGTGACCTCTTCGCCCAAGCGAAGCTCGGTCACGCCGAAGCCTGCGTCCCGCCAGGAGCGAACGTGCGACCGGTCACCTGACCACCAGGCGCGGTGACGAGCGGCGGACGGCGGCAATCCTCCGACCAGGTCGTCCAACTCGGCCCAGGTGAATCGGATCGATCCGTCAACGCGCAAGAGGGCACTACGCAGCCTGCTCCAGTCGGCCATCAGGACAGACTGCCCCAAGCGTCCGACAGTTCGTTGGCATCCGTCATGCGTACGGCGACCAGGTTCCGCGCTGGAACGACGACAGAATCCGCTGGTGCGTCTGCCGGGGGAGCGCGCGGGTCCCCGGCTCACCGAACGGCGTGCCGGGCCGAGCAGCTACCCCGTCCAGCAGGTCGTCCAGGCCTGTTCGCGCGAGCAGGAGCAGCCCGTGCGTCGCGCGGGTGCAGGTGACGGCCAGCCGTCCGAAAGCGGAGTTGAACTCGTCGAGGTTGTCCGCACCCGACAGGGGGTGCAGCGCGATCGTGATCCGGTTCGTCTGCCCCTGCCAGGAGTCGACGGTCGAGGCAACGAGCACACCATCGGGGAGGTCGAGCTTCTCGGTCAGCCGCGACACCATCTCGCTGGCGTCGTCGACCGCCTGGTTTCGCGTGGCCAGGACCACGATCAACGGGTCGCCGGACGGCTCCACCGCCGAAACCCGGTGCTCGCCCGAAGGTTCTCCGTCGTTGTCGTACAGGCGCTCGACCGTGGTGAAACCCCCCTTCGAGCAGAGGAACCAGCAGGTCCTCGAGCACCCCGAGGAGCGGCAGGTCGATGTCCGCAGCCTCGGGGTCGGGCAACCCGGCGACCTCGAGCAGCGTGGGACGCCCGCTGGCAACGGCGGACCAGACCGAGTCGGCCACGCCGGTGAGCTCCGGCGGCTCGATCCGGCGGTCACCAGGAGCAGCCACGCAGTCGAGTGGTCCCAGTCGCCGTAGAAGGCTCGCCACAGCGGCAGCTGCTCGGCTGTCGGCCGCCACACCGCCGGCAGGTCTCGGGCGAAGGTGGTGGCCGTCCCCTCGAAGGCGGTTGGCCAGGCCCGATAGGGGTTGTAGCCGGGATCGCCTCGCCAGGGGTTCTCGCTGGGGTCGATCGGAGGCAGCTGGCCGACGTCCCCGACGCCCACCGCCACCGGCGCGTAGCCCTCCACGCCGCTGAAGAGGTGCAGCGGCAGCTGCCAGGCCTCGTCGACGAACAGCACGTCGAAGATCCGCTCCCCGTTCGCTCCCGGACCCAGGTGCTCCCGCATCCGGCCGTGCTCGCCCCACACCTTGAACTTGTGGGACACCCCGAGCACCACCCGCGCCGACTCGGGTATCTCCCGCGACTTCGTCACGACGGTGGCCACGTCGGTAGGTCGTCGGGGAGCTTGCTGCGCCACTTCTCCGAGACGAAGAGGCAGACCTGCTCGACCCGTACGTCGCGCCGAGCTTCTGCGCGAGCGGGATGACCTGCTTGTTCGCGAAGGCCGTCACCGCGACCCGCAGGCAGTTGGGGTTGGCGAGTGCCTCCCCGACCATGGACACCAGCGCGACCGACTTTCCCGCACCGGCCGCAGCACGCAGCAGCACCTTCTCGTGGGTCTCGGTCCCGTTCAGCACGCCCATCACGGCAGCGGTGGCTTCGGCGGCAGCCAGCACGTTTGCCGCCGCTGCCTGCGAGTGGTGGCGGACCTCGCCGAGGTCACTGTCCGGAACGCGGAAGTCGATCGTCATGTCGTCAGTCCACATCGTCCAGGGTCAGGCCCTCAGGGATCGGACCCGGGTCGGTGCCGGGGACGGGGTCGGCCTCGTCGACCGGGTCGAACCGGTCCTCGTCGATGACCGGCGGCCACACCTCCGGGTTGAGCTCGCCTCGCGAGCGGCGTTCGGCGATCTCGTCTGACCACTGCGCCTCCGCTGCGAGGTGGGGGCGGCAGCACCACTGGTGGGTATCGGGGTCGGTCTCGTAGGAGTCCGGCTCGCAGGAGCTCTTGGGTGCCGCCAGTCCGTCGAGCTGGGGTCGCTTCACGGCGAGCTCGTGGCCCGACCTGTAGGGGTTGCTGAACCAGTCGGCCTCGCCGATGACCAGGGCGTCCCCAACGCTGAGAGTGGGGATGACGAGCGGCTGCCACAGCAGCCCTTCCCACCGCCGTCGTCGGTCAGCAGGCCGATGGCATTCCTTCCAGCTTGAAGCTCCCGCCTGGACCTTGAGGTCGGCTGTCCCCTCGAGCGCCGGTCCACCGGGCCCGTGGAGAAGGACAGCGCGCGTCCCATCTCCGAGGCGGCGCGAGCCCACATCCAGACGCAGGGGAGAGGTGGCGACGACCGTGGCATGAGCCAGTTCGCGGACGCCGGCGTCCCCCGCACGGTCGCGGGCAGCCTGCCCGTCCACCAGCGCGGTGAGCTGGTCGCGGCACCGCCCATCGGCGTCCAGCATGTCGACCTGGGCGTTGCGCCAGTAGCGATAGGTCCGGGAGAACCGGACCAGGTCTGATGCCTCCAACGCCAGCCGCCGACCCCACACGTTCTGGGAGTCCGGCTCCAGCCCGCGGTACGCCGGCCGCAGGCGTGAGCTCGGCAGGCTCTCGAGGTGGGGCGCAGGCGCGGGTCAGGACGTCGATCCGGTAGTCCAGTGCCTCGCCCACGGGCTGTTCGTAGACGGCTGAGTCGCCGCGGTCGGGGCGACCTGCGTCGTG